>NZ_JBYRIZ020000010.1:0-2877 GCF_058349845.2 Microbacterium cucumeris
CCTGAACCGTCAGAACAATCTGACCATCCACCTCACGATCCGGATCCTCCGTCACATCCCCGATCCGATACCGCACGGTCAAGATCCCGACGAACTGCGCGTCCGGGGTGACCTCGACCTGATCGCCTCGGATGGTCGCCTGACCGCGTCCGCTCTCCACGCCGGCTTCGAGCAGGCGCAGCTCCCCCTCGCCCTCGAACGGGTTGAAGTCGTTCTCGAGCACCGGAACCGTGATCGTCTCGCCCTGGTTCGTCTCCGGGAAGGAATCGGTGTTCGCGGTCGGGAGTGCACGCGTGGATGCCGTCACCGTCACATCGATGGTGCCCTCGATCGGCTCGGTCTCGCCGTCCGAGATGCGCACCGTGACGGTCGCGGCTGTGCCCTTCGGAGTGCTGGACGACGCCTCGACCAGCAGCTCGGTACCGTCGATGCGCGCGGAGATGCCGTCGGTGGCGCCGCTGACATAGTCGAACGTGTGCTTGCCCTGATCCTCGAGATCCGGGTCACCCGTGAGTTCGGCGAGATCGATGGACGAGGCGGCCTCCCCAGGGGCGACGTTGACCTGTCCCCGGGTGAACGTGGGCTGCTGGTTCTCCGGCGGCAGCACCGTGACCGGAATCGACAACGTCGCCTTACGACCCTCCGGATCATCCGGCCCGGCACCATCCGTCACCTCGAAGTTCAACGCATCCTTGCCGAAGAACCCCTGCGCCGACGTATACACCAACGTGCGCTCATCCTTGATCAGCGCATCACCGTTCGCATGCGCCGCACTGACCTTCTCCGCCTCCGTGATCACCACCGACCCACCACCGGCGACCGTCACATACTCATCCAACGGAACCTCGACCGTCTCCCCACTGACGACCTCGATCCCCTCCGTCGAATCCACCACCGGACGCAGATCCGCCAACGCCGGCACATAGATGAACGCCGACGTCGACTGCTCATCCTGATCCGTCAACGTATAACGGATCAACTGACGCTCATCCCCCACCGTCACCCGAACCTTGCCGTCGTCGAGGATCGTGCCGCCCTCTTCCACAGTCAGATCCAGCGACTCCGTCGTCCCATCCGGATCCTCGTCGTTCGCCAGCACCTCGACGTCGACCGTCAGCTCATCCTTGACGTCCTCGCTCTTGACGCGGTCGTCGCGCGCGATGGGGTAGAGCAGCGGGACGTCCTCATCGACGGTGACCTGCAGCACCGCGGTCGCCTCGGCGCCGCGGTCATCGACGATCGTGTACTGCAGCGATGTCTCCACCTCGGCATCCGGAGCCTGGACGAGAACCCGGTCGCCGGACACCCGCGCCTCGAAGCCCGGAACGTCCTCGGGAGGGGTGATGCCGTTCTTGACCAGGGCGACCTTCGCACCCTCCGGGTCGGAGTCGTTCGCGAGCACGGGGACCGCGACCTCACGACCGGGGCGCACCACCACCGCGTCCTTCACCGCGTATGGCGCCTGGTTGGTCTCCTCGCTCGGGGCGATCCCGACGGTGACCGTCGCGGTGCCCTCCTTGCCGAGGTTGTCCCGCACCTTGTAGGTGAAGGTGTCGACTCCGGTCGCGTCGTCGAACGCGTCGTAGACCAGGTAGTCCTGCTCGACCGTGACGAGACCCTTCTTCGGGTTCGAGTCCAGCCCCAGCAGTTCCACCGAGTCGCCGTCCGCATCGATCCCGTCCAACGGGATCGCGATGTTCGCCGTCGTCCCGCTCAGCGTGCGGGCGGTGACATCCCGCGGACGCGGGGCGGCGTTCTTCTCCTCGTCCACTGCGAGGATCTGGATCGTGATGTACCCGGCATCCACCTGACCGTTCTCATCCACCACGTTGTACGTCGCATACACCGTCTTCGCCTCCGGACCGGCACGGAAGCGCACCTCGTCCTGAGACACGAACGCCTCACCATCCTCCGGATCGATGAACGGCTCCACCAGCTCCGGCTCGACATGCATCGCCGCATCATTCGGGTGCGTGTCATTGTCCAGCACCGGGATGCTCACCACATCCCCCGCACGCACCGTCGCCGTGTCATCGTTCGCCACCGGGGGCAGCAGCTTGTCCGGCGCGGGGATCGGGATCACGACGACATCGCCTTCGGCCGTCTTCGCACCGTTGGAGATGCGGTAGGTGATCCGCACCTGGTCTTCGAGACCCCCTTGGTCGCCGATGCGGAGCGTCTCATGGTTGAGAACCGACACCGACACACCGCTGCCGGGCTCGACAGTCACCGACTGCACCACCAGAACGCCGCCACCCGGGTCGGTGTCGTTGTTCAGCACCCCGACGAGCACCTCGCCACCGGTCGGCAGCAGTGCCACATCGCGCACGGCGATCGGAGCAAGATCCTCCTGAGTCGCGCCCTCGACATCGATGCGGACCAGACCCGTCGCCGAGGGCACGCCCGCCGTGACGAGATACTGCACGTAGTACGTGCCCGGTTCGGCCGCTGTGAACGTGAAGCTCTTGTTCGGGTAGTCGGGGACGATGGTGGCGCCGTCCACCGGGTCGACCCGGTTCAGTCGCAGAGGCTCACGGCTGGAACTGGTGTCATTGGCCAGTGGGGACACGGTCGCCTGCTGGCCCGCCTTGATCACGACGTGATCGGCGTTGGTCTTCGGCAGCGTGGACCCGACTGGGCGGACATCGAGCTGGATCGTGCCACCGGCATCCTCGCCAGACGCGTCGGCCACGATCACCTGGACCTCGTGGCGTCCGGGCGGGGTCGCGATCGCACGGTAGGTGATCTGACCGTCGGTCGTGAAGTCGACTTCGTCGCCGGGAGCGGCGATCACTTCCTTGAGGTAGACGTCGTCGCCGTCCGGATCGGTCCAGTCCGGCAGAACGTTGTACGACACCGTCCCCCCGGCCTCCACCG
>NZ_JBYRIZ020000011.1:0-2271 GCF_058349845.2 Microbacterium cucumeris
AACCTGGCTCCGGAGCCGTCGAGCTGGAGTCAGCCGTCGCTGCCCGAGGTCCCGGCCGGGCCTCCTCTGCAACCCGCCGCCCCCACCACCGCAGAAATGGCGCCGGTCGGTGATCGCGCGCAGATGAACGTCAGTTGGGTCGCACCCGACAACAACGGTGACGCGATCAGCGGGTATCAGCTGCAGGTGCTGCAGGGGTCGAGCGTGGTGCAGACGATCAGCGTCGCGGCCGGGAAGACCTCGCAGGCCGTGGTCGTGGACACCTCGACCACGTCGTACACATACCAGGTGCGCGCGCAGAACAAGGCCGACTGGGGTCCATGGAGCGATGCCTCGGCACCGCGTCGCGGCGTCATCAAGCCCGACACCCCGCCCCGTCCGTCCGCGACCGCCGGAGACGGGAGGCTCACCCTCTCGGGTTATCAACTTTCCGAGTCGCAGCTCAACGGCGCGTCCACGGGCGAGACGAGCTACCAGTTCAACCTCAACAAGGGCGGAGGCTGGCAGAGCAACTGGGACGGCAAGACGATCACCGGGCTGAACAACGGCACGTCCTACTCGGTGAGCGTGCGGGCTGTCGCGAACGTCGACGGCAAGAACTACATCTCCGACCCGTCGGCGGCCTCGGCGGCCCAGACACCCTACGGTGTTCCCCCTGCGCCCAGCGTCACGGCGAAGAACAACGGGCAGTCGATCACGTTCAGTTGGAGCGACAACGGCACCAACGGCGCCCCCATCACGACAGAGATCAACGTCAACGGGAACGGCTGGCAGAACGCGAACAACAACGGCTCGACCACAGTCGGCAACGGATATCAGCAGACCCACACGATCAAGGTCCGCACGCACAACAAGGCCGGCTACTCGGCGGTCACCGAGAGATCGGGTACGACGAGCAATCCGCCGGCGCCGCGCGTCTGGGTGACGCAGGGGTCCCGCGACCCGCAGGGCTGCGTGAACGGGTGCATGAACTTCTACGTCAACTGGCAGAACCTCAACATCGGCACCTACAACGTCAAGTGCTATTCCAGCGCGTACCCCGGCGGCGTGAGCAACTACACGTACAGCATCAACTTCGACGGCAACGGCGGCAAGGAGATCGCCTGCCACCAGGGTCGTGACGGTGTCGATGTGTGGGTCGACATCATCGGCTGGGGTGGTGGAGTGGACACCGAGAAGAACTACTGGCCGAGACCCTAGGAGCTGGTCGTCCGCGGTGGGCAGAGGTCCCCATCTCGGACTACCAGCGATCACGGTTAGGATGTCCCGGTGCGGTCCATGGGCTGAGCGGACAGCCCTGCGCACCATGACGTCCACGGCCGTTCCAGGGGGGAACCGGGTATGAAGCTGCTGAGCTGGGTTCGAGCGCGGCCGAAAACGCTTGCCTCGGCCGCTGCGGTGACCGCCGGTGTCGTGACGATCACCACGTTGGCTTTCGCGTATGAGGGCAACCCGACGACCGAGGTGGATCTGAACGACGGGGGCGTGTGGATCACGAAGTCGTCGAGTCTGCTGGTGGGGCATTTCAACAACGAGTCGACGTTGCTCGACGGTGGTCTGCGGACGACGGGTGAGAACTTCGACATCCTGCAGGACGAGGCGACGGTCGTCGTCGTCAACCGCGACGAGTCGACCGCGACGACGGTGGACCCCGCCCGTGTCGCGCTCGGCGACAGCACCGCGATCCCGGGCTCCGGCAAGGTGGCGCTGGGAGAGAAGACCACCGCGATCCTGGATGCCGATTCCGGCGATCTGTGGGTCGTGCCCGTCTCGGGACTCTCGGGCTTCGAGCTCGCCGGCACCGATCCTACACTCGAGCTCGGCGCGAACGCCGACGTCGCGGTCGGTGCCGACGGGACCGTGTTCGCGGTCTCCCCGAAGGATGCGGCGGTCTACACGATCCCGGTCGACGCGCAAGGCGACCCGCTGGAGCCGACGTCCGGCACTGTCGACGGGCTGAAGAAGGACAGCGAGCCGACGATCACCGCGGTCGGCGATGTGCCTGTCGTGCTGGACCCGGTTCAGGGCTTGGTCGCGACCCCGGGCGGCTTCCGGACCGAGATCGACGACGCGGACACGGCAGTGCTGCAGCAGGCGTCCGGCGCAGCGGACGCCGTGACCGTCGCGACCTCCTCGCACCTGCTGCGCGTGCCGCTGAACGGTGGAGACGTCGAGACGACGAGCTCGGACGCGCAGGGTTCTCCTGCGGCGCCGGTGTCGTTGTTGGGGTGTTCGTATGGTGCGTGGTCGGGTTCTGGGGTGTTCGTCCGG
>NZ_JBYRIZ020000001.1:0-1333223 GCF_058349845.2 Microbacterium cucumeris
TGGCCACCCAACGTTGGGTGGCCATTTCGCGTTAACGGGAAGTGGGAGAGAGCAGAGATCATGCCGGAAGAGGAAGAGCGTCGTTCGCGACGCCAGAACGACGACCGTTCCACTGGTTCGAGAGACGATCGTCGAGACCGTCCGCGCACGGACCGATCCGGCTCGCGCCCCACCTACCGAGACAGCTCTTCGCGTGATCGAGGGCAGCGTCGCGAGGGCGATCAGCGTCGTGACGAGGATCGCCGCGGTTCCGGCTACCAGGGCAGGGATGCCGGGCAGCGTCGCGAGGGCGGCTACCAGAAGCGCGACGGAGACCGTCGGGATGGCGCCTCCCCGCGCCGCGATGGAGGCCCGCATCGTGACGGCGCTCGGCGTGACGGGGATCGCCGCGGCGGTGGCTACCAGAGCAGGGATGCGGCTCCGCGTCGTGAGGGCGGTTACCAGAAGCGCGACGGAGATGGTCAGGGCGGCGGATATCAGCGCCGGGACGGCGATCGTCGCGAAGGATTCCGGCCCCGCGAGGGTGGTCACCCCCGCCGAGATGGCGGCTTCGACCGCCGTGACGGAGGTGACCAGCGTGCCGACGGACGCCGTCGCGAAGGCGGGTACCAGCGGCGCGACGATGAACGCCGTGACGGCGGATTCCGGAACAGCGACGGCGGATACCAGCGCCGCGATGGTGACCGGCAGGGCGCTGGGTATCAGCGTCGTGACGGCGACTCCCGCGATGGTGGGTACCAGCGTCGTGACGGTGACCGCCGAGGCGGTGGGTATGAGCGCCGTGAGGGCGGTTCCCGAGACAGCGGGTACCAGCGCCGGGACAGCGGGTACCAGCGCCGCGACGGAGCCCCACGCGAAGGCGGATATCAGCGTCGCGACGGCGACCGCCGTACGAGCGGGTACCAGAACCGCGACGGCGGTGCGCCGCGCCGCGACGCGCGTGACGACCGCCGCAGCTCCTTCCCTCAGCGCGGTGGCGCAGATCGTCCGCGGGGCGACCGGCTGTACGACGACCGGCCGCGCCCCGAGCGCGGCCCGGACATCCCCGAGGAGATCACCGCTCGCTCCCTTCCCGCGGCGGCCCGCAACGAACTCAAGACCCTGAGCAAGGAGAACGCCGAGCAGGTCGCGCGCCATCTGGCGATGGCAGCGCAGCTCATCGATGAGGATCCCGCACTGGCCCACGAGCACGCTCTCGCGGCATCCCGTCGCGCCGGCCGTATAGCCATCGTGCGGGAGACCCTGGGCATCACGGCGTATGCCACCGGGGACTTCGCTCTGGCGCTGCGCGAACTGCGCACTTATCGGCGCATCTCCGGCAAGGAGGACCAGATCGCTCTGATGGTCGACAGCGAGCGCGGCGTCGGTCGTCCCGACCGTGCCCTCGAGACCGGCCGCGCCGTCGACCGGGACGCTCTTCCCGTCGAGGTCCGCGTCGCGCTGGCCATCGCCATGTCCGGTGCTCGTCTGGACCAGGGAGAGCTGGAGCTCGCGCTGGGCGAACTGGAGATCCCCGAGCTGGATCCGGACCGCGCCTTCAGCTGGAGCCCCGCGCTCTTCGCGGCCCGCGCGGCCGTCCTCGAGGACCTCGGCCGCGACGAGGAGGCGGAGTTCTGGACCCACCGCGCCGAGGTGGCTCTCGAAGCGCTCGGTCTCGACGAGTCCGGCGACGAGGAGATCATCGTCGAGGACGGACTCATCGAGGACGACACCGACGACTCCGCGTCGAGCGAGGCATCCGCTGCCGAGAACGCACCGGACGAGACGGAGCTGGCCGCGGACGAGCCCGGCGATCAGCAAGCCGACTCCGCCCCGGAGTCCGCGCCCTCCGAACCGCGCGCGGACGCCGCCGACGAGTCCGTCGAAGAGCACCCGAACTCCGCCCCCGAGCCCTCCGAGCACGACGCCATCGCACAGGAGGTCGCCGAGCTTCTGGGTGAGGACGAGGCGGACGAGGAGGGCCGCGCCTGATGGGCCTGTTCGCCAAGAAGCGTCCGACCCCGCTCGACGGCATCGACGTCGTGCTGGCGGATCTCGACGGTGTGGTCTACGCCGGACCTGGCGCGCTGCCGCACGCCGTCGACAGTCTCAACGCGGTCGCGGGCGAGCGTCGTCTCGGCTACATCACGAACAACGCCTCCCGCACCGACGCCTCCGTCGCCGAGCACCTGACCGAACTCGGTCTCTCGGTCGCGCCCGATGAGGTCGTCACGAGCCCGCAGGCGGCCATGCGCCTGCTCGCTAGCGTCGTCCCCGCGCCGGCCACCCTCCTCATCGTGGGCGGCGAAGGGCTCGTGGTCGAAGCGGAGAAGGCCGGGTACACCGTGACGCGCAGCGCCGAGGATGCTCCCGACGCCGTCGTTCAGGGCTTCGCGCCCGACGTCGCCTGGACCGACCTCGCCGAAGCCGCCTTCGCCCTGAAGGTGCCGGAGGAAGAGGGCGGGATCCCCTGGATCGCGACCAACAACGACTGGACCATTCCCCGAGAGCGCGGTGTGGCCCCGGGAAACGGGACCCTCGTGTCCGCGGTCCACACGGCGATCGGTCGTCTCGCGACGGTCGCAGGCAAGCCCGAGGTCCCGATCTTCGAAGAGGCGATCGCGCGATTCGGCGGTCGGCGCGCACTGTTCATCGGGGACCGGCTGGACACCGACATCCTCGGCGCGAACCGCGCGGGCATCGACTCCGCACTCGTGCTCACCGGCATCGACCGTCCCAAGCACGTCCTGGCCGCGCCCGAGGGCTCGCGCCCCACGTTCGTGCTCTCCGACCTCCGTGAGCTCCACGAACCGTATCCGCAGGCCGTCCGCAAGGACGGAGCGGTCACGGTCGGCGCATCGACCGTCCGCGTGAACGGGGGCGACGTCGAGATCCTCGCCGAGGGTTCGCGTCAGATCGATCTGCTGCGCGCCGGAGCCCTGGCGATCTGGGAGTCCGGCACGCCGATCTTCGTGCTGCGGGTGCCCGAGCGCCTCTACGAGGATCCGTTCCATCGGCCGTAGGCTGGTGGGGTGAGCGACGACAGCACCACCGGCCCCACGGACGGGCTCTGGAGCCGCCTGCGCCTGATCGAGGGTCAGCCCCTCGCGGCGAGGGCCGACGCGTATTCCAGCCTGCACGATGAACTGTCGCGCCGTCTCGAGGCCGGCGCGCGCCTGGATCAGCGAGAGAAGCCGTCGGAGCGGTGACCCGACTCGACGCCGCCCTCGCGGAGCGCGGACTGGCCCGTTCCCGGACGCATGCCGCGACGCTCATCTCCGACGGCCTCGTCCAGGTCGCCGGCCGCACGGTCGTCAAGGCCTCGACGCCGGTCGCGGATGACACCGAGATCACGGTGGCGGGGTCCGATCACTACGTCAGCCGAGCCGCGCACAAGCTGATCGCCGCACTGGATGGATTCGACGTCGACGTCTCGGGGCGCCTCGCTCTCGACATGGGAGCCTCCACCGGGGGATTCACGCAGGTGCTGCGCGAGCGCGGCGCCGAGCGCGTCCTCGCCGTCGATGTCGGGCACGATCAGCTCTCGCCGACGGTCGCCGCCGACCCCGGAGTGACGGTCGTCGAAGGGTTCAACGTGCGGCACATGACCGCCGAGAACCTCGCCCAGGCGACGGGGGAGCGGCGCCGCCCTGACGTGATCGTCGGCGACCTGTCCTTCATCTCGCTGGAGCTCGTCTTCGGGGCGATCGCGCTGGTCGCGGCATCCGACGCCGACATCATCCTGCTCGTCAAACCCCAGTTCGAGGTCGGCCGCACCGCAGTGCGGGGCGGTCTCGTGACCAATCCCGTCATCCGTGCCGACGCGGTCGCCCGCACGGTGTGGAGCGCCTGGGATGCCGGATTCGGGATGCAGGGGATCCTGCCCTCCCCGATCCTCGGAACCCACGGCAACGCCGAGTACCTTGTCCACATGGCGCCCGGCCGCGGGACCTCTCCGGCAGAATGGACGCAGCGGATCGACGAACTGGCAGGAGGACGATGAACGAGCGCAGCATCCTGGTCGTCGCCCACGCCGGCCGGGACGATACGGTCGCCGCCGCCCGTCGAGTCGTCGAGGCGCTCCGAAGCGCCGGAGCCCGTCCCGTGCTGGCCGGTGACGACCGGGCGGAGCTCTCGGCGGTCGATCCGGGATTCGCCGACGTCGATGTGCTCGGCGACACGATCCCGGTCGACGATCTGGAACTCGCGATCGTGCTCGGCGGGGACGGGACGATCCTGCGGGCCGCCGAACTCGTCCGCGACAGCGGGGCACCCGTGCTCGGCATCAACATGGGCCACGTCGGCTTCCTCGCCGAGATCGAGCGCGACGACATGGACGACGCCGTGCGACGGGTCATCGAGCGCGACTACGCGGTCGAGGAGCGCCTCGCTCTTGCCGTGCGCGTGAAGGACGTCGCCGGCGATGTCGTGTACGAGACCTGGGCGCTCAACGAGGCGACCGTCGAGAAGGCGAGCCGCGAGCGCATGATCGAGGTCGTCGTCGAGATCGACGGGCGTCCGCTCACGAGCTACGGATGCGACGGCATGGTGGTCTCCACCCCGACCGGCTCGACCGCGTACAACTTCTCGGCCGGAGGCCCGGTGATCTGGCCCGGCGTCGAGGCGATCGCCGTGGTGCCGCTGTCCGCGCACGCGCTGTTCGCCAAGCCCCTCGTCGTCAGCCCGCACGCCTCCGTCGCGATCGAGATGCTCGAGCGCACGAGCGGAACCGGCATCCTGTGGTGCGACGGCCGCCGCTCCCACGAGCTTCCTCCCGGAGCCCGCGTCGTGGTGCGCCGCTCCTCGCGCCCCGTGCGCCTTGCTCGGCTCCACCCCGCACCGTTCACGGACCGCCTGGTCCGCAAGTTCCGCCTGCCGGTGGCCGGGTGGCGCGGCAACGGGACGGAGGCGACGGCATGATCGAGGAGATCCGGATGCAGCACCTCGGCGTGATCGCCGACGCCGTGCTGCCCCTGGGCAAGGGCTTCACCGCGATCACCGGCGAGACCGGCGCGGGCAAGACCATGGTCGTCACCGGCCTCGGGCTGCTGCTCGGTCAACGCGCCGACTCCGGCGCCGTCCGTGCCGGAGCGCCCCAGGCCTCGGTCGCCGGCGTCTGGGTCGTTCCCGAGGAGGGCGCCGTCGCCGACATCGTGGAGGATGCCGGAGGGGAGCTGGAGCCCGCGGGCTCGGGACAGGCCGAGCTCTACGTCTCGCGAACGCTCAGCGCGGAGGGCCGCAGTCGCGCCAGCGTCGGCGGGCGGGCCGCGCCCGCCGGAGTGCTGTCGGCCCTCGCCGAGGAGCTCGTCGTCGTCCACGGCCAGTCCGAGCAGCTGCGGCTGAAGTCCGCCGTCGCGCAGCGGGACGCGCTCGATCGCTTCGGCGGCGAGCCGGTGGCGGATGCCCTGCGCGCATACACCGGTGCCTGGGAGCGGTGGCGCATCCTCGACGCCGAACTGCGCGAGCTCACCGAGAACCGCGACCGGCGCGCCGAGGAGGCCGCGCGGCTGCGTGAGGCTCTCGCCCTGATCGAGGCGACCGCGCCCGAGCCCGGTGAGGACGAGGCCCTCGCCGAGCGCGCCGAGCGCCTCGCCAACGCCGAGGAGCTGCGGCAGGCCGCCGCGCTCGCGCACGGTGCGCTGTCCGCCGAGGACGGGGACACCGACGCCTCGGCTCTCGTCGCCGATGCACGGCGTCAGCTCGAACGCGCGTCCGATCCGGCGCTCTCCGGCATCGCGGAGTCGCTCGCGGACCTCGGCTACCGCATCACCGACATCGCCGGTCAGCTCGCCGGTTACCTCGCCGACCTCGACGAGGCGGGTCCGCACGAACTGGCCGCGGTCGAGGAGCGCCGGGCCGCTCTCGGAACGCTGGTGCGCGCACACGGCTCGCTCGACGAGGCACTCGCCCTGTGGGAGACCGGCTCCGCGCGACTGGCCGAGCTGGACGACGACACGGACCGCGTCTCGCGGCTCGACGCCGAACGCGAGCAGGCCCGTGCCGAGCTGGACTCCGCGGCCGAGACTCTCACCGCGGTGCGCACCGAGGCCGCGGCGCGGCTGGGCGCAGCGGTCACCGAGGAACTGCACGCGCTCGCGATGCCCGACGCCCGGCTCGAGGTCGCGGTGACGGCCGGCACGGAGAGCGCGCACGGGCGCGACGACGTCGCCATCCTGCTCGCTCCGCACCCCGGAGCAGAGCCCCGATCCGTCGCCCGGGGCGCCTCGGGAGGCGAACTGTCGCGGGTCATGCTGGCGATCGAGGTCGTCATCGCGGGCACCGACCCGGTTCCGACCTTCGTCTTCGACGAAGTGGATGCCGGGATCGGAGGCGCCGCCGCGATCGAGGTGGGCAGGCGACTTGCTCGACTCGCTGAACGGTCCCAGGTGATCGCCGTCACGCACCTCGCCCAGGTCGCCGCCTTCGCCGGGAATCACCTGTCCGTCGTCAAGGCCAGCGACGGCGCCGTCACGGCATCCAGCGTCCGACGCCTCGAGGGCGCCGAGCGCGAAGCCGAGATGGCGCGCCTGCTGTCGGGCCTCGCCGATTCGGACGCCGCGCTGACGCATGCCAGAGAACTGCTCGACCTCGGGGTCTCCCGCGAACTGTTAGGATAGAAGCCCGTGATGAACTCTTCTTCTGCGGGGCCCAAGAACGACACCACCAAGCACATCTTCGTGACCGGCGGTGTCGTTTCGTCTTTGGGCAAGGGGCTCACCGCCGCGAGCCTCGGCAATCTCCTCACCGCCCGCGGACTGCGCGTCGTCATGCAGAAGCTCGACCCGTATCTCAACGTGGACCCGGGCACGATGAACCCGTTCCAGCACGGCGAGGTGTTCGTCACCGACGACGGCGCCGAGACGGACCTGGACATCGGCCACTACGAGCGCTTCCTCGACATCAACCTGTCGCAGGCCGCCAACGTCACGACCGGGCAGATCTATTCGCAGGTCATCGCACGCGAGCGGCGCGGCGAGTACCTCGGCGACACGGTGCAGGTCATCCCGCACATCACCGACGAGATCAAGCGGCGCATGCGGCTGCAGGCGGACGAGACGCCCAAGCCCGACGTCATCATCACCGAGGTCGGCGGCACGGTCGGCGACATCGAGTCCCAGCCGTTCCTCGAGTCCGCCCGTCAGCTGCGCCACGAGCTCGGCCGCGACAGCGTCTTCTTCGTCCACGTGTCGCTGGTGCCGTTCATGGGCGCGTCGGGGGAGCAGAAGACCAAGCCCACCCAGCATTCCGTCGCGGCCCTGCGCCAGGTCGGCATCCAGCCGGATGCGCTCGTGCTCCGCAGCGATCGTCCCGTCAGCGAGTCGAACCGCAACAAGATCGCCCTGATGTGCGACGTGGACGCCGAGGGCGTCATCAACACGGTCGACCTGCCGAGCATCTACGACATCCCGTCCACGCTGAACGAACAGGGCCTGGACTCCTACATCGTGCGCCGGCTCGGGCTCGACCAGAAGGCCGCCGACGTCGACTGGACGCGCTGGAACAAGGTCCTGCACGCCGTGCACAACCCCAAGCATGAGGTCACGATCGGACTCGTCGGCAAGTACATCGACCTGCCGGACGCCTACCTCTCCGTGACCGAGGCGCTCAAGGCCGGCGGTTTCGCGCAGGAGACGAAGGTCAACATCCGCTGGATCCCGTCCGACCTGTGCGAGACGCCGGAGGGCGCCAAGGAGCAGCTCGGACAGCTGGACGGCATCTGCGTGCCTGGCGGCTTCGGCATCCGGGGCATCGAGGGAAAGCTCGGTGCGCTGACCTTCGCCCGCGAGCAGGGCATCCCGACGCTCGGACTCTGCCTCGGCCTGCAGTGCATGGTCATCGAGTACTCGCGCAACGTCGCGGGGATCGACGGCGCCTCGTCGAGCGAGTTCGACCCGGAGACGCCGGCTCCGGTCATCGCGACGATGGCCGAGCAGGTCGACATCATCGACCACGGCGACCTGGGCGGCACGATGCGTCTGGGACTGTACCCCGCTCGCCTCGCCGAGGGCTCGATCGCGGCTGAGGTCTACGGCTCGACGGAGGTCGAGGAGCGTCACCGTCACCGCTACGAGGTCAACAACGCCTACCGCGACCGCATCGCCGAGGCCGGCCTGGTGTTCTCCGGCATCAACCCCGAGCTCGACCTCGTGGAGTTCGTCGAGCTGCCGCGCGACGTGCACCCGTACTACATCGCCACGCAGGCGCACCCCGAGCTGCGTTCGCGTCCGACCGATCCGCACCCGCTGTTCCGCGGTCTCGTGGGGGCGGCGATCGACCGTCATCGGGCGAGCGAGCTGTTCGACGTGGAAGCCGATGCCTGATCTCACGTCCGCTCAGGACGTCGGCCCCCGCTCCGGGGAGGGGGCCGACGCGGCCGCCCTGCGCGATGAGCGGTTCGATCCGGAGATCCTCGCATCGGAGCTCGCGTTCCGCGGTGCGGTGTGGGACATCCGCGACGACCGACTCCGGTACGGCGACGGCGAGCTGCGACGTCAGTACGTCGATCACCCCGGGGCTGCGGCGATCGTCGCGATGGACGCCTCGGACCGGGTGCTGCTGATCCAGCAGTACCGGCATCCGATCCGGCATCGCGACTGGGAGCTGCCCGCGGGACTCCTGGACGTCGAGGGGGAGGACCCGCTCGACGCCGCGCGCCGTGAGCTCGCCGAGGAGGCCGACCTGGTCGCCGGGGCGTGGGAGCCCCTGCTTTCGACGTTCACGACGCCGGGCGGCAGCAACGAGATCGTGCACTTCTTCCTCGCAACGGAGCTCTCGGATGCTCCGGACGTGCATGCCCGTGAGGACGAGGAGGCCGACATCTCCCTGGTCTGGGTTCCGCTGCAGGATGCCGTGGACGCCGTGCTCGCCGGACGACTGCGCAACGCGCTGCTCGCCAACGGGCTGCTGGCCGTGGCGGCGAGGCGCGCCAGGGGCTGACCGTGCAGGTCGAGCGCGCGGTCGACGCCTATCTCCGGCACATCACGATCGAGCGGGGCCTCTCCACGCACACGGTCGGCGCCTATCGCCGTGATCTCGAGGTCTATCGCGCCTGGCTCGCGGACGTCGGGGTCGACGACACGGCGGCGATCAGCAGCTCGATCGTCAGCCGGTTCATCGCCGACCGATCCGCGCTCGTCCCGCCGCCGGCGGCCACGAGCCTGGCCAGGCTCCAGTCGTCTGTGCGCGGCCTGCACCGGTTCCTCGTGCGGGAGGGGATCGCGCCGGAGGACCCGACGGGTCGGCTCCGCCCGCCGAAGACGCCGCAGCGACTGCCCAAGGCGCTGACGATCGACCAGGTCGAGGCGCTGCTGGCCGCCCCCTCGCCGGATGAGCCGATGGGGATCCGGGATCGCGCCCTGCTCGAACTGCTCTACGCCACGGGTGCGCGCGTGTCCGAGGCGATCGGGCTGGACGTGGACGATCTGTCGCACGGCGAGGTGCTGCGGTTGCGGGGCAAGGGTGCGAAGGAGCGCATCGTGCCGATCGGCTCGTACGCGCGCTCTGCGGTCGACGCCTACCTCACGCGGGTGCGGCCCGATCTCGCGGCGAAGGGACGCGCGACCGCCCGGCTCTTCCTCGGGGCCCGCGGCGCGCCCCTGTCCCGGCAGAGCGCCTGGCTGATCATCCGGCAGGCCGCCGACACCGCACAGATCACGGCGGACGTGTCTCCGCACACGCTGCGCCACTCCTTCGCCACGCACCTGCTGCAGGGCGGAGCCGACGTGCGCGTCGTGCAGGAGCTTCTGGGGCACGCGTCGGTCGCGACGACCCAGATCTACACCCACGTCTCGGTCGACGCGCTGCGCGACATCTACGCGACGTCGCATCCGCGCGCCCGGTAGCGCGATTCCCCGGGATCGCCGGGTGCGGGCCGCGCGTTCGCGCCCCTGGTGACTAGAATCGAGCGAGCACGAGGGAGCAGGAGAACCGGTGGCTGACAAAGCGGCGAAGTCCAAGGGCAGGGCGTCGAAGGGCGACGAGACCCCGATCGGACCCACCGGTCGTCCCTATCACGGCTTCCCGACGCCAGCGCCGCTCGAATCCCACGGGCCGGCGCGGATCATCGCGCTGTGCAACCAGAAGGGCGGGGTCGGCAAGACCACGACGTCGATCAATCTCGCCGCCGCTCTCGCCGAGTACGGCCGCAAGGTGCTCGCGGTCGATTTCGACCCGCAGGGTGCGCTCTCCGCGGGCCTCGGCATCCAGACGCACGACGTGCCGACGATCTACGATCTGCTGCTGGACACCAAGCGCGACGCGCACGAGGCGATCGTGCACAGCTCCGTCGACGGCCTCGACGTGATCCCGGCGAACATCGACCTCTCCGCGGCCGAGGTGCACCTCGTCAACGAGGTGGCGCGCGAGACCATCCTGTCGCGCGTGCTCCGTCAGGTCGCGGGGGAGTACGACGTCATCCTCATCGACTGCCAGCCGTCGCTGGGGCTGCTGACCGTGAACGCGCTCACCGCCAGCCACGGCGTCCTCATCCCGCTGGAGTGCGAGTTCTTCGCTCTGCGCGGCGTCGCGCTGCTCATCGAGACGATCGACAAGGTGCGCGATCGCCTGAACCCCGCCATCCAGCTCGACGGCCTGCTCGCCACGATGTACGACCCGCGGACGCTGCACTCCCGTGAGGTGCTCGAGCGCGTCGTAGAGGCGTTCGGAGACGACGTCCTGGAGACCGTGATCGGCCGCACCGTGAAGTTCCCGGACGCTTCGGTCTCCGGCGTCCCCATCACCGAGTTCGCACCGGAGCACGCCGCCGCACAGGCGTACCTGCGGCTGGCGCGGGAGCTGGTCGCCCGTGGCGCCGTCGCCTGACGAGACCGATCCGTCGGTCGTCGAGCAAACCGATCCCTCACCCGCGCTCGATGAAGGAGGGCGGGACGACTCCGGTTTCCGCGTGTCGCTCGGGAACTTCGACGGACCGTTCGACCTGCTGCTGAACCTGATCTCCAAGCACGAGCTCGACATCACCGAGGTGTCGCTGAGCAAGGTCACGGACGAGTTCATCGCGTATCTGAAGGAGCTCGGACCCGAGGAGGAGCTGGATCAGGCATCCGAGTTCCTCGTCGTGGCAGCGACGTTGCTGGACATGAAGGTGGCCGGCCTCCTGCCGCAGGGCGAGCTGGTGGATGCCGAGTCCGTCGCGCTCCTCGAGGCGCGGGACCTGCTGTTCGCGCGTCTCCTGCAGTACCGCGCGTTCAAGGAGGTCTCCGCCTGGTTCGCGCGGAGCCTGCAGCGGGAGGATCGTCGTCACGTGCGCAGCGTGAGGCTGGACGAGAAGCACCGCCGTCAGACACCCGAGCTGGTCTGGACGCTCAGCGCCGACGACTTCGCGGCGCTGGCCCTCCTCGCGTTCGCGCCGAAGGAGATCCCGCACGTCGGGCTGGACCACCTGCACGCGCCGCTCGTGAGCATCCGGGAGCAGGCTGCGATCGTGGTGACGCTGTTGCGCGGCACGGAGTCGCTGACGTTCCGCGAGCTCGTCTCCGGTGTGACCGAGCCGGGCATCGTGGTGGCGCGGTTCATCTCGGTGCTCGAGCTGTACCGGCACGCCGCGCTGTCCTTCGAACAACTGGAACCGCTCGGCGAGCTGACGCTGCGCTGGGCCGCCGACACCTGGTCGGATGAGATGCTCGCGACCCTGGGGGCCGACTATGACCGATGACATGACCGAGACCATCGACGAGCGGGCGATCGACGCTCCGCTGACCGAGAAGCTCGAGGCGATCCTGCTGATCCTCGAGGAACCGCTGGGCCTCGTCGCGCTGGCGGCCGCGGTCGGCGCCCCGGTACCGGCGGTGCGCCAGGCGATCGAGACGCTCGTGGACGACTACGACGGACGCGGCAGCGGCCCGCGGCGCGGCTTCGAGCTGCGCGAGGTGGGCGGAGGCTGGCGGCTGTACGTCCGGGACGACCACGACGACCTCGTCGCCGAGTTCGTCGGCGGTCAGGCGCCCGCGCGGCTGTCGCAGGCGGCGCTGGAGACGCTCGCCGTGATCGCGTACAAGCAGCCGGTCACGCGCGGCCAGGTGGCCTCGATCCGCGCCGTGAACGTCGACTCGGTGGTGCGCACCCTCCTGGCGCGCGGGCTGATCACCGAGCTGTTCGCCGACTCGGAGACGGGCGCGATCAACTACGGCACCACGGATGCCCTGCTGCAGAACCTCGGCATCAACTCCCTCGACGAGCTGCCTCCCATCTCTCCGCTGCTCGACGACGGTTCGAACGGCTTCGACGAATCGAGCATCCGATGACCCCCGAGACAGACTCTTCGCCCGAGGGCGTCCGGCTGCAGAAGGTCCTCGCGAACGCGGGCGTCGCCTCGCGGCGCGTCATCGAGCAGTACATCGTCGAGGGGCGCATCCGCGTCAACGGGCAGATCGTGACCGAGCTCGGCACGCGCATCGACCCCGACAAGGACCTCGTCGACGTCGACGGCACCGCCGTGCAGCTGGACGTGTCCAAGCGCTACGTGATGCTGAACAAGCCGACCGGCGTCGTCAGCACGATGCGCGACGAGAACGGCCGCCCGGATCTGCGGCGCTTCACGAAGGACTACCCCGAGCGCCTGTACAACGTCGGCCGCCTGGATGCCGAGACCAGCGGCCTGCTGGTGCTCACGAACGACGGCGAGCTGGCGCACGTGCTCGCGCACCCGTCGTTCGGCGTGACGAAGGTGTACATCGCCAAGGTCGACGGCACGGTCACGGCCCAGACCATCGCGAGGCTGACGGCGGGGATCGAGCTCGAGGACGGGCCGATCGCGGCCGACAAGGCCCGGCTGCTGGACACGTCCCGCGGCTCGAGCCTGGTGGAGCTCACGCTGCACTCCGGGCGCAACCGCATCGTGCGCCGCATGATGGCGGCGGTCGGCCACCCCGTTCTCGAACTCGTCCGCCGGCAGTTCGGCCCGCTGCACCTGGGAACCCTCCCGGCGGGGAAGTCGCGGGAACTGACTAAAATCGAACTCGGCGCGCTGCTGACTCTGTCGCGCCAGGATTCCCCTGCGGATACGACGCCGGGAGACGTGCAGGAGAAGCAGTGAGCGAACAGTCCCGTGGTGCCGCGGTGCCCCCGCGGCTGTCGGGGACCGTCCGGATCGTCGGGTCCGGCCTGCTCGGCGCCAGCATCGGACACGCGCTGCGGGTGAAGGGCGTGGACGTGGTCCTCGCCGACGCGTCACCCGCGCAGCTCCGGCTCGCGATCGACTACGGCGCCGGGCGCGCCGAGAAGGACGACGATCGACCCGTCCTCACCGTCGTCGCCGTTCCGCCGGACGTCACCGCCGATGTCATCCAGGCGGAACTGGATCGCTACCCGGATGCGGTGGTCACGGATGTCGCGAGCGTCAAGCTGGAGCCGTTGAACGCCCTGCGCCGGCGCGGCGTCGATCTCACGCGCTACATCGGCTCCCATCCGCTCGCGGGACGCGAGCGCGGCGGAGCGATCTCGGCGCGCGCCGATCTGTTCGTCGGGCGCCCGTGGGTCGTGTGCCGCGACGAGGAGACGCGTCCGGCCGACCTGGCGCTCGTCGAGGCGCTCGCGCTGGATGTCGGGGCGATGCCGCTCGAGATGACGCCCGAGGAGCACGACCGCTCGGTCGCCCTGACCTCGCATGTCCCGCAGGTCGTGGCGAGCCTGCTCGCGGGCCGGTTCGCGTCGGCGGACGAGGGATCCCTGCGCCTGGCAGGTCAAGGCGTGCGGGACACCACGCGCATCGCCGCCTCCGCCCCCGAACTGTGGGTCCAGATCCTGGGCGCCAACGCTCAGCCCGTGGTCGACATCCTCGACGCGCTGGCGGACGACCTCCGCGACGTGGCCGCAGCGCTGCGGGATCCGGCCGCGCCCGGTGCGCGCCGCACGGTCGCCGACGCCATCCGGCAGGGCAACGAGGGAGTCGAGCGGCTTCCCGGCAAGCACGGGCAGAACCGCCGCTACGAGCAGCTGGTCGTCATGGTCGACGACACTCCCGGTCAGCTCGGGCGGCTCTTCGGCGAGCTCGGTGAGCTCGGCGTGAACGTGGAGGATCTGCGCCTGGAGCACTCGCCGGGCGCGCAGTTCGGCCTCGCCGAGATCAGCGTGGCCCCGGCCGCGCTGCACGGCGCGATCACCGGTCTGCAGGAACGCGGGTGGCGGATTGCAGGGACCACGAATGACTGACGCGCACAAGTTCATCGCGATCGACGGGCCGGCCGGCTCCGGCAAGTCCAGCGTCTCCAAGGCCGTCGCGCGCAGCCGGGGATACGGCTATCTCGACACGGGAGCCGCGTACCGCGCGCTCGCCTGGCACGTGCTCGACCGCGGGGCCGACACGGCGGACGCGGATGCGGTGCGCGCCGCGGCATCCGACTTCGATCTGCGCATCGGACTCGACCCCGACGACCGATCCGTGCGGGTCGGAGACGTCGACGTGACCGCGGCGATCCGCGAACCGCGCGTGTCGGGCGCCGTGAGCGGTGTCGCGCGCGTTCCCGAGGTGCGGACGGGCGTCAACGAACTGTTCCGGTCCCTCGTCGCGGAGGCCGCGTTCGACGCCGTCGTCGTGGAGGGCCGCGACATCACCACAGTCGTCGCGCCCGACGCGCCGGTGCGGATCCTGCTCACCGCGGCCCCCGAGGTGCGCGCCGCGCGACGCGCCGGCGAACTCGCCGGCGAGAACGCCGCCGCGGTCGCTGAGGCGCTGCACCGGCGCGACGCCGCCGACAGCACGGTCGTCGACTTCCTCAACGCCGCGGAGGGCGTGGAGGTCGTGGACTCGACCGCGCTCGATTTCTCTCAGACCATCGACGCCGTGCTCGCGGTGATCGACCGAAAGCAAGGAGCGGAACATGCCCGCTGAAGACGAGTACGAGGGCGGCCCTGACCACCTCGAGGAGAAGCTGAACGACCTCGACGAGGCGCTCGCGGACCAGAGGGCCGAGGCGCTGCGCGCCGGTCTCGCCGAGTACGACCTGGACGAGGAGGATGCCGCGCTCCTGGCCGGTCTCTCCGGCGGCGAGGACGGCATCGAGTTCCTCCCGGCGCTGCCTGTCGTCGCGATCGTGGGGCGCCCGAACGTCGGCAAGTCCGCGCTCGTGAACCGCATCCTGGGCCGCCGTGAGGCCGTGGTCGAGGACACTCCCGGCGTGACGCGCGACCGCGTCACCTACAAGGCGGAGTGGAACGACCGGCGCTTCTCGCTGGTCGACACGGGCGGCTGGGAACCGGACGCCAAGGGCATCGACCGCTCGGTCGCCGCTCAGGCCGAGGTCGCGATCGACCTGTCCGACGTCGTCCTGTTCGTCGTCGACGCGATGGTCGGTGCCACCTCGACCGACGAGCACGTCGTGCGCCTGCTGCGCAAGAGCGGCAAGCCGGTGTTCCTCGTCGCCAACAAGATCGACGACACGCGTCAGGAGCCGGAGGCGGCGGCGCTGTGGAACCTCGGCCTCGGCGAGCCGTACCCGACGTCCGCGATCCACGGACGCGGCGTCGCCGACCTGCTGGATGCCGTGCTCGCGAAGCTTCCCGAGGTCTCGGCCGTCGCGAAGCAGGAGATCGGCGGACCGCGCCGCGTCGCGATCCTCGGTCGGCCGAACGTCGGCAAGTCCTCGCTGCTGAACAAGGCGGCGGGGGAGGAGCGCGTGGTCGTGAACGATCTCGCCGGCACGACCCGCGACCCCGTGGACGAGGTCGTGGAGCTCGGCGGCAAGCTGTGGCGCCTGGTGGACACGGCCGGCATCCGTCGCCGCGTGCACCTGCAGCAGGGCGCGGACTTCTACGCCTCCCTGCGCACGTCCGCGGCGCTGGAGAAGGCCGAGGTCGCCGTCGTCGTGCTCGATGTGTCCGAGAAGATCAGCGAGCAGGACATCCGCATCATCGACCTCGTGCTGGAGTCCGGCCGGGCGCTCGTGCTGGCGTTCAACAAGTGGGACCGCCTGAACGACGACGACATGGAGAACCAGGATCGTCGCCGCTACCTCGAGCGCGAGATCGAGCAGGACCTCGCGCATGTGGCGTGGGCCCCGCGCGTCAACATCTCCGCGAAGACCGGGCGGCACCTCGACAAGCTCGTGCCGGCGCTGGAGACGGCGCTGGAGAACTGGGACCGCCGCATCCCGACCGGGAAGTTCAACGCGTTCCTGTCCGAGCTCGTCGCCGAGCATCCGCACCCGCTGCGCGGCGGCAAGCAGCCGCGCATCCTGTTCGGCACGCAGGCGTCCACGCGCCCGCCGACGTTCGTGCTGTTCACGACCGGCTTCCTGGACCCCGGCTACCGCCGGTTCATCCAGCGGCGCCTGCGCGAGCTGTACGACTTCGAGGGCACGCCGATCGTCATCAACATGCGGGTGAGGGAGCGGCGACAGCGCTGAGCACCGCTCACCGCTCGTGAGGCGGCGGAGGTACCATGGAAGGTGGATGCCGCAACGCCGTGGCATCCACCGAGCACGCCCACAAGGCCCGCCGAAAGAGGATGCGATGACGCACACCCTGCCCCTGCCCGATTTCACCCACGAGCGCGTGGAGGTGATCACGGGACGGCGCAGCGGTCTGTTCATCGCGGTCGCCCTGCATTCCTCCGCGCTCGGCTCCGCCCTCGGCGGGGCGCGGCTGTGGACGTATCCGCACTGGAGCGACGCGCTCGGCGACGCACTGCGGCTGTCGGCCGCCATGACGCTGAAGAACGCGGCCGCGGGTCTGGACGCCGGGGGCGGGAAGTCCGTCATCGGCCTGCCGGAGGGGACAAGTCTGGATTCGGAGCGCCGCCGCGCGGCCTTCCTCGATCTCGGGGACGCCGTCGAGGCGCTCGGCGGCCTGTATCGCACGGCCGAGGACGTCGGCTCGACCACTGAGGACATGCTGACGGTCAGCGAGCGGACGGCGCACGTGGTCGGCCTGCCGGACGCGGTCGGAGGATCCGGTGAGCCGGCCGGGCCCACCAGCCTGGGTGTGTACGAGTCGCTGCGCGCCGTGCTGGAGCGCGTGACGGGATCTCCGGACGTCGCCGGCCGCCGGATCACGATCTCGGGCCTCGGTCAGGTCGGCGGACGCCTCGCCGTCCGGCTGTCCGCAGAGGGCGCCGTGCTCACCGCCACCGACGTCAACCCGTCGCGGCGTCAGCTCGCCGCCGATCTGGGGATGACGTGGGCGGAACCGGGAACGGAGCACCTGATTCCCTCCGACGTGTTCGTCCCCGCGGGGATCGGCGGTCTGCTGACCGACGAGGTCATCGACCAGCTCGACACCCGCGCGGTGTGCGGTCCGGCGAACAACCCTCTCGCGGCGCACGACGGCGCGGACCGGTTGGCCGGCCGTGGCATCCTGTACGCGCCGGACTTCGTCGTCAACGCCGGCGGGGTGATCTACCTGGATCTCGAGGCGAAGCGGCTGGGGACGAAGCAGGAGATCATGCAGCGCGTCTCTCAGATCGGCGGCACGCTGCGCGGCATCCTGGACGCCGCGCAGGAGCGTGCGATCACGCCGCTGCAGGCCGCGGAGGAGCTCGCCGAAGCGCGGCTGCGCGCGGCGCAGGCGTCGGAGAGCGTACTGTCCTGACCTCCGCCGGCGCGGGGAAGGGTCAGTCGAGCTCGGACTGCAGACGCTCCCAGAGCTGACGGCTGCAGTCCGCGACGGCCGCTTCCCAGGTCTGGTTCGCGCCGTCCTGGGCGGTGTCCGACACCGCCTTCCAGATGCGGATGGGGACGCCGAACTCGCCGGCCACCCAGGTGTACACGTACGCCTCCATGTCGACGAGGTGACCGCCGAGCGCGTGGATGGCACGCACGGTGTCGGCGTCGTCGACGAAGCTGTCCCCGGTGGCGATGACGACGTCGCCGTCGCCGAGACGCAGATTCTGCGGCATCGAGACGTGGTGACCGGCGACGCCCTTGTCGTCGATGACGTCGTACTGGAACACCCGGTCTATGGCGTGGATGCCGGGGGCGATGTCGGGGTCGATCGCGCCGGCCGTGCCGACCACGAGGATCTCCTCGTAGGCGGTGGTGCACAGGGCGCGCGTGAGCGCGGACGCGGCCATGATCTTCCCCGGTCCGGTCACGAGCCGGTCGTACCCGGGCACCTGCTCCGGGAACGCGACGAGTTCGGATTCGAGGGCGGCGACGAGAAGCTTCACGGGACCATCTTCGCAGAGCCGTGACGTCCGAGGTCGCGTCGCGCACGACGGCGCGGATGCTGTGACAGGGTGGAGGGGTGACCATCGTTCCCCCGACACCCGGTGAACCGCGTCGCCCCGAGGGCCCGCGGGACCCGGGAGACGCGTGGGTCGTCGCCGAGACGGGTGAACGGTACTGGGGGCGGTTCGGCGCGGCCGGGCTGCTCGCCGTAGACCCTGACCGCGGTGTGCTGCTGCAGCACCGGGTCTCCTGGAGCCACTTCGGCGGCACCTGGGGGCTGCCGGGTGGCGCGCTGCACGAGGGCGAGTCCGCGATCGTCGGTGCCGAGCGCGAGGCGACCGAAGAGGCCGGGGTGCCGGACGGGGCCGTGCGGTCGCGGTTCACGAGCGTGCTCGACCTGCGCATCTGGTCGTACACGACGGTGGTCGCCGACGTGCTCGTGCCGTTCGATCCGGTCATCAGCGATCCCGAGAGCATCGCGCTCGAATGGGTGCCGGTGGAGGACGTGGATGACCGGCCGCTGCATCCCGGATTCGCCGACGCGTGGCCGCGACTGCGCGCGCTGCTGGATGCGCGTCCTGCGCTCGTGGTGGATGCCGCGAACGTCGTCGGCTCCGTGCCAGACGGCTGGTGGCGCGATCGCGCCGGTGCCGCCGGACGGCTGGCTTCGGCGCTGGCCGGGCTGGCCGTCCCGGCCGGGGAGCTCGGCCTGGGCGGAGACGAGTGGTTCCCCGAGATCTCGTTCGTCGTGGAGGGGCAGGCGAAGGCGATCGCCGCGGATGCCGGGGGAGAGCGCGTGCGGATCGTGCCGGCTCCAGGGGAGGGCGACGACGCGATCCTCGCGGAGGCCGAGCGCCTCGTGCGCGACGGCAGGGCGGTGATCGTGGTCACGAGCGATCGCGGGCTGCAGGAGCGTGTGAATGCGTCGGGCGCGGACGTGCGTTCGGCGGGGTGGCTGCGCGGCTTGATCTGACGTGTCGTGACGCGCGCCGTGCGGCGGATCAGGCGTCCCGGCCTCGGAGTCGGTCGATCTCGCGCCGTTCGCGCTTGGTCGGCCGACCGGCGCCGCGGTCGCGGACGGCGAGAGCGGCCGTCGGCTCGCGGGGCGGCGTGCGCTCCTCGTAGGCGAGTGCGGCGAGGGGCGCCCCGACGCGTTTGACGAGGGTCTGGCGCACGATGAGGATGCGGTCGAAGCCGCTGATGCGGACCCGCAGTTCGTCTCCAGGCCTGACGGTCTGCGCCGCCTTCGCCTTGTCTCCGTTCACGCGCACGTGCCCGGCCCGGCAGGCCGTGGTGGCGGCGGAACGCGTCTTGTACACCCGGACGGCCCACAGCCAACTGTCCACGCGGACCGGTGAATCGCTCATCGTGGTGTCTTCCCTTCGCGGAGGGTCGCGAGCGCGCCGGCCACGATCAGGCCCTGACCCAGCGTGTAGGTCGCCATCACGGCGGGGCTCGTCCAGTCCGGCATGGCGTCGGGGAGGAAGAGGCGGAAAGCGAGGATGGTGTCGCTCACCAGGAAGAAGGCGCCGCCGACGGTGACGAGCGGGCGGCAGCGGGTGGCGAGCGCCGCGGTGGCGCCCAGGACGAGTCCGTAGGCGCCGACGGCGAGCAGGAGACCGCCGGTGTGCGGGCCGAGGATCACGATCATGGCCACCCACCAGACGGCGTAGACCAGTGCCCACCACGGCATCCCTCGGCGGCGACGGAGGACCCGGAGGAACAGCACGATGTAGGCGATGTGCGCGAGTCCGAAGAATCCGAGCATGAGCGGAAGCTCCGGTGCCGCCGGGAAGAGGAAGCCTGTGCCGTCGCCGAGCCACGAGAACAGCAAGGCGGCGAGCAACAGGACGATCGCGAGTCTCGGCTTCAGACGTGCGGAGATCAGCACCGGGATCGCCAGTAAGGGCATGAGCCAGAGCTTCGTGGGACCGGCGAGATCGCTGCCGACGGCCAGGGCGCCGACGTGCAGGACCGACATCAGGGCGAAGGGGACGAACGTCCACCAGATGGTGGGGCGACCGAAGACGCTTCGTTGCATCCCTCCATCGTAGGTTCGCGCGCGCGGTGTCGCGCCGCGGTCAGAGGGCGAGTGCGACGATCGGGCGCCCCGGCTTGGGGGCTGCTGATTCGGAGAATCCGACCGAGAGGAAGGTCGACAGCGCGCCGTGGAAGAGGTCGTTCGATCGGACGCGCCCCGGGGAGGTGTCGACGGGATACCCCTCGACGACCCGGGCTCCGGATGAGCGGGCGAAGGCCACCGCGGCATCGAGGAGGCGGGCGTTCAGGCCGAGGCCGCGATACTCCTTCCGCACGACGAAGCACGTGATGGCCCAGACGGACTCGTCGTCGAGCGGCTCCGGGGTGCTCGTGACGATCGCGCGGGTACGGGCGATGCGCCGCTGGACGGTGCGCGGACCGACGCGGACCCAGCCGGCCGGCTCGCCGTCGACGTACGCGATGAGGCCGGGAGGGGGACCGGCGTCGACCTCGTCGTGCAGGAGCTCGCGTCGTTCCTCGGCCGTGGTCCGGTTGAATTCGGCGTTCGTGAGCGTGAACCACGCGCACTGGCAGCTGCGTCCGTCGCCTCCGCCGGAGAAGGTGTGCTGCACGTCTTCCCAACGCTGGGGCGTGGCCGGCTCGGTGGTGATCTCGGGCATGTGGGCACGGTACGCCACGGTTCCGACACGGGCAAGGGATGCTGGTTCGCGAACGCGTGATCGTGCGGCTAAGATAGGGGAGTTGCCTGCGCGAGAGCGGAGGCGGCGGGCTGTGGCGCAGCTTGGTAGCGCACTTGACTGGGGGTCAAGGGGTCGCAGGTTCAAATCCTGTCAGCCCGACCGAGAGGTCCCGGAAACTCAAGGGTTTCCGGGACTTTTCTGTAGGTGGATGTGATCCGGTCATCGAGAACCCATCACTTACACGCCCTTCTGGGAGGCCGGACGCTCGGTCTCCGGTCCGAAGCCCGACTGCCAGCTCGGCGCGATCGTCGAGGTCATGCTCGGCACCTCCGCCCGCATCGGCGAGGTTCTCGCCATCCGCCGCCGTGACATCGACGTCACCAGCCCGACACCATCGATTCGTATCGCGGGCACGATCGTCAGCCACCGCGGAGAGCCGACCAATCGCGGATGTCAGCGCCCAACATGCCGTTGTTCGCGAGTCGGTCGCTGAACGTGCGTGGGCTCATTTATGTTACGGGTTCGTCAGCCGCAACCTCGGCTCGGTCGACGAGTGGCGGGTGCTCGTATATGGCGCCCGATGCAGTGCACGATCTTCGCCCCTCATTCGTATAATGGCTAGCCTTCTACCGGAGGTCTCGCGAGCGTTCGGCAGTCGACGGGTGCGTCACGGAATCTAGGGACGCTCGAACGGCCGTGATTTGGACCAGATTAGTGACCAGAAACCCCCAGATTGGCCGACATCAGCCGGTGGTTACCGGTAGTATCGTTGCCGTGAGAACCGCAGAATTCCGCGGATTCTCGCCCGATCGGCGCCGTGGCGCCCCCTGGTCCGAGCCCGTCAGTTGTTTCTGGTTCGGGTCGTGCGCCCGGCCTATCAGGAACCCACCTAAATCACCTCCCACAGACCGCAATCGACCGGCTACACTCGGACCAAGCGAACCGCTCGGTTCCCTGTAAACACAAGGGAATCCGCGAGTTCCCGAGACGATCGGCGGAGACCGGAGATTGCCCGGACCCTCCAAGGGGTCGCAAGTTCAAATCCTGTCAGCCCGACAGAACAGCACGACAAAGGGACCGGCCCAACGCTGGTCCCTTTGACGTTCCGAAAAGCTCGCAGTGGGGCAGGGCATGTCACCCGCGTCGTGCCCGTCCGAGACCTAGTCGGCGCAGTGGTTCCTGACCGCGCAGCAACGGCAGCGCCGCTGGCTACGCTCGGAGTCATGGAAGCCTTCGAGCAGTTCGTCGCCCTCGCCCTGGAAGCCGAGGGGCTGGTCGTCTCGAGTGCGCTCAAGTTCCCCGTCAAGCGCCGCACACGAAAGGTCGCATATGAGGAGTGGCAGACACACGGATTCGAGGTGGACCTCGTCGCGGCTCGCGCCGACAAGCTCGTGCTCGCGACCGTGAAGTCCTTCTTCGGCTCGCGTGGAGTCGTGGCTGCACACGTCAGGGGAGAGAGCGAGAATCGCACCTGGAACGCCGCATACGCGCTCCTCAACGATGAACAGATCCGTTCCACTGTCGTGACGGCCGCCGCAGAGCGGTTCGGCTTCGAGCTCGACCAGGTCGAGCTGCGGCTCTACGTCGGCAAGTTCGCCGGGGGCGGGAGCGAGGCCGCCGTGCGCGAGTGGTGTGCACGACAGGTCGTCGGAGTCGGACCGATCGCGGTAATCGGTGCCGCTGAAGTCGTGGAGACCGTGCGCGAGGTGGCGGGCTCGAAGCAGTATCGCGACAACGCCGTACTGGCGACGATGAAGGTGCTGGACGCAGCGGGTGCGCTCGTCTAGTCATGCCAACGCCCGGCACGCCCATTCCTGTACGCCCCGATCAGTAGACCTGACCGGAACCAGCGGACCCGGTGAAGAACGGCACGGCCCGGAGACTCGCAGGTCTCCGGGCCTGACCAGTCCCGGGGCTCACCCGAACAGGATCAACCGCGCACCGCCACTTCGTAGACGCGCGCGATCTTCGCCTCTGTGGTGGAAGCGGACGGGTTCGTGACGAGGAGGCGGATCTGGTCCACGCCGCTCACACCGACCGGCACGTCACGAGCAGCTTGCGTGTTGCCTGTGATCGCCGCTACCTGCTGCCATCCGGCCGACGTGTGGACCTCGACCGTGAAGTCCACGAGCACGACGCCGGTCCCGCCACTGTAGCCGCTGTAGACCCCGACGGACGAGACGTCCTGGGCCGTCGCCAGCGTGACGGTCGCCGTCGGTGTCGTGTCGCCGACCGCTGAGATCCAGCGCCCGGCATTCGTGCAGTCTCCGTCGGTGAGGTTGTCGCCGGTGAAGGTCTGGTACACCGAGGACACCTGAACGCTCGCGCCGACCGCGTCATGGGTCTGACACGGTGACACATTCGGATCACCGGCGAGCCAGGACTTGATGAACTGGCCCTGGTGCTCACCGCCCATGAGGTTCCAGTCGTAATCGAACATCTGCGGTTTCCAGAAGTTGTCGAGGATCCACGCCTGCCACCCGATCCACGGGTGCGCGTCCACGTACTCGCGGAACGGTACGCCCCAGTTGGACGTCGTGCCGCGCGTGACGGCATCGGAGAACTCGCCTTCGGGGTTCCACCCGAACTCGGTGATGACCACAGGGATCTGGTCGGCGGCGTTGCCGAACTTCGCGTCGAGCAGCGCTTCGGTCGGGGAGCCCTGGTTGGGGTAGATGTGGTACACGTAAGCGAGGTTGTCGTCCTCGACGGGGTTCGCGATCGCCCCGTTGAGCATGGTGCTCCATTGCGGCGAGCCCATCAGCAGCAGCGTGTCCGGGGCGGTCGTGCGGATCGAGTCCACCACCGGCTGGATGTAGTTCTTCCAGGTGTTCCAGTCGGCGGGATTGATGGGCTCGTTGAACACCTCGAAGATCACGTTCGACGTGCTGCCGTAGATCGGAGCGATGTAATCCCAGAACCGCTTCACCATCGACTGAGGGACTGCGCCGGCCGCGTCCCCGTAGTCTCGCACGAGGTGCAGGTCGATGATGATGTAGATGCCGAGATCCACGGCCTGATCGACGTACGGCGCGATGTACTGCGCGTCGTACGCGGCGAGGTCTGTCGTCGAGCTGATCTCGGTGACCGGAAGGCGCACCACATCGGAGTTCCAGCCGGCCTCGGCATCAGCCGCCAAGTCGATGAGCTCGGAGGTCGGCCGGGAATTGCAGTACTCGCACACGTCGTTCTGTTCGGGTGCGAGGACGGAGACGCCCTGGAGCGTCACGCCGTCGCCGTTCGCATCGCGGATCCAGTTGCCATCCACCTGAAGTGCCGGCGCGCTCCCGAGCGCGGCTTCCGGTACCGCGGCCGCCGCCGCGGGGATCGCCGCGAGTGCGAGCGCCGCCGCGACGAGGCCAGTCAGCGCGATGGCCGTCCGGCGAGACCGATGTGGTCTGAACATTGTTCTCCCTCTCGTCCGTCCGCCGCCTCGTTGCGGCGGACGAGTCCCGGTCTCAGCGGACCGGAACGTCCTCGGCATCCACCGGATCGGGTCTCCAGTGATGCGTGCGCACCTCCTCGGGCCACCGCAGCGTGACACCGAGACGATCGGTGAGCAGTCGTCGATAGTCGTCCAGCAGATCGGCGTCCGCGCGTACGGCGCGCGGCGGAAGACCGCGTTCGAGTGCGAACGACGCGAGCGCACCCACGGCCTCGCCGATGGCCCACTCGACGGGATGCAGCCGGTAGCAGCCGTTCGTGATGTGCGTCGTGCCGATGTTCTTCGCAGTCGGCAGCAGGTTGTCCACCCGCACAGGCAGGAGCGCGCCCAGTGGGATCTGGAAGGGGTAGGCCTCGATGTCCACATAGGTGCGCCCCGAAGTGCTCGGGTGCAGGTCGATGCGGTAGTGGCCGATTCCGACGCTGTCGGCGAAGATCTCGCTGCCGATCCCGGGACCCCGCGCTTCCACGCCCACGTGCTGCTCGAGGACACGGAACTCCGTGATCGCTCGACGCGCTTCGCGGATGTACGGCGCCTTGGCATAGCCGTCGTCGGTGCCGGTCACATCGCCACGCAGGCGCAGGCCCCGGTATCCGGTGCCCCCGTCTTCGCGGGGAGCCTCTGTCTGCATCCAGTAGAGGAACGACGCGGACAGCTCCCGGCTGGCCGTCAGCGCACGTGCGGCGGCGTCCTCATCGACCCCGAGGATCGGCGCCTCCCAGTAGTCGATCTGCGGCCAGTTCACGATGGTGACATCCGCGTCGATCGTCCCCTCGCGGAAGTTCTCTGCCGCGAGGATCCGACGGAAGCGCCAGAGGTCGAACGGCACGTCCGGGGTCGGCCGCAACTGGAAGAGCGGGCGCGTGTTCACGCGCAGGCTGATCGGATTCACGTCGGTCCACGAGAGCTGCGGGCCCGGCCAGAAGGGGGACACATGCGTGCGCCAGTGCTCGTACCGTGCCGGGCGATCGCCGACGTGGTCCTCGCCCGGGCGGTGCTCGAGTGCGAAGCACCAGGAGATCGCCTGCTGATCGAGAGGATCGGCAGCCTCGGGCGCGTGCAGCTCGCCGGTGTCGCCGCGCCCCTCCGCACCGATCACGTGCTCGACGTCTCCGAGCGCCAGGAGATCACCGAGTTCCGTCGCGTCGACGATGATCGGAGCAGACAGCTCCCGCTCGGTTCCGTCGGCGCGGCGGACGATCACGGACCGTGCCCGGTCGCCATCCACCTCCACGGCGACGGGACGATGCCGCAACAGCACCTCGAGTCGGCCCGATGCGATCCAGGGTGCGAGCATCTCCTCGATCACAGCCAGAGCCACGCGCGGCTCATGGCACAACCGGCTGACGACGCCGAGCCCCGGATTGAGGATCGGCGCTGCCGCGGCGGCGGACGTGAGGGGATAGTTCCGGCGATAGTAATCGCGGATGCGTCGGCGGAACTCGGCGTAACCCGGGCTCGTGGACGGCTCTTCGATCCACGCGTTCTCGTCCGGAGGGACGGCTTGGCTCGTCAGCTGCCCGCCGAGCCAGTCGGTCTCCTCCGTCAGGATGACACGGCGACCCAGCCGGGCAGCGGTGAGTGCGGCAGCGACACCTCCGACGCCGCCGCCGACGACGAGGAGGTCGGGTACGGCCGGGGTCATCGTTGCGTCCCATCAGACGTAGACGGTGCGGTTCGCAGCACCGAGCCGCGAGGGGCGGCGATCGTCTCGCCCGGCATCACGGTGCACGCCACGAGCACGCTCTCCCGCGGAGCATCCGGATCATCGACCATCTCGATCAGCCGTTCGACCGCGATCCGTCCGATCTCCTTACGCGGGATGCGCAGGTCGTCCCATCGCACGCCGGCGCCGGAGGTGTCCTCGAGGACCGCGACGGACACATCGGCTGGAATCGACAGGCCGAGGGCGGTGAGCTTCCCGCGGAGAGTCTCCGCGATCCGCTCGCTCTCCACGACGGCGGCCGTGACGGTGCCGTCGACGAAGCTCTCGATGACGGCATCCGACAGTCCGCTCTCGTCGGAGACGAATCCGGGAGAGGAATCGTGGATGCCGAGCTCGGCGACTGCAGAACGATAACCGTCGCGACGGTCCTCGTACGGTTCGCCCTCGATCGACTCGCGGATGAAGGCGAAGGATCGGTGTCCATGGTCGTGCAACCGGCGGACGATCTCGGCGGACGCTCGTCGGTAATCCGGAATGATGCACGGGAACGGGGCGCCGAGCACTTCGCGCCGACCGATGTGGACGAAGGGATAGCCCTCGTGCCAGAGCCGGGCGAGCTCGTCGCGATCAGGGGACATGCCCAACAGCACGCTGCCGTCGGCGATCGTGAGTCGATTGGTCTCGTCGCGGTAGATCTTCCGCGCCCCGCCGCCGTCACCGGTCGAGCTGAACAGCACGAGGTCGTGCCGGGTCTCCTCCGCACGCTCTTCGATGCCGAGGAGGAACTCGAAGTAGAAGCTCTCGCGAGCGTTGGGGAAGAGCGCCTCGAACGTGTGCACACCGAGCAGTTGTGTGCGCTTCCCACGCAGGTTCCGTGCGATCGGATTCGGCACGTACCCGAGCGTCGCGATCGCGTCGAGGACCCGACGGCGCGTCTCCTCGGGGATCCGGGAGTCGGCGTCACCGCTGATCACGCGGGACACGGCCGATTGGGAAACCCCGGCGAGCGCCGCGACATCCGATTGCCTGGCCGCGCGTTGGCGTCCGTTCGTGCTGGTCATCGGGGTTCCTCCGTCAGTCTTCCTGTGATGCGTTCCGTCATCGTGGCCTGGGCGAGTTCATCGGCCCGTCCCTCTTCGTGAAGCCAGCAGTCCGCCCACCGGCCGTCGGCGAGTCCCGTGCGTGGCGGGGGAGTGGTGCGGCACTTCTCCATCGCGAAGGGGCAGCGCGGATGAAAGCGGCAGCCCGACGGCGGATCGATGAGGCTCGGCGGCTCGCCGAGTTCGTCCGCGGCCCCGAAGATCTCGTCGCGGTCCACGGCGGAGCTGCGGTGCGGATCGGGCGAGGATTCGACGAGCAGCTTCGTGTAAGGATGCTGCGGGTTTGAGATGACCGCGTCCTTCGGTCCTGCTTCGACCATCTGGCCCGCATACATCACGACGATGTCGTCGCAGAGGTAGCGCGCGCTGGCGATGTCGTGCGTGATGTACAGGAGTGCGAGTCCGTCCTCGCGCCGCAGCTTGTCGAGCAGGTTCAGCATCTCGAGCCGGATGGACACGTCGAGCATCGAGATCGGCTCGTCCCCGAGGAGGACGCGCGGCTCGACCGCCAGGGCGCGTGCGATGACGACGCGTTGGCGCTGACCGCCGGAGAGCTCGTGCGGGAACTTGTCCAGATACTCGCTCGCCGGCGTGAGGCTCACGCGTTCGAGCAGGCTCGCCAGTCGCCGATCGATCTCCGTCCGGCCCAGACCCCGGTGGTGCAGGCGCACGGCGCGCTCCAGGTTGTGGCGCACGCGATGGAGCGGGTTCAGCGACCCGAACGGGTCCTGGAAGATCAGTTGAACCGCCTTCCGATACGACTTCGGCACCGTCTTGGCGCGGATGCCGTCCCCGACGACGGGCACGCCGTCGAGTCGGATCTGTCCGGAGGTCGGTTCGTAGAAGCGGGCGAGCAGGCGGGCCAGGGTCGTCTTGCCGCTGCCGCTCTCGCCGACGACGGCGGTGATGCGCCCCGGCTCGAGCCGGATGCTGGCACCCTCCACAGCCCGCACGACGGAGGAGTCGCCGACGGAGTTGGAGACGGCGAAGTGCTTCGCCACGTCGACGGCTTCGAGGACGGGCTCGGTCATCAGATGAACTCCTCGTCATGGAGATGGCAGGCGACCGAGCGGTCGCCATGCGCGGTCAGGCGGGGGAGCGCTTCGTGGCATCCATCCATCACCGCGGGGCAGCGCGGTGCGAAGGGACACCCCGAAGGCAAGGCACGGAGGTCGGGCGGCGTCCCAGGGATGCCTTCAAGGCGCTCGAGCCGCGCGTGCAGGGGAGGGAACGAGTCGCGCAGGCCCTTCGTGTACGGGTGCATCGGCGTCCGATAGAGGTCCTCGGCCGAGGCGAGTTCGACGATCCGTCCGGCGTACATCACCGCGATCCGATCTGCCAGTTCGAGGAGCAGCGACAGATCATGCGTCACGAAGACCACGGCGAAACCGAACTCTCGTCGCAGCCGCAGCACCTGGGCGAGAATCTGCCGCTGCATGACGACGTCGACGGCGGTCGTCGGCTCGTCCATGACCACGAGCTCGGGGCGGCACGCCAGCGCGAGCGCGATCGTGGCGCGCTGGCGCATGCCGCCGGAGAGCTCATGCGGGTAGCTCCGGGCGCGGTCGGCGGAGATTCCGACGAGGCCGAGCAGCCGTCTGGCCTCCGTCCACGCGGCTGCGCGGCTCATCGAGCGGTCGTGGACGCGGAGAACATCGACGAACTGCTCGCCCACACGCATGACGGGGTTGAGCGCGTCCATCGCACTCTGCAGGACGATCGAGAGGCTGGTCCAGCGCAGCGCTCGCAGTGCGTGCGGCGGGAGCTTCAGGAGGTCGATGCCGGGACGCCCTGATTGGGGATGGAACACGATCCGACCGCTCGTCGTCACTGCCGGCGGTCGTTGCAGGCGGGTCAGCGCGGTGATGAGTGTGGACTTCCCCGAGCCGGACTCGCCGACGACGCCGAGAATCTCCCCGCGTCGCAGCTGGAAGGTCACGTCGGTGCATGCGAGTACGGGCGCCCCGGCGCTCGCGTACTCCACGGACAGGCCGTCGACTTCGAGCACGATCTCGGATGCCGTCGTGAGGGCGGGCTCGTCGTCGCGCATCGTCTGAGCGATCGTCACGTCAGACTCCTTCCGGTACGAGGGCGGCGCGACGCACGGCGGCCGTGCGCTTCACGACGCGGCGGGATGCAGAGCGGAGCTTCGGGTTCGCGAGCTCGTCCACACCGAAGTTGATGAGTGCCGCTGCGGTTCCGACCAGTGCGATGCACAGGCCCGGCGGCACGAACCACCACCACAGCCCGCGAAGCACGGCGCTCTGCTGCTGTGCGGCCTGGATCATCGTTCCCCAGCTGATCGCGGATGAGTCGGAGACGCCGAGGAATGCGAGGCCTGCTTCGGCCATCACGGCTCCGATCAGCCCGCCGAGGAACATCGAAGCGATCCAGCCGTACAGGTGCGGCATCACCTCGGTGAAGATGAGGCGGCGGTCGGACTCACCGAGCATGCGCATGGCCTGCACGAAGTCACGATTGCTCACGCTCATGGCCTGAGCGCGCAACGTGCGCGCTCCGCCGGCCCAGCCGAAAACGCCGATGATGAACGCGATCATGACAAGACCGGTTCCCTGCAGGTAGCCGGCGAGCACGAAGATGAGTGGCAGCACGGGCATCACGAGGAAGAGGTTCGTCAGGAAGTTCAGGACGTTACCGGTGGTGCCGCCGAAGTAACCGGCGGGAACACCGACGAGCACCGCGATCGCGGTACCGATGATCGCCCCGAGGAAGCCGACGAACATCGAGCCGCGCGCACCTTCGATCACCTGCGCGAGCACGTCCTGGCCGAACTGCGTCGTGCCGAACGGATGATCGGCGCTGGGCGGAGCCGCGATGGCGGAGATGTCGTTGGCGCGGGCATCCAGACCCAGCACGGAACTGGTGAACCACGGACCGAGGACCGCGAGGAGCACGAAGAAGGAGAGCAGGGCCACACCGAAGGCCACCTTGCCGTTTCCGAAGATGTTGTACTTCATGACCTCAGCGCTCCTCTCGGACACGGGGATCGAGCCAGACATACACGGAATCGGCGATGAGGTTCGCGACGAGCACAGTGAAAGTGACGAGCAGGAACACACCTTGCATCACGGGATAGTCGCGTTTCTGCAACGCGGAGAACAGCAGGTACCCGATGCCGGGATAACTGAAGACGATCTCCGTGAGGAGCGCGCCGCCGACCACTCCGCCCAGCGCCATCGCGAAGCCGGTGAACTGGGGCAGCATCGCGTTGCGGGCGGCGTAACGCCAGCGCACTCGGGCCGGCGAGAGACCCTTCGCCTGGGCGAGGAGGACGTAGTCCTCTCCCACGGTCGTGACGGTCATGTTGCGCATCCCGAGCATCCAGCCGCCGAAGGCGGAGAACACGATCGTCGCTGCAGGCAGGGCGCCGTACTGCAGCACGCTCGCGAGGAAGGCCGGGTCGAACGAGATCGGGATGTTCGGGTCGTAGCCGCCGGCGAGCGGGAACCACCCGAGGACGAAGCCGAACGCCCAGAGGGCGAGCAGGGCCACCCAGAAATAGGGGACGGACGAGAGGAACGTCGTCAGCGGGGTGACGATCGCGTCGAAGCGTGTGCCGGCACGCCATCCCGCTGCGACCCCGAGGGCGGTTCCGAGCACGAACGCGACGACCGTGGTGGTGCCGACGAGCAGGAGCGTCCATGGCAGACCCGCCGCCACGAGCTCGGCGACGGGCACCGGGAAGTTGACGATGGACACGCCGAGATCGAAACGGGCCAGCTGGCCGAGGTAGGCCACGTACTGCTCGAACAGATTGTCGTCCGGGTTGCCGAAGAGACTCTGAATCGAGACGAGTGTCTCCGGTGGCAGCGACTGCCCGCTCACCCGCTCGAGCTGATCGATGATGGCGGCCGACGGATCCCCGGGCATGAGGCGCGGGATCACGAAGTTGAGGGTGATCGCGGACCAGGCTGCGACGAGGTAGAAGCCGAGGCGGCGGGCGAGGAACCTGCCCCGCTTGCGTGCTTTGGGCTTCCCGGATGCCGGCGTGGGCGCGACGTCGGCTGCCCCCACCCCGGCCTCGCTGGCGGTCGTCGTCATGATGCGGGCTCGAGCGAGAGCAGCGTGAGGATCGTGTCGGGGCCGAGACTGGGGAAGGGGACGGCGGTGAAGTCCTCCGGGGTTGGCCAGCCCGTCCAGTTCGAGGCGTTCACGTCGACGAACCAGTAGGAGTTGTAAAGCGGGGTGAAGGGGACCTCGTTCACGACGATCCTCTGCATCTCGAGTGCGAGCGACTTCATCGTCTCCTCATCGGCGGCCTGAGTCATGCCTGCGAGGACTTCGTCGGTCTCGGGGTCGTTCCAACGGCCGATGTTCGTCGCGGCGGGCGTCCCGATCGGCTCGACGTAGCGGCTGTCGAGGAAGCTGTAGACGCCGTACACGCCTGCACCGCCCGTCGTTGCGATCGTGAGATCGAAATCGCCTGCCTTCTGCTGCTCGTAGAGCGTGGCGCCCGGAGCGCCGGCGGGGGTCACCGTGATGCCGAGGACCTTCTTCCAGCTGTTGATCATGATGTCCGCATAGGCGTTCCAGCCGAAGTCCTGATTGAAGGAGAGACGCGGCGTGTAGGTCTTCCCGTCCTTCACGAGGGCGCCGTCGACCACGTCGTAGCCGCTCGCGGCAAGCGCGGCCTGGGCGGCATCTTCGTCCACCTCCTGCACGACGCCGAGGTACTCGGGGGCGATCCAGTCCTTGTAGATCTGATCGACGAGACCTGTCGGACCCGCTTCGGTGCCGGGGCGGTTGAGCGTCGCGGTGATGTCGGAGCGTGGGATCGACAGCGCGAGCGCCGTCCGGAGATCCGCGTCGTCGAAGGGCGCCTGTGCGGTGTTGTACATCATCGAGTACGCGCCGCCGGTGGCATAGAGCTGGTAGAGGTTGGTCTCCGGGTTCTTCGCGACGAATTCGTCCTCGGCGCCGGGCCAGCCGGTGGGTGCCCAGTCGACGTCGCCGCGGAGCAGCTGCGCCTTCACGGTCTCGCCGTTCGTCGCGAGGATCTTGAAGTACGTCATGGGCATCTTGCCTCCCCAGTACCCGTCGCGCGCCTTGAGCGTGACCTGCTGCGCCGCGAAGGCGTCGAGCGTGAACGGCCCGGTCCCGATGGGATCGGGATTCGTCCAGGTCATGAGGTCCTGCTCTTCCCAGATGTGCTTCGGCACCATCGGCAGCGAACTCGACGCGAACTGGTTCAGTGCGGCGAAGGACGGCGAGTCGAACGCGACGGCGACGGTGTGTTCGTCGACCTTCTCGACTGACGTGTACGTGACCCCGGCGAGATTCAGTGCGGGGTTGTCGAGCGGGAGGGAGAGAGAGTACGCGGCGTCGTCGGCATCGAACGCCTCGCCGTCGGAGAACGTCACGTCGTCGCGCAGGGTGATCGTGAGCGTGGTGCCGGCGGCGTCGAAGTCGAGCGACTCCGCGAGCCACGGTTTCACGAGGGCGCCGTCGCTGTAGTCGACCCGCGCGAGCGGCTCGTAGATGAGCTCGGCGTTCGGAGCCTTCTCCGTGGCCGGGCCGAGCACGTTGTAATTGCGGACGTAGGTCGTACCGCCGTCTGACTTGCCGTAGACGATCGTGTCGGTCCGGGCGCTCGAGTTGGCTGTCCCGGGCGAGCACGCGCTCAGTCCCACGACGAGTGCAAGCGCTGCGGCCACGGCGAGGGTGCGTGACGTTCTGGACATTCCTGTCTCCCTTGACTGGATGCGGTGCTGTCGGCGTTTTCGGGTCGTGCTCATACGTATGAATAGCAAGGCTCAGAGAAAGTCTCGGATGCTTCTACGTATGAGCACGACGATAGCCAGCGCCTTCCCGCGGTGTCAAGAGTGGAATCGATCAGGAATGAAGAAGACGTCCCCGGCTGTGATTCGTAGCCTGGGAGGACCGGTCTCCGACAGAAAGGGAAGGGCCATGGCCGACAACGGAACGGGCGGATTCAGCGATGCGGAGCGCGCCGCGATCAAGGAGCGCGCTGCCGAGCTGCGCGCGGAGAAGGGTGGCAAGAAGGCGGCTGCCGGCCTCGAGGACCTGCTGACGAGCATCGCTGCGATGCCCGATGATCAGCGCGTCATCGCCGAGCGCATCCACGCGATCGTCACCCGGGTCGCCCCGGCACTGACCGCCAAGACCTGGTACGGGCAGCCGGCCTGGGTCAACGCCGACGGCAAGGTCGTCGTCTTCTTCCACTCCGCCCAGAAGTACGGCACGGCCTACAACACCCTCGGTTCGGAAGCGGGGGCGAAGCTCGAAGACGGCGTCATGTGGCCCAGCTCGTACTCCATCAAGGGCCCTCTCGGCATCGAGGAGGAGAAGCTGATCGCCGCCTGGGTGGCCAAGGCCGCCGGCTGACCGCCCCTGCGCGTGGGACGCGACGAGGCGGGTGAGCGCCGGTCGGCGTGACTCCTATGGGGCGGGAACAGGCGTCTGCTGATACAGGGCGAGTCGCCAGTTCCCGTCCCGGCGGGTGTAGACGCTGGACATGAGCGCGACGAACGCCGGTTCCTCCCCGTCGCGATACGCGCGACCGGTGTAGACGAGGATCGCGTGATCGTCGCCCAGCCCGATGAGTCGCGCCTCGGCGATGTCGTACGTCCGCCACGCCGGAGCGTCGTTCAGCGAGTCGACGACGGCGCGGCGATCCAGGATCTGGCCGTGGGCCAGCACCATCACGCCGTCACTCGTCATGATGTCGCCGTAGAACTCCGCTCCTGTGCCGTCGCAGAGTGATCTCCAGCCCTGGTGTTCGAGGTCGAGCAGCTCATCGAGCACAGTCTTCTCCTTCGGTCGCTGGGCATTCCACCCTACGAAAGGACCCGGCGGTCGTCACGCGGTGACTTCGCCCACCACCGCGAAGAGCCCGGGCCGCGGCTGCGCGATCGCAGCGGTCCGTGTGGCGTAGGCGGCCGCTTCCGGATCGGCCTGGGTGGCTTTCACATCGTCGCTGCTCTCCCAGCGCGCGAGGGTGACGACCCGTGTCTTGTCGAGACTCGCGAGCAGCGTCGCCGAGATGAATCCGGGACGTCGGGAGATCACCAGCTCGGTGCCTTCGACCAGCAGGTCCACCAGCTCCTGGTGGCGGGCGGGGTCGACGTCGACGACGTTGATGAATGTGACGGGGTGGGACATTTCTTCCTCCTTCTGTTGAGCGACGCACGATCAGACGCGATCGGCGGTGCTGCGGAGGAGACGAGACAGGGCAGTGATCTGTCAGGCGATCAGCCGGTGCCGACTCCCGCCTGACGCTCGGCGGGTCTGCGTCGTCCTCCTCCCGAGCCGGTCGAGACGACCGGCCGTGCGAGGAAGGGACACCGGTGATTCGCTCGGAGCATCGAGGAACGCAGCGCATAGACCAGCTGGCGCAGTGGTGGGAGCAGCGCACCGGGCTCGGCACGCGCGTCCTCGCCTGGCGGCAACGGGTGGTCCCGGATCACTGGTCGCTGCTGTTCGGGCAGATCGCCGTGGCGAGCCTCGTCGTGTGCATCCTCACCGGTGTCTTCCTGATGCTCTTCTACACCCCGTCCACGGCGACGGTCACGTATCAGGGGATCTACGAGCCTTTACGAGGCATCGAGATGTCGCGCGCGTTGGAGTCGACTCTCGCGATCTCCTTCGAGATCCGCGGTGGCCTGCTGATCCGCCAGCTTCACCACTGGAGCTCTTCGGCGATGGTCGCCGCCATTATGCTGCACCTCCTGCGCCTGTTCTTCACCGCCGCGTTCCGACGTCCGCGCGAACTGACATGGCTGCTGTGGTTCGGCGTCCTCCTCGTCACGATGGCCGCCGGGCTGACCGGCCACCTCCTTCCCGACGATGCCCTGTCCGGCACGAGCCTGATGGTCATGGACGGGTTGCTCAAGGCCGTGCCCGTCCTCGGAACCTGGCTCTCCTTCCTCGTCTTCCAGGGGCGTTTCCCCAGTGGTGCGATCGAGACCTTGTATCCGCTGCACGTGATCATCCTCCCCGCCGTCACCGTGCTGATGATCGTGGTGATCGGCCTGCTTCACGTCGTCCAGCGCCCCGCCCAGTTCCCCGGGCCGGGGCGGACCGAGCACACTGTCGTCGGTCGACCGGTCACGGTCGCCGCCGTCCGGTCCGGTGGTCTGTTCGCGGTCGTGTTCGGCGCGCTGACCGTGACCGCGGCCACCGTCACGGTGAATCCGATCTGGCTGTACGGCCCGTCCGATCCTGCCGTCGCCTCGGCAGGCGGCGGGGCCTTGTGGTACCTCGCCGCGCTGGACGGTGCGCAGCGCCTCGTGCCGCCGGGCTGGGAGGTCGTCCTGTTCGGCCGCACGTGGACAATCGCGGTCCTGGTGCCGATCGGGCTCGTGACGCTGTTCTTCCTCACGGCGATGATCTACCCCTTCATCGAAGGATGGATCACAGGGGAGAGGAAGGATCAGCACTGGCTCGCGCGACCACGGAACGCGCCGACGCGCACCGGACTGGGCGTCGCCGGAATGGTGTTCTACGGGGTCCTCTGGACAGCCGGTGGGAGCGACGTGATCGCGCTGCACCTGTCGCTGAGCAACGAGGGCCTGATCATGGCGCTTCGTGCGGCCCTCTTCCTGGGCTCCGTCGTCGCATTCCTGCTGACGAAGCGGGTCTGCCTCGGCTTGCAGCGCCGGGACCGCGACATCCTGCTGCACGGCTACGAGACCGGCAGAATCGTCCGCATTCCGGGAGGCCGGTACGTCGAGGTGCACGCGCCGGTCAGCTCCTACGAGCGGTGGAGGCTGCTTGACCACGAATCGCCCATGCCCGCGATGGTCCGTCCCGACGCGCACGGCAGGATCCGGTGGAGCGAGCGTGCGCGTGCGCGCCTGTCCCGCTGGTTCTTCGAGGACCGCATCCTCCCCGTCACGACATCCGTCTCCGGCTCCCCGGCGTCGGAGGCGCCGCGCGACATCGCGACGATGCCGGCGGAGCACCGATGATCGCCCCCCGGTCCGGTTCGCGCACCGCCACCTCACACTTCGCCAGGACATCTCGTCCTCCTTTCGACGTACCGTGATCTGGTCGGGTCTCCAGCCACGGATGCTCCGACGACAGGAACGAGGACGATGTCGGAAATCGCACCACGCCCCGGCGAGCCGCCGGAGATCGGAGACGCCATCCGTGAACGAAGCGTCCTTCTGGGCCTGAGCTATCGTCTCCTCGGCTCCCTCGCGGATGCCGAGGATGCGGTGCAGGAGACCTACATCCGGTGGTATCGACTCAGCGACGAGGAGCGTCGCAGCATCGCGCATCCGCGTGCCTGGCTCATCAAGACCGCCAGCAGGGTCGGTCTGGACATGCTCGGCAGCGCTCGCGCCCGTCGTGAGCAGTACGTCGGCGAATGGCTCCCCGAACCCGTCCCGGCGGCGAACCGATGGAGCAGCCAAGACGGATCCACGACGCTCGATCCGGCCGAGCGCGTCACCCTGGACGATTCGGTGTCCATGGCCCTGCTGATCGTCCTGGAGTCCATGACGCCCGCCGAGCGGGTCGCGTTCATCCTCCACGACGTCTTCCGCTACACGTTCGGCGAGATCGCGGAGATCGTCGGTCGGTCGCCCGCCGCGTGCCGGCAGCTCGCATCGTCGGCACGTCGGCGCGTGCGCGAGCAGCAGCGGACTCCTGTCCCACGCGCCGAGCACGCGGCGGCCGTGCAGTCCTTCAAACTCGCGTGGCAGACCGGAGATCTCGCCGGACTCATCGAGGTGCTCGATCCCGACGCCACCGCCATCACCGACGGCGGTGGTCTGGTCTCCGCGTCGCTCGAACCGCTGCACCGCCCTGAGGCGATCGCGACCTTCTTCCTGGGCGTTCTCGAGCGACAGCCCGACGTCGTCATCCGCGAGGAGGTCGTCAACGGCGAGCTCGGACTGGTCGCGGCCGACAGTCGGGACCGCACGCTGGCCGTCGTCAGCTTCGTGACGACGGAGGACGGGAGGATCAGTCGGGTGTGGGCCGTGCGCAACCCGCGGAAACTGGACCGCTGGCGTCCGCCGTCACCTCCGTCAGTGCCCGGACGATGACCCGCTCACGGCAGGTCCTCGACCTCGATCCGGTCGTCGTCCTCGTCCTCCTCTTCGCCGGGTGACGTGTCGTCCGGGTCGGGACGGCCGCCCGTCGTCGGGATGTCGGGATCGACGCCCTCGGCGTCCACGCGCCGCTCGTCGTCCGGGAGGGCCTGGGGGTCGGACATGATCGTCTCCTCTCGTGGATGGCTTCAGCCTGGACGCTCCGCGAGGATCCGTCTCGCCCGTTGACACCGCGGGCGCCGGCCAGGAGAATCCTCGCCGGCGCAACCCCCTGGTCGAAGCCGGAGCGTGTGAGCAGGGTGGCGTCATGGCTGAGGATCCCGAGCGCCCAGGCGCCGAGCACTGGCTGCCGCGCTCCACCGAGATCGATGAGCTGCGCTCAGCGGCGTCCGAGTGCCGCGGGTGCGAGCTGTGGAAGGACGCCACGCAGGTCGTGTTCTCCGAGGGAAGCTCCTCCGCACGGATCATGCTGGTCGGCGAGCAGCCCGGTGACCGCGAGGACCTCGCCGGAGAGCCCTTCGTCGGTCCCGCCGGCCGCGTCCTCGCCGATGCCCTGGAGGCCGCCCGCATCGACAGGACGGAGACCTACATCACCAACGCCGTCAAGCACTTCCGCTTCGAGCCGCGCGGGAAGCGCCGCATCCATCAGAAGCCCGGTGTCGCGCACATCGTGGCGTGCCACCCCTGGCTGGACGCCGAGATCCGCGAGGTGAAGCCCGAGATCATCGTCGGCATGGGCGCGACCGCGGCCCGTTCGCTGTTCGGTCGGAGCGTCACGATCGGGGATGCCCGAGGGCACGTCATCGAGGAGCCCGAGCGCCTCCTCGCCCCCGTCGTCGTGACCGTGCATCCGTCCAGCATCCTGCGGGTGCGGGACTCCTCGGCGAGGGAGGCCGCGTTCGACGCGTTCATCGCCGATCTTCGGGTCGCGGCCAGGGGGCCGAGGGCGTAGCGTTCCTGCATGGGCAAGCTCATCTACGACAGCGAGGACCACCCGATCGTCCTCGACGATCGGGCACTCGCGCACCTCAAGGTCGTCATCACCACGAAGCTGCGTCGTCAGGAGGGGTTCACGCTGTCCTGGCGGCATCCGGACGGCCAACCGCCCGGGCGCTCGACGATCTGGCTGCACCCGTCGATCCCTATGCAGTTCATCTTCGACGAGCCCGAGCCGCCCGAGCTCAACGCCCGCTGGATCCAGGACCTGATGAACTCCGCCAACACCTCGGGAGGCATCGCCCTGGTCGACGAGGTCATCGACGGGCCGGAGTGACGCCGAGCCTCAGCCGGTCTGTGCGGAGAGCTCGCGTTCGATGAGTGCCCGCGCCGCGTCGTCGAACGCGACGAGGCGCGCTTCGCTCACGCGCGTCGGCGTGCCCAGGATGGTCCGGACGGCGATCGCCGCAGCATCCTGACGGGGCCATCCGAAGATCCCCGCGCTGATCAGCGGGAAGGCGATCGTGCGCACGCCCAGCTCGTCGGCCATCGCGAGCGCGCGTCGATAGCACGACTCCAGCAGCGCCGGATCGGTCTGCCCCGCACGCGTATCCGGCCCGACCGTGTGGATCACCCAACGCGCCGGCAGCTCGCCCGCCGTGGTCCATCCGGCGTCTCCCGTTCGCAGTCCGTCGGGAAACCGCCGGATGCAGTCCGCCAGGATGCCGGGGCCGCCGGCACGATGGATCGCCCCGTCCACGCCTCCACCACCGCGCATCGCCGTGCTGGCGGCGTTGACGATCGCATCGACATCCTGGGTCGTGATGTCGCCGAGAACCGCCGTCAGATGGACCACGGCCTCATTCTGCCGCGTTCGCGGCGCGAGCGGTGGGGAGCGTTCAGACCGCGGCGCGGTCGCGCCGGATCTGGCGGACACGCAGCACGACCCAGACGACGACCGCGATCACGACAGCCGCGATGACGACTTTCTGGAAGATGCCGGCGTAGTCCTCGACGATGTGCCAGTTCGCGCCCAGCAGGTACCCGGCCATCACGAAGATCGTGTTCCAGATGGCGCTGCCCGCCGTCGTGAGCAGGGTGAAGCGGATCAGCGGCATCCGCTCGATGCCGGCCGGGATCGAGATCAGGCTGCGGAAGATCGGGATCATGCGCCCGAAGAACACGGCCTTCGAGCCGTGCTTGAGGAACCACGCCTCGGCACGCTCCACGTCCTCGATCTTGATCAGCGGCATCCGCTCGGCGATCGCGTACAGCCGGCGACGACCCAGCCACGCCCCGAGGCCGTAGAGGGCGAGGGCACCGACGATCGAGCCGACCGTCGTCCAGATGAGCACCGCGACGAGACTCAGCGACCCCTGGTGCGCCGTGAACCCTGCGAGCGGCAGGATGATCTCACTCGGCAGCGGCGGGAACAGGTTCTCCAGGGCGATCGCGAGGCCGGCTCCGGGGCCGCCCAGCGTCTCCATCAGCGAGACCGCCCACGCGGCGATGGCGTTGAGGTTCTCGGCGCTCGACGTCATGTCGACAACGCTAGGGGAGCCAAGCTGAGTGATCGCAGAGCGCCGCCGGTGAATCGATAGGATGGCGCGCGGTGCCTGTGCCGGCACCGAAGCGAATCCCGACAGGAACGGAATCCCCAGACATGAGCAGCGACGCTCGCCCCCGCACCATCCTCTTCTACGGCGACAGCATCACGGATGCCGGCCGCCGCACGGACCCGCAGGAGCTGGGGGACGGCTACGTCCGCGTGATCGCGGAGCACCTGGCGCAGGAGCACCCCGAGATCCGCGTCGTCAACCGCGGGATCGGAGGCAACCGCACGGGAGACCTCATCGACCGCCTCGACGCGGACTGCATCGACGAGAACCCGGACGTCGTGACCATCATGATCGGCATCAACGACGTGTGGCGCCGCTACGACGACGACGACGCGACGAGTCCCGAGCAGTTCGAGGCGAACCTGCGGACGATCCTGACCGGCATCCGCGACCGCGCGGGGGCATCGCTCGTGATCCTCGAACCGTTCCTGCTCCCCGTCGCCGACAAGCTGCGCTTCCGCGAGGATCTCGATCCGAAGATCGCGATCGAGCGGCGCCTCGCGGCGGAGTTCGGCGCGACCTTCATCCCGCTCGACGATCTGCTGGCCCGCCACGGCGAGCAGAGCAGCCCCGAGGCGATCGCCGGCGACGGCATCCACCCGTCGCCGGACGGTCACCGCATCATCGCCGAGGCGTGGCTGGACGGGGCCTCCGCCCTGCTGCGGGCCTGACGCTCACGCGGCGGGCCGGCGCAGCACGGCGAGAGGCTCCCTGACCGGCCGCTGCTCGCGCGCCTCGTCCTCCGCCGCGTACTCGTCCTGTTCGACGAGCACGTCGGCGTCGGTCAGCAGGGCGGCACGGGCCAGCGCCTCGGCCGCGGGAACGCGGCCGAGAGAGCCGACTCCCAGCGCATCCCCGTCGTCGACCCACGGGACATCCGCCAGAGCATCCAGCGTCCGCTCGTCGTCCCACATCCGCTCATCCAGCACGAGCGTGTCGACCGCGGCCTCCTGGAGAGCACGCAGGACCGGCTCAACCCCTTCGACCCCGTGGCTGCCGTGATCGACGCGCGCCCGGCTCCTGGAGGTCGAGAGATCCTCCGTCTCGAGCTCGGCCAGTCGCCGGGCGATCGCATCCTCGAGGGCGGAGTCGTCGGCGCCGTCGGCCCGCGTGTGCGCGTCGACGTCGAGGACGAGCGCCCTGCTCGCGTCGGCGAGGTCGTCCCGAAGGAGCTGCCGTGCGCGGACGTCGCCGGCGAGCGCGACGAACGCGGGCTGACGCTCGCGGACGACGGTGTCGACGGCCTCGGCCACCTCGCGCTGATTGAGCTTCCAGATCTCCTCCGAGGCGCGCTGGTGCTTCGCGTGCGACCACCCGCCGGCCTGCACCTTGGGTAGAGCGTCCGTGCGGCCCTCCACCTCCTGCGGTGGCTCGGGGGAGCGCTCCGCGCGCTCCCAGCGCAGCTGAGCGCCTTCTCGTCCCGCCTCGACCACGAGGTACCCGACATCGGCCGAGCCGTGCAGCAGGAGCGGTCGCAACGGCGGCACGGGGCCGTGGGTCAGGATCTCCTCGCCGTGACGCCGTCCGCTCAGCGCGCTGTCCAGGACCACGGCTCCATCGACGACCACGATGTAGCGCGACGACGGCGACGGCAGACCCGCCCCGTCGCGCAGCGCCGTCGCGACCGCCTCGACGTCCGCGGGCGGGGCGCCCTCTTCGTCCAGCCGGCGTCGGACCGAGTCCTGCTTCTTCTCCTCGATCACCTGCGGCTCATCGCCCGCCCCGTCCACGTAGGCGACCGTCCATGGTCCCGAATCCCGCAGCAGAGAGGCCATCCGCGTGAGATCAGTCATGCTCGGCATCCGGATCCTCGTGGGTGAAGGCCCGCTCCACGTCGTCGCGATCGGTGTCGTCCGGGAGGGGCTCGGTCCCGCGGAACTCCTCCGCATGAGGCCGGCCGTGTCCTTGAACGAGTCCGCGCGTCTCCTGCTCCATCTGGTCATCGAGGGCGGGACCGTGCTTCGTGTTCCCGCGTTCTGCGTCACTCATCTCTGCTCCCTTCATCGTCTCCGGCAACCGTAGGTCGGGCTCCGTCGAAAACGGACCCGGTTGACGCCGCCGCCGGTCCGCGCTACCCCTCGCGGATCCCGTCGGCACGGGGCATCCTGGAAGCACAGACCGTGAGGGGAGGAAGCGATGCGCGATCCATATGACTCCATCGACGAGGAGGCTCCGCTGCCGGACCGCTGGGAGCAGGAGCGTGAGCTGGTGGACGACCCGGAGGATGCCGAGGAGCCGGTCGACGACCGGTATCCGGATGCCGCGAGCACCGATGCGGACATCGTCGACGCCCTGGAGCAGTCCATCGACGTTCCCGACGAGGAGCGCTGGGACGACGACTGAGCGTCAGCGCGGCAGCAGGTGCCGGATGCCGTCCGCCCACAGAACGCGCCACCACGCGATGTCGTGGCCGCCGTTGAACTCGAGGAAGACGTGCTCGTGCGCGAGCGAGCCCAGGTGCGCGACGAGGACGCGGTTCGGCTCGATCAGCCCGTCCTCGTGACGTCCGGCAGTGAGGAACAGACGCACGGGCGTCGCGTTCGTCGCCCGCTCGAGCATGTCGTGCATCCACAGCGAGGAGGACTGCGCCAGTGCCGCACCCGCGACGTCGGGGTGATCGAAGACCGTCTTCAGCGCGGTCAGACCTCCCAGGCTCTCACCCGAGACGATCACATCGGAGGGGTCATCACTGACCGGCACCGTCGACCGCGCCCAGGGCACCAGCACCTCGGCGATCTCGGTGCTCATGTCCCCGTCGATGTGCAGATCCGTCATGCGGCGCGCACCCTCGGCGTCGACGAGCAGCAGATACGGCGTGCGGATCGACCCAGCCGCGTGCAGCGCGTCCACGGCGGTAGCCGCGTCCCCACCGCGCTGCCAGATCTCGCCGTCCAGCATCACGACGAGCGGGCGAGCCACCGAGCCGTCGTCGCCGGCAGGACGGTGCAGCCATACCCGGCGGCCGTTGGGCAGCCGATGCTCGGTGGACGTTCCGCGACGGTCGGGCACGGCATCCGTCCACTCCGCCGCCCGTGCCTGCGGGAGCTCGGCGACGGACGCCGCCCCGCCGTGCGTGCCGATCGTGAGCGGGTTGCGCGGATCTGTCCGGCCCTGCTCGCGCACGGTGCGCATCGCCCACCGCGATTCCATCTCCTCGAGCTCTGCGAGCCCCGCGGCATCCAGCGGCAGGATCGTGTAACTGCCGTGCCAGTCCGAGCCGAGCCGGAAGGTGCGGAACCACACGTCGGTGCCGTGGATGCGCTCCATCAGCCCGTCCGCCGCGCTCAGGGTGATCTTGTTCACCGTCAGCAGCACTGCGTGGGCGTCGGCGTCCCGCCACAGGAAGGTGACCTGCCGTTCGTCCGGATGCTCGGGCACCTCCTCGACGATCGGCGTGCGCCGTGCGGGGCCGGCCCAGAACGCGTCGACGAGGGCCGATCGGTCTCCGGGCGCCGCTGCGACGGCTGAGCGCAGGCTGTCGAGGGTGCTCATCATCGGTTCTCCTGAAGGTGGCCGCGCAGTGTCGTCGCGGAGTAGTGCGTTCGGAATGCCCCGGCTGCGGCGAGCTCGGGCACGACTTCTCGGCAGAACAGCTCGAGTGACCGCCATGATCCGGTCGGCAGCGCGATGAATCCGTCGATCGCGCCGGTTCCGTGCCAGCGCAGGATGGCATCGACCGCGTCCTGCGGCGTGCCGACGATGCTCCAGTGCCGCACGTGAGCGGGGGAGTCTCCCGTGTCCTCGGCGAGCGCTCGGGCCCGAGCGCGGGTGTCGGCGAGGCACAGCGAGAGCCCCGGGAGGATGCGGACCTTCCGATCGGCGTCTCCTGCGTTCAGCGCGGCGCGGAGAGCGGCCGCCTCGGCGGGGTACGCCGTCATCGCGAACACCGCGTCGGCGTGCGCCCGTGCGAAGGCGTGGGAGGACGGCGACCCGCCGGCGTGCAGCAGCGGCCACGGGGCGTCCCCGACGGCCGCCACGGTCAGGGGACCCGCCGAGTCGTACCGGCCCCGCGGGGCGACGCGGGACAGGCGCTCCGGATCGGCGAAGCGGCCGTGCTCCCGGTCGATCAGCAGAGCGTCGGCGGGGAAGGTCTGCCGCAGCTGCTCCACCACGGCGACGAAGTCCGCGGCGTTCGCGTAGACGTCGTCCGGTCGTGCCTGCTCCCCGAAGTTCTCCGCGCCGCCGAGCGAGGTCACGACGTTCCATCCGACGCGCCCGCCGGTCATCCGGTCCAGAGACTGCAGCTGACGCGCGACGGTGTGCGGGTGCGCGTAGGTCGCCGAGACGGTCGGCACGAGCCCGATGCGCCGGGTCGCCGACGCGATCAGCGCCAGGAGGACGACCGGGTCGAGCGAGCTGAATCCGGGGCCGTTCTCGACCGTCGCCGGGTCGAGGCTGAGGGCGTCCGGCTTGAACAGGAAGTCCAGGTGGGCCTCTTCGGTCAGACGGGCGGCGTCGAGGAAGGGACCGGCGGAGAACAGCTCCTCGGCTCGGCTCGACGCCGCCCGCCACGCCCCGCCGCGCAGCCACGTGGCCGACAGGGAGAGACCGATCGTGAGCGGCGGCATCAGCGGTGCTCCGCGGAGCTGGAGATGGGGATGACCATCGGCGTTCCGAAGACCGGGTCCGCCAGCACGCGGGCGGTGAGCCCGAAGACGTCGGCGAGGAGCTCCTCGGTCAGGACGTCGGCCGGTCGACCGGATGCCGCGAGCGCGCCGTCCTTCATGACGACGAGGTGGTCGGCGTACCGCGCCGCCTGGTTCAGATCGTGCAGGACGAGCACCATCGTCCGGCCCTCCTCGCGGTTGAGTCTGCGGCACAGCTCGAGGACGTCGAGCTGATGCGCGATGTCGAGGAAGGTCGTCGGCTCGTCCAGCAGCATGACCGGGGCGTCCTGCGCCAGCAGCAGCGCGATCCACACCCGTTGGCGCTGGCCTCCGGAGAGCTCCTCGACGGCGCGGTCGGCGAGATCCGCCGTCCCGGTCGCCGCCATTGCTCGGCGCACCGCCTCCTCGTCCTCGAGCGACCACTGCTGCAGCATCCGCTGATGCGGGAAGCGGCCGCGGCCCACGAGGTCGGCGACCGTGATCCCGAACGGCGCGGTGGAGGACTGCGGCAGAAGCCCCAGCCGCCGGGCCAGCTCCTTCGGCGAGAACGAGCGGACGTCCGCGTCGCCGAGGAGCACACGGCCTGTCGAGGGCGTGAGCAGATGCGACAGGGCACGCAGCAGCGTGGACTTGCCGCACGCGTTCGGCCCGATGATGACGGTGACCTCGCCTGCCGGGATCTCGACGTCGAGGCCCTGCGACACGCGCCGCGAATCGTAGGAGAGCGTGATGTCCTGCGCGTGCAGGGCGGATGCCGTGGTCATGTCGTCCTTTCGCACGTCACACCTGCTTCGAGCGGGTGAGCAGCCAGATCAGATACAGGCCGCCGATGATCCCGGTCATCCGGCCGATTGGGACGGACGCCGTGATCGGCAGCACCTGGGTGAGGATGTCCGCCAGCACCAGGAGGCACGCCCCCATCGCGGCGGCGCTCAGCACCGGCATCCCGCGCGACGCGGTCAGCCGGATGACGAGCTGGGGAGCGGCGAGCGCGATGAACGCGATCGGGCCCGCGGCTCCCGTGGCGAGGCCCGCCAGCGCGACGGCGGCCAGCATAAGCAGCACCCGCGTGCGCTCCACGCGCACCCCGAGCTGCTGGGCCAGGTCGTCGCCCATCTCCATGAGGGAGGCACGGCGCGCCAGCGCCCCGACGAGCGGGACGATCACGAGAGTGCCGATCATGACCGGGAGGGCGTGGCCCCAGTTGCGGGCGTCCAGCGATCCGGAGAGCCACAGGTTGGCGGCGATGGCGTTGTCCAGGTCACCGGTCACGAGCAGCAGCCCGTTCAGCGCGCCCAGGACGGCGCCCACGCCGATGCCGATCAGGATCAGCCGATAGCCGCCGGTGACTCCGCCCTTGCGGGACAGGACGTAGACCACGGCCGCGGTCAGCAGCCCGCCGATCACGGCGCCGAAGGACACCTGCAGCGGCGGGGCCTGGAACACGACGATCTGCACGATGGCTCCGGTGGCGGCTCCCGTCGTGAAGCCGATCACGTCCGGGGATCCGAGCGCGTTGCGCGACACCGACTGGAACACGGCGCCGGAGACGCCCAGCGCCGCCCCCGCGAAGATCGCCGTGATGACGCGGGGGAGACGCAGGCCTCGGACCACCTGTTCCTGCTGCACGGTCTCGGCGCCGCCGAACAGGGCGGCGACGACGTCCCCGAACGGGATCGGCAGGGTGCCCACGGTCATCCCGACGACGCCGAGAACGAGTACGAGCGCGATCAGCGCCGACGTGACGGCGATCGCCCGGGGCTGCAGGACGATGGACAGCCGGCCGAAGCGCCGCACGCGTCCGGCGATCACGGGGGCGCTCACAGCTGGACCATCCGGCGACGACGGACGAGGAAGACGAAGAACGGACCGCCGAGCAGCGCCACCATGATGCCGACGCTGATCTCGCCGCGCGGCGGGATGATGCGGCCCAGCGTGTCGGCGACGACGATGAGGAGCGAGGCGATGAGAGCGGAGTACGGCACCACCCACCGGTGATCCACCCCGGCCACGAGACGCGCGAGGTGGGGCGCGGCGAGTCCGAGGAAGGCGATCGGTCCTGCGGCGGCCGTGGCCGTGCCGGCCAGGACGATGACCACGATGCCGGCGAGCGCCCACACCCGTCCAGGGCTGCCGCCGAGGGAGCGGCTGAGATCCTCGCCGAGCAGGGCGGAGTCCAGCGGGCGCGCCAGCACCAGCGCCAGCAGGAGTCCGGCGGCGGCGAGCAGCCCGATCGAGGCGAGCACCTCGTACCCGCGGCCCGCGAGCGAGCCGACCATCCAATGCCGGTAGCGGTCGAAGACCTGATCGGGACTGTTGACGAGCACAAGCTGGGTGAGCGCTCCCAGCACGACCGTGAGCGCGGCGCCGGCGAGCACGAGCCGGACCGGGTTCGTGCCGCGGCGCACGCCGCCCAGGAGGTACACGGCGACGCCGGCGACGGCGGCTCCGACCAGTCCGAGCCACATGTACCCGGACACGTCGGTGATCCCGAAGAAGGCGATCCCGACCGCGATCGCCACCGCGGCCCCGGCGTTCACGCCCAGGATGCCGGGTTCGGCCAGCGGATTGCGGGTCAGCGCCTGCATGACGGCACCGGCGACGCCGAGGCACAGGCCGACGACGACGGCGAGCAGTGCGCGCGGGATGCGCTGGTGCACGACGAGCAGGTGCTCCGAGTCGGTGGGGTCGAACGAGAACACGGCGTTCCAGGTGCTCTCGAGAGAGATGTCGCGGGTGCCGACGCACGCGCTGACGAAGACGCCCACGGTGATGAGGACGAGAAGGACGATGAGGCCGATCCGGCGTCGGGCGGATCGAGGGGATTCGGGGCGCATGACAGCGCGGACGGCACCGGGCAGAGGACCCGATGCCGTCCGGTGGATCACTTCGCGAAGGTCGCGACGATGCCGTCGACGATCTCGGTGGCCGAGTACTTATCGATGCGGAACGAGTTCAGGCCGAGCCCGTGCACCTGTCCGGCCTGAACCGACGGCAGGTTCGCCAGCACCGGGTCATCCGCGAACGCCTGGGCGCCCGCGTCGTCCTGACTGAGGATGAAGGTCGTATCGGCGGTCAGCTCGGTGAGGTTCTCGTAGGAGGCCCACACGAAGTCCTCGCGCAGGGCGTCCTGCGTGTGCCACGCAGTGTCGGGGTCCTCGATCGTGAAGCCGAGGGAAGCGAGCAGCTCGCCCTGTGCCGAACCGGCGCGCGCGATCGGGTTGCTCTCGCCGGCGCCGTTGTAGGAGATCACGTTGGCGAGTCCCTCGGGGACGGTGATCCGATCCGCCGCGTCCGCGACGTAGGCGTCGAAGTCGGCGACCGTCTGCTCCGCCTCGGCCTCGAGTCCGGTGGCCTCACCGAGCTCGGTGGCGAGCTCCTGCCAGGTCTGCCCGCCGTAGTCGACGACGATGGTGGGGGCGATCTGCTGCAGCTCGGCGACCTGGTCGGCGACGGAGTCGGCGCCCGAGGCCGAGACGACGATGAGGTCCGGCTCGTAGGCGTAGACGGCCTCGAGGTCGACATCGCCCGCGGTCCACAGGTTCGCGACCTCGCGCTCCTCGGCGACGTCGGCCCACTGGGCGAAGAACTGGCCGTTGCCGGCGGAACCGGACGCCACGACGGGCGCGTCGAAGGCCAGCAGCGTGCCCGCGACCGACACCGATGTGGACACGATGCTCTCGGGCTGCGCCGGGATCTCGGTGGTGGTGCCGTCGGCGTTCTCGAAGGTGCGCGGCCAGCCGGAGTCGGACGACTCCGACTCGGACGGCGCGCTCTCCTGCGCCTCGGTGGCGGACGTGCAGCCGGCCAGGGCGATGGCGCCGGCGGCGAGCAGGGCGGCGCCGGTGAGAAGGCGGGAGCGCTGGGCGAACGCGTGAGGCATGGGTGTTCCTTTCGGGAGCAGGAGGGGATGGTGGTAAGCCTAACCTAACCATTGTCTGATCTGTCAATCCGAGTGCGCTCCTCGGGTGGAGTTCCTAGAGTGGTGTCATGGACAGAACGCTCGTGCTGGCGGCATCCGCACCGATCCCGGTCGGCCACCGTGTCGAGGTCGCCGAACAGCTCGATCTCGTCGGCGGGACGAGCGCGGTGGTCGCGATCACCGATCTCGAGACCGGCGTGCGGTATCAGCGCGCCGAGGAGCCGTCCGGAGAGCTCTCGGTCTGGCAAGGGGTCGTGCTCACCACGACCGTCACCTCGACGGCGGACGGTCCGCGCACGGCCATGAAGATCGATGCCGTGCGCAGCGGTGCGGCGGGCGCGGACATCGCTCTGCGCGATGCGGATGCCGCAGCGGACGCGGCCAGGGCGGAAGCCGACCGCTGGGGGTCGGACCCGTTCCCGGAGAGCGAGCCGGATCGCTTCTGGTGAGGTGACGCAGCGCTTCTCCTCGACGTCACCGGAAGTCGCGCGAGCGGTGCTCGATGCCGGTGCGGAGGTCCTCGAAGGCGTCGGCGAGCACGTTCACGACGCCCTCGGTCGACCGTTCCAGGATGCCGCGCACGATGAGTGCCGGCGAGTCGCGGGCGATGCGCTGATACCTCTTCCAGACCCCCGGCGAGCAGACCACGTTGACCAGACCGTGCTCGTCCTCGAGGTTGAGGAATGTGATGCCGGATGCCGTCGCGGGGCGCTGCCGATGGGTGACCAGGCCGGCCACCTCGATGCGGCGACCGACCTCGTGCTCGGGCAGCCGTGCCGAGGCGAGGACCCCCCGTTCGTCCAGCTGCGCGCGGAAGTGCGCCAGAGGGTGGTCATCTGTGGCGATGCCGGTGGCCCAGAGATCGGCGGACAGGCGCTCGTACCCGGTCTGGTCGGGGAACAGCGGCGGCTGCACGGCGATCACGGTACCGGGGAGATAGCGGGCGCGGTCCTCGGCGGCGTTCCCCGCCAGCCACACCGCCTCCCGGCGCTTCAACCCCATGCTCTCGAAGGTCCCGGCCGTCGCCAGCGCCTCCACCTGCGCCGCCGTCGCATCCGTCCGGCGCACCAGGTCGTTGAGGTCGCGGAACGGACCGTTCTCCTCGCGTTCGCGCACGATCCTCTCGGCGAACGGCACCCCGATGCCGCGGACGTCGGAGAGTCCCAACCGGACGGCCGACCCGCCGTCACGGCGATGGGCTGCCGACTCGTCCGGCGCCGAGCGGTCGAAGCGCACCGCGGCAGCCGGATCCCCGTCGATCAGGCACGACGCCAGGCCGGTGGGCCCACGGTCATCGCCGAGGGGCTCGAGCGACGCCTGCGCCTCAGAGGCGTGCAGGTCGGGCCTGCGCACCTCGACGCCGTGCCGGCGCGCATCCGAGGTGAGCGTCGCCGCCGAATAGAAGCCCATCGGCTGGGAGCGCAGGAGTCCGGCCAGGAAAGCGGCCGGATAGTGCAGCTTCAACCATGAGCTCGCGTACACGAGCAGCGCGAACGACAGCGAATGCGATTCGGCGAAGCCGAAGTTCGAGAACGCCTGGATCTGCGCGTAGATCCGATCGGCGCTCGCCTCGTCGAGCCCGTGGCGCGCCATGCCGGCGTACAGCTTCTCGCGAATGCGCTCGATCTTCTCGAGTCCGCGCTTGGACCCCATCGCCCGGCGCAGCAGGTCGGCCTCATCGGCCGTGCAGTCGCCGAGGGTCGTCGCCATCTGGATGAGCTGCTCCTGGAACACCGGGATGCCCAGCGTGCGATGCAGGATCGGCTCGAGGGCCGGGTGGGCATAGGTGACCTCTTCGTCCCCGAGCTTGCGGCGCACGAACGGGTGCACCGCGCCGCCCTGGATCGGGCCGGGACGGATGAGGGCGATCTGGATGACGAGGTCGTAGAACTCCCGCGGCTGCAGACGCGGGAGCAGTCCCATCTGCGCCCGGGACTCGACCTGGAACACGCCGATCGAATCGGCCCGGCACAGCATGTCGTACACCGCAGGCTCCTCCTTCGGGAGGGACTGCAGCGTCCATCGCTCCCCGGTGGCCGCGGCGACGAGGTCGAAGCAGTGCTGCAGAGCGGCGAGCATCCCCAGGCCGAGCAGGTCGAACTTCACCAGCCCCATCCACGCCGCGTCATCCTTGTCCCACTGGATGACCGTGCGGTTCTCCATCCTGGCGTGCTCGACCGGCACCACCTCCCCGACCGGACGCGCGGTGAGCACCATGCCGCCGGAGTGGATGCCGAGATGCCGGGGAGCCTTGAGCAGGTCCGCCGCGTACGCCAGCACCGGTGCGGGGATGTCATGCCCCTCGGCAGGCTGCAGATCGGCGCCCCAGCCCTCGACCTGCTTGGACCAGGCGTCCTGTTGACCGGGGGAATGCCCCAGCGCTCTCGCCATGTCGCGCACGGCGTTCTTCGGACGGTACTGGATGACGTTCGCCACCTGCGCGGCGCGCTCTCGTCCGTACTGGTCGTACACCCACTGGATGATCTCCTCGCGGCGGTCGGAGTCGAAGTCCACGTCGATGTCCGGCTCCTCCTCCCGCGTGGTGGCGAGGAAGCGCTCGAAGGGGAGGCGGTACAGGATCGGGTCGACGGCGGTGATCCCGAGCAGATAGCAGACCGCGCTCGCCGCGGCCGATCCCCGTCCCTGGCAGAGGATGCCGCGCCGTCGCGCCTCGGTCACGATGCCGTGCACGATGAGGAAGTACCCCGGAAAGTCCTTCTCCTCGATCACGTTCAGCTCCCGCTCGATGCGTGCGCGGCCGTCGTCGTCCAGTCGGGGATAGATCCGGGGGACGGCTCCCCAGACCAGCTCGCGCAGGTGACCCATGGGGGTCTGCCCGTCGGGGAACGTCATCCGCGGAAGAGCGGGCCTGGCGCGGCGCAGCTCGAACGCGCTGTCGCGGGCGATGGCGAGCCCGTGGCTGATCGCGCCGGGGAATCGGCGGAAGCGCTCGGTCATCTCCGCCCCGCTGCGCAGATGCGCCGAACCGTGCACGGGCAGCCAGCCGTCCAGCTCGTCCATGCCTCGGGTGGCGCGCACCGCGGCGACGGCCTCGGCCATGCCGACGCGCTCGGGCACCGCGTAATGCACGTTGTTCGTCGCGACCACCGGCAGCCGCTCGGCGCGGGCGAGGTCGGCCAGGGCGTCGTTGCGGCTCGAGTCCCTCGGGTCGCCGTGGTCGATGAGCTCGACCGCCACATGATCCCTGCCGAACAGATCGACGAGGCGGCGAACCGGGGTGACGGCGTCACCGGCGGCGAGTCCGCGTCGCACGGCGCCCTTGCGGCATCCGGTGAGGATCGTCCAGTGCCCGTCGGCGCTCGCGGCGAGCTCGTCGAGGTCGTAACGGGGACGACCCTTCTCGCCGCCTCGCAGCTGGGCGCGGGTGATCGCTCCGGAGAGACGGTGGTACCCGTCCATCCCGCGGGCGAGGACCAGCAGATGCTCGCCGACCGGGTCCGGGGCACCCGTGCGCGGTGCCGTGAGGTTCAGTGAGAGCTCAGCGCCGAACACGGTCTGCACGCCGAACCCGCCGACGTCGGCGGCCTCCGCGAAGCGCGCCGCACCGTAGAAGCCGTCGTGGTCCGTGATCGCCAGGGCGGTGAGCCCGAGCCGCTCGGCCTCGAGGAGCAGATCCTCGGGGGAGGAGGCGCCGTCCAGGAAGGAGAACGTGGAGTGCGCGTGCAGCTCGGCGTAGGGAACGGCGTCCTTCGGACGGGTGACCGCGATCGGCGGGTCCGTCCGCCGCTTCCGGCTGGTCGGACCGGGATCGGGGCGAACCGGGACGCCCGCGGGCGGCTCGCGGGCGCTCAGGGTCTCCTCCAGCTCGCGCCAGCTCATGCCCGGATGGTTCTGCCAGCCCATCAGGCGTACCTCCCCTCGGCCCACCAGGCCTGGTCCTCCCACAGCACGAGCCAGGCGCGCTGCGCCTCGTCGACGATCTGGAAGCGGTGCGCGCTGTGCGCGGCATCCGGATCCCAGCCGTGCTCGCGCAGCGGCCAGGGACCGGCCCAGGACAGCACAGGGGAGTCCGCGATGAACGCCGGTGCCGCCGACATCCGCCCCCGCGCGTCGACGGAGGGGATCGAATGGTCCGCCGCCGCGACGGCGATGGGGCGCGGCGGAGTGAAGACCTCGGCGGGGTGCGGGGCAGGCAGGCTTCCCGGCCAGGGCAGGGCAGGGTCGCGTTCGAGCGGAGCCCGATCTCCCCAGGGCTGCAGCTGCTGACGATCGGCCATCCGCCTCCCGCCGATGATCATCGGCGTCACGACGCCGCGGTGGCCGAGCAGTGCCTGGACGCGGGAGACCGCATGGTGCAGCCGCTCTTCGGGCCCCTGGCCGAACAGGCCGGGCTGGTGGTTTCGGGAGTCGTCCGTGCGGGTCGGGATGATCCGCACGGACACGATCCCGGCGGGGACGCGATCGGAGTCATCCGGTCGCGCGGGGCGGAGCGTCTCCAGCTGCCAGCGGACCCGGTCGACGAGGTCGGCCGCCTCGAAGCAGGTCGGATGCATCCACACCCGGGACGAGACGGCGCCGTCGTCGTCGGTGAACTCGATGCGCACCTCGGTGCAGACGAGGGAGGCGTCGGCCAGACCTGCGAAGACGGCGTCCGCGGTCTGCCGCACGGCGAACGCCACCTGGTCGGCCTGGCCGAGCGGCGTCTCGAACACCACCTCGCGCGAGAGCTCCGGTGGAGGGGAGCCGGTGGGGAGGGGACGGGAGTCCGCTCCCGCCGCGAGGGCGTGCAGGCGCACGCCGCGCTCGCCGAAGCGGTCGCGGATCATGCCCTCGTCGAGCCGGGCGAAGTCGGCGAGCGTGCGCACTCCGAGCCGGTCGAGCAGGGCGGTGATCTCTCCGTCTCCGAGGACCTGCACCGGCAGCGGTGCGAGGAAGGAACGCGCGCCGCCCGGAGGCACGACGAAGGCGGGGTCGGCCAGTCGCGCCGCCTGTTCGGCGGTGAACAGGCCGTCGGCGACGCCCGCCCTCGCCCCGGGATGCCCATGGTCCGCGAGCACGCCGATGAGCACGCTCGCGGCCTCGACCTCTCCGCCGTAGTACCGGGCAGCTCCGCGAGCGCGGAGGGCGGCGAGTCCGGGGCGCAGCGGCTGGACACCGGGGACCTGCTCCTCGAGCAGCCGCAGCACGGGGAGGAAGGCGCTCTCATCGCGCAGCGGATCCGCGTTCAGCAGGCGCAGCGCAGGGGAGCGGGACTGGGCCAGGCGGCGGCGCTGACCGCGGCGCACCCCCTGTGCGCGCGCCTCTGCGGAGCAGGCGACGATCGTGTTCGCCTGCACGACGGCCACCGGACCGTACGGCGGTGGGGCGCCGACCGCCGCGCGCACCGGCCAGTCCGGCAGCCACAGCACGAGATGTCGGGGAGGCATCATCCGGCGACCGCCCAGTGCTCGGTGCCGGTGCCCTCGTCGGCCGGCAGACGCAGCGGCGCCACCGGACGCAGCGCGGCGGGGGCGGCATCCACCCGCCCCAGCGCACCGGGAAGCCGCACCCGGATGCGCCGGGGCGTCTCCAGTCGGCGGGATGTGGAGCTGAGCGTGACCGTGCGGTCGGCCAGCAGACCCCAGCCGTCGCCGAGGCCGTGCCATTCGGTCTCCTCCACCCGCAGCGTCGCCTCGCTCTGCGGCCATCGGGCGGTGACCAGGAGCGTGCAGGCGCGATCGCGCAGGCGTGCGTTCATGCGCTGGATGTCGGCATCCGACACCCGGCTGCGCGGATGGACGGCGATGAGGGGGACGACCTCGGACAGCGCAGAGGCCACGGTGAGCCAGCGCGGACCGGGATCCGGCACGAGGATGAGCCGCGACAGCTCGACGCCGAAGCCCGCCATCGCCTCGATGCCGAGGGTGGGCATGCCGATGACGGCGCACCAGGACCCCTTCTGCGACGGAGCGGAGAGCAGGGCGCCCAGCAGGCTCGGAGACGGCATGAGGGAGTAGGCGGCGCCGGTGCGCAGCCCGTCGTCGGGCAGCAGCCCCTCCAGTGCGGGGTCGATGGGGAGGAGGGGGACGTCGCTGCGCCGACGCTGCATGCGCGAGATCTCGCTGCGCAGGCGGTGCAGCTCCTGCGCGCGGGAGGGGGTGCTCTCGGCGTGCAGAGCGGTCGGGGCGGAGAGTGCGATGCCCATGGAACCATCCTCGAAGATATCTACTAATAAATCAAGTGATGCCCTGAGGCTAATTCGGACATCGGACATCCGGGTGCCCGGAGTTGTCCACAGGCCGGAAACGCCCGGCTCCCCGATCGAATAACCTTCGGACATGTCTTCGCCGTCCGTGCACGATGCGCTCGTCGTCGTGGCGCACGCGGGGCTGATCGGCGTCGGCATCTGGCTGATCGTCGTCGACGCGCGCACCCACCGCCTGCCGAACCGGATCGTCCTTCCCACCGGCGGCGCACTCCTCGTCCTCGTGGGCATCGAGGCGCTCGTCACGGGGGAGGCATCGGTGCTCCTGCGCTCCCTCGCCGGCCTCGTGATCCTCGGCGGCGTCTACGCCGTCATGCATCTCGCCGGCGGAGGCGTCGGCGGCGGCGACGTGAAGCTGGCGGCCGTGATCGGACTCGTCCTGGCGTGGCACGGCTGGCAGACGCTCCTGATCGGCGCGGCGGCGGCCTTCGTCCTCGGCGCGCTCTACGTGCTCGTCCTGATGACGCTGCGCCGGGCGCAGCGCAGCACCCGCATCGCCTTCGGCCCGTGGATGATCGTCGGGGCGGCATTGGGCGTCGCCGTGGGGTGAGGGGTCTATGGTGAACTCATGGCACTCGCACGACTCCACGGCGGCCCGCTGGACGGGCAGATCCTTCCGCTCGAGGCGGACGCCGACGACAAGCTGATCGTCCCGTACAGCGAGACCCAGGTGGTCTACACCCGGCGCGGCCAGCCGCAGAACACCGGCCAAGACGACGGGCCCACCGAGGTGGACTACTGGTACGAGGAGTCCCTCGAGGACCTCAATCCGTCGGATGACTGAACCACGGCGGACGGCCGGCGCCTCGGCCGGATCCGAGCCTTCGCGCGCCGTCGAGGTCGAGCGCAAGTACGACGTCGACCCGGGCACGCCGCTGCCCGCCTGGGAGGACATCCCCGGCGTCGACGTCGTCACGGCGGGGGAGCATCGCGCCCTCGACGCCCGCTACCTCGACACCGCGGATGCCGCGCTCGCGCGCGCCGGCGTCGCACTGCGCCGCCGGACGGGCGGACCCGACGCGGGCTGGCACATCAAGGGTCCGCGCGACGGCGACGGGAGAGTGGAGATCGGCTGGCCGCTGGGCGAGGGCGACGAGGTCCCGGACGCCGTGACCGCGGCTCTCGCACGCTGGACCACCGAGCCGCTGATTCCGCTCGCCCGGATCGAGAACGCGCGCACGGCCTACCTGCTGACCGGACCGGCCGGAGTCGTCGCCGAGTTCGTCGACGACGACGTCCGCGCGACGGATCTGCGGCAGGGCACGCAGCGCTCCTGGCGCGAGTGGGAGTTCGAACTGGGACCCGCTGCGCCCGCCGATCCGGCGGGGAGGGAGCTCCTCTTCGCGGCGGCCGAGCGGGCGATCTTCGCCGCGGGCGGACGGCACGCGGCATCCGGATCCAAGCTCGCGCGCGCCCTCGGATTCTGACGCGGCCCGATAGTCGCACCGGGAAGCGCTGACAAGCCCCTGGTGCTGGGCGGCCCGACGTGCCAGCGTGTGCTCATGAGCGCCTACCTCCGAGTGCCGCAGACCGTCCTTCCGCAGACACCGCTGGATCAGGAGCAGGTGCGCGACGTCTTCGCAACCCAGCCGGAACGGGATCGCCGTGCCGTGCGGATCGTGAACGCCTCGTTCACCGGCTCGGGCATCGACACCCGTTACACGGCGATCGCCGAGCTGGGCGCCGAGTACGACGGAGAGGCCACGTTCTACGATCGCTCGTCGAACCTGCTCCTCTCGCCAGGCACGGCCGAGCGCAACGAGCTGTACGTCCGCGCGGCCACGCCGATGTTCGTCGAGGCCGCCCGGCAGGCGCTGGACGCCTCCGACGACATCCGGCCGGAGGACGTCACGCACCTCATCACGGTGTCCTGCACCGGCTTCCACGCGCCGGGGCCGGACTTCCAGATCGTGACGCAGCTGGGCCTGCGCCCCGGCGTCGAGCGGTACCACTTCGGGTTCATGGGCTGCTACGCGTCGATCCCTGCTCTGCGGGCCGCAGCCCAGTTCTGCCACGCGGACGCCGCGGCGGTCGTCCTCGTGGTCAGCGCCGAGCTGTGCACGTTGCATCTGCGCTCGTCCGACGACCCGGACACGATCATCGCGTCCTCGCTCTTCGCCGACGGCGCCGCGGGCGCACTCGTGACGGGGCGTCCGCCGGCTCCCGGCGTCCCCGGTGCGGAACTGGACTCCTTCGCCACGGCCATCGCACCGGACTCCGTGGAGCACATGGCGTGGACGATCGGCGACCACGGCTTCGAGATGATCCTCTCCACCGCCGTGCCGAAGGTCATCGAGGCGAACATCGACGACGCGCTCGGAGCGCTCTGCGCGGCGGACGAGGAACTGGCCTTCGCCCGCTCCTGCGACGATCTCGCCGGTACGGTCACGCACTGGGCCGTGCATCCCGGAGGCCGGGACATCCTCGATCGCGTGCAGCACAGGGTCGGGCTGGCGGACACCCAGCTGGATGCCGCCCGCGAGGTGCTGCGCACATGCGGCAACATGTCCAGCGCAACGGTCCTGTTCGTGATCCGACGCATTCTGCTCGACCCGTCGTCGCGCACGGGGGAGCGGCTGCTCGCAATGGCGTTCGGCCCGGGGCTCACGATGGAGGGCGGCGTCATGACCGTGCTCGGCGGTACGGAGGGCGGTGCCTGACCTGAGCTCGCGCGACACCGGGGCGCGCGAGCTCATGGATGCCTCCGACGCCGATCGCGTCGCGCTCGAGCGCACCTACGAGCTGTTCCGCCTGGTCAATCCTGTCGTCGGCGGCTGGCGCCGCATCTACCGGCAGCGTCTGCGACCGCGGGTACGGGGTGGGGATGTGCGGATCCTGGACATCGGCTCGGGAGGCGGCGACGTCACCCGCCGGATCGCGCGGTGGGCGGCACGGGACGCCTCGCGGGCCCGCGTGGTCGCCCTGGACGCCGATCCGAGGGCGACGGCCTGGGCGGCGAGACACCGTGCTCAGGCGAACGTCGAGTACCGCACCGGCACCTCCTCCGAGCTCGCAGCGGACGGCGAGCGCTTCGATGCGGTCGTGTCGAACCATCTGCTGCACCACCTCGACGACCTGCCCGGACTGTTGCGCGACACGGAGACGCTGCTGGAGCCCGACGGTGTCGCTGTGCACGCCGACATCGCCCGAAGCCCTCGCGCCTACGCGCTCTTCGATGCCCTGACGCGGCCGTTCCAGCCGAATCTGCTCGCGGGGTCTTTCATCCGCGCGGACGGACTCACGAGCATCCGTCGGTCGTACACCGTCGCCGAGCTCGCCGAGCTGGCTCCGCCCGGCTGGTCCGCGAAACCGGCGGCTCCGTGCCGCGTCCTGCTGGTCCGGGGAGGCGGGCGTGCCTGAGTGCGATGTCGCCGTGGTCGGCGCGGGGCCTGCCGGACTCCTGCTGGCGTGCGTGCTCGCGCGACGCGGCGTCTCCGTGATCGTGCTCGAGAAGACGTCGGGGCGCGACGACCGGTCGCGGGCGATCGGCATCCATCCGCCCGGGGTCGCCGCCCTGAGCACAGCCGGCGTCGCCGATGCGTTCCGCGCCGAGGCGCTGGCGCTGACCGGGGGCACGGTGACCTCACGGGGCCGGGTCCTCGCCGACCTCGACTTCGTTCCGGGTCAGGAGGTGCTGACGCTGCCGCAGGCACGGACCCAGGCGCTGCTCGCGGATCGGCTGGCCGCGGTGGCTCCGGGCGCCCTGCGCACGGGCATCCTCGTGCGCAATGTGCTCCCCGAAGGGCACGCGGCGCGGGCGCTCATCGAGCGGGACGGCCGTGAGGACGAGGTCTCGGCGAGACGGATCGTCATCGCGGACGGCGTGCACAGCGGCATCCGGGACCTGCTGGCGTTCGGCTGGCGACGGGTCCCCGGGGAGGCCGACTACACGATGCTCGACGTCGGCGGAGCCGCCGGCGACGACAGGGCTCGACTTCACCTCGAGCCGGGCGGCGTCGTCGAGTCCTTCCCGCTTCCCGGGGGAGGGCGTCGCTGGGTGATCCGAGCCGACGCGCCGCTTCGTTCCACGGCGGCGTTCGCCGACATGGTCCGGCAGCGCACCGGCGAGGACATCGGCGACACCGGCGACGCCCTGCCGCAGAGCTTCCGTGCCGGCCAGCACCGCGCGGGTCGCCTCGTGTACGGCCCGCTCGTGCTCCTCGGAGACGCCGCCCATGAGATCAGCCCGATCGGCGGGCAGGGCATGAACCTCGCCTGGATCGCCGCCTGCCGCCTCGCTGCCGCGTTGACGCGGCCCGGCGATCGAGATGCCGCGCTCGAGGCCTACGCGCGCGTGTCGCTGCGGGCGGCCGCGACTGCGCAGCGGCGCGCGCGGTTCAACATGGCGATGGGGGCGCCGATGGACGCCGCGCGACGATCCGCCAGGGACGCCGCGATCCGGACTCTCGCCCGGGGCGGCAGCGGACGCCGGCTGTTGGGGACCATGACCATGAGCGGGCTGTGAACGACGACGGCCCGGCCGCCGAAAGGCGGACCGGGCCGTCGTGCGGAGGAGCCGGATCCCGGCTCGTCGCGTTCGATCAGAAGTTGATCATGTGCCCCGCGAGGCCGTGGAAGCCCTCCTGCAGAGCCTCCGACAGCGTCGGGTGCGTGTGGACGTTGCGAGCGAGCTCGAGAGCGGTGAGGTCCCACTTCTGCGCGAGCGTCAGCTCCGGCAGCAGCTCCGAGACGTCAGGGCCGATCATATGCGCGCCGAGGAGCTCGAGGTGTTCGGCATCCGCGATCATCTTCACGAAGCCGACCGGCTCGCCCAGGCCGTGCGCCTTGCCGTTCGCCATGAACGGGAAGGAGACCACCTTGATCTCGCGACCGGTCTCCTTGGCCTGCGCCTCGGTGAGGCCGAACGACGCGACCTGCGGAGAGCAGAACGTGGCGCGCGGCATCATGCGGTAGTCGCCCAGCGTCTGGGTCTCCGCCCCGCCGATCGTCTCGGCGGCCACGACGCCCTGCGCCTCGGCGACGTGCGCCAGCTGCAGCTTCGCCGTGACGTCGCCGATCGCGTAGATGCCCTCGACGTTCGTGCGCATGTGGTCGTCGATGTCGATGGCGCCGCGCTCGGTGAGCTTCACGCCGGTGTTCTCCAGACCGAAGCCCTCGACGTTCGGCGCGAAGCCGACGGACATGAGGACCTTGCCTGCCTCGATCGAGCCCGCCTGACCGTCCTTGCCGGTGTAGCTGACGGTGACCGAGGATCCGTTGTCGACGATCGTCTCGACCTTGGTGGAGGTGAGGATGTCGACGCCGTAGTTCTTGTACTGCTTGGTGATCTCCTTCGACACGTCCGCGTCCTCGTTGGGAAGCGCGCGGTCGAGGAACTCGATGATCGTGACCTTGACGCCGTAGTTGGTCAGGACGTACGCGAACTCCATGCCGATCGCGCCGGCGCCGACGATGACGATCGACTCGGGCAGCTCGCGCGAGAGGATCTGCTCCTCGTAGGTCACGACGTTCTCGCTGAGCGTGACGCCCGGCAGCAGTCGCACCTTCGAGCCGGTGGCGATGATGACGTTGTCGAACGTGACCTCTTCGGTCGTCCCGTCGGCCTTCGCGACCGAGATCGCCTTGGGGCCGGTGAAGGTGCCGCGACCGTTGTACTCGGTCACCTTGTTCTTCTTCATCAGGAAGTGGATGCCCTTGACGCGGCCGTCCGCGACCTCGCGCGACCGGTCCCAGGCCTTGCCGAAGTCGATCGTGAAGTCACCGGAGATGCCGAAGAAGTCGGCCTTGTGCTTCAGCGTGTGCGCCAGCTCCGCGTTCTTCAGCAGCGCCTTGGAGGGGATGCAGCCGACGTTGAGGCACACGCCTCCCCAGTACTTCTCTTCGATGATGGCGGTGGACAGCCCGAGCTGTGCACTGCGGACGGCGGCGACGTAGCCGCCGGGGCCCGCACCGAGGATGACGACATCGTAATGTGGCATGGCTCCAGCCTATCGCTCTGCGGGTGCGTCGGAATCGGAGTCGCCGGCACCTCGGCGACTGCGCAGGACCAGCCAGGTGACGATCCCTGCGGCGATGAGGACACCGGCGATCGAGAGCACCCAGATCCACACGGACGCCGCGGACGAGTCCTCCTCGTCAGGGGCCGGCGTGGCCGTCTCCTCGGGGCTCGCCGCCGTGGTGGCCTCGGTGGCGGTCTCCTCCGGTGCCGGAGCGGTGCTCGGCGTCGTGGTCGGAGTCGAGCCGCTCGCCACGGTGAACGTGAACTCCCCGTCGGTGGGGTGCCCGTCGCTGGAGACGACCTGCCACAGCACGGTGTACTCCCCGGCGATCGCGGCGTCGGGGGACAGCTTCTGGATCACCACGGCGCCGTCGATCTCGGGGGCGCCGTCGGCGACGTCGTTGCCCTCGGCATCCGTCACGACGACCGCCGTCCCACCCTCGGACGCGATGAGCGCCGCGCTGAAGGTGAGCGTGAGCTCCTCGGGCAGGGTCTCGACGGTCGAGCCGGCGGCCGGATCGGAGGAGACCAATTCGTCGTGCGCTGACGCACGGCCCGTCGGGACGAGAACCAGCAGGGCGGTCAGCAGGGCTGCGGCTATGGCGATGGGCAGGACAGGGCGTCTCAGGGCGGAGGCATGCACGTCCTCCACCCTACGCGTGAGCCCTCCGGGAGGTCCGAACGCGGATTCGCCCTCCCGGTGGACCCGCTCGATCGGTTAGGCTGGGACGTCTAGGGAGGGCACCGTGACAGACAGCGAGAGCCGACACATCGGGAACGCCGCGATCCACCGCGACGGAGAGCAGAAGAACGATGTGACGCAGACGTTCGGACATGACTCCGATCTGTCCTTCGTGCCCTTCGGCGTGGAACTGAGCGAGGCGGAGCAGGCGGCCATCGCGGCGCTGCCGTCCGGATCGGCGCTGCTCCTGGTGCGCTCCGGCGCGCTGGCGGGCGCACGGTACCTGCTGGACACCGACGTCACCACGGTCGGGCGCCACCCCGAGGCCGACATCTTCTTCGACGACGTGACCGTGTCTCGTCGTCACGCCGAGATCACGCGCAACGGCACCTCCTTCGAGATCATCGACCAGCGCTCGCTGAACGGCACCTATGTCAACGGCGAACGCGCCGATCGCAGTGCCCTCGCCAACGGCTACGAGGTGCGCGTCGGCAAGTTCCGCCTGAACTTCTTCGCCTCACCCGTCGACCTCGCGGCGGCGAACGACTGATGGCGGCTGCCACCCCCGCCCGGGAACGCACAGCGTCCCCGGGTCTTCTGAGCATCGGTCAGGTGCTGGCCAGGCTTACCCCCGAGTTCCCCGATGTGTCCGCGAGCAAGCTGCGCTTCCTCGAGATGCGCGGCATCGTCACGCCGGCGCGCACGGATTCCGGGTACCGCAAGTTCTCCGCGGCGGACGTCGAGCGCCTGCGCCTCGCGCTCACCCTGCAGCGCGATCACTACCTGCCGCTGAACGTCATCCGTGAGCAGCTCGACGAGGCCGAGGCGAACGGCGACCTGTCCGGAGCGCTCACTCCGCCGCCCTCGATCACGCCCGCCGCCCGACGCTATCGTCGCGACGAGCTGCTGGCGGCCGCCGGTGCCGGCCCTCAGCTGCTCAACGACGCCATCAGCACGGGGATCATCGCGGCGGGGGAGACCTATCCGGAGTCGACGGTCACCCTGATGCGCGGCCTGGTCGCGCTGGACCGGCACGGCATCGAGCCGCGTCACCTGCGTTCAGTGCGCCAGAGCGCGGAACGCGACGTCGCGCTGATCGAGTCGGCCATGTCCGCTCTGCTGCGACGCACGGATGCCGCCTCCCGCGGCAAGGCGAACGAGCTCGGACCGGAGCTGGCGGGCCAGATCGACGAGGTGCGCGCGCTGTTCATGAAGGACGCGCTCGGCCGCATCCTTTCGTAACGAACTGGTTGCGACACACCTTCGCCGCGGCGCGGATGTCGTTGCCGGGCGAGGGGCACTGCTCTAGCGTGGAAGTAAGCGCTCCAGGGAGGATTTCAGATGAATGCGGACGAGCTTGCAGGCGACCCGCGGTTCGTGACCGAACTCCTCTTCACGGACGGTCTGCCCGCCATGGACGACGAGGTCGGCTACCGCGGTGCAGTCGCCGCTCGCGCCGCGGGCATCACCTACCGGCAGCTGGACTACTGGGCCCGCACCGAGCTGGTCGTGCCGACCGTACGCGGAGCGAACGGGTCCGGCTCGCAGCGCCTGTACGGCTTCCGCGACATCCTGGTGCTCAAGCTCGTCAAGCGCCTGCTCGACACCGGCATCTCGCTTCAGCAGATCCGCACGGCCGTCGACCAGCTCCGCGCCGCCGGCATCCGCGACCTCGCCGGAACGACCCTCATGAGCGACGGTGCATCGGTGTACCTCTGCACATCCAACGACGAGGTCATCGACCTGGTGAGCCGCGGTCAGGGCGTGTTCGGCATCGCCGTGGGCAAGGTGCTGCGCGAGGTCGAGTCCACGCTGGTCGAGTTCGACCCGACCGCGCCGGACCCCGTCGACGAGCTCGCGGCCCGCCGCAGCAAGCGCTCCGCCTGATCCTCATCCGTTTCGTCTGGCGGCATCCTGACCCGCCGTCCCCGTCCGAGACCTCTCCTCACCCGCAGGAGACCTCTCGGAATTGACGAGACCCCGCATCATTCACGCGAATGACACGGGGTCTCGTAAGCAGGGAGAGGTCTCGGCGGTTGTGCGAGAGGTCTGGACGGATGTGAGAGGCGCTCAGGCCTGAGGGCCCTTCTCCGGCACCGGGATGCGGCCGGTGCGGACGATGCGGTCCAGCAGCAGGTCGAAGTCCGCGGCGAGCTCCTGGGCGGAGTCGCCCGGCCAGATGTGCAGGGGCTTGGCCGCGCCCTGCGCCTGCTGCAGGGAGGTGCGCTCCGGCAGCTGCGGCGACAGCACAAGGGGGCCGAACATGTCGCGCAGCTCCTTGATGCGGAACTGGTGCTCGATCGACTGCGGACGCACGCGGTTCACGACGATGCCGAGCGGCTGAAGGCGGGGGGACAGTCCGCGACGGATCTCCTCGATGGCGCGCAGGGCGCGGTCGGCGGCGGCGACCGAAAAAAGTCCCGGCTCGGTGACGACCATGACGCGGTCGCTGGCGGCCCACGCGGTGCGCGTGAGCGCGTTCAGCGACGGGGCGCAGTCGATCAGCACGAGGTCGTAGTCGGCTTCGACGGCGGCCAGGGCCTCTTCGAGCTTCCAGACGTCGCGCACGCTCGGGTGGGGGCCGTCGAAGTTGATGGCCGAGGGGCTGCCGATCAGCACGTCGATCGTCCCGGGGTGCACCTTCGCCCAGCCGCTGGCGGTGATCGCCTGACGGACCACCTTCTCCTTGGGGTTCGCCAGGACGTCGGCGACGTTGAGCCGCCCCGCGACCTGGATGTCCATTCCGGTGGAGACGTCGGACTGCGGGTCGAGGTCGACGACGAGGGTCCGGACGCCCCGGGCGAAGGCCGCGGAGGCCAGGCCGAGGGTCACGGTCGTCTTGCCGACGCCTCCCTTGAGAGAGCTGACGCTGAGTACGTGCACGGACTACACGTTACATTGCCCTAGTCTGGACAGACACTCAGCCCCGCCCTTGTGCGCGGATCGTCGCGCGCATCGAGCATCCAGAGGTGTGCATGTTCCAGAAGATCCTTGTGGCCAATCGTGGCGAGATCGCGATCCGGGCCTTCCGCGCGGCGTTCGAGGTGGGGGCTAGGACGGTCGCCGTCTTCCCGCACGAGGACCGCGGCTCGCTGCATCGGTTGAAGGCCGACGAGGCCTATGTGATCGGCGAGCGGGGTCATCCGGTGCGCGCCTATCTCGACGTGGACGAGATCATCCGCGTCGCTCTCGAGTCCGGCGCCGATGCGATCTATCCCGGCTACGGCTTCCTCTCCGAGAACCCGGAACTGGCCGAGAAGGCCGCGGCCAACGGCATCGTCTTCATCGGCCCGCCCGCCGCCGTGCTCGAGATGGCGGGAAACAAGGTCGAGGCCAAGCGCCACGCCATCGAGGCGGGGGTGCCGGTTCTGCGGTCCACCGAGGCCTCGGACGACGTGGACGCCCTGCTCGCGCAGGCGGACGAGATCGGATTCCCCCTGTTCGCGAAGGCCGTCGCCGGAGGCGGCGGACGCGGCATGCGCCGGGTCGAGACGAAGGCCGAGCTGGCCCCGGCCCTCGCCGAGGCGATGCGCGAGGCGGCCAGCGCCTTCGGCGATCCGCGGATGTTCCTCGAGCAGGCCGTCGTGCGCCCGCGCCACATCGAGGTGCAGGTCCTGGCAGACAAGACCGGCGAGACCGTGCACCTGTTCGAGCGGGACTGCTCGGTCCAGCGCCGCCACCAGAAGGTGGTCGAGATCGCTCCCGCACCGAACCTCGACGACGACATCCGCGAGGCGCTGCACGGATACGCGACGGCGTTCGCTCGCTCGATCGGCTACGAGAACGCCGGAACCGTCGAGTTCCTCCTCGAGACCGCGGGAGAACGCGCCGGCGAGGTCGTCTTCATCGAGATGAATCCCCGCATCCAGGTCGAGCACACGGTCACGGAGGAGGTCACCGACGTCGACCTCGTCCAGACCCAGATGCGCATCGCGGCCGGCGAGACGCTGGCCGACCTCGGGCTGACCCAGGACCGCATCCACCTGCGCGGCGCCGCCCTGCAGTGCCGCATCACGACCGAGGATCCGACGCAGGGCTTCCGCCCGGACACCGGCAAGATCACCACCTACCGCTCGCCCGGCGGCGCCGGCATCCGCCTCGACGGCGGCACGGTGCACCAGGGGGCACAGATCAGCCCGCACTTCGACTCCATGCTGTCGAAGCTGACGTGTCGCGGACGCGACTTCCCGGCGGCCGTCGCGCGTGCCCGGCGTGCGCTGGCGGAGTTCCGCATCCGCGGCGTCTCGACGAACATCCCGTTCCTTCAGGCGCTGCTCGAGGACGAGGCGTTCATCGCCGGGGACGTCAGCACGGCCTTCATCGACGAACGCCCGGAGCTGCTGAAGGGCCGCGTCTCGAAGGACCGCGGGACGAAGATCCTGAACTGGCTCGTCGACGTCACGGTGAACAAGCCGAACGGCGCGCACCCCGGCACGGCGGATCCGCGCACCAAGCTCCCGGAGCTCGACCTCTCGTCGGCGCCGCCGGCCGGGTCCCGGCAGCGCCTCCTGGAGCTGGGTCCGGATGCCTTCGCCGCCGAACTGCGCCGGCAGAAGGCCCTCGCGGTCACCGACACGACGTTCCGCGACGCGCACCAATCGCTGCTGGCGACCCGCGTGCGCACGCGCGACCTCGTCGCCGTCGCCCCGTATCTCGCGCGCCTGACGCCCGGTCTGCTGTCCGTGGAGGCCTGGGGAGGAGCGACCTACGATGTGGCGCTGCGCTTCCTCGGCGAGGACCCGTGGGAGCGGCTCGACAAGCTGCGTGCGGCGCTTCCGAACGTCGCCATCCAGATGCTGCTGCGCGGGCGCAACACCGTGGGGTACACGCCCTATCCCACGGCCGTCACCGACGCGTTCGTGCACGAGGCCGCCTCCAGCGGGGTGGATGTCTTCCGCATCTTCGACGCCCTCAACGACGTCTCCCAGATGCGTCCCGCGATCGACGCCGTCCGCTCCACAGGCACGGCCGTGGCCGAGGTCGCGCTGTGTTACACGGGCGACCTGCTGAACCCCGACGAGGATCTGTACACCCTCGACTACTACCTGCGTCTCGCCGAGCAGATCGTGGACTCGGGCGCACATGTGCTCGCGATCAAGGACATGGCGGGGCTCCTGCGTCCCGCGGCGGCGGCTCGTCTCGTGTCGGCGCTGCGCGAGCGCTTCGAGCTTCCGGTGCATCTGCACACGCACGACACCCCCGGAGGTCAGCTCGCCACGCTGCTCGCGGCCAGTGCCGCCGGCGTCGACGCCGTGGACGCGGCATCCGCACCGCTGTCCGGGACGACCAGCCAGCCCTCGCTGTCCTCGCTGATCGCGGCCCTGGCACACACCGAGCGCGACACCGGGATCGACCTCGCCGGAGTCAGCGACCTCGAGCCGTACTGGGAGGCCGTGCGCAACACCTACGCCCCCTTCGAATCGGGGCTGCCCGGACCCACCGGACGCGTCTACCATCACGAGATCCCCGGCGGCCAGCTCTCCAACCTGCGCCAGCAGGCCAAGGCGCTGGGCCTGGCGGACGACTTCGAGCTCATCGAGAACATGTACGCCGCTGCCGACCGCATCCTCGGGCGTGTTCCGAAGGTCACGCCCTCGTCCAAGGTCGTCGGCGATCTCGCGCTGCACCTCGCCGCCGTGAAGGCCGATCCCGCCGACTTCGAGGCGCATCCCGAGAAGTACGACGTCCCGGACTCGGTGGTCGGGTTCATGGCGGGCGAGCTCGGCGACCTGCCCGGCGGGTGGCCGGAGCCGTTCCGCTCCAAGGTGCTCGCCGGACGCACCGTGCGTCCGGCTCTCACCGACATCACGGCCGAGGACGAGCGCGAGCTCGCCGGCACGAGCGCCCAGCGCCGGGCACGCCTGAACACTCTGCTGTTCCCTGCTCCGACCCGCGAGTTCGCGCAGATGAGGGAGTTGTTCGGAGACCTCTCCGTCCTCGACACCGGGGACTATCTGTTCGGCCTCGTGCCCGGTCAGGAGCACCTCGTGGAGATCGATCGCGGTGTGCAGCTGTATGTCGGACTCGAGGCGATCGGAGAGGCGGATGAACGCGGCATGCGCACGGTCATGACGACGCTGAACGGTCAGCTCCGCCCGGTCTTCGTGCGCGATCGCTCCATCGCGGTGGAGGCGCACGAGGTCGAGAAGGCGGACACTTCCAAGCCCGGTCAGGTCGCCGCTCCGTTCTCGGGCGTGGTCACGCTCAAGACCGAGGTCGGGGCGTCCGTGCGCGCCGGGGAGCCGGTCGCCTCGATCGAGGCGATGAAGATGGAGGCTGCGATCACGGCGCCCGTGGACGGGGTGGTCGACCGCCTCGCGATCGCCGCGACCGCCCAGGTGGACGCCGGCGACCTTTTGGTCGTCATCCGCCCGGCCCAGTAATCTTGTCCGGCGTGCATTCCGCACGGCTGGGAGTGAGAAATGACCGCGAAGAACACCGCTCGACCCGACGACGATGATTCGCTCGGGGTGCTGGATGACGCCGCGTCCCTGGACACGGCGGGCATCGGCATCCTCGGCGGCACCGCCCAGGTCCGCGTGGCGATCCCGACCGGAGACGAGGACGACCTGCTCGACGACGGCGTCATCGACGGCGAGGTGGCGGCCGATCTGATCATCGAGCCCGCCCCGGAACCCGCGCCGGAGCCCGAAGTCGGACGCATCCAGGACGGCAGCATCGACATCGTGATCGAGGTGCCTGCCGAGGAGCGGACCTACGAGCCCGTCGCGGACTCCGAGGACGCGGTCACCGCCGAGGTGGTCCTCGACCAGGACGAGCTGGCCGAGCGGATCGCCGCGAAGGAGTCGGCGGACGCCGCCGAGGACATCATCGTCGAACAGGATGCTGTTCCGGCGACCCCCGTCGCGAAGAAGTCCGCGCCCGCCGGAGGTGCCAAGCCGGCGGCCCCGGTGAAGAAGGCCTCCGCCGCATCCAAGGCCGGCAAGGCGACGAAGACGACCGCGGCGAAGCCCGCGACGGCGAAGAAGGCACGGACGACCGAGCCCGTCGCCCCTCGATCCGCCGAGCCCGAGCCGATCGAGGATAGTGCACCTGCCGGACCCGCGGAGTCCGCCGAACCTTCCGTGCCGGAGTCGGCGACCGCCGAGCCGGCGGCCGAAGAGTCGGCGACTGTGCAGTCCGAGACTGCGAAGGCCGAAGCCGCGAAGGCCGAGACGATCGCGTCCGAGACTGAGACCGCAACCGAGGGCGCGTCCGAGACCGGGAACGCGGAGCCGGATGCCGAGGAGCTGACCGCGGCCGCTCAGCCGACGGCCTCCGCACAGCCGGCGGCCGCTCCGGCCGTCGGCGAGTCCGCATCCGCGGCCCCGCGGACAGAGCCTGCACGAACCGCCGTCGAGCGTTCCCGCTCTCCCTGGGTCGCCACGGTGGAGCGGGCGGCGGCCGGCGGAGCATCCGACCCCGCAGAAGAAGAGGACGAGACCGTGAGCACCGAGAAGGATGCCGAGAAGGCGTCGACCGACACCTCGCTCGCACCCCGGACGGCGGCCGCGCCGGCGAGGAGCGACGTCGAGCTGACCTCGAAGCGGCTCGGCGACCAGCTGGGACAGGCGTCCCGCGAGTCGGCGGACCTGCTGACCGCCGACCGCCTGCTGGATCCGCACCAGGTGACCAAGCCCGAGCCGGAAGGGGCCTGGAGCCACTTCCTGTACACCGTCTCGGGCCGCCGCATCAACATCGGCGACGGGAAGAAGGCCAAGGCGCGGAAGGCGCTGACCGCGAAGATCGCCTCGCCCTTGAGCGGCGGTGCGCGCTTCGTCCCGGTGCTCTCCCGCAAGGGCGGTGTAGGCAAGACGACCGTCACCGCACTGCTCGGCATGGCGCTCGCGGATGCCAGGGACGACCGGGTCATCGCCGTGGACGCGAACCCCGACCGCGGCACCCTGGCCGAACGCATCGTGCGCTCGCACACCCGATCCGTGCGCGACCTCGTCCGCATCCACGACGAGGTGCGCGGCTACCACGACATCTCCGCGATCGTCGCGCGGGACACGACGCGCCTCGACGTGCTCGCCTCGGACGCCGACCCGCGCATCGCCGACGCGTTCGGCGATGCCGACTACCGCGACGTCGCGGACGTCGCGGCGCACTACTATTCCCTCGTGCTCACCGACACGGGCACCGGCATCGTGCACTCGGTCATGGGAGCGACCCTCGAACTGGCCGATCAGCTCGTGATCGTGTCGGGGCTGAGCGTGGACGAGGCCCGCCTGGCCTCGGAGACGCTGACCTGGCTCGAGACCAACGGGTACGCGGCTCAGGCGCGCGACGCGATCGTGGTGCTCAACCAGTCGACGCCGGGAGCCCCGCTCGTGCGGCTGAACGAGCTCGAGGCGCACTTCGCGACCCGTGCACGCCACGTGGTGCGGATGCCGTACGACCCGCAGATCGCCGGCGGCGGACCGATCGTCTTCACCTCGCTCCAGCCGGAGACCAGGCAGGCTGCCAGGGAGCTGGCGGCTCTGCTCGTCGAAGGCCTGCGCGCGAGCGCCGCCTGATGGCCGTCCGCGACATCCGCCTGTTCGGCGACCCCGTGCTGCGCACGGTCTGCGCCCCGATCGAGGACATCGACGACGGCGTCCGTGCTCTGGTGACCGACCTGGTCGACACCGTGGAGCTCCCGGGCCGTGCCGGCGTCGCGGCGAACCAGATCGGTGTCGCGCAGCGCGCCTTCAGCTACAACATCGACGGCGACATCGGCTACGTCCTCAACCCAGTCCTGGTCGAGGTCCGCGGCGAGCCTGTGCCGACGGGGGAGGGATGCCTGTCCGTCCCCGGTCTCTGGCACGACGCCCTGCGCCACCCGTGGGCGCGCGTCGAGGGCATCGACCTCGACGGGAATCCCGTCGTCCTCGAAGGTGAGGGCCTGCTCGCGCAGGCGCTGCAGCACGAGACCGACCACCTCGACGGCATGGTCTACCTCTCGAGGCTGGCTCCCGAGACCCGCAAGGTCGCCATGCGCGAGGTCCGCGAGAGCAGCTGGTTCTGATACTGATGCGGACCGGATCAATGCCGCGAAGCGGCGTTGAAGCGGTCGCGCATCAGCGTTGAGCGACGAGCGGAGCGAGGAGTCGAAACGGCGTTCTGGAGGGAAACCGCGTTTCGACTCGCTCCGCTCGCTCAACGAGCGAGGTGGGGGACGATCGCTGAACGGACGGAGCGAGGAGTCGAAACGGCGTTCTGGAGGGAAACCGCGTTTCGACTCGCTCCGCTCGCTCAACGAGCGAGGGGGGTCAGCCGCCGAGGGCGACGTTGGTCGTCTGCACCGGCTCGTCGTAGATCGCGGAGATCTCCTCGGCGAAGTCCTGCAGGATCACGTTCCGCTTGATCGACAGCTTCGGCGTGAGGTGGCCGGAGGCCTCGGTCCATTCCGAGCCGAGGATCGTGAACTTCCGGATCGACTCGGCCCGCGAGACGGTCGCGTTCGCGGCATCCACCGCACGCTGCACCTCGGCGCGGACGGCCTCGTGCTTCGCGGCGTCGGCGAGGGACATGTCGCCGGACAGGCCGTTGTTCGCGAGCCACGTCGGCAGCATCTCGGGGTCGAGCGTGACCAGGGCCGAGATGAACGGCTTCTGGTCACCGACCACGACCACCTGGCCGACCACGGGGTTCGCACGGATCGGGTCCTCGAGGGCGGCAGGGGCGACGTTCTTCCCTCCCGCTGTGACGATGATCTCCTTCTTGCGCCCGGTGATCGTGAGGAAGCCCTCGCTGTCGAAGCTTCCCAGGTCACCGGTGCGGAACCATCCGTCGTCGAACGCCGCGGCCGTCGCCTCGGGGTTGTTCCAGTACTCCTTGAAGACGTTGATGCCCTTGACCTCGATCTCGCCGTCCTCGGCGAGTCGGATGCCGACGCCGGGCAGCGCCGGGCCGACGGTGCCGATCTTCGCCTTGTCGGCGAGGTTGACGGAGGCCGGAGCGGTGGTCTCGGTCAGGCCGTAGCCCTCGAGGATGACGACGCCAAGGCTGTGGAAGAAGTGTCCGAGACGCGCGCCCAGGGGTGCGGAGCCGGAGATCGCGTACACGACGTTGCCGCCCATGGCGGCGCGCAGCTTCGAGAACACCAGCTTGTCGAACAGTGCGAACTTGATCCGCAGGCCGAGCGGGATCCGGCGTCCCTCCTCGACGAGACGCGAGTGCTCGATCGCGGCTGCCGCGGCGGCGTGGAAGATCTTGCCCTTGCCGCCGGCCTCGGCCTTCTGCTCCGCCGAGTTGTACACCTTCTCGAACACGCGGGGGACGGCCAGGAGGAACGTGGGCTTGAAGGAGCCGAGGGCGGGGAGGAGCTGCTTAGTGTCCGGCTGATGCCCGGTGCGCACGCCCGCGTGGATGTTGAGGATCGAGATGAACCGCGCGAACACATGCGCGGTCGTGATGAACAGCACGGTCGACGCGCCGGGGGTCGTGACCACGGCGTCCAGCGCCTTGGCGGAGTTGCGCGAGAGCTCGACGAAGTTGCTGTGCGTCAGGACGCAGCCCTTCGGACGCCCCGTCGAGCCCGAGGTGTAGATCAGCGTCGCAATGTCGCTGCCGACGGCGATCTGACGGCGGCGTTCGATCTCGGCATCCTCGATCGCCTCGCCCTGCGCCGTCAGCGCGTCGATCGCGCCCAGGTGCATCTGCCAGACCTCGCGGACGAGCGGGAGATCACCGCGCACCTCGTCGAAGCGCTGGAAGTGGTCCGAGGACTCCACGATGATCGCGATCGCCCCGGAGTCCTCCATGATCCACTGGATCTGCGCGGGGGAGCTGGTCTCGTAGATCGGAACCATGACCGCGCCGGCGTAGAACAGCGCGAAGTCGATCAGCGACCACTCGTACGTGGTGCGCGCGATGAAGCCGACCTTGTCGCCGGGCTGGATGCCGGCAGCGGCGAAGCCCTTGGCCAGGGCGATCACGGCCGTCTGGAAATCGGCGGCGCTGATGTCGCGCCATCCTTCGCCCTGCGGGACGGAGAACAGGGCGAGATCCGGTGTCGCCTTCGCCCTCTCCACCAGCAGGTCGGTGACGTTCGCCTGCGGGTCGGCGGGGACGATCGCGGGAACTTCGAACTGGACCACGGCAGCTCCTTCGGTACCGGTCGGGCACGGTGTTGCGTCGAGTCTAAGGCATGGGATTCAGTCGCGCGATCACTGGTACTGCGTCGCAAGGCATGGCCGGGCGCTAGACTGCACAACGATGTTCTACTGGCTGATGAAGTACGTCGCGATCGGCCCCATCGTCAAGGCGATCTTCCGCCCCTGGATCGTGGGCCGGCGCAACGTGCCGACGACGGGAGCGGCGATCCTCGCCAGCAATCATCTCTCGTTCGCGGATTCGATCTTCCTGCCGCTCATGATCGATCGTCCCATGTCGTTCCTCGCCAAGAGCGACTACTTCACCGGCCGTGGGATCAAGGGGTGGGCGACGCGCTTCTTCATGAAGGCCACCGGTCAGCTGCCCATCGACCGCTCCGGTGGCAAGGCCTCGGAAGCGTCCCTGAACACGGGCCTGCAGGTGCTCGGACGCGGCGATCTGCTGGGCATCTATCCCGAGGGGACCCGCAGTCCTGACGGGCGCCTCTATCGCGGCCGCACGGGCATCGCGCGCATGGCGCTGGAGGCCAGGGTCCCGGTGATCCCCGTCGTCATGGTCGACACCGACACGGCGATGCCGATCGGGCAGCGCCTGCCGAACATCGTCCGGGTCGGCATCGTGATCGGAGAGCCGCTGGACTTCTCCCGCTACGCGGGCATGGAGAACGACCGGTACATCCTCCGCTCCGTCACGGACGAGATCATGATCGCCCTGCAGCGACTGGGGGAGCAGGAGTACGACGACGTCTACGCGTCGACCGTCAAGGACCGCCTCCCGGCCCGCGTCACACGACGGTCCTGACGGCTCTGGCGGGGAGCGCCGCCCAGTAAGCTGGGGAGATGCCGAACCCGCATGACGCCGCTCTCGACGCATGGCGCTCCCTCCCGATCAAGCAGCAGCCGCAGTGGCCGGACGCCGAGCGCGTCGCCGAGGTCTCCGGCCAGATCGCGGCACTGCCTCCGCTGGTGTTCGCCGGCGAGGTCGACAACCTGCGCGATCGGCTCGCCCGCGCGGCCTCCGGCCAGGCGTTCCTGCTCCAGGGCGGTGACTGCGCCGAGACGTTCGCGGGTGCCACCGCCGAGCAGATCCGCAACCGGATCAAGACCGTGCTGCAGATGGCCGTCGTACTCACCTACGGGGCGTCCATGCCCGTCGTCAAGATGGGACGAATGGCCGGGCAGTTCGCCAAGCCGCGCTCCAGCGACACGGAGACCAGGGGCGACGTGACCCTGCCGGCCTACCGCGGCGACATCGTCAACGGCTACGACTTCACCGAGGTCTCGCGTCAGGCGGACCCCGCGCGTCTGCTGCAGGGCTATCACACGGCCGCCTCGACGCTGAACCTCATCCGCGCGTTCACGCAGGGCGGCTTCGCGGACCTGCGCGAGGTGCACTCGTGGAACCGCGGCTTCGCCCAGAACCCGGCCAACCAGCGCTACGAGCGCATGGCGAACGAGATCGACAGGGCGATCAAGTTCATGGAGGCGGCCGGCGCCGACTTCGACGAGCTCAAGCGCGTCGAGTTCTTCACCGGGCACGAGGGTCTGCTCATGGACTACGAGCGCCCGATGACCCGCATCGACTCCCGCACGGACACGCCCTACAACACGTCGGCGCACTTCCTCTGGATCGGGGAGCGCACGCGCGACCTCGACGGCGCGCACATCGATTACTTCTCGCGCATCCGCAACCCCATCGGCGTGAAGCTCGGTCCCACCACGACCCCGGAGACGGCGCTGGCGCTGATCGACAAGCTCGACCCCGAGCGCGAGCCCGGCCGTCTCACCTTCATCACGCGCATGGGGTCGGGAAAGATCCGCGACGCGCTTCCGCCGCTTCTCGAGGCCGTGAAGGATACCGGAGCCGCACCGCTCTGGGTCACGGACCCGATGCACGGCAACGGCATCACGACGCCGACCGGCTACAAGACGCGCCGCTTCGACGACGTCGTCGACGAGGTGCGCGGCTTCTTCGAGGCGCATCGCGCGGTCGGCACGTTCCCCGGCGGCATCCACGTCGAACTCACCGGAGACGACGTCACGGAGTGCCTCGGCGGCTCCGAGCACATCGACGAGGCGGATCTCGCGACCCGCTACGAGTCGCTGTGCGATCCTCGCCTGAACCACATGCAGTCCCTCGAGCTGGCGTTCCTCGTGGCCGAGGAGCTCGAGTCCCGCTGAACCGACTGAGGACGTCCCGCCGTTCTGCGCAGGGACGTCCTAGAACGTTCCGCCGATCGTGAGCTCGATCGTGGCGCCCTTGCGCTGCGGTTCCGTGGGCGACTGCGCTTCGACGCGGGTGCTCTCGTTGGCGGGGAAGTCCCAGAAGCTGTTGTAGGAGTAGGTGAAGCCGGCGTCGTCCAGGGCCTTCTTCGCTTCGTCCCTGGTCATCCCGACCACATCCGGCACCTCGAACAGCTCTGGTCCCTTCGAGACGATCAGGGTGGCCTCGTCGCCCGGACGCCACAGGCCCTCCTCGGCCCGGTCCTCGATGCCGATGACGTCGCCGTCCGCGATGTCGTCGCTGAAGCGCAGGCTCGGCTCCTCGGTGACCACGAGGCCCTTGTCGGTGAGGGTCTTGGTCGCCTGGTTCACCGTCATGCCCGTGACGTCGGGGACCTCGCCCAGCGAGACCTGGATCGTCGCCGTGTCGTCCTCGAGGACCTCGCAGCCCTCTCCGCACGCGTACGCGTCGCCGCCGGCCCGGGGAGTGATGCGCACGTTGAGGACGGAGCCCTCCGGCACATCGCTGGAGAAGTACGTCTCGTCGTCGGTGACGTTGAGCTTCGCGCCGGTGAGGATGCCGCGGACGTCCTCGGCGCTCTGACCGGCGAGCGGGTCCAGCGTGTGCGCGGCCGGCCCGGTGGAGATCACGACAGTGACCTCGGTGCCCTTGTCCAGGCGCTGCCCCGGTTCGGGGTCGGTGCGGATGGTCTGACCGGCGTCGACGTCGATCGAATCCGCCTCGGCGCGGACCGCGACGAGATCGTGCTCGGCCAGTTCGGCCTCGGCGGCCTCGAAGGTAAGGCCCGCGACATCGGGGACGGCGACCAGCGACCCGGGTCCGGATCCGAACCACCAGCCCACGCCGCCGGCGACCGTGGCGAGCAGCAGGACGAGCGCGAGCAGGAAGGCTCCGCGGGCGCGGCGGCGCGACGCGCGCCGCCGCAGGAGCGTCGCGTTGTCGACCTGTTGGGCCACCGGGCCCGTCGGGTCCGCGATGACGGCAGTTCCCGGCAGGACCTTGGTCACGTCCCCGGAGTCCAGCTGCGAGCGCGCCGGAGGAGAGGTCGCCGCGGCGACCTGAGGGGCGATGCCGAGATCCTGTTCGATCTCGCGGAGCCGGTTCAGCATCGCCTGCGCGTCGTCGGGGCGCTCCTGCGGGGAGCGCTCGGTCGCCCAGAGCACGAGCTCGTCCAGCGGCTCGGGGACGCCGGGATTGCGCACGCTCGGTCGCGGCACCGATTCGGTCGCATGCTGGAACGCGATCTGCATGGGCTGCTCGCCCTTGTACGGCTGCTCGCCGGTGAGCATCTCGTAGAGCATGATGCCCAGCGCGTAGATGTCGCTGCGGGCGTCGGCGGTGCCGCGCGTCACGAGCTCCGGCGCGAGATACGCGATGGTGCCGAGGAGCTGCGCTCCCGTCGCGGTGTTCGCCGTGGTGGCCCTGGCGAGGCCGAAGTCGCCGATCTTGATCCGGCCGTCCTCGGCGAGCAGCACGTTCTCGGGCTTGACGTCGCGGTGCACGATGCCGGCGCGATGCGCGGCGGCCAGACCGGACAGCACCGCGTCCATGATCGTGATGGTCTGCGGGATCGTGAGCCGGCGCTGTTCGCGCAGCAGCTCACGCAGCGTGATGCCAGGCAGATACTCCATCACCAGGTAGGCCAGCTCGCCGTCCTGGCCCTGGTCGAACACGTTCACCACGTGAGGATCGGCCAGGCGCGCGGCCGCGCGCGCCTCCTGGATGAACCGGCTCTGGAAGTTCGAGTCGTCGCTGAGGTGCGCGTGCATGACCTTCAGGGCGATGCGGCGCTCCAGGCGCAGATCGGTGGCGACGTACACCGTGGCCATGCCGCCGCGGGCGATCCGGGCGCGGACACGATAGCGACCGTCGACAAGCCGCCCGATGAGGGGGTCGGCCTGCTGATTCGTCGTCACGAAGAAAGTCTACGGAGAACAGCCTGCAAGCCCGGGCAACGGCGCACCCCTGCGGCGATACGCGCGCGGCTCTGCGGGGTCACCCGTACTGGGCCAGCCATCGGTACGCGGCCTGCTCCCACTGCCCGTACCGCTCGGGGAAGGCGGAGTTCTGCACGGCCTGCGCCGCGTCCGTGAAGCGCATGGACTCCCAGCCGTCGATGTCGAGCAGTCCATGCGTCATCGTGCCGTCGGCGTTGGTCGTGCCGGTGTAGAAGGCGCGGATCGCGTAGTCGCGGTGCCGGATCTGCTCGGCGGTGCCCCACCCGGTGCTCGGCCGCTGCTGGAACAGGCCGAGCGAATCGCGATCGCCCCAGTCGAGGTTGCGCAGCCAGGATTCCACCATGCTGGTGGCGAGGGCGATGGCGATGCCGCGATCCGAGACGCCGAGGTCGCGGCCGATCCGGATGATCATGGCCGCGTTCTCGGCCTGAGGCGCGTTCAGCTCCGCCGTCTTCTGGCCGGTGTTCGAGGTCGCCGCCACGGTGGCGGGGCCGGGGATCGTGAGCTTCTGACCCGGATAGATGATCGACGAGCGGGACAGGCCGTTGGCGGCGAGGACGGCGCTGATCGTGGTGCCGTGCTTCGCCGCGATCCCGGTGATGGTGTCGCCCGCCGCGACCGTGTGGCTCGTCGACGAGCTGCTGGGCGCGGGAGCGGGGGCCGGGGTGGATGCCGGCGCCGATGCGGCCGAGCCCGCGACGCGGATCTTCTGACCGGGGTAGATGATGGAGGAGCGGGACAGGCCGTTGGCGGCCAGGACGGCGTCGATCGTGGTTCCGTACTTCGCGGCGATGCGCGTGATCGTGTCGCCGGCGACGACGGTGTGGGTCTGCGTCTGCGGGGCCGGGGCCGAAGTCGCCGGCGCCGCGGGTGCGCTGGGAGCGGTCAGCCGCAGCACCTGCCCCGGACGGATCAGCGCGTTCGCGCCGAGCCCGTTCCACGACAGCAGGTCCGCGGAGCGCAGGCCGTACCGCTTCGCGATCGCCCACACGGTGTCACCCGAGCGCACGGTGTGCGTGGCGGGGGTCGGAGCAGCGGCAGGAAGGGTGCGGGAGCCGAGGACATGGATCCCGTCGAGGGCTCCGGTCGCGGTCTCGGCCGCCGAGGCCGGTGCGGCGGTGAGTGTGCCCGCGAGCGTGCTCAGAAGCGCGGCCGGCACTCCCACCTGCAGGTGGCGGGTGCGGCGTCGCATGGTCTGCTGGATCAAGGTTCCCCCCTTAAATCGCCGAATCCACGCTGACACGGATGTATACGTAAGTCAACAGAAGTGGAGAATGTGACTGTTGTGACGAATGAGGCGACATGCATCTCCCGCCCCGAGGTGAGATAGTGAACAACGTGTCTGAGACTGCCCCCGAAGCGACCCCCACTGACTGGCTGACCCTGCCCGATCTCGTCGAGGTGCTGGGGGAGACCCAGAGCCGTGTGCGCCGCCTGATCGATGAGCATCATCTGATCGCCTCGCGTCGTACGGGCGTGCTCGCGGTCCCTGCGGTCTTCATCGTGGACGGGCATCCGCTCTCGTCCCTGCGGGGGACGATCATCGCGCTGCAGGACGCCGGATTCACGGACGACGAGATCATCGACTGGCTCCTCGCCGAGGAGGACACTCTGGGACGCGCCCCCATCGCCGCGCTGCTGGACGGGCACAAGAGCGAGGTACGGCGCATCGCGCGCACGCTCGCCTGATCAGGCGACGCGTGCCGTCGCGGCTCGTGCGAGGTCGCGCAGCTCTCCGACCGCCGCATTGTCGAGCTTCGCACCGCGGAGTGCGCGGTCTGCCGTCTGCGCATAGTCGGAGATCAGCGTCTCGACGCGATCCAGCGCGCCGCTGTCGCGCACGGTGGACTGCAGAGCCGCGATCTGATGGTCGTCGAGGTCGGGATCGCCGAGCATCTCGTCGAGCAGGGTTCGAGCCGGCGACGCCAGGCGCTCGCGCGTGAAGGCGACGAGCACGGTGCGCTTGCCCTCCCGCAGGTCGTCGCCGCTGGGCTTTCCCGTGAGAGCAGGGTCGCCGAAGACGCCCAGGACGTCGTCGCGCAGCTGGAACGCCATGCCGAGCGGCATGCCGAACCGCTCCAGCGCCTCCAGCTGAGGCAGGTCGGCGCCGGCGAGCAGCGCCCCGAGCAGCAGCGGCTGCGCGACGCTGTAGCGAGCGGACTTGAAGGACACCACGCGCAGTGCGCGCTCGGCGTGCTCGGCGAGCGGACTGACGCTCCACGCGGACTCCTCGGCGATGTCGAGGAACTGCCCGGTCGTGACATCCCGGCGCATCCGTCCGTACTCGGCACGCACGGCCGCCGCGTTCGGGTGCTGCGCCAGCGCCTGCTCGAGCAGGTCATCGCTCCACGCGACGAGGAGGTCGCCGAGCAGGATCGCGGAGGCGCGTCCGAAGTCCTCGGCGTCTCCGCTCCACCGCGCGGCGACATGCTCCGCCTCGAGCGCGCGGTGCGCGGCCGGCCGCCCGCGGCGCGTGTCGGAATTGTCGATGAGGTCGTCGTGCACGAGTGCCGCGGCCTGGAACACCTCGAGGGAGGCGCACAGCTGCCACAGCGCCTCGGGTTCCGCGGCCCGCCGATCGGCGGCTCGCGCGACCGCGCTCCAGCCGGCGTGGCAGAACCGGGCACGCAGTCGCTTGCCGCCGCTCAGCGTCCGTGCTGCGGCCTCGATGAAGCGGCGTCCTTCCGGTCCGTAGTCGCCGGCTTCGGCGCGCATCCGATCGAGGAAGAGGTCGAGGGCGCGCGAGACGGCGTCGGCGACGGAGGAGGTCGAGGGCACGGCTCCAGCCTACGGCGACGATGTGAAGACCTCTCAGCCGATCTCTAGCCTCCGGCCCTGCGCGCGAGTAGAATGAAGGACACGAAACCCGAGGGGGACGGAATGCCACTGTCCGAACAGGAGCAGCGTCTGCTCGACGAGATGGAACGCCATCTCCTCAAGAACGACGCAGACGTCGTCAGCGCGCCGTCCGGAGACCGCGTGCTGAGCTACCGGAACCTCGTCTACGGCGCGGTCCTGCTGCTCGTCGGCATCGGGGCGCTGGTCGTCGGCGTCGCCCTCGCCGGAGAACTCGGCGCCTTCGCCGTCGTCATCGGCGTCATCGGCTTCCTGGCCATGCTCGGGGGCGTCATGCTCGCGGTGACCCCGGTGCGTCGTGCGCCCGGGTCGACGCCCAAGGTGCCGCGGCGCAAGAGCGACGCCGCCTCGGGCGGGTTCATGGACCGCATGAACGATCGCTGGGATCGCCGCCAAGAGGGCCGCTGACCCCACTTCTCTCCACTTCGAAGAACCCGGATGCTCTGAGCATCCGGGTTCTTCGCGTTTCCGGGGCCGGTGAGCTCCCCGGGCCTCCACCTGCCCTCCACTGGCGCTCCACTTCCCTCCACCGCTGATTCCTCCCCGTGTTTCCGCGGATCCCTGGCGTTCGCGTTGGCGCGGATCGCTGCGGTCTGTCATGATCTTCGGGTTTGGTCGTAGGAATGTGGAGGAAAGTGGAGTAAAGTGGGGCACACCTCGAGTTGGCCGGACGAAGAGGGGGTGAAGGCCGATGCTGCTGGGGACGCACTCACCGAAGCTCGACGACAAAGGTCGGGTCATCCTGCCGGCGAAGTTCCGCGAGGATCTGGCCGGCGGCATCGTCGTCACCCGCGGACAGGAGCGCTGCCTGTACGTCTTCAGCACGGCCGAGTTCGAGCAGATGCATGAGCGGATCCGGCAAGCGCCGCTCAGCAACAAGCAGGCCCGCGACTTCCTGCGCATGTTCCTCTCCGGGGCGAGCGCCGAGATGCCCGACAGCCAGAACCGCATCACTATCCCGGCGCACCTGCGTCAGTACGCGGGGCTCGAGAAGGAGCTCGTCGTCACCGGTGTCGGCGCCCACGCCGAGATCTGGGATGCCGCGGCCTGGAACGCCTACCTCGAAGGAAACGAGGAATCGTACGCAGAACTGGAGCAGGAGGTGATTCCGGGATTGTTCTGACCTCGACTGTGATGCCCCGCCGCTCCCGCCCCGACACACTTCCCCGGTGCCGGGTCGAGAAGCGGAGGGGGATCAGAGTCGAAGGTCTCCCGAAGACATCATGAGCATCCGCGACATCCACACCCCGGTCCTCCTGGAGCGCTGCGTCGAGCTGCTGGCCCCCGCGCTGGCGCACGACGGCGCCGTGCTCGTCGACGCCACGCTCGGCATGGGCGGTCACGCCGAGGCGTTCCTCGAGCGATTCGAGAACATCCGCCTCATCGGCCTCGACCGCGACACGGATGCACTGCGCATCGCCTCGGAGCGCCTCGCGCGCTTCGGCGGGCGCGTGTCGTTCGTGCACTCGGTGTACGACGAGATCGGCCTGCATGCGCAGGGCGCGGACGGCATCCTCTTCGACCTGGGCGTCTCTTCCCTGCAGCTGGACGAGGCGGATCGCGGGTTCGCGTACTCCCAGGACGCCCCGCTGGACATGCGGATGGACCAGACCAAGGGCACGACCGCGGCGGAGGTGCTCGCCACGTACAGCGAGGGCAACCTGCGGCGCATCTTCGAGCGCTACGGCGAGGAGAAGCTCGCCGCGCGGTACGCCCGTTTCATCGTCCAGGCGCGGCAGAGCGCGCCGCTGGAGCGCTCCGGGCAGCTCGTCGACCTGCTGATCGCCGCGACGCCCGCAGCGGCCCAGCGGGCCGGTCACCCCGCCAAGCGGGTGTTCCAGGCGCTGCGGATCGAGGTCAACTCCGAGCTGAGCGTGCTGGCCGACGCGATCCCGTCGGCCATGGACGCCCTGAGCATCGACGGCCGCATCGTGGTGATGTCGTACCAGTCGCTGGAGGACCGCCTCGTCAAGCAGGCGTTCGCCGCGGCATCCGCCTCCACCGCTCCGGCAGGGCTCCCCGTGGAGCTCCCCGAGCACGCACCGCGGTTCCGGATGCTGACCAAGGGCGCCGAACTCGCGGGTGAGGAAGAGCGCGCGCGCAACCCGCGTGCGATCCCGGTGCGTCTGCGCGCCGCCGAGAAGCTGAGGGAGCGGTCATGAGCGCCGAAGCCACCGCACGTCTGCTGCCCGCACCGAGTGCTCCGGCCCGTGAGGAGCGCGGACGCCGCCTGCGTCCCGTCGAACAGCCGGCTCCTCGACGCCGGCCCAAGCTCGCCTACGCGCTCGTCGCGCTGGCCGGAGCTGCGGTCATCGCCGCCGTGCAGATGGGCCTGACGCTCGCGACGACGCACGACTCGTTCGTCCTCGCCGACCTGAAGTCCGAACAGCGCTCGCTGACCCTCGAGACCCAGGCGCTCGAGGAGCAGCTCGCCGGCACGACCTCTCCGCAGGCGCTCGCCACCAAGGCGAGCGAGCTGGGCATGGTCGTCGCCGGCAGCGCGTCCTACCTCCGCCTCAGCGACGGGGCGGTGGTCGGCGCGGCCGACGGAGCCGACTGGACCTCGACGGTCGATCCGAACGGTCCCGGTGCGGTCGCGAACTCGCTGCTGGTGGATCAGAAGGCGACAGAGGCTGCGGCATCGGCCGAATCCGCGACCTCGACCGAGTCCACGACCCCGCAGCAATCCGACACGCCGCCGGCGATCACCGAGGGGCTCCCGACCCCGAGCACACACTGAGACAGGAGAGATGATGACGACGCGAGCAACCCGTGGTCCCCGTCGGCGCACCGTCGTCGCCCTCGCCGTCGTCCTCTCCGTCCTCGCGGCGTTCGTGGTCCGGCTCGTGGACATCCAGGTGGTCAACGCCGATGACCATGTGGCCGACTCGCTCGACATCGGCAATCTGGGCCTGACGACCACGATCGAGGGCAACCGCGGGAGCATCGTCGACGCGAACGGCACCGTGCTCGCCGCGAGCACGCTCGTCTACGACGTGCAGCTGTCGCCGTCGCTCATCGCGATCGTCGACGACGAGGACAACAAGAACCCGCCGAAGTACCTGTGGGCCGAGGCCTCCGACCGGATCGCCGCGATCATCGGCACCACCGGCGAGAAGCTGCGCGCGGATGTCGCGGCTGATCTCGAGAAGAACCCCGAATCGCAGTACCTGCCGCTCAAGACCGGTCTCAACACCGCGCAGTACCTGGAGCTGAAGGAGCTCAAGGACGCGGGGCTGTCCTACCTCGCCATGAAGTCCCGGAGCGTCCGCGTGTATCCCAACGGCGCCGTCGCTGGGACCATGGTCGGATTCGTCAACGGTGCGGGCGAGGGCCAGTACGGCGTCGAGCGGATGGCCGCGGAGTGCCTGGCGGCGACGGACGGCGAGCAGACCTATCGTCGCGGCGAGGACGGCGTCGTGATCCCCGGCAGCGAGACGACGACGGAAGCCGTGGACGGCGGCGCCGTGCAGCTCACGCTCAACAGCGACCTGAACTGGTATCTGCAGCAGATGATCGCCGAGGAGGCCCAGCGGCAGGGCGCACAGAGCGCGACCGTGACCGTCGTCGAGGTGAAGACCGGCAAGATCCGCGCAGCGGCGGAGTGGCCCTCGGTGGACCCGAACAACGTCGACGGCACACCGCAGGACTACTGGAAGTCGCAGATCTTCTCCAAGCAGTTCGAGCCGGGATCCACGTTCAAGGCGGTCACGGCGGCAACCATCATCGATCAGGGCGTCGCGGACTGGTCCACCAGCGTCACGGCGGACAGCCGCGAGTACTTCGACAACGGCGCCGAGATCAACGATCCGTTCTCGCATCCGCGCTACGAGTACACCCTCGCGGGGGCACTGATCGACTCGTCGAACGTCGCGCTCTCGAAGTACGGGACCATGGTCTCTCCCGAGGTGCGACACGACTACCTGGAGAAGTTCGGCGTCGGCCAGAAGACGGCCGTGGACTTCTACGACGAGCTCTCCGGCGTGCTGCATCCCGCCAGCGAGTGGGACAACCAGTCGCTGTACACCACGACGTTCGGTCAGCACTTCACGATCACAGCGGCCCAGCTGGCGAGCACCTACCAGACCTTCGCGAACGACGGCGAGCGCATCGACCTGTCCCTCATCGAGTCCTGCACGAAGGCCGACGGCACGGTCGTCGAGGCGGACGCGCCCGAGCACGAGCAGGTCATCAGCGAGAGCACAGCGGCGCAGGTCCAGCGCATGCTCGAGAACGTCGCCGTGCAGGGCGGGCTGTCCGAGCGGATCGAGATCCCGGGCTACCGCATCGCCACCAAGACCGGTACGGCACAGACGCCGGACGGACACGGCGGATACAAGTCCGGCATCTTCGACGTGAGCATCGTCGGGTACGCTCCGGCGGAGGATCCTGAGTACGTCGTCGTGGTGACGATGGACGAGCCGACTAAGCTGAGGACGTCTGCCGCCACCGCCACAGCCTTCCAGAAGGCGATGACGCAGGTGCTCAAGACCTATCGGGTCAAGCCGTCCACCGAACCCATGGACGAGCTGCTGCCCAAGTTCAAGTAAGCCGGCCCACCCGCCGCGCGTGGAGAAGTCATGATCGCCCTGTCCCTCGCCGAGATCGCCGCTGTCCTGAACGGGGAGCTGCGCACGTTCGGCGAACACACGCCGGAGAGCATCGTCGACGGCGTCGTCGACACCGACTCCCGCCAGATGGGCCCGGGGAGCGTGTTCGTCGCCAAGCCCGGTGCCACGACCGACGGCCACGCGTTCGTCGGGCAGGCGCTGCAGCGCGGCGCCGTCCTCGCGATCGTCGAGAGCGCCGTCGACGAGCCGATCAGTCAGATCGTCGTCGCCGATGCGGTGGCCGCGCTCGCGGACCTCGCGCGCGAGGTGGTGGCGCGCGTCCGCGCCCTCGGACGTCTCCGCATCGTCGGCATCACCGGTTCCAACGGGAAGACGACCACCAAGAACATGCTCGCACGCATCCTCGAGGGCGAAGGGCAGACCGTCGCGCCGATCAACTCGTACAACAACGAGGTCGGCGCCCCTGTCACCATGCTGCGGGTGAACGAGGACACCCGGTTCCTGGTGAGCGAGTTCGGCGCCAGCGCGCCGGGGCGCATCGCCCACCTCGCCGGCCTCGTCGAACCCGATCTCTCCATCGTGCTCATGGTCGGCATGGCCCACGCCGGAGGCTTCGGCGGCATCGAGGAGACCGCCAAGGCCAAGTCCGAGCTCGTCGCGGCGACCCGCCGGGGCGGGACGACCGTCCTGAACATGGACGACCCCCGGGTCGCGGCCATGCGCGCCGTCGCCGACGAGCGGGACATCACCGTGATCGGCTTCGGGCAGACGGCGGCGGCCGACGTGCGCGCGAGCGAGGTCGACGTCTCGGCATCCGGAACCCGGTGCCTCGTGCATGCGGACGGCGAGGAGCCGCGGCCGCTGGAGCTCAAGGTCCTCGGAGCGCACCACGTGTCCAACGCCCTCGCCGCCGTCTCAGCGGCCCGCGCGCTCGGCGTCCCCACCGCCACCGCCGTCGCGCGGCTGGAGACCCTCGAGATCGCCGAGCGATGGCGCATGCAGCCGATGGGCAACGACGACGTCCGCATCATCAACGACGCGTACAACGCCAGCCCGGACTCGATGGCCGCAGCCCTGCGCACCCTTGCCCAGATCACCGGCCCCGCCGAGCGCACGGTCGCCGTCCTGGGTGCGATGAGCGAACTGGGCGAGAGCGCGGGGGAGGAGCACGACCGCGTCGGTCTGCTCGCCGTCCGGCTGAACATCCAGCGCATCGTCGTGGTCGGCCCCGAGGCGCGCCGGCTGTACATCTCCGCCATCGGGGAGGGCTCCTGGGACGGCGAGGCGGTGCACCTGCCGGATCAGGACGCCGCGTTCGAGTACCTGAAGAGCGAGCTGCGACCGGGGGACCGGGTGCTCGTCAAGTCGTCCAATTCCGTGGGGCTCCGGCACCTCGGTGATCGTCTGGGAGAATTGTTCTCGTGAGGTCCCTGCTTATGGCGGCGGCGATATCGCTCGCCTTCACGCTCTTCCTGACCCCCGTCTTCTTGCGGCTGTTCCGCAAGTGGGGCTGGGGGCAGGTGATCCGCACCCCCGACGCGATCGAGAACCCGAGTCACGAGGCCAAGCGCGGCACCCCGACGATGGGCGGCGTGATCTTCATCGTCGGTACCATCGTGGGTTATTTCACCGGCATCTACGCCGGCGGGAGCGAGCCGACGATCTCGGCCATGCTCGTGCTGTGGCTCATGGTCGGCTTCGGCGCGGTCGGGTTCATCGACGACTACATGAAGGTGCGGTCGCAGCGCAGCCTCGGGCTCTCCGGCTGGCGCAAGATCGTCGGCCAGCTCATCGTGATGATCCCGTTCGGCATCTTCGCGCTGAACTTCCCCAACGACTTCGGCAACACCCCGGCCAGCGGATTCGTCTCGCTGTTCCGCGACATTCCGTGGCTGAACCTCTTCGCGGGAGGCGTGATCCTGGGGTGGGCGCTGTACCTGCTCTGGATCTCGGTCATCGGCGTCGCGACGTCGAACAGCGTCAACCTCACCGACGGGCTGGACGGCCTCGCCGCCGGCGCCGGCGTCTTCGTGGTCGGCGCGTACAGCCTCATCACGTTCTGGCAGTTCAAGCAGGTGTGCGGCGAGGACATCGACCCCTCCGTGCTCTCGGCCTGCTACGAGGTGCGCGATCCGTTCAGCCTCGCCATCGTCGGGGCCTCGTTCGCCGCCGGCCTCATCGGATTCCTCTGGTGGAACGCGCCCAAGGCCAAGGTCTTCATGGGCGATGTCGGTTCGATGGCCATCGGCGGCGTCATCACGGCCATGGCGATCCTCAGCCGCACCGAGCTGCTGCTCCTCGTCATCGCGGGCATCTTCGTCCTGTCGTCCGGCTCGGTCATCCTGCAGCGGGGGTACTTCAAGATCACCCGCGGCAAGCGACTGTTCCTGATGAGCCCGTTCCACCACCATCTGGAGATGCGCGGCTGGCCCGAGGTCACGATCGTGGTGCGCCTGTGGATCATCGCAGGCCTCCTCGCGGTCTCGGCGGTGGGACTGTTCTACGTCGAGTGGTTGAGCCAGCTCGATGGCTGACGCGCGCCTGGACGCTCTGACCAGCTGGCACGCGGACTGGGCCGGTCTGCGCGTCGCCGTGCTCGGCCTGTCGGTGACCGGGTTCTCGGTCGCGGACACGCTCACGGAGCTCGGCGCCGAGGTCCTCGTGCTCTCGGAGAGCGCGACCGAGGAGTACGAGCGGCTTGTGCCGGTCATCGGAGCAGCTCTGGAGATCGGACCGCTCGACGCGGTGCCGGAGGCGCTCGTGGCCTTCAGTCCCGACGTGGTGATCGCGTCTCCCGGCTTCCCGCCATCGCATCCCGTGATCCGCTGGACGCAGCAGGAGGGCGTCGCCTTGTGGGGCGATGTCGAACTCGCCTGGCGCGTGCGCGACAAGGTCCTCCGCGAGGACGGCACGCCGGCGGACTGGGTGCTCATCACCGGCACGAACGGCAAGACGACGACGACGCAGCTCACCGCCGCGCTCCTCGTCGACGGCGGGCTCCGGGCCGCACCGTGCGGCAACATCGGCGTCCCCGTCCTGGACGCGGTCCGAGACCCCGGCGGCTTCGACGTGCTCGTCGTGGAGCTCTCCAGCCACCAGCTCTGGTATCTCGGACAGAGCGCGCCGGCGGCCGAGCTCTACCCGCACTCCACAGTCTGCCTGAACCTCGCCGACGACCACCTGGTCTGGCACGGCAGCGCGCAGGCCTATCGCGACGCCAAGGCGATCGTCTACCGCAACACCCGCGTCGCCTGCGTGTACAACAAGGCGGATGCCGCGACACGCGTCATGGTCGAAGAGGCCGACGTCGTCGAGGGCGCCAGGGCGATCGGATTCGACCTCGGCGTCCCTGGGCCGAGCGATCTCGGCATCGTGGATGGCATCGTCGTTGACCGCGCTTTCTTGGACGATCGCGCGCGCAGCGCCCTGGAGCTCACGACGGTCGCCGAGTTGGAACGTGCCGGGCTGTCCGCCCCGCACGTCGTGCAGAACATCCTCGCCGCGAGCGCGCTGGCGCGCTCGCTCGGTGTCGAGCCCGAGGCGATCGCCAGGGCGCTGGCGGCGTTCCGCATGGACTCCCACCGCATCCAGGTGATCGCGACGCATCGCGGCATCACATGGGTGGACGACTCCAAGGCGACGAACCCGCATGCGGCGGCGTCCTCCCTGCGCGCGTACCCCGGCGCCGTATGGGTCGTCGGCGGCGACCTGAAGGGCGTCGACATCGCCGAGCTCGTGGCCGATGTCGGGCCCACCGCGCGCGCGGCCGTGGTGATCGGCGTCGAGCGGGCGGAGGTCGTCGCGGCATTCGCACGACACGCGCCGGCGGTGCCCGTGTTCGAGGTCGTCACTGGCGACACTGGAGAGGTCATGAACCGCGTCGTGGAGATCGCGACCGGGATCGTCGATGGGGAGGGCACGGTCCTGCTGGCCCCCGCCGCGGCATCCTTCGATCAGTTCTCCAGCTACGCGGATCGCGGCCACCGCTTCGCCGAGGCGGTGCAGAGCTGGATCGATCGGGGGAGCGCCGATGACGCAGGTGGCTCGCCCGAAGCGCACTGAACCCGGAACCGCGGGCCTCGCGGCGCGCGTCTCGCTGGGGCGGCTGTTCACGCCGCCGTCCACCGAGTTCCTGCTGATCGCCTCCGCGGCGCTGCTGCTGACGGCGTTCGGACTCGTCATGGTGGTCTCCGCCACCGCCGCGGTCGAGAGCGGCACGATGGACACGGCCATCAAGCAGGGCCTGTTCGCGCTCGTCGGCATCCCGATGATGTTCCTGGTCAGCCGCATGCCCCTCGACTGGCTCAAGAGGCTCGCCTGGCCGGCGCTGATCCTCGCGACGCTCATGCAGCTGCTGGTGTTCACTCCGCTCGGTGTCGATTCCGGAGGAAACCGCAACTGGATCAAGGTCGCCGGCTTCACCCTGCAGCCCTCGGAGTTCCTCAAGCTCGCCCTCGCCCTGTGGATCGCCTATGTGCTGCTGCGCAAGCAGACCCGACTCGCGATCTGGCATCACGTCTTCATCCCGGTCGTGCCGGTGTCGTTGCTGGTGATCGGCTCGGTCATGGCCGGCGACGACCTCGGAACCGCCATGGTGCTCGTGCTCGTGCTGCTGGCCTGCCTGTTCTTCTCCGGCGTGAAGCTGCGCCTGTTCATCCTGCCGCTGCTGATCGGAGCCGGAGGCGTGCTCTTCTACGCGCTCTCCAGCGACAACCGCATGAAGCGCATCACGGCGCTGTGCGCGAACGTCGATCCGAGCGTGGACACCACGGCCTACACCGGTATCTGCTATCAGGCCATCCACGGCTTCTGGGGCATGGCGACCGGAGGCGTCTTCGGCCTGGGCCTGGGCAACTCGCAGGAGAAGTACGGCTGGCTGCCGGCCGCGGCGAACGACTACATCTTCGCCGTGGTCGGCGAGGAGCTCGGGCTCATCGGCTGCCTCGTCGTCATGGCGCTGTTCACGGTCTTCGCGGTGGGCGCCTTCCACATCATCCGCAAGACGGACGACCCGTTCGTCCGCGTCGCCGCGGGCGGGATCACGGTGTGGATCATCGGGCAGGCGCTCATCAACATCGGCGTCGTGATCGGCGTCTTCCCGGTCATGGGCGTGCCCCTGCCGTTCATGTCCCAGGGTGGAACGGCGCTGCTGTCCGTGCTCCTCGCGTGCGGCGTGCTGCTGGCCTTCGCGCGCACGATCCCCGCAGGCGAACGGGGTAAGGTCACCAGGTGACCACGTACCTGCTCGCCGGCGGAGGAACCGCCGGACATGTGAACCCCCTGCTCGCCGTTGCCGATGGACTGCGCGCGCGCGACGCCGCAGCGGACCTGCTCGTCCTCGGGACCGCCGAGGGGCTCGAGGCGCGGCTGGTCCCCGAGCGCGGCTACGAGCTGCTCATCGTCGACAAGGTGCCGTTTCCCCGCCGGCCGAACGCGCAGGCGCTGAGGTTCCCGTCCCGGTTCCGTCGCGCGATCCGCCAGGCGCGGGACCACATCCGCGCGCACGGCGTCGACGTCGTGATCGGCTTCGGCGGGTACGCCGCCGCTCCTGCGTACATCGCTGCGCGTCGTGAGGGAGTGCCGTACGTCATCCACGAGGCCAACGCCAAGCCCGGCCTCGCCAACCGGCTGGGTGCCGGACGCGCCGCGGCGGTCGGCGTCGCCTTCGACGGGACGCCGATGCGAGACGCCGATGTCGTCGGCATGCCTCTGCGCCGGGAGGTCATCGAGCTCGACCGTGCGGCCGCCAGGACCGAAGCCGCGCAGGCGTTCGGGCTGGACGCCGACCGGCCGGTGCTGCTCGTCTTCGGGGGCTCGCTCGGGGCCCAGCGCCTGAACGACGCTCTGGCGGACTCCTGGCAGGACGTGCTGGACGCCGGATGGCAGCTGCTGCACGTGACGGGGGAGCGCAGCGACCTCGCAGACCCGGGAGCACCGGGGTACGTCCTGCGCCGCTACGTCGACCGGATGGACCTGGCGTTCGCGCTGGCCGATCTCGTCGTCTCCCGCTCGGGCGCGGCGACGGTGAGCGAGATCAGCGCTCTGGGCCTGCCGGCGCTGTACGTGCCCTATTCGGTCGGCAACGGGGAGCAGCGGCTGAACGCGGCCTCCGCCGTCGCGGCCGGCGCCGCGGTTCTCCTGGATGACGCGACGTTCTCCGGGGACACCGTCCGCGAGGTCGTGGTGCCGCTGCTCGGCGATGCCGATCGCATCCGGGCGATGGCAGACGCCGCCGAGCGTGTGGGAACCCGTGCCGGCACCGAGAACGTCATCGCCCTCGTCGACCGGGCGCTGGCCACCGCGAACTAAACTGAGAACGACATGATCAGACCTGACCTCACCCTCCCGATCCCGGAGTCCATCACCGCCGCGCACTTCATCGGCATCGGCGGCTCGGGCATGAGCGGGCTCGCGAAGATGTTCCTGGATGCCGGGATCCGCGTGTCCGGTTCGGACCGGGCCGACAGCGACAACCTGCGTGCGCTGGCGGATGCCGGGGCCACCGTCCACGTCGGCCACGACGCCGCGCACCTGGGCGACGCGGACACCGTGATCCACACCGGGGCGATCTGGCCGGAGAACCCCGAGTTCCTCCTGGCCAAGGAGCGCGGACTGCATGTCATCCACCGCTCTCAGGCGCTGCACTGGCTGATCGGCGCGCGCCGGCTCGTGTCGGTCGCTGGTGCCCACGGCAAGACGACCTCCACGGGCATGATCATCACGGCCCTCCGCGAGCTCGGCGCCGACCCGAGCTTCGTCAACGGCGGCGTGATCGAGCAGCTCGGCGCCTCCAGCGCGACGGGATCGGACGACCTCTTCGTCATCGAGGCGGACGAATCCGACGGCACGTTCCTGCTGTACGACACGGCGGTCGCGCTCATCACCAACGTCGATCCCGACCACCTCGACTTCTACGGCTCGGACGACGCGTTCCACGACGCGTTCATCCGGTTCGCGGATGCCGCGACCGAGGCCGTCGTGATCTCCAGCGACGATCCCGGAGCGCTGCGGGTCACCGCCGGCCTGTCGCACCGGAACGTCATCACCTTCGGTCTCGCGGCGGACGCCGACCTGCGCATCACGGACATCGACACGCAGGGCCCCGTCAGCGCCACCCTGACGCGCGGCGCGGAGTCTGTTCGTCTCGTGCTCGCCGTTCCGGGCGCCCACAACGCCGTCAACGCCGCCGGTGCCGTCGCGGTGCTGATGGCGCTCGGGCACTCGCTGGCGGACGCCGCGCGTGCCCTGGAGGGCTTCGCCGGCACCGTGCGCCGTTTCGAGTTGCACGGGGTCGAGCGCGGCGTGCAGGTGTTCGACGACTACGCCCACCACCCGGCCGAGGTCAAGGTCGCGCTCGAGACCGCGCGCAGCGTCGCCGGCTCCGGACGCGTCATCGCGATCCAGCAGCCGCACACGTACTCCCGCACGCAGCACATGTTCCGCGAGTTCGCCGAGGTGCTCGAGCAGGGCGCCGACCACACCGTCATGCTCGACGTGTACGGCGCGCGTGAGGACCCGGTCCCCGGCGTGACCGGCGAGCTCGTCAGCGGCGCCTTCGCCGATCAGGGCAACGTCCATTACGTCGCCGACTGGCAGCAGGCCGCCGACTACACCGCGAGCATCGCACGCGAGGGGGACTACGTCATCACGCTGGGATGCGGGAACGTCTACCAGATCATCCCGCAGGTGCTCGACGCTCTCCGGCGGACCCCAGGGGACTGACGCATGCGTCGGCCTGCGCCCCTCCCGAGCACACCGGAGAAGCCCGAAGCGGCCGAGCAGCCGGTGCGCCGCCGACGCGCACCGCGCGACGAGGAGGCCGGGGCCGTCGTGACCCCGATGGCTCCCGCGGATGACGACGCCTCCGCCGAGGAGGCCGTCGACGGCATCCGGGACCAAGACGGCCGGCCGCTCACCCAGCGCGACGTCTGGCGTGCGGCGCGCGCACGGCGGAAGGCGCTCAAGAGCGAGATCCGGCGTTTCACGCAGCGCTCGCGCCGGCGGCGGATGATCTGGATCGGGAGTCTCGGCGCGCTCGTGCTTCTGGTCGGAGCGACGGCGCTGGCCGCGTACAGCCCGCTGTTCGCGGTCGAGAAGGTCACGGTGGTGGGGGCGTCGACGCTCGATCCCGCGGCGATCGAACAGGCGCTGGCCGATCAGGTCGGCACGCCGCTGGCGCTCGTCGACGCGAGCGAGGTGAAGGCCGCGCTGGTGGCCTTCCCGCTCATCGAGACGTACGCGCTCGAGGCCAAGCCGCCGCACGAGCTCACTGTTCGCATCGTGGAGCGCACCCCGGTCGGAGTGATCTCCTCCGACGCCGGCTACACGCTGGTCGATGCCGCCGGCGTCGCACTCGCGACGACGGACGCGCAGCCCGAGGGGCAGCCGATCCTCGACATCGACGGCGGTACCGGTACGCCTGCCTTCGAGTCCGCCGGGCTCGTGGTGCGCTCGCTCCCCGCGGACCTGCGCGGTCAGCTCACGCGCGTGCAGGCCTCGTCCCCCGACGACGTCACGCTCACGCTCGGGGACCGGACCGTCGTGTGGGGGAGCGCGGAGGAGTCCGCGCTCAAGGCGTTCGTGCTGTCCAAGCTCGTCGCGACGAACCCCGACGCCCGGACCTTCGACGTCACCGCGCCGAACGTCGGCATCGCCGGCTGACACCCCGTTCCCGTCCGCGCGGTGCGGGATTGCGAGACACGCGCGTGTCGTTGCGCGTGCACGCCGAACGGGCGCATACCTTCGATCAAGAGAACGCAATACCGGGAAATACTTTACACCTCTAGTTGAGGTTTAAGGTTCACATCCTCGCAGGACAGATTTCCAGGCTCGACATATCGGAGGCCGGCCATGAGCCAGAACCAGAACTACCTCGCCGTGATCAAGGTCGTCGGCGTCGGCGGTGGCGGCGTCAACGCCGTCAATCGCATGATCGAACTCGGCCTGCGCGGTGTCGAGTTCATCGCCGTCAACACCGACGCGCAGGCGCTGCTCATGAGCGACGCCGACGTCAAGCTCGACGTGGGACGCGAGCTCACCCGGGGTCTGGGCGCCGGAGCCGACCCGGAGGTCGGCCGCCGCGCCGCGGAGGACCACGCCGAGGAGATCGAGCAGGCGCTCACCGGCGCCGACATGGTCTTCGTGACCGCCGGCGAGGGCGGTGGCACCGGAACCGGTGGCGCTCCCGTCGTCGCGCGCATCGCGAAGTCGATCGGCGCCCTCACGATCGGTGTCGTCACCAAGCCGTTCTCCTTCGAGGGCCGCCGCCGCCAGAGCCAGGCCGAGGCGGGCGTCGCCAAGCTCAAGGAAGAAGTCGACACGCTCATCGTGGTGCCGAACGACCGGCTCCTGGAGATCAGCGACCGCGGCATCTCGATGATCGAGGCGTTCGCGACCGCTGACCAGGTGCTCCTCGCCGGTGTCCAGGGCATCACGGACCTCATCACCACCCCCGGCCTCATCAACCTCGACTTCGCCGACGTCAAGTCGGTCATGCAGGGCGCGGGTTCCGCGCTCATGGGCATCGGCTCGGCGCGAGGAGCGGATCGCGCCATCAAGGCCGCCGAGCTCGCGGTGGAGTCGCCGCTGCTCGAGGCCTCCATCGAAGGAGCGCACGGCGTGCTGCTGTCGATCCAGGGCGGTTCGAACCTCGGCATCTTCGAGATCCACGATGCGGCCGACCTCGTCAAGGAGGCCGCGCACCCCGAGGCGAACATCATCTTCGGTACCGTCATCGACGACACGCTCGGCGACGAGGTGCGCGTGACGGTGATCGCGGCCGGGTTCGACGGCGGCGAGCCGTCGCTGCGCCTCGACCCGACGTTCCTCTCCCGTCCGGAGCCGCTGCCCGAGCAGGCGGTCGCGGAGGAGAAGAGCATCGAGGTGCCGGTGGCCGAGGAGAAGAAGGAGCCCGTCGCTCCGATCTCGGCGACCAGCAGCTATGAGCCGGCGTTCGCCGACGACAGCGACCTCGACATCCCCGAGTTCCTCAAGTGATCCCGGGGACGACCGTACGATGACCCTGGCGGCACGGCTGTCGGCGATCGACGAGCAGATCGCCGACGCCGCGCGCCTGGCGGGTCGGGATGCCGCGGACATCACGCGCATCGTCGTGACGAAGTTCCACCCGGCCTCCCTTGTCCAGGAGCTCTCCGCCCTCGGCGTGACGGACGTGGGGGAGAACCGTCAGCAGGAGCTCACGGCGAAGCGCGCGGAGCTCGCGGATCTGCCGATGCGCTGGCACTACATCGGTCAGGCGCAGACGAACAAGGCGTCCGCCATCCGCCGCTCGGCGGACGTGGTGCACTCGGTGGACCGGGATCGGCTCGCCGATGCGCTCGACCGCGCGGCGGAGGGGGACGACGTGCTCGACGTCCTCGTGCAGATCAACCTGACAGAGGATCCCGGACGCGGCGGCGTGCAGCCCGACGGGGCCCTCGCCCTCGCGGACCGCATCGCGAACCTGCCGTCCCTGCGCCTGCGCGGAGTGATGGCCGTGGCTCCTCTGGACGAGGCGCCCGCCTCCGCGTTCGCCCGCCTGCGCTCCGTCGCGGATGCCGTGCGCGCGCAGCATCCCGACGCGTCCTGGATCTCGGCGGGCATGACGGCCGACTTCGCCGAGGCCATCGTCGCTGGCGCGACACACCTGCGGATCGGCTCCGCAATCACCGGTCCTCGCCCTGTGCGGGGATAACCTCGAATCAGACCAGCCCCAGACGTTCGAACACCGGAGGACACGATGGGAAACCCGCTGAAGAAGACCATGGTGTATCTCGGCCTCGCCGACGAGGAAGAGGTCTACCAGGAGGAGACGCCCCAGGCGCCCGCTCGTGCGCACCGCGAACGCGACCGCGAGGTCGAGGAGCAGGCCCCGGCGCCCGTCACTCCGCTGCGTCGTCCCGTGGCGGTGCGCCAGCCCGCCGCCGGCGCGGTGAACGAGATCCTCACGGTGCACCCCAAGCAGTACCGCGACGCGCAGCTGATCGCCGAGAGCTTCCGCGAGGGCGTTCCCGTGATCATCAACCTGTCGCAGATGTCGGATGCCGAGGCACGCCGCCTCATCGACTTCGCGAGCGGTCTCTCCCTGGGGCTGTACGGTCGGATCGAGCGCGTCACCTCGAAGGTGTTCCTGCTCTCGCCGGAGAACATCGCGGTCTCCGGTCACGGGGGCATCGCGCACGCGGACGCCGAGTCCGCAGCCTTCGACCACGCGTAACCCGTGGGCTCGCTGGTCTCCGTCATCGCCGGCATCGTTCATCTGGTGCTGCTGCTGTACATCTTCGTGCTGTTCGCGCGGCTGATCCTCGACTACATCCCGCTCTTCAACCGGGAATGGCGTCCCCGCGGATTCGGGCTGATCGCGGCCGAAGCCGCCTACACCGTCACCGATCCGCCGATCCGGTTCTTCCGCCGGATCATCCCTCCGCTGCGCATCGGCGGGCTCTCGCTGGACTTCGGATTCGCCCTCACGATGTTCGTCGTGCTCATCCTCATGGCGATCGTCCGCGCCATCGGCGGCGCGGCCGCCTGATCCCCATATCAGCGCCACGCGGAACGCGCACCGTCGCGACGCACAGGCACGGGGACTATGCTTGGCTCCCAGGTGCGCGCCCCGGGTACGCGCCGGAAACACACCGCGCCATCGTCGAAGTACTGGCAACCGAACTCATCGAAAGAGGAGCCACCCCATGGCACTGACCCCGGATGACGTCGTCACCAAGCAGTTTCAGCACGTCCGCTTCAAGGACGGCTTCGACCCCGACGAGGTGGACGACTTCCTCGACGAGATCGTCGTCGAGTGGCGCAAGGCCCTCGAGGAGAACGCGGAGCTGAAGGCCAAGCTCGCCGCCTACGAGTCCGGCGAGAAGGCGCCCGCCGCCGCTGTCGTCTCCGAGGTCCCGGCGCCCGTCGTCGCGACGCCGGCACCCGCGGCTGCGGGCGAGCCCGCCGCCACCACGACCACCGCCGGCATCATCGAGCTGGCGCAGCGCCTGCACGACGAGCACGTCGCGGAGGGCGAGGCCAAGCGCGCCCAGCTCATCGCCGAGGCGGAGACCGAGGTCGAGAAGATCCGCAGCGAGGCCGCGGCCAAGCAGCGCGAGGAGTCGGCCCGTCTCGAGCGCGAGCGCAACACGCTCGAAGCCCGCATCACGGAGCTGCGCAACTTCGAGCGCGACTACCGCACGCAGCTGCGCGGCTACATCGAGGGTCAGCTGCGCGACCTCGATGAGAAGTCGGCGTCGAACGACTCGACGCCGGTCTCGGCAATCGGCCTCTGAGGCGCCCCTTGTCAGGACGTCGTCCCCTTCGTCGGTCGGCGGCCGGCGCGATCGTCGCGGTTCTCGCGATCATCGTGCTGGCCGCCGATCAGTACGTGAAGCACCTCACGGTCGAGAACCTGCCCTACGCGGAGCCGGTTCCGGTCCTGGGGGACTTCCTCCAGCTCTACTTCGTGCGCAATCCCGGCGCCGCGTTCTCGATCGGCAGCGACTACACCTGGATCTTCACGATCGCGCTGAGCGTCGTGGCCGCCATCATCATCTGGAAGGCCTTCGGCCTGCGGTCGCGCCTGTGGGCGGTCGTCCTGGGCTGTCTTCTCGGCGGGGTGCTCGGCAATCTCACCGATCGCTTCTTCCGGGAGCCCGGCTTCGGCATCGGGCAGGTCGTCGACATGATCTCGATGCCCTGGATGATGCCCGCGATCTTCAATGTCGCCGACATCTTCATCGTCACGGGAATGATCTCCGTGGCGCTCCTGGTCGTCCTGGGCCTGCGCTTCGACGGCACGCGGGAACGCGATCACGAACAGGCGGCGAAGGAGGCCGCGGCAGCCGAGCAGCGCGCCGAGGCCGCGGAAGCGGATGCGGCGGACACGGCGGACGCCGAGGTCGTGGACGCCGCGGACGAGGCCGATCTCGATCGCCCCGCCGGTGCGGACCGGCCGGCGTCGTCCGGCACGGCCTCCTGATCGTGGAGTCGAGGAACCTTCCGATCCCTGACGGGCTCGACGGGGCGCGCGTCGACGCGGCGCTGGCCAAGATGCTCGGCTTCTCCCGCACGTTCGCGGCCGAGGTCGCCGAGGCGGGCGGCGTGAGCGTCGACGGAGTGACGCTGGGCAAGTCCGATCGCCTCCGCGCCGGCGGGTGGCTGAGCGTCGAATGGGCTCCCAAGGAAGAGCCCCGCATCGTGCCGGTGGAGGTGCCCGAGCTCGGTATCATCCACGACGACGACGACATCGTCGTGGTCGACAAGCCGACCGGCGTCGCCGCGCATCCGTCTCTCGGGTGGGAGGGACCGACGGTCCTCGGCGCTCTCGCCGGAGCGGGTTTCCGTATCGCGACGAGCGGCGCGGCGGAGCGCGCGGGCATCGTGCATCGCCTGGACGTGGGCACGAGCGGCCTCATGGTGGTCGCCAAGACGGAGCGCGCCTACACGCTGCTCAAGCGCGCCTTCAAGGAGCGCACGGTGGACAAGATCTACCACGCCGTCGTCCAGGGGCATCCGGATCCTCTCGCCGGCACCATCGACGCCCCGATCGGACGCCACCCGAACCACTCCTGGAAGTTCGCCGTCACACCCGAGGGCAAGGACTCGGTGACGCACTACGAGACGCTGGAGGCGTTCCCGGGAGCCTCGCTGTTGGAGATCCACCTGGAGACCGGCCGGACGCACCAGATCCGTGTGCACATGGCGGCGCACCGGCATCCGTGCGTCGGGGATCCGCTGTACGGCGCCGACCCGACCACCTCGGCCCGGCTCGGCCTCACTCGGCAGTGGCTGCATGCGCACCGGCTCGCCTTCGAGCATCCGGCGACCGGCGATCGTGTCGAGTTCGCGTCCCCGTACCCTGCGGATCTCGCCCACGCTCTGGAGATGCTCCGCGGCGATTGACGCGGATGCTACTCTGACCTCGGGCGGCGCGCTCCGCCCGACCTCCGTTCCGGCGCTCGCGCCGCCGGTGGCCCCGCAGGGCAGGAGGCAGAGGGGACCTCGAGTGCTCGGCGCAGGAAGGTGCATCGTTTTCCGATGCGCATCGCGGGCGCGGGCCGTCGATGCCGCATCGTGGAGAACGGAGACACCATGACCACGCAAGAATCCTTCAAGCGCCGCATCCGCGCCCGGATGTCGAAGACCGGTGAACGTTACGGCGCCGCGCGACGGGCTCTGCTGACCGCCCCTCGGGGGTCGGAGCGCCGCCGATGGGTCGCGAGCCCGACCGTGGACGACGCCAGGGTGACGGCGGAGACGGGCCGGAGCTGGGACGACTGGACGGACCTCATCCTGGCGGGTCCCGGCCGGGACGCCGGGCACACCGAGATCGCCACCTGGCTGCGCGAACAGCACGGGGTCGACGCATGGTGGGCGCAGTCCGTCACCGTCGGCTTCGAGCGGATCGTCGGGCTGCGGCTGCCGGGCCAGATGCCGGACGGGACGTTCACGCTGTCCCGGTCGAAGACCGTCGACGGAGACCTCGACACGATCCGGGACCTGTGGGAGAACGATGCGTCGAGGGATGCGATCCTGCCCGGACTCACGACCGAGCGACTCTCCCGTGACGGCGTCAAGGTTCCGCGGTTCGCTGCGCGCGGCGACGAGGGCGATGTCGGTGTCCTGAGTCTGGCGCTCGACGCGGTGAAGGGGCGGGTGAGGATCGTGCTGACTCACGAGCGCCTCGCCGACCCTCAGGCCGTCGAGACGTGGAAGGCCTTCTGGGAGACCTGGCTGGACGACGTCGCCGCCGCGAGCGCCGACGCCGACTGACGACGACAGGTGCGTGTGCCGGATGTCGCCGGCATCCGGCACACTGGCTCCATGAGCATCCAGGTGCGTCCGGCGACGGTGTTCGACGACGTCGCGACGCTGGTAGGACCGAAGAACCCGGGGTCCAACGTGTGCTTCTGCCTGAGCTACCGGATCGGCAGCGCCGAGAACGTCGCGCTGCGCGGCGACGCGCGAGCCGATCGTGTCCGCGAGCTGTGCGCCCAGGACCCGCCGCCGGGCGTGATCGCCTACCTCGACGATGAGCCCGTGGGCTGGGCGGCCCTGCAGCCGCGGAGAGACACGAGCTTCGCCCGGAGTCGGATCATCCCGCACGTCGACGACGCGGATGTGTGGTCGCTCTGGTGTCTTCGTGTCCGACCCGGCTACCGCGGGCAGGGGATCATGCACACGCTGATCGAGGGAGCGGTGGCGTATGCCCGCGAGCGCGGCGCGCCGGCGGTCGAGGGCTATCCGGTCGACAACCGGGGTGCGCGGGTCAACCAGACGATGATGTACGTCGGCACGCGCAGCCTGTTCGAGCGGGCGGGCTTCCACAAGGCGGCCGACACCTCCTCGGTGCTGGACGGCCACCCTCGTGTGCTCATGCGCCTCGACCTCGATGTCGGGGCCGCCTCGTAGACTCGAAGCATGGCATCCGACTCCTTCGTGCACCTTCATGTCCACAGCGAGTATTCGATGCTGGACGGTGCGGCGAAGATCGGCGCGATGACCCAGGCGGCCGCCGATTACGGCATGCCGGCGATCGCGGTGACCGACCACGGCAACACCTTCGCGGCGTTCGAGTTCTACAACGCGGCCCGCAACGCGGGCGTGAAGCCCATCATCGGTCTCGAGGCCTACGTCACGCCCGGCACGCATCGCAGCGACAAGTCGCGGGTCCAGTGGGGATCGCCGGATCAGAAGAGCGACGACGTGTCGGGTTCCGGCGCCTACACCCACATGACCATGTGGAGCCAGAGCACCGAAGGCATGCACAACCTGTTCCGGCTCAGCTCGCTGTCGAGCATGGAGGGGTACTACTTCAAGCCCCGAATGGACCGCGAGCTCCTGCAGACCTACGGCAAGGGCCTGATCGCGACGACGGGCTGCCCGTCGGGCGAGATCCAGACCCGGCTGCGCCTGGGGCAGTACGACGCGGCGCGTGCGGCCGCGGCCGAGTTCCAGGACATCTTCGGCAAGGAGAACTACTTCGCCGAGATCATGGATCACGGGCTGTCGATCGAGCGCCGGGTGATGACGGACCTCCTGCGCCTGGCGAAGGACCTCGGCATCCCGCTCGTCGCCACCAACGACTCGCACTACACGCATCAGCACGAGGCGGACGCGCACGCGGCCCTGCTGTGCGTTCAGTCCGGTTCGACGCTGGACGACCCGAACCGGTTCAAGTTCGACGGCGACGGCTATTACGTCAAGACCGCGGCCGAGATGCGCCAGATGTTCCGCGATCACCCCGAGGCGTGCGACAACACGCTGCTGATCGCCGAGCGCTGCGAAGTGGAGTTCAACACCTCCGCGAACTACATGCCGCGCTTCCCCGTGCCGGACGGGGAGACCGAGGACAGCTGGCTGATCAAGGAGGTCGAGAAGGGGCTGCACTACCGCTATCCGAACGGCATCCCCGACAGGGTCCGCAAGCAGGCCGAATACGAGACCGGAATCATCCTGCAGATGGGCTTCCCCGGCTACTTCCTCGTCGTCGCCGACTTCATCAACTGGGCCAAGGACAACGGGATCCGTGTCGGTCCCGGTCGAGGTTCCGGCGCCGGCTCGATGGTCGCGTACGCCATGAAGATCACCGATCTCGATCCGCTTGAGCACGGTCTGATCTTCGAGCGCTTCCTCAACCCCGACCGCGTCTCGATGCCCGACTTCGACGTCGACTTCGACGACCGTCGCCGCTCCGAGGTGATCGACTATGTGACCGAGAAGTACGGCTCGGAGCGCGTCGCGCAGATCGTCACCTACGGCACCATCAAGTCGAAGCAGGCCTTGAAGGATGCCGGACGCGTGCTGGGCTTCCCGTTCAGCATGGGGGAGCGGCTCACCAAGGCGATGCCGCCGCCCGTCATGGGCAAGGACATGCCCCTGGACGGCATGTTCGACTCGGCGCACCCGCGGTACAAGGAGGCCAGCGAGTTCCGTGCGCTGATCGAGACCGATCCCGAGGCGAAGACGGTCTTCGACCGCGCACTCGGGCTGGAAGGGCTGAAGCGCCAGTGGGGCGTCCACGCCGCCGGCGTGATCATGTCCTCCGAGCCGCTGCTGGACATCATCCCGATCATGCGTCGCGAGCAGGACGGGCAGATCGTCACACAGTTCGACTATCCGTCGTGCGAGACCCTCGGCCTCATCAAGATGGACTTCCTGGGGCTGCGCAACCTCACGATCATCTCGGATGCCCTCGACAACATCCGGATGAACAGGGGAGAGGAGCTCGACCTCGAGCACCTGCAGCTGGAGGACCGCGCCGCGTACGAGCTGCTGGCCCGCGGCGACACCCTCGGCGTCTTCCAGCTCGACGGCGGGCCGATGCGATCGCTGCTGCGGCTCATGAAGCCCGACAACTTCGAGGACATCTCGGCCGTCATCGCCCTGTACCGCCCGGGCCCCATGGGCGCGAACTCGCACACCAACTACGCCCTGCGCAAGAACGGGCAGCAGCCGATCACCCCGATCCATCCCGAGCTCGAGGAACCCCTGAAGGACATCCTCGACACGACCTACGGTCTGATCATCTATCAGGAGCAGGTCATGGCCATCGCGCAGAAGGTCGCCGGGTTCTCGCTCGGTCAAGCCGACATCCTCCGCCGCGCGATGGGCAAGAAGAAGAAGTCCGAACTGGACAAGCAGTACGAGGGCTTCTCCGGCGGCATGAAGGAACGCGGCTTCGGCGAGGGCGCGATCAAGGCGCTCTGGGACATCCTGCTGCCGTTCTCCGACTACGCGTTCAACAAAGCGCACTCGGCCGCCTACGGCCTGGTGTCCTACTGGACCGCCTATCTCAAGGCGCACTATCCCGCCGAGTACATGGCGGCGCTGCTGACCAGCGTCGGCGACTCCAAGGACAAGATGGCGCTGTATCTCAACGAGTGCCGCCGCATGGGCATCCGCGTGCTCCCGCCGGACGTGAGCGAGTCCATCAACTTCTTCGCCGCCGTCGGCGAGGACATCCGCTTCGGCCTCGGCGCCGTCCGCAACGTCGGCGGAAACGTGGTCGACGGGATCGTCGAAGCGCGCAAGAACGAGCCCTTCGGCTCCTTCCACGACTTCCTGAACCGGGTGCCGCTGCACGTGGCCAACAAGCGCACGGTCGAGTCGCTGATCAAGGCCGGCGCGTTCGACTCGATGGGCGACACCCGTCGCGCTCTCATCGAGATCCATGAGGATGCGGTGGAGGCCGCGGTCGACCGAAAGCGCAACGAGGCCCAGGGCGCGATCGGGTTCGACTTCGACAGCCTGTACGACGAGATGGAGGAGGCTGCACCGGCCAAGGTGCCCGAGCGGCCGGAGTGGACCAAGAAGGACAAGCTGGCGTTCGAGCGCGAAATGCTCGGCCTGTACGTGTCCGACCATCCGCTCGCGGGTCTCGAGGTGCCCCTGGCCAAGCACGCCTCGATCTCGATCCACAACCTGCTGGCGTCCGAGGACCTCCAGGACGGCGATCAGGTGACCGTCGCGGGACTGGTCACGAGCGTCCAGCACCGCGTGGCCAAGGCCAGCGGCAATCCGTACGGCATGATCACGGTCGAGGACTTCAACGGCGAGGTCACGGTCATGTTCATGGGCAAGACCTACACCGAATTCCAGCACGTGCTGCAGCAGGACGCGATCCTCGCGGTCCGGGGCCGCGTGTCGCGTCGCGACGACGGACTCAACCTGCACGCGCAGTCGGCGTTCGCCCCCGACGTCGGATCGTTCGACGCGGCAGGACCTCTGTCGCTCGTCGTCGCGGAGCAGCGTGCCACCGAGCGGGTCATGAACGATCTCGCCGACGTGCTGCGACGCCACACCGGCGACACCGAGGTCGTGCTCCGGGTCCACCGCGGTCGCACGGCCAAGGTGTTCGAGGTGCCGATGCCGGTCACCGTCTCCGCGGACCTGTTCGGGGATCTGAAGTCGCTGCTCGGTCCCGCCTGCCTCGGGTGACGGGCTTCATGAGAAAGTCATGACGGTTACGCCCTCGATAGGGGGAGTCCGCGCCGCCGCAGGTAATATCGGGACGCGTTAGGGGCGCGGCCGAGCACGGTCACGCCCCGTGACGAAAGGAACAGGATGAGCACGCAGCACCCGTTCGAGGACGTCCCCGAGTCCACGACCCCCGACATCGCCGACGAACACGCCATCGGCGAGGACGGATCCGTCCTGTACGAGGACCAGGTGACTCCGGAGTACGGCATCCTCGGGTTCACATTGCGCGAGCTCCTCATCGCGGGCGTGTGGCTGATCGCCTTCGTCGTCTCGTTCTTCCCCGTGGTCGGCGGCTCCGGGTCCGTGTGGGCCCAGGGGATCTCCTGGATCCTGCCGATCGGACTCCCCACTGCGGCCGTCTTCCTGATCGTGCTGCGCCGATTCTCTCCCGAGGGCATCCGTCGCGTCGGATCGCTCGGCATCGACCAGTTCGCATCGGTGACCTTCACGGTGGCGGCGATCTGGTGGGCGCAGGTGCTCTGGTCGCTCATCGGCGGCTGGATCGCCACGGGCATCGCTCCCGCGGCGTGGGTGCCCTGGGTGGCACTCGTCGCGTCGCTGGCTCTTGTCGCGCTGACCGTGTTCGCGCCGCTGATCCCCGGTGTGCGCGAGGACTTCCACGGACGACTGGAGACGCTCGCCCACCGCAACGCGAACCCGGTCCGCCCCGTGATCGCACGGCCGCGCGAGCCGAAGGCGGTCGACGCAGTCGCCTCGCCGGCATCTGCCGAGGCGGCACCCCTCGATGTCGAGCTGTCCGGCCAGCACAGCACCGACGAGATCGCGCGCCTGGATCTCGCCGGCCAGGTCCCGCTGTCCGCACACGCCTCCGGAGGCGACACCGGCTCTGCCCTGGCCGAGGACGAGTACGTTCCGGGCTACGCGCGTCGGTCCCGACGCCACGAGGATGCCGAGGATGCCGGTCTCGCCGAGGACGGCGACCTCGAGCCGATCCTCGAGCTCGGGCTGGATCCTGCGGCGATCGTGTCGGATCAGGACGAGCCCGAGGCCGTCGAGGTCGACGTCGTCGAGGAGATCGTGCCGGGGGAGACCGTAGTCGATGTGGATGCCACCAACCCGCGGTTCGCCCCGACCGCACAGCCGTTCTGGGCGCTCGCGCCGAGCGAGCGCGACGTCGTCGATGAGCGCGGTGAGCCGCTGTTCCGCATCGGCCCGGACGCGTGGGCTCTCGTGATCGAGGACCGCGGTGGCGCCTACGTCGTGCGACATGACGATGGCCGCATCGGCTATCTGCACGACATCGACGACATCACGAAGGGCTGAATCGGTGAGGACCATCGATCTGCGGGGGCGCGAGCTCTCGCCATCCGAGATGCTCGCGGCCGTGCCGCGGGCCACGCAGGCACGCGCTGAGGCGCTCGACACCGCCGCGCGCATCGTGGAGGACGTGCGCCAGCGAGGCGAGGAGGCGCTCCGCGAGCAGGCGGAGCGCTTCGACCGCGTCACAGGTCACGACCTCCGGGTGCCGTCCGAGCACATCGCCGAGGCGCTCGCCTCTCTCGATCCCGCGATCCGCGCGGCTCTCGAGGAGGCGATCCGGCGGGTGCGCATCGGGTCGGCGGCGCAGGTCCCGGCCGAGCGCACCACCGACATCGGACCCGGTGCCCGCATCCTGCAGCGCTGGCAGCCGGTGCAGCGCGTCGGCGTCTACATCCCCGGCGGCAAGGCGGTCTACCCGTCGAGCGTCATCATGAACGCGGTGCCGGCGCAGGTGGCTGGCGTCGCGCACATCGCCCTCGCCTCGCCCCCTCAGGCCGACCAGGGCGGCCGTGTCCACCCCACGATCCTCGCCGCCGCCGGACTGCTCGGCATCGACGAGGTCTACGCGATGGGCGGCGCCGGCGCGATCGGAGCCTTCGCGCATGGCGTCGAGGGCATCGGTCTGGATCCCGTGGACGTCGTCTCGGGTCCCGGCAACAACTATGTCGCGTCCGCCAAGCGCGCGGTCGCGGGAGTCGTCGGCACGGATGCAGAGGCCGGTGCCACCGAGATCCTGATCGTCGCCGACGCGTCCGCCGATCCGCGGCTCGTCGCGGCCGACCTCGTCAGCCAGGCCGAGCACGACGAGCAGGCGTCCGTCGTCCTCGTGACGGATTCCCCGGACCTCGCCGACAAGGTGGCGGATGCGCTCGAGGGCCTCGCCGCGGCGACACGGCACTCCGAGCGCGTCGCGACCTCGCTGGCCGGCGAGCAGTCCGCGATCGTGCTCGTCGACGATCGGGCGATGGCCGTCGCGTTCAGCAACGCATACGCACCGGAGCACCTGGAACTGCACCTCGAGGACGCGGATGCCGCGGCGTCCTCGTTCACCAGTGCAGGCGCCGTCTTCGTCGGTGACCAGACGCCTGTGAGCCTGGGTGATTACATGGCCGGGAGCAACCACATCCTCCCGACGGGCGGTCAGGCGCGCTATGCGCCCGGCCTCGGTGCCTACACCTTCCTGCGCCCGCAGCAGGTGATCCGCTACGACCACGACGCCCTCGCAGAGGTGCGGCAGGGCGTGGTGGCGCTGGCTGACACCGAGGTCCTTCCCGCGCACGGCGAGGCGATCGAAGCGCGGTTCGCCACCGGGCCCGTCGCCGACTGACCGAGTACGCTGAGGAAAATGCACTGTCCGTTCTGCCGGCATCCGGATTCCCGCGTCATCGACTCGCGCACCAGTGACGACGGTCTGTCGATCCGTCGCCGCCGGCAGTGCCCGGAGTGCGGAGGACGGTTCTCGACGACCGAGACCGCGAGCCTGAACGTCATCAAGCGCAGCGGCGTGATGGAGCCGTTCAGCCGGGACAAGGTCATCTCGGGCGTCCGCAAGGCCTGTCAGGGGCGGCCGGTGACCGATTCGGACCTCGCCGTACTCGCCCAGCGCGTGGAGGAGAACGTCCGCGCCACCGGGGTCTCGCAGCTCGACGCCAACGAGATCGGACTGGCCATCCTCGGGCCGCTGCGCGAACTCGACGAGGTCGCCTACCTGCGCTTCGCCAGCGTGTACCAGGGCTTCGACTCGCTTGAGGACTTCGAGAGCGCGATCAGCGACCTGCGCGCCGACCACGAGCGGGCAGGGAAGGCTTCCGGCGACCGGTAATCTGGCAGGGATGTATCCGCTGCTCTTCCGCGTCGTCCTGTCGCGCCTGGACCCCGAGTTCGCACACCACGCCGGCATGGCGGTGATCCGCGTGCTCGGCGTTCCGCCGTTCTCCTGGGCGACCCGCGCGCTGACCGCTCCCGCCGCCGATCAGCGGGTGCACGCGCTCGGGCTGGAGTTCCCGTCGCCCTTCGGCATCGCCGCGGGCTTCGACAAGAACGCCGTCGGGGTCCGGGGCCTGGCGGCTCTCGGGTTCGGGCACGTCGAGGTCGGGACGATCACCGCGATCCCGCAGGACGGCAACCCCAAGCCGCGGCTGTTCCGGCTGATCCCCGACCGTGCGGTCATCAACCGGATGGGCTTCAACAACGCCGGAGCGGATGCCGCGGCTCAGCGCCTGACGAAGCTGCGGCGACGCCGGCCGGACACCGTCATCGGCGTGAACATCGGCAAGAGCCGCGTCGTCGACGTCGAGAACGCGACGGCCGACTACGTCGCCAGTGCGACGAAGCTCGCTTCGCTGGCGGACTACCTCGCGGTCAACGTGTCCTCGCCGAACACTCCCGGTCTGCGGGGGCTCCAGGCCGTCGAGACGCTCGCGCCGCTGTTGCGCGCCGTGAAGGAGGCCGCGGGAAGGACACCGCTGCTGGTGAAGATCGCCCCGGACCTCCCGGATGACGAGATCGCGGCGATCGCGCGGCTCGCCGTCGCGGAAGGGCTCGCCGGCATCATCGCCCACAACACGACCATCGGCCGCGACGGCCTGAAGACGGATGCCGCCAAGGTCGAGGCCGCCGGAGCGGGTGGCCTCTCCGGCGCGCCGCTGCGTGCGCGCTCGATGGAGGTGCTGGCGGTCGTCCGCGAGGCCGTCCCCGCCGACTTCTGCGTGATCTCGGTCGGGGGAGTGGAGACCGCGGCCGACGTGCAGGCGCGCCTGGATGCCGGAGCCACCCTCGTGCAGGGCTACACGGCGTTCCTCTATCGCGGCCCGTTCTGGGGACGCCAGATCAACCGCGGCCTGCGCTCCGCGCGCTGAGCGCTCACCCTTCCGCCCCGCGCCCGCGTCCGTCCCATTCGCCGGGCTCTACCACACCCGCTCGCCCTGTTCTGTCCCACCGACGTGTTCTGCCACACTTATCGGCAAATGCGACAGCTGTTTTCTGGCGCATAAGTCGAAAAGTGGCGCAGAAGTCGGGGAAGCGCGCGAACCGGGGATGCCGGGGAACGGAACCCGAGGGATGCCGGGGAAACGGGCCCGAGGAAACCGGGTCCGGAAGGGGAGCCGAGGGTCAGGCGGGGTACTGGCCGCGCTTGACCTGGGGCTTCGGCAGGCGCATGAAGCGCATCTGCAGGGCGCGCATCGCGGCGTACAGGCCGAGGCCCTTCTCGAGCTCGTCCTTGCCGAACTTCGCGGCCGCCTTGCGCTTGACCCGCGCGGAGAGCAGCACCATGTCGAGCACCGAGATGAGCAGGTACGCCCAGAGACCGACGAACGCGTAGAACGACACGACCGCGTTCGGCACCAGCGAGACGAGGATGACGACGAGCATGAGCGCCATGATCCACTCGGACAGATGCCAGCCGGCATCCACGTAGTCGCGCACCCAGCGGCGCTGCGGACCCTTGTCCCGGATCGGGAGGTACTTGTCCTCGCCGTTGGCCATGCCGACGCGGGCGCGCTCGCGCTGCTCCTGCAACTGCGCCTTCGCCGCCGCCCTCGCCTCTTTGGTGTTCGCCACCAGGGGGCGACGGCGCGCCGCTTCCTGCTCGGCGCGCGTCGGCGTCGCGCGCCCCTTTCCGACGGCGGGCGTCTCTGCGGCGTCGTCGTTCGTCTCGGGGGTCGGATTGGCCACGGGGCTCCTCGGTCACGTGAAGGGGTTCACCCTTAAGATTACCCGCATGACCTCTTCCGATTCGCAGACTCCCGACGACCTCGCCCGCGAAGAGGCGGTGCTCGAATCCGTCGCGACCGGCCTGCCGCGCGCGCTCGGCGATCTCGGCGACCTCGTGCGCATCCCGGGCATCGCCTGGCCCTCGTTCGACCAGACTCAGCTCGAGCGCAGCGCCGAGGCGATCGCGGCGCTGGTCACCGACACCGGAGTCTTCGACGAGGTGCGCGTGCTCCGCGCCGCCATCCCCGGCACGGACGAGATGGGGCAGCCGGCGATCCTCGCGACCCGCGCTGCGCGACACGGACGCCCGACGATCCTCCTGTACGCGCACCACGACGTGCAGCCCCCCGGGGACGACGCGCTGTGGGAGACACCGCCGTTCGAGCCGACGGTCCGCGACGGACGCCTGTACGGCCGCGGTGCCGCTGACGACAAGGCCGGGATCGTGGCGCACATCGCGTCGCTGCGGGCGGTCGCGGATGCCGTCGGCGAGGACCTCGATCTCGGCGTCGCCCTGTTCATCGAGGGGGAGGAGGAGTACGGCTCGCGCTCCTTCGCACAGTTCCTGAGTGACAACGCCGACGCGCTGCGCGCGGACGCCATCGTCGTCGCGGACTCGGGCAACTGGGACTCGAGCACTCCGGGGCTCACGGTGTCGTTGCGGGGCAACGCCCGTTTCACCCTGACCGTGCGGACCCTCGAGCACGCCTCGCACTCCGGCATGTTCGGCGGTGCCGTCCCCGACGCCATGCTCGCGACCATCAAGCTCCTGAGCACCCTCTGGGACGAGGACGGATCCGTCGCCGTCGAAGGCCTGCAGCAGCGGGATGCCGCGACACCCGAGTACTCCGAGGAGACCCTGCGCGACGAGGCCGGGCTGCCGGACGGCGTCGCGCCGATCGGTCGTGACAGCATCCTCAGCCGGATCTGGAACAAGCCGGCGGTGACGGTGATCGGCGTCGACGCGACGAGCGTCGCCGCCGCCTCCAACACGCTGTCGCCCGAGGTCACCGTCGTGATCAGCGCGCGTGTGGCGCCTGGCCAGAGCGGAGCCGACGCCTACGCGGCCCTGGAGAGCCATCTGCGCGCTCACGCGCCGTTCGGGGCGGAGCTGACGTTCTCGGACGTGGATCTCGGAGACGGGTTCCTCGTCGACACGAGCGGATGGGCCGTCGCCCTGACCAGGGAGGCCATGCGGGACGGCTACGGCGTCGCCCCCGTGGACCTCGGCGTGGGCGGCTCTATCCCGTTCATCGCGGACCTGGTGCGGGAGTTCCCCGAGGCGCAGATCCTCGTGACCGGCGTCGAGGACCCCCACGCCCGCGCGCACAGCCCGAACGAGTCACTGCATCTGGAGACCTTCCGCAACGCCGTGCGCACGGAGGCGCTGATGCTGACGCGGATGAACCGGATCACGCGCTGACACGCCCGGCCGTCGCACCCGGCGGTAGAATCTGAGCAACGCCGTGCTGCGCGCGGCCCGTCCTGAGGAGTGAGATGAGCGACACCACACTGACCACCGAGACCGCCACCGCCCACGGTGTGAAGCTGACCGACGCCGCCGCGCAGAAGGTGAAGAACCTGCTCGAGCAGGAGGGGCGCGACGATCTCCGTCTGCGCGTGGCCGTGCAGCCCGGCGGCTGTTCCGGCCTGATCTACCAGCTGTACTTCGACGAGCGCTACCTGGACGGCGACGAGACGGTCGACTTCGACGGCGTCGAGGTCATCGTCGACAACATGAGCATCCCGTATCTCGACGGCGCGTCCATCGATTTCAAGGACACGATCTCGGAGCAGGGCTTCACGATCGACAACCCGAATGCAGCGGGCAGCTGCGCCTGCGGCGACAGCTTCCACTGATCCGCGGACCCCGCCAACCTGCGTGGTTGGCGTGAATCAGGTGTGAGGTTGCCCTAGACTGGGGTGTGCCCTGTCCGCGATCTGAAAGGTGCATCGTGCCCTCGAAACGCCGCCTTCGTTGGGCCGCCATTCCCCTGGGAATCGCGGCAGCCGTGGCCCTGGCGGGATGTTCTCCCACCGAGCTGAACGGCTTCCTTCCTGGCTTCGTCGAGGACGGTACCGCCGCGACCAACCAGACCGAGCGGGTCTCCGGTCTGTGGGTGAACTCCTGGATCGTCCTGTTGGTCGTCGGCGTCGTCACCTGGGGCCTGATGGCCTGGGCCGCGATCGCGTACCGCCGCCGCAAGGGCCAGACCGGCCTTCCGGTGCAGATGCGCTACAACATGCCGATCGAGATCTTCTACACGGTGGTGCCGCTGCTGCTGGTGCTGGGCATGTTCTTCTTCACGGCCCGCGATCAGGCCGCGATCGAGACGCAGTGGGAGGACCCCGACGTCGAGATCACCGCGATCGGCAAGCAGTGGGCCTGGGACTTCATGTACGCCGGCGAGGACGACGACCTGTCGGATGCCGTGTGGACCATGGGCATCCAGGCTCAGCCCGACGAAGAGGGCAACATCGACCAGGAGCAGCTGCCGACGCTGGTGCTGCCGGTCGACCAGGACGTCACGATCCACCTGCAGTCGCGTGATGTCATCCACTCGTTCTGGATCATCGACTTCCTCTACAAGAAGGACATGTACATCGGGAAGGACAACACCTGGTCCTTCACCCCGACGCGTGTCGGCGAGTACGAGGGCAAGTGCGCCGAGCTCTGCGGCGAATACCACTCGATGATGCTGTTCAACGTCAAGGTCGTCGAGCAGGCCGAGTACGACGCCTACGTCGAGGAGCTGCGCGAGAAGGGCAACACCGGCGACATCGCCGACGCCTACGACCGCCTGTCGAACCTCCCGGGTACCGGAGCCTCCGACGAGGCCTCCGAGGGAGAAGAGGAGTAAGTCATGTCGACCACAGCTGAACCCCGGATCGACGAGACCGCCGGCTCCCGCCCGACGACGCTGCCGGCCCGCCAGGCCGCTCTGATGAGCTCCTCGCGCGTCGAGCAGAAGGGAAACATCGTCGTCAAGTGGATCACCTCCACCGACCACAAGACCATCGGGTACATGTACCTGATCGCCTCCGTGCTGTTCTTCCTCCTCGGCGGCGTGATGGCGCTCGTCATCCGTGCCGAGCTTTTCGCTCCCGGGATGCAGATCATCCCGACCAAGGAGCAGTACAACCAGCTGTTCACGATGCACGGCACGATCATGCTGCTGATGTTCGCGACGCCGCTGTTCGCGGGCTTCGCGAACGCCATCCTGCCGCTGCAGCTGGGCGCTCCCGACGTCGCGTTCCCGCGTCTGAACGCGTTCGCCTTCTGGCTGTTCCTGTTCGGCTCCACGATCGCCGTCGCCGGCTTCCTCACCCCGCAGGGTGCGGCCTCGTTCGGATGGTTCGCCTACCAGCCGCTCGCGAACGCCTCGTTCTCGCCGGGCGCCGGCGGGAACCTGTGGATGGTGGGCCTGGGCATCTCCGGTTTCGGGACGATCCTCGGCGCCGTGAACTTCATCACCACGGTCATCACGATGCGCGCCCCGGGCATGACGATGTGGCGCATGCCCATCTTCAGCTGGAACACGCTCATCACGAGCCTGCTGATCCTGATGGCCTTCCCCGTGCTGGCCGCCGCGATCTTCGCAGCCGCGGCCGACCGCATCCTCGGTGCGCACATCTACGACCCTGCCAACGGCGGCGTGCTCCTCTGGCAGCACCTGTTCTGGTTCTTCGGTCACCCTGAGGTGTACATCATCGCGCTGCCGTTCTTCGGCATCGTCTCCGAGATCTTCCCGGTCTTCAGCCGCAAGCCGATCTTCGGATACAAGACCCTCGTCTACGCGACGATCGCGATCGCCGCCCTGTCCGTGGCCGTGTGGGCGCACCACATGTACGTCACCGGATCGGTGCTGCTGCCGTTCTTCGCCCTCATGACGATGCTCATCGCGGTTCCGACCGGCGTGAAGATCTTCAACTGGATCGGAACGATGTGGCGGGGATCCGTCACGTTCGAGACCCCGATGGTCTTCGCCCTCGGCTTCCTCGTCTCGTTCGTCTTCGGCGGTCTGACCGGCGTCATCCTGGCGTCGCCGCCGCTGGACTTCCACCTGAGCGACTCGTACTTCGTCGTCGCCCACTTCCACTACGTGGTGTTCGGTACCGTCGTCTTCGCGATGTTCGCCGGCTTCTACTTCTGGTGGCCGAAGTGGACGGGCCGGATGCTGAACGAGCGACTGGGCTACGTGCACTTCTGGATGCTGTTCATCGGCTTCCACATGACGTTCCTCATCCAGCACTGGCTCGGCGTCGACGGCATGGTGCGTCGCTACGCGGACTACTCGGCGGCCGACGGCTGGACTTGGCAGAACCAGGTCTCGACCATCGGGGCGATCATCCTCGGCGCGTCGATGCTGCCGTTCTTCCTGAACGTCTGGATCACCGCGCGCAAGGCTCCCAAGGTCACGGTCAACGACCCGTGGGGCTATGGAGCCTCGCTCGAGTGGGCGACCAGCTGCCCGCCGCCGCGTCACAACTTCACGTCGATCCCGCGCATCCGCAGCGAGCGCCCCGCGTTCGACCTGAACCACCCGGAAGCAGCAGAGCACCCGGTCGCGGCCCCTGAGCCGGCGACGGCTGGAAAGGCCAAGTAACATGCGCGACAACGTCATCCTGTGGTGGGTGCTGACCGCCTTCTTCGCCGTCGTGGCCGTCGTCTACACCGGCTGGAACATCCTCGAGCACCAGGACCGCGAGCTCGTCCTGGCGATCGAATGGGTCGGCACGGTGGCCCTGCTGTTCACCGCGTTCATGGCCGCGATGATCGCCTGGTACCTGCACCGCACGCACCGCAACCAGGGCGGTGAGCTGCCGGAGGACATCCTGACCAGCGACATCGACGACGGCGACCCGGAGCTCGGCGAGTTCAGCCCGTGGTCCTGGTGGCCGATCGTCCTCGCGGGATCGGCGGCGATCTTCGTGATCGGCCTCGCCGTCGGGCAGTTCCTGCTGCCGATCGGTCTCGCGATCTTCGTGGTCGCGATCGTCGGCTGGGTGTACGAGTACTACCGGGGCAACTTCGCCCGCTGACTCCAGCTCAGAAGAGGCCCCCGGAGATCGACCGATCTCCGGGGGCCTCTTCGCGTGGGCAAACAGAATTCAGGCGCGTGTGCGGATTCGGGGTACGCCCGTGAGGGGATCGATCGGGCGGCGATGCACGCCGTCCGCGTTCTCGACCGGGTATCCCTCGCGCACCCAGTACTCGAAACCGCCGATCATCTCTCGGACGGCGTAGCCGAGCTTCGCGAACTCCAGAGCGCCCTTCGCTCCGGCATTGCAGCCGGGACTCCAGCAGTACACGACGACCTCTGCGCCGGACGGGATCTCCTGCGGAGCGCGTGCCGCGATCTCGCTGTAGTGCATGTGCACGGCGCCGGCGACCCGCCCCTGCGCCCAGGCCTCGTCCGAGCGGACATCGACGACCACGACGTCCTCTCCGGCCTTCTGGCGGGCGTACAGGTCGCTGGCATCGGTCTCGTAGGCGAGTTTGGCGGCGAAGTGGTCTGCGCGATCGATCATGCTGAAAGCCTACGGATCGTGCGCCCGCGCCGCCCTCGTATTGCGGACAGGAATCGGAGGATTGCCGTCATGCCGGGTCGACGACGGCGGCCACCGCCTCGATCTCCACGAGTTGATCGGGGTAGCCCAGCACCGTGACTCCGAGAAGGGTGCTCGGCACGTCGTGCTCGCCGAATGCCGCGTGCACGACGTCCCACGCCTCGACCAGGTGCTCGCTGTGCGCGGAAGCCACGAGGACGCGGGTGCTGATGACGTCGGTGAGATCCGCGTCGGAGGCCCGCAGGGCGGCGCGCAAGGTGTCGACGCATCGGGCGGCCTGTGCGGCGTAGTCACCCGGATGGACGGTGGCGCCGTGGTCGTCGAGCGGACAGGCGCCCGCGAGGAAGATCAGGCGCGCAGAGGACGGCGCGGTGGCCGCGTAGGCATAGGGAGCGTCGGCGAGGTCCTGGCTGCGGATGAGGCGAACGGCGGAGGTCACGCGTGAAGCATAACGAAGAAGGCCCCGTCGCGACGAACGCGACGGGGCCAGGGGAGGGGCGGTGCCTACTCGCCGTCCTCCGACTCTTTCTTGGACTTCTTCGCCTTCTTCACCGGGTCGGTGGCGATCACCGTGCTCGGGGTGTTGGCGGTCTCGCCGACGTGGTCCTCCGTGGCGACCAGCGGGGCGTCCGGGACACCGGCGCGCTCGTGAGCACCCTGGATCTCGGCGGCCTCGGTCTCGGCCGTCTGCGCCGTGACGTGGTGCTGGTGAGCATCCGCGGCATCCACCTCGGCCTGAGTGAGCGGGGTGAGACGGTCCTCGTAGAACCAGCGCGACATCGCGGCTCGCAGGTTCTGCGTCCACGGGATGCGGCCCTTCGCGTTCGGGCGGACCACGAGGGGCTCGTAGCCGTCGACGTCGATGAGCTTCCAGCGGTCGTACTTGTCGACCGGCTGGTGCACCTCGATGAACTCGCCGCCGGGGAGGCGGACGATGCGACCGGACTCGTAACCGTGCAGGACGATCTCGCGGTCCTTCTTCTGCAGCGCGATGCAGATGCGCTTGGTGACGAAGTAGCCGATGATCGGGCCGAGGAACAGCAGCGCCTGCAGCGTGTGGATCACGCCCTCCATCGTGAGCATGAAGTGCGTCGCGATGAGGTCCGAGGACGCCGCCGCCCACAGGACCGCGTAGAAGATGACGCCGGCGACGCCGATCGCCGTGCGCGTGGCCGCGTTGCGCGGTCGCTGGGCGATGTGGTGCTCGCGCTTGTCGCCGGTGACCCACGCCTCGATGAAGGGGTAGATCGCGACGGCCACGATGAACAGACCGAGCACGGCGACCGGGACGAGGATCCCGAACGACCAGGTGCGGTCGAGGAACACGATGTCCCAGTTCGACGGTGCCAGACGCAGCGCGCCGTCCGCGAAGCCGATGTACCAGTCCGGCTGGGTTCCGGCGGAGACGGGGGAGGGGTCGTAGGGGCCGTAGTTCCAGATCGGGTTGATCTGGAAGAACGTCGCGATCAGCACGATCGTGCCGAAGACGATGAACAGGTAGCCGCCCATCTTCGACATGTACACCGGCATCATCGGGTAGCCGACGACGTTGTCGTTCGAACGGCCGGGGCCGGCGAACTGGGTGTGCTTGTTGATGACCATGAGCATGAGGTGCAGCACGATGAACGCGATGACCAGCAGCGGCAGCAGCAGGATGTGCAGCGTGTAGAGGCGTCCGACGATGTCGGTGCCGGGGAACTCGCCGCCGAAGATCAGGAACGAGGTCCAGGTTCCGATCAGCGGGATGCCCTTGATCATGCCGTCGATGATGCGCAGGCCGTTGCCCGAGAGCAGGTCGTCCGGAAGCGAGTAGCCGGTGAAGCCCTCGGCCATCGCGAGGATGAACAGCACGAAGCCGATGACCCAGTTCAGCTCACGCGGCTTGCGGAAAGCGCCGGTGAAGAAGATGCGCAGCATGTGGACGCCGATGCCGGCCACGAAGACCAGGGCGGCCCAGTGGTGGATCTGGCGGACCAGCAGGCCGCCGCGCAGGTCGAAGGAGATGTGGAGCGTGGACTCCAGCGCCGCCGACATCTCGATGCCGCGCATCGGGGCGTAGGCGCCCGTGTAGTGCGTCTCGACCATCGAGGCCTGGAAGAAGAACGTCAGGAAGGTTCCGGAGAGGAACACGACGACGAAGCTCCACAGCGCGATCTCGCCGAGCATGAACGACCAGTGGTCGGGGAAGATCTTCCGGCCGAGCTCCTTGACGAAGCCGGAGAGGCTGGTGCGCTCATCGATGTAGTTCGACGCGGCGCCGACGAAGCGGCCGCCGAGAGGCGCCTTGGTGTCCTTGTTGTCCTCTTTGGACAGCGTTGCGGTGCTCAATGACGCTCCCAGAAGCTCGGGCCGACGGGCTCAGTGAAGTCGCTGCGTGCGACGAGGTAACCCTCATCGTCGACGGTGATGGGCAGCTGCGGCAGCGGACGCGCGGCCGGGCCGAAGATGACCTTGGCGTGGTCGGTGACGTCGAACTGCGACTGGTGGCAGGGGCACAGGAGGTGGTGCGTCTGCTGCTCGTAGAGGGCCACGGGGCAGCCGACGTGCGTGCAGACCTTCGAGTACGCGACGATGCCGTCGTACGACCAGTCCTTGCGCTCCTCGGACTCGATCAGCTGCTCGGGGCGCAGGCGCATCATCAGCACGATGGCCTTGGCCTTCTCCTCGAGGTAGCCGTCGTGGTGCGACAGCGAGGCGAGGTCCTCGGGGATGACGTGGAACGCCGATCCGAGGGTGACGTCCGCCGCACGGATCGGGGTGCCGTCGGGGTCGCGCACCAGGCGCTGCCCCTCCTCCCACATGGTGTGCTTGAGCAGCGCCACCGGGTCGCCCTTGGTGGGGTCGTCGGGGGTGCTGTGCGGCGCGAGACCGCGGAAGAGCGTGACGCCCGGGATGATCGACGCGACGACCGCAGCGAACAGCGAGTTGCGGATCATGGTGCGCCGGCCGAAACCGGACTCCTCGTTCGCGTCGGCGAACGCCTTGACGGCTGCTTCGCGAGTGGAGTCCTTCCCCCGGGTGGGGTGGCGGAGCTCGGTGTGCTCCTTGTCGCTCATCAGCGCCTTGGACCAGTGGATGGCGCCGAGGCCGAGAGCGAGCAGGGCGAGGCCGATGCCGAGACCGATGAACAGGTTGTTGTAGCGGATCGAGACCAGCGACTGGTCCTCGATCGGGAACAGCATGTAGGCCGCGACCGCCCAGATCGAGCCGGCCAGCGACAGGTAGAAAAGCGTGTAGACCGTTCGGGCCGCGCGCTTCTCGGCGCGCGGATCCTTGTCGGTCATCCGCTCGCGGTGCGGCGGCAGCCCCGGATTCTGCACGGGATCGCTGACTGCGACACCCAGCCCCGGAGAGGGCTGGTAGGCCCTGTCAAGAGCCTGCGAGTCGTCGTCGTGTGCCATGGTGCTCCTCGTACGTTCCTCTTCGATGAAAATGCGTCAGTTGGACTTCGCCGTGATCCACACGGTCACGGCGACGAGCGCGCCGATGCCGAAGATCCACACGAACAGACCCTCCGAGACCGGCCCGAGGGATCCGAGGGTGAAGCCGCCGGGGGCCACTGCCTCCTGCTGGAACACGAGCGCGGCGATGATGTCGCGCTTGTCCTCGTCGGACAGGTTCATGTCACCGAAGACGGGCATGTTCTGCGGGCCGGTGACCATGGCGGCGTAGATGTGCAGCGCGCTGGTCTCGGTCAGGGCCGGGGCGTACTTGCCCTCGGTGAGGGCACCGCCGGCCGCCGCGACGTTGTGGCACATCGCGCAGTTCACGCGGAACAGCTCGGCGCCGTGCGAGACGCTGGGCTCGTCATCGGCGTTCTCCGGGTTGGCCTCGCCGTTGGTGATCCAGTCGGCGGGGTACGTCGGGCCTGGGGCCACGGACTGCACGTAGGCGGACAGCGCCTGGATCTGGTCCTCGGTGAACTGCACCGGCTTCTGCGGCGCCTGCGGCCCCTGCATCTGCAGCGGCATGCGGCCGGTCGACAGCTGGAACTCGGTGGCGAGCTCGCCGACGCCGATGAGGCTCGGCCCGTTGTCGGTGCCCTGCAGGTCGAGACCGTGGCAGGTCGCGCAGTTCGCCTGGAACAGCTTCTCGCCGTCCTCGACGGTGAGCGACGCCGCGGCGACGGTCGGGGTCTCGGTCGCGGCGAAGGCCGCGGATGCTCCGGCGTACACGCCGCCGGTGATGAGGAGTCCTGCTCCGATCAGTGCCGCTGCCGCGAAGGGGCTGCGGCGACCGTTCGAACGGCGCTTCTTCTCTCGTGCCATCTCGGGGATCAGCTCCGCTCTTATTTCAGGAAGTAGATGACGAAGAACAGCACGATCCAGACGACGTCGACGAAGTGCCAGTAGTAGGACACCACGATCGAGGACGTCGCCTCCTTGTGCGTGAAGTTCTTGACGGCGAACGCGCGGCCCATGACGAGCAGGAACGCGATGAGACCGCCGGTGACGTGGAGGGCGTGGAAGCCCGTGGTCAGGTAGAACGCCGAGGCGTAGGAGTTCTCCTGGATCGGGAGACCCTCAGCCACCAGCTGCGCGTACTCCCAGACCTGACCGGACACGAAGATCGCGCCCAGCGCGAAGGTGAGCCAGAACCACTCGACCATGCCCCAGCCGAACAGGCGGCGACGGCCGGCGGGGTTCAGCTGGCCCTTGGCGAGCCGGTAGGGCTGCAGATCCTCGGCCGCGAAGACGCCCATCTGGCACGTCACGGAGGAGAGCACGAGGATCGCGGTGTTGATCGCGGCGAACGGAACGTTGAGCAGTTCCGTGCTCTCGGCCCAGAGCTCCGGTGAGGTGCTGCGGAGAGTGAAGTAGATCGCGAAGAGTCCTGCGAAGAACATCACCTCGCTGCCGAGCCACACGATGGTGCCGACAGCTACCGGGTTGGGCCGCTTGATCGTTCGGGCAGCCGGGGCATACGTCGCTGAGGTCGTCACCCCTCCATTATGGCCGATCCCGGCGGGCGATTCTTGCATCGCGGGCCCCCGATTCCCTGGTCCGGCACTTAGGGGAGCCTAAGAAACGTCTGCGAATCTGCGGTGAATTCAAGGGAAAAGCGGATGCCCGCGACGTTCGGCGGGTCTCGAGGAAATTCTGCGCGCCGATAGGATCGCACACATGGCTGAATCCCTGACCTGGTCCGATGTGCTCACGACCCTCCTCGAGCGGCGCGATCTGAGCGTGTGGGAGTCCACGTGGGCCATGCGCCAGGTCATGCAGGGGAACGTCGGCGACGCGGCTCTGGCGGGCTTCCTCGTCGCGCTGCGCGCGAAGGGCGAGACGATCGATGAGATCGTCGGCTTCCGCGACGCCATCCTCGAAGCAGCAGTGCCTCTGCCGGTGTCTCCGGACGTCCTGGACATCGTCGGCACCGGCGGCGACCGCGTCGGCACCGTGAACATCTCGACCACGGCGGCCGTCATCATCGGCGCGACCGGCATCCCCGTCGTCAAGCACGGCAACCGTGCGGCCAGCTCGTCCTCGGGCGCATCCGACGTCCTCGGCGCGCTCGGCCTGGAACTTTCGCTCTCGCCGGAGCACGTCGCCTCCGTGCTCGATCGCACCGGCATCACGTTCGCGTGGGCAGCCGCCTTCCATCCGGGATTCAAGCATGCCGGGGCCGCGCGCGCCGAGCTCGGCATCCCGACGGTGTTCAACATGCTCGGCCCGCTGTGCAATCCGGCCCGTGCCGAGGCGAACGCGGTCGGCGTCGCGCAGTTGGAGCGCGTGCCGCTCATCACCGGGGTCTTCCGCACCCGCGGCGCGACCGCGCTCGTCTTCCGTGGCGACGACGGACTCGACGAGCTGACGACGACCGGCCACAGCCGCATCTGGGAGGTGTCGCGCGGCGACATCCACGAGCACGACCTCGATCCTCGCGACCTCGGCATCCCGCTGGCCGACCTGGCCGACCTGATCGGCGGCTCGCCGGAGCACAACGCCGACGTGCTGCGGCGGACGCTTGCGGGGGAGCAGGGGCCCGTGCGCGACATCGTCCTGCTCAACGCCGCCGCCGGGATCGTCGCGTTCGAGCTGTCGCAGGATGCCTCACAGGTGCAGCGCCCCATCCTCGACCGGCTGCGCGACGCCTACGCCAAGGCCGGAGATGCGGTCGACGACGGTCGGGCGGCCGCGAAGCTCGACGAATGGGTGTCCGTGTCCCGCGAGCTGGCCACGGCCTGACGATCATGGATCCGGCAGCCGCGCTCCTCGAGATCGCCGCGCTGCTGGAGCGCGAGCGGGCGTCGCGCTATAGAGCGAAGGCGTTCCGTCAGGCAGCGGCCACGTTCCAGGACCTGCCGGATGACGTGCGCGCCGATCCCGTGCGGCTGCGCGCTGCCAAGGGCATCGGGGACTCCACGTTCGAGGTGATCCGCCAGGCGCAGGCCGGCGAGGTCCCGCGCTATCTGATCGAGCTGCGCGGGGAGGTCGAGCCGGAGCTGACCTCGCAGCTTCGCCCGCTGCTGCGCGGTGACCTGCACGCGCACACGGACTGGTCCGACGGCACGACGCCGATCGGCACCATGGTCGATGCCGCGCGGGCGCTCGGGCACGAGTACCTGGCGATCACCGACCACTCGCCGCGGCTGCGCGTCGCGCGAGGCCTCTCCGCCGAGCGGCTCCGCGAGCAGATCCCGCTCGTGCGCGGCGCGTCGGACTCCGGTCTGCGCGTGCTCGCCGGCATCGAGGTGGACATCCTGGAGGACGGCGCCCTGGATCAGGAGCCGGATCTGCTCGACGAGCTCGACATCGTGGTGGCCTCCGTGCATTCGAAGCTCCGCATGGATGCCGCGGGCATGACCGCTCGCATGCTCGCGGCGGTGGCGTCGGGGCGCGCGAACGTGCTCGGACACTGCACGGGCCGGCTCGTGCAGGGAGACCGGGGCACACGTCCGCCCTCCGACTTCGACGCCCGCGCGGTGTTCGCAGCGTGCGCCGAGCACGGGGTCGCGGTCGAGATCAACTCCCGCCCGGAGCGGCAGGATCCGCCGGACGAACTCATCGCGATCGCCCTCGACGAGGGATGCCTGTTCTCGATCGACTCCGATGCGCACGCGCCCGGTCAGCTGTCGCTGCTGGATCACGGGGCACTGCGCGCGGAACGCGCCGGGGTGCCGGCTGCGCGGATCGTGACGACCTGGGGAGTCGACCGGCTGCTGGCCTGGGCGGAGTGACCTAGGCCCTCGACGCGTGATTCAGTCGGGGAGTGCGGCGAGGGCTCGCGTCATCGACGTGCCCAGGTTCCAGCTCGTCGCGAGGGCGGTCGCGGCATCCTTGGCGGCGTCGTCGAGCCCGCCCAGCCGAATGGACGGCACAGCGATGTCGAGGTCGCGGGCGACGAGCACGACGGTCGGTGCGACGTCGAGGTAGTCGGAGGCGGCGATGATCTTGGCGCGGATGCCCGCGGACATGCCTTCGCCGGCCAGCGCCGCGGCGCGGATCCCGGCGAGGTCGCCGTGGGTCTGGAGCAAGGTGGCCGCCGTCTTCTCGCCGATGCCGGGGACACCGGGCAGTCCGTCGGAGGCGTCGCCGCGCATGGTGGCGAAGTCCGCGTACTGCGAGGGCAGCACGCCGTACTTCGCGACGACGCTCGCCTCGGTGAGGACCTCGAGGTTGCTCATGCCGCGCGCCGTGTAGACGATGCGGATGTCGCGGGCGTCGTCGATCAGCTGGAAGAGGTCTCGGTCGCCGGTGACGACGTCGACCGGCAGGGTGGAGCGCGTCGCGAGCGTGCCGATCACGTCGTCGGCCTCGTGGGCGGCGACTCCGATGATCGGGATGCCGAGCGCCTCGAGCTCAGCGCGGATGAGCGGGATCTGCGCCTCGAGCGGGTCGGGCACCTCTTCGACGTCGGCGCCGTTCGGGACGACCTCGACGACGCGGTGCGCTTTGTAGCTGGGGATGAGATCGACGCGCCACTGCGGACGCCAGTCGTCGTCCCAGCAGGCGACGAGGTGGGTCGGCTGGTAGGTGCTGACGAGCTTGGCGATCATGTCGAGCAGGCCGCGTGCGGCGTTGATCGGGGAACCGTCCGGTGCCGTCACCTTGTCGGGCACGCCGTAGAATGCCCGGAAGTAGAGGCTCGCGGTGTCCAGCAGCATCAGCCTGTCGCTCATGGGTTCAGCATGGCATAGGGTGCGGACGCCGCCGGCCGTGCGTCAGCAGCCGGGGGAGGACGGCTTCTGCTCGCACGTGAATGCCACGAGCGCGGTGTGCGCCTCGAAGATGCGGATCCGCTGGTCGGCGCCCTCGCTCGTGACCTGACCGTCGATCGGCAGCCATCCGATGCCGAGGTCGATCTCAGCCGTGTAACGGACATCGACGGACGCGAGGTACTCGCCGCGCTCGGCATAGGCGTGGCTCGTCGGCGTCGGAGTGAACTGGGCCTGGTCGAGGTCAGCCCAGCTGCGCCCGCCGTCCGTCGTCGTGGTCGTGCTGCCGTCTCCGTAGTCGAAGTCGAACCCCGCCGGCGTGAAGCGCACGCTGATCGGGTAGCCGAAGAGTTCGCCCTCGACGGTCTGCGCTGACGCGGCGGCGACGAAGTTCGTGGGGAGCCCGGCGACCCCGACGTTCTCGGGCTCCGCGACGACGGTCGTGCCGTCGGGAGCGAAGCGGGCCAGGTCGCTGATCGTGATCGCGGGCAGTGCGGGCGCCGAGTCCTCCTCGGCCGGTTCCTCTGCTTCCTCGCGTGCGAGGAAGCAGCCGATGTAGTTGCTCCAGTGCTCGAGGCAGGTGCCGAAGTCGTACTCGTAGGTGGTGTACCAGCCGTCGTCCTCCGGGGCGGTGCCGGGGGAATCGGGGTTGCCGACGGGAGTGGTGCCTGGAGACCCGGATTCGGTCTTCGAAGAATCCGCCGTGACCTCGTCACCAGTGTTGCCGAGAATGAGATCTCCGAGGCCATCACTGCCATCGGCGCCCGAGAGCAGCGCCAGGTTGAGAATGAGAGCGAGCTTTACGAGCGTGCGCACGATGGGTCCTGAACTGCCTCGCTTGAAGCGATAACGAGTTCGTCGCCGACAAACTGATAGCCGACGTCGACGGCATACCTTTCAGGACGCTCTGGGTTCACTTGCGACTCGCCATCCGCGTCCACAACTGTCACCTCGCTAACATCCAGACACACTCTCGCCTTGATTGCCTCGAAAGGGGGGTCCGCCTCCGTACCTTCGAAGGAGACGACACGGGTATCTCCGTCGACCTCGTAGCCTTCGGCATGCATCGCCGAGAACGCTTCACGATCGGAGGCGTTCACCGCATCGGTCGTAAGAGCGAAGAGCGGTTCAAATGTGGAGGGGTCGCTCGCGTCGATTCCGTTGAGGGCGGAGACATACTCCCGGTACACCTCTTCCGCGGCGGCGAACGCCTCCTCCTCGGACGAGAAGGCGGCCGTGGGGGTAGGCGTCGGCTCCGGTTCCGGCGCGCAGGCGGCGAGCGAGCCGGCCGCGAGAACGAGGCACGCGGCGGTCAGGCGGAGGCGTCCGATGCGCGAGAAGGTCACCCGCTCACCGTAACGCCAACCCCGCGGCATCAGCGGGAGTTATCCACAGGCGACAATCGGCGGAGAACCTGGTAATCTGAAGTGTCACTTGTGGCGCGCTGGCGCGTGCCTTCGTGGCAGCACTCCACAATCCATCCGCTCTCGGCCATCAGTCACGTGTGCGCACGTCGGTGCGAGAGCCCGAGCATCCATTCAACAAGGACAACCCACTACATGACTACCGCAACGACCGCCCCGGCCACCAAGCAGGTCGCGATCAACGACATCGGATCTGCCGAGGACTTCCTGGCCGCGGTCGAGAAGACCCTGAAGTTCTTCAACGACGGCGACATCATCGAGGGCACGATCGTCAAGATCGACCGCGACGAGGTTCTGCTCGACGTCGGGTACAAGACCGAGGGCGTCATCCCCTCGCGCGAGCTCTCCATCAAGCACGACGTCGACCCCAACGAGGTCGTCGCCGTCGGCGACCAGGTCGAGGCCCTCGTCCTCCAGAAGGAGGACAAGGAAGGCCGACTGATCCTCTCCAAGAAGCGTGCGCAGTACGAGCGCGCCTGGGGCGACGTCGAGAAGATCAAGGAGAACGACGGCGTCGTCACCGGCACCGTCATCGAGGTCGTCAAGGGTGGCCTCATCGTCGACATCGGCCTGCGCGGCTTCCTGCCGGCATCGCTGATCGAGCTCCGCCGCGTCCGCGACCTCACGCCGTACCTCGGCCAGGAGATCGAGGCCAAGATCCTCGAGCTCGACAAGAACCGCAACAACGTGGTGCTCTCCCGCCGCGCGCTGCTGGAGCAGACGCAGTCCGAGTCGCGCACGACCTTCCTCAACAACCTGCACAAGGGTCAGGTCCGCAAGGGTGTCGTGTCCTCGATCGTCAACTTCGGTGCGTTCGTCGACCTGGGCGGCGTGGACGGCCTCGTGCACGTCTCCGAGCTGTCCTGGAAGCACATCGAGCACGCCTCCGAGGTCGTCGAGGTGGGCCAGGAGGTCACCGTCGAGATCCTCGAGGTCGACCTCGACCGCGAGCGCGTCTCCCTGTCGCTGAAGGCGACGCAGGAGGACCCGTGGCAGGTCTTCGCCCGCACCCACGCGATCGGCCAGATCGCACCGGGCAAGGTCACCAAGCTCGTTCCGTTCGGTGCGTTCGTGCGCGTCGCAGACGGCATCGAGGGCCTCGTGCACATCTCCGAGCTCTCCAGCAAGCACGTCGAGCTGGCTGAGCAGGTCGTCTCCGTCGGCGAAGAGGTCTTCGTCAAGGTCATCGACATCGACCTCGAGCGTCGCCGCATCTCGCTGTCCCTCAAGCAGGCCAACGAGTCGGTCGACCCGTTCGGCACCGAGTTCGACCCGGCCCTGTACGGCATGCTCGCCGAGTACGACGAGAACGGCGAGTACAAGTACCCGGAGGGCTTCGACCCCGAGACGGGCGCCTGGAAGGAAGGCTTCGACGCCGCTCGCGAGGCATGGGAGCAGGAGTATGCTGCGGCCCAGGCTCGCTGGGAGGCGCACAAGGTCGCGGTCGCCAAGGCGGCCGAGGCCGAGGCTGCTGCCGGCGACGACTTCGCCGCCGGTCAGTCCTTCACGAGCGACTCGGCCGGTGCCGGCACGCTCGCGGACGACGAGGCTCTCGCCGCTCTGCGCGAGAAGCTCTCGGGCGGCAACGCGTAAGCATCGCTCCAACGGAACGGGTCGTCACCTTCGGGTGGCGGCCCGTTCCGCATCTCAGGGCGGATGCCGGAACCCGCATCAGGCCGGCTCAGCGCGTCCGCGGCGCCCGTTGCACGGTCACCGGGCCGGGCCGGACCCGCACCCGGTCGCCGACGCGGGGGAGCGGGCGGCCTTCGAACATCTCCACTGCCGTGACCAGGGCGAGACCCGAGTGATGCTCCAGCCGCAGGGCTCCGGCCTGGGACGACACCGCCGACAGCACGAAGGTCGTCTCGGCATCCGTCTCCGGTGCATCGGAGGTGACGAGCACCACGTCCTGCGGGGCGATGGCGGCGAACGCGGGCTCCCCGGGGGCGATCGGCTCCGCGGTGCGCCCCGGCAGACGGATGCCGTCGCCGACGTCGAGGGCGTCCCCGGTCCACCGTCCCTCGACGACGCTGAATCCGCTCAGTCGTGCCGTGAAGGGATGCTTCGGGCGCGCGGCGAGCTCAGCCGGCGAGCCGCGCTCGACCACCCGGCCCTCGTGGAGCACGACGCAGTCGTCCGCGAGTTGCCAGGCGTCCGCGAGATCGTGCGTGACGAGGACCGCGGATGTTCCGGTCCGGGACAACTCCGCGGAGAGCAGCCGCCGCACCACCGGCGCGCTCTCGGCGTCCAGCGCGGAGAACGGCTCGTCGAGCAGGATCACGTGAGGCTCTGCGGCGAAGGCGCGGGCGATCGCGACCCGCTGCTGCTGCCCTCCGGACAACTCGTGCGGCGCGGCCTCCCCGCGGTCCGCCAGTCCGACGCGGTCCAGCCAGTCGTGAGCGATGACGAGCGCCGCTGCGCGCCCCGCACCGCGCGCCCGTGGCCCGAAGGCGACGTTCTGCGCCGCCGTCAGATGGGGGAAGAGTCGCGGCTTCTGGTCGAGCAGGCCGATCCGACGTTCTTCGGGACCTCGGCGCACCGCACCGGCCTGCTCGAGGACCCGCCCGTCGAGCAGCACGCGTCCGGAGGAGAGCGGAACGAGTCCGGCGAGCGCGGCCAGCAGCGTCGACTTGCCGGAGCCGTTCGGGCCGAGCACCGCAAGCCGTCCACCCGGCTCCAGCTCGAGCGTCGCCGCCACCTCGAACGCCTCGCGGCGCACGGTGACCTCCGCGCGCAGCTCGCCGGCTCGCGGCGTCATCGTACGGCGTCCTCTCGCCAGGAGCGCAGGCCGCTCACGACCACGGCCGCGCTGACGAGCAGCAGCAGCGACAGGGCGACGGCCGAGTCCTGGGTCACGCTGACGCCGTTGAACGCCGTGTAGATCGCGAGCGGCATCGTCCGGGTCGTGCCCTCGGCGTTGCCGGCGAACAGGGCGGTCGCGCCGAACTCTCCCAGCGCTCGCGCGAAGCACAGCACGGTGCCGGCGACGAGACCGGGGAGCACGAGGGGCAGTGTGATCTGCACGAGGACGCGCCACCGCCCGGCACCCAGCGTGGCGGCCACCTGCTCGTGCCCGATGCCGGAGGTGCGCAGGGCGCCCTCGAGAGCGATCACGAGGAACGGCAGCGACACGAACGCCTGCGCCACCACGACTGCAGCCGTGGTGTAGGGCAGGCTGAACCCGGTGGCCTCGAACAGCGGGCGCCCGACGAGACCGCTGCGCCCGAGCAGCGCGAGCAGGGCGAGGCCGCCGACCATGGGTGGCAGCACGAGCGGCACGAGCACGAGCGTGCGCAGCACCGAGGCCACCCGGCGCGGTGCGCGGGCGATCACGATCGCCAGCGGTCCGCCCAGCAGCAGGCACAGCACGGTCGCGCAGGCAGCGGTCCCGAGCGACAGCCCGAGCGCGCTGAGGGCGGCGGGGGAGAGCAGATCCTCGCCCAGTCGTTCCCACCGCACGCGGGAGATCAGCCCGACGATCGGCAGCACGAGCAGGGCGATCGCGGCGATCGCCGGGACGTACAGCCCGCGAGGCAGGTTCACGGCGTCCCGAAGCCCGCCTGAGCGAGGATCCGCTGCCCGTCATCCGACAGCACGAAATCGACGAACGCCTGCGCCGCCACGGGGGAGCGGGCATCCTCGGCCACCGCGATCGGGTAGCGGTTGACGACGGCATCCGCCCCGCTCGGGACGATGCCCTCCAGCTCTCCGCCGGAGCCCGCGATGTCCGTGGCGTACACGAGTCCGGCATCCGCCTCGCCCCCGGCGACGCGCGTGGTGACGCCGGTGACACTCGTCTCCTCGCTGACGGCGGTCACCGGGACTCCGGCGTTCGAGAGCAGGGTCCGCGCGGCCTCGCCGCACGGGACTTCGGGGGCGCACAGCACCACCGCGAGATCGGGGTCCGCGAGGTCGGGAAGATCCGCGATGCCCTTCGGGTTCCCGGGGGCGACGGCGATCCGCAGCGTGTTCGTGGCGAAGACGTCGCCGGCGTCTGTGCGCCCGGCGGCGGTGACCGGCTCGAGACTGGACTCGTTCGCGAAGGCGACCACGTCGACGTCCGCGCCGTCGATGATCTGCGTCGCGAGAGCCTGCGATCCGTCGTAGCGGATCGGGTCGACGGAGTACTCCGGATGCTCGGCGACGAACGCCTCGGCGAGTTCGTCGAACGTTCCCTGCAGGGACGCCGCCGCGAAGACGACCAGCGGCTCCGAGCGGGCCGGATCCTCCTCGGCCGTGGTCGCGCATCCGCTCAGCGCCAACGCGGCCGCCGCGAGGATCGCGAGGGCGGGCCTCGGACGCGTCATCGCGCACCGTCGCTCGAGCGCGGCGTCTCCACGATCACCGTGGTCGCCTTCACGATCGCCGTCGCGAGGCTGCCGACCTCGAGTCCGAGCTCGCGCACGGCCTCGGTGGACATGAGCGACACGACCCGATGCGGGCCGCACTGCATCTCGACCTGCGACATCACGGTGTCGGACGTCACAGCCGTGACGATCCCGACGAAGCGATTGCGGGCGCTGGAGGATCGTTCGAGAGGATCGTCCGGTCCGCCCGATGCGCGGGTGAGGTGCGCGGCGAGATCCACGCCGTCGACGATCCGGCGGCCGGACTCGTCTCGGCGGGCTGCGAGCTGCCCGCCGTCGATCCACCGGCGCACGGTGTCGTCGCTGACGGACAACAGACGAGCTGCATCGCGGATTCGGAATGCGGTCATGACTGCCACTCTATATCCGCACATGCGGATGCAGAGTGTGGAAAATCCCGTGAGTGCGGTTCGAGAGCGCCGGTGGATTCTCACGGACACACACGCATCCGCCGCGGCCGCCGAGCGGTACCGTGGGGACATGGCCTTCCCTCCGCTGGTCGCCCCGGCCCCTGCGCTTCCCGACGGCGAGCGCGAGCGCGCCGCGCGACAGATCCGCCTCCCCGAGATCGGCGAAGACGGACAGCGTCGGCTGTTCGCCGCGCGCGTGTGCGTGATCGGGGCGGGAGGACTCGGGTCGCCCGTGCTGCTGTATCTCGCGTCGGCGGGGATCGGGACGATCTGCATCGTCGACGACGACGTCGTCGACACGTCGAATCTGCAACGGCAGGTGATCTTCGGTGTCGACGATGTCGGGCGGCCGAAGGGGCATGTCGCCGCCGAGCGGATCCGCTCGCTGTCGCCGCACACGACGGTGATCCGCGCGCACGAGCGACTGACCGCCGAGAACGCCGGGCGGATGCTCGCGGGCTACGACATCGTCATCGACGGCAGCGACACCTTCGACACCCGTTACGCCGTGGCCGACGCCTGTGACGCTCTTGGCGTCCCCCTGGTGTGGGGGTCCGTGCTCCGCTTCGATGCGCAGGCGACGGTGTTCTGGTCCCGCCCTCCCACCGGGACGCCCGTGCGACTGCGCGACGTGTTCCCGACCGCTCCGCCGCCGGAGGATGTCCCCTCGTGCGCGGATGCCGGAGTCCTGGGCGCGCTGTGCGGACAGCTGGGGGCGATCCTCGCCGCCGAGGCCGTCAAGCTCGTATGCGGCATCGGGGACCCCGTGGTCGGGCGGATGCTGGTGATCGACGCGCTCTCCGCGCGGACGCGCGAGGTGCGGCTGGTGCCGGCATCCCGGGCGTCGGACGCCCACCACGAGACGGTCACGATCCGCTCGATCCGGCCCGACGAGCTGGAGGACCTCGGTGACGCCCTGCTGCTCGACGTGCGGGAGGAGCACGAGTTCCTGGCGGGCAGCATCCCGGGGGCGCGTTCGCTCCCGCTCGGGCGGCTGCGCGCCGACCCCACGGCGGTCGAGGCTGATCGCCGCATCGTCGTGTTCTGCCAGACCGGTCCTCGAGCGCGTGCGGCGGCATCCGTGCTGCGCGCGGCGCATCCGCACGCCGAGATCCTGCTGCTCGACGGCAGCTATGCGGCGTGGTCCCGCACGCGGGACACGACGGGAGCGGCGTGATCACCGTCGCGGACCATCGGTCCCGGATCCTCGCCGCCGCCGCGGCCCTGCCGCCGCGCGTCCACGCCCTGGACGAGGCGAGCGGTCTCGTGCTCGCGGCGGACGTCACGACCCGCTGGCCGGTCCCGCTGTTCGACAACTCGGCGATGGACGGCTACGCGGTGCGCGCCGCCGACGCGCACGAGGGCGCTGTCCTGCGTGTCGTCGCGGACGTTCCCGCCGGATCGGGGGAGGACCCGGCGTTCGGTCACGGCGAGGCGGTCCGGATCATGACGGGTGCTCCCGTGCCCGCGGATGCCGATGCCGTCGTCCCCGTGGAGCACACGGATCTGGGCGTCTTCACCGGAGCCGTCGCCCCCGAGCGCATCACCGTCACACGCGCGCCGTCGGCCGGCGCCCACATCCGCCGCCGGGGTGAGGACGTCTCGGCGGGAGCCGTCGTCGTCCGCGCCGGGACGGTGCTGGGGCCATGGCAGCTCGCCACGATCGCCTCGGCAGGGCACGATCGCGTCCTCGCGCATCCGGCGCCCCGCGCGGCTGTCGTCTCGACGGGATCGGAGCTCGTCGCACCCGGAGCCGAACCGCGGCGCGGTCAGATCCCGGAGTCGAACTCGCGGCTGCTCGCCGCGGCGCTGCGCGGGACCGGGGCGGAGATCGTGCGCGTGGCGACGGTCGCCGACGACGAATCCGCCCTGCGGGCCGTGCTGGCGAGCCTCGACGCGGATCTCATCGTGCTGTCGGGAGGGGCGAGCGTCGGAGCGTTCGACGTCGTCAAGGCGGTGCTCGACGAGGCGGGGCCCGGGCGCGGCCCCGTGCGCTTCGACGCCGTGGCGATGCAGCCCGGCAAGCCGCAGGGGTTCGGCTCGGCATCCGACGGAACGCTGCTGTTCTGCCTGCCGGGCAACCCGGTCAGCGTCGCGGTGTCCTTCGAGATGTTCGTCCGACCCGCCGTGCGCGCGCTCGCCGGCCGGGCCGACATCGATCGTCCACGGGTCTCCGCGCCGGCCGGGCGGGCGTGGACATGCCCGCCAGGCCGGGCGCAGGTGCTGCCGGTCGTGTTCTCCGACGGTGCGGTGGTCCCGGCATCCGGGGGCGGCAGCGGATCGCACCTGGTCGCCTCCCTCGCTCAGGCGACGGACCTGGCCATCGTGCCGGCCGAGACCTCCCGCGTCGAGGTCGGCGACCTCGTGGATGTCATGCTGGTGAGCACGCAGAAGGAGCAGCGATGAGTTTCACCCACCTCGACGAGCACGGACACGCGCGGATGGTCGACGTCACCGAGAAGCAGCCGACGATCCGCAGCGCGACGGCGCAGGGACTGGTCCGCTGCCACGCAGGCGTCGTCGCCGCCCTGCGCGACGGCACGACGCCCAAGGGGGACGTGCTGGCGGTCGCGCGGATCGCCGGCGTCCAGGGGGCGAAGCGGACAGCAGAGCTGATCCCGCTCGCGCACATCATCGGGGTGCACGGGGCCACCGTGGACCTCGACGTCGTCGACGAGGGCGTGGCGATCACGGCGACTGTGCGCACCGCGGACCGCACCGGGGTCGAGATGGAGGCGCTCACCGCCGTCAGCGTCGCCGCTCTCACGGTGATCGACATGGTCAAGGGCATGGACAAGACGGTCGAGATCGCGAACGTGCAGCTCGTGCGCAAGACCGGAGGCAAGAGCGGGGAGTGGGTGCGGTGAACGCGGCCCCGCGCCGAGCGGCCGTCATCCTCGCCGGTGGACGGGCGACGCGACTGGGCGGCGCGGACAAGGCGGAGGTCGAGATCGGCGGACGGATGCTGATCGACATCGTCGTGCTGGCGGTCTCCGGGTGCGATCCCGTCATCGTCGCCGGCCCCGAGCACCTGGCACGGACCGGCGTGCGCGTCGTGCGGGAGGATCCGCCGTTCGGCGGTCCGGTGGCGGCGATCGCCGCGGCCGTCGCGGAGCTTCCCGCCGACGTCGAGGAGACCTGGCTGCTCGCGTGCGATCTGCCGAACGCCGCCGGCGTCGTCGACCTGCTGTCGCGCGCCGAGCTCCCGGCGGATGCCGACGCCGTCGTGCTCCGGGACGCTCAGGGGCGCGCGCAACCGCTCGCCGGTCGCTATCGCGCCGCCGCTCTTCGCCGAGCCGTCGCCGCTCTGGACGAGGTCGACGGATCATCGATGCGCCGGCTCAGCCGAGGGCTGCGCGTGCACGAGATCGACGATCCGGCGGGCGCATCGGCGGATCTCGACACGTGGGACGACATCGCGGCGTTCCGCGGCGATTCCCCGGCGGAGGATGCCGGCCGATGGAGAAGGGAGACGGCATGACCGACACACCACAGGAGCTCGCGGACTGGTCGGCGGAGCTCGCCGCTGCGCTGGGCGTGCAGGAGGACGTCCCCATCGCCGATCTGCTGGAGGTGACACGAGACGTCGCGCATGCCGTGACCCGGCCGGCGGGACCCGTCAGCATCTACCTCATCGGTCGTGCCGTCGCACAGGGCATGCCCGTCGAGGCGGCGATCGCCGTCGTGCGTGCGCAGGTCGGGGAGCAGGCATGAGAGTCCGCTACTTCGCCGCGGCGGCGGAGGCCGCCGGACGCGAGGAGCAGACCATCGCCGCGGAGCTCACGCTCGGCGACCTGCGCGCGCAGCTGCGGCACGAACACGGCGCGGAGTTCTCTCGCGTGCTCGACCGGTGCGCCATCCGCGTCGACGGCGCGACGCTCGCGGACGACGACGCGGTGCCGGCGACGGCGACGGTCGACGTGCTCCCGCCGTTCGCAGGCGGCTGATCGGGGGCGGGGCAATTCTTCCGGCGTCAACGCCGGAAGGGGCGCGGTCGACGGCGGGACAATTGCCCGAGGGCCCCAGCGGCGAACGGAGTGATCGTGTCGGACACCTCGAACTGGCGTGGACGCATCCCCGTGTACTTCTTCTCCAGCAGCTCCGGAATGGTGAGGCAGTTCGCCGAGCGCCTCGAGCGGCCGGTGTTCGACCTCGCTGTGCGCGACGTGCGCCGATCCGTGCCTGCGGCGGCCTGGGTGCTGCTGACGCCTTCGTACAAGACCGGCAATCGCGCCAACGACACCATCCCCGAGGCCGTGCGCCGATTCCTGTGGCATCCGCTCACGCGGCGCAGGCTGGTCGGTGTCATGGGGTCGGGGAACCGCAACTTCGGATCCCACTATCAGGCCGCATGCCGGCAGATCGCGAGAGCCTCGGGCAGGCCCGTGCTGTTCGAGTTCGAGCTGCAGGGCACGCCCTGGGATGTGGAGGACGGGCGTCGCATCCTCGCGGCGCTCGACGCGGATCGCCTGAGCATCCGCGATGACGAGAGGACGAACCATGATGACGCGCTCCGCAGGACGGCGAGCACTCACGTCGATCGCGGTGGCTTCGACCCTGCTGCTCGGGGGATGCGCCGCACCGCAGAGCACCGATGAGCCCGAGGCGACCGCGACGACGGGCGCCGGGATCCCCCAGGGCGCAGAGGGCGCCGCGCACTTCGACGACCTGGCCCTGGTGGTCGGCGACGGGCCGATCGATGTGCAGGTCTGGGTCGATCCCTTCTGCCCGACCTGTCACGAGTTCGAGGACGCGGCCGGAGAGAGCATCGCCGACATGGTCGACGACGGCGACATCACTTACTCGATCCATCTGATGAACTTCCTCGACCGGGCTTCGCAGGGCTCGGAGTACTCGACGCGTGCCGGCTCCGCGCTCACGTGCGTCGCGGTGTCGCAGCCCGACCGTCTGCTGGATGCCGTGCGGGCGATCTTCACCGCTCAGCCCCAGGAGCAGACCACGGGGCTCAGCGATGACGAGATCGTCGACGTGCTCGAAGCAGCCGGGGTCGAGGACATCACCGCCTGCGTCGAGGCGCGGCCGTACGGCGAATGGGTCCAGCTCTCCAACGACAGTGCGATCGAGGGCATCTCGGGCGCCGACCTCCCGTCGATCGAGGGAACGCCGACGCTGATCGTCGACGGCACGGCCTTCACCGGCGACACCGCCGACGCGGATGCCGTGGAGGATTTCATCCGCGGAGGCCAAGGCGACTGACCACGCTTGGGCGCGCACATCGATCGCCCGGAGACACGACATGACGACACGACGCCGACCCGATCCCCGGTGCCCGTTGCGCCCGCAGGAGCCGTGCACGCTCTGCCAGCCGGGCGCGCACGGCCCGCACGACTGCGCCACGGTCTGGCTCGTGATGGGCGATCCAGAGCTTCGCGAGGACCTGCGTCCGCACACCCGCGCCGCGGCCGAGGCTCGGCGAGCGCAGCGCTGAGGGGCGTCAGCCGCCGATCGCGGACATCGGGCGCACGGGCTGGAGGAAACCCGGATCGTCGATCCCGTGACCGGCGCGCTTGCCCTCGATGTTCGTCCGCAGCATCCGAGCGATCTGCTCATCGTCCGCGCCCCCGCGCAGCAGCGCCGACAGGTCGGACTCCTCCCGGGCGAACAGGCAGTTGCGCACCTGCCCGTCGGCCGTGATCCGCACGCGGTCGCACGAGCCGCAGAACGGAGCGGAGACGGAGGCGATCACGCCGACCGTCGTCGGTCCGCCGTCCACCAGGTGGATCTCCGCGGGGCTCGATCCACGGTCTCCCGCGGGGGTCAACCGGAACTCGGCGGACAGCTTCTCCAGGATCTCCTCGGCGGGAACCATTCTCTGCCGCGACCAGATGTGCCCGGCATCCAGGGGCATCTGCTCGATGAACCGCAGTTCGGCCTCGTGCTGCTGAGCGAAACGCAGCAGGTCGCAGAACTCGTCGTCGTTGACGCCGCGCATCGCGACGGTGTTGAGCTTGAGGGGGCGAAGGCCGCTGTCACGGGCCGCCTGGATGCCGCGCAGCACGTCCTCGAAGCGATCGCGGCGGGTCAGCTCGGCGAAGCGGTCAGGACGGACGGTGTCCAGGCTGATGTTGACCCGCTCCAGCCCGGCGGCGACGAGGTCGTCGATGATCCGGTCCAGGCGGATGCCGTTGGTCGTGAGCGACACCCGCAGCTGGCCCTCGTCGCCTTCGATCCGTGCGAGGCGGCGGACGACGTCCACGAGATCGGGGCGCAGCAGCGGCTCGCCGCCGGTGAGGCGCACCTCGATGATGCCGAGCCGGGCGAGGATGCCGGCCACGCGCTCGATCTCGTCCGTGGACAGGATGTTCTGCTTGGCGAGCCAGGGCACGCCCTCCGCGGGCATGCAGTAAGTGCAGCGCAGGTTGCATCGGTCGGTCAGCGAGATGCGCAGATCGCGGTGCACGCGCCCGAACCGGTCGACGAGCGGGCCGTCGAACGCCGTCACAGTCCTACCCAGTTCGTCGTGCCGTCCGCCGTCACCTGACGCTTCCACACGGGCAGCTCCGCCTTGATCCTCTCGACCAGCGCGCGGCTGACCTCGAACGCCTCCGCACGGTGCGCACTGGAGACCGCGCACACGATCGCCACCTCGCCCACGGTGAGCGTGCCGATCCGGTGGGTCACGGCGATGCGCAGGTCGTCGGCGTCCATCGCCGCGGCGAGGTCCGCGAGCGTGGCCGCGGCATCCGGGTGCGCGCTGTACTCCAGGCGCACGACCTCGCCGGACGCACCGGGGTCGTGGTCGCGCACCGTCCCGACGAACAGCGCCGTGGCGCCCGCCGCGTCGTGCGCCACGGCATCCAGGTGGGCGGGGACGTCGAGGTCGACGTCGGAGATCGCGGTGCGGACGATCACGCGTGATCGCCTCCCGCTCTCTGGGACAGGACGTGGTCGACGAGGCCGAGGATGAGCGGGACGCCGTCGCGGACCGCGCCGGGGGAGCCGGCGAGATTCACGACCAGAGCGGCCTCGTGGATCCCGGCGACGCCGCGCGACAGCAGGGCGGTGGGCAGCTTCGCGGCGCCGATCCGGCGCACCTCCTCCGCGATCCCCGGGATGACGGGATCGAGCAGGGGGAGCGTCGCCTCGGGGGTGACGTCGCGCGGACTGATCCCGGTGCCGCCGGTCGTGATGATCAGGCGTGCGCCGTCGGCGGCGGCCATCCGGATCGCCGCCGCGATGCGCGCGGTCTCGTCGGGAACGATCGTGACGTGCGCCGCCCAGCCGGATGCGTGGAGCAGCTCGACCGCGGCCGGACCCGACAGGTCTTCGCGGAGCCCCTCCGCCGCGCGATCGGAGACCGTGATGACACGTGCGGTTCTGCTCACCGGTGGCTCCTGTCGCTGCGTCGTCCTGGCGTCAGTCTAGGACGACGCGTGTTACCGCCGGATGTCACAGCCTGCGCAGTTTGTCGGGATCGGGCGTGGTCACCGGATCCCAGCCGCGCTTCGTGTCGCGGGATCCGCGGACGTCATCGCGCGAGCGGTACACGATGTAGGGACGGAAGAGGTAGCCCACGGGGGCGGAGAACACGTGCACGAGTCGGGTGAAGGGCCACAGCGCGAAGAGCAGGCACGCCGTGATCACGTGCAGCTGGAACAGCAGCGGGACCCCGATCATGAGCTCGGGCTGCGGCTGGAACAGGATCAGGCTGCGGAACCACGGCGACACGGTCTCCCGGTAGTGGAAACCGCCGCCGAACACCTGGTGCACGACCGTCGCGGCCGTGCCGAAGAGCAGCGTGGCGCCGAGCACGACGTACATGAACTTGTCCATGCGCGTCGTCGCGAGGAACACCGGTCCGACCACGCGCCGGCGGTAGATGAGGATCGCGAGCCCCGCGAGCGTGAGCACGGCGGCGAACGTTCCCAGCACGGTCGCGCCGATGTGGTAGGCCTCCTCCGTTATCCCGATCGCGTACAGCCATTCGCGGGGGATGAGCAGTCCCACCACGTGGCCTGCGATCACCATGAGGATGCCGAGGTGGAACATGGGTGATCCCCACCGCAGCAGCCGGTTCTCGTAGACCTGGCTGCTGCGGGTCGTCCAGCCGAACTTGTCGTAGCGGTAGCGCCAGATGTGGCCGAGGACGAAGACGGCGAAGCACACGTAGGGCAGCGCGACCCACACCAGCACGTTCAGCGTGCTCATGACGGCTCCTTCATGGTCTGGGAAGTCGTGGGAGAGAACGGGGCGAGGTTGCCGAGGAAGCTCAACCCGACCGTCTCGACGGGAGGACCCTCGGTGACCAGCTCGAGCACGCGTTCGCGCGTCGCGGCGGACACCGGCGGCAACGACAGCGTCACGGTGCGCACGACCCCCGCCCAGGGGCTGTCCATGCCCTCCAGGGCAGCGCGCAGAACCTCGATGCCCTCTACGTGCGCCGACAGCAGCGCCTCGGCGACCTCGGAGTCCGATCGCGCCGAGAACTCCAGGACAGCGGGCAGGAAGTCCGGCAGCTCCGCCGCATCGAACTCCCACCCCGCGGCGCGATACGCCTCCAGGAACGTCACCAGCGCCGTGCCGCGCTTGCGGGTGTCGCCGGTGGCGTAGTAGCTGAGGTACAGGCTGCACTTGCGCTTGAGGTCGAACGTCTCGACGTACGCGCGCTGGAAGGCATCGGCTCCGGCATCCTGCGCGGTCGTCAGGAACGCCACCAGCGGGTCGCGCAGTGCCGCGGGCAGAGCCTCGGCGTGCCGTCGGAGCTCGGGCAGGCGGGCGAACCACGCAGCGTCCGGGTAATCGAGCAGCAGGGAGGCGAGCATGTGCGCGCGTGCGCGCTGGGCGGACGACAGCTCCACCGGCGCCAGCGCCTCGGGAAGCCCGCGTCGCGGCGTCACCCGAGTCGAGAGCGCACCGCGCATCACGACTCCCGCTCCGGTGACGGCGGGAACAGCCCCTCTGGCGACCCGTTGCCGTCCCAGTTCAGCAGGTTCACCCGGCCCGGCGAGGACGGCCGGTCGGCCGTCTGGCGGTTCTGCAGCGCGTGGAAGTTCTCCACGGCGACCGGCACGGGCCGTCCGCTCGAGGACCCGAAGGGGCCCGCGCCGCCCATGCCCGGGCCGTCCTCGTAGTCCAGCGAGCAGGCCATCTCCTCGAGCTCGTGCGCGCGCTCGGTGTGCGCCGCGGGGATCACGTAGCGCTCCTCGTACTTCGCGATCGCGAGAAGGCGGTACATCTCCTCGACCTCGGTGCCGGTCATCCCCACCGCCGTCGCGATGCGCTCGTCGCGCTCGTCGTCGAGATTGATGCCCCGCATGTAGGAGCGCATGGCCGCCAGGCGGCGCAGCGCGTGATCCACCGGGCGGGTGTCGCCGGCGGTGAACAGCTCGGCGAGATAGCCGATGGGGATGCGCAGCCTGTCGATCGCGGCGAACAGCGTGCGGGCATCCTCGCCGTCGTTGCCGGAACCGGTCACGACGTCCACCACGGGGGAGAGCGGTGGGATGTACCAGACCATCGGCATCGTGCGGTACTCGGGGTGCAGGGGGAGCGCGACCTCGTACTGCTGGATGAGGCGCCAGATCGGGCTGCGACGCGCGGCGTCGAGCCAGTCCTCGGGGATGCCGTCGGCGCGCGCCTGCTCGATGACCGTCGGGTCGTTCGGGTCCAGGATGATCGAGCGCTGCGCCGCGAGAAGGGCCTGCTCGTCCTCGACCGACGCGGCCTCGGCCACGCGATCGGCGTCGTACAGCACCAGACCGAGATAGCGCAGCCGGCCGACGCACGTCTCCGAGCACACGGTGGGCAGTCCCACCTCGATGCGCGGGTAGCACATCGTGCACTTCTCGGCCTTGCCGGTCCTGTGATTGAAGTAGACCTTCTTGTACGGGCATCCGGACACGCACATCCGCCAGCCGCGGCAGGCGTCCTGGTCGACGAGCACGATGCCGTCCTCGGCGCGCTTGTACATCGCGCCGGACGGGCAGGATGCCACGCACGAGGGGTTCAGGCAGTGCTCGCAGATGCGGGGGAGGTAGAACATGAACGCCTTCTCGAACTCGGCCGAGACCTCGTCGCTCATCTTCTTCAGGATGGGGTCCTGCTGCATGGTCTCCTGGGACCCGCCGAGATCGTCGTCCCAGTTCGCCGACCAGGAGATCTTCATGTCCTCGCCGGTGAGCAGGCTCTTGGGCTTGGCCACGGGCGTCTGCGAGCCCGCCGGGGCGTTCAGCAGCATGTCGTAGTCGTAGGTCCACGGCTCGTAGTAGTCGTGGATCTCGGGGAGGTTCGGGTTCGAGAAGATGCGCATGAGCTTGGCCAGGCGCCCGCCGCTGCGCAGCTTCAGGCGGCCGCGCCGGTTGCGCACCCAGCCGCCCTCCCAGCGGTCCTGGTCCTCGTACCCGCGGGGGTAGCCGACTCCGGGACGGGTCTCGACGTTGTTGAACCAGACGTACTCGACACCCGTGCGGTTCGTCCACGCCTGCTTGCAGGTGACCGAGCAGGTGTGGCATCCGATGCACTTGTCGAGGTTCATCACCATCGACATCTGCGCCATGACCTTCATCAGTACTGCACCTCCTGGCTGCGCCGGCGGATCGTCGTGATCTCGTCGCGCTGGTTTCCGGTCGGGCCGAGATAGTTGAACGCCCAGGCCAGCTGCGCGTAGCCGCCGATGAGGTGGCTCGGCTTGAGCAGGATGCGGGTGAGGGAGTTGTGGATGCCGCCGCGCAGGCCGCTCGTCTCGGCGATCGGCACATCGACCGTGCGATCCTTCGCGTGGTACATGAAGACGGTGCCCTCCGGCATGCGGTGCGAGACGATCGCGCGGGCCACCACGACGCCGTTGCGGTTGTACGACTCGATCCAGTCGTTGTCGCGGATGCCGGCCTTGGCGGCGTCCTGGACGCTCATCCAGATCGTGGGGCCGCCGCGCGAGAGTGCCAGCATGAAGAGGTTGTCCTGGTACTCCGAGTGGATCGACCATTTCGAATGGGGAGTGAGGTAGCGCACCGAGACCTCGGTCCCGCGCCCTTCGTCGCGCACATCGCCCACCGGGCGCGAGTCGAACAGCCGCGCCATGTCCAGCGGCGGACGGTAGATCGGCAGATTCTCGCCGAGCTCCTCCATCCAGTCGTGGTCGAGGTAGAAGTGCTGGCGGCCGGTCAGCGTGTGCCAGGGCTTCAGATGCTCCACGTTGATGGCGAAGGCCGTGTAGCGCCGTCCGCCGTGCTCGGATCCCGACCACTCCGGCGAGGTGATGACGCTGCGCGGCTGTACCTGGACGTCGGCGAACGAGATCGAGGAGCCCTCGTGCTCCTCAGCGAGGAACGCCATCTTCTGACCGGTGTGCTCTTCGAGCGTGCGGAACCCCTGGGTCGCCAGACGTCCGTTCGAGGTGCCGGACAGGGCGAGGATCATCTCGCAGACCCGCTTATCCGAGTCCAGTCGGACCGACCCTCGGCAGGGACCGGTCTCGACCGTGCCGTTCAGCCGCGCCAGACGTTCGAGTTCCGGTTCGGGGTGATACGTGATGCCCTTGGTCGTCATGCCGAGCTTCGTGGTGAGCGGGCCGAGCGACTTCCACTTCTCGGCGAGGTTCGGGTAATCGCGTTCCACGACCACGAGCTTCGGCATCGTCACGCCGGGTTCGAGAGGGAGGTCCTGGACGCGTCCGTGCGGGGTGGCCAGGACGTCCGGGGTGTCGTGCTGGAGCGGCACGGCGACGAGATCGCGGCGCACGCCCAGATGCGTGCGGGCGAGTTCGGAGAACTTCTCGGCGAGCAGACGGAAGGTGTCGTAGTCGGTCTTCGTCTGCCAGGGCGGCTGGATGGCGGGGTTGAACGAGTGGATGAACGGGTGCATGTCCGTGGAGGACAGATCGTGCTTCTCATACCACGTGGCGGTGGGCAGCACGATGTCGCTGAACAGCGTCGTGCTCGTCATCCGGAAGTCGCTCGTCACCAGCAGGTCGAGCTTGCCCTCGGGCGCTTCGTCGTGCCAGCGCATGTCACGCGGGCGCGAGCCCGGAGCGCTCTCGGACGCACGCACCGCGGAATCCGTGCCCAGCAGATGCTTGAGGAAGTATTCGTTGCCCTTGCCGGAGGAGCCCAGGATGTTCGCCCGCCACACGAGCACGATGCGGGGGAAGTTCGCCGGATCGTCCGGGTCCTCGATCGCGTATTCGAGCGAGCCGTCCTGCAGGGAGTCGACGACGTGCTGCGCGGGCTCCTTTCCCGCGGCCTCGGCCTCGTCGCACAGATCCAGCGGGTTGCGCGAGTACGTGGGGAACGCCGGCATCCAGCCGCGCTTGACCGATTCGACCATGCAGTCCGCGGTCATGCGGTCCGCGAACACGCCGCGCGCGAGCGGCGAGGACAGCTGATCGGCCGGGAGGCCGTCGTAGCGCCACTGGTCGGTGGCGAGGTACCAGAAGCCGGTGCCGATCGCGAGACGCGGAGGGCGGTTCCAGTCCGCGGCCGTGGCGTACTGCGTGTAGCCGGTGACCGGACGGACCTTCTCCTGGCCGACGTAGTGCGCCCACCCGCCGCCGTTCACGCCCTGGCAGCCGGTCATCGTCGTCAGCGCGAGGAACGTGCGGTAGATCGTGTCCGAGTGGAACCAGTGGTTCGTGCCCGCGCCCATGAGGATCATCGATCGCCCGCCGCTGCGTTCGGCGTTGTCGGCGAACTCCCGGCCGATGCGGGTGGCCTGCTCGGCCGGCACCGACGTGAGCTCCTCCTGCCAGGCCGGTGTCCCCGGGGATGTCGGGTCGTCGTAGCCCGTGGGCCATGTGCCGGGCAGTCCGTCACGGCCGACGCCGTACTGTGCGAGCATCAGGTCGAACACAGTGGTCACGGTCCTGCCCGCGACCGTCATGACCGGGACGCCGCGCAGGACGGTGCCGGAGCCGCCGGCGTGCTCCTGCCCCTCCTCCGGGGCGACGTCGAAGCGCGGCAGCGCGATCTCCGCCGCCGCGGAGTCCCACGCGGGGAGGTCGGCGATGGACAGCGGCGGTACGACGTCCCCGAGATCGAGGTTCCATCGCCCGCGGTCCTCCGGGCTGAAGCGGTGTCCGAGCGATCCGTTCGGCACGACCGGCGTCCCGTCGGCGTCGAGGAGGACCGGCTTGAAATCGGCGTGGGCGGTGGCCGCGGCATCCGTGTCCAGATCGCTCGCCGTGACGAACTTGCCCGGCACGAGCGCGTCGCCGTTGCGCTCGAGCGTGACGAGGAACGGCGCATCGGTGTATCGCCGCATGTAGTCCTCGAAGCGCGCGGTGCGCGTGCGGACGAAGTGCTCGGTGAGGATCACGTGTCCCATCGCGAGGGCGAGCGCGGCATCCGTCCCCGGATGCGGAGAGACCCACTCGTCGGCGAACTTCGTGTTGTCCGTGTAGTCCGGCGACACCGTGACGACCTTCTGGCCGCGGTAGCGCGCCTCGGTCATGAAATGAGCGTCCGGAGTGCGGGTCACGGGGACGTTCGACCCCCACATGATCAGATAGCCCGCGTTGAACCAGTCCGCCGACTCCGGCACGTCGGTCTGATCGCCGAACACCTGGGGGCTGGCGACCGGCAGGTCCGCGTACCAGTCGTAGAACGACAGCATCGTGCCGCCCAGGAGGTTCAGGAACCGGGAGCCCGCGCCGTGTGACACCATCGACATCGCCGGGATCGGGGAGAACCCGGCGATCCGATCCGGCCCGTAGGTCTTCACCGTGTGCACGTGCGCGGCCGCGGCGATCTCGATCGCCTCCTCCCAGCTCGTGCGGACGAGGCCGCCCTTGCCCCTGGCTCGCTTGTACTGCGCGGCGAGGTCCGGGTCCTCGACGATGCTCGCCCACGCGTCGACCGGATCCGGGTGCCGCTGCTTCGCCTCGCGGTAGAGTCCGGCCAGCACCGATCGGATGTACGGATAGCGCACGCGCGTGGGCGAGTAGGTGTACCAGCTGAAGGCTGCGCCGCGCGGGCATCCGCGGGGCTCGTACTCGGGGGAGTCCGGGCCGACGCTGGGGTAGTCGGTCTGTTGCGCCTCCCACGTGATGATGCCGTCCTTGACGTACACCTTCCACGAGCAGGAACCGGTGCAGTTCACCCCGTGGGTCGAACGGACCACCTTGTCGTGCGACCAGCGGTCTCGGTAGAAGGCGTCCCCGGATCGCCCGCCTTCCAGGAACAGCGCCCGCAGGTCCTCGCTCGTCTCTCCGGGGCGCAGGAACCGCCCCATCGACAGCAGCGCATCCGCTAGCGGGCCGTCGGTCGCAGGCGTGCTGCGGGTTCGGATCTCAGGTGTCATGGGGAGCCTCCTGGTCGACAGTGCCCAGCATGCCGTTCGGACCGCAGGTTAGGCCAGCCATACCGGACGTATTTATTCGATGCGTCCCGGCGGTCGCGGGGCGTCGGTGTTTGTTCCGGTCCTCCGGCCCTTCCGCGCGCGGCGCACGGTGGCTACGCTCACGGTCATGACGACCGAGACACAGGCGAGTCCCCCGTCGTTGCGCGGCCAGTTCCCGCAGGTGCTGCTCGCGACCCTGGCATCCACGGTCGGATTCTGGGCATGGATGTGCATCGCTCCGCTCCAGGCCACGTATGCGCAGGAGATGGGACTGGACGAGGGGCAGATCTCCCTCATGCTCGCCACGCCCGTCCTCGTCGGAGCGCTCGGACGCATCGTGGTCGGCGCCATGACGGACCGGTTCGGCGGCCGGGTCATGTTCACGGTCGTCCTGCTGGGGTCGATCCCCGCCGTGCTCCTGGTCGCTCTCGCGGGCAGCATCCGCAGTTTCCCGCTGCTGCTGGTCGCCGGCTTCTATCTCGGCGTCGCCGGCACGATCTTCGCGGCCGGAGTCCCGTTCGCGAGCGCCTGGTACGCCCCGGCGAGGCGGGGCTTCGCCAACGGCGTGTTCGGCATGGGCATGATCGGGACCGCGGTGTCCGCGTTCCTCACCCCGCGGATGGTGGAGTGGATCGGATACCTCCCGACGCACTTCGCGATCGCGGGGATCATGCTGGTCTTCGCGGCCCTGAGCTGGTTGCTCCTGCGCGACTCTCCGGCCTGGGAGGCCAGCAGGATGCCGCTGGTTCCGAAGGTGATGGGGGCGCTGCGGCTGAGCATCACGTGGAAGATGGCCTTCCTGTACGGGATCGTCTTCGGCGGATTCGTGGCCTTCTCGACGTTCCTGCCGAAATACCTCACCACGATCTACGCCGGCGAGGTGGATGCTGTGGGCGCCGGCACCCGGGCCGCGATGTTCGCGGTGGCCGCCGTGATCGCACGCCCCGTCGGCGGCGTGCTGGCCGACCGGTTCGGTCCCAAGATCATCTCGCTGATCTCGCTCGCCGGGATCGTCACCCTGGCGTACATCGTCGGACAGCAGCCGCCCGAGGGCATCCTCACCGGCGCGACCTTCCTGGGGATGGCCTCGGCGATGGGCCTGGGGATGGGGGCGGTGTTCGCGTGGATCGGCCCGTCGACGCCGAAGGACAAGGTCGGCGCGGTCAGCGGCGTCGTCGCGGCCGCCGGCGGACTCGGCGGGTACTTCCCGCCCCTCGTGATGGGCGCGACGTACAACGCCGAGACGAACTCGTACTGGCTCGGCCTCTGGCTGCTCGTCCTCGTCGGCGCCGGGGCCCTCGTCGTGGCCGGGATGATGAAGGACGCACCTCGGCCAGGATGAACCGCGGGGAGGGCGGGCCCGACGCGCGTGTCAGGATGGGGGGATGCCTCTCATCGCCCTGACCGGCGGCATCGCCTCCGGCAAGTCCACGATCGCCGGACGCCTCGCGCAGCACGGTGCGGTGGTCGTCGACGCGGACCGGATCGTCCGGGATGTTCAGACGCCGGGCTCGCCCGTGCTGCACCGCATCGTCGAGGAGTTCGGCGAGGGCATGATCGACGCCGCGGGGGAGCTCGATCGTCCGGCACTGGGCGCGCGGGTGTTCGGCGACCCCGAGGCGCTCGCCCGCCTCAACGCGCTCGTCCATCCGGCCGTCCGCGCGGAGTCGCAGCGCCGGTTCGAGGACGCCTTCGCCGCGGATCCCGCGGCCGTCGTGGTCTACGACGTCCCGCTGCTCGTCGAGGCGCGGGTCGACGACCCGTGGGATCTGATCGTCGTCGCGCACGCTCCGACGGACGTCCGGCTCCGCCGCCTCGTCGACCTGCGCGGAATGACCGCCGAGGCCGCGCAGGATCGGATCGATGCACAGGTGCCGGACGACCAGCGCCTCGCCATCGCGGATGTCGTGATCGACACGGCGGGCACGCCGGCCGAGACCGACGCGCAGGTCGACGCGCTGTGGAGGCGGTTGACGAGCGCGTGATTCAGGCCGCCGATGGCGCGGCGGCCTCTGCCCGTCGGCGGCGCCAGCGCCGGATCAGGCCGACGACCAGGACGATCAGTCCGATGAGCACGAGTGCGGCGACCACCGGGACGACGATCGCGAGCGCCGCCAGGACGAAGGAGGCGCCGTCCTCCGCAGTGCTGAGCACCGGGGCCGCGAGTCCTCCGGTCACGGCGTTGGCGGCGACGCGCGCGGTGGCCTTGGTCACATGGACGACGAGCGCGATGACCACGCCGGTCGCGATCGGGATCCAGATGTGCTCGTCGAAGAAGGCCGACGGGTCGTCGACCGCGACGGTCTGGGCGCTCGCGCCGGCGCCGAACACGATGCCTCCTGAAGCCGGGCGCAGCACGCTCTGGATCACGTCGTTGATCGAGTCGAGCGCGGGGATCTTGTCGGCGACGACCTCGAGCACCAGCAGGATGCCGAGGATCCACAGCGCGAGATCGCCGGAGATCCACGACCATCCGGCCGGCAGATCGACGGCGGGCAGAAGGCGATCGGCGAGCCCCAGCAGGAACAGCGGCATCCAGGCGTTCAGACCTGCGGATGCCGCAAGACTGGTGCCGATCAGGAACTCGATCACGGCTCCACTCTAAGGTCGGCGCGCGACGGCCGCTGCGGGGCGCGGCACCCGTTCCCGATGGCGTGGCCCCGGTGTCGGAGGGGCGGCATACCCTGGAGTCATGCAGACAACGCGCAGCGTCCGCCCCTTCGAGGTCGTCAGCGAGTACGCTCCGGCCGGCGATCAGCCGCAGGCGATCGCCGAGCTCGCTGCGCGCATCAACGCGGGCGAGACCGATGTCGTCCTGCTCGGCGCCACCGGCACCGGCAAGTCCGCGACGACGGCGTGGCTCGTCGAGCAGGTCCAGCGGCCGACGCTGGTGCTGGCGCACAACAAGACGCTGGCCGCCCAACTCGCGAACGAGTTCCGTGAGCTCATGCCGCACAACGCGGTCGAGTACTTCGTGTCGTACTACGACTACTACCAGCCCGAGGCGTACGTCCCGCAGACGGACACCTTCATCGAGAAGGACTCGTCGATCAACGCCGAGGTCGAGCGGCTGCGGCACTCGACGACGAACTCGCTGTTGTCGCGGCGCGACGTCGTCGTGGTCTCCACGGTGTCCTGCATCTACGGCCTCGGCGCGCCGGAGGAGTATCTGCGCGCCATGGTCGCCCTGCAGGTGGGGGAGCGCTACGACCGGGACGCCCTCATCCGGCAGTTCATCGCCATGCAGTACAACCGCAACGATGTGGACTTCTCCCGGGGCAACTTCCGTGTGCGAGGCGACACGATCGAGATCATCCCGGTGTACGAGGAGCACGCGATCCGCATCGAGCTGTTCGGCGACGAGATCGAGGGACTGTACTCCCTGCATCCGCTCACGGGAGACGTGATCGAGCGGCTCGACTCGGTTCCGATCTTCCCCGCCTCCCATTACGTCGCGGGCACCGACGTGATCCAGCGCTCGATCGGGACGATCGAGAAGGAGCTCGAGGAGCGGCTGGCCGAGTTCGAGCGCCAGGGCAAGCTGCTCGAGGCGCAGCGTCTGCGCATGCGCACGACTTTCGATCTCGAGATGCTGCAGCAGCTCGGGTTCTGCTCGGGCATCGAGAACTACTCGCGGCACATGGACGGCCGCGAGCCCGGCGAGCCCCCGCACACGCTGCTGGACTTCTTCCCCGATGACTTCCTGCTCGTCATCGACGAGTCGCATGTCACGGTTCCGCAGATCGGCGCGATGTACGAGGGGGACGCCTCGCGCAAGCGCACCCTGGTCGAGCACGGGTTCCGCCTGCCGAGTGCCATGGACAACCGGCCGCTGCGCTGGGACGAATTCAAGAACCGGATCGGCCAGACCGTGTACCTCTCGGCGACGCCGGGGAAGTACGAGATGGGGATCGCGGACGGCGTGGTCGAGCAGATCATCCGCCCGACCGGGCTCGTCGACCCCGAGATCGTCGTGAAACCGTCCAAGGGACAGATCGACGATCTCCTCGAGGAAATCCGGGTGCGCGTCGAGCGCGACGAGCGCGTCCTCGTCACCACGCTGACGAAGAAGATGGCCGAGGAGCTCACGGACTTCCTCGGCGAGCACGGCGTCCGCGTGCGGTACCTGCACTCCGATGTCGACACGCTCCGACGCGTCGAGCTGCTCAGCGAACTGCGCTCGGGCGTCTACGACGTCCTGGTCGGCATCAACCTGCTGCGAGAGGGGCTAGATCTCCCCGAGGTCTCGCTGGTCGCGATCCTGGATGCCGACAAGGAGGGGTTCCTGCGATCGGGTACCTCGCTCATCCAGACGATCGGGCGTGCCGCGCGAAACGTCTCCGGCCAGGTGCACATGTACGCCGACCGGATCACCGAATCCATGGCGAGTGCGATCGAGGAAACCGACCGGCGGCGGGAGAAGCAGATCGCGTACAACACCGCGAACGGCATCGACCCGCAGCCTCTGCGCAAGCGCATCGCCGACATCACGGAGGTGCTCGCGCGCGAGGCGGCGGACACCGCCGACCTCCGCTCCGGTCGAGGGAAGGCCGGCAAGAGCGGACGCGGCAAGGCCCCGACGCCGAACCTCCGTCGCGAGGGCATCGCCGCTGAGGGCGCCGAGCAGCTGGAAGGGATGATCGAGGATCTCTCGTCCCAGATGCTCGCGGCGGCGGAGGAGCTGAAGTTCGAGTTGGCCGCGCGCCTGCGCGACGAAGTGCAGGACCTCAAGAAGGAGTTGCGCGCCATGGAGACGGCGGGGCACGCCTAGCGGCAGAGCCTCAGGGGCAGTGCATGAGCGGCTTGGGACCTGATCGGTCGATCACATGCCGGGTCATCGGCTCACCGCACAGCGGGCAGGCGCGTTCCGCCCGCTCCGCCGGACTCGGGGGCGGGGTGGACTCGTACGGTCCCACCGAAGCCGGCCCCGCGTAGCGGATGAGGGTCGTGTTGATCCACGCATAGAGTCCGCCGGCTTCGCGGATGCGCGTGCGGAGCGGGACTCGATCCGGCTGTGTGACCATGTTTCTTAGTGTACTAAGTATTAGGGCTCTCGTATAATCGGCGTCGTGACCGATGCCGACGACCTCCTCAAGCTCGAGAACCAGCTCTGCTTCGCTCTGGTGACGGCGGCGCGGAACGTCGTCGCGATCTATCGGCCGATCCTCGAGCCCCTGGGCCTCACGCATCCCCAGTACCTCGTCATGCTGGCGCTGTGGGAGCGCGCCCCGCGCGCGCTCAGCGATCTGGCCGCGGACCTGGCCCTCGACCCGGCCACGGCTTCGCCGCTGGTGAAGCGCCTGGAGGCAGACGGGCTGGTGCAGCGGCGACGGAGCGCGGACGACGAGCGCCGCCTCGACATCGATCTCACGGACGCGGGCAGGCTCCTGCGCGACCGGGCCATCGAGGTGCCGACTCGGGTCATGACCGCTGTGGGCATGGACATCGAGCAGATCGCGGCGCTGCGGGACGGACTGCAGCCCTTCGCCGGCCGTCGCATCTGAGCTCGACCGCGCTGCGCGTCGTCCGACCTTTCCACACCGCGGTCGCGGACCCGGCCGGTCTTCTAGTGTGGAGGCATGCACTGCGGCGACCGGATCCACGAGCACGCATGAGGCGAGTGTTCGGAATCGGCGCCGTGGCCGCCCTGCTTCTCGTGGTGATGATCGCGGCCTCGGCGCAGGGGACCGCCCGATTCGATCCGCCCGACATCGATGCCTGGACAGCGCCGCGACCCGGCCCCGAGGCGATGCCGACGCAGGAGGCCACGCCGCTGCCGGTCGATCCGCAGACGGGGGACACCGCGGCCCAGGTGGTGTCGACGATCCTGCTCGTGCTCGGAGCCGTCGTGCTCGGCATCGTGCTCTTCTTCCTCGTGAGGGCGATCCTGCGCGCGTGGGCTGAGCGGCTCCCACGCCGCGCCGGCGCCTCCGCGGGACCCGAGGACCACGTCGCGGAGACGGCGCCGGATCCGGAGCGCACCGCGCCGGCGATCCGGCGCGGGATCGCGTCCGCACTGCAGGAGATCGACGCGCATCCGGATCCGGCGGATGCCATCGTCGCGGCATGGATCGGGCTCGAGGACACCGCGTCGGATGCGGGCATGTCGCGAGGACGCAGCGAGACGCCGTCGGAGTTCACTCTGCGGGTGATCGCGTCGCGCGTCGACGTGGCGGGTGACGCCGACGCTCTTCTTCACCTGTACGAGCGCGTTCGCTTCGCGGGACACCGGGCGGGCGAGGATGATCGGATGCGCGCGCGGCAGGCGCTCGCGAACATCCAGGAGGGATGGCGGTGACGCTGCGAAGGATGATCGTCGCGGTGATCGTGCTGATCCTCGCGACGACCGCCCTGATGCTGTTCGGGCTGGAGCCGCTGTTCGCCCTGAGCGGCGGGATCCTCGCGGCGGCAGTCGTCTTCCTGGCCGCGCTGCGCGGAACCGAGGCCGTCATCGACGACGGCCCGCGCGAGGAGGATGACGCGGCAGGGCGCGGCTCGGAGATCTCGCGGCTGTCCTGGGCGTTCAACCCGCGCACGGGGGTCGCCGGCGAGATCGTCGGACGCCGCGTCCGTGGCATCCTGCGGCGTCGTCTCGGGCGCCGCGGCGTGGACGTCGACGACCCGCACCAGCGGGGGAGGGTCGACGCTCTCCTCGGAGCCGGGCTCTGGGATCGCCTCACCGCCCGTCAGGTGCAGAGCGCGGACATCCGGCGCGCCCTGGACGCCGCCGACCGGCTCGCCGCGGGAACCGAGGATGCGGACCGACAGACATCGAGAACCACGGGAGAGCAGGAGCGAGAATGACCGACACCACCGAGATCGCCGAGACCGGGGCGCGGATCCTGCAGGCCGTGCGCACGGTCGTCGTGGGGATGGACGACACGCTGGAGATCGCGCTCGGCACGATCCTCGCCGGTGGGCACGTCCTCTTCGAAGACGTGCCGGGCCTGGGGAAGACGCTCGCCGCGCGGAGCCTCGCCGCGGCTCTCGGACTCGACTTCCGGCGGTTGCAGTGCACTCCGGACATGCTTCCGGGAGACGTCACGGGCTCGTACGTGTACGCACCGGACACGGCCGAGTTCGTGTTCCGCCCTGGGCCGATCTTCACCGGGCTGCTCCTGGCCGACGAGATCAACCGCACCACCCCCAAGACGCAGTCCGCGATGCTCGAGGCGATGGCGGAGCGCCAGGTCACGGTCGAGGGCAACAGCTTCCCCCTGGAGCGCCCCTTCCACGTCGTCGCGACGTCGCGAACCCGATCGAGTACGAGGGGACTTACGCTCTGCCCGAGGCACAGCTGGACCGCTTCATGGTGCGCCTCTCGGTCGGGTACCCCGAACCCGAGGGGGAGACCGAGATCCTGCTCGGCCGCGTGCGGCGCCGCCGCGAGGAGACCACCGTCGCGGCCGTGATCGATGCGGCGCGGCTGCGCGAACTGCAGGCCGCGGTGGAGACCATCCACGTGGACCCGGATGTCGCCCGCTACTGCGTCGACCTCGCCCGCGCGACCCGCTCGGCTCCGCAGGTCGCCGTCGGCGCGTCTCCGCGCGGCTCGCAGTCGCTGCTGCTGCTCGGACGCGCCCTTGCGGCGCTCGACGGGCGCGACTACGTGCGGCCGGACGACATCAAGCGGATCGCCGTCCCCGTGCTCGCGCATCGCCTCACCCTCACCCCGCAGGCCTGGGCGCAGGGAGTCGATCCGGCGAGGGTGGTCGCAGGCCTCGTCGCCGACGTGGCCGTGCCGCCGACCGTGAGCGCCGCGCGGTGACGTCAGGGTCCGAAGCGCGGCGACGGTGGCATCGCACCCCGGCACTGCTCATCGCGATCGGCGCGGCGGTGGGACTCGCGGGGGCCGGACTCGCGCTGTCCCGGCCCGACATCGTCGCCCTCGCGACGCCGCTCGCCGTCTGGGCCCTGTTCGTGCTGGACGCCGAGCGCGATCGTCCTGCCCGGGACGGGGCCGCCGCATCGTCGATTCGCGTGCGAGGCGTCCCCGACGCGGAGGACGGGTGGCTGACGGACGAGATCGTGGTCGACGAGGATGCCGAGATCGCGGAGCTCCACGTCGTGCAGTCCGCTCGGCGCCGCAGCCGGGTGTTCGTCCCGGGGCACGCGGTGCTCACGGCGCGCAGCCGCAGCAGGCATTCCGGTCCGGTCGACTCGGTCCGCGTCCGTGCGCGCGGTCTGAGCGGAGACGCGGCTCTCACGGGCGAAGTGCAGGACGCGGTCGTCCAGCGCCGCGCGGTGGCACCGGCGCCGCGGGAGCTGCCGGAGCTGCCGCTGCCCCCTCGTCTCACTGGGCTGCACGGCGCCCACGACGGATCGCGTCCCGGGCAGGGCGGCGACTTCCGGGACATCCACCCGTTCGCCCCGGGAGACGAGCTGCGCCGAGTCGACTGGCGCGCCACCGCGCGGGCGGCGCGCCGTCCCGGCGAGCTGTTCGTGCGGCGCACGGACACCCTCAGCGATGCCTCGGTCGTCATCGCGGTCGACGCGGCCGACGACCTCGGCGAAGTCGTCGCGACCTGGGGGAGCGGTGACCGGGAACGCAGCGGCGGGACCTCCTTGGACAACGCGCGGGAGGCCGCGAGAGCGCTCGCCACGTCCGCCGTGGCCGCCGGGGACCGCGTGGCCTACCACGTACTGGTGCAGGGCGGGCGCTCGCTGCGCAGCGGCACGGGGTCGCGGCATCTCACCCGGGTCGTCGCGGCGATCGCGTCGACCGGACGATCCGGAGACGACAGCCGCTATCGGCGCACGCCGCCGGTGCCGCACGGCTCGATGATCGCGATGCTGTCGACGTTCTTCGACGGTGCCGCAGCGGAGCTGGCACTGAAGTGGCGGGCCGCCGGTCATCGCGTGCTCGCCGTCGACACCCTGCCCGACCTCGACGGCTCCCGGCTGTCTCCGGAGCAGCGTCTCGCGCTGCGTCTCGTGGTCGCCGAGCGGGACGACATGTTCCACGACCTCGCGGCGGCCGGGGTCGAGATCGTGCGCTGGGACGCCGAGGCCACGAGCGCCCTCGGCGTGCTCGCGCGTTCGCGAGCGGGAGCGCGGCGATGACCGACGATCGTCTCGTGATCGGCGCCTGGGTCCCCGCCGGCCTGGTGCGAGTCCTTCTCGTGCTCGTCGTCGGAGGCGCCGTCTGGCTGCTCCAGGCGGGAATCGGCTGGCAGGTGATCGCGGTGATAGCGGTCGTCGCCGGCGCGATCCTGCCGCAGACCGGTCTGGCGTGGTTCGCGGTGCTCCTCCTCCCTCTCGCGCTGCTCACGCAGCCCGCGGACCTCGGTCGTGCCTGCCTGGCCGTTCTGGCCGTGCACGCGGGGCACGTGCTGGCGACGCTCTCGCTCACGATGCCGGTGCGCTCCCGCATCGCCCTGCGGGCCCTGCGCCCGACGGCCCTGCGCTTCGCGGTGGCGCAGGCGATCGGGCAGGCCGCGGCCGCCTGCGCCGTGCTTCTCCCCGCCGCGGACGGCGCGGGCGCCGCCTGGATCGCACCGGTCGGGGCGGTCGGCGTCGTGGCGCTGGCTGTGCTGCTGCTGCGGCGCGTGCGCCGGTGACGGGAACGAGCCTGAGTGCCCTCTCGGCGCCGATGCGATGCACTGAGTGAGCGAAGCGAGCCGAAGTGTCGGTGGTCCCTCGTAGACTTGTTCGGTGCCCATCGTTCCCGTCTCCAGCCCTGGAAAACTCAGTGTTCGCGGTGCCCGCGTACACAATCTGAAGAACGTCGACATCGACATCCCCCGGGATTCGCTCGTCGTGTTCACCGGCCTGTCCGGTTCCGGGAAGTCCAGCCTCGCGTTCGACACGATCTTCGCGGAGGGACAGCGTCGCTACGTCGAGTCGCTGAGCGCGTATGCGCGCCAGTTCCTCGGTCAGGTCGACCGTCCGGACGTCGACTTCATCGAGGGGCTGAGTCCGGCGGTGTCGATCGATCAGAAGTCGACCAACCGCAATCCGCGCTCCACGGTCGGCACGATCACCGAGATCTACGACTACATGCGTCTGCTCTGGGCGCGCATCGGCGTTCCGCACTGCCCGGAGTGCGGCGAGCGGATCCAGCGGCAGACCGTCCAGCAGATCGCGGACCAGCTCATGGAGTTGCCCGAGCGCACGCGCTATCAGATCGTCGCGCCGGTGGTGTCGCAGAAGAAGGGCGAGTTCGTCGATCTCTTCCGCGAGCTCGGCGCCAAGGGCTACTCGCGCGCCATCGTGGACGGCGAGCTCATCCAGCTCGCCGAGCCCCCGACTCTCAAGAAGAGCTACAAGCACGACATCGCCGTCGTCGTCGACCGCCTGGTCGCCTCGGACGACATCCTCGGCCGGGTCACGGATTCGGTCGAGACGGCGCTGGGACTCGCCGGCGGCGTGATGCAGATCAACTTCGTCGACGAGGAGGGGGATGCCGCGTGGCAATCCTTCTCCGAGAAGCTCGCCTGCCCCAACGGGCACGCCATCACTCTCACCGAGATCGAGCCGCGCACGTTCTCGTTCAACGCTCCCTTCGGCGCCTGCCCGGCGTGCTCCGGGCTCGGCACGCGGATGTCGGTCGACGTCGACCTCATGCTCGGCGACGAGGAGCTGTCGATCCGCGAGGGCGCCATCATCCCCTGGACGACCCAGGGCAAGGGGCTCTTCCAGTACTACGAGCGCCTGCTCGAGGGACTCGCCCGCGACCTGAACTTCTCGCTCGACACGCCGTGGCGCGATCTGCGCGTCGACGTGCAGGATGCCGTGCTCCGCGGAGACAACTACAAGGTCACGGTGAAGTGGAAGAACCGCTATGGCCGTGAGATGCGATACGCCTCGGGTTTCGAGGGCGTGGTGCCGTACATCGAGCGACAGTACGCGCAGGCCGAGAGCGACACGCAGCGTGCGCGCTGGGGCGAGTACCTCCGCGAGGTGCCGTGCCCGGTGTGCGACGGCAACCGTCTCAAGCCCGAGGTCCTGGCGGTCAAGGTGCACGGGCACTCGATCGCGGAGGTCTCGCACCTCAGCCTCGCCGAGGCCCGCGCGTTCATGGAGAAGCTCACGCTGACGGAGCGCGAGGCGAAGATCGCCGCCCAGGTGCTGCGCGAGATCCGGCTGCGCCTGGACTTCCTCCTCCAGGTGGGGCTGTCCTACCTCAATCTCAGCCGATCCGCCGGCTCGCTGTCGGGCGGCGAGGCCCAGCGCATCCGGCTGGCGACGCAGATCGGCTCCGGCCTGACCGGAGTGCTGTACGTGCTCGACGAGCCGTCGATCGGCCTGCACCAGCGCGACAACCGGCGCCTCATCGAGACGCTGCTGACGCTGCGCGACCTCGGCAACACCCTGATCGTCGTCGAGCACGACGAGGAGACCATCGAGGCTGCGGACTGGGTGGTGGACATCGGCCCCGGCGCCGGCGTCAACGGCGGCGACGTCGTGCACTCGGGTCCGTACACCGCCCTGCTCGCCGAGAAGGGCTCCATGACCGGCGACTACCTCGCCGGACGGCGCGAGATCCCCACTCCGCGTAAGCGCCGCAAGCTCGACAAGCGCCGGATGCTCAAGGTGGTCGGTGCTCGGGAGAACAACCTCAAGAACGTCGACGTCGAGTTCCCGCTCGGCGTCCTCACGGCGGTCACCGGCGTCAGCGGCTCCGGGAAGTCCTCCCTCGTCAACGACATCCTGTACCGCGTGCTGGCCTCGAAGCTCAACGGCGCCCGCTCGCTCGCCGGCAAGCACACACGTGTGACGGGCCTGGACAACCTGGACAAGGTCATCCACGTCGATCAGGCGCCGATCGGCCGCACGCCGCGCTCGAACCCCGCCACCTACACCGGCGTCTTCGACCGCATCCGGACGCTCTTCAGCGAGACTCCGGAGGCGAAGGTGCGCGGCTACCAGCCGGGCCGGTTCAGCTTCAACGTCAAGGGCGGGCGCTGCGAGGCGTGCTCGGGTGACGGCACGATCAAGATCGAGATGAACTTCCTGCCCGACGTGTACGTCGACTGCGAGGTGTGCCACGGCAAGCGGTACAACCGCGACACGCTGGCCGTGCACTACAAGGGCAAGAACATCGCCGAGGTCCTGGAGATGCCGATCGAGGAGGCCGCGGAGTTCTTCGAGCCGATCCAGGCGATCCACCGCTACATGAAGACGCTCGTCGACGTGGGGCTGGGGTATGTGCGCCTCGGGCAGTCCGCCACGACGCTGTCCGGCGGCGAGGCGCAGCGCGTCAAGCTCGCCACCGAGCTCCAGCGCCGCAGCAACGGCCGCAGCATCTACGTGCTGGACGAGCCGACCACTGGTCTGCACTTCGAAGACGTGCGAAAGCTCCTCGAGGTGCTGAACGGACTGGTCGACAAGGGCAACACGGTGATCGTCATCGAGCACAACCTCGATGTCATCAAGTCGGCGGACTGGGTCATCGACCTCGGGCCGGAGGGCGGTTCGGGCGGGGGAGAGATCCTCGCCACCGGAACGCCGGAGCAGATCGCCGCGGTCGAGGACAGCCACACCGGGCAGTTCCTCTCCGAGATCCTCGGCGGAGGGCGCCAGGTGCGGAAGGCCGGCTGATGGCGGACGTCCTGCCGTACAAGCCGAAGCAGGGGGAGATTCCCACCGATCCCGGTGTGTATCGGTTCCGCGATGCGCAGGGGCGCGTGCTCTACGTCGGCAAGGCCAAGAACCTGCGTCAGCGGCTGTCGAACTACTTCGCCCCGCTGCGCACACTGCACGAGCGCACGCGGCGCATGGTGACGACCGCGGCATCGGTGGAGTGGACGGTCGTGTCCACGGACGTGGACTCCCTGCAGCTGGAGTACATGTGGATCAAGGAGTTCGATCCGCCGTTCAACGTGCGATACAAGGACGACAAGTCCTATCCGTTCATGGCGATCACGATGGCGGACGAGGCGCCGCGCGTGATCGTGACGCGCAACCGGAGAATCCCCGGTGCCCGCTACTTCGGCCCCTACCCGAAGGTGTGGGCCGTTCACGACACGATCGATCTGATGATCAAGGCGTTCCCGATCCGCACCTGCAGCGACGCCAGTTACAAGCGGGCCATGCAGACCGGACGCCCCTGTTTCCCCGGGCAGATCGGCAAGTGCGGGGGGCCGTGCTCGATGACCTGCACCATCGAGGAGCACCGCGCGATGGTCGACGACTTCGTCGCCTTCATGGCCGGCGGAGACGAGCGCTTCACCCGAGAGCTGACGCGGCGCATGCGCGAGGCCTCGGCGGCGATGGACTACGAGGCGGCCGCGAAGTACCGCGACAAGCTCTCGGCGATCGAGGCGGTGCTCGGAAAGAGCGCGCTCGTGCTCCCCGCCGATGAGGACGCCGACCTGTTCGGCATCGCCGAGGACGAGCTGTCGGCCGCGGTGCAGCACTTCGTGATCCGGGGAGGGCGCGTCCGAGGCGTACGGGCGTCCACGATCGAGAAGGAGATCGACGTGTCCTCGGGTGAGCTCGTGGACCAGGTCCTGCAGCGCGTGTACGGCGAGGCGGCCGACGGCGAGATCCCGCGCCGCATCCTCGTGCCGACCCTGCCGGACGACGCGGCCGAGCTCGAGGTGTGGCTGCGAGGCCGGCGCGCGCGCAAGGTGGAGATCGCCGTGGCGCAGCGCGGCCAGCGCGCCGAGCTCATGCGCACGGCCACGCTCAACGCCCAGCAGGCCCTCATCCGTCACAAGACGAAGCGCACCAGCGACTACGTCGCGCGCACGCAGGCCCTCACCGACCTGCAGGAGGCGCTCGGCCTCGAGGAGGCTCCGCTGAGGATCGAGTGCTACGACATCTCGCATCTGCAGGGGACGAACGTCGTGGCCTCCATGGTCGTCTTCGAGGACGGTCTGCCCCGGAAGGACCAGTACCGGTCCTTCAACATCGCCGAGACGACCGACGACACCGACTCGATGTATCAGGTGCTGCGCCGGCGGCTCGCCCACCTCGATGCGCCGGAGGAGGAAGACCTCCCCGTCGATCCCTTGGCCGAGGGCGAGGTCGCGACCACCCGCCGGCGTCCGCGCTTCGCGTACCCGCCGCAGCTGCTCCTCGTCGACGGCGGTCAACCGCAGGTGGCGGCCGCGGCCCGCGCTCTGCAGGATGCCGGTCACACCGAGATCGCGCTGTGCGGCATCGCGAAGCGCCTGGAGGAGATCTGGCTGCCGGGCGACGACTTCCCGGTCATCCTGCCGCGCACCAGCGAGGCGCTGTACCTGCTGCAGCGCCTGCGCGACGAGGCGCACCGGTTCGCCATCAGTCATCAGCGCAAGCGCCGCAAGCGGGACATCAGCACGATCCTCGCCGAGGTCCCCGGGCTCGGCGCCGCACGCATCAAGGTGCTTCTGAAGCACTTCGGTTCGGTGGCACGGCTCCGCGCGGCCACTCCGGAGGAGATCCAGCAGGTCCCGGGCATCGGCCCCGCCCTGGCCCAGGGCATCCACGCGCACCTCGCCAGTCGATAGGGTTGAGGTACGGGAGGGAGTACCGATGGCAGGCGAGGGCGAAGGACAGTTCCTCATCGTCACCGGCATGTCCGGTGCCGGACGCACGACGGTCGGCAACGCGCTGGAGGATCTCGGCTGGTACGTGGTCGACAACCTGCCTCCGCAGATGCTGCGGCCGCTGCTCGATCTGACCGATCTCGGCGGCGGCGCGCTGCCCAAGGTCGCTGCGGTCGTCGACGTGCGCGGCCGCGGTCTCTTCGACGACCTGCCGGACGTCGCGAGGGCCCTGCGTTCGCGCGGATCCGTCCAGGTGCTGTTCCTGGACGCCTCCGACGACGTGCTCGTGCGGCGTTTCGAGGCCGTGCGCCGGCCGCACCCGCTGCAGGGCGACGGGACGCTGCTCGACGGCATCCGCGTGGAGCGGTCCCGCCTCACGCTGGTTCGCGAGGCCGCCGACATCGTCATCGACACCTCGACCCTCAACATCCATCAGCTCGCCACCAAGACCTCGGAGATCTTCTCGGAGGAGGGGGCGGCGAGGCATCGGCTGACGCTGCTGAGCTTCGGCTTCAAGTACGGGCTGCCCACCGACGTCGACCTCGTCGCCGACATGCGGTTCCTGCCGAACCCGTTCTGGATGGACGAGCTGCGCGGGCTCACCGGTCAGGACGAACAGGTCCGCGAGTACGTGCTCTCGCGTGAAGGTGCGCAGGAGTTCCTGGATGCCTACGCGAAGGCCCTTGTCCCGGTTCTCGAGGGCTATCAGCGCGAGAACAAGAGTCACTCCACGGTCGCGATCGGGTGCACGGGCGGCAAGCACCGGTCGGTCGCGACGGCGGAGGAGCTCGCGCGGCGCCTCGCGCAGGTGCCCGGCGTCGCCGTGAACGTGCGTCATCGCGACCTCGGGCGCGAGTGAGAATCCTCCGAGCCGAGTAGGCTTGTCCTTCGCGCCGCGATCCGGTGCACTGAGCGAAGAGGAGTCTCGTGGCACTAACCACCGACGTCAAGGCAGAGCTGGTCGGCATCCGGAACGCGCCCCCCACGGTGCGCGTCGCGGAGGTCACAGCGATCCTCCGCTTCGCCGGGGGACTGCACTCGATCGCCGGCCGTGTGGCCGTCGAGGCCGAAGTGGATGCCGAGACCCTGGCCCGCCGCGTGGCGAGGGACCTGGCCGAGATCTACGGTGTGCGTCCCGAGATCGCCCAGGTCCAGTCCTCCAGCGCGAACGACGGCGCCCGGTGGGCGGTCCGCGTGATCGGTGCGGGGGAAACGCTGGCGCGTCAGACGGGCCTGCTCGACCAGCGTCGGCGCGCCGTGCGCGGCCTGCCGAACCGGCTCACCACCGGGTCGCGCGAGGAGATCGCCGGTCTCTGGCGCGGCGCGTTCCTCGCCGCCGGCTCGCTGTCCGAGCCCGGACGCTCCGCCATGCTCGAGGTCGCATGCCCGTCCTCCGAGGCCGCCATGGCCCTGGTCGGTGCGGCGCACCGGCTTGGCGTCGCGGCCAAGGCGCGCGAGGTGCGCGGCATGCCGCGCGTCGTCGTGCGCGAGGGTGAGGCGATCCGCTCGATCCTGACCCAGATGGGGGCTGCCGGAACCGCGGCGGCCTGGGAGGAGATGCGCCAGCGCCGCGAGGTGCGCGCCGGCGTCAACCGCCTGGTGAACTTCGACGACGCCAATCTGCGCCGGTCCGCCCAGGCGGCGGTCGCGGCGTGCGCGCGCGTCGAGCGCGCCCTCGAGATCCTCGGCGACGAGGTCCCGGATCACCTCAAGGTCGCCGGAGAACTGCGCCTCGCGCACCGCGACGCGAGCCTCGACGAGCTCGGTCACCACGCCGACCCGCCGCTGACGAAGGACGCCGTCGCCGGACGCATCCGCCGCCTCCTCGCCATGGCCGACAAGCGCGCACAGTCGGAGGGCATCCCCGGCACCGAGGCCGCCGTCCCCGCCGGTCTCGACGTCTGACGACACATTCGTCATCCCGCGGAAGGTTCCCCTCCCGGTGCGCGTTGTCGTCACTAGGATGGAAACCGTCTGCTCCGCGTCGCATCTGGGCGGCGCGGAGGACCGGCAAGCGCCGCGGCGCGGCGCGGATTGGATGAAATCGACATGGCGACCTACACGCTCCCCGACCTTCCCTACGACTTCGCGGCGCTCGAGCCGCACATCAGCGGCAAGATCATGGAACTGCACCATGACAAGCACCACGCGGCGTACGTCGCGGGGGCGAACGCCGCGCTCGACGGCCTCGCCGAGGCGCGCGAGACCGGCAACCTGGCCAACGTCAACAAGCTCGAGAAGGACCTCGCGTTCAACCTCGGCGGTCACGTCAACCACTCGATCTTCTGGACCAACCTGTCCCCGAACGGCGGCGGGCAGCCGGAGGGCGAGCTGAAGGCGGCGATCGACGAGTTCTTCGGCTCGTTCGAGAAGTTCCAGGCGCACTTCACGGCTGCGGCCACCGGCATCCAGGGCTCCGGCTGGGCCGTCCTCAGCTGGGACCCGATCGGCGCACGGCTGATCATCCAGCAGCTGTTCGATCAGCAGGCCAACACCGCCCAGGGCACCATCCCGCTGTTCCAGCTGGACATGTGGGAGCACGCGTTCTACCTCGACTACCTCAACGTCAAGGCGGACTACGTGAAGGCCGCGTGGAACATCGCCAACTGGGAGAACGTCGCGCAGCGCCTCGACGTCGCCCGCAAGCAGACGGACGGCCTGCTGGTACTGTCGTAGACAAGACGGGCGTCCCGACGGACTTCTGCCCGTCGGGACGCCGTCGTCCACGAACTTCTCTATCAATACAGCGCGCGAGCGCACGAGAAACAGGGAGACCTGAGTGTCTGTCAAGATCGGCATCAACGGCTTCGGCCGCATCGGACGCAACTACTTCCGCGCGGCCCTCGCGCAGGGCGCAGACATCGAGATCGTCGCTGTCAACGACCTCACCGACAACAAGACGCTGGCGCACCTGCTGAAGTACGACTCCGTCGGGGGCGTGCTGGACGCCGACATCAGCTTCGACGAGGACAGCATCACAGTCAACGGCAAGGAGATCAAGGCGTTCGCCGAGCGCGACCCCGCCAACCTTCCCTGGGGCGAGCTGGGCGTCGACATCGTCATCGAGTCGACCGGCTTCTTCACCAAGGCCGAGGCCGCCAAGAAGCACATCGACGCGGGCGCCAAGAAGGTCCTCATCTCGGCTCCGGGCACCGGCGTCGACGGCACGTTCGTCATGGGCGTGAACGAGGACACCTACGACCCGGCCTCGCACCACATCATCTCCAACGCCTCGTGCACCACCAACTGCCTCGCCCCGCTGGCGCAGGTCTTCAACGAGGCGTTCGGCATCGAGCGCGGGTTCATGATGACCGCCCACGCCTACACGGCCGACCAGAACCTTCAGGACGGTCCGCACGGTGACCTGCGTCGCGCGCGCGCCGCGGCGATCAACATCACCCCGGCGTCCACCGGCGCGGCCAAGGCCATCGGCGAGGTCCTGCCGGAGCTCAACGGCAAGCTCTCGGGCTCGTCCTACCGCGTTCCGGTCCCCACCGGCTCCATCGTCGACCTCACGCTCATCACGACGCGTGAGGACCTCACGGTCGACGAGGTCAACGCGGCGTACCAGAAGGCAGCGGCCGAGGGCCGGCTCAAGGGCTTCCTGCAGTACAACGCCGACCCGATCGTGTCGAGCGACATCGTGCACAACCCGCACTCGTCGATCTTCGACTCGACGCTCACCAACGTCAGCGGCAACCTGATCAAGGTCTCGAGCTGGTACGACAACGAGTGGGGCTACTCCAACCGTCTCGTCGACCTGACCGAGTACGTCGCCGAGCGTCTCTGAGAACCGAACATGTCTCTGCGCACCCTGGAATCCCTGGGGTCGCTCGAGGGCAAGCGCGTCATCGTCCGTTGTGACCTCAACGTCCCCCTGCGGGACGGGGTCATCACGGACGATGGCCGTGTCCGCGCCTCGTTGCCGACCCTGAACGCGCTGCTCAACGCCGGCGCTCGCGTGATCGTCTGCTCGCACCTGGGCCGTCCCGACGGCTCGCCGGATGCGAAGTACAGCCTCGCTCCGGTCGCTCAGCGCCTGTCCGAGCTGCTCGGCAAGCCCGTCGCGTTCGCCCGCGACACCGTGGGTGAATCGGCTCAGGAGGCGGTCGCCGCCCTCGAGGACGGCGGCATCGCCGTGATCGAGAACCTGCGCTTCAACTCCGGCGAGACCTCGAAGGACGATGCCGAGCGCCAGGCGTTCGCACAGCAGCTCGCCGGCCTCGGCGACGTGCTCGTCTCGGACGGCTTCGGCGTCGTGCACCGCAAGCAGGCGAGCGTCTACGACCTCGCGGAGATCCTGCCCTCCGCGGCGGGAATGCTGATCGCTGCGGAGCTCGACGTGCTCGACCGCCTGACCGAGAATCCCGAGCGGCCCTACACGGTGGTGCTCGGCGGTTCGAAGGTCAGCGACAAGCTCGGCGTGATCTCGCACCTGCTCCCGCGGGTCGACCGCCTGCTGATCGGCGGCGGCATGCTCTTCACGTTCCTGAAGGCTCAGGGCTTCGCGGTGGGATCGAGCCTCCTCGAGGAGGACCAGCTCGACACGGTGCGCGGCTACATCGCCGAGGCGGCGGAGCGCGGCGTCGAGATCCTGCTGCCCACGGACGTCGTGGTCGCGGCGGCCTTTGCCGCGGATGCCGCGCACGAGACCGTGTCCGTCGACGCGATCGAGTCGACCGCAGCCGGCACCGCCGGCATCGGACTCGACATCGGACCGGAGACCGCCGCGGCGTTCGCCGACGCGATCCGCGGCTCGAAGACCGTGTTCTGGAACGGCCCGATGGGCGTCTTCGAGTTCCCGGCGTTCGCGAGCGGCACGAAGACCGTCGCCGAGGCGCTCACGGCCGTCGACGGTCTGAGCGTCGTCGGAGGCGGCGACTCGGCCGCCGCCGTGCGCCAGCTCGGCTTCGACGACGACCGCTTCGGTCACATCTCCACCGGTGGTGGAGCCAGCCTCGAGTTCCTCGAGGGCAAGAAACTCCCCGGCCTGGAGGTCCTCGGATGGGCGACAGCTCGATGAACGCGTCTGCTGCGCAGAACAAGCGCACCCCGCTGATCGCGGGCAACTGGAAGATGAATCTCGACCACCTGCAGGCGGTCGCGACGGTGCAGAAGCTGCACTGGACGCTCAAGGACGCCGGTCACGAGGGCGACTCGGTCGAGGTGGCCGTGTTCCCGCCCTTCACCGACATCCGCAGCGTCCAGACGCTGATCGATGCCGACAAGATCCCGTTCGCGCTCGGCGCGCAGGACGTCTCCGCCCACGATTCCGGCGCGTACACCGGCGAGGTGTCCGGAGCGTTCCTCGCCAAGCTGGACGCGACCTACGTCATCATCGGCCACTCGGAGCGGCGCGAGTACCACGCCGAGTCCGACGACGTCGTGGCGGCGAAGGTCAAAGCCGCGCTCAAGCACGGTCTTGTGCCCGTGATCTGCGTCGGCGAGACGGCTGAGGACCTGGAGAAGTTCGGCGCGAGTGCGGTGCCGGCCGGTCAGCTCAAGGCCGCTCTCGAGGGTGTTCCCGCTTCTGCGGACATCGTCGTCGCCTACGAGCCGGTGTGGGCGATCGGCTCCGGTCAGGCGGCGACCCCGCAGCAGGCGCAGGACGTGTGCGCCGCGTTGCGCGGAGTGCTCGCGGACGTGCTGGACGCGGATGCCGCGGCCCGCACGCGCATCCTGTACGGCGGCTCGGTGAAGTCCTCGAACATCGCCAGCTTCATGCGCGAGCCCGACGTGGACGGCGCGCTCGTCGGCGGGGCGAGCCTCGTGGTCGACGAGTTCGCCGCCATCATCCGCTACCAGAAGCACGTCGGCGTGTGAGTGTGCGGCGGGGCCTTCGCCCCGCCGCACCGTATACTTGACCGTTACGCGGGCATTCCGGCCCGAGCGAAAGGCTTTTCACGTGCAAGTTCTTGAGTTCGTCCTGCAGGTCGTGCTGGGCATCACGAGCGTCCTGCTGACTCTTCTCATCCTTCTCCACAAGGGGCGCGGCGGCGGTCTGTCCGACATGTTCGGCGGCGGGATGTCGACGGCCGTCGGCTCGTCCGGCCTGGCGGAGCGGAACCTGAACCGCTTCACGGTCGTGCTCGCGCTCGCCTGGTTCATCGCGATCGTCGCGCTGGGCCTCATCACGAAGTTCGAGGTGATCTGATGGCCACCGGAGGAAACGCGATCCGCGGGACCCGAGTCGGTTCCGGGCCCATGGGCGAACAGGACCACGGCTACCACGCCGACCGCATCGCGGTGTCCTACTGGGACGGACTCGGCAACGAGACCGTCCGCTACTTCGCCGCCGGGCTCCCGGAAGAGGAGATCCCCGACATCATCGACCACCCGAACTCGGGGCTTCCGGCGGGACGCGACAAGAACAACCCCCCGGCGCTGTCGAAGACCGAGCCGTACAAGACGCACCTCGCCTATGTGAAGGAGCGTCGCACCGACGACGAGGCCGAGCAGCTTCTCGAGGACGCGCTGACGCAGCTGCGCGAGCGCCGCGGTCAGTAGCGCCACAGCATCCGGAAAGACCGTCGTGACCGTCAGGCGCGGCGGTCTTTCCGCGTCCTCCGGGTGATGAGCACTGCGGCACCGGTCAGCATGAGGACTCCCGCGGCGGCGATCGCGGCGACAGGGGGATCTGCGCCGGTGGCCGGAAGCGGGTCGGCTCCGGGCGGCGGGGCGGATTCGGCACTATGGCTGAGCGTCGCGGTGACCTCAAGTCCGACGGATGCCTCACGGGACTCGTTGCCGGAGGTCGACGGGAAGATCAGCCGGAGCGGCAGCCGCTCGTCGGAACCGGGACGCAGTTCCCGCTCCAGGAGTGCTGTGGTCGCCGTCTCCAGATGCTCGGCGAGCGCGACATCGCCGGGGTCACCCGGGTCCGTCGGGATCCAGGAGAGCGTGATCCGCAGATCGGCGAGGTCGTCGGACGCGTTGCGTACCCAGAGTTCGAGGGCGATCGTGTCGCCGGGAACGATCGCGTCGGTGTCGTCGAGGAGGCGCAGCGTTCCCGCATCCGTCCAGGTGAGGCCGTCGTCGCTGAGGAGCACGCGGGGTCGCTCCTCAGCGGCCGTCGCAGGGAGCGATGCGCCGGGGCCGAGCGCACCGGCGAGCACGACGGCGACGACGCCGACGGCGGCGACCGACGCGGCGCGTCGACGACGGACGACATCGTGGATCAGGGCGGCGAGACCCCATGCGATGGCGAGCACCCCGATCGCGGCGACCACGACGGACTTGACCGCCGGTGTCGCCCAGATGTTGATCCAACCGAGCCACGGGACGGCGTAGACCAGCGCTCCGCGCACCTGCACGGCGCGCACGGGCTCCGCGTCGGCGACGTTGTTGGCGTCGCCCTGCGTGGTCAGGATGCGCTCTCCGGTGCCGTCGACGCCGACGGCGACGACGCGATGGGTCACGACTTCGGGTTCTCCGGAGCGTCGCTGATAGGTGATGACGTCCCCGACGCGGATGTCCTCGATCGGCGTGGGACGCACGGCGATCAGGTGTCCCTGCTCCAGGGAGGGACGCATGCTGCCGGTGAGGACGGTGTAGCTCTGCGCGCCCAGGACGAACGGGACGACGACGGTGAACAGCGCGAGCACGCACAGGATCACGAGCAGGACGCCGGTGAGGATGCCGCGCACGCGCCGGCCGGGGGAGCGGCGGATGGCGGGGGTCATGGCACCGCCGCCCCGCATGTCGTGCCGATCGGGAGAACAGCGGCATTCGCGGTGTAGGCGCGGGTGTTCGACGAGACCCAGGCGCCGTTTCCCGCGCTGTAGGTCGGTGCGACCCGCACGGTCAGCACGGTGGGCGCCAGCAATCCGGTGAGCAGGTCGCCCAGGACGCCGCTGCTCAGGTCGATCGAGGTGGTGGTCTGATCGATGGTGAGCGGAGCGCCTCCGGAGGCTCTCGTCACCACGACGCGATAGCCCGTCGCGCCGGCGACCGTCGACCAGGACACCCTGGCCACGGAGACCAGCAGGATCGACTGGTTCACGCAGGACATCGACGTCGGCGCAGGCAGGGTGACACCCGCGGTGGACGTCCCCGTGTGCGTGTTCGACACCGACCAGTGGGCGCTCGCGCCTGAGCTGCCGGCGGCGAGGACGACGGCGAGCGCGGCGGTGATCGCGAGGCGGACACGAGAGCGACGGCGGGGTGTGCTCATCCGCCACCTCGCTGCGTGAGCGCGAAGGTCACCGTGGGGGTCAGGTTCTGACCTTGGAGGCTCGACGGAGCGGAGGGTGACAGCGTGTACCGGACGCACACGGTCACCTGCGCCCCGGGTGAGAGACCGCCGCTGGAGGGGTAGCCCGCACTGGGCAGCGCGGCCCCCGGCGCGCCGGTGCAGTCGTCCAGGCTGACCGATCGCGTGATGTATGCGTTGAACGCGGCGGCGTTCGCTGTCACGGCCGTGAGGCGCGTGCTCAGGTTCGTTCCCGTGCCGACGACCGTGATGGTGGCGCGCTTGGAGGTCGTCCCGCCTGGTGCGATCGGGCTCCACGCCGTGCCGCCCGCCCACGCCACCTGGATGTCGAGGTCGCCGCTGGTGGCTGTGCCTCCGGGGAGCGTCTGTTGCGCCTGCCAGTAGGCGGACACGCCGGTCGCCGCTGCGAGAGCCAGCACGGCTCCCGCAGCGGCTCCGAGGAGAACGCGCCGCTTCACGGCATCCCGCAGAGATGCCGACTAGGGCGTCGGATCGACCTGGGAGAGCGTCAGCGACACGTCCTCGAAGACGAAGTCCGTCGTGGTGAGCGTGGTCCCGGTGGTCGCGGGATCGAACTGGAACGCGACCTCGACAGAGACGACCTCGCCGTTCAGAGCGTCGGTGAGCCCGGTCCCGGGGAACACCGCACCGGTGTCGTCGGTGACGCTGACGACCGGTGGGAGGATGCCGGTGGGCAGTGTCGCGATGTCCGCCACCACGAGATCGGCGACCAGGTTGTCACCGACGAGGGTGAGCGCGAAGTCGCCGGTCAAGGTCAGAGTGTCGCCCGGCACGATGTCGATCGCGCTCAGGTCGGTCACGGGAACGGCCGTTCCTCCCTCCGGCGTCAGCGTCCACGTACTGGCGCCGGCCGGCTGCAGATCCAGGTCGCCGCTGACGACGGTGCCTCCGCCGAGCGTCGCTGTCGTCGACCAGTACGCGAGTGTGCCGCCTCCTCCGAGCAGGAGCACGGCACCCGCCGCGATTGCGACGATCGCCTTCGTCCGCGTGCCTCCGGCGCGGCCCTCGGACTGGTTCTGAACCGGTTCGTCCATCATCGATCCCCTCTCGCCGGACGCATGGGGGACATCCGGCCGTTGCGCGCAAGCGTAGTGCGCTTCCGCGTCGGTGTATACCGATATATCGAGTGGCCGAAGCATGTCGAATGGTGCCGAGCGGGCGCGCAAGGGGCGGTGACCGGGTTCAGCGGCAGGCCGCTGCGGCGTCGATCATCGCGCTCGATGGGGCGCCGTAGACGTCGGTGCCGTTGGCCGGGTCGGTGAAGCCCATGCCGATCGCCCAGGCCGTCGCCCATTCCTCGATCGTGTCCTGGTTCGACGAGTCGTACATCGCCTCGCACTTGACGCTGATCGCGTGGCCGACCTCGTGCGCGACGAGCGCCTTGGCCCATGAAGCGGGCCAGGACTCGGCGATGTAGTCCGATAGCGCGATGGTCGCATACCCGGGGTCGCCGTACCACCAGGTCGTCCAGCCCCCGTTGGAGGGTCCGTCGTATCCGGGGACGGTGGGCGACCAGTCGAAGTCGAGGAGCACGTCGGGCGCGAGGGACCGCGCGAAGGCCTCGATCTCGACGCGCGCATCATGCAGCGGCCCGGCCTTCTCGGCGAGCTCGGCCTGTTCGCTCTCGAGAAGGGCGGCCGCCGCCGACTCCAATTGGGAGTACAGCGTCACCGTTTCGGCGTCGAGTGCGGCGACCGCGACGGTGACATCGGCCGCCGAAGCACGCAGCGCCACGATCTCCGGGTTGCGTGCGTTGACGTGCGCGGCTTCCAGATCGGCAGCCGCAGCCGCGGCGGCCTGGACGGCCGCGACGGCGGATTCCTCGACGGTCGCGCCGGTCTCCGACAGGGCATCGCGCTGTTCGGCGATGTCATCCTGCCGCCCCTCGAGCGCGGCCGTCTCCTCCTCCAGCAGTCCCTTCTCTGCGAACAGGTCCCAGGCCCACATGGGCTTGGAGTCCGCCGTGGGGATCGCCGCGGTGGCCGCGGCATCCGCATCCTCGAGCGCCGGGGTCGCGGCCGAGATCGCCGCGTCGAGCGTCCCGCGCGCTTCGGCGGGCATGAGGGTTCCGCTGTCGGCCGCGGCGATCTCGCCTGCGGCGTCCGCTTCCAGCCGGAGCTGTTCGGCATCCGCCGCGAGTTCGATCTGATCGTTCTCGACGACCGTCGCGGCATCCTGGAACGCGACCAGCGCCTCATCGTAGCCGAGGTGGGCTGCCACCTGGACGCCGGCGCCCGCGCCGACGAGGACGAGCCCGATGAGCACACCCCCGATGACGCGTCGCCGACCCCGCCGAGCGCGCGGCGGCTCGGGGCCATCCGAGGAGCCGGCCAGCAGCGGCGGGAAGTCGTGCCCGCCGTCGGAGGGCCGTTCGTGCACGACGCCCCCTTACGACGAGCGGAAGAGTGGAGGGGGTGACGGGAATCGAACCCGCACAGCCAGTTTGGAAGACTGGAACTCTACCATTGAGCTACACCCCCGGACCCCGGAAGCCCGGGAGACCGGCCGGAGCCTGAGCACCGACCGGTCCAGCATAGCGGACAGACGGGACTGCTCTCGTCCGTTAGACTTCCTAGGGCTGAATCTGCGCGCGGATTCCCCGGGGCGTAGCTCAGCTTGGTAGAGCGCCCGCTTTGGGAGCGGGAGGTCGCAGGTTCAAATCCTGTCGCCCCGACTCCGTCCACACGCTTCACGCCGCGCTCCCGCGCGGGAACCACAAGGAGAACACACCAGCATGGCGAACAGCACCGTCGAGAAGCTGACCCCGACCCGGGTCAAGCTCAGCATCACGGTCACCCCCGAGGACCTCAAGCCCAGCATCGCGCACGCGTACGAGCACATCGCGCAGGACGTGCAGATCCCCGGCTTCCGCAAGGGCAAGGTTCCCGCGCCGATCATCGACCAGCGCATCGGCCGCGGCGCGGTCATCGAGCACGCCGTGAACGAGGGCCTGGACGGGTTCTTCCGCGCCGCCGCCAACGAGCACAAGATCCGCATCGTGGGCCGCCCGTCCGCCGAGATCATCGAGTGGCCGAGCGAGAAGGACTTCTCAGGCGATCTGCTTGTCGACATCGAGGTCGATGTCCGCCCCGAGATCGAGGTGCCCTCGTTCGACGGCATCACCCTGACCGTCGACGCCGTGGAGACCGATGAGGCAGCCGTCGACGCCGAGCTCGACCGCCTGCGCGGCCGCTTCGGCACGCTGATCCCCGTCGACCGCCCCGCGGCCAAGGGCGACTTCGTCGAGCTCGACCTCGTCGCCACGATCGACGGCGCCGAGATCGACCGCGCCGAAGGCGTGTCCTACGAGGTCGGCTCCGGCGAGCTGCTCGAGGGCATCGACGACGCGATCGAGTCGCTCACCGCCGGTGAGGACACCACGTTCCGCTCCAAGCTCGTCGGCGGCGACCACGCCGGCAGCGAGGCCGAGGTCTCCGTCACCGTCAAGGCCGTCAAGGAGCGCGAGCTTCCCGAGGCCGACGACGACTTCGCCCAGATCGCGAGCGAGTTCGACACCATCGCCGAGCTGCGCGAGAGCGTCGCCGAGCGCGTCAACCAGCAGGGCGTGTTCACGCAGGGCTCCGCCGCGCGCGACCAGCTCGTCGAGACGCTGCTCGAGAAGATCGAGATCCCGGTCCCGCCGCAGCTGATCGAGGACGAGGTGCACAACCACCTCGAGTCCGAGAACCGTCTCGAGGACGACGAGCACCGCGCCGAGGTCACCGAGGCGAGCGAGAAGCAGTTCCGCACCCAGGTGCTCCTGGACACGATCGCCGAGCAGGCCGACGTCCAGGTCTCGCAGGAGGAGCTGTCGCAGTACCTCATCCAGTCGGCCGCGCAGTACGGCATGGCGCCGCAGGAGTTCGTCGAGGCGTTGCAGTCCTCGAACCAGCTCCCCGCGCTGGTCGGCGAGGTCGCCCGCAACAAGGCTCTCGCGATCGCTCTCGGAAAGGTGACCGTCGTCGACACCAACGGCAAGGCCGTCGACCTCAGCGACTTCATCGCCGTCGAGGACGAGGACGAGTCGGCGGATGACTCCGCCGAGGCGCAGGAGGACGAGAAGCCTGCCGAGAAGGCTCCGGCCAAGAAGCCGGCGGCCAAGAAGGCTCCCGCGAAGAAGAAGGCCGACGACGCCGAGGCTCCCGCTGAGAAGCCCGCGGCCAAGAAGCCGGCGGCGAAGAAGGCTCCGGCCAAGAAGGCGGCCGACAAGGCCGAGTGATCGCTGCGCGATCCTGACGAGAAGGCGGATGCTTCGGCATCCGCCTTCTCGCATATCGGAAGGAAGACATGAAGACGTGGGATGAGCGGGTCGACGAGATCTGGGCGGCCGCAGCGGGGGAGCCCGTCGATGACGAGATCATCGCCCGGATCGACGCCCTCGCCGCCGAGCGCGGCGCCGACGACGCCCGCGCCGCGTTCGAACGCGCGGGTGCGCGCGACTCGGCCGGACGCGAGGCGGAGGCCATCGCCCTGTACCGCCGCGCGCTGGAACTCGGCCTGGACGAGGAGCACCGGCCGCAGGCAGTGGTCCAGCTCGCGAGCTCGCTGCGCAACGTCGGCGCGTACGACGAGGCGCTGGCACTGGTCTCGGCCGAGACGGACGCGCATCCCGACTCGCCGTACCGCGACGCCGTCGCGGCTGTTCACGCCCTCACCCTGGCCAGCGCCGGCCAGCCGGCGCGTGGTCTCTCGGTGGCGCTGCTGGCACTCGTGCCGCACCTGCCGCGCTACCACCGTTCGATGACGGCGTACGCGAGGCAGATCGCCGGGACGACACCCGATATGCCGACGGCGAACACGACCTGAGCGCCGCGTTGTCGCCGGTAGATTCGAATCACCGAACACGGAAACAGGAGCTGAAATGGCTGCAGAACCCCTTGTCGCGACGAGCGTCTTCGACAGGCTGCTGAAGGACCGCATCATCTGGCTCGGATCAGAGGTGCGCGACGAGAACGCCAACGAGATCTGCGCGAAGATCCTTCTTCTCGCCGCCGAGGATCCCGAGAAGGACATCTACCTCTACATCAACTCGCCCGGCGGCTCCATCACGGCGGGCATGGCCATCTACGACACCATGCAGTTCGTTCCCAACGACATCGTCACGGTCGGCATCGGAATGGCCGCGTCCATGGGCCAGCTGCTGCTGACCAGCGGCACCAAGGGCAAGCGCTACATCACGCCGAACGCCCGTGTGCTGCTGCACCAGCCGCACGGCGGGTTCGGCGGCACCGCGAGCGACATCCAGACGCAGGCGCAGCTGATCCTCTCGATGAAGAAGCGCCTCGCCGAGATCACTGCGACGCAGACGGGCAAGTCCGTCGAGCAGATCAACGCCGACGGAGACCGGGACCGCTGGTTCACGGCCGATGAGGCGCTGGAATACGGCTTCGTCGACCACATCCGCGAGCACGCCAGCGACGTCCACGGCGGCGGCGGCACCGACCAGAGCAGCAAGTAAGCGGACGCGAAAGGAATCCCATGTACACCCCCACCTTCCGCTCCGCAGGCGACCTGCCGTCCAGCCGCTACGTGCTCCCGCAGTTCGAGGAGCGCACGGCCTACGGCTTCAAGCGCCAGGACCCCTACAACAAGCTGTTCGAGGACCGCGTGATCTTCCTCGGAGTCCAGGTCGACGACGCATCGGCCGATGACGTCATGGCGCAGCTGCTCGTGCTCGAGAGCCAGGACGCCGAGCGCGACATCACGATGTACATCAACTCGCCCGGCGGATCGTTCACCGCGATGACGGCGATCTACGACACGATGCAGTACGTCGCACCGCAGATCCAGACCGTCGTGCTCGGGCAGGCGGCATCCGCCGCCTCCGTGCTGCTGGCGGCCGGAGCACCCGGCAAGCGGCTGGCGCTTCCCAACGCGCGCGTGCTCATGCACCAGCCCGCGATGGGGGAGGCGGGTCACGGTCAGGCCTCCGACATCGAGATCCAGGCCGCGGAGATCCTCCGCATGCGGACCTGGCTCGAGGAGACCATGGCGAAGCACACCGGCAAGCCGGCGGAGCAGATCAACCGTGACATCGATCGCGACAAGATCCTGTCCGCGAGCGAGGCGCTGGAGTACGGCATCGTCGATCAGGTCCTCACCACGCGCAAGCGCGGCTGACCTTCACGACGCGTTCGAAGGGCGGTCCGGCATTCTGCTGGGCCGCCCTTTCGCATGCCCGGGAGTCCCGCTCGCCCGCGGATGTGGGCGCGCCCGGTGCGATGCTGCTCATATGAGCAAGACCCCGCGCATGCGTCGGTCCGGCGTTACCCTGGAGGAGAAGGGAGGATGCCGTGGACGACGATCTGCTCACCGTGCGCGTCGCCGAGCTCTACTACGACGAGAGCAGGACGCAGGACGAGATCGGCGCGCTCCTCAAGATCTCGCGCTGGAAGGTCGGTCGGCTCCTGGCGCAGGCTCGCGAGCGCGGCATCGTCCGCATCGAGATCGTGCATCCCCGGGCGCGCCGTCTCGGACTCGAGCGCGCTGTCACCGAGGCATTCGGCCTCGCGGACGCCGTCATCGTGCCCGCTGCGGACGACGACGCCATGACGCTGGAGCGGGTCGCGCAGGGAGCAGCGGACCATCTCGCCGCCCTCCGCCCCGTGCCCCGCGTGCTCGGCGTCAGCTGGGGCCGCACGCTGACCGCCGTCGCAGAGGCCCTCGCCGACGGATGGGCGCACGGCGTCACGGTCGTCCAGCTCAACGGCGGGGTGAGCCTGAACCGGCGCTCGGGTGGGGCGGCGCAGCTCGCGGCCACGATCGCCCAGCGCGCGTCCGGTCAGGTCGCGCTCCTGCCGAGTCCCGCCATCCTGGAGCGCATCGAGACCAAACAGGCGATCGAGGCTGACCGCACCGTCGCCGGCGTGCTCGCTCAGGCGGAGGCCGCGAACGCGTTCTTGTTCAGTGCAGGTCCGTGCGATCGGACCTCCGCTCACGTGGAGAACGGCTACCTCGACGAGGAGGACGTCGCCGAGCTCGCCCGTCGCGGCGCCGTGGGCGACGTGCTCGGGCGATACGTCGACGCGGACGGCAACATCGTCGACCCCGAGCTCGACGCCCGCACGGTCGGAGTCGGGCTGGACCGTCTCCGCGCCGCGCGAAGCACGATCTTCGTCACCTCCGGTGCCGCCAAGCACGACATCGCGCGTACAGTCGTGACCAGCGGCCTGTGCCGGATCCTGGTGACCGATGAGACCACAGCCAGAGCATTGTTGGAGGAACAGTGACCACGAAGGAACTCGCCCGCAGGACTGCGGTGGACGTGCTGGGCGGTGAACCCGATGACGCGACGCTGCGGCGCTTCCTGCACGGCCTCCCAGGCGTCGACGCCGTGGGGCTCGAGCAGCGGGCAGCGGGCCTGGGTACGCGCTCGATCAAGACGAGCTCCAAGGCCTGGGCGCTCGACCGGATCATCTCGCTCATCGACCTGACCACGCTCGAGGGGGCGGACACCCCGGGAAAGGTGCGATCCCTGGTCGCGAAGGCGAAGACCCCGGACGCCGCCGAACCTACGACTCCGCTCGTCGCGGCCGTGTGCGTGTACGGCGACATGGTGCCGTACGCGGTGGACGCGCTCGGGAGCCTGCACGGGGATCCCGACGACGGGAAGATCTCCGTGGCGGCCGTGGCCACCGCGTTCCCGAGCGGCCGCGCCTCGCTGGACATCAAGCTCGCCGATACGGCGGAGGCGGTGGCCGCCGGTGCGGACGAGATCGACATGGTGATCGATCGGGGCGCGTTCCTGTCCGGGCGCTACGGTCTCGTCTTCGAGCAGATCGCGCGGGTCAAGGAGGCGTGCCGCCGGGAGGACGGCACCTACGCCTCGCTGAAAGTGATCCTGGAGACCGGGGAGCTCAACACCTACGACAACATCAAGCGGGCATCGTGGCTCGGCATCCTCGCCGGAGGTGACTTCATCAAGACCTCGACCGGCAAGGTGCAGCCGGCGGCGACCCTGCCGACCACGCTGCTCATGCTCGAGACCGTGCGCGACTGGTACCGCGCGACGGGCGAGAGGATCGGGGTGAAGCCCGCCGGCGGCATCCGTTCCTCGAAGGATGCCGTTAAGTACCTCGTCACGGTCGCCGAGACGGCCGGCGAGGAATGGCTGCAACCGCACCTGTTCCGGTTCGGCGCCTCGAGCCTGCTGAACGACGTGCTCCTGCAGCGGCAGAAGCTCGCCACCGGCCACTACTCCGGCCCCGACTACGTCACGATCGACTGACAGGGACACGAACATGTCATTTCTGGAATACGCACCGGCGCCGGAGTCCACGGCGATCCTGAAGCTCAAGCAGAGCTACGGACTGTTCATCGACGGCGAGTTCGTTGACGGTGGCGGCGACAGCTTCACGACCATCTCTCCGGCCGACGAGTCGCGGATCGCCGACATCGCAGCCGCCGGCGACGAGGACGTCGACCGCGCCGTCGCCGCGGCCCGCCGCGCCTACGAGCGGACCTGGTCGAAGATGAGCGGACGCGACCGCGGCAAGTACCTCTTCCGCATCGCGCGCCTCGTGCAGGAGCGGGCCCGTGAGCTCGCCGTGGCCGAGAGCCTCGACAACGGCAAGCCCATCAAGGAGAGCCGCGACGTCGACGTGCCCCTGGTGGCCGCGTGGTTCTTCTACTACGCGGGCTGGGCCGACAAGCTCGACTACGCCGGGCTCGGCGCGAACCCGCGGGCACTCGGCGTCGCGGGTCAGGTGATCCCGTGGAACTTCCCCCTCCTCATGCTCGCGTGGAAGATCGCTCCGGCTCTCGCAGCCGGCAACACCGTGGTGCTCAAGCCGGCCGAGACCACGCCGCTGACGGCGCTGATCTTCGCCGAGATCCTGCAGCAGGCGGATCTTCCCGCCGGCGTCGTCAACATCCTCAACGGCGCGGGCGCGACGGGCGCTCGACTGGTCCGGCATCCGGACGTCGACAAGGTCGCCTTCACCGGTTCCACCGGTGTCGGGCGGGACATCGCGAAGGCCGTGGCGGGGACCGGTAAGAAGGTCACGCTCGAGCTCGGCGGCAAGGCCGCGAACATCGTGTTCGACGATGCTCCGATCGACCAGGCCGTCGAGGGCATCGTCAACGGCATCTTCTTCAACCAGGGGCATGTGTGCTGCGCCGGCAGCCGACTGCTCGTGCAGGAGTCGATCCACGACGAGGTGCTCGACCGGCTGAAGGCGCGTCTGTCGACCCTGCGGCTCGGCGACCCGCTGGACAAGAACACCGACATCGGCGCGATCAACTCCGCCGCACAGTTGCAGCGGATCCGTGAGCTCAGCGACATCGGCGAGGCCGAGGGCGCCGAGCGCTGGACCGCGGACTGCGCGATCCCCGAGAAGGGCTTCTGGTTCGCGCCGACGATCTTCACCGGGGTGGAGGCCTCTCACCGCATCGCGCGCGATGAGGTGTTCGGCCCGGTGCTGTCGGTGCTGACCTTCCGGACCCCCGCCGAGGCGATCGCGAAGGCCAACAACACGCCGTACGGCCTGTCCGCCGGCATCTGGACCGACAAGGGCTCGCGCATCCTCGCCGTGGCCGATCGGCTGCGAGCGGGAGTCGTCTGGGCGAACACCTTCAACCGGTTCGACCCGTCGAGTCCGTTCGGCGGGTACAAGGAGTCCGGATACGGCAGAGAGGGCGGCCGGCACGGTCTGGCCGCGTACCTGAAGGGAGCCTCGGCATGAGCAAGCGACTGTCCGTCCCCAAGACCTACAAGCTCGCGATCGGCGGAGCCTTCCCCCGCAGCGAGTCCGGTCGCACCTACGAAGTCGTCTCCGCCAAGGGTGCTTTCCTCGCGAACGCGGCGAAGGCGTCGCGCAAGGATGCACGGGATGCCGTCGTCGCCGCACGGGCGGCGGCGAAGGGATGGTCGGGTGCGACCGCGTACAACCGTGGCCAGGTCCTGTACCGCGTCGCTGAGGTGCTGGAGGGCCGCCGTGCGCAGTTCGTCGACGAGATCGTCGCCCAGGAGGGCGTGTCGACCGCCGTCGCCGGCGCGCAGGTCGACGAGGCGATCGACCTGTGGGTCTGGTACGCCGGATGGTGCGACAAGTACGCCCAGGTCGCGGGGAACGCCAATCCCGTCGCAGGCCCGTACTTCAACATCTCGGTGCCCGAGCCCACCGGCGTGGTGGCGATCGTCGCGCCGCAGGAGTCGGCGCTGCTGGGGCTCGTGTCCGTGCTGGCACCGGCCCTCGTCGCGGGGAACGCGGTCGTCGTGATCGCCAGCGAGCGCTTCCCGCTGTCCGCCATCAGCCTCGCCGAGGTGCTCGCCACGAGCGATGTCCCCGGTGGCGTCGTGAACATCCTCACCGGCTCCCCGGCCGAGATCGCGCCGTGGCTCGCCTCACACGCCGACGTCAACGCGCTCGACCTCGCCGGAGCCGGCGAGCTGGAGTGGGTCGACCTCGAGATCGCCGCGGCCGACACGCTCAAGCGGGTGCTCCCGCCGGGTGCCGTGGACGCCACTCCGGCGAGGATCGCGGCGTTCACCGAGACGAAGACGGTCTGGCACACCAAGAGCATGGTGTGAGACCCCGGCCGGACACCGGGCCGTCGCAATGCGGCCCGGTGTCCGATGCACGGGTTAGGCTCGTCAGGAAGATCTCAGGATCCTGAGGAGGATGCGCATGGCTCGTATCGGTGAGAGCGCCGACCTGTTCAAGTGCTCGTTCTGCGGAAAGAGCCAGAAGCAGGTCCAGCAGCTGATCGCCGGCCCCGGCGTGTACATCTGCGACGAGTGCGTCGAGCTGTGCAACGAGATCATCGAAGAGCGCATGGCGGAGTCCGAGGCCTCCGGGGTCGCGGAGTTCGATCTGCCCAAGCCGCGCGAGATCTTCTCCTTCCTCGAGGAGTACGTGGTCGGCCAGGAACCCGCGAAGAAGGCACTCGCCGTCGCCGTCTACAACCACTACAAGCGCGTGCGCGCGCGCAGCACCCTGCAGCCGGCCGAGCAGAAGGCCGAAGAGATCGAGATCGCCAAGAGCAACATCCTGATGATCGGTCCGACGGGGTGCGGCAAGACGTATCTCGCGCAGACTCTCGCCAAGCGGCTGAACGTGCCCTTCGCGGTCGCGGACGCCACGGCACTGACCGAGGCCGGCTACGTCGGCGAGGACGTCGAGAACATCCTGCTCAAGCTCATCCAGGCCGCCGACTACGATGTCAAGCGCGCGGAGCAGGGCATCATCTACATCGACGAGATCGACAAGATCGCCCGCAAGGCCGAGAACCCCTCGATCACGCGCGACGTCTCGGGTGAGGGCGTCCAGCAGGCCCTGCTGAAGATCCTCGAGGGCACCGTCGCCTCGGTGCCGCCGCAGGGGGGACGCAAGCACCCCCATCAGGAGTTCCTGCAGATCGACACGACGAACGTGCTGTTTATCGTCGCTGGCGCGTTCGCGGGACTCGAGGACATCGTGTCCGCGAGGGTCGGCAAGCACGGTGTCGGCTTCGGCGCTCCTCTGCACGACAAGACCAAAGACCTCGACCTGTTCAGCGAGGTGCTGCCGGAGGATCTGCACAAGTTCGGACTGATCCCCGAGTTCATCGGCCGCCTGCCCGTCGTCGCGTCCGTGTCCCCGCTCGACCAGGACGCCCTGATCGACATCCTGACCGGACCGCGCAACGCCCTCGTCAAGCAGTATCAGCGCATGTTCGAGCTCGACGGCGTGCAGCTCGAGTTCGAGGAGGACGCGCTGCGATCCGTCGCCGACCTCGCCGTCGAGCGCAAGACCGGTGCCCGGGGTCTCCGTGCGATCCTCGAGGACGTCCTCGGGCCGATCATGTTCGAGATCCCCTCTGCCGAGGACGTCGCGAAGGTGATCGTGACGCGTGCCGCGGTCGAAGAGGGGGCGCCCCCGACCGTCATCATGGAGCGCAAGCGCAAGAGCGCCTGAACCCGCGGTCGACGTCGGAGGTCCGCACTACGGTCGCGGTATGCGACCTTTCCAGATCTCCGTGCCGGATGATGTCCTTCGCGACCTGCGTGAACGTCTGGAGCGGGTTCGCCTGCTGCCGGATTCGCCCAGGCGACCGGACAGCGGGCTGACCGCGGCCTACCTGGCCGAGCTCGTCGAGTCCTGGCGCTCGTTCGACTGGCGCGGCCGCGAACGCTGGCTCAACGAGTTCCCGCAGTTCCTCGCCGAGGTCGACGGCACGCAGGTCCACTACGTGCACCGCCGCGCCGAGGACGCCGGCGCGCCCGCGATCCTCCTCATGCACGGGTGGCCGCACACCTTCGCGCTGCAGCTCGACCTCGTCCGGCTCCTCCCCGAGTTCGATGTCGTCGTGCCGAGCTTCCCCGGTTTCGCCTTCTCGGAGCCGTACGACGGCACCATGACCGAGAACGTCATGGCGGATCTGATGCACGGTCTGATGACCGAAGTGCTGGGGTACGACCGGTACTTCGTGTACGGCGAGGACATCTCGGCGAACGTCAGCGATCTGATCGCCTCCGAACACCCGGAGAACGTCGCGGGAATCGTGGTGACGCACGCGCACTTCGGCACCGACGCCGAGCGCGAGTCGTGGGACGATCCCGAGGTCAGCGCGTTCTTCCGCCGCCTGTCGGAGGCCGGGGGACCCGACGGCGCCTACGCCCACGTTCAGGCCACGCGCCCGGACACGCTGGCGGCGGCGCTGAACGATTCGCCGGTCGGATTGCTGGCATGGATCGTGGAGAAGCTCGTCGAATGGAGTGACACGCCCGCTGATGACCCGGCCGGCGTGGAGCGGCTCATCTCACGAGATCGCATCCTCACCGAGGCGACCATCTACTGGGTGACCCAGACGATCGCGTCCTCGTTCCGCCCCTACTTCGATCACGGCGCCGACGCGGCCATCGCCCCCGTCGAGGTCCCGGCCGTCGTCGCGATCCAGCGGCACGAACACGACTACCCCGAGGTGCTGGCACGCGCCTTCTACCGCGATCTGCGTTCGTTCGAGCGGCTGGAGCGGGGCGGCCATTTCGCGGCCGCCGAGGTCCCCAGCGCGATCGCCGAGCGTGTGCGCACCCTGGCCGCCGAGACGCGGTCGCCCGCGGTGTCCAGGATCAGGTGAGAGGCAGGATGAGATCCGTGCGCAGCCGCTCAGCACGTTCCGTCGGGTCCGAGACGTAGACCTCGATCGAGATGCCCCGGGGCATGAGGCCTGCGGACACTGCTCGTTCGACGAGCCCGGACCAGCCCGTTCCCAGGCCGTCGTACGCACCCAGGTAGGTCGTCGCGACGGCCGGCCCGGAGGGAAGCGTCGACGCCGTGATCAGCACTCCGTCCGCATCGATCGGATCGGCCGGGGCGCTCGCGACGGGGAACCCGAGCTCGAGGTCGAACTCCTCCATCGGGTTGCCGTGGTAGATCGCCAGCGCCGGACCGGCGGGCACGAGTGCGCCGGTGCCGAACTGACGGCCGACCGCGGCATAGCCGGAGTCGAACGCCTCCCGCAGATCGTCGAATCGGATGCCCTCGTGGCGGACGACGGCGAGCGGCATCGGGTCCAGCTCGATGCGATCGGCTGCGCCGAACGGGGCCTCGGGGAAAGCGGTCATGGGTTCTCCTCCTCGACGGACGTGCTGACAGGGCTCAGCCTAGGCACTGAGAGGCGGCGAGGGCACTCATCGAGCTCTCGTCATACGTCGCAGCGCGTGCGTCGAACACCGCGCGGATCGCCGCGAGGTCGCCATCACGACTCATCCCTCGAGACCGCGGCGCTTCAGCAGCGGCTGGATCTCGGCGTCCCGGCCGCGGAAGTCGCGGTAGGCCTCGAGCGGATCCTTCGACCCGCCGACGCCCAGCAGGCGCTCGCGGAACCGGTCGCCGTTGTCGCGCGTCAGACCGCCGTTCTCACGGAACCACTCGACGGTGTCGGCATCGAGCACTTCGCTCCAGATGTACGAGTAATAGCCCGCACTGTAACCGCCGGCGAACACGTGCGCGAAATACGTCGACGAGTACCGGGTCGGCACGGCCGGCTCGTCGAGACCGATCTCGGCGAGAGCGGCCGCCTCGAACGCCGCCACGTCGTCCACGGCATCTTCCGGCGACAGACGGTGCCAAGCCTGATCGAGCCAGGCGGCCGCGAGGTACTCGCTCGTCGCGTGCCCCTGGTCGAACGTCTCGGTCGCCCTCAGACGCTCGACGATTCCCGCGTCCAGAGGCTCGCCGGTCTCGAAGTGACGGGCATAGTTGTCCAGCACCTCGCTCCACAGGATCCACATCTCGTTGACCTGACTGGGGAACTCGACGAAGTCGCGGAACACGTTGGTCCCCGCGAAATGCGGGTACGCGACGGTCGCGAAGAGCCCGTGCAGGGCGTGACCGAACTCGTGGAACAGCGTCGTGACCTCGTCCAGCGTGAGGAGAGTGGGCTGCCCGTCCGCGGGACGTGCGACGTTGAGGTTGTTCACCACGACGGGAGCCGTGCCCCGCACGCGCGACTGGCTGACGATCGGGTTCATCCACGCGCCCCCGCGCTTCGAGTCCCGGGTGTACAGGTCGAGGATGTAAAGCCCGAGCGCGCGGCCGTCGGCGTCGGACACCTCGAACACGCGCGCACCCGGGTGATAGGCGACCAGGTCCGACCGCTCGGCGAACGTGATGCCGTACAGGCGCGTCGCGGCGAAGAACACGCCGTCCTGCAGGACGCGTTCGGCCTCGAACCACGGCCGCAAGGCCGCAGTGTCGATGTCGTACTCGGCCGCACGGACCTTCTCGGTGTAGAACGCCCAGTCGTGGGCCTCGAGTTCGAAGGGCCGCGGCTCGGTCTCGTCGATGATCCGCTGCAGCGCGGCCTTCTCGCGTCGGCCGTTGGCTGCGGCCGGGATCGCGAGACGGTGCAGAAGGTCGGAGACGGCCTCGGGCGTCCCCGCGGTCTCGTCGGAGGTGACGTACGCCGCGTGGGAGGGATGCCCGAGCAGCGACGCGCGTTCGGCGCGCAGACGGGCGATCTCGGTGAGCACGGCGCGGTTGTCGTACGCGTTCCCCCGTGCACCGCGTGATCGCGAGGCCTCCATGATCCGGCGGCGGCTCTCGCGGTTCGTCAGCGACGAGAGGTACGGGTGCCCGGTGAACAACGGGAGCGTCACGAGGTAGCCGCTCTGCCCACGATCGGCGGCGGCGCGGGATGCCGCGGACAGCTCACCCTCGGACAGGCCGTCGAGCTCGGTGGCGGACTCGAACGCCACCGCGAGCTCGTTCGTGTCGGCGAGCAGGTTCTTCTCGAACGTCGTCGTCAGCGTCGACAGGCGCTGGTTGAGCTCGGTCAGCCGGGCCTTCGCCTCGTGATCGAGAGCGGCGCCGGCGTGCGTCATCTCCCGGAAGCGGCGCTCGACGAGATAGCGGTCCTCACCCGCGAGACCCAGCTCGTCGCGGCGGTCATGGATGCGGCGGATGCGGTCGTAGAGTGCGGCATCCAGGTTCACGGCATCCTCATGCGCGGCCATCAGCGGAGCGAGCTCCTCGTCGATGGACTGGATCTCCTCGGTCGCGTCCGCCGAGCTCACGGTGTAGAAGGCGTGCGCGACGCGCTCGAGCAGCTCTCCCGACCGCTCGAGCGCCAGCATGGTGTTCTCGAACGTGGGCTCGTCCGGAGAAGCGGTGATGCGGGCGATCTCGTCCCGATGCTCGGCGAACGCGGCGCGGAAGGCCGGAAGGTAGTGCTCGGGGCGGATCGCGGCGTAATCCGGAAGGGCATAGGGGAGCGGGGACGGCGTGATGAGGGGGCCGGCGGCATCGGTCATGGGATCGAGCCTACGCCGCCGATACCGGACCGCCGGGATCCCGGTCAGGGCCGCAGCTACGCTGGAAGCGCTCGCGAGCACGTTGCGGGCGGAGACCCGGGAGACCTGCTGATGACCGTCGAGAACGCTGTCGAAACACCGGACTTCCGGGTTGCGGTGATCGGAGTCGGCGCGCGTGCCGGAATCGCCCGTCACGTCGAGGCCGTCGGAGGCCGGGTGGTCGCTGCGGTCGACCCGGACGAGCGCAGTCGCGAGCGCGTCGTTCGCCTGTTCGGGGACATCCCGGTCTTCTCCACCGTGACCGAGCTGCTCGCCTCGGGGACCCGGCTCGAGGGCGCGTTCATCACCACTCCGGACTTCACGCATGCCGACGTCGCCGTCGAGCTGCTCGAGGCAGGGATCGCCACGTATATCGAGAAGCCGCTGGCCACCTCGATCGAGGACGCCGACCGCATTCTGGAGACCGGCTTCCGCACCGGCACGAAGGTCTACGTCGGGCACAACATGCGGCACATGCAGGTCGTGAAGACGATGAAGGACATCGTCGATCGGGGCGAGATCGGCGAGGTCAAGGCGATCTGGTGCCGCCATTTCGTCGGACACGGCGGCGATTACTACTTCAAGGACTGGCACGCCGAGCGCGACAAGGCGATGAGCCTGCTGCTGCAGAAGGGCGCTCACGACATCGACGTCATGCACTGGATCGCCGGGTCCCCGACCCGGTCCGTGGTGGGCATGGGCGATCTCGCTGTGTACGGCGCCGTCGAGTCGCGCCGCGACAACTCCGACCGCCGCATGGGGGACTGGTTCTCGATGGCGAACTGGCCACCGGCGGCTCAGCAGGACCTGAACCCGGTGATCGACGTCGAGGACATCTCGATGGTCCTGATGCGCACGGACAGCGGTGTGCTGATGAGTTATCAGCAGTGCCACTTCACCCCGGACTACTGGCGCAACTACACCGTGATCGGCACGGAGGGGCGCATCGAGAACTTCGGTGACGAATCGGGCGGCGAGATCCGGCTCTGGAACGCGCGCAGCGATTATCTCGAGAACGGGCACGTGCGCTTTCCGATCGAGGACGGCGGCGACGGGGGTCACGGCGGCGCCGATCCGCTCACGGTCGCGGAGTTCGTCCGCTTCGTGCGGGACGGGGGTGCGACGCTGACGAGCCCTGTGGCGGCACGGGACGCCGTCGCGGCTGGCGTCGGCGGGGCGCTCTCGATCCGATCCGGGTCCCGGCCGTTCGAGATCCCGCGCCTGCCCGAGGACGTCCTCGAGCATTACGCCGCACACCAGCCCGCACGCTGATCCGGACCGCGCAGGGCCCGGAGCTGATGCAAAGAAAAGCTTGCAAAAGACTCTTTGCAAGGATATCTTTGCATCATGACTGATCGTGAGAACGCCGCCCGGCAGGCGGGTCCCGAGGAGCGCCGCATCCTCGACGCGGGGGCGCTTCGGGCGCTGGCACACCCGTTGCGGGTGAAGATCTTCGACGTGCTCGCCAATGAGGGCCCGCAGACCGCCAGTACGCTCGCCGCGATCCTGGGGGAGTCCTCCGGAGCGACGAGCTACCACCTGCGCACCCTCGCGCGGCACGACCTCATCCGCGAGGTCCCCGGCGAGCATCAGGGACGGGAGCGCTGGTGGGAGCGTCCGCCGGGCGGGATCGTGTACGACTCCCGCGCTGTGCAAGGATCCCCGGCCGGCGAAGCCGCGCTCCAGGTCGCCGTCGCCGAGGTGCACCGCCGCCGCCACGAGGAGCTGATGGAGTACTTCACCGGACGCATCGATCTCGAGCCCGAGGAATGGGTCGATGCGAGCTCCTCGATGACATCGGGCATGAGCCTCACGGCCGAGCAGACCATCGAGCTCATCCGACGGATCGAGCAGGTCATCGACGAGACCGCGGCGACCTACCGCGGTCAGACCGGCGACGGGGTGCGCCGGGTCAGCGTCCGCGCGGACATCTTCCCCCTCACTGCGCACACCAGGAGCACGAACAGCGAGGAGGCGCGTCCATGAGCGCCGTGATCGCCAGTCAGGTTCCCGTCATCCCGCGCGGGGCCACGGCGCTCGAGCGCTGGGCGCTCCGACGGGCCATCGCGGTGACCGGGTGGATCACCCGGCGCGCCGAGATCCGCCAGGAGCGCCACGACGCGTTGCTCGCCCGCCTGCAGATCGAGCAGACGACGGCCGCCGATCCCGCAGCGACCGACCGCGCGCTCGCGCAGTGCGGTCTGCCGCTGAAGTGACGCTCAGTCCTCGAACGGGCGGGTGACGACCTCGCCGGATGCCGTCGCGAGGACCTCCCACCCGGCATCCAGCTCCGCGATCGGACGGCCCTCGAGCCACGTCAGCGTCCAGGACCCGGTGTGGCCCTCGGCCTCGACGGCCGCGATGCCGGGTCGGAGGGATGCCGGGACGGACGCCGGCGGTTCGGAGCCGGCGGACCACCGGGTGCCCAGCTGCATCAGCTCTCCTCCGCCGGTGCCAGCTCGATCTCCGTCACGGCGATCTCCTCGCCCTCGACGAGGTCGAGCTCGGCGATGCGCCCGACCGCCTGCAGGTCTCCGGCGGCGGCGCGCAGAGCCGCGAGCTGCGTGGCGGGGGCGGCGATCACGGCACGCGCGACCGGGGTCTTCTGCGAGGCCTTCGCCTCGGTCTTGGCCCGGCGGATGCCGATGAGAGCGGCGCTGGCGGCGGAGAGCACGGCAGCGTCGCCACCGCGCTCGGCCGGTTCCGGCCACGCGGAGGTGTGGATCGAGCCCTCTTCGAACCAGCTCCAGGCCTCTTCCGTCGCGAACGACACCACGGGCGCCAGCAGGCGCAGCAGCGTCGACAGCGCGATCCGCAGTGCGAGCGCCGCGGAGGGCTGGCCGACGTCGGCCTGGTTGTAGGCGCGCTCCTTCACCAGCTCCAGGTAGTCGTCGCAGAACGTCCAGAAGAACGCCTCGGTCACCTCGAGCGCGCGCGCGTGATCGAACGCGTCGAACGCCGTGGTCGCCTCGCGTACGACGACGTCCAGCGCGGCGAGCATCGAGGCGTCCAGATCGTGCGTGATCTCCGCGCCCTCGGGAACCGGGAAGGAGAGCACGAACTTCGCGGCGTTGAGGATCTTGATCGCGAGCCGCCGGCCGATCTTCATCTGCGTCGGGTTCTGCGGGTCGAACGCGGCATCCACCCCGAGTCGGCTGGAGGCCGCCCAGTACCGCACGGCATCCGAACCGTGCTTGTCGAGGATGTCGGCCGGGGTGACGACGTTGCCCTTCGACTTCGACATCTTCTTGCGATCGGGGTCGACGATGAAGCCCGACACCGAGGCGTGGGCCCACGGTGCGCGAGCGTCCTCGAGCGTCGAGCGCAGCATGGTCGAGAACAGCCAGGTGCGGATGATGTCCTGTCCCTGCGGACGCACGTCGAACGGGGCGACGAGGCTCCACAGCTCCTCGTCCCGCTGCCAACCGCCGGCCAGCTGAGGGGTGAGGGAGGAGGTCGCCCAGGTGTCGAGGATGTCGACCTCGGCCTCGAACCCCCCAGGGACGCCGCGCTGGTCGGCCGTGTAGCCGGCCGGGACGTCGATGGTCGGGTCGATCGGCAGCGATGCCGCGTCGGGCAGGATCACGCGGTCGAAGTCCCGCTCTCCGTTCTCGTCGAGGCCGTACCAGACGGGGATCGGGACGCCGAAGAAGCGCTGGCGCGAGATCAGCCAGTCGCCGGTGAGGCCTCCGACCCAGTTCTCATAGCGCACGCGCATGAAGTCGGGATGCCAGGTGAGCTCCCGGCCGTTCGCGATGAGCTGGTCGCGGAGGTCCTCGTCGCGGGCGCCGTTTCGGATGTACCACTGGCGCGTCGAGACGATCTCCAGCGGACGATCGCCCTTCTCGAAGAACTTCACGGCGTGGTTGAACGGTGCCGACACGCCCAGCAGCGCGCCCGCGGCGTCCAGCAGCTCGACCATCTGCTTGCGAGCGCTGAACACGGTCTTGCCCGCCAGTTCGGCGTACGCGGCCCGTCCGGCCTCCGAGGTGATCGCGTCGGGAGCCTCGGCGATCACGCGGCCGTCCTGGCCGAGGATCGTGCGGTTGGGAAGATCCAGTTCGCGCCACCAGACGATGTCGGTCACGTCGCCGAAGGTGCAGACCATCGCGATGCCGGAGCCCTTGTCCTGCTGAGCGAGGTGATGGGCGCGCACCGGCACCTCGACGTCGAAGACGGGCGTGCGGACCGTCTTGCCGAAGTACGGCTGGTACCGCTCGTCGTCGGGATGCGCCACGAGGGCCACGCACGCCGCGAGCAGTTCGGGACGCGTCGTCTCGATCTCGACGTCACCCGATCCGTCGGACTTGGGGAAGGCCAGCCGGTGATAGGACGCCTGCTGATCGCGGTCCTCGAGCTCGGCCTGCGCGATCGCCGAGCGGAAATCGACGTCCCACAGCGTGGGAGCGAGCGCCTGATAGGCCTCGCCGCGCTCGACGTTGCGGAGGAAGCCGAGTTGGCTCTGCCGGATGGTCTCGTCCGAGATCGTGCGGTAGGTCTGCGTCCAGTCGACGCTCAGGCCCATCTGGCGGAAGACGTCCTCGAACTGCTTCTCGTCCTCGACCGTGAGCGTCTCGCAGAGCTCGATGAAGTTGCGTCGGCTGACCGGCACCTGGTCGGCTGCCTTCAGGCTCTTCGCATCCCCGCGGAACGGGGGTACGAAGTCGGCGTCGTACGGGAGGGACGGATCGCAGCGCACACCGTAGTAGTTCTGGACGCGGCGCTCGGTCGGAAGCCCGTTGTCGTCCCAGCCGATCGGGTAGAAGACGGCCTTTCCCCGCATGCGCTCGTAGCGGGCCTTGACGTCGGTGTGCGTGTACGAGAACACGTGTCCGATGTGCAGGGAACCGGATGCCGTGGGAGGAGGCGTGTCGATCGAGTAGACGCCGGCGCGGCCGAGTTCGGCGGCGCGCAGCCGGTCGAACAGGTACGTGCCCTGCTCGGCCCAGACGCCGTCCCACTTCGCTTCGAGACCTTCGAGTGCGGGCTTGTCGGGAATCGCGGACATGGAGGTCTCCTCGAGCGATGTATGCGGCACGGTGTGTGCGTGCCTGAGTGTGGGTGGGTGCAGACAGTCTACCGATCCGATCCGTCTGCTGCTCGACGCCGTAGATCGACCCGGTCCAAGAATCCGACGTAGACTGATCTGACCCCTTCTCTCCGTTCTGAGGACACGCATGCCCACCGCATCCGCCCGTCGTCTCCTGCCCGTCGCCGCGCTCGCCGCCGCGGCCGCTCTCGCCCTGAGCTCCTGCGGCGCATCCGGAGGCGAGAGCGCGGACGGCGGCGGCGAGGTGGTCTGGGCCATCGAAGGAGCCAACCTGTCGGCCGGCCACATGGACCCGCAGACCAGTCAGCTCGACGTCTCGAGCATGGTCCAGCGCGTCGTGCTGGATTCCCTGGTCTTCCAGGAGGAGGACGGGTCATTCTCGCCGTGGCTCGCCACCGAGTGGACGATCGCCGACGACGCGACGAGCTACACGTTCCAGCTGCGCGACGACGTGACGTTCCACGACGGCGAACCCTTCGACGCCGAGGCGGTGAAGGCGAACTTCGACCGCATCGCCGATCCGAAGACGGCCTCCGCGCAGGCCGAGAGCATGCTCGGCGGCGAGTGGTATGCGGGAACCGAGGTGCTGGGCGAATACGAGGTCAGGGTGAACTTCTCGCAGCCGTACGCCCCGTTCCTGCAGGCGGCCAGCACCCCGCTGCTCGGCTTCTACTCCCCGGCGGTGCTGGAGAGCTCCGCCGATCAGCTCAAGGCCGGCGGGCCGGGCATCACAGTGGGCACCGGGCCGTTCGAACTCACCGACTACACCCCGGACCAGGAGATCGTGTACACGCGCAACGAGGATTACGCGTGGGGACCGGACGGCTCGGGAGCCGCGCAGTTCGAGACGCTGAAGGTCGAGATACTCCCGGAGGCCTCGGTGCGCACCGGAGTCGTGGAGAGCGGCGAGGCGGATCTCGCGAGCCAGCTTCCGCCGAACCTCGCCGCCGACCTGTCGGATGCGCTCACGGTCGAATCGCGCGAGTACCCCGGCCTGCCCTACTCGCTGTACCTCAACGAGAAGCACGGCGTCTTCGCGGACGAGAAGGTGCGTCAGGCCTTCGCGCGCGGCATCGACATCGACTCCGCGGTCGAGGAGATCTTCTTCGGCCAGTTCCCGCGGGCCTGGAGCATCCTCGGCTCGACCACACCCACCTATGACGCGTCGATCGAGGGGACCTGGCCGTTCGACCAGGACGAGGCGAACCGCCTGCTGGACGAGGCCGGCTGGACCGAGCGCGACAGCGACGGCATCCGGATGAAGGACGGTCAGCGCCTGTCCGTGCGGTGGATCGCGTGGACGCCGGTCCCGGACGACCGCGCCGCCCTCGGCAACGCCATCCAGTCGGATCTCGCCGAGATCGGCTTCGAGGTCGAGCGCGAGGTCCTCGAACCGGGAGCCTACAACGCGCAGTACGAGCCGAAGACCTTCGATCTCACCGACTGGGGCTTCTCCGGCGTGGACCCCGACCTCCTGCGCAGTCACCTGCACACCGACGGGTTCCAGAACGCCTCGCAGGTGTCGGATGCCGAGATCGACGCGCTCCTCGAGCAGGGTGTCGCGACGACCGATCAGGAGGCCCGCACCGAGGTCTACCAGCAGCTGCAGCAGTGGAACGCCACGTACACCGCCATCGTCCCGCTGTACAGCCCGTCGCTGATCACCGCGGTCGGCGACACCGTGCAGGGACTCGCCTACGACCTCTACGGCCGCCCGCTGTTCTACGACGTCACGGTCGATTGACGGGCCGCGGATGACCCGGGTCGCCCTGCGCATCGCCGGGCTGCTCGCCTCAGCCGTTCTCGTGCTGTGGGGAGCGGCGACGCTGGCGTTCCTCGCGTTCCGGGTGATCCCGGGCGACCCGGTGTCTGTCATGCTCGGGCCGCAGGCGCAGGTCGCCGACAGCGTCAAGGACGCCATCCGGGCAGAGCTCGGACTCGACCGTCCGCCGTTCGAGCAGTACGTCGCCTACCTCGCCGGGCTCGTGCGTGGTGATCTCGGCGAGTCGTACCAGCTCAGGATGCCGGTGACCGAGGTGATCGGTCGTCAGCTGGGGGCGACGGTGCAGCTGTCGGCGGCCGCGCTCGTCATCGCGGTGGTGCTGGCGCTGGCCGTGGCGCTGCTCGCACGAGGGCGGATCGCCGGAGTCGTGGCGACCGGCGTCGAGCTGTTCATCCTCTCCTCCCCGGTGTTCTGGATCGGCATCCTGCTGCTGAGCGTGTTCGCGTTCGGCCTGGGCTGGTTCCCGGTGACCGGATCGCGCAACGCGGCCACCCTCCTGCTCCCTGCGGTCACGCTCGCGCTGCCGGTGGCGGCACTGCTCGGCCAGGTGCTGCGCGACGGCATCGCCCAGGCCGAGCGTCAGCCGTTCGCCGAGACGGTGCGCGCGCGGGGCGCGGGGCCGGTGCGGCTGACCCTGCGCCACAGCCTGCGGCACGGCGCGGCCGGCGCGCTCACTCTCGCCGCCTACCTCACTGGCTCGGTGCTGGGTGGCGCGGTGCTCGTGGAGACGGTGTTCGCGCGACCGGGACTCGGGCGGGTGACCCTGGCCGCCATCACCGATCGCGACCTTCCCGTGATCGCGGGGATCATCCTGCTCAGTGCCCTGGTGTTCGTCGTCGTGAGCATCGTCGTGGAGCTGCTGCACCCGGTCCTGGATCCGCGTCTGCGGCGGGCGGGGGCCCGGTCATGACCGCTGCCCGTCGTGTCCTGCTCATCGCCGCCTGCGCAGTCCTGGCGGTCGTCGCGCTCGCCGCGATCGCTCCGGGGCTGCTCGCGACGCACGATCCACTGCAGGTCGACGTGCGCTCGACGCTGCTCCCGCCCAGCGCCGAGCACCTCTTCGGAACCGACCAGAGCGGCCGCGACGTGTACTCGCGCGTCGTCCACGGCACAGGTCGATCGGTCGGGATCGGGGTGCTCGCGACGGCGATCGCTCTCGTCGCCGGGCTGGCGGTGGGGTCGTTGTCCGGCGTTTCCCCGCGGATCGTCGACGCCGGGTTCATGCGCCTCAACGACGTGCTGATGGCGTTCCCGGAGTTCCTGATCGCCCTGGTGGTGGTCGCGGTCCTCGGGCCGGGCCCCGTGAACGTGGCGATCGCCGTCACGCTCGCCGCGATCCCGGTCTACGTCCGGCTGGCGCGGGTGCAGACGCGGACACTGCGCCTGGCGGAGCACGTCGAGGCCGCCCGCATCCTCGGCGTCCCGCGCGGTCGCGCCTTCCTGCGTCACGTGGTCCCCGGCGTCCTCGGCACGCTCAGCGTGCTCGCCACGATCGGCATCGGCTCGAGCATCCTGGCCGCAGCGGGACTCAGCTTCCTCGGGCTCGGCCCCACGGAGCCGACGCCGGAATGGGGCCTCATGCTCGCGGGCGGGCGCAACGCGCTGGGTCAGGCCTGGTGGATCTCGGTGTTCCCCGGTCTCGCGATCACACTGACCGTGATCGCGGCCACGGCGGTCGGGCGCGTGCTGCGGGCGAGCGCGGAAGGGCGGCGGGTATGACGGCTCTCGACGTGCAGGGGCTGCGGATCGCGTTCGGGCGAGACGTCGTGGTCGACGACGTGTCGTTCTCCCTGGATGCGGGTGAGTGCGTGGCGATCGTCGGGGAGTCGGGGGCGGGCAAGTCGCTGACGGCCCGCGCCATGCTGGGGCTGGTCCCGTCGGACGCGCGGGTCACGGCGGAGCGCTGGGAGGTGGCCGGTGCCGACGTGCGACGGCTCGATGAGCGCTCCTGGAGGCGGCTGCGCGGCAGAACCGTCGCGCTGGTGTCGCAGGATGCGCTGGTGTCGCTCGACCCGCTCCAGCGGATCGGCTCGGAGGTCGCCGAGCCCCTGCGCCTGCACGAGAAGGGCCTGCGGGGCGCGGCGCTGCGCGCCCGCGTCCAGGAGGCGCTCGAGCGCGTGTGGATGCCGGATGCTGGCCGTCGCGCTCGGCAGTATCCGCACGAGCTGTCCGGGGGGCTGCGCCAGCGCGCCCTGATCGCGTCAGCACTGGCCGCGTCGCCCTCGGTCCTCGTCGCCGACGAGCCCACCACGGCTCTGGACTCGACCGTCCAGGCCCGCGTGCTCGACCTGCTCCGCGAGATCACGGATGCCGGGACCGCCGTGCTGTTCATCAGTCACGACTTCACCGCTGTGCGCCGCGTGGCCGATCGAATCCTCGTGATGCGCGACGGTCGGGTCATCGAGGCGGGACCTGCCGCTCAGGTGCTCGACGCCCCGCAGGAGCCGTACACCAGGACGCTCGTCGCCGCGACCCGCCATCGGCCGCGCGAGACCTCGGCTGCGCCCGGCGAAACGCTGCTCTCAGTCGACGGACTCGCGAAGGCGTTCGGAGGAGTGACGGCCGTGACCGAGGCGACGTTCGCCGTGGCGCGCGGACGGACGCTGGGCGTGGTCGGCGAATCCGGATCCGGCAAGACGACACTCGCACGGATGATCATCGGGGTCGAACGCCCGGACGCGGGAGAGATCCGCTGGCACGGGCCGCATCGTGTCCAGTTCGTCCATCAGAATCCGCTCGGGGCGTTCGACCCGCGCTGGAGCATCGGGCGCTCGCTGCGCGAGGCGCTGGAGGCCGCGGGCGTGCCCAGGAGCGAGCGCGCGGAGCGCGCGGCGGCGCTGCTCGAGGAAGTCGATCTCGATCCGGCCCTGGCGGCGCGGCGCCCGTCGGCACTGTCCGGGGGCCAGAGACAGCGCGCCGCCATCGCCCGCGCGCTCGCCGCGGATCCGGATGTCCTGGTGCTGGATGAGCCGGTGTCGGCGCTGGATCCGTCCATCCGGGAGCGCGTGCTCCGGCTGCTGCTGCGACTCCAGCACGAGCGCGGCCTCACGATGCTGTTCGTGTCGCACGATCTCGACGTCGTCGCAGCGGTCGCGGAGGACGTCCTCGTGATGCAGGACGGGGCGATCGTCGAGCAGGGTCCGGTGGCGGACGTGTTCGCGGCGCCGCAGCATCCCTTCACCCGCGAACTGCTGGCGGCAGGGCTCAGTCCCGCACCCTGATCCCCACGCCGGCTGCCAGCAAGGGCGCCAGCTGCTGGACCTGGAAGCCGGTGAGCGTGACGCCGCGCAGGCTGTTCGCGTCGGTGAATGACATCGCGTCCAGTCCCCGCAGGTCGACGTCGGTCGCGCGCAGACCGCGGGGGTCGACCTCGTCGCTGCGGCATTCGTCGAACCGCACGCGCGTGAGCTGCGCCTGCGGCATGTCGAGCGTCCGGATCGTCGAGTCCGCGAACAGCAGGTCCGTGCCCTTGGCGGCGCCGAGGTTGAGGTAGTCGATGTGCAGGTCGCGCAGTTCGAGCTCACCGATCCGGGTGGTGGAGAGGTCGAGCGTTCCGATGCGTCCGCCCCTGACGCGCAGGCGACGGATCCCCGCGTCGCGCAGGCCGACGGACGCGGCGCGGACGCCGATGATCTCGACGTCCAGAAGGTCGGCCCCGGTCAGATCCACCGTGCCGGCGTCGACGGAGAGCTCGCACTGCTCGAGCGTCGCGTGGGCCAGGTCGACGTCACCCGTGAGGGCGAGCCGGGACTGGAGCAGGTCGGCGCGGCGCGCGGGCTCGGCCGGCGTGAGGACGTCGGGAACATCGGGCGGGGAGACGCGCGGCGCGGCGGGGGATTCGGGGGAGCGGACCATGCGTCGAGCGTAGGACGTGGGTCGGACGCTTGCGGATTCGTTGCTCATCTTCTATATTGCTAGCATGCAAGCATCCGAACCGAAGGTGCAGTTCAACGTCTACCTGCCGCCGGGTCTCGTCCGCGGCGTCAAGCACCGCGCGATCGATGAAGGCACGAGCCTTTCGGCCCTCGTCGAGAAGGCGCTGCGCGCGTACCTCGAGGGGGAGTCATGACCGTCGTCCAGCAGATCCTCTACACGCGCAGGCCCGAGCGGTGGTGGGCACTGGCCGAGGTGCTCGGCTTCACGACACCGTTCGCGCCGGCGCCGGAGTGGGGTGAGTTCCACGCCGACGGCGTGCTGGCCGTGCACCACGCCACGCCGGAGCATGCTCCTGGCGCGGTGGACGTCCATTTCCTGGTCGAGGACGTGGATGCCGCGGCATCCGCGCTGTCGTCGTTCGATGTCGAGCGGGGGTCGATGGAGGGTGTGGGCGAGATGCTGACCGTCCGTGCGGCGTCCGGCGTCGCGATCTCGGTCTCGGCGGGTTCGGCCGCCCGATCCGGAGACGTGTCGGTGCAGCCGATCTGGTTCCAGCAGGACCTCGCCGAGCCGCGCGCGATCCTGGAAGCCCTCGGTCTGCGCGCCGGGATCGCGTCGGATCGCGGTGGCTGGGTCGAGCTGCACGCCGAGGCCGGCCGGGTCGGGCTGCACTCCGGGGATCCCGGCATCGGGCTGAGCTTCGAGACGCGCGAAGACCTGGACGCGCTCGCGCAGCGCCTGCGGGACGCCGGATTCGACGCATCGGTCGTGGATGAGGCCTTCGCGCGGACGATCCGCATCCCGGATCCCGACGGCGGCGCCGAGATCTGGATCAACGGCGTCCAGGAAGACCTGCACGGCTACCACCGGGAGTCGTGACCTGCGTCAGAGCTGGTCTCCCGGTGGGAGTGATCCGTGGTCATCGTGACCGCGCGTACAATGGACGCAAAGCATCGATCCGGCCATCACCGGGGAGCTCTCGGAAGAACGGTCGCGAGACCCAGTAGAACCGAGCGGGGCAGGCCCGTCATCGCCGCAGTGAGAGTGGCCCCGCCGTGAGGCGGCGCACGCGGGGTGGTACCGCGGTCCTGTCTACAGGGTCGTCCTCGCAGCAGCATCCGCCACGACCACTGCGAGACACGATGACCTATCCCCGCACCTCCGCCTTCGGCCCCGCGGCCGACTCCGTCACGCCGAGCCCGCGGTTCCCCGCGATCGAGCGGGAGATCCTGGAGTTCTGGAAGACGGACGACACGTTCCGGGCCTCCGTCGCGCAGCGCGAGGGCGCCGAGGAATGGGTGTTCTACGACGGCCCGCCGTTCGCCAACGGCCTGCCGCACTACGGCCACCTCCTCACCGGATACGCCAAGGATCTGTTCCCGCGCTTCCAGACCATGCTCGGCAAGAAGGTCGACCGGGTCTTCGGATGGGACACGCACGGCCTGCCCGCCGAGCTCGAGGCGATGAAGCAGCTCGGGATCACCGAGAAGAGCGAGATCGAGGACATGGGCATCGACGTCTTCAACGCGAAGGCGAAGAACTCGGTGCTCGCCTACACGCGCGAGTGGCAGGACTACGTCACGCGCCAAGCGCGCTGGGTCGACTTCGACCGCGGCTACAAGACACTCGATCTCGGCTACATGGAGAGCGTCCTGTGGGCGTTCAAGACGCTGTACGACAAAGGTCTCGCCTACGAGGGGTATCGCGTGCTGCCGTACTGCTGGCGCGACGAGACCCCGCTGAGCGCCCACGAGCTGCGCATGGACGACGACGTCTACCAGACGCGCCAGGACCCGTCGGTGACCGTCGCGTTCCCGCTCACCGGTGCGGATGCTCAGGCGCAGGGCCTCGACGGGGTGCGCGTGCTGGCCTGGACCACGACGCCCTGGACCCTCCCGACGAACATGGCGCTCGCCGTCGGGCCGGACATCGCGTACGTCGTGCTCCCCGCAGGTCCGAGCGGCGCGGCCGACGGCAGCGAGGGTCGTTACCTGCTCGCCGCCGACCTCCTGTCCGGCTATGCGAAGGATCTCGGCTACGAGGATGCCGCGGCGGCCGCCGCGGCCGTCGAGCGCACGCTCTCCGGCGCCGAGCTCTCCGGACTCGGCTACGAGCCGCCGTTCGACTACTACACCGACACGGCGACGTACGGGACCGAGAACGCCTGGCGCGTGCTCGTGGACGACTACGTCACGACCTCCGACGGCACCGGAGTCGTCCACCAGGCACCGGCCTACGGTGAGGACGACCAGCGGATCACCAATGCGGCCGGCATCCCCACCATCCTGTCCCTGGACGACGGCGGACGGTTCCTGTCCAGCGTGACGGATGTCGCCGGTCAGCTGTGGATGGACGCCAACACGCCGCTCGTCCGGCTGCTGCGCGAGCGCGGGAAGCTGCTGCGACTGCAGAGCTACGAGCACTCCTACCCGCACTGCTGGCGCTGCCGGAACCCCCTGATCTACAAAGCCGTGTCGAGCTGGTTCATCCGTGTCACCGACATCAAGGACGACATGCTCGCGAACAACGAGCAGATCACGTGGGTGCCGGAGAACGTCAAGCACGGCCAGTTCGGCAAGTGGCTCGAGGGGGCGCGCGACTGGTCGATCAGTCGCAACCGCTACTGGGGCTCGCCGATCCCGATCTGGAAGAGCGACGACCCCGAGCACCCCCGCGTGGACGCGTACGGTTCGCTGGAGGAGCTGGAGCGCGACTTCGGCACGCTGCCGCGCAACCCCGACGGAGAGGTCGACCTGCACCGGCCGTACATCGACGAGCTCACGCGTCCCAACCCCGACGACCCCACCGGCAAGAGCACGATGCGCCGCATCGAGGACGTCTTCGACGTGTGGTTCGACTCCGGTTCGATGCCGTACGCGCAGGTGCACTACCCGTTCGAGAACCAGGAGTGGTTCGACACGCACGCTCCGGCGGATTTCGTCGTGGAGTACATCGGGCAGACCCGCGGCTGGTTCTACGTCATGCACGTGCTGTCCACCGCGCTGTTCGGCCGTCCGGCCTTCACCGGCGTGAGCTGCCACGGCATCGTGCTCGGCAGCGACGGCTACAAGATGTCCAAGTCCCTGCGCAACTATCCGGACGTGAGCGAGGTCTTCGATCGCGACGGCTCCGACGCGATGCGCTGGTTCCTCATGTCCAGCTCGGTGCTGCGCGGCGGCAACCTGTCGGTCACCGAGGAGGGCATCCGCTCCGGCGTGCGCGAGTTCCTGCTGCCGCTGTGGAACTCCTGGTACTTCTTCGCCACCTATGCCAACGCCTCGGACGGCTATCAGGCCAGCTGGCGCACGGACTCCGAGGACGTGCTCGACCGCTACATCCTCGCGCGCCTGGGCGACCTGGTCCGCGATGTGCGCTCCGATCTCGAGGGGCTCGACTCCACGACCGCGGCCGGGCGGCTGCGTGACTTCGCAGAGGTGCTGACCAACTGGTACATCCGTCGTTCGCGCGACCGGTTCTGGGTCGGCGTGACGGATGATCCGGCCAGCCGCGAGGCCTTCGACACGCTGTACACCGTCCTCGAGACTCTGTGCCGCGTGGCCGCGCCCCTGGTGCCGCTGATCGGAGAACGCGTTTGGCAGGGCCTCACCGGCGGACGCAGCGTGCATCTCGAGGACTGGCCGGATGCCGCGGCGTTCCCGGCTGCGAACGAGATCCGCGACGCCATGGATGCCGTGCGCGAGCTGTCCAGCGTCGGCAACGCGCTGCGCAAGAAGGAACGGCTGCGCGTGCGCCTGCCTCTCGCGCGGCTCACCGTCGTGTCGCCGCTGGCGGCGTCTCTCGGCCAGTTCGAGGACATCCTGCGCGACGAGCTCAACGTCAAGACGGTCGAACTGGTCCCGCTCACCGACACGGCCGCGGGGGAGTACGGCATCAGCCACCGGCTCAGCGTCAACGCCCGTGCCGCGGGCCCGCGTCTGGGCAAGGAGGTGCAGCGCGTCATCCGCGCCGCCAAGGACGGCTTCTGGACCGAGGACGGCGGGGTGGTCACCGCGGACGGCATCGTCCTCGAGCCGCACGAGTACGAGCTCGCGCTGGAGACGACCGGCCGCCCGGAGGGCGAGGCGCTCGCGATCATCCCGACCGGCGGCTTCGTGCTGCTGGACACCGCGACGACGCCGGAGCTCGAGGCCGAAGGCCTGGCGCGCGACGTCATCCGCGCCGTGCAGGAGACGCGCAAGAACGCCGGGTTCGACGTGAGCGATCGCATCCGTCTGGGGCTGCTGTTCTCGGATGCCGAGGACGCCGACGCCGTGGCCGCCGCGTTCGACATCGCGGATGTCGCAGGGGAGACTCTCGCCGTGGAGCATCGGGTGGCGCGTGCCGGGGATGCGCTGGACGCCCCGGAGTTCACCGCCGAGATCGAGAAGGGCACGTACGCGAACCGCGGCGACTTCACGATCGCCGTCACCCGCGTCGGAGGAGCCGAAGGATCCGTGCCGAGCGAGCGGAGCGAGAACAAGTGAGTGACAGGCAGAGAGCCGACGAGGTCTACGAGACGCTTCTCGCGCGCGCCGGCGAACGGTGGGTGCAGCCGCGCAAGGAGCGCGTGGCGCGCATCCTCACGCTGCTGGACGACCCGCAGCGCACCTATCGCGTGGTGCACATCACCGGCACGAACGGCAAGACGTCGACGGCGCGCATGATCGAGAGCCTGTTGCGCGCCCACGGTCTGCGCACCGGGCTGTTCACGAGCCCGCACCTGGAGCGGTTCACCGAGCGCATCATGATCGACGGCGAGCCGATCGACGACGCCGCCGTGGCGGACGCCTGGGACGAGATCGACCCGTTCGTCGGGATCGTGGACGCCGAGCTGGAGGCCGCGGGCGACGCGCCCCTGACGTTCTTCGAGCTGCTGACGGTGCTCGCCTTCGTCGCGGCGTCGGATGCCCCGGTCGACGTCCTCGTGCTCGAGGTCGGAATGGGCGGCGCCTGGGATTCCACCAACACCGCCGACGGAGACGTGGCCGTGTTCGCCCCGATCGACATCGATCACGCGGACCGGCTCGGCGACACGATCGCGGAGATCGCCGAGGTCAAGGCGGGGATCATCAAGGAGGGCGCCGCCGTCGTCTCCGCCCAGCAGCCGGAGGAGGCCGTCGCGGTCCTGCGGCGAGTCGCTGCGGAGAAGAACGCCACCATCGCGTTCGAGGGGACCGACTTCGGCCTCGCCGAGCAGAAGCTGGCGGTCGGCGGGCAGCTGCTGACGGTCCGGGGCCTCGCGGGCCAGTACGTGGAGGAGTACCTGCCGCTGTACGGCGCGCATCAGGGGCACAACGCGGCTCTCGCCATCGCCGCGGTCGAGTCGCTCATCGGCGCGGGATCCCAGGCGATCGCGGGGGACATCATCACCGAGGGCCTTCAGGGCGCGACTTCGCCCGGACGGCTGCAGCTGCTGGGCATCGCCCCGACGGTCATCGTCGACGCGGCGCACAATCCGCACGGGGCGACGGCGCTCGCGCAGGCACTGGACGACAGCTTCGACTTCGACGAGTGGGGGCTCGTGCTCGGCATCCTGTCCGACAAGGACGCCGCCGGGATCGTCTCCGTGCTCGCCCCGGCGGCCGCCCACGTCTTCGCGACCTCCCCCGATTCGGAGCGCGCGAGCGATGCCGATGCGATCGCCGACCTCGTGGAGCAGGCGGGTCACCGTGCGACCGTGCATCCTTCTCTCGCGGACGCTGCGGATGCGGCGCGCGAGTGGGCGGCGTCCTCGGATCGTCGTGCCGTGGTGATCGCCGGCTCCGTCGTGCTGGCGGGCGAGGCGATCGCCCTCGCCGAGGAAGAGGACTGGAAGTCGGGGTGGCGGGCGTGAGCGCCGAGCAGGCTCGGCGTCCCCGCGCACCGCGCACGCTGGTGCAGAAGCTCGCGCCGATCGTGCTCGGCTTCGAGGCGATCATCGTCTTCCTCGCCGGTCTCACCATCTTCGGACTCCGTGTGCTGCCGGAAGGCATCCCGCACTGGTGGGGCATCGCCGGCGGCGCGATCCTGGCTGTCGCATGCATCGCCGTGGCGGGCCTCATCACCCGGCCGTGGGCGATCGCGGCCGGTTGGGTGATCCAACTGATCATCGCGCTGTCCGCGATCCTGGTCCCGGCCATCCTCATGGTCGTCCTGGTTTTCGGCGGCATGTGGGCGTATGCGACGATCATGGGGGCCAAGCTGGACGCACGACGTCCGGCCGGAGCCGAAACCGATTCTTCGACAGAGAGTGAATGACATGGCCACCGAAGAAACCCTCGTCCTCGTCAAGCCGGACGGCGTCGCTCGCGGCCTCACCGGCGCGATCCTCGCGCGCATCGAGGCGAAGGGCTACGCACTCGTCGACATCCGCCTGGTCGAGCCCGACCGCGATCTGCTCGCCGCGCACTACGCCGAGCACGAGGGCAAGCCGTTCTACGAGCCGCTGCTCGAGTTCATGCTCTCCGGACCGTCCGTCGCGATCCGCCTCGCGGGCAACCGCGTGATCGAGGGGTTCCGTTCCCTCGCCGGCACGACCGACCCGACCACGGCGGCGCCGGGGACCATCCGCGGCGACTTCGGACGCGACTGGGGTCTGGCCGTCCAGCAGAACCTCGTGCACGGCTCCGACAGCCCGGAGTCCGCGGCTCGCGAGCTCGCCATCTGGTTTTGACACGTCCCGGCTCAATGCCGCGCAGCGGCGTTGAGCCGGGATCGTGTCAAGGTTGAGCGAGCGCAGCGAGTCGAAACCTGAGCAGGCTCGGCTGTTGCCGCGCAGCGGCGTTGAGCCGGGATCGTGTCAAGGTTGAGCGAGCGCAGCGAGTCGAAACCTCAGCAGGCTTGGCTGTTGCCGCGCAGCGGCGTTGAGCCGGGATCGTGTGCCCGTCCTCCGTCAGGGAGGGCGGGCATTCCTCATCCCCGCGGATCAGAAGATCGCGCGGTAGACCTCACCGAGCAGGTCGAGACCGGCCAGCTGCGCCATCATGATCACGATCGCGTAGGCGACGATCGTCGCGAGCGGCACCCAGGCCATCAGTCGTGCGGCACGCTGCTGGACGCGCTCGGAGGTCGTGAAGGTGCCGTTGCGCGCGAGGTGCACCATGGTCGCGAGGAACGTCGGGATCGTGACCGACCATGTCACCATGCACCACGGGCAGAGCGTTCCGAGGTTGTCCGCGTAGATGCTCTGGGTGATCAGCCAGCAGATGAAGACGAACGCCCCCGTGATGCCGAGACCGAACAGACCCCAGAACCAGCGCGGGAAGCGCACGTTCGCGAGGACGGCGACGCCCATGACGAGCACGGCCATCCAGCCGGTGACCCCGATGATCGGGTTCGGGAACCCGAAGGCCGATCCCTGCCAGGAGTCGAGGTTCGCGTCGCACTGCAGGATGACACTGAAGTAGCAGCTGGACAGCGAGTCCGGGTCCTCGAGCTTGATGAACTTCTCCACCGTGAGCTGGAAGGCGGCCCACCATCCGATGATGCTCGCGATGATCAACCAGATTCCGTACCCGATGTAGCGGGGGCGCTGCTGCGTCATAGCGCCAGTATCTCAGCGATTGCTATGCGCCGGGCGTGAGGCGGCCGGGACGATCGGCGGTTCCGATGCCGCGATAATCCGCGCTTGATGCGATAATGACCTGTGATGCTTCTCGCGGCGCCGCCGCAGACGGGCATCGACGAAGACTTCGGGGCCCATGCCCCACGCGATCAGAGCACAAGAGCCGATCGCACGCCGAGTGAGTTCGCGGCCCGTGCCGCATGAGATTTCGCGGAGCACACAGTGCCCGTGCAGGGAGTACGCCAGAGATGGCCGATGAGAACAATGACAACAACACCCCGACCCTCGACGAGAATGCAGAGCGACCGCTAGACGCGACGCCACAGGCGCCGGAGGCCGACGCGGCCCCGGTCGACGAGGCGGCGCAGGACACTCCCGCCGCGGACGCTTCGGAGGAGACTCCGGCGGTCGACGCACCTGAGCCGGAAGCTGCGACCGAGGACGCTCCCGCCGCAGACGTGATCGTGGCCGCGGCTGACGCCGAGACGAACGCGCCCCCGGTGGAGCCGGCGGCGGATGACCGGGCCACGGACGCCGCACCCGCCGAGCCGGTGTCGGCCTCGTCCGCGGAGGCTCCCGCAGAATCCGCGTCCCCGCAGGGACAGACCCCGGCGGAGCCCGCCACAGAGAAGCCCGCAGAGCCTGCCACCGAGCCCGCAGGGTCCGGCGCGGAGGCACCGGCTGGGCCCGCCACCGTATCCGCCGAGCCCGTCGCCGAGACTCCGGCCGAGGCTTCCACGGAACCGGCAGAGCCCGTCGCAGAGAAGCCCGCGAAGCCGGAGCCCGTGACGGCGGTCAGCCTCGGGCTGATCCCGGAGACGTTCGTCTCGCAGGTCTCCACGCAACTGCACTTCTACGCTCCCGAGATCGTGCCCCTGCCCGCGCGCCCCGGCCGCGAGCGCGACCGTGACCGTGACCAGGACTCCGATGACACGGGTTCGTCCTCGCGCCGCGGTCGCCGCCGAGGGCGCGGCGGCGATGGCGACGACGAGCGTTCGGAGCCGCGTCAGCGTCAGCGCGTCGTCGAGTACATCACCGAGCCGAAGGCGATCAAGGGATCCACGCGCCTGGAGGCCAAGAAGCAGCGCCGCCGCGACGGCCGCGACGCCGGCCGTCGACGTCCTGTCGTGACCGAAGCCGAGTTCCTCGCCCGGCGCGAGGCCGTCGACCGCATGATGGTCGTCCGCTCCAAGAACGGCCGCACCCAGATCGCAGTCCTCGAGGACAACGTGCTCGTGGAGCACTACGTCGCGCGCAACCAGGACGCCTCGCTCATCGGGAACGTGTACCTCGGCCGCGTGCAGAACGTCCTTCCCAGCATGGAGGCGGCGTTCGTCGACATCGGTCGGGGACGCAACGCGGTGCTGTACTCGGGAGAGGTCGACTGGGACGGCGTCGAGACCGGCAACCAGCCGCGCCGCATCGAACTGGCGCTCAAGCCGGGTGACCGCGTTCTCGTCCAGGTGACCAAGGACCCCGTCGGGCACAAGGGGGCCAGGCTGACCAGTCAGGTCTCGCTCCCCGGCCGTTACCTCGTGTATGTGCCGAACGGATCGATGAACGGCATCTCGCGCAAGCTCCCGGACAACGAGCGCGCCCGCCTCAAGCGCATCCTCAAGGAGGTGCTGCCGGAGTCCAGCGGCGTCATCGTCCGCACGGCCGCCGAAGGCGCCACGGAAGACCAGCTGACGCGGGACGTCCAGCGCCTCACCAACCAGTGGGAGCACATCCAGAAGCAGGTCGAGAGCCAGCAGGCGCCCGCGCTGCTGCACGCCGAACCCGATCTGCTCGTGAAGATCGTCCGCGACGTGTTCAACGAGGACTTCACGAAGATGCTCATCCAGGGCGACGAGGCTCAGCGCACGATCCGCGCCTATCTCGAGAGCGTCGCCCCGGATCTGCTCGAGCGCGTCGAGTCCTACGAGGACGAGACCGACCCGTTCGACGCCTTCCGCGTCACGGAGCAGATCGAGAAGGCGCTGGACCGCAAGGTGTGGCTGCCCTCCGGCGGCTCGCTCGTGATCGACCGCACCGAGGCGATGACCGTCGTCGACGTCAACACCGGCAAGTTCGTCGGATCCGGGGGCAACCTGGAGGAGACGGTCACCAAGAACAACCTCGAAGCCGCGGAGGAGATCGTCCGCCAGCTGCGTCTGCGCGACATCGGCGGCATCATCGTCGTCGACTTCATCGACATGGTCCTCGAGTCGAATCGCGACCTGGTGCTGCGGCGCCTCGTCGAGTGCCTGAGCCGTGACCGCACTAAGCACCAGGTCGCCGAGGTGACGTCGCTGGGACTGGTGCAGATGACGCGCAAGAAGCTCGGGCTGGGTCTTCTGGAGACGTTCTCCGAACCCTGCGAGGTCTGCGCGGGCCGCGGCGTCATCGTGCACCACGATCCCGTGGTCAAGCACCGCGCGAGCTCCTCCGGATCCTCCGGTCGTCGTCAGCGCGGCGGCAACCAGAGCAGCAGCGCACCGGCGGCCTCCTCGGTCGTGACGCACGGCATCCCGGAGGGGGCGAAGTCCGCTCTCGCGCAGATCGCCGCTTCCACGCGTGCCGCGTCCGGCGAGTCGACGGATGCCCCGGCACCCGTCGAGCCGGTGGCCGAGCGTCCCAAGAAGGCGCGCAAGAAGCGGTCCGAGCGTTCCAAGGCTCCCCGCAGCGAGGCCGAGCAGCTGCTCGACTCGGTGCTGGACGCCCTCCCCGAGCCGAAGGCACCGGGACAGGGGCGCAACCGTCGTCGCGTCACCACGGCGGCGCTCACCGGCACTCCGGTGGCCGTGAACGCCGAAGCGGGGTCAGCGACCGCGCCGGTCGCGGGCGGGGACACGCAGTCCTGACGCGATCAGCCGGCGCGTGAGCTCCTTGCCGCCGACATGAACCGCACCCGCAGCGACGAGCCGGGGGAGGATCTCCTCCGGCACGTCGTAATGATCCAGGTCGAAGGCGCGTGCGGGGACGTCGTTGGCGCGGGCGAACACGTGGAGCTCGTCGAGGTCCGCGTCGCTCACCAGGTGCGCCCACAGGCGTCCGTGCGCGGGCCAGATCGGGTCGTCGACGAGTACGGTCACCGTGCGATCCTATTCCCGGGTGCGTCGTGCGACACGGGATCCGCTCGCTTTGCCTCTGCGCCCGGCATCCGGTAAAGTGGACCCTTGGTGCGCGAGCTGAGCCGTCCCTCGGGGCGGTCCGGATGAGCCCCGGTGCTCGCACCCGTCAGACCTGCGACGAACGCAGGCACAGTCTTCCCGTGAGATTTCCGGAGCCGAGTGCTCCCCAACGAAACAGGTATGAAGTGGTTTACGCAGTAGTGCGCGCCGGTGGACGGCAGGAGAAGGTCGAGGTCGGCACGATCGTTCAGCTCGACCGTGTTCAGGCTGCCCAGGGCGAGAAGATCGAGCTGCCTGCCGTGCTGCTCGTCGACGGCGCCACGGTGACCACCGACGCCGACAAGCTGGCGAAGGTCAAGGTCACCGCAGAGGTGCTCGGCAACCTCCGCGGCCCGAAGATCGTCATCCAGAAGTTCAAGAACAAGACCGGCTACAAGAAGCGTCAGGGCCACCGCCAGGAGCTCACGCGCGTCAAGATCACCGGTATCAAGTAAGCACGAAGAGGAGCTGAGAAATGGCACACAAGAAGGGTGCGAGCTCGACCCGCAACGGTCGTGACTCCAACGCACAGCGACTCGGCGTGAAGCGCTTCGGCGGTCAGACCGTCAACGCCGGCGAGATCCTGGTCCGCCAGCGCGGCACGCACTTCCACCCCGGCGTCAACGTCGGCCGTGGTGGCGACGACACGCTGTTCGCTCTCGCCGCCGGTTCGGTGGAGTTCGGCGCGAAGGGCGGCCGCAAGGTCGTCAACATCGTCGCGGCTGCCGAGTAATCGCAGCGCACAGCTATCATCCGGACGGGGCGGGCATTTGCCCGTCCCGTTCGCGTATTCCGAGGAGTTCTGACGCATGGTCACGTTCGTCGACACGGTGACGCTCCACCTGCGCGCCGGCAAGGGCGGCAACGGCTGTGTGTCGGTGCATCGCGAGAAGTTCAAGCCGCTCGGCGGGCCCGACGGGGGCAACGGCGGAGACGGCGGCGACATCGTCCTCGTCGCCGACCCGCAGACCGGTACGCTTCTGTCGTATCACCACTCGCCTCACCGCTCGAGCGGCAACGGCGGATTCGGCATGGGCGATCACCGGTCCGGGTTCGCGGGCGAGACCCTGGAGCTCCCGGTGCCGGTCGGCACGGTCGTGAAGGATGCCGCCGGCGAGGTCCTCATCGACATGGTCGTTCCGGGGGAGCGCTTCGTCGTCGCGCAGGGCGGCCGCGGAGGGCTGGGCAACGCAGCTCTGGCGACGCCCAAGCGCAAGGCCCCCGGATTCGCCCTGCTCGGAACGCCGGGCTTCGAGGGCGACGTCATCCTCGAGCTCAAGACCGTCGCCGATGTCGCTCTGGTCGGGTACCCCTCGGCGGGGAAGTCCAGCCTCATCGCCGCGATCTCGGCCGCACGCCCGAAGATCGCCGACTACCCGTTCACGACTCTGCACCCGAACCTCGGCGTCGTGCAGGCGGGCGACGCCCGCTACACCGTGGCGGACGTGCCCGGACTGATCGAGGGCGCGAGCGAGGGACGGGGACTCGGCCTGGAGTTCCTGCGCCACGTGGAGCGATGCTCCGCGCTTCTGCACGTCCTCGACTGCGCGACGCTCGAACCCGGTCGCGATCCGATCAGCGACCTCGACGTCATCATCGCCGAGCTGGCCGCCTATGAGGTACCCGAGGGGCAGGTGCCGCTGCTCGAACGCCCGCAGCTGATCGCCCTGAACAAGGTCGACGTGCCCGAGGCGCGCGACTTGGCCGAGCTCGTCCGCCCCGAGCTCGAGGAACGCGGATTCCGCGTGTTCGAGATCTCCACGGTCTCGCACGAGGGGCTGCGCGCGCTGACGTTCGCGCTGGGTGAGATCGTCGAGGAGCATCGCGCGCAGGCCGCGGTCGAGGTGCCGCGCGAGCGGGTCGTGATCCGTCCGAAGGGCGCGGTGAAGGAATTCACCGTGCGCGTCGAGGGCGGCAGCTACGGCAACGTGTACCGCGTGCTCGGCGAGAAGCCCGTGCGTTGGGTGCAGCAGACCGACTTCCAGAACGAGGAGGCCGTGGGCTACCTCGCGGACCGTCTGGAACGGCTGGGCGTCGAGGACGAGCTGTTCCGAGTGGGCGCCACACCCGGAGCGACGGTCGTCATCGGCGAGGGCGACGGGCTGGTCTTCGATTGGGAGCCCTCGATGTCCTCGGCAGCCGAGCTCATGGTCGCCCCGCGAGGAACCGATCCGCGTCTGGCGCCGAACGGACGCCGCACGACGAGCCAGCGCCGCGAGCAGTACCACGAGCGGATGGACGCCCGCGCCGCGCAGCGCGCCGAGGCCGAGGAACGCCGCCGCGTCACCGCCGAGGACGTCGACGGGGACGAGGAATGACCGCACGAACCAGGGAAGAGCTCGCGACCGCCGCGCGCATCGTGGTGAAGGTGGGTTCGTCGTCGATCAGCGGCGAGTCGTCGTGGCGCATCCCGATGATCGTGCACGCGCTGCAGAAGGCGCACGGTCGCGGATGCGAGATCGTTCTCGTCTCCTCGGGGGCGATCGCCACCGGCATCCCGTTCCTGAACCTGGATGCCCGGCCCACCGACCTCGCCACCCAGCAGGCGGCGGCCGCGGTCGGTCAGAACATCCTCGTCTACCGCTACCAGGAGGCGCTGCGTCCGTTCGGCATCGTCGCGGGACAGGTGCTGCTGACCACGGGAGACCTGGAGCACGCGACGTCCCGCAGCAACGCCCGTCGCGCCATGGAGCGCCTGCTGGGCCTGCGGATCCTGCCGATCGTGAACGAGAACGACACCGTCGCCACGCAGGAGATCCGCTTCGGCGACAACGACCGCCTGGCGGCACTCGTGGCCCAGCTCATCCAGGCGGACGCCCTCGTTCTGCTCAGCGACGTCGAGGCGCTGTACACCAGGCCGCCGACGGACCCGCTGGCCGAGCCGATCGAGACGATCCGTCCCGAGGAGGACCTCTCAGGCCTCGAGTTCGGCGCCACCGTGGTCAACAGCGTGGGCACGGGCGGTGCGGCGACCAAGGTGTCGGCGGCGCGGCTGGCCGCGGCATCCGGGATCGGCGTGCTCGTGACCAGCGCCGACCTCATCGACCGCGCCCTGTCCGGGGAGTCCATCGGCACGTGGTTCGTGCCGGCGGCACAGGGCTGATCGCGGCTGTCTCGCCGCCGTCACATCGGCCCTGTCGAGCTCGCGCGCTGGATACACTGGGCGGATGAGCGTCGACACCCTCACCGCACCCGTCGGATCCGCCGCTGCGGAGGCCGCCGGGCCGCAGGAGCGCCTGAGGCTGGCGAAGGATGCGTCGCGAGCGATCGCCCGGCTCACCAGCGATGACAAGGCGCGCGCTCTCGAGGCGATCGCGCAGGCCATCGAGGCGGGAGCTGCTCGGATCATCGCCGCGAACGCCGGAGACATCGCTCGCGGCGAGGCCGACGGAATCGGCGCGGCGCTCATCGACAGACTGCGCCTGGACGACAGGCGGGTCGCCGCTCTGGCGGCCGCCGTCCGCGACGTCGCGACGCTGCCCGACCCGGTCGGTCAGGTCGTCGGCGGACACCGGATGCCCAACGGCGTCGCGCTGGAACAGGTCCGCGTGCCGTTCGGCGTCGTCGGGGCGATCTATGAGGCGCGTCCGAACGTCACGGTCGACATCGCCGCGCTCGCCCTGCGGTCGGGCAACGCCGTCGTGCTGCGCGGCGGCAGTGCGGCCCGGGAGTCGAACACCGTGCTCGTCGAGATCATGCGCGCGGCTCTCGCCGGCGCCGGTGTCACCCCAGAGGCCGTCCAGACCGTCGACGACTTCGGGCGCGAGGGGGCCAAGGCGCTCATGCACGGGCGCGGATTCGTCGACGTGCTCGTGCCGCGCGGCAGTGCCGCCCTCATCGAGACGGTGGTCACCGAGTCGACCGTCCCGGTGATCGAGACCGGTGCCGGCGTCGTGCACATCGTGCTCGACGAGACGGCTCCCGACGACTGGGCGCGCGACATCGTGGTGAACGCCAAGGTCCAGCGGCCCAGCGTCTGCAACGCCGTCGAGACCGTGCTGGTCCTTCGTCAGGCCGCGCCCCGGCTGATCCCGCTCGTCGCCAGCGCGCTGCAGAGCGAAGGCGTCGCCGTGCACGGCGACGACATGGTGGCCGGACTCGTGAGCGGAGTGATCCCCGCCACCGAGGAGGACTGGGCCACTGAGTACCTCAGCCTCGACATCGCGATCAAGGTCGTCGACACCCTGGACGATGCGCTCGCGCACATCCGCCGGTACAGCACGGGGCACACCGAATCGATCATCACCACGGATGCCCGAAACGCCGAGCGCTTCCTCGCCGAGGTCGACTCCGCGGTGGTCATGGCGAACGCCTCGACGCGGTTCACCGACGGCGCGGAGTTCGGGTTCGGGGCCGAGGTCGGGATATCCACGCAGAAGCTGCACGCGCGAGGTCCGATGGGCCTGTCCGAGCTGACCAGCACGAAGTGGCTCGCGCGTGGGGCCGGGCAGACGCGCGGCTGAGCGATAGGATGGGGAAGCGCGTTCGCGCCCCCGGTCACGAAACGGAGTCAGGATGAATCTCGTCGCACAGATGGCGATGGCAGCCGCTGAGACGGAGCACCACGGCAACGTGGCGCTCGAGACGCTGATCTTCGGTGTCATCGCCGCGATCGTGTTCGCTCTTCTGGGACTGGTGACGTTCTCCTACCGCCACGTCGCGAACCGCCACTCGGCGAAGGCCGAGGCGTGGGCAGCGCAGCACGGCAAGGACGGCCACGGAGCAGGGCACGGCCACTGAGCCGCCCATGGAGACCACGACCTCACGGGCACCGCGTATCGGGGTGATGGGCGGGACCTTCGACCCGATCCATCACGGGCACCTGGTCGCGGCGAGCGAGGTCGCGCACTCGTTCGACCTCGACGAGGTGATCTTCGTCCCCACCGGCCGACCGTGGCAGAAGCGCACGGTCACGCCCAGCGAGCACCGCTATCTGATGACGGTGATCGCCACGGCGTCCAACCCCCGATTCACGGTCAGTCGCGTCGACATCGATCGCGAGGGCGACACCTACACGATCGACACGCTGCGGGATCTCAAGCAGCAGCGACCCGATGCCGAACTCTTCTTCATCAGCGGAGCGGATGCCGTAGCGCAGATTCTCAGCTGGAGGGACCATGATGAGTTGTGGGATCTGGCCCACTTCGTCGCGGTCTCGCGTCCAGGACACGTTCTGAGCACCGATGGCCTCCCGAGCGACGATGTCAGCCAGTTGGAGGTGCCGGCGCTGTCGATCTCCTCGACGGACTGCCGCCAGCGCGTCCACGAGGGGGAGCCGGTGTGGTACCTCGTCCCCGACGGAGTCGTTCAGTACATCGCGAAGCATCATCTGTATCGGAGCAAGGCATGAGCACATCGGACAGCCCAGGGAAGGAACCGCTGACGCGCAAGCAGCTGCGGGAGATCCGCCTGACCGGCGCGACACCGGTGATCACGGAGAACGAGGAGGCGACCCCTCCTCCGGCCCCCGTGCTGCCCCGCGCCGCCGAGCCGGCCCCCGTCGCGCCGGCACCGGTCCCCGATGACGCCGTGGATCTCGGGGCAGCGCCCCTGACGCGTCGCCAGGCCCGGGAGCAGGAGCGCATCAGGACCGCGTCGGTCCCGGTGATCGGCGCCGAGGACCCCGCGGCGTCGCCCGCCGAGCCGGAGACGTCGGACGACGACGCCGGAAGCCGGGAGGCGAAGACCGCGGCGACGGAGACGGAGATCGTGTCCGCCGTCCCTGTGTTCGCTCCCACTCCGGCGAAGGCGGACGACGGCCCCCTGGATTCGTCCTCCGACGCTCCCGAGGACGAGTCCGAGGACGAGACCGAAGCACTCCTCGAACCGGGTGACTCGGAGCCCGAGACCGCCGAGGAGGCGGATGCCGGGGCCGCCGCCGACCAGGAGGCCGGCGACGAGGACGAGGACACCGAGGCCGACCTCGTGGCGCTCGGCGTCGACGCTGACGTCATCGAGGACACCGATGACGCAGCCGAGCACGGCGAACGGCCGACCGTGAACCCCACATTCGGGCAGAGCGTTCTCGCCGAGGAGAAGACCACCACGCCGTTCACGCCGTCGTTCGACGAGCTGATCACGGTCAGCGACTCCACGGGCTCGCAGCACATCGCTCCGAGCGCTCTGATCTTCAACCCGCCTCCCGGGGACGGCTCGCTGTCAGGCCCTGTCGCCTCGACCGGTGAGGTTCTCATCACCGGAACCTACGAACTCCCCGAGGGCCTCGGCTCGCAGGGGCACGCGAAGGGGGTCGCCGACGGCAAGGACGTCGATGCGGTCCTCATCGACGGCGAGCTGCCGCCGGCATCCTCGCCGACGCCGATCGCGGCCAGCTCCGCGGTCAGCACGATCAAGCCCGCGGGCGAGGTCATCCGTCCCCCAGCGCCTGAGAAGGGCAACCGGCTCATGCTGACGCTGGCGATCACCGCCGGCGGACTGGCGCTGGCGCTGGCGACGGCCCTGATCATCGCCTTCACGACGAATGTGCTCTGATGCAATCACCTGAATCCGCGGAGCAGATGCTCCAGATCGCCGCGAACGCGGCGGCATCCAAGGGCGGCGAGGATCTGCTCGCGCTCAACGTGTCGGAGCCGCTGCCGCTGGTCGACATCTTCCTCCTCGTCACAGGAAACAGCGAGCGCAACGTCGCCGCGATCGCCGACGAGATCGAGGACAAGCTCGTCGAGGCCGGACACAAGCGCGTCCGCCGCGAGGGCCGGGCCGAGGCCCGCTGGGTCCTGCTGGACTTCGGCGACCTCATCGTGCACGTGTTCCATTCCGAGGAGCGCGTGTACTACGGTCTCGAGCGGCTCTGGAAGGACTGCCCGGTGGTCCCCATCGAGCTGACCGAGCCTGCCGACCGCGCCTGACATGGCCGTGCACCTCGTCACCGGCGCAGGGTCCGGCATCGGCTCCGTGCTCGCGCGTCGCCTGCTCGAACGGGGCGACGATGTCGTCCTGCTGGCTCGCGACGCCGGCAGGGCGCGGGAGATCGCCGCTCGATTCCCCGGAGCGACGACGATCGTCGGCGACCTGGGGCAGCCGGGCCGGCTCTCCTGGGCGCTGTCGAAGCAGCGGCTGCCGGAGCGGCTCGACTCCGTGGTGCATGTCGCAGGGGTCGTCGATCTCGGGGCGGTCGCGGATCTCGCGCCGGCGCAGTGGGAGCAGCAGCTCGCCGTCAACCTCGTCGGTCCGGCCGAGCTCACGCGGCTGCTGCTGCCCGTGCTGCGGGTGTCACGCGGCCAGGTCGTGTTCGTCAACTCCGGTGCCGGCCTGCACGCGCACGCCGGCTGGTCCGCGTACGCCGCCTCCAAGCACGGTCTGAAGGCACTGGCGGACGCCCTGCGCGCCGAAGAAGCCGAACACGGCATCCGGGTCACCTCGATCTATCCCGGCCGGACTGCGACCCCCATGCAGGCGCGCGTGCATCAGCAGGAGGGCCGCAAGTACGAACCGGAGCGATTCATCGATCCCGAGTCGGTCGCGACGACGATCCTCACGGCTCTCGATCTGCCGCGTGACGCCGACATCACCGACCTGACGGTGCGTCCCGGAGCCTGACGGGCGGCTCCGGCCGCGTCCGTCGACGGCGCCGGCACGGCCTGTCAACCCTCGTGCGCGCGGCGCCCGGCACGGGCAGGATGACGGTCATGCCGAACGAGGACGTCATCCCCTCCGCCTCGCCGAGAGCGGTGCCGACGTGAGTCCGTCCACGGCGCCGGCACGTGCGCGCGAGCGGCTGGCGACCTCGCTGCACGCGGCGGTGACGGGGCCGCGTCTGCTGCTGGCGGTCAAGACCGCGGTGGCCGTCGGCCTCGCGTGGACGGTGGCGCGGTATCTGCCCGGCGTCACGGACGATCACCCCTATTACGCTCCGCTCGGTGCGCTGATCAGCATGCACCCGACGCTCATGGACTCGATGAAGTCCAGCCTCCAGACGTTGGCGGCTCTCGCGACCGGAATGCTCCTGGCACTTCTCGTGGTGTTCACCGTCGGACCGAACGTGTGGACCCTCGCCCTCGTCGCCGGGATCGGCGTCCTGCTCTCGGGAACGGGGTGGTTCGGCATCGGTCGCGAGTACATCGCGGTCGCCGCGGTGTTCGTGCTCATCATCGGCGGGCACGACGCCGAGACGTACTCCCTGAGCTATCTCGTCCCGATGGCCGTCGGACTCGCGATCGGGCTCGTCATCAACCTGCTCGTCGCTCCCCGGACGTTCTCGGCGACGGCGAGTGCTCGAGTGGAGGGCTATCGGCGGGAGCTCGCATCCCACCTGGACGGCATCGGGGAGGCGCTGGAGACGGCCTGGCCGCCGGAGCGCACGGGGTGGACCGAGGGCGCCGATGCTCTCGAGACGACGGCGCGAGACGTGCGCACGGCCCTCGCCGAGGCTGATCGGAGCCGCCGGGGCAATCCGCGCGCGATCGGCGGGCGTCACGGCACCGGTGCCGCGCATGCGAGACTCGAGACGCTCGAATCGATCGCGGTGCGGGTGCGGGACATCTCCGATGCGCTGGAGGACGTGGTGAGGGAGCGACCGGGGGGCTTTCCCATCGACGAGTCCCTGATCCCAGCGATCGCCCGTGCGTGCCGGGCCGTTGCTGCGGCGATCGCCGACCTCGGGCAGGACGACAAGGAGGCGCACCGCACCAGGGCTGCGGCGGCTCAAGCCGTGCGCCGGCTGGTCGACGAACTCGAAGCCGGTCACGCATCCGCTCGCAGCATCCTCGGTCCCGGAGTCCTGGTGGCCACGCACCTTCGGCGGATCGTCGTGCTCCTGCACGTGAGGGCGGGGGAGGAGGGACGATGACGACCGGGGTGCACGACGACGGCGGACGACCGCCGTGGCGGCTCGGCCGTGACGCGTGGGCGCTCGCGCTGCGCCGTGCGGTGCGCAAGTTCGGGACGGATCGGAATCCGGATGCCGCGGCAGCACTGACCTTCTACGCCGTGCTCGCGACCGTGCCCGCGGTGATCGCCGCGATCTCGACGATCGGTCTGATGGGTCGGGACGGAGCGCGCCTGGACTCGGTGCTGCAGGCGGCGGACGCCGTCCTCCCCGAGGGGGCGGGGGAGGCGTTGCGGGACCCGCTGTCCGAACTCGCCGACGCGTCGGCCACCGGCTGGGTGCTGCTCGCCTCGCTCGTGCTCACGGTGTGGTCCGTCGGCAGGTACACGACCTCGTTCAGCCGTGCTGCGAACCGGATCTACGGGGTGGAGGAAGGCCGGCCGTTCTGGAGGTCCAAGCCGGCGCATCTGCTCCTGACGATCGTTCTCCTCGTGCTGGTGCTCGTCGCGGCGGTCCTCGCCGTGACGGGCGAGCGCCTCGCGCGCGGGCTCGGCGAGATCTGGGGTGTGGGGGAGGCCGGCCTGCTGGTGTGGAGCATCGTGCGCTGGCCGGCGCTGGCGGCGGTGATCGTCCTGCTCGTCGCGATCCTGTACACGTTCGCACCCAACGTCTCTCCCCGCAGCTTCCGGTGGATGAGCCTGGGCGCGGCCGCGGCGCTCGTCGTCTTCGGCATAGCTTCCGCGGCTTTCGGCTTCTACGTGACCGCGGTCGCGGACTACGAGCGTCTCTACGGTCCGTTCGCGAGCGTCCTCATCTTCCTGCTGTGGCTCTGGATCGCGAACGCGGCGCTCCTGTTCGGCGTGGAGCTGGACGTCGAGCTCGAGCGCGTCCGCGAGCTGCGCGCGGGGGTCCCCGCCGAGCGGCAGGTGCAGGTCGAACTGCGGGACACCACCGCGATCGCCTCCCGCGTGCGACGCGACGTCGCCGAGGAGCGCAAGGCGCGGCGCCTGCGGCCACCGCACTGATCCGCGTGGCGGGGTCACACCAGGGAGCGGTACCGCAGCTCCGGACGGCCGACACTGCCGTATCTGGGAGAGCTCTCGGCGAGTCCCGACTCCACGAGACGCTCCAGGTAGCGGCGCGCGCTGACGCGCGACATGCCGAGTTGCTCTGCGACCTCGGTGGCGGACAGCGGTGCGGCGTGCGCCTCCAGAGCCGTCGCCACTCGCTGCAGAGTTGCCGGGGAGACGCCCTTGCGCTGTGCGGCGATCGCGACGGCGTCGTGCCGCATGAGCGCGTCGACCGTGACCTGGTCGAGTTCGGCCGTACCGGTGAGTTCGGCATCCCGGGCGATCACGCGCCAGACGTCGTCCAGGCGCTCGTGCAGGGTCTGCATCGGAAAGGGCTTGACGACGTAGTGATGCACGCCGTGCGCCCGCGCGCGCCGGACGGTGTCCAGATCCCGCGCGGCGGTGACGGCGATGACCTCGACGTGCGCGCCCGAGGCGCGGGCGCGGCGCAGGACCTCGATGCCGGACATGTCCGGCAGGTAGACGTCCAGCAGCAGGACGTCGGGCGCGAGCTCGTGCACGGCGCGCAGGGCGTCCGCTCCCGTGGAGGCGACTCCGACCACCTCGAAGCGGGGATGGCGTTCGACGAAGCCACGGGTGACGTGGGCGACGGCGAAGTCGTCCTCGACGATGAGCGTCCGCAGCCGTGTCATCGCACGGACTCCGCGTGCTGCACGGCGGGCAGGCGCACGGTGAATCGGGCGCCACCGGCGGAGGAGGGGCCGAGGTCGATGGATCCGCCCCGGCGCTCGACGATGCGCGCCACGATGGTCAGCCCGTAGCCGCGCTGGCGCCCGTCCGGCTTGGTGGAGAAACCGAGCCGGAACACGTCTCCGCGTCGTTCGAGGGGGACCCCCGGGCCGTCGTCCTCGACCACGATGCGGATGTCGAGACTCTCGTCCTGGGCGATCGACACTCTCACGTGCCCGCCCTGCCCGGCGGCGTCGAGAGCGTTGTCGATCAGGTTGCCGACGACGGTGCTGAGGTCGTCTCCTCCGCAGTCAGCGGGCAGGCGCGAATCGTCCGTCACGGTCAGCAGGACGCCCAGTTCCCTGGCGCGCGCGCGTTTGGCGAGCAGGATCGCCGCGAGCTCGATGTCCTGCACTCCCGTGGGGGCGTCCAGCCGGTTCAGTCCGCCGCCGTCGCCGGCGCGTTCGACCACACGGCGGGCGGCATCCACTTCGCCGAGCTCGATCAGGCCGCCGATCGTGTGGAGGGTGTTGGAGAACTCGTGCTGCTGGGCGCGCAGCCCCTCGGCCAGGCTCTGCGCTCCGGCGAGCTCGCGCAGCGCGTGATCGAGCTCGGTGCGGTCCATCAGGGTCACTACGGTGCCCACGCGCCTGCCCTGCACGCGCACGGGAGCGGCTCGGGCGAGCAGGACGCGTTCGCCCGAGAGCACCAGCCGCTGAGAGTCGTCGTCGTCGGCATCCGCCTCGGCGATCACGTGCGTGAGATCGTCCAGCAGATCCGAGGCGATACGGCCCGTCGCCTCGGCAGGCGTCGCGAGGCCGAGGAGCCGGGCGGCGGCGTCGTTGCAGAGCGAGACCCGGCCGTCCTCGTCGAGCGCGAGCATGCCCTCGCGGATGCCGTGCAGCGTGGCCTCGCGGGTCTCGAGCAGTCCGCGGATCTCCTCGGGCTCCAACCCGTAGATCCGCCGGCGCACCATGCGCGCGACGCCGGTCGCGGCGATGACGCCGATGACGGTCGCCGCTCCGAGGGCGAGGAGGAATCCCGTGATGTCCCCGGCGAAATCCGCGCGCAGGTCGGACCACAGGATGCCCACGGAGACCTGACCGATCACGTCGCCGTCCTCGCCGAAGACGGGGACCTTGACCCGCCACGACTCGCCGAGCGTGCCGGTCTGCGTGCCGACGTACATCTCGCCCGACAGGGCGACGCTCGGATCCGTCGACACCGGCTCGCCGATCCGGTCCGGATTCGGATGCGAGAAGCGGATGCCCTCGTCGTCCGTGACGACGACGTAGGCCACGTTCGAGGAGTCCCTGATCAGCTCAGCGATCGGCTGGATGACGGATGCCGGGTCGGCGTCGTCGTACGCGTCGGTGACCGCGGGAAGCTGGGCGACCGACTGAGCCACCGCGATCATGCGCTCCTGCGAGGCCTCGCGGATCTGCTGCTCCTGCATGAGCATCGCGGCAAGGCCCGCGGTCAGCACGATCGCGAGCACGATGACGGCCTGCAGCAGCACGAGCTGCGTGCGGAGCGTCATCGCCTTCACCACGAGTCCATGGTAGGCGAGCGGGCGACGGCGTCCGGCGGGACCGAAACGACCGAAATGCGTCCTTTCGTACGCAACCCGTGGGCGACGCGTGCGCGGCCCTAGCGTGAGCGGACACCGTCCCGGCATCGCCGCCGGGCTGACGGACTCGAGGAGGAGTTCATGGCACAGCACAGCCCCATCCGCGCCCGTCTGGTCGTCGGCGCCGTCATCGGCGTCGCGGCGCTGACGCTCGCGGCCTGCTCCGGAGGATCTGCGTCGTCGGACGGAGACGCCGGAGCGGAGACGAGCATCGACAGCGTCACCGTCATCGCTCCCGCCGACCCCGGCGGCGGTTGGGATCAGACGGCGCGCGCGTTCGCGCAGGCGCTCACCGACGAGAAGCTCGTCTCCTCGGCACCGGTGACGAACATCGGCGGCGCCGGAGGGACCGTCGGCCTGGCGGCGCTCGCGACCGAAACCGACCCGAACACCCTGATGATCACGGGCAGCGTGATGGTCGGCGCGGTCGAGACGAACGCGTCCGAGGTGCGCATCGAGGACACCACGCCGATCGCGAAGCTCACGGAGGAGCCGTTGGTCGTCGTGGTGCCGAAGGACAGCCCGTACGACACGATCGGCGACTTCGTCGACGCCTGGGTCGAGGAGGGGTCGGCGATGGCGGTCACCGGAGGTTCGGCCGGCGGCATCGATCACATCCTGGCCGGGCAGCTCCTCACCGAAGCCGGAGTGGACGCCGCGGACGTGCCGACCTCGCTCAACTACATCGCCAACTCCGGGGGAGGAGAGGCGCTGACGCTGCTCCTGGGCGGTCAGGTGCAGGCGGGGATCTCGGGTGTCGGCGAATTCGCCCAGCAGGTGGAGGCGGGCGAGCTCAAGGCGCTCGCGGTGTCCTCCGAGGAGCCGGCCGCGCTGCTCCCGGATGTACCGACCCTGACGGAGGAGGGCATCGACATCGTCGTGACGAACTGGCGCGGGCTCATCGCCCCGGGGGACATCTCGGAAGAGGAGAAGGCAGCTCTGGAGGACCTGGTCACAGCGACCCATGAAGGCGGCGCCTGGGCCGAGGTTCTCGAGACCAACGGCTGGACCGACGCGTTCCTGATCAGCGACGAGTTCTCGTCCTTCCTGGAGGGCGACATCGCCACCACGCAGGAGACGCTCACGACCATCGGGCTGATCGAATGACCCAGCCCATCACCACAGGGGCGTCGGCCGTCGCCGGCGCCCCCCGGTCGCGTCGGATCGGGGAACTGGTGTTCCTGGCCGTCATCGCCGGGTTCTCGGCGGTCGCCCTCGTGATGACCGGGTTCATCCGGGAGCCGATCGGGTCATCGAACGTGCTGGGCGCGCGGGTCGTCCCGTACGCGGTGACGGGACTGATGCTGCTCGCGTCGCTGGGCGCGATCGTCGCGGTCCTGCGCGGAGACGTCGGCGAGCCGGACGAGGGGGAGGACATCGATGCCGAGGCGAGGACGTCCTGGAAGACCGTGATCCTCCTCGCACTGTCCTTCGCCTCGCTGATCGTCGTGATCCCGCTCGCCGGATGGCCGGCGGCCGTCGTCGTGCTCTTCACGGGTGCCTCGCTCGCGCTGGGCGCAGCCCGGTGGTGGATGGCGCTGATCATCGGGCTCGGCCTGGGGGTCGTCACGCAGGTGCTGTTCGGCACGCTGCTGGGGCTGTCGCTGCCGCCCTTCGGGACGATCCTGCCCGGGGTGCTCGGTGGATAGCCTGCAGCTGCTCCTGGAGGGCTTCGCGACGGCGCTGCAGCCGCAGTACCTGCTGTTCGCGTTCGTCGGCGTGCTGCTGGGCACCGCGGTGGGCGTGCTGCCCGGGATCGGACCCGCCATGACCGTGGCGCTGCTGCTGCCGCTGACCTACACGCTGGACGTCACCAGCGCCATCATCATGTTCGCCGGTATCTACTACGGCGGCATGTACGGCGGGTCCACCACCTCGATCCTCCTGAACACGCCGGGGGAGTCGGCGTCCATCGTCACCGCGATGGAGGGGAACAAGATGGCCAGGATGGGGCGGGCGACCGCTGCACTGGCCACAGCGGCGATCGGCTCGTTCATCGCCGGCACGATCGCGACGGCTCTTCTCACGCTGTTCGCGCCGTTCATCGCCGACTTCGCAGTGACGCTCGGACCGGCGGACTACTTCGCGCTGATGGTCGTGGCGTTCCTCACCGTGGGTGCGCTGCTCGGCTCGAGCCCCGTGCGCGGCATCGTGTCGCTGTCGATCGGGCTTTTCCTGGGGCTCGTCGGCACCGACACCCTGACGGGTCAGGCCCGGTTCACCTTCGGCATCCCGAACCTCGGCGACGGCATCGACGTCGTCATCGTCGCGGTCGGCCTGTTCGCGGTCGGCGAGGCGCTGTACGTCGGATCCCGGCTGCGCAATGGCCGGTTGCCGATCATCCCGGTGTCGGGAAGTTGGCGGACGTGGATGAAGCGCAGCGACTGGAAGCGGTCGTGGAAGCCGTGGCTGCGCGGCACGGCGATCGGCTTCCCGATCGGCTCGATCCCGGCCGGCGGCGCGGATGTCGCGACGTTCCTGTCGTATGCGACCGAGAAGCGGCTCGCGAAGGACCCGTACCGCCGACAGTTCGGCAAGGGCGCGATCGAAGGCGTCGCAGGGCCGGAGGCGGCGAACAACGCCGCAGCGGCGGGTGTCCTCGTTCCGCTCCTGACGCTCGGACTTCCGACGACCGCGACGGCCGCGATCATCATCTCCGCGTTCCAGACCTACGGCATCCGCCCTGGCCCGCTCCTCTTCGACAGCCAGCCGGCACTGGTGTGGGCGCTGATCGCGAGCCTGTACATCGGCAACGTGGTGCTCATCATCCTCAACCTGCCGCTGGTGGGGATGTGGGCCAAGGTGCTGCGGATCCCGCGGCCCTACCTGTACGCGGGCATCCTCGTGTTCGCGGGGCTGGGAGCTTACGCCGCCAACTTCACGGTGTTCGACGTCGGGATGCTGCTCCTGCTGGGCCTCATCGGGTTCTTCATGCGCCGGCACGGGTATCCGGTGTCTCCGATGGTCGTGGGGGCGATCCTCGGGCCGATGGCGGAGGAGCAGCTGCGCAAGGCCATGGCGATCAGCCAGGGCGACCCGGTCTTCCTGGTGCAGAGCCCCGGGTCCATCACGATCTACTCGGTCATGGTGGTGCTCATCGGGCTGGGGCTGTGGCTCAAGCGCCGTCAGGCGCGGTTCGAGGCAGCGCTGCCCGACATCGACACGGCCACGATCCGGACGGTGGATGCCGAGATCGCGGAGCGGCTCGGAGAGCGCTGAGGACGCGCCTCGGGGACCGGGTCCATCTGCTCGCGGTCTCCGAGGCGGGTTTCAGGCGCTGAGCCGTGTCCGCCGTTCGAGCATGCCGCGCTCGGCGCGCGTCTGGGGCGGGATCGCAGACAGCAGCGCTTGCGTGTACGGGTGCGCCGGATGGCGATAAACCTCTTCGGTGTCACCGATCTCGACCATCTCGCCGAGGTACATCACCGCGACGCGGTCGGCGATGTGCCGCACCAGGGACAGGTCATGGGCGATGAAGACGATCGACATCCCCAGGCGCTCGCGCAGATCGCACAGCAGATCGATGATCTGCGCTCGGATGGAGACGTCCAGCGCGGAGACCGGCTCGTCGCAGACGAGGACGTCCGGATCCAGGGCCAGCGCCCGTGCGATCCCGATGCGCTGACGCTGTCCGCCCGAGAACTGGTGGGGAAAGCGCGATGCCATGTCGGCGGACAGACCGACGAGTTCCAACAGGTCGGCGACGCGTGCGCGGCGGGTCGCCGGTGAGCCGGTGCCGGTCGCGTCGAGGGGTTCGGAGACGAGTTGCTGCACCGTCATCCGAGGGTTCAGCGACATGTAGGGATCCTGGAACACCATCTGCACCCCGCGGCGCAGGATCCGGCGGTCTCGCATCCGCCCGCGGGTGACGTCCTGGCCGCGGTATTCGAGCGCTCCGGCATCCGGCACGTCGAGGCCGACGAGCATGCGTGCGAGCGTGGACTTGCCGCTGCCAGACTCTCCGACGATCGAGAGGATCTCTCCGCTGTGCAGGGACAGGTCGACGCCGGCCACCGCGGTGACCGTGTGGCCGTGCGACCCGCGGAAGGTCCGACGCAGGCCGTTCGCATTCAGGATCGGCTTCTCGTCCTCGTCCAGGTCCGCCGCCGCCGAAACCGGCTTCGGCATGGAGTTCAGGAGCTGGCGGGTGTACGGATGCTGAGGTTCGGTGAGGACGACGTCGGCGCTGCCGGATTCGACGATGCGCCCCGACCGCATGATCGCCACGCGGTCGGCGACCTCCATCACGACTCCGAGGTCGTGAGTGATCAGGAGGATCCCCACGCCGAGGCGTCTGCGCAGGGACAGGAGCAAGTCCAGGATCTGGGCCTGCACGGTGACGTCGAGAGCGGTGGTCGGCTCGTCCGCGATGATCAGGTCGGGTTCGAGCGCGATGGCCATCGCGATCAGGATGCGCTGTCGCTGGCCGCCCGAGAACTGATGCGGGTACTGGTGGACCCGGGTGGCGGGTTCCGGGATGCCGACGAGTCCGAGAAGCTCCTCCGCGCGTGCCAGAGCCTCCCTCTTGCTCAGCGGCCGGTGCGCCCGCAGGAGGTCCGTGATCTGGTCGCCGACGCTGAGCACGGGATTGAGTGCGGAGAGCGCGTCCTGCATGACCAGACTCACGGTCACGCCGCGGAGTTCTCGATGGCGCTCGGATGTCAGCGCGAGCAGATCGTCTCCGTTGAGGCGCAGCGTCTCGGCCTCGACCCTGCCCTCATCGATGAGGCCCATCACCGCGCGTGCGGTCATCGACTTCCCCGAACCGGATTCGCCCAGCAGCGCGAAGACCTCGCCACGGCGGACGGTGAGGTCGATGCCGTCGACGACACGGTTCTCGCGCCCCCCGCCGGTGAGTGTGACCGTGAGTGCTTCGATCTCCAGGACCGTGTCGCCGGAGGATGCTGACCTGTTCTCCATGGTGCCCATCATGCCATCAGAATGGTGCTGAAATGTTTCGAACAGGAAACATCTCAGCCGAAATTGTGCATTGCAGTTGACAGTAGCGCCGAAATCAACGAGATTCGGAGTCATTCTCCTCGCATGACCGGGGAGAGCCCACCCGCATCACCGAATCGAAGGAGCGCCTCCGTGCTCGAACCAGCAGGCCGCTACAGCGGCTACACCGCTTACGACTATCTCGAAGCAGGCAAGGACTACCGCGAGTTCCGCTACGCCAAGCAGATCGGGCGCGTTCCCGCATACACCGGCCTGGAGCTCAGCGACGCGCAGAAGGAGCGCACGGAACGGCTGCTCCGTGAGGAGACGGTGATCTCCCTGCACGAGCACGTGCAGGTCTTCCCGGAAGATATGGGAGAACTGCGCGACCACATCCGCCAGGGGCGCGAACCCACTGGCTACGAGGGTCTCTCGCGCTCCGGCCTGACTGCTGTCTTCGACAACGGCATGGACGGCACGTGCTGCATCTCGAGCGACGCCGGGTGGAAGTACCAGGACGTGCTGTTCGATCTCGGCGTCCGGATGGCGGATCTCGCCCACCAGGACTTCGTCATCAAGGCCGAGTCGATCAAGGACATCCGCCACGCCGCCGAGACGGGCCGCGTCGCGCACATCTTCGCCCTCGAGGCCGCGACGATGATCGAGAACGAGGTCGACCGCCTCGACGTGCTCTACGGATTCGGCGTGCGCCAGATGGGAATCGCCTACTCCGAGGCGAACATGCTCGGCGGAGGCCTGAAGGAGCGCGGGGACGGCGGACTGACCTACTTCGGCGAGCGCGCCGTGGAGCGCATGAACAAGTTGGGCATCGCGATCGACATCTCGCACTCGGGAGATCAGACATGCCTCGACGTCATCGCGCACTCGAAGGTCCCGGTGTTCATCACCCACGCCGGCGCGCGCGGTCTGTGGCCGACCAACCGGATGAAGACCGACGAGACGATCATCGAGTGCGCCAAGCGCGGTGGAGTGATCGGTATCGAGGCGGCTCCGCACACCACGATCTCGCCGCAGCATCCGAAGCACTCGCTCGAGTCCGTGATGGACCACTTCCAGTACTGCGTCGACCTCGTCGGTCTCGAGCACGTGAGCTTCGGTCCGGACACGCTGTTCGGCGACCACGTCGGTCTCCACGACGCCTTCTCGTCGAACCTGTCGCTGGGCCAGGCGCACGCCAACGTCGACTACGAGAAGCAGCCGTACGTCGACGGCATCGAGAACCCCGCCGAGGCCTTCTACAACATCATCGGCTGGCTCGTGAAGCACGACTACTCCGACGACGAGATCCGCGCAGTCGTCGGCGGGAACACCATGCGCGTCCTTGAGGAGGTTTGGGTCTGATGAAGCACAGCAGGTTCCTCGCGCTCGGCGCGACCGCGGCCGTCGCCGTCGGTCTCGTGGCGTGTGCACCGACAGCACCGGAGCCCGGTGAGTCCAGCGGGAGCGCCGGACCGAGCGACGAGACGATCAGCATCGGCACGACCACCGATGTCGTCAACTTCAATCCGGTCCTCGGCAACAGCCGGACGGACTCCTGGATCACCAACCTGATGTACCCGCATCTGCTGAGCATCAGCGACGACGGGAGCAAGGAGGCCCACGTCGCGACCGAGTGGGGGTATGTGGACGACACGACCGGGTTCTACGAGATCCGGGACGACCTCACCTGGAGCGATGGAGAGCCGCTCACCGCGGAGGATGTCGCGTGGACTCTCAACGCGGTCAAGCGCGACCAGGCGCCGGGGACGTTCTTCGGGCAGCTCGGGAACCTCGACACCGCCACGGCGGTCTCGGACACGCGGGTCGAGCTGACGCTCACCCAGCCGGACTCGTCGATCATCGACGAGATCGGATTCTGGGGTGTCGTCGTGCCGAAGCACGTCTTCGAGCCGCAGGGATCCATCGCCGAGTTCGCCAACGACGGATCGGACGGCGGTTGGGTGGGCATGGGTCCGTTCATCATGAGCGACTTCCAGGTCGGGCAGCATTACACGCTGGAGCGCGTCGAGGACTATCCGCTCGTCGAGGGCGGCGTCCCCGGTCCGGCCGAAGTGGTCTATCGCGTCTATCCCGACGTGAACACGGAGATCCTCGCTCTGCAGAGCGGTGAGATCGACGTGATCGCCAACGCGCTGCCCCCGGCGCAGGTGGAACAGCTCAGCAGCACGGAGGGACTGCAGGTCATCGAGGCGGCGGGGCTCGGCTACGCCCATCTGGTCTACAACATGACCAAGGAGGGCCTGGACGACGTCAGGGTCCGGAAGGCGCTCGCGCACGCCGTGGACTACGAGGCCATCCGCACGGTCGTGCTGCAGGGGCAGGCGGTCTCCACCGGATCGAGCGCGCTCATGCCGGTGCTCTCGAAGTACTACGACGACTTGATCACCGAGTACGAGTTCGATCCGGAGCTGTCGCGGTCGCTCATGGAGGAGGCGGGGTACACCGCGGATGCCGATGGCGACTTCCCGGTGTCCTTCCGCCTGATCTACTCGCTGCAGGACAGCGTCACCAGCCAATGGGCGCAGATGGTGAAGGACAGTGCGGCCGAGGCCGGCATCACGATCGAGTTGCAGGGAACAGAGCGCAACACGTACCTCTCGATGACGAATGAAGGCGACTACGACATCTACGCCGGCAACTTCGCCATCATGGACGACCCGGTGACGAACTTCGCGCTGTCGTACCTCCCCGGCGGAGCGATCAACTACACGTATGTCGACGACCCCGAGCTGAACGCCTTGATCGAGGAGGGCATGGTCACGTTCGACGAGGACGACAAGATCGCGATCATGCGGGAGGCGAACCAGATCGTTCACGACCAGGTCTACGACAACATCATGTACACGCAGAACCTGTTCTTCGCGGCGAGCGATGAATGGGCCGGCTTCATCTCGAAGCCGAGCGAGCTGCTCTCGATCGTGAACCCGCTCTCCCTCGCGAGCGCGTACCCGGTCGAATAAGCCATCGAAACACTCTCGAGGAAGGTCGCCCGGGTGTCCCGAGCATCGTTCATTCTCAGCCGCGTCGGACGTGGTCTGCTCACGATCTGGTTCGCCGTGACCGTGACGTTCCTGCTCCTCCGTCTGCTTCCCGGCGACCCGGCCCTGGCGCTGGCGAGCCCCAACATGACGGATGACATCCGGGCGACCATCCTCGAGCAGTACGGACTGGACCAGCCTCTGCTGGTGCAGTACGGGCTCTACATGTGGCAGCTGCTGCAGGGCAATCTCGGCATCTCGTTCACTCAGTCCATCCCGGTGACGGATGTGCTGCTTCAGCGTCTGCCCTGGACGCTGCTGCTGACGATCACGGCGCTTGTGCTGACGATCGTCATCGGAATCCCGCTGGGAGTCGCAGCGGCTTCCCACAAGGGAAGGTTCATCGACCGCGGTGTTCAGGTGCTCGGTGTCACCGGGCAGTCGCTGTTCGTGCCGAGCGTCGCGATCCTGCTGCTGTTCGTCTTCGGCCTCACCCTCGGGTGGCTCCCGATCGGAGGCGCCTACACGAACGGGACCTACGGCATGGACTGGTACCTGAGTGTCGCTCAGCACCTGATCCTCCCTGCCGTCTCCCTCATGCTGATCCAGGTCGGCTCCTACGTCCTCACGATGCGGTCGACGCTGATCGAGACACTGGGAGAGGACTACATCCTTCTCGCCAAGGCGAACGGCCTGCGCGGCCGGCGGATCCTCTGGAAGCACGCACTGCGCAACGCCCTGTTGCCGACGACGACGCTGATCGGGCTGCAACTGGGCTTCCTCGTGGGAGGCGCTGTGCTCACGGAGACGGTCTTCGCGTATCCGGGGATCGGGCGCGGCATCTACGAGGCCGTCACCCAGCTCGACTTCCCGGTGCTGCAGGGCGCATTCCTCATGCTTGCGGTGACCGTCGTCGTGGCGAACACCGCAACTGACATCGTCTACGGATACCTCGACCCGAGAGTGAAGACGTCATGACCGCACCGATGCCCTCCGCCGAGATGACGGCGATTCCCGAACCGACCGCGATCGGCAGCGAGCGCGCTGCGGCGCACACGTGGCGCGCGTTCCGACGTGATCCCCTCGGCATGATCTCGCTCGGCCTGCTCCTGCTGCTGGTCGTGATCGCGCTCGCCGCGCCCCTGATCGCGCCGTACCCCGCCAGCTACGGTCCCGACGTGCTGCGTCCGCCGAGCGGCGCCCACTGGTTCGGCACCGACGCCCTGGGACGCGATGTGTTCTCCGAGGTGATCTGGGGAACCCAGCAGAGCGTGCTCGTCGCGGTGGCGGCATCAGTCATCGCGATCGTCTTCGGGACGATCATCGCGGTGCTCGGCGCCTACTTCCGGCGCCTGGACGGCCTGATCAGCGTCATCGTCGACATGACGCTCTCCCTGCCCGTCCTGCCGCTCATGATCCTTATCGCCGCACTCGTCGGACCGAGCACATCGACGATCATCCTCGTGGTGGCGGCCTTCTCCTGGCCGGAGGTCACTCGACTCGTGCGATCTCAGGCCCTGACCGTGGTCGGGCTGCCGTACGTCGACGCCTCGCGGCTCATGACGACGTCGCCGTGGTGGATCATCTCACGGCATCTGCTGCCGGCCGTCACCCCCGTCATCGTCGTCTCCGTCGTCGTCACCGCGTCACGAGCCGTTCTCTCCGCGGCAGGCCTGGCGTTCCTCGGCCTCGGCGACCCCACCACCTGGTCGTGGGGGCGCATCCTCTACGAAGCCCAGCAGGCCGGTGCGATGGTCAGCGCCTGGTGGCTGACCCTGTTCCCCTCGATCGCGATCCTGGTGCTCGTGCTGTCTGCGACGCTCCTGTCCATCGCCTACAACGATGCGCGCAACCCGCGCCATCTGGCCCGCTGAGGAGCGACATGACCGACTTCGACCAGCGCCTCGACGCGGCGTTCTACGATCGGGTCCAGCAGCGCGTGCTCGCGCGGATGGAGGAGGAGGGCTTCGACGCCTTCCTCACCGACCATCCCGAGGACATCGCTTATCTGACCGGCTTCTTCCACCATCCCTCCGAGCGGCCCGTCGCGATCTGGCTCGACGCGGGCGGTGCCGTGACGATGCTGCTGCCGGAGCTCGAACGCGAGTACGCCCGGTCTCAGGCCTCACGCGCCGAGATCATCGCCTTTCCGGAGTATCCCGGGATCGTCCCGCCGTTCGCCGTGCTGGCGCGCGCCGTGCCGTCCGCGCGGCGCGTGGGGTTCGCCACGACGATGCCGTATCAGAGGCTCGTCGCGGCACGCGAATCCATGCCCGGCAGCGTGTTCACTCCGAGCGAGCTGATCACGCATGCCCGGTATGTCAAGTTCCCGGAGGAAGTCGTGCTGCACCGTGAAGCGGCGCGGATCACCGACCGGATGCTCGAGGCCGGTGTCCGGTTCGTGACCGACGCCGTCTCGAGCGGGGGAGAGCTCCCGACGGAGGCCGAGCTGGAGCGGCACGTGACGGCGTCCGGATCCGGGCTGATGTATGCCGAGCACCGCAACGTCGTCGTCGCTTCCCTTCTCGCGGGCGGTCTGGTGTATTCCGGGGCGAACTCCGCCTTCCCGCACGGCCTGCCGTCGGTGAACCGCCTCCAGCCCGGCGACACGTTCATGCTCTCGCTCGGCTGCGCGGTCGGCGGACGTTTCATCGAGGGGGAGCGGACGTTCGTCCTCGGGGAGCCGACGGCGCAGCAGAGGCGATACCACGATACGATCCGGCGCGCTCAGCAGGTCGGGCAGGAGACGATCAAGCCCGGCCTCGAGTGCCGCGAGGCCAACCGGCTGTGTCTCGAGGTCATCCGGGAGGCCGGCCTCGGCGAGTTCATCCGCCACCGACAGGGGCACGGCATCGGCCTGGGGATGCACGAGCCTCCCTGGCTGGAGGACGGAGATGCCACGACGTTGGAATCCGGCATGGTCGTGTCCAACGAGCCCGGGATCTACGTGCCGGGGCATGCGGGCTACCGAATCAGCGACAGCATGCTCGTGACCGCCGATGGCGCTGAGGCCCTCACCACCTACCCCCGCAGTCTTGATGACTGCACGATCGCGCTGTGAGCGCTGACGCCTCGAGGAAGGACGCATCATGACAACGACCCCACCGGTCTCTCCGGAGTTCGCCGCCGCGACGAGCGAACACCAGTGGGTGGAGATCAACGGCAATCACCTCGCGGTCGAGGTGCTCGGGCCCGAGGGGGCGCCGGTCATCATCACCCATCACGGCGCGCCGGGACTCGGCTCCCGTGCCGAACCACGGGCGAGCTTCGGTCGGCTGGCCGACGAGTACCGGGTGGTCGTGTTCGACGCCCGCGGCAGCGGGCAGAGCGAGGGGAAGGGCACGTTCAGCCACGAGCAGTGGGCCGCCGACATCGACGGCCTGCGCGCATGGATCGGCGCCGAGAGCGTCATCATGGCCGGAGGGTCTTACGGCGGATTCATGGCGATGGAGTACGCCCTGCGGTATCCCGACCGCGCCCGCGCCGTGGTGCTCCGGGACACCTCGCCGGACAACTCGAACGCCCATCTCGCGCGCGAGAACGCCCTGGCCTCGGACCGCGTCTCGATCGACATGGAGAAGTTCGACCGCATCGACCTCGGACGGGTTCGGGACGATGCGGATCTCAAGGACTGCTGGCGCGAGATCCTGCCCCTGTATGACTTCGTCTACGACCCGGCGGCCGTGGAGCGCAAGGTCGAAGCGACTCCGTATCGTTACGAGGCGCACAACTACGCCTTCTCGGTGAACCTGCCCGCGTACGACCTCAAGCCGCGCCTGCACGAGATCACGGTCCCGACACTCATCACGGTGGGGCGGACGGACTGGATCACGCCAGTATCGTGTAGCCAGGTGATCGCAGATCTCATCCCGAACTCCGAGATGGTGGTGTTCGAGAAGTCCGGGCACTCACCGCAGATCGAGGAGGCAGAGGCGTGGACGAAGACGGTCAGGGAGTTCCTGCACCGAGTGACGCCGCCGACCCGATGAGCAGCGTTCCCCTCGGACGCGAGGTCACCGAACTCGACCGACGCATCGTCGTCGCCCTGCAGCAGGACGGGAGGGCGAGCTGGACCTCGATCGCGGAGTTCGCCGGTGCTTCGGTGTCGACCGTGACACGCCGCGGCCAGCAGCTGCTGGCCGAAGGCGTCGTCCGAGTCGGAATCGTGCCGACGCTGGGCAGCGAAGGACACGTCGAGACCTTCTTCGTCCGCATCAACTGCACACCGGGTTCCCAGCTCTCGGTCGCTGAGAAGCTGATCGAATCGCCTTACGTGCGATTCGTGACGCTGGTCACGGGCAAGTTCGACATCTTCGCGGAAGTGGTGATCCCGGGAGATTCGGCGACCTATGCCCACGTGCTGACCGAACTGCAGGCGATCCCCGGCGTGGAGCGGTGGCGGAGCGACCTGATGATGCACAACTACAAGGTCAGCTTCGACTGGGGTCGCCAGCTCTACGACGCCCACGCGGACGCCACGAGTGATCCGTCCGGGTACATGCCGGCACCGAACACGTGCGACCCGACGCACTTCGATGAGGCCGATCGTGCGATCGTGCGCGAACTGCGGGAGAACGGCCGAGCATCGTTCCTGTCGATCGGCGCCAAGCTCGACATGAACGAGAGCAGTGTGCGGCGCCGCTACGAGCGGATGAAGAACGCGGGCTGCCTGACCACGGTCACCATGGTGCCGGCATCCGCTCTCGGGATGAGCGCCGAGACCCTCCTCATGCTGCGCGTGGAGCCCTCGCGCATCGCTGCCGTGGCGCAGACGCTCGCCCAGCACGTCTCGGTGAGGTTCCTCGCGGCAGCACTGGATGAGAACTCGCTCTACTGCGAGATCATCCTGCCGAGCACTGAATCCCTGCACGACTTCATGACAGGCACCATCGCGCACCTGAAGGGCGTCCGGGGATGGAACGCTTCGATGGAGCTGGTCTTCATGAAGCGGGGTTTCATCGAGACGCCGTGGTGGCGCGCGCAGGTCGCCGCCGGCGTACCGGTGGCGGCGAAGCGCTGACTCCGTCTCAGTGCACGAAGGCCTTCAGGATCACGAAGGCGATCCCGAAGCAGGCGGTCCCCGCGGCTCCGGCGAGGCGGACCGGAAGCGAACTGCCTCGCCGGAGGAACGCGATGTAGCCGAGGAAGGCGAGGATCACGGTCCCCGACCACAGCGCGAGGTCGTTCGCGAGGCCGTCGGGGATCGCCCTCGTCGTCCCGGCCAGAAGGATCGCGGCGGGCACGGCAGCGGAGCTGAGCATCCCGAAGGAGTGCCGCAGGGAGCCGCGCAGTGCCTGACGGACGCCGACGGGGCGTCCGTCCTCGTCGGGTTCCCCGACCCGGGCGACGGTCCCCGCATAGACGTGGGCGGACCAGAACACCAGCACCGTGACCGCGACCGTGATGAGCACCATCGCCGAGGTCTCGCCGTGGGCGGACGACACGGCGACGAGGCCGCTCATCAGAATCGTGCCGTACACGGCTGCTTCTGTGCCGAACCCGGGGCGGAGGACGCGGTGGATCCTCAGCAGATGGTGGTCGGCGTCGGAGCGGGGCGACATGACGTCAGTCTAGGGCGAGGTGCGGCCGAGTCCCGTCGGCGCGATGATTCAATAATTTATGCTTGACTTATATAAGTGCCGATGCAACCATGAGGACATGCACGCGCTCGACGTACTCGGAGACCCGATCCGTCGCCGCATCCTCGAACTGCTCGCGGCGGGGGAGGAGACGGCAGGTGGTCTGGGGACTGTGATCCAGGAGGAGTTCGGCATCAGCCAGCCTGCCGTCTCGCAGCACCTGCGCGTGCTGCGCGAGAACGGGTTCGCGACGGTGCGTCCCGAGGGGACCCGGCGGATGTACGCCGTGAATCCCGCGGGTGTGGCGGCCGCGAATGCCTGGTTGTCGCCGTTCGAGCGCTTCTGGCGCGGGCCGCTGGCTGCGCTGGACACCGAGCTCGCCCGGGGGCCTCTGGAGCGCCGCCGAGACGGGCGGGTCGAACCGAGAGCGGAGGAGTGACGACATGGACATTCAGAAGCAGCTCGACAGCGTCGAGCGAGAACTGCGCACGGAGGAGTTCGCCGGCGCGCCGGCCTACATCCAGAGCATCAGCCAGGCGTACTCCTCGCCGATCGAGGACGTGTGGGATGCCGTGACGAATGCGGACCGCATCGAACGGTGGTTCCTGCCGGTGTCGGGCGAGTTGCGTCAGGGCGGCCGGTACCAGTTCGAGGGGAACGCGGGAGGGCGGATCCTGGCGTGCGATCCGCCGGCGGACGGCCGGGCGGAGTACCGGGTGACATGGGAATACGGCGGCGGGGTGACGTGGCTCACCGTGCGGCTGGCAGCGGTGGAGGCCGGTGGCACCCGCCTGCGTCTCGAGCACGCCGCTCACACGGCCGACGTGCCCACGGAGATGTGGGACGTGTTCGGACCAGGAGCGACCGGGGTCGGCTGGGATCAGGGGCTGTTCGGTCTCGCGCTGCACCTCGGCGCCGTGGACGGGCACCTCGATCCCTCGGAGGCCCAGGCCTGGCAGCTCTCGGAGGAGGGCAAGGCTTTCACTCGCGGCGTGGCCGAAGGGTGGGCGCGAGCGCATGTCGCCTCCGGTGCCGATTCGGCCGTGGCGGCACAGGCGGCGGACGCCACCTACGGGTTCTACACCGGGGAGCAGTGAGCGTCTCCGAAACGACGAAATCCCGCGATCTCTCGCGGGATTCTCGGTGGACCTGAGGGGACTCGAACCCCTGACCCCCTGCATGCCATGCAGGTGCGCTACCAGCTGCGCCACAGGCCCAGATGCCGCCCCGTAGAAGCCCGGGGCAACTTGAAAAGAGTACAACAGAAGCGGCCCCGTGCGCCAATCGGGCGCGGATCTCGGGTGTGTCCGGCCCTCGCCCGGCAGACACCGCTCTGCTACGGTTGCATGCATGTGCTTGGTCTTCTCACGCCTGCGCTCGGAGTAATCCGGCGCACTCCGTCGCGTTTGCCGCGACCTGTCTTACCGACCTTTCCCTGAGGCGGTCGACACGTGATGCCGATGGACCTTCCGCTCCACCGACAGGAAAGCACATGAACAACGCACCGTTCCCTTTCAGCGACCCCCGAAGCACGTTCCTTCTCGTCCACGGTTCCGGCACGAGCTCCCACATGTGGGCGCCGGTGCAACGCGAGCTGGCGCTCCTCGGGAGGCGCTCGTACGCGATCGATCTTCCGGGACACGGTCTGGAGGCGCAGTATCCGGTCGCCTATCAGGCCCCGCAGGATCTCGAAGCACTGCGGATGCATCGGTCGATCCTCGAAGACGTGACTCTCGACGACAACGTCGCCGCGCTGCTCGCGCCTGTCCGTGCGATGCGAGCGCACGGCCCGGTGATCCTCGTGGCGGCCAGCCTCGGGGGAATGACCAGCACGGTGTTCGCGAACCGTCATCCGGATCTCGTGGACGGACTCGCCTACATCTCTGCCTGGGCCTGTGCGTCGAGAGCCAATCCGATCGAGTACATGTCCGAACCCGAGTTCGCCAGGAGCCTGCTTCCGGAGCTGGCCGGCCTGAACATCGAAGTCGACTCCTCGCCCGCGGTCGGGAGAGCGAACTACCGGACGGCGGATGCGGATCTGCTGGAACGGTTGAAGGCGGCGACGATGGCGGACGTCGACGACGACCGGTTCCTGGCGTTCCTGAACCTCATGCAGCCCGACGAGTCGCTGTCCGTCATGCTCGGAAATGCCCGCATTCGGCCGGACGTCTGGGGGCGGATTCCGCACACGTTCGTGCGTCTGCTTCAGGATCGGTCGCTCCCTGTCGAGATGCAGGACCGCCTGATCCGTGAGGCCGATGCGCTCACACCGGAGAATCCGTTCCGTGTGCACTCCCTCGACACGTCGCACGCCGGCTTTCTCTTCCGCAGCGCCGAGGTCGCTCGGTTGCTGATCGGGTCGTGACCAACGGCGGAGGTTCCGGAGTCGCGGGACCTCCGCCGGAACATCCGCGGACCCGCGGGCGTTGGCCACATCGTGGACATCTTCGACAGCATCGTGATCGGCGCGGGACAGGCAGGGCTGTCGGCGTCATATCACCTGCAACGTCTCGGCATCCGGCACCTCGTCCTGGATGCCGACAGCAAGCCCGGAGGCGCCTGGCAGCACCGCTGGGATGCCCTCACGATGACCGATGTCCACGGCGTCGCCGAACTTCCGGGCTCGACTCCGCCGCCGCGTGACGCCCAGCGCGCGAACCGGGCGGTCCCGGCATCCTTCGCCGCCTACGAGCGCCAGCACGGCCTGCCGATCGTCCGCCCCGTGCGGGTCGACCGGGTCACGGATGACGACGGCATCCTCGTCGTCCACGCCGGCGAGCGGACCTGGCGCACCCGCACGATCGTGAACGCGACCGGCACCTGGACCCACCCGTTCCTGCCGCACTACCCGGGGATGGAGACCTTCGTCGGTGAACAGTTGCACACGGTCGACTACCCGGGCCCGGAGCACTTCCGAGGCAAACGGGTGCTCATCGTCGGCGGGGGAGCGTCGGCCGTGCAGTTCCTCGGCGCGCTCGCGCCCCTCACGGACACGATCTGGGCGACCCGCCGTGAACCGGTCTGGCGCACGGACGACTTCACCCCCGAGGCCGGTGCCGCCGCCGTCGCCCTCGTCGAGCGGCGCGTGGCTCAGGGGCTTCCGCCGGAGAGCGTCGTGAGCGTCACGGGTCTCATGCTCCGGGCTCAAGAGCGCGAGGCCGAGCGTCTCGGCGCGTACGCGGCACGCCGCGCGATGTTCTCCCGGATCGAACCGGACGGCGTCCGCTGGGCGGACGGCTCCTTCGAACCCGTCGACGTGATCCTGTGGGCCACCGGTTTCCGTCCCGCCGTCTCGCATCTCGCACCTCTGCACCTGCGCAGCGCGGCCGGCGGCATCCGGCTGGAACGGAACGGCCGCGGCACCACGGCCGTAGCCGACCCCCGCGTGCAGTTGGTCGGCTACGGTCCGTCGGCCAGCACGATCGGCGCCAACCGCGCCGGACGCACCGCGGCGAAGGGCGTTCAGCGGGAGCTGGCCAGGATCGCGGAGAGCGTCCCCGGCTGAGCGGTCCTACGGGCGCATCCGTGATCGGGAGGGGCCGACGCCGATAGCCTGGAAGCGTGTTTCGGATCGTGGTTCTCATCGTCTGGCCCCTGCTCTCGGCCTGGCTGGCCATCTGGGCGGCGGAAGGCCTGTTCGGCGTCGATCAGAGCACCTCGATCCTGCCGTTCAACGACGACGGACCCGGTCCGATCCTGATCGGCGTCGCGTGGGGACTGATCCTCACGATCGGCGGCGGCGTCCTGGGCGTAGGACGCCGCTCCACGCCGCGGGGCGAGACGCGGATCGGCGTCGGCCGGATCGTGGAGGTGGCTCGCACCGGTCTGACGGTCAACGACGTCCCGCAGTACGACATCTTCGTGCGCGTGTCGCCCGTGGACGGCGAGGAGTTCGTCTCCCAGCTGCGGATGCTCGTCCCCGCCACCGATGCGAGCGCACTGCAACCGGGTTCCCCGCTTCCCGTGCGCTACAGCGCGAGCGATCACGATGCGGTCGAGCTCGCCGACATCACCGACCCTCCCGTGCGCGAGGCCATGCTCGACTGGCGCATCGCGCGCGGCCTGATCGACCCGCGGCAGGTGCGTGCTCGGAAGGAGGGGCGGCAGGCCCCGGCATCCGTCCTGTCGGTGCGCCCCACCGGCAGGCGCCGCGAAGGGCAGAGCGAGCTCGCCGTCCGCCTCCTCATCACCCCGGAAGGCGAGACCGGCTGGGAGGCCGACACGACGGTGTTCGTCTATCCGGAGGCCGTCTCGCGCGTGCAGGTCGGCTCACCCGTGTGGGCGCGGTATCTCCGTGACGATCCGCACACCGTCGCCCTGACGATCGAAGAGGAGGCCGCGCGATGAACCTCATGGACACGCTCGTGTGGCTGGTGAACTTCCCCGTGACCCACGGGTACGCAATGGTGTTCATCGCGGGATTCGCGATGCTGGGCCTGCTCTCGCAGGCGACTCGGCCCATCGGAGCACGTTCCCGGCTCTCGACGATCCGCGCGCGGGAAGGCCTCGTGGAATCGGGTTCGGACCGGCGTTCCCGCGTCGTCATCGCCCGCCTCCAGCGCCTCTTCTTCCGCGTGCTCGCCGTCGTGATGGGTGCTGGCCTCGTCCTGGGCATCCTGGGTCTGATCGGCGTCCCGGTGACCTCGGCGTACATCCACGACAACGGCCAGCCGGCCGTCGCGACCGTCGACGGCGACTGGGTGAGGTTCACCACGGCGACGGGCGTGGAGTACACGCTGCCGAACGACTTCTTCACGCCGTCGATGTACCCCGACCGGGACGCCTGGGTGCCCTCAGGCGACATCGTCGTCCGGTACCTGCCCTCGCATCCGCAGGCCTACGTCATCGACACCGAGCAGCTTCCTGAATAGCATCGGAGGCCTCATGTCCCGCATCCTCGTCTTCGGCGGTCACGGCCGCATCGCCCTCCTGCTCGCTCCGCTGCTGGTCGCCCACGGCGACGAGGTCACCGCGGTGATCCGCAATCCCGCCCACGCCGACGAGGTCGCCGCCACGGGCGCGACCCCCGTCGTCTCGGACGTGGAGACAGCGGATGCCGCGACCCTCGCCTCGCTCATCGCCGGCCACGATGCGGTCGTGTGGTCTGCCGGGGCGGGCGGCGGCGATCCGCGCCGCACATACGCAGTGGACCGCGACGCCGCGATCCGAAGCATGGAAGCGGCCGCGTCCGCCGAGGTGCGGCGTTACGTCATGGTGTCGTGGATCGGATCCGCGGCCGATCACGGCGTGGATCCGGAGAGCAGCTTCTTCGCCTACGCGGATGCGAAGTGGGCGGCCGACGCGCACCTGGCGCACACGGACCTGGACTGGACGATCCTGGGTCCGGGCACGCTGACCTTCGACCCGCCCACCGGTCTCATCCAGGTGGACGAGTCGGGGCGCGGATCGGTGGCCAGGGCGGACGTCGCCGCCGTCATCGCCCGGACGCTCGCGGAGCCCGCCACGATCGGGAAGACGATCCGGTTCGGCAACGGTCTGGACGGCACGCCGGCACCGATCGCCGAGGCGCTGCGGGGCTGAGACGCCGGCGGGTCAGACCGGGTCCGCACCCAGCCAGGCCGTCAGGATCCGCTCGCGCAGCACGTTCCCGCGTTCGGCGAATCCGCGCTGGCGGCGCACGTACTCGCTCTTGCCCTCCGGGGTCTCGATGCGCACCGGCGCGATGCCCCAGTCGCTCAGGTCGTAGGGCGCCGCCTGCATGTCGAGCTCCCGGATGTCGCGGGCGAGCTCGAAGCAGTCCAGTAGCAGCTCACCCGGCACGAGGGGGCCGAGCTTCATCGCCCACTTGTAGACGTCCATGCCGGCGTGCAGACAGCCGGGCTGCTCGGCATCCGGCTGGTCCGCCCGCGTGAGCGGAGTGCGGTTGCGCGGGACGGCCTCCGGCGTGAAGAACCGGAAGGCGTCGAAGTGCGTGCACCGCAGTTCGTGCGCGTCGACGACCGCATCCGTCCCGTCCTGGCCGAGCCGCAGCGGAACCGCATGCCGGTGCTCGTCCGCGCGATACACCATCGCCCATTCGTGCAGCCCGAAGCAGCCGAACTGACCGGGCCGTGCGGCGGTGCGCCGCAGCATCCGCTCCACCAGGGCTGCCAACGGCGCCTTCTCGACGGCGAACAGGCCCGCATCCGGCACCGCGGAGCCCGGGGAGCTTCCGGGGGAATACCAGCGCCAGCTCAGACGCTCGGACGCGTCCGCGAGTTCGACACCCGCGCCGGGATGCCAGCGCCGCAGGTGCGACGGCCGGTAGCTGTAATACGTGAACAGGAAGTCCTCGACGGGATGCTTCTCGCTGCGCGCGGCTCGGTCCCGGTGGGCCGCCGTGAGCGCATCCGCCCGATCCCGGTGCGCCTGCTCGCGTGCGCGCCATTCGGCCGGGTGGAGCGCTGCGGACATCAGTGCAGGATCCCCACCTCGCCGAGTCGCTCGCGCAGCCCGGCGCCGTCGGATGCCGACACCCACGGCGCCGCATCCTCGGAGTGGTCGTCCACGGGCGCACGTCCGCCGGCGAGCATGGCCTCGGTGGTGGAGAGCAGGCGGATCGCGACACCGGCGACGGATTCCGGATGCTCCTGCTGGAACTGCGTGTAGATCGCCTCGTCGTGCTGGCCGTCGTCGCCGATCAGCAGCCAGCGCATGGTCGGGAACTCCGCGGCCAGGCGTCGCAGGTTGGTGAGCTTGTGCTCGCGGCCGCTGCGGAACCAGCGGTCGTGCGTCGGCCCCCAGTCCGTGAGCAGCATGGATCCGGCCGGGAACAGATGGCGGCTGAGGAACCGAGTCAACGTGGGGGCGATGTTCCACGCCCCGGTCGACAGGTAGATCATCGGGCACCCGGGGTGCTGGCGCATGATCTGCTCCAGGAGCACCGCCATGCCCGGAACCGGAAGGCGAGCGTGCTCGTCGACGACGAACGAGTTCCACGCGGCGATGAACGGCCGGGGGAGCGCGGTGACCATGACGGTGTCGTCCACGTCGCAGATGACGCCGAAATCGACGCTCTCGTCGACGATGAAAACGGTGCCCTCGACGGGCGGCTGGCCTTCGACCGACATCGTGATCCGCTGCCAGCCCGGTTCCAGGTCCGCCTGGATCACGGTGTCGACGACCCCGCCGCGATCCGCCGCGACGATCTGCGTGCGATCGCCGATCGTGATCTCCACGTTCGAGAAGCCGACCGGGATGCCGACGAAGCTGCGCCAGCCGCGGATGCCGGCGAACTCGCCGTTCGCCTTCCGCCGTTGCGGGGGGACGATGAGCACGCGGCCCACCACGCGGACCCAGCCGGCACCGCCGTATCCGGGGAAGGGCAGGATCGACGCCGTGCGGCCGCGCTTGCGTGCGCGCCCTTCGCGCCACACGTGGAAGCGGTGCTCCAGGCGGGCGAACCAGTGGATCCTGGCCGGGACGGCGGACTGATCGGGCATCCCCCTCAGTCTTTCATGGGCTGACCCGTGCTCCGTTCGGGTTTCTTCCCGGTTCCGTTCATGGGCCGGCCCGTGCTCCGTTCGGGATTCTTCCCGGTTCCGTTCATGGGCTGGCCCGTGCTCCCGCTCTCCGCGGCGGACGAGTCCGCGCCGGCGGGGTGCGCGTGCATGTGCCGCGCCTCCCACGCCCCCAGCGCCTTCTTCCCCAGCAGCACCACGATCAGGAACACGACGATGACGCCGACGAAGATGTAGCCGGCGAAGTGCACGCGGTCGACGAGCTCGCGGAAGCTGCCCGCGGCCAGCGAGGTGACGCTCACGTACGCGGCTGCCCACAGGATGCACGCCGGGGCCGTCCACGCCAGGAAGCGCCGGTAGGAGTATCCGCTCATCCCCACCGTCAACGGCACCAGCGAGTGCAGGACGGGAAGGAACCGCGACAGGAAGATCGCGAGTCCGCCGCGACGGCGCAGGTAGATCTCCGCCCGCACCCAGTGCGCCTCGCCGATCCGCCGCCCCAGCCAGGAGTGCCGGATGTGCGGACCGAGCCATCGGCCGAGGGCGAACCCGATGCTCTCGCCGATGAGGGCTCCGATGACGACCGCGACGCCTAGCGCGATGCCCTCGGGGACGCTCGTGATCCCCATGGAGGCGATGATGACGATGGTGTCGCCGGGGACGATGAGCCCGATGAGGATGCTGGTCTCCAGCAGCACGGCGACGCCCGCGATCAGCGTGCGCGCGACCGGATCGACCGACTGCACGGCATCGAGCAGCCACAGCAGGAAGTCGTCCACGTTGACGAGGATACGCCGAGGCTCCCGGCCCTACGCTGGGAGCGTGCCGCACATCCCCGCCCTCGACGCCCGCGCGCTGTCGGTCGTCGCCGCGCCGGTCGACCTGTTTCCCGGGCTCGAAGCGGGCGGCGGGGACGTCTTCTGGCTGGACGCCGGGGCGGATGCGCGGCAGGGCTGGAGCATCCTCGGAACCGGGACGACGGAGACGGGCGCCGCGGCTCCGGTGTCCGTCCGCATCGATGCGGTGCCCGCGCGCGACGACGTCCGCCCGCCTTTTCTCGGCGGATGGGTCGGCTGGCAGGACTACGAATCCGGCGCAGCTGCGGCCGGCGCGCCGACGGCAGGAGTGGGAACCGGCCAGGGCGGTGCCTGGATGCGCGTGCAGCGGGCGATCGCGTACGACCACGTCGACGACGTCCTGTGGGCCCTCGCCCCGGTCGACGATCTGGATGCCTGGGCCGCCGAGGTCGAGCGCCGCTGCACCGCGGCATCCGGATCCATGCACGGCCCGACCGCCGTCATCGACCGGATGCCGGCGCCGACGGCTCTGGCGCGGCACAGCCCCGACGCCTATGCCGCGCTCATCGAACGATGCCGCGAAGAGATCCGGGCGGGATCCGCGTACCAGCTGTGCCTGACGACCAGGTTCGAGGTCCCGGGTGTGCACGACGCCGTCGCGGTCTATCTGCGACTGCGTGCCGCGACGCCCGCGCACCACGGCGGATTCCTCCGGGTCGGCGGCCGCGTCCTGCTGAGCGCGAGTCCCGAGCAGTTCCTCCTCACCGACCGCGGGCGCGTCATCACTCGGCCGATCAAGGGCACCCGCCCCCGCTCGGCGGACCCGGGGGAGGACGCCGCCCTCGCGGTCGAGCTGCTCGAGAGTGCGAAGGAGCGCGCCGAGAACGTGATGATCGTCGATCTCATGCGCAACGACCTGTCTCAGGTGTGCGCGCCCGGCACGATCCGGGTCGAGGGGCTGTGGGAGGTCGAGAGCTATCCGGCCGTGCACCAGCTGGTGAGCACCGTGAGCGGGGAGCCGGCCCCGCACACGACCGTCGGGGCGCTGCTCGATGCGGCGTTTCCCGCGGGGAGCATGACGGGGGCGCCGAAGCTCTCCGCGATGACGATCCTGCACGGGCTCGAAGACGCTCCGCGCGGTGTGTACAGCGGATGCTTCGGATACGTGGGCCTGGACGGCGCGCTGGATCTCGCCATGGTGATCCGCAGCATCCTCATCGACCGCGAGGGGGCGTACGTCGGCGCCGGCGGCGGCATCACGTGGGGGTCGGAGCCCCGGTCCGAGGTCGCCGAGGTCGCGATCAAGGCACGCGCCCCGCTGGCGGCCCTGGGGGCGCGGCTGCCCGAAGCCTGGCTCGGCGGATGATCCGATAACCTGGAACTTCGCGATTCCGCGCTCCCTGCTTTCCAGATTGGCCGTTCGCTCTTGTCCGAGAACACGTTTGAAGAAGCATCCGCTCTGCCCTCGCCGCACGCCCTCCAGGCGAAGTGGCAGAAGTACTGGGCCGAGAACCAGACGTTCCTCGCCGGCGACCGCGACGACACGCGTCCGCGCAAGTACGTGCTGGCGATGTTCCCGTACCCCTCCGGCGACCTGCACATGGGTCACGCCGAGAACTACCTCTACTCCGACATCGTCGCGCGCTTCTGGCGTCACCGCGGGCACAACGTCCTGAACCCGATCGGGTGGGACTCCTTCGGGCTGCCCGCCGAGAACGCCGCCATCCGTCGCGGAGCCGATCCCCGCGAATGGACCTACAAGAACATCGCGCAGCAGAAGGCCGGCTTCGAGCAGTACGGCGTCTCGTTCGACTGGTCGCGGGTGCTGCACACCTCCGACCCGGACTACTACCGCTGGAACCAGTGGCTGTTCCTGAAGATGCACGAGCGGGGACTCGCGTATCGCAAGAAGAGCCCGGTGAACTGGTGCCCGAACGATCAGACCGTGCTCGCGAACGAACAGGTCGTCGACGGGCGCTGCGAGCGCTGCGGCGCCGAGGTCGTGAAGAAGAAGCTCACGCAGTGGTACTTCAAGATCACCGACTACGCCGACCGTCTGCTGGACGACCTCAACCAGCTCGAGGGCTTCTGGCCGCACAAGGTGCTGCAGATGCAGCGCAACTGGATCGGCCGATCCGTCGGCGCAGACATCGACTTCGTCATCGAAGGACGCTCCGAACCGGTGACGGTGTTCTCGACGCGCCCCGACACGCTGCACGGAGCGACCTTCTTCGTCGTGGCGCCCGATTCGGACCTCGCGTCCGAGATCGCCGCGGAGGCACCGGCCGACGTGCGTCAGCGCTTCGCCGACTACCTGGCCGAGGTGCAGAAGACCACCGACATCGACCGTCAGTCCACGGACCGCCCCAAGACCGGCGTTTTCCTGGAGCGCTACGCGATCAACCCCGTCAACGGCGAGAAGCTGCCGATCTGGGCAGCGGACTACGTGCTCGCCGACTACGGCCACGGCGCGGTCATGGCTGTTCCCGCGCACGATCAGCGAGACCTGGACTTCGCCCGCGCTTTCGATCTGCCGGTCAAGGTCGTCGTGGACACGACCGCACCGGTGACCGGTGCCATGCCTGTGATCGAGGTCGACGAGGACGGCGTCCCGATCGACACCCTGCCGAGCCTCGACGAACAGCACCCTTCGGTCACGGGCACAGCACTGACCGGCGAGGGCCGCCTGATCAACTCGGGTGAGCTGAACGGCCTGTCCAAGCGGAACGCGATCGCGCGGACGATCGAGAAGCTCGAGGCTGCCGGCACCGGCCGTGCGGCGAAGAACTATCGCCTGCGCGACTGGCTGATCTCGCGTCAGCGCTTCTGGGGGACGCCGATCCCCATGCTGCACGCCGAGGACGGGCGCATCATCCCGGTCCCCGAGGACCAGCTGCCCGTGCGCCTGCCCAGCGTCGAGGGGCTGGATCTGTCGCCCAAGGGCGCGTCGCCTCTGGGCGCCGCGGAGAGCTGGGTGCGCACGACCGACCCGGCGACGGGCGACCCGGTGCTGCGCGATCCCGACACCATGGACACGTTCGTCGACAGCTCCTGGTACTTCCTCCGCTTCCTGTCTCCGGGAAACGATGAGGTCGCCTTCGAGCCCGCCGAGGCCGACCGCTGGGCGCCGGTGGACAGCTACATCGGGGGCGTGGAGCACGCGATCCTGCACCTGCTGTATGCACGCTTCATCACGAAGGTGCTGTTCGACATGGGCCTGATCGACTTCACCGAGCCGTTCTCGAGCCTCATCAATCAGGGCATGGTGATCCTCGACGGCGCGAAGATGTCGAAGTCGAAGGGCAACCTCGTCCTGTTCCAGGAGGAGCTGGACGCGCACGGCGCCGACGCGCTGCGTGTCGGTCTGGCGTTCGCCGGACCCGTCGAGGACGACAAGGACTGGGCGGATGTCTCCACGACCGGCGCTCAGAAGTTCCTGGCGCGTGCGCTGCGCATCGCGCACGAGGTCGAGAGCCCGGTCGACGTGATCTTCGCCGGCGGCGACGGCGCGCTCCGCCGCGGCACGCACCGTCTGCTGGCGGATGCGCCCGCGTTGGTGGAGCAGACCAAGTTCAACGTCCTCGTCGCGCGGCTGATGGAGCTCGTGAACCTCACGCGCAAGACGATCGACTCCGGCGGCGGTGCCGCGGACCCGGCCGTGCGCGAAGCGGCGGAGACCATCGCCGTCATGCTCGACCTCATCGCCCCGCACACGGCGGAGGAGATGTGGGAGCTGCTCGGGCACGAGCCCTCCGTCGGGCTCGTTCCGTGGCGTTCGGCGGACCCGGCGCTGCTCGTGGAGGACACGATCACCGCGGTGGTGCAGGTCGGCGGAAAGGTCCGTGCGCAGCTCGAGGTGTCGGCCAAGATCGGTGCCGAGGAGCTCGAGGCGCTCGCGCGCGCGGATGAGCGCGTGATCCGCGCGATCGGCGACAAGGAGATCGTGAAGGTCGTCGTGCGGGCTCCGAAGATCGTCAGCATCGTCGTCAAGGGCTGAGCGAACCTGCCGCGGGTGCGCCGGCGGCACTCGTCCTGCACCGGGGACACCGACGCCCGGGTTCTCCCCGGGTGCCGGCTGAGGGCGGTCCCTGCCCGCTCGCGCGTGCGTAGCGTGGCGGCGTGCCCGAGGAATCCGAACCGCCACCGGCGCGCCGTCCGGCGCGAGGACGCCTCGGCGTCGGTGCGGCCGTGGTGCTCGGACTCGTCGTGGTCTCCGGCGCCGTGGGCCTCGGCATCCTCCGAGGGCAGGCTGCACCCTCGCAGGTGATCGATGTCGCGGACGCCGGGCACGCGACCGTCGCACCCGGCGAGGTGTACGTGCACGTGCTGGGTGAGGTCGCGCATCCGGGGCTGTACGTGCTGGAGCAGGGCGCCAGGGTGGCCGACGCCCTCGCCGCAGCGGGCGGGACGACGGATGACGCAGATCTGGGCGCCGTGAACCTCGCGCGACTGCTCGCGGACGGAGAGCAGATCCTCGTCCCTCGGATCGGCGCGGCGGGGGAGACCTCGCCGCCCGCCGGCAACGGCAACGGCAACGGCACCGGCGCCCTGATCGATCTCAACACGGCCGATCAGACCGCGCTGGAGACCCTGCCGAGGATCGGACCGGCCCTCGCGGAGCGCATCATCCAGTGGCGCGACGAGAACGGCCGCTTCGCCTCCGTGGACGATCTCCTCGCCGTGCCGGGCATCGGGGAGAAGCTCCTCGCCGGGCTGCGTGACAAGGTGCGGGTATGACCGGCCGGGACCTGCGGCTGGTCCCGATCGCCCTTGCGGCGTGGGCGACCGCGCTGTGCTGTGCCTTCCTGCCCGGCGCCGCCTGGCCGTGGTGCGCTGCCGCGGCGGTCGGCTCGATCCTGCTCGTTCTGGCGGGTTCGCGGGGTGCCCGCTGGGCGCCTCTGGCGGCGCTCGTGTGCGCGGTCGGGGCGGCGGTCGCCCTGTCCTGCGCTCTGGCGACGCCGTCCCGGGAGGCGGTTCAGGAGCTGGACGGACGCGTCGTCGCGGTCGTGGCCGACATCAGCTCGTCCTCGTCGACGGGCGCCGACGGACGGCTCTGGTTCGATTCGCAGACCGTGCTGATCGGTCCGCCGGACGCGCCGGAAACGACGTCGGTACCCGTCCGGATCGGTGTTGACGGGCTGGACGGCGCCGATCTCGGGGCTCGGGTGCGCATCGTCGGTGAGGCGATGGCGACGGATGCCGCGGAGAGGGCGGTTCTCGTCGTCTTCGCGAGTTCCGCCGAGGTGGTGACACCGGCCGCGGGCGTCTTCGCGGTCGCCGCCGCGACGCGTGCGGACTTCGTCGAGCGTGCCGTCCGACTGCCCGAGCCGGGAGCGGGGCTCCTGCCCGGACTCGCGGTCGGGGACACGCGCGCCGTGGCGCCGGAGCTCGATGCGGCGATGCTCACGAGCGGGCTGTCGCACCTCACCGCGGTCTCCGGCGCCAACTGCGCCATCGTGGTCGGGGCGGCCTTCTTCGTCGTGGCGCTGTGCGGTGGCGGTCGTCTGCTGCGCGTCGTCGTGGCGCTCTCCGCGCTCGGGGCGTTCGTCGTGCTGGTGACACCCGAACCCAGTGTGATCCGTGCGGCGACCATGGCGGGCCTGGCCATGCTCACGGTGGTGCTCGGCCACCCGAGCGCCGGGGTGAGCGTGCTGTGCCTCGCGGTGACCGGCATCCTGATCGCCGATCCGTGGCTCTCCGCGACGCCCGGATTCGCACTGTCCGCGGCGGCCACGGCCGCTCTGATCCTGCTGGCTCCGCCCCTCGCACGCGGCCTCGAGCGGTGGCTGCCGCATCCGCTCGCGCTGGCCCTCGCGATCCCGGTGGCCGCCCAGTTGGCCTGCGGTCCGATCATCGCGCTGTTCGCCGAACAGCAGTCGCTCGTCGGGATCGTCGCGAACATGGTCGCCGCTCCGGCTGCTCCCATCGCCACCGTCATCGGGCTGCTCGCCTGCCTGGCCGCGCCGCTGCCGGCGCTGGCGGACCTGCTCGCGGCATCCGCCTGGCTCCCCGCCGCCTGGATCGCCGCGACCGCGACCACCACAGCTGCGCTGCCCGGCGCGGAGGTGCTCGTGGTGCCCGGAGTGTTCACGGCTCTGCTCGTTCTCGTCGTGAGCGCGGCCGTCGCCGTCGTGCTCTGGCGGCGCCGCACGGGCGCATCCCCTCCGCGGCTCCTGCGACGCGCAGCGGGCGGTGTCCTGGCGCTCGTCCTGGCGCTGGGCGGCGCGCGCGTGGCGCTGGACGGACCCCTCGCCGCCGTGCAGACCCCGGCCGGATGGTCGATCGCGGCGTGCGATGTGGGGCAGGGGGATGCGCTCGTGGTGCGCTCCGAGGGTCGGATCGCCCTGATCGACACCGGTCCCGAGCCCGACCCGCTCACCCGCTGTCTGGGGGCGCTCGGTGTCGACCGCATCGATCTCCTCGTGCTCACGCACTTCGACCTGGACCACGCCGGTGGTGCGCGGGCTCTGATCGAGCGGGTTTCGACCGTTCTGCACGGTCCGGTCGGCGAGCAGGCCGACGATCAGCTGCTCGCCCGGTTCGAGGCCGCCGGCGCCGAACTCGTCGAGGCCGCCGCCGGACAGCGCGGCTCACTCGGCGATGCACAGTGGAGGGTTCTCTGGCCCCGCGGAGGGCAGGCGGCCTTTCCGGCGGGGAACGACGCGAGCGTCGTGTGGGAGATCGCAGGTCACGACGTGCCGCGCAGCCTGTTCCTCGGCGACCTGTCCGCGACTCCGCAGCGGCTGCTCGCGGCATCCGGGATGCTCGACCCGCCGTACACCGTGGTCAAGGTCGCCCACCACGGCAGCGCGGATCAGGACACGGAGCTCTATGCGATGCTGGAGCCGTCCGTCGCGATCTTCAGCTCGGGAGCCGACAACGACTACGGCCACCCGCGACAGGAGACATTGGACCTCCTGGCTGCGACGGGCGCCGTGTCCGTCCGCACCGACCGGCAGGGACGCGTCCTGCTGGGGACGCGAGACGAGGAGCTGGTCGTCTGGACCGAGCGGTCCGCCGATGTCGGATCCGGGATCGGTGTCGGCGACCCCGGGTAGGCTGGCTGCATGGCAGCTGCTCGCACCCCCGCACGCAAGGCGGCGCCGAAGATCCCGCAGGTTTCCTGGCGAGACCCGCGTCCCGCACCGGTGGTGCTGGTGTCCGGCCCCGAGGAGGTCTGCGCCGAGCGAGCGATCGCCGGCATCCGCGACTATCTGCGCGCGGAGGATCCGGCACTCGAGGTCAGCGACGTCCGGGCCGACGACTACGCAGCCGGCACGCTGCTGGCCCTCACTTCGCCGTCGCTGTTCGGCGAGCCGCGCCTGGTGCGCGTCTCCGGCGTGGAGAAGTGCTCGGACGCGTTCCTCCAGGAGGCCGTCTCGTACCTCGACAACCCGCAGGAAGGCGCCACCGTCGTCCTGCGGCACAGCGGGGCGAGCGTTCGGGGCAAGAAGCTGCTGGACGCGTTGCGCGCGGGAACCGGGGGTGGCATCGAGATCGCGTGCCCGGCGGTCAAGCGGGACTCCGACCGGTTCGACTTCGCGGCGGGGGAGTTCAAGGCGGCCGGCAAGCGCATCCAGCCGCAGGCGCTGCGGGCGCTGGTTTCGGCGTTCGCCGACGACCTCACCGAACTGGCCGCAGCCTGTCAGCAGCTCATCAACGACGTCGACGGGGACATCACCGAGGACGTCGTCACCCGCTACTACGGCGGTCGGGTCGAGGTGTCGGCGTTCGTCGTCGCCGACACGGCGATCGCCGGCCGCTACGGCGAGGCGCTGGTCGCGCTCCGGCATGCGCTGGCCTCCGGCGCCGATCCCGTGCCGATGGTCGCGGCGTTCGCGATGAAGCTGCGCACCATGGCCAGGGTCGCCGGCATCCGCGGATCGAGCCGGGAGATCGCGTCCCGCCTGGGCATGAAGGATTGGCAGATCGATCGAGCCCGACGGGACCTCTCCGGGTGGAACGAGCGGACCCTGGGGCTGGCGATCCAGGCGACGGCCCGGGCGGACGCCGAGGTGAAGGGCGCAGCGCGCGACCCGATCTTCGCTCTCGAGCGCATGGTCACGGTCATCGCGACGCGGGCTCCGTTCGCGGACTAGCGAGTTCGCAGACGAGGAAAGCCCGCCCCGGTACGGGACGGGCTTTCAGAAGCGGAAGCGCGGCTCAGAGAGCGGCGACCTGCTTGGCGATGGCCGACTTGCGGTTCGCCGCCTGGTTCTCGTGGATGACGCCCTTGCTGACGGCCTTGTCGAGCTTCGTGGTCGCCTTCTTCAGCGCGGCCTGCGCAGCGGCCTTGTCGCCGGCGGCGACGGCCTCGCGGGTCTGGCGGACGAGGGTCTTGAGCTCGGACTTGACGGCCTTGTTGCGAGCCGTCGCCTTCTCGTTGGTCTTGATGCGCTTGATCTGCGACTTGATGTTTGCCACGCGTGGAAGCTTTCGTTCAGGGATGGGATTGGGATGTGCCGGGAGCAGTAGAGGGGCTGCCGTCCGGCGATCGTGAGGGGTTCACCCACACGCAAGCCAAGAACCAAGCTTACCAGGTCCACGGCGAAGCCTTGCGCAATGCTGGTGCTGGACGCGCCGGATAGGGCATGCTGAGCGCTATCGACCCGAAGGAGCCGCCGATGACGGACGCCTCATCCGGCCGGGGCCTACGCGTCGGCGGCCGCTGGCTCACGATGTTCGCGCTCGCGTGGCTGGCCGTGTGGACGGTCCAGCTGACTCCGGTGCAGCTGCTGCTTCCGCTGCAGCTCGACACGCCGGGCGGAAGCCGGGACTGGATCGGCGGCGTCGTCTGGTCGGGCCTCGTCCTCTCCGTCGGCGGTCTCGCCGGTGTGATCGCCGGGCCCGTGGCCGGGATGCTGTCCGATCGCACGTCCTCACGTTGGGGCCGGCGTCGCCCGTGGACGATCGGGGGATCAGTCCTGACCGCGGGATCCCTCGTCCTCACCGGGGCCGCAGACGGGCCGCCGGCGGTCGGCCCGGCGTGGATCGGCGTGTCCGTCGGCATCGCCGTGGTGTCGGCCGCATTGACGGCGCTGATCGCCGACCAGGTCGAACAGCAGCGTGGGACCGCCTCCGCCGTCGTCAGTTCGGCGCAGGCGGTCGGCATCGTCGTCGGCGTCGGCGCCGTCGTGCTGCTCGGTCTCGGCATCGCCGAGAGCTACCTCGTGCTCGCCGGCTTCATCCTCGTCGTCGGCATCGCGGCGGCCGTCCTGCTGCCGGACCCGCCCGCCTCCCGGTCTGCCCTGGCGGACGCCGCCGCGACGCACGCCGCGGGGAGGGACCGCTGGGGCGTGCTGCGCCGACGCGACTTCTCGCTCCTGCTGATCGGGCGCCTGACGGTGAACATCGGCAACGCCCTCGGGACGGCGCTCCTGCTGTTCTTCCTGCTGTACGGCATCGGCTCTCCCGCCGAGACCGCGGAGGACGACCTGCTGCTGCTCATCGTCGTCTACACGGTCTTCGTCGTGGCGGCCTCCCTCGTCGCCGGCGCGATCTCCGACCGCACGGGTCGGCGACGAGTGATCGTTGTCGTCGCGGGACTCGTGCAGGCGCTGTCGGCAGCGCTGATCCTGATCATGCCGACCCTGGTCGGCACCGCGGTCGCGGCGGCCTTCATGGGCGTCGGCTACGGCGCGTACATGGCCGTCAGCCTGGCGCTGGCCACCGACCTGCTGCCGGACGATCGCGACAGCGCACGCGATCTCGGTGTGGTGAACGTGTCCGCGAACCTCGGTCAGCTGCTGGGGCCGCTGATCGGCGCGGGGCTCGTCGCCCTCGTCGGAGCGTTCTGGCTGCTGTTCCTCGTCGCCGGCATCCTGTCGGTCATCGGGGCGGTCCTGACGCCGGCTGCGCGTCCCGTTCGAGCGTCGCTGTCGCCAGGTCCAGCAGCGCGTTGAACACGCGCGGACGCATCGCGGTCACGAGGTGCGAGGTCCGCGGCACGACGACGAGCTCGGACTGCGGCGTCAGGCGCTGGAACAGCCGTTCGTGCACCCGCAGCTGATCGAACTGACCGTTGATCCACCACAGCGGGATGCGGATGCGGGGGAGCGCCGCGGCGAGATCCAGCGCTGAGAGGCTGCCCAGGGCGATGTCCTGCGCGTCCAGCGCATAGCCGCCGGCCTCGAAATCTGCACGCGTGTCCAGCGGCAGGGTCGCCGCGAGCACACGTCCGCTCAGCCACAGGCCGCGATCGGGAAGCGCGTCGAAGCGCTGGGCGAGGAACCGGTAGGCGGCGAGGGCGGCGCCGCGGGGGAGTGCGGTGCAGGAGGCCCCGATGAGACCCGCCACAGGCGGAGGATCCTCCTGGCCGGCGTACGCGACCGAGAGCAGCCCGCCCATCGAGTGCCCGACCAGCAGGACGGGCGCGTCCGCGGCGGCCGTCCGCACAGCGCGGTCGATCGTGGCGAAGGCCTCGGTCAGCGTGAACGGCTCGTCGATGCGCGTTCCGTGCCCGGGCAGATCCACGGCCTCGGCCTCGACCCGGCGGGAGGCGAGGTGCGCGAGCTGCCCGCGCCACATCGTGCGCGACGTGCGGATGCCGTGGACGAGGACGACGCGGGGCTTCACGGTGCCAGCATAGGCACGCCCTCGCGGAAAAGCGGAAGCGGGGCCGGTGGCGAACCACCGACCCCGCTCTCACAGGTGCAGAAGAAGTGCTTACTTCTCCCAGCCCACGTTCTCGACCGGCAGCACGCCGAACAGGTCGAGGCCGACGTAGCTCTCGGGGGTCAGGTTGGCCAGACCCTCCTTGGCGGTCACGATGAACGGACCGTTGTACATCGGGATGATGCCCCACGACTGGAAGATCTCGGTCTCGAGCTCCATCGCGGCAGCCGTCTGCTCCTCGGCCGTCGGCAGCGACTCGACCTCGGAGTGGATGCGCTCATCCATCTCCGGGGTGCCGGTGCCCGACAGGTTCAGACCGCTGTCCGAGCAGTACAGCTGGCAGAACCAGGCCGCACCGAACGGGTCGGAGGAGGTGAAGGCCAGGAACATCATGTCCCAGTTCTTCGAGGTGTAGTCGTCCGAGAAGTCGGCCGACGGGCGGATCTCCAGCTGGACGTCGAAGCCGACCTCGTTGAGCTGCTGCTGGATGACCTTGCCGCGGTTCTCGACCGTGGCGCTGTCGCCGTGCACAGGGAAGACGACGGTGAGCTTCTCGCCGTCCTTCTCGCGCACGCCGTCCTCGCCCTCGACCCAGCCGGCCTCGTCGAGCAGCTCCTTGGCCTTCTCGACGTTGCCGTCCTCACGGCCGGTCTCAGCGAGAGCGTCCACGTAGCCGGGCTGGAACGAGAACAGAGTGAGCGAGCCTGCGGGCTCCTCGGTGTAGTCGAGGCCGTTCCAGACGACCTCCTTGACCTGCTCGCGGTTCAGCGCGGTGAACAGCGCCTCGCGGACCTTGACGTCCGAGAGGTTGGGCTTCTCGGAGTCGACCTCGAGCAGCGCGGTCGCGGTCGACTGCGCGCGGTACGTGACGACGCCCTCCATGTCGGCGACCTGCGCGAGCGAGTCGGCGCTCTGGGTCTCGACCTGGTCGATCTCACCGTTCTTGAAGGCGTTGATCGCGGCCGTGGTGTCGAGCTGACGCCACGTCACCTTGTCGAGCAGCGGCGCGTTGCCCCACCACTCCGGGTTCGGCTCGAGAGTGACCTCGCCGCCGTTGAGGTCGAAGTCGGTGACCGTGTAGGGACCGGCACCGTACTGCGGGTTCAGGTTGTCGATGAACGCCTCGTTGAAGACGGCCGGGTCCGCCAGCGCCGGGTGCACGATTCCGGTGAGGAACGGCATCTCGGGCCACGCGAAGATGCCGTCGAATGTCACGATGGCGGTCTTCGGGGTGTCGCCCTGCTCGACCGAGGTGATGGACTTGTATCCGTCGGTCGCGTTCGGGGTGAAGCCCTCGTCGTAGGAGCGGTTGGCGAGCCACGTGGCCTCGATGGACTTCCAGTCCATGTCGGTGCCGTCGTTCCAGTGCGCCTCTTCCGTGAACGTGAAGGTGATCTGCGTGTTGCCGTCGACCTCCTCGATCTTCCACTCGTCGAGGTAGGCGTCGTTCTTGTACGGCGTACCGTCGACGTCCTGCAGCATGACCTGCGGCATGTACCAGGCCGCGATGCGCGCGGTGTTCGACGAGCCGTCGCCGTGGAACGCGTTCAGCTGCGTGGGGATGTCGCTGATCGGGAAGATGACCTCGCCACCCTCCTGCAGGTTCTCGCGGGGCTGGGGGTTGTAGTCCGCGCCCGTGACGGTGCTGGCTCCGTCGCCTTCGCCTTCTCCGCCGTTGTTGCCGGAGTCGGACGCACACCCGGCCAATGCGAGTGCGAGGGCTCCGCTGAACGCGATCGCCCCCATCAGCTTGTGCTGCTTCATGGTGCTCCTTTCGCCTTTCGGCGTGTCATAAAGGCGAGAATAGTTCGCCGGTCGCACAAAAGGGGCGCCGCGAAAGTGAATCCCGCCTAACTGTTATCGGACGGTGACCGACCGTTACCGGCTGGTAACAATCGGGCACCGTCCGATGGAGGAAAACGCGTTCCGGACTCAGACCGTGGCGGCCTCGGTCTGCATCGTCTCCGGGTTGAAGACGAGCCTCTGACGCGTGCGCTCGATGTCCGGATCCGGCACCGGGATGGCCGACAGCAGGGCCTTCGTGTAGGGGTGCTGAGGGTTGTCGAACACCTCGTCGACGTCCCCGTGCTCGACGAAGTCGCCGAGGTACATCACCGCGACACGGTCGGCGATGTGGCGGACGACCGACAGGTCGTGGGCGACGAACAGGTACGACAGCCCGAGCTTCACCTTCAGATCGTCGAGCAGGTTGATCACGCCGGCCTGGATCGAGACGTCCAGGGCCGACACCGGCTCGTCGAGCACCACGATCTTCGGGTTGGTCGACAGCGCGCGGGCGATGCCGATGCGCTGCCGCTGACCGCCGGAGAAGGCCTGCGGGAAGCGGTCGCTGTGCGTGGGGTCGAGACCGACGAGGTCCATCAGTTCGTCCACGCGGGCGTGCGCCTCGTCCTTGGGCGTCCCGATCGCGAGCAACGGCTCGGCGATCACGTCCGCCACCGTCATGCGCGGGTCCAGGGCGCCCATCGGGTCCTGGAAGACGATCTGGATGTCGCGTCGGACGCGGCGCTCGATCTTGCGGCTCGTGATGTCGTTGACGCTCGTGCCGTTGATCACGATGTCGCCGTCCTGCTGCTTGATCAGATCCATGATCTGCAGCAGGGTCGTCGTCTTGCCGCTGCCGGATTCGCCGACGATCGCCATCGTCTCGCCCTCGCGGACGTCGAAGCTGATGCCCTTGACCGCGTGGACCTCGCCGACCTTGCGCTTGAAGAGCGCGCCCTTCATGAGCGGGAAGGTCTTGGTCATGTTCTTCACGTCGAGCGTGATCGGGCGCTGCTCGCGGGGAGTGCGGGTCAGGTCGCTCTCGGGGATCTCGCGCACCGGGTAGACGGGCAGGCCGCCCAGCATCCCGTCGTCGTCGATCTCGTGCGCGCGGATGCACGCGGCCTCGTGACGGACGCCGGGCTCGGCGGACACGTCGAGCAGCGGGGGTTCGCCGTCGCGGCACGCGTCGATCGCGATCGGGCAGCGGTCGGCGAACGGGCAGGCGTCCGGCAGGTTGATCAGGAGCGGGGGATTGCCCTTGATCGGGGTCAGCGGCTCCTTCTCGGCCTTGTCGACCCGGGGGATCGCGCCGAGCAGGCCGATGGAGTAGGGCATCCGCGTGCGATGGAACAGCTCGCCCACCGGAGCGTGCTCGACCGGCTTGCCGGCGTACATGACCATGACGTCGTCGGCCGTGCGGGCGACGACTCCCATGTCGTGGGTGATCATGATGACGGCAGCGCCCGTCTCCTGCTGCGCCTTGCCGATCAGGTCCAGGATCTGCGCCTGGATGGTGACGTCGAGCGCCGTGGTCGGCTCGTCCGCGATGATCAGCTTCGGGTTGTTCGCCATCGCGATGGCGATGACGACGCGCTGACGCATACCGCCGGAGAACTCGTGGGGGAAGGCCTTCATGCGCTTCTCGGGCTGCGTGATGCCGACCAGGCGCAGCAGCTCGAGCGAGCGGTCCCACGCCTCCTTCTTCGACAGGTTGCGGTGAACCGTGAGCGCCTCGATCAGCTGATCGCCGATCGTGAACACCGGCGTGAGCGAGGTCAGGGGATCCTGGAAGACCATGGACAGGCCGTTGCCGCGGATCGCGGACAGCTGCTTGTCGCTCTGGCCGATCAGCTCCTGGCCGTCGAAGATGATCGAGCCGCCGACCCGGGCGTTCTCGTCGAGCAGGCCCATGATCGCGAGCGACGTGACGGACTTCCCGGAGCCGGACTCGCCGACGATGCTGAGGGTCTTTCCCGCTTCGAGGTCGAAGGAGACGCCGCGGACGGCGTCGACGCGCCCCGCCTCGGAGGGGAAGCTGACGGTGAGGTCGCGGACGGAGAGAACAGTGCTCATGCGCGGCCTCCTGCCGCCGAGGTGGGATCGAGGGCGTCGCGCAGGCCGTCGGCGATGAGCGCCATCGAGACGGTCAGCAGCGTCAGGGCCGCGGCGGGGAAGTAGAACAGCCAGGGGGCGCTCGTGATCGTGCCCGCGCCGGAGCCGATCAGCGATCCCAGCGACACGTCCGGCGCCTTCACGCCGAAGCCGAGGAACGACAGGCCGGTCTCGGTCATGACCGCGGTCACGAGGCCGAGGGTGAAGTTCACCACGAGCAGCGAGCCGATGTTGGGCAGCATGTGCCGCAGCACGATCTTCATTCCGCCGATGCCGGCGTACCGCGCGGCGTGGATGTACTCCCGCTCGCGCAGGGAGAGCGACAGCGTCCAGATCACGCGGGCCGGGAAGAACCAGCCCGTGAGGATCATGATGACCGAGATGACCCGCCAGTCGCCGCCGGCGCTGTTGGAGATCATCGCCAGCAGGAGGAACGTCGGCACCACCATGAGGAAGTGGATGACCAGCAGGGTGGCCCGCTCGACGAAACCACCGAAGTACGCCGCCGCCGCGCCGACGACCGCGGACAGCACGACCGTCCCGATCGACACCGTGAGCGCGATCATGAGCGAGCGCTGCAGGCCGACCGCGACCTGGGCGAACGTGTCGTTGCCCGCGCCGTTCGTGCCGAACCAGTGCTCGGAGGACGGCGGGGTGGTGATGTTGAGGAAGTCGCTCTCGATGTGGTCCCACTGCGCGATGAGGGGGCCGACGATCGCGAACACCACCAGGACGGCGAACACGATGATGCCACCGACGGCGGGCTTGTTGCGCAGGAACCGCTTGGTGTAGAGCTCCATCTTGGACATCCGCTTGCGCGGCGTCCGGCGGATGGTCGTCTCTTCGACCGTGTCGTTGATGATCTCCGTGGTCATGTCAGCTCACCCGCACTCGAGGATCGAGGATCACGACGGCGATGTCGGCGAGCATGGCGCCGATGGCCGTCATCAGGGCTCCGAAGGCGGCGATCGCCACGGTGCCGTGGATGTCGTTGGTGGACAGCGTCTGCATGAAGTACTGCCCCATGCCCTTCCACGCGAAGATCGACTCCGTCAGGATCGCGCCGGTGAAGGCCGCGGGGATCATGAACGCGACCTGCGTGGTCACGGGGATCAGCGAGGTGCGCAGCGCGTGCTTGCGGACGGCCTGCGCCTTCGTGAGGCCCTTGGCGCGCGCGGTGCGGACGTAGTCGGCCTTGATGTTGTCGAGCAGGAGGGAGCGCTGCAGGAAGTGGATCGAGGCGTAGCCGGTGATCACGAGCGCCGCGACCGGCAGGATCATATGTTGCAAGCTGTCTATGATCACCGGGAAGAACCCGGTCACCCCCGATGATGAGGAGCCGGTGACGTAGAACACCGTCGTGCCGACCCAGCGGTTGAAGCTGATCGCCAGCAGCACGAGAGCGAGCGCCGCGACGACGACGGGGATGTTCAGGGTGATGATCGAGGTCGCCTGTCCGATTCGGTCGGCGAGCTTGTACTGGCGGGACGCGGTGTAGACGCCGAGGGCGATGCCCAGGATCGTCATGATGAGGATCGCGCCGAGCACGAGCTGCCCGCTGACCCAGACGCGGTAGGACAGCTGACCGTTGACGGACTGCCCGACCGGGCTCTCGCCCCAGTCCCAGCGGAAGATGATGCCCGAGAACCAGTTCCACCAGCGCTCGTACAGCGGCATCTCGTCGCTGAGGTTGCGCGGATAGAGCGAGTTGTAGATCTGCTCCTCCGTCGCCGGTGGACGCCGCCCGACGTAGTTGCTTCGCGGATCGAGGTACGCCCAGGCCAGGAAATAGGTCAGGTTGGTCGCGACCACGATCATGAGCAGCCAGCCCAGGATTCGGCGCAGGAGATACTTGATCAAGGTGTCGAGTCTTTCTCTATTACAGCCGCGCGCGGGATCTTCCGACGCAACGCTGGGTCGGGATGATATTCAAGCACCATCCGCAGTCTTGCGCGATGCAACACCGCCACGAGGTCTGTTACGGAGTCGTATCGCCCGTGGGACTCAGTGTCACTGAGACGAACAGGGCAACTTCGCGAGACTATCACTGGTTTCGGGGAATCGGGGATTAGGGGCTCCTGACCGTAGAATCGTCGAGACATGTCACCACGCGCTCTCACTCCGCTCTCGCCTGCCGCGACGCCGCCCGCGCAGATCCGGAACTTCTGCATCATCGCCCACATCGATCACGGCAAGTCGACGCTCGCCGACCGGATGCTCCAGATCACCGGAGTCGTCGCCGAGCGCGACATGCGCGCCCAGTACCTGGACCGCATGGACATCGAGCGCGAGCGCGGCATCACGATCAAGAGCCAGGCCGTGCGGATGCCGTGGCAGCTGGGGTCGGAGACCTTCGCGCTGAACATGATCGACACCCCCGGCCACGTGGACTTCACCTATGAGGTGTCCCGGTCGCTGGCCGCCTGCGAGGGGGCGATCCTGCTCGTCGACGCCGCGCAGGGCATCGAGGCGCAGACGCTCGCCAATCTGTACCTGGCGCTGGAGAACGACCTCCACATCATCCCGGTCCTGAACAAGATCGACCTTCCCGCCGCCGACCCCGACAAGTACGCGAAGGAGCTCGCCTCACTGATCGGCGGAGACCCGGACGACGTGCTGCGTGTCTCCGGCAAGACGGGTGCAGGCGTCGAGGACCTGCTCGACCGGCTCGTGCAGGAGATCCCCGCCCCGGTCGGCGATGCCGAGGCCCCCGCCAGGGCCATGATCTTCGACTCGGTCTACGACGCCTACCGCGGCGTCGTCACGTACGTCCGGATGGTCGACGGCAAGCTGAGCCCGCGAGAGCGCATCCAGATGATGTCGACGGGCGCGCATCACGAGCTGCTGGAGATCGGCGTCTCCAGCCCCGAGCCGATCCCGTCCAAGGGGCTCGGGGTCGGCGAGGTGGGCTATCTCATCACCGGGGTGAAGGACGTCCGCCAGTCCAAGGTCGGCGACACCGTCACGACGGCGCGCAAGCCGGCGTCCGAACCGCTCGCCGGCTACACGGACCCGAAGCCCATGGTGTTCTCGGGCATCTATCCGATCGACGGCAGCGACTACGCGGAGCTGCGCGAGGCGCTGGACAAACTGAAGCTGTCGGATGCCTCGCTGCAGTACGAGCCGGAGACCTCCGTCGCCCTCGGCTTCGGCTTCCGCTGCGGATTCCTCGGGCTGCTGCACCTGGAGATCATCACCGAGCGGCTCTCGCGGGAGTTCGGCCTCGACCTGATCACGACTGCGCCCAGCGTCATCTACGAGGTGCTCACCAGCGACACCGGCGAGACCGTCATCGTGACCAACCCGAGCGAATACCCGGACGGGCGCATCGGCTCGGTCTCGGAGCCGATGGTGAAGGCCGCGATCCTGCTGCCGAAGGACTACGTGGGCACCGTGATGGAGCTCTGCCAGTCCCGCCGTGGGTCACTGCTCGGGATGGAGTACTTCTCCGAGGAGCGCGTCGAGCTGCGCTACAACATGCCGCTCGGTGAGATCGTCTTCGACTTCTTCGACCAGCTGAAGTCGAAGACGCAGGGCTATGCCTCGCTGGACTACGAGCCGTCTGGCCAGCAGGAGGCGGACCTCGTGAAGGTCGACATCCTCCTGCAGGGCGAGAAGGTCGACGCGTTCAGCTCGATCGTGCACCGCGACAAGGCGTACGCCTACGGCACGATGATGGCCGAGCGGCTGCGCAAGCTCATCCCGCGTCAGCAGTTCGAGGTGCCGATCCAGGCCGCGATCGGGGCGCGCATCATCGCGCGCGAGACCATCCGCGCGATCCGCAAGGACGTGCTCGCCAAGTGCTACGGCGGTGACATCACGCGCAAGCGCAAGCTGCTCGAGAAGCAGAAGGAGGGCAAGAAGCGCATGAAGATGGTCGGCCGCGTCGAGGTCCCGCAGGAGGCGTTCATCGCCGCCCTGAGCGGGGACGTCGAGGGCAAGGACAAGAAGTAGCGGATGCCGCACCCGCCGTACTCGCGAGGCATCACCCGGGAATCCGTTCCTGCTGCGCCGTCCGGGTACCGCGTCGAGGAGCGCTCCGTGCGCGTTCCGGTCTCGGCGCGAGCGAGAGTCCTCGACCTCATCGGCGGGTGGGAGTTCAAACGCCGCGCGGGCTTCGAGACGCCTTCCGGCGCGCCGGAGCCGGGGGTAGAGGGTACCCTCGCGAAGCGGATCCTCGGCGTCCGCTTCGTCGAGCCGATCCGCATCGTCTGGGCGGATCCGACCGGATTCGGCTATGAGACGAGACCGGGGCACCCGCTGCACGGCGAGGAGTCGTTCCGCCTCGGAGAGGACGGCCTCTTCGTCGCCCGATCGCTGTCCCGCCCTGCGACAGCGCTCTGGTGGATCGTGTCGCCCGTCCTGCGGATGCTGCAGCTCGCGACGCACCGCCGGTACATCCGGATCGTCCGCGACTGCGTGGGTCGCCAGGGCCCTCTCAGGCAGGATGGGTAGGCTGGACCCCATGCGGCGCGGTACCTTCCGAGACGACACGGTGGACTATGCGGCCGTGGGGGCGACGCATGCGCCCGACCTCATGCAGTATCCGCCGGAGCGCAGCATTCCGGCGGAGGACGCCTGGCGCATCGGCAGCGGGGCGGAGCGTTTCCGCACAGCGGGCGACTCCCTGCTCTCCTGGACTGCTCAGCGCGCCGCAGGTCTCTCGGTCGAGGATGTGCGCCCCGCGTCGGGTCCGTCGTATGCCGGGGTCAGCTTCGATGCCGAGGGCAACGCGATCGCGCCCAGCAAGCGCGAGGTCGAGCAGCGCTTCGACTCCGAGGGGCTGCCGTACGCGGGGGCGGGCATGACCCTTCATCTGCGCGGTCGCGTCGGGGGCATGCGCGCGGATGCCGAACTGCGCGTCATCTCCGTCACCGAAGAGGCGCGTCGGATCGGCTTCGTGCTCGGGACGGTCGGCGGCTCGGTCGTCAGCGGCGAGGAGTCGTTCGACATCGAGTGGCGCGAGGACAACGACGAGGTGTGGTTCACGGTGCGGGCGTTCGACGCCCCGAACGCCGTCCTGTACCGGACGCTGCCCGCGCTGGTCAAGCGGCGCCGTCGCGAGCTGTTCGCCCGCTACCTGCGCGCGATCTCGCCGCTGTACGCGACGCCGCTCTGATGGCCGGACCGCTTCCGATCGGGGATCCCGCCCCGGTGGACGGGCGCCTGCCCGCGGACCTGCCGATCGATCCGTCCGTCCCGTTCTCGGCGTACCTGCACATCCCGTTCTGCCGGGTGCGCTGCGGCTACTGTGACTTCAACACCTACACGTCCGGGGAGCTGCGGGGTGCGAAGCAGGAGGACTACGCGGCGACGCTGATCGGCGAGATCGACCTCGCCCGCCGCGTGCTCTCGGATGCCGGAGCGCTGCGTCCGATGGACACCGTGTTCTTCGGCGGCGGGACGCCGACGCTGCTTCCGGCCGGCGATCTGGCGCGCATGCTCGGCGCCGCCACTGAGGCCTTCGGCCTGCGGGACGGCGCCGAGGTGACGGTCGAGGCGAATCCCGACACGGTCACTCCGGAGGTGGCGCGCACGCTCGCCTCGGCAGGCGTCACGCGGCTGTCCATCGGCATGCAGTCCGCCGTGCCGCATGTGTTGGCAGCCCTTGACCGCACGCATGATCCGGACAACGTGCGCACGGCGGTCTCGGCCGCTCGCGACGCCGGGCTCGCGGTCAGCGTCGATCTCATCTACGGCGCGCCGGGGGAGTCGCTGACCGACTGGGAGGCGTCTCTGGACGCGGCGCTGGCGCTGGATCCCGACCACGTCTCCGCCTACGCGCTCATCATCGAGGACGGCACGAAGCTGGCGAGGCAGATCCGTCGAGGCGAGGTCCCCGCGCCGTCGGACGATCTTCAGGCGGACATGTACGAGCTCGCGGACACCCGCCTCGCCGGTGCCGGCTTCGACTGGTACGAGGTGAGCAACTGGTCGCGCACGGCGGACCAGCGGTCGCGGCACAACCTGGCCTACTGGCGCGGAACGGACTGGTGGGGCTTCGGTCCAGGGGCGCACAGTCACATCGCGGGCCTGCGGTGGTGGAACGTCAAGCATCCGGCGGCGTATGCGCAGCGGCTCGCCGCCGCGGAGTCGCCGGCGGCGGGCACGGAGCGTCCGGACGAGTCGTCGCGGATGCTGGAGCGCGTGCTGCTGCTCAGCCGCATCCGTGAAGGCATCCCGGTGGACGACCTGCCCGAAGCGAATCGCACGCGTGTCGCCGAGCTCATCGCCGACGGGCTCGTGGAGCCGGCCGCGGCGATCCGGGGCCGCGTGCAGCTGACCCTGCAGGGTCGATTGCTGGCGGATGCCGTGGTGCGCGCACTGACCGACTGAGCGCCGCCGGGGGCCGATCGTCAGGGGAGCAGATCCAATCCCCTCGTCCGGCGCTGCGGCAGATCCTCCACCTGCTCGTCGTACACCCGCGTGATGCGCCGCGCCTCGAAGGCGGGCCATCCGGGGTCCCCGGTGGAGATGAACCGCACCCAGTCGGCGTTCATCCTCTCGGCGAGCAGCTGCGGAGCATCCGGTCCCGCGAGGCGCTGCGACTCGGCATCCGCCAGCGTGTCGAACACGAAGCCGAGCTCGAGCGCGTGCGCGGCGCGCAGGTCGCGGACCGGGCTCTGCCACGCGAACTCGTAGACGAAGGTCGGAGAGGGCTTGTCCGCTGCGACCCGTGTGGCCGGGGCGCGCAGCATGACGTCGGTGGCGAGCTGGCCGAAGATCTCGCCCGTGCCGGCACCGGGCCAGGCCGCGCGGTACGCGCGCTCCGCGCGACCGGGGATGCGCAGCGCGAGGCGCGCGGCGAACAGTTTCGCGCGGCTGATCCCCGCCAGCGCTTCGGGCGGGAACCAGAGCCGGTACTCGTCGGTGTTGGTGCCGATCAGCAGCGGCGTCGTGAGGGAGCGCAGCGCCTCGTGCGGCGATCGCGGAAGGGAATCCGGGTCGATCGCGAGCTGAAATCCCGGAGCTCCGCCCAGGGGCGAGCTTCCGGTGGCCTGGGCCCTCCGCGCCTGAAGCAGCTCGTCCGGAGGGAGTGCGGCGAACGCGCTGCGTTCAGCGGGCACGTCCAGGCGCTTCGCGAGCTGCGTCGTGACGCGGGCGGCCTTCGCCTCCGGCTGCGCCTGGAGAGGACCGGACTGGATGATGGCGCGGGCGATCAGCGCGCGGGAGTCGTCTCTCGCGAGCAGGGCGGCGGTGAGGCCGCCTCCCGCGGATTCGCCCATCACGGTGATCCGGTGCGGGTCGCCGCCGAACGCGGGGATCTCGCGGTGCACCCATTCCAGCCCTGCGGCCGCGTCGCGAAGGCCGAGATTGCGCGGGGCGCCGTCCAGTACCGAGAACCCCTCGGACCCCAGGCGGTAGCCGATGGACGCGAAGACGATCCCGGCCCGCGCGAAGGACGTGCCGTCGTAAGCCGGCAGGGCGGCGGTCCCGCGCTCCAGGGCGCCGCCGTGGATCCACAGCACGACGGGCGCGCCGTCGGCGCCCTCCGGCGCCCACACGTTGACGGTGAGGATGTCCTCGCCGGGGATGCGGACCGAACCGAGGAGCTCGCCGATCGCGCCCGGATAGGGGAGCTGGGGCGCCGTCGGACCGAACGCCGTCGCGTCGCGCACACCGTCCCACGGAGCCGGCGGCTGCGGCTCGCGGAACCGGTTCTCCCCGAACGGCGGTGCCGCGTAGGGGATGCCGAGGAAGCGCCGGATGCCGTCCGCGGTCGTGCCCTGCAGGACGCCGGTGGAGATCGAGACGCGCGGTTCCTGGCCCATGCTCCCTCATCGTACGGGGGCGCCTCACGCGCGCCGTGGACGCGCGGAGCCCGTCGGCGGGTAGAATTGGCACTCGGAAGCATCGAGTGCCAGCGGGAGGGAGAGCGGACATGGTCACCGAGCGCGGACTCCAGGTCCTGCGAGCCATCGTGCAGGACTACGTCGCGACCCACGAGCCCGTCGGCAGCAAGTCGATCGTGGACCGCTACTCGTTCGGGGTCTCCGCCGCGACGATCCGCAACGACATGGCGCTGCTAGAGGACGAGGAGCTCATCACGGCTCCGCACACCTCGTCCGGTCGCGTGCCCACGGACAAGGGCTACCGGGTCTTCGTCAATCACCTGGCGCAGCTGCGTCCGCTCTCGACCGCGCAGCGCAGCGCGATCGAGACCTTCCTCGCCGACCCTGCCGACCTCGACGACCTCATGGCACGCACGGTCCGCGTGCTCACGCAGCTCACCGGCCAGGTCGCCCTCGCGCAGTATCCCTCCTTCGCACGCGCCCACCTCACGCATCTCGAGCTCGTGGCCCTCGCACCCAACCGGCTGCTCGTCGTGCTCGTCACGGACGCGGGAGGCGTGTCGCAGCGGATCGCGGTGCTGCCGGTGGATCTCGACGAGGCCGACGTCGCGGTGCTGCGCGCGCGGCTGTCCGCGACGATCACGGGGCGCGCCGTGAGCGAAGCGCGGGAGCTCGTCGGAGCCCTCGCGGAACCCGGCAGATCCGGGCGCTCGGACGTCGCGCAGCGCGTTCTGGCGGGCGCCATCGCGGAGGAGCTGGACGAGTTCCGTCAGGAGAAGCTCGTCATGGCCGGAGCCGCGACCCTGGCGCGGCGGGAGCAGGACTTCCGCGGCAGCATCCATCCGCTTCTCGAGGCCATCGAGGAGCAGGTGACGCTGCTGCGGCTGATGAGTGAGATGGTGACCGACGAGCAGGGCCTGGCGGCCAGCATCGGCACCGAGAACGAGCCGTTCGGGCTGGGTGAGGCGTCGATCGTCGCGAGCAACTACGCCGCCCCGGGCGGCATGGCGCGGGTCGGCGTGATGGGCCCCACCCGGATGGACTACCCGAGCAATCTGGCGGCGGCGCGGGCGGTGGCCCGCTACCTGTCCCGGCTGCTGGACGAAGACGAGAGGTGACTGTGGCGGACCACTACGAGGTCCTCGGGGTGGCGCGAGACGCGTCCCAGGATGAGATCAAGAAGGCCTATCGGCGCCTGGCGCGTCAGCTGCACCCGGATGTGAATCCTGGTGAGGACGCGGCTGAGCGCTTCAAGCTCGTGACGCACGCCTATGACGTGCTCAGCGACGAGGATTCGCGTCGACGCTATGACATGGGCGGCGACGAGAACGGCGGTTTCGGCGGCGGGTTCGGCGGCTTCGGCGACATCTTCGAGACGTTCTTCGGCGCCGCGGGCGGCGGGCGCGGCGCCCGCCCGCGGTCGCGCCGCGAGCGCGGACAGGACGCGCTCGTGCGCGTCACGCTCGATCTCGGCGACGTCGTCTTCGGCGTCCACCGGGACATCGAGGTCGACACCGCGGTGCTGTGCGAGACGTGCCAGGGGTCGTGCTGCCAGGAGGGCACGTCTCCCGTCACCTGCGACATCTGCGGCGGAACCGGGCACGTGCAGCGGCAGGTGCGCAGCCTGCTCGGCAACGTCGTCACCTCGCAGCCGTGCGGCACGTGCGAGGGATACGGCACGACGATCCCCTACCCGTGCGCGACGTGCGCGGGTCAGGGCCGTGTACGCTCGCGTCGCACCGTGTCGCTCGACATCCCGGCCGGTGTCGAGACGGGGTTGCGGCTGCAGCTTCCCGGCTCGGGCGAGGTCGGCCGCGCGGGCGGTCCGAACGGCGACCTGTACGTCGAGGTCACCGTCGCCACCCATCCCACGTTCAGCCGGGAGGGCGACGACCTGCTGGCGACGCTCGAGGTCGCGATGACCGACGCGATTCTCGGCACGGAGACGACCATCGAGGGCCTCGACGGTCCGGTCGAGCTGGAGATCCGCCCTGGTGTGCAGTCCGGGGACGTCCTGACGATCAAGGGGCGCGGGATCACCCCGCTGCGAGGCACGCAGCGGGGCGACCTCCGGGTCGGCGTTCAGGTGCTGACGCCGACCAAGCTCGATTCCGCCCAGCGTCGTCTGATCGAGGACTTCGCCAAGAAGGCCAAGGCACCGGCTCCGCAACTGGCGCAGTTCCAACAGGGACTGTTCTCGAAGCTGCGCGACCGGTTCCGCGGGCACTGACCGATGGCGCTGCACTTCGTCGTCGAATCCGCGACGGACGCCGTCGCGGGCGACGTCGTCTCGCTCACGGGCGCTGAGGCGAAGCACGCCGCGGTGGTGCGACGCGTCCGCGTCGGCGAGACGATCACGATCGGCGACGGGGCGGGGGTCTGGCTCGAGGGCAGGGCCGTCGATGTCGCGGCGACGCGGGTCGACGTCGAAGTGACGCGGCGTGATGTCGTCGAGGCACCCGCGCCTCGCCTGGTCCTGGTGCAGGCTCTGGCGAAGGGCGACCGCGACGAACTGGCCGTGCAGGCGTCGTGCGAGCTCGGTGTCGACGAGATCGTCCCCTGGCAGGCGGCGCGCAGCGTCTCCCGCTGGGAGGGGCAGAAGGCCGTCAAGGGCCGAGAGCGCTGGGCGTCGATCGTGCGCGAGGCGGCGAAGCAGGCGCACCGGGCATGGATCCCCGACGTCGCCGCGGTGACCTCCACGGCTCAGCTGACCCGGCGCGCGCAGGATCAGCGGGTGTTCGTGCTCGATCCGGCGGCGGAGCGCCGGTTGTCGGCCGTGGAGCCCGACGGGCGCGATCTCGTGCTGGTCGTCGGGCCGGAGGGCGGGATCACCGCCGAGGAGCTCGAACGGCTCGACGAAGCCGGAGCCGAGCGCGTGCGTCTCGGCGACACCGTGCTGCGCACCTCGACCGCAGGTCCTGCGGCCATCGCCGTCCTGTCGGCCGCGCTCGGGCGCTGGTAGCCGGCGACAGGGTCGCCGACCCCGAGACGGCACCGTGGATAGACTGGAGACATGACGTCGCCCTCGATCTTCACGCGCATTCTCACCGGGGACATCCCCGGCGAGATCCTGCTCGACACCGAGCGGGTGTTCGCGATCCGCGACATCAATCCGCAGGCGCCGCTGCACGCCCTGGTGATCCCCAAGACCGAGCAGTACCGCGACGTGACCGAACTCGCGGCTGGGGACCCTGGGCTGCTGGCCGAGATGGTCGCCGCGGCGAAGCGGCTCGCCGACGAGCACTCCGATGGCGAATACCGACTGATCTTCAACAACGGCGCCCGCGCAGGCCAGTCCGTCTTCCACGTGCACGCTCATGTGCTCGGCGATCTCGAAGAGGGCGACCTCGTTGGCCTCTGACGATCACACCGGCGCCACCGAGCGCATCTACGCGGACGGCGTCGCCATGGTGCAGCTGCTCGGTCCGCAGGACCGTCTGCTCCGGATGCTCGAGAAGGAGCATCCGGACGTGCAGGTGCTCGTGCGCGGAAATGAGATCACCCTGTCCGGCGACCCTGCGCGCGTCGCCGCGGCCAAGACCCTCGTGGAGGAACTGCTCACGATGACCAGAGAAGGTCACGATCTCGCGCCCAGCGACGTCACCAGCTCGGCGCGGATGCTGCGCCAGGAGGGCGGTCCGCGCCCGAGCGAGGTCCTCGGCGAGGCCATCCTGTCCACTCGCGGCAAGGTGATCCGCCCCAAGACGCTCGGCCAGAAGGAGTACGTCGACGCGATCGAGGAGAACACGATCGTGTTCGGAATCGGCCCCGCCGGCACCGGCAAGACCTACCTCGCGATGGCCAAGGCCGTCCAGGCGCTGCAGCGCAAGGAGGTCACCCGCATCATCCTGACCCGTCCGGCAGTGGAGGCGGGGGAGCGCCTGGGATTCCTGCCCGGGACGCTCACAGACAAGATCGACCCGTATCTGCGCCCGCTGTACGACGCGCTCAACGAGATGATGGACCCCGAGATCGTCCCGCGCCTCATGGCCACGGGGACGATCGAGGTCGCGCCGCTGGCCTATATGCGCGGACGCACCCTGAACGACTCGTTCGTCGTGCTCGACGAGGCGCAGAACACCACGCCGGAGCAGATGAAGATGTTCCTGACCCGCCTGGGCTTCGGGACCAAGATGGTCGTCACGGGCGACATCACCCAGGTCGACCTCCCGCAGGGGGCCTCCGGCCTCCGCCTGGTCACGCGGGTGCTGAAGGACATCGACGACATCCACTTCTCGCGGCTCACGAGCGACGACGTGGTACGGCACTCGCTGGTCGGGCGCATCGTCGACGCCTACAGCGAGTATGACGAGCAGCGGACCGCGGCCAAGGTCGAGCGGGACCAGGCGCACGAGTTCGCCAACCGCGCCGAGCGTCGGGCGGGTATGCGTCCCGGTCCTCGTGATCGGATGCCCAAGCGAGGATTGTCCTGATCGAGCGAGGATTGTCATGATCGAGATCAACAACGAATCCGCCATCGACGTCGACGAGGCCGTGCTGCAGAGGCTGACCGACTTCAACCTCGCGCAGCTGCACGTCAGCCCGGACGCCGAGGTCGCTATCGTCCTCGTCGACGAGGGAGCGATGGAAGCCCTGCACGTGCAGTGGATGGATGAACCCGGCCCCACCGACGTCCTGAGCTTCCCGATGGACGAGCTGCGCCCCGGCACCGAGGACCGGCCGACCCCGCCCGGACTGCTCGGCGACATCGTGCTCTGCCCGCAGGTGGCGGAGACCCAGGCGCAGGCTGCGGGTCACACGCTGCTGGACGAGCTGATCCTGCTCACCACCCACGGCCTGCTGCACCTTCTCGGATTCGACCACGCGGAACCCGATGAGGAGCGTGAGATGTTCGGGCTGCAGAAGGAGCTGATCGCCGGTTTCGGCCGCGCCGAGCGCGCCCGATGACCGAGACCCTGCTGCTGATCGCCGCCGTCCTGCTGGTGGCCTTCGGCGGCCTCATGTCCGCGATCGATGCGGCGTTCGGCGTGACGAGTCGCTCCGACCTCGAGGAACTCGGCGTCGAGGGACGCAATGCGCCGGAGCTGCGCAGGATCGCTGCCGACCCCGACGTGCATGCCAACGCCGTCGCGTTCATCCGCGTCCTCGCCGAGACGACCGCGGCGGTGCTCGTGACCGTCGCCTTCATGATGCTGTTCGACAACATCTGGTGGGCGATGCTCGCGGCCGCCGTCCTCATGACGGGGATCACCTTCGTCCTCGTGGGCGCGAGCCCCCGCTCTGTCGGACGTCATCGCGCTCCGGGGCTGCTGCGCGCATGCGCACCCGTCGTGCGCTTCCTGCGCCTCATCCTGGGCCCGCTCGCGCAGGGTCTCGTCGTGCTCGGCAACCGCGTGACGCCGGGGACCGGCCGCAGCTCGTTCACGAGCGAGGACCAGCTGCTGAGCATGGTCGACGAAGCGGCCTCCAATGACCTCATCGAGGAGGACGACCGGGACCTGATCCACTCCGTGTTCGACTTCACCGACCAGTTCGTCCGCGCGGTCATGGTGCCCCGTACCGAGATGCTGGCCGTAGACGCGTCGGCGACCACGAGCGACGCCATGGAGCTGTTCCTCCGCCGCGGCGTCTCACGCATGCCCGTGGTGGACGACGAGGCGGACGACGTCGTCGGAGTGCTGTACCTGAAGGACCTGGTGCAGTTCGCCTACCGCGACGAGAACGCCTGGCGCGGTGTCCCGGTGCGGCCGATCGCACGTCCGGCGACGTTCGTGCCGGAGTCGATGCGCGCCGAGACGCTGCTGCAGCAGATGAAGCGCGACGCGGTGCATGTCTGCATCGTGATCGACGAGCACGGCGGCATCTCGGGTCTCGTGACGCTGGAGGATCTCATCGAGGAGCTGGTCGGAGAGATCGCCGACGAATACGATCACGGCCCCGCCGAGGTCGTGGCGCTCGGCGACGGAGGGTATCGTGTGAGCGCCCGGCTTCCTCTCGAGGACGTCGGCGACCTGTTCGGCCTCGAACTCGAAGACGAGGACGTCGACTCGATCGGCGGTCTGCTCGGCAAGGCGCTCGGGCAGATCCCGCAGCCGGGCGCGACGGCGGTGCTGAAAGGCCTGGTCCTGACCGGCGGCGCCTCCCGAGGCCGCGGGCGCGGGATCGCGACGGTGTTCGTGGAGCGCGCTGAGGAATCCGATCAAGGAGAAGACGATGACTGACACGTCCCGCAGCGGTTTCGCCACCTTCGTCGGACGCCCGAACGTCGGAAAGTCCACGCTCACCAACGCACTCGTGGGCGAGAAGATCGCCATCACCAGCGAGAAGCCCCAGACCACGCGACGCGCGATCCGCGGCATCCTGAACCGACCGGACGGCCAGCTCGTGATCGTGGACACCCCGGGGATCCACAAGCCGCGCACCCTTCTCGGAGAGCGCCTCAACGACCTGGTCGAGCAGGTTCTCGGCGACGTCGATGTGATCGGGTTCTGCGTGCCGGCCACCGAGAAGGTCGGCCCTGGCGACCGGCGCATCGCCGCCTGGCTGGACGGGTACCCGCGGGCGCAGAAGATCGCGATCGTCACCAAGACGGATGCCGCGACGCGCGACGAGATCACGGAGCGCCTCATGGAGGTCGACGCGCTGCGCGAGGACTGGGCGGCCGTCATCCCGCTGTCCGCCTTCACGCGCGAGCAGCTCGACGTGCTCGCCGACGAGATCCTGTTGCTGATGCCGAAGGGCCCGGCGCTGTATCCCGAAGGTGTCACGACCGACGAGTCCGTCGAGGACCGCGTCGCCGAGATCATCCGCGAGGCCGCCCTGGAGGGGGTCCGCGACGAACTGCCGCATTCGATCGCCGTCGTCGTCGACGACATCTCCGAGCGCGAGAGCGGCGATCTCACGGACGTGCACGCGCAGATCGTCGTGGAGCGCGACAGCCAGAAGGCCATCATCATCGGCCGCAAGGGCTCACGACTCAAGGACGTCGGGGCCAGAGCACGCGCCGGGATCGAGGAGCTCCTGGGGACCAGGATCTTCCTCGGACTGCACGTGAAGGTCGCGAAGGAGTGGCAGCGCGATCCGAAACAGCTGGGACGGCTGGGATTCTGAACACCCGGTCGGAGCAGCGTCAAGCGGAGAAACGGCGCGTCTTCGACCCGCTCTTCTCCCGCTACTGGCTGCCCGTCACCCGCCACGTCGAGTGCTATCTCGACGTGGATGCCGAGGTGTACGAGGTCGTGGCGCAGGTCTTCCAGATCGCCTGGGAACGTCTGCGTCCTGCGCGGCCCGGCGGCCTGACCTGGTTGCTGCGGATCGCCGAGGGCGTGCTGCGCGATCGACGGCGCCGCGGCGGGCTCCGGGAGCCCGTGCTGGATGCCGTCCACAAGAATGTCGTGACCAATCCCGCCGAAGCGAGTACTCTCGATCGGCGGGACGTCCTCCAGGCGATGGCGCGGCTGAACGAGCGCGAGCGCAGGGTCGTCGTCCTGACGTATTGGGACGGTCTCTCGACGGGGGAGGCCGCAGAGGTCATGCGCAGCAGACCGGGGGCGGTACGTGCCACGTTGCGACGGGCGCGAGAGAAGCTGCGTGATGCACTGGAGGGTGGATCGCAGTGGTGACGGTGCTGGACGACGACGCGCTGACGCGTCTGCTGATCGAGGCGAACCCGGCGAGGACGCCGCAGGGCGCTGAACCCGACGCCGCGGCGCTGCGCATGCGCGAACGCATCATCTCGGGTGCGGTGAGGCCGGAGCGTGCGGTCACGCGGCGTCCGGTTCGCGTGGCGTGGGCGTCCGCGGCGGCCGCCGCAGTCGCTGCGGGCGTGGTCGTCTTCGGGCTGGTGACGCCCGCGGGCCAGGCCGTCGCCGTGACCCCGCAGCCGCTGACGTTCACGGACGCGGGAAGCACGCAGCAGATCATCGAGCGATCGCGTGCCCTCCTCGCCGAAGGCACGGGCCCCGATCTTCCGCAGCGCGAGGTCGAGTCCGCGATCTGGGCGCTGTCGGTGGACGTCGACGAACAGCAGATGGCGGTGACCCCGCAGATCTCGACGCTGACGTGGAACGAGGACCTGTCCGGGAGCCTGTTGATCGTCGGCGCCGAGCCCTACTGGCCGGATGGCGCGCCGGACGACTCCGCTGAGATCGTGCGCGGCGAAGAGGTGCTCGTCGACCTCGACATGGCGCCGGGGGAGTTCAACACTCCTGCGGTCGCACCGCCGGGTGACGACGAGACCGGGGTCCGGGACATGCTCACGGCGTACGGGATGCCGGAGGACCCGAACGCGTCCGAGCTCGTCGGCGCGATGGTCACGGCGCTCGACCAGTGGACGTTGACCGACGCCCAACACGCGGCGATGCTGGAGATGCTCCGGGAGGAGGACGGCGTGCGCGGGCTCGGGGCGAGCACCGACCGCCTGGGACGACCGGTGTACGCTCTGAACGTGCCGGATTCGGGCGACGGGACGGAGGAGACCGTCCTGATCAGCACGGAGACGGGACGGATCGTGGGGGTCGAGTCCGAACAGGGCGCGACGGACGGCATCATCCCGGAGGGCGCTGTCGTCATGTACAACCTGTGGTTCTGACACTGGAGGATTTCCCGATGAAGCGATCGATCACGACCGTCCTCGTGGGCGCCGCGCTGCTCGTGGCCGGCGCCGTCGCCGCGCCGATGTCGGCAGCTGCCGACGACAGGATCGAACCGGACCCCCAGATCGCCGCCATGCTCGAAGCCGTCCCCGGCGGGGTGGTTCTGGATGCGTACAACGCCGTGTGGCCGGAGCTCGACATGGAGATGACGGTCGAGCCTGCGCGACCGAGCGGTCTCGCGGAGCGCTCGTCTGTGACGGCGCTGTCATCGGTCGGCGCCTGCGCGAGCGGCAAGGTCTGCGCGTTCTCGCTCTCGGGCACGAACGGCTCGAAGCTGAGCTGGGGGACCTGCAACACCTCGTTCCCGGTGGGCACGTTCACGGTCCGCTCGATCGCGGATGCGCGTTCCAGCGGCTACGCGCAGGCCAAGTACGGCACGACGGTACGCGCCACCGCATATGCCGGAGGCTGGAAGAACGTGTACGGCTCGGTGAGCCGCATCACGTGCGTCTCCTGAACGGTCGTGGCAGGCATACCGCCCTGCTACCATGGCAGCATGCCTTTCGGCGGTCTGCTTCTTCTTAGCTGCCGCGACGAGTCCTGAAGCTAGGGCCTTCCTCGTCGCGGCGCTTGTGTTGGCCCGATCACATCGACGAAGAGAAGAAGCCCATCATGCAGAACACTCAGCGCTCCACCTCGATGCCGGTCCACAAGTACCGGCCGTTCCACGAGCAGATCCGGGTCGATCTCCCGGACCGGACCTGGCCGGACGCCCGCATCACCCGCGCACCGCGCTGGTGCGCCGTCGATCTCCGCGACGGCAACCAGGCGCTGATCGACCCGATGTCCCCCGAGCGCAAGCGCATCATGTTCGAGCTGCTCGTGAACATGGGTTACAAGGAGATCGAGGTCGGGTTCCCCTCGGCCAGCCAGACGGACTTCGACTTCGTCCGTCAGCTGATCGAAGAGGACCTGATCCCGGACGACGTCACGATCCAGGTCCTGACGCAGTGCCGTGAGCACCTCATCGAGCGCACCTACGAGGCGATCGCCGGTGCGAAGCAGGCCATCGTGCACTTCTACAACTCGACGAGCGTGCTCCAGCGCGAGGTCGTCTTCCGCTCCGACCGCGAGGGTGTCAAGCAGATCGCTCTCGAGGGCGCGCGCCTGTGCCGCGAGTTCGAGAAGCGCATCCCCGAGACGCAGGTCTACTACGAGTACTCCCCGGAGAGCTACACCGGCACCGAGCTCGAGTACGCCGTCGACGTCTGCAACGCCGTCATCGAGGTGCTCCAGCCCACGCCCGAGCGCAAGGTGATCATCAACCTGCCCGCCACGGTCGAGATGGCGACGCCCAACGTGTACGCCGACTCCATCGAGTGGATGAACCGTCACCTCGCGCAGCGGGAGAACGTCATCCTGTCGCTGCACCCGCACAACGACCGCGGCACGGCGGTGGCCGCGGCCGAGCTCGGATACATGGCCGGTGCCGACCGCATCGAGGGATGCCTTTTCGGCAACGGCGAGCGCACCGGCAACGTCGACCTCGTGGCGCTGGGGATCAACCTGTTCACCCAGGGGATCAACCCGCAGATCGACTTCAGCGACATCGACCAGGTCAAGCGCACCGTCGAGTACTGCAACCAGCTGCCTGTGCCCGAGCGCAGCCCGTGGGCCGGAGACCTGGTCTTCACGGCGTTCAGCGGTTCGCACCAGGACGCCATCAAGAAGGGCTTCGAGGCCATGGCCGCGAAGGCCGAGGAGCAGGGTGTCTCCGTCGACGAGATCGAATGGGCCGTGCCCTATCTGCCCGTCGACCCCAAGGACCTGGGCCGTTCCTACGAGGCCGTGATCCGCGTGAACTCCCAGTCCGGAAAGGGCGGCGTCGCCTACCTCCTCAAGGCGGATCACTCCCTGGACCTGCCGCGCAAGCTGCAGATCGAGTTCTCGGGCGTCGTGCAGGCCAAGACGGATGCCGAGGGCGGTGAGGTCACCAGCGACGCGATCTGGTCGATCTTCAGCGACGAGTACCTTCCGTCGGCCGACGTCGCCGACAAGTGGGGCCGGTTCGAGCTGCTCGCGACGCGGACCGCGAGCGAGATGACCGGCGACGTCGAGCTCAGCGTGCGACTGCGCGACGGCGAGGCGGCCAGCGACGAGATCGGGCACGGGAACGGCCCGATCGCCGCATTCCTCGAGATCATCCGGGCGCGCGGGTTCGACATCTCGCTGTACGACTACGTCGAGCACACGCTGTCGACGGGCGGCGACGCGCAGGCGGCCGCGTACGTCGAACTGCAGGTCGAGGGCGATCGCCTGTGGGGCGTCGGCATCGACGGCGACATCTCCACCGCATCCCTCAAGGCGGTCGTGTCGGCCGTGAACCGTTCGATCCGCGCGCGGGAGTCGGTGTCCGAACTCGCGGCGGTGTGACGGGCGTCAGGGTTTGACGATCGGGATCGTGCCGGTCTCCGCCGCCACCTTGCGACGGTAGAGACGGCGCTGCTCCGGCAGTGAGAGATCGAAGATCACCGCGAGCACGCGGATGATCGCCGTGACGACGATCCCGATCACGCCGGCCGTGACGATGCCGACGCCGAGGGCGTGCAGGACGACGATCACCGTGCATCCGACGCCGGCGGCGACCGCGTACAGCGAGCCGACGTGCATGATCGCGACCGGCAGGCCCATGATCACGTCACGCAGGATGCTGCCGCCGACGGCGGCGCACACCCCAATGAAGACCGCGGGCACCGGGGGAACCCCCAGCCCCAGTGCCTTGCTCGTGCCAAAAGCACCGAACATGCCGATGACCACGGCGTCGAGACCCACGATGACCGCGTTCGCCCGGCTCAGCAGGCCTGCCAAGAGCATGCCGATGATGGCGGCCCCGGCGGCGGTGACCAGATACCAGTTGTTCTGGAGCGTCGCCGGGGGCTGCCCCAGCAGCAGGTCGCGGATGAGTCCGCCGCCCATCCCGATGAGGATGCCGATGATCGTGACCCCGAGCAGGTCGAGCCGCCGCTGTCCCTGGAAGCCCGAGGCGAACATGGCTCCCTGGATGCCGCCGAGCCCGACGCCGAGCAGATCGGCCCAGAGCGGAATGGTGAAGAGCGGTTCGGTCACGCATCCATTCTCGCGTGAGCGGAGGATAATCGGACAGTGCCCACCTATCGAGACGAAGCGGTGATCCTGCGCACCCACAAGCTCGGGGAGGCGGATCGCATCGTCACCATGCTGTCCCGTCGGCATGGCAAGATCCGGGCGGTCGCGAAAGGCGTGCGGCGCACGTCGTCGAAGTTCGGAGCACGGCTCGAGCCGTTCATGGTCGCCGACGTCCAGCTCTACGAGGGACGCTCGCTCGACATCGTGCAGCAGGCGGAATCCCTCGGCCACTACGGCACCGACATCGCGGTCCACTACGACCGGTTCACCTCGGCGAGCGCCATGGTCGAGACGGCGGACCGGCTGAGCGACGCCGAGGCGACCCCCGATCAGTACCTCCTGCTCGTCGGCGGGCTGCGCGCCCTGTCTCGGGGCGAGCACCAGCCCCGCAGCATCCTGGACTCGTACCTGCTGCGCGTGATGGCGCTGTCCGGCTGGGCGCCGTCGCTGTCGGACTGCGCCCGATGCGCGAAGCCGGGACCGCACTCCTCGTTCGTGGCGCAGCTGGGCGGCACGATCTGCGTCGATTGCGCGCCGGCGGGAAGCCCCCGCATCGCCGATTCCACGCTTCGTCTGCTGCGGGCGCTTCTGGCGGGGGAGTGGGACGTCATCGACGCCGCCCCCGCTGCCGACGGCGCTGCCGCGTCGGGCGTCATCGCGGCCTATGCCCAATGGCATCTCGAGCGCGGCATCCGCTCGCTCGCCCACGTCAGCTCGACGCCTTCGGAAGGAGCACGGTGAGTCCGAAGCCGTACACGCACAAGGATGCGGTCGCGTACCGCCCGCTGGACTGGACCGGGAAGCACCCGCCGGTCTTCGCGAAGGTCCCCGAGCACGTCGCGATCGTCATGGACGGCAACGGCCGCTGGGCCAATCGCCGGGGTCTCAACCGCATCGAGGGGCACAAGGCGGGCGAGGAGGTGCTGCTCGACGTCGTCGCCGGAGCGATCCAGGCCGGTGTGAAGCATCTCTCCGTCTACGCGTTCTCGACCGAGAACTGGGCCCGCTCGCCCGAGGAGGTCCGCTTCCTGATGGGCTACAACCGCGACGTCCTGCACCGTCGTAGGGATCAGCTCAACGAATGGGGCGTGCGCGTCCGCTGGGCCGGTCGGAAGCCGCGCCTGTGGGGTTCCGTGATCAAGGAGCTGCAGTACGCCGAGCAGCTGACGCGCGGCAACGACGTGCTGACCCTGACGATGTGCGTCAACTACGGCGGACGCGTGGAGCTCGTGGACGCCATGCGCGAGATCGCCGCCGACGTCGCCGCCGGACGGGTGAAGGCGTCGGCGATCAGCGAGAAGACGATCCGCCGCCATCTGTACGTTCCGGACATGCCGGACGTCGACCTGTTCCTGCGCAGCTCGGGGGAGCAGCGCACGTCGAACTTCCTCTTGTGGCAGTCGGCCTACGCCGAGATGGTCTTCCTCGACACGCTGTGGCCCGACTTCTCGCGCGAGGAGCTGTGGCGGGCGATCGGCGTCTACGTCTCGCGCGACCGCCGCTTCGGCGGTGCGGTGGACGCGCCGGATGCCGCGGGTTAGAACCCTGGCCGAAGCGCGCCGATGCCCACCGTTCGGGGGCTGACACGCCAGATGTCGGACCGATCCGCCGAGACCGTCCTACTTCTGGTGGGTCGGCCCCCGAAGTGATGCCAACCAGGCTTCCGTCTCCCGCGGATGCCGCAGTCGCACGATCGTCAGATGCGGGAAGCGTTCGGCGATCCCCGGCATCCGCTCGTCCCACTTGTAGCGCGTGTTCGTCTGCCAGCGCAGGATGTCGTTCTCGCCGGTCCAGGCGCCGCGGGTCCAGATCGCCGGCTCGACGTTCCCGTTCCAGAGCCGGGTGCGCAGGATTCGGCGCCGCATCGTCCGACGCAGCAGTCGCCTGCGCACGAGCGACCACGGATAGTCGAGCCAGATCAGCAGCTCGGCGCGCGGAGCGAGGATCTCGTCCGTGCCTTTGCTCGTGTACTGCCACTCGGTGACCCAGCGCTCCTCGGCCGCGAAGGCGCGCACGTCATCGAGGAACTCCGGCCTCGGCGTCCAATCCGGCCCGTGGAACAGCGCATCGATCTCGACGTGACGCAGTCCCCACGCCGTCGCCAGACGCGCGGCGAACGTGGTCTTCCCCGACCCGGTCACTCCGGCGATCAGCACCCGCTCGACGCCGTCGGGCACCGGGTCGTCGTACGAGAGCATCCGAAGATCTTAGCAACGCGCCTGCCTCCGCCGATCGTCCATACCGTCGCAGGAATATCCGGCGCGGACGGGCGGTTGCATGCAGTGTGACTGAACCCATCGCCATCGACATCTGGTCCGACATCGCCTGCCCCTGGTGCTATATCGGCAAGCGCAATCTCGAGACGGGCCTCGCGGCCGTCGCCGGCGATGAGGACGCCCCCGAGGTGCGCATCACCTTCCACTCCTTCGAGCTGTCGCCGGACACGCCTGTCGACTTCGACGGTGACGAGATCGACTTCCTCTCCGGTCACAAGGGCATGCCGCGCGAGCAGGTCGAGCAGATGCTCACCCGCGTGACGGGAGTCGCGAAGGAGGCCGGTCTGGAGTACCGCTTCGACCTGCTGCAGCACACCAACACCGTCAAGGCGCACGAGCTGCTCCATCACGCGAAGGAGAACGGGCTGCAGCACGAGATGGAGGAGCGGCTGATGTCTGCGTACTTCACCGAGGGCAAGCACGTCGGACGCATCGACGACCTCGTCGAGCTCGCGGTAGAGGTCGGCCTGGACGCCGACGAGACACGGGATGCCCTCACGAGCGAGAGGCATCTGCCCGCGGTCCGCCAGGACCAGGCGCAGGCGCAGGCCTACGGCATCCAGGGCGTGCCGTTCTTCGTGATCGACGGGCAGTACGGGATCTCCGGGGCCCAGCCCCCGAGCACCTTCGAAAGCGTGCTGCGGGATCTGTGGGCGAAGCGCGCGCAGACCGAGCCGGAGGCCGAGCCCGCCGCCTGAGCTCAGCGGGTGAGGGCGGCCTCGATCGCCCCGACGATCTCGGGATCGTCCGGCTTCTGCTTCGGACGGAAGCGCTGGACCGATCCGTCAGCGCGGACCAGGAACTTCTCGAAGTTCCACTCCACGCGGCCGGCCTTGCCGCCGGCATCCTGCGTCTGCTTCAGTTGCTTGTACAGATCGGCAGCGCCACGGCCGTTGACCTTGATCTTGTCGTTGATCGGGAAGCTGATGCCGTAGGTGGTGGAGCAGAACTCCAGGATCTTCTCGATCGACCCTGGTTCCTGCCCCATGAACTGGTTGCAGGGGAATCCGACCACGCTGAACCCGCGCTCCCCATAGGTGCGCTGCAGCTGCTCGAGCTGCTCGTACTGCGGCGTGAGGCCGCACTTGGAGGCGACGTTGACCACGAGCAGGACGTCCGCGTCGTAGTCGTCGAGTGTCTTCGTGGCCCCCTGAGCATCCGTGAAGGGGATCTGGCGCAGGTTCTCGTCGGTCATATCCACAGCCTAGGCCGCCCTGCGCCGTGCCGGGCCGGGAGGATGGGAGAATGGAGGGGATATGACTCTCGCCACTGCCCCCGCGCGCCCGCTGCGCATCGGTCCGCTCGACATCGACGTGCCCGTCGTCCTCGCCCCCATGGCAGGGATCACGAACACGGCCTTCCGTCGACTGTGCCGCGAGTACGGTGCGGGACTGTACGTGAGCGAGATGATCACCTCGCGCGCGCTCGTCGAGCGCAACGACGTCACGATGCGACTCATCCGTCACCACGAGTCCGAGACGCCGCGGTCGATCCAGCTGTACGGCGTGGATCCGGCGACGATCGCCGAGGCCGTGCGCATCATCGTCGCGGAGGACCACGCGGACCACATCGATCTGAACTTCGGATGCCCCGTCCCCAAGGTGACCCGCAAGGGCGGGGGAGCGGCGCTGCCGTGGAAGACGAAGCTGTTCGCCGACATCGTGGACCAGGCGGTGAAGGCCGCGGGACCCATCCCGCTGACCGTGAAGATGCGCAAGGGCATCGACCGCGACCACCTCACGTTCCTGGAGGCCGGCCGCGCCGCAGAGGACGCCGGAGCGGCCGCAGTCGCGCTGCACGCGCGGACGGCGAGCGAGTTCTACTCCGGCCACGCCGACTGGAACGCCATCGGCGAGCTGAAGCAGGCCGTCACGAGCATCCCGGTCCTCGGGAACGGCGACATCTGGTCGGCCGACGACGCCGTGCGGATGATGGCCGAGACCGACTGCGACGGAGTGGTCGTCGGGCGCGGCTGCCTCGGACGACCCTGGCTCTTCGGAGACCTCGCAGCCGCCTTCGGCGCGGAATCCCGCCCCGTCGACGCCACGCTGGGCTTCGTCTCGGACGCCTTCCGCCGCCACGCCGACCTGCTCGTGGAGTTCTTCGAGGACGAGGACCGCGGATGCCGCGACATCCGCAAGCACGTGTCCTGGTACTTTAAGGGCTACCCGGTCGGGGGCGAGCTGCGCACGGCGCTGGCCAAGGTCGAGAGCCTGGCTCAGATGGACGACCTGCTCGGGCAGCTCGACCGCGACGCTCCCTACCCCGGGGCGGATGCCGAGGGGCAGCGCGGCCGGGCCGGACACCCGAAGCGCCCGGCGCTTCCGGAGAAGTGGCTGGACTCCCGCGACGTCGCCGGCGACACGCAGGAGATGCTGCGGGGAGCGGAGATCGAGAACAGTGGCGGCTGACCCGCGGGAAGCGGCGAGCCCCGATCGTCTCGGCCTCGTCGCCGGCTACGACGCGCACGACACCGAGCGCTTCTTCGCCGAGACGCACCGTTCGGAACGCGATGACTTCGCCCGCGACCGCGCCCGGGTGCTGCACTCCGCCGCGCTGCGCCGACTCGCTGCGAAGACGCAGGTGCTGAGTCCGGCCAGCACGGCCGACTTCGCCCGCAATCGGCTCACGCACTCGCTCGAGGTCGCGCAGGTGGGCCGTGAACTCGCGATCGCCCTCGGCGTCTCGGCCGACGTGGTCGACACCGCCTGCCTCAGCCACGACCTCGGCCACCCGCCGTTCGGGCACAACGGCGAGCGGGCGCTGAACGAATGGGCCGAGCCCATCGGAGGCTTCGAGGGGAACGCCCAGTCGCTGCGCATCCTCACCCGGCTCGAAGCCAAGGTGCTCGACGACGACGACCGCTCGGTCGGACTCAACCTGACCAGAGCGAGCCTCGACGCCACCTGCAAGTACCCGTGGACGGTCGACAATCCGCTGCCGGACCCGGGCGGGCGGCTGAAGTTCGGGGTCTACCCGGAGGACGAAGCCGTGTTCCGCTGGATGCGCGAGGGGGCGCCGGGGCGCCTGCGCTGCATCGAAGCCGAGATCATGGATCTGTCCGACGACATCGGATACTCGGTGCACGATTTCGAGGACGCGATCGTGAACGGCTACCTGGATGTGGCGCGGCTGTCCGACCCCGCCGAGCACCACGCGCTCATCGGTCGCATCCAGCAGTGGGTGGGGTACGACTACACGCGCGAGGAGCTCGCCGACGGGCTGTACCGCCTGACGCGGCAGCCGATGTGGCTGCGCTCCTTCGACCGTTCGCGGCGCGATCTGGCGCGGTTGAAGAACCTCACGAGCGACCTGATCGGCCGGTTCGCCCGCGCCGCCGTGGCGGCGACGAGAGAGGCCTACGCCGGTCCTGCCCTCGCGCGGTACAACGCCCACGTCGTGGTGCCCCGCGTGATCGAGGTCGAGATCGCCGTGCTCAAGGGCATCATGGGGCAGGCGATCGTCACGATCGACGCCCGGCGCGGTGTCTACAAGGAGCAGCGCCGCGTTCTCAAGCGCCTCGCCGACGCGCTGTGGTCGACCCATGCGCTGTGGACGGCCGGCGCCGATGTGCTCGAGCCCGCCTTCGCCGCGGACTTCCTGGACGCCGACACGGATGCCGCGCGCGCCAGGGTCGTCGTCGACCAGATCGCGAGCCTCACGGATCAGACCGCGCTGGACTGGCATTCCCGTCTGGTGGGCGACATCGACCCCGCCGAGGTCGGGATCTGGACGCCGCGTCATGCGCGCCCGCGGTCGCACGGGCGTTCCGAGGCATCACCGGTCGCCGAAGGGGCGCGCTGATGCCGCGGATCCGTCAGGCCGACGTCGACGAGGTCAAGGCGCGCACGAACATCGCGGACATCGTGGGCGAGCGGGTCTCCCTGAAGTCCGCCGGCGTCGGATCGCTCAAGGGCCTGTGCCCCTTCCATGACGAGAAGAGCCCGAGCTTCCATGTCCGCCCGCAGGTGGGCTACTACCACTGCTTCGGCTGCGGCGCGTCCGGGGACGTGTACTCGTTCCTGCGCGAGATGGACCACGTCAGCTTCACCGAGGCCGTGGAGCGCCTCGCCGGTCGGGTGGGATACACGCTGCACTACGAGGACGGCGGAGCAGCACCGGAGACGAGCGGCCGCAGCCGGCTGTACGCCGCGAACACGGCGGCCGCGGAGTTCTTCCGCGCGCAGCTGCTCAGCCCCGACGCGGAGACCGGTCGACGCTTCCTCGGCGAGCGCGGCTTCGACGCCGGCGCAGCGGCCCACTTCGGTGTCGGCTTCGCGCCGCGCGGGTGGGACGGGATGCTGAAGGCCCTGACCGCACAGGGGTTCACGCGCGAGGAACTGCTGGCCGCCGGGCTCGTCTCGCAGGGACAGCGGGGCGTCTACGACCGTTTCCGTGGCCGCCTGGTCTGGCCGATCCGCGACGTCACGGGTCAGACGATCGGGTTCGGCGCCCGCAAGCTCTTCGACGACGACCAGGGACCGAAGTACCTGAACACCCCGGAGACACCGATCTACAAGAAGGCGCAGGTGCTGTACGGCCTCGACCTCGCCAAGCGCGACATCTCCCGCGGCGATCCGCGTCGCGTCGTGGTCGTCGAAGGCTACACCGACGTCATGGCGTGCCATCTCGCCGGGCTCACGACCGCGATCGCGACGTGCGGCACGGCGTTCGGCACCGAGCACATCAAGGTGCTGCGCCGCGTCATGGGGGACGACTCGGCCTCCGGTGAGGTCGTCTTCACATTCGACGGCGACGAGGCCGGTCAGAAGGCCGCGCTGCGCGCGTTCAGCGAGGACGACCGGTTCAACGCACAGACCTTCGTGGCGGTCGCGCCGGATGGCCTCGACCCGTGCGATCTGCGCCTGCAGCGCGGGGACGCCGCGGTGCGCGGCCTCATGGACGCCAAGCAGCCCATGTTCGAGTTCGCGATCGACCGCAAGCTCGCGGGCTTCGATCTCGCGACCGTCGAGGGACAGGTGGGGGCGCTGCGGGCGGCGTCCCCGATCGTCGCCGAGATCCGCGACCGCCTGCTGCGCCCGGGCTACGAGCGCGTCCTCGCGCGGCGTCTCGGCATGGATCCCACCGAGGTGCACGCCGAGGTCGAACGGGCCGCGCGGGGGAACTCCCACCCGCCCCAGCGGCGCGAGGCAGCGCCCGCGGTGTCCGAGACCCCCGGAGCACCCGTCGTCTCCGCTGTGACGATCGCGAGCCTCCCGCGCAGCGCCGAGGTCTCCCTGGAGCGCGACGCGCTGATCGGCGCTCTGCAGTACGGCCATCGGGTCGACGGGGAGCTGCTGCGCCGCGCTCTGCAGCAGCCGTTCCGGCATCCGGCGCTGGAAGCCGTCCGGGAGGCCACCGCCGAGGCAGACTGGGGCCGCCCCGGCTGGTCGATGGAGGCGGTGAACGCCGTCCGAGAGCCGTATCGTTCCCTGGCCGGGGAGCTGCTGATGACCGCGTTCCCGGCGAAGGACGAAGAGGGGGCGGTGGCGTCCACGACCGATCTCGCCCGGCGCCTGATCGTCCGGGGGATCGAGCACGAGAAGCAGGAACTGCTCGGAGCAGTCCAGCGGGTGCCGGCCGATTCCGATGGCGGTCGCGCACTGCGCGTACGGCTGCGCGACCTGGATCTGGAACGTCAGCGTTTCACCGAGTCGTAACGGCGCGGTATACCGAAACCGGGAGAGGATGGGAGCATGTCTCGCAGGCCGCCTTCTCCGAACGTGATCGACTGCTCGGACCTGGTGATCGACCGGATCGGACACGGCGGGGCCACCCGCGCCGTGGACGGCGTGACCTTCCAGATCCCTCCCGGAGGACTGCTGTGCGTCGCCGGCCCGACGGGGTCGGGCAAGTCGACGCTGGTCGCCGCGCTCGCGGGTTCGACCGACTCGTCCGTGAAGATCGTCGGCGGCAGCGCCGAGGTCTGCGGCGTGAACGTCCGAAAGCCCGGGCGGCGACACCGCGAGCTGACCTACCAGAGCGGCTTCGTGCCCCAGGGCGCGGGCGCCGACCTGCCGCCGAGCCTCACCGTGAACGAGGTGATCGCGGAGCCGATCCTCATTCGTGAGAAGCGCGTCAACGCCAAGGCGCTGTCGATCCGGATCGCCACGCTGCTGGATGAGCTCCACCTCCCGCTGGGCACCGCGGCGAAGTTCCCGTACGAGCTCAGCGCCGGCATGCGCCAGCGGGTCGCGATCGCGCGCGCCTTCGTGCTCGAACCGAAGGTGCTCATCGCCGACGAGGTGCTCGCCAACCTCGACCTCGAGGTCCGTCCCGTCGTGTTCGACGCCATCACGCGCCGTCGCACCGAGCAGGGCATGGGGGCCCTGCTGGTCACCAACGACGCCGCATTCATCCGGGAGCTGAAGGCCGAGACGCTGATGCTGCGCGCCGGGCACGTCGTCGCGCGCGGCGTCGGGGACGACCTGCTGTGGGTGCCGAATGCCGAGGCCGACTCGAAGCGCTGAGCGCGACACACCCGGCGGTGCGGAAACACCCGCCGATGTCATTCGCACCCCTGGACGTTTGCTAAGCTTGGGGAGTTGCTTCGGCAGCGAGCCTGATCCTCGATAGCTCAATTGGCAGAGCAGCCGGCTGTTAACCGGCAGGTTGTTGGTTCGAGTCCAACTCGGGGAGCGACATGACCCCCATCCGATTCGTCGGATGGGGGTTCTTCGTTCCCTCGGAGCTCAGGGCGCCTCGGGCGCGATCAGCGGCGGCGCAGCCGCGGCATCCGTCACGACTCCGGCGATTCCGGCGCGTTCCAGTGCCGCGGCGACGCCGACGACGACGGCGGACGTGACCGTCGCGGCGTGCAGCGGATGATGCCAGAACTGCAGACGGAGGATCCATCGGCCGTCGGAGACCTCCTGGACGAGGACGCCGACGGACTCCCGTGCGTGGACGCCCTCCGTCCCCGCGGCCGCGTCGGCGAGGATGCCGGTGAGCGCTTCCAGGTCGCCGGAGCCCGTCCGTGTCACGCGCACCTGCACCTCGCTGCGCCTCGCGCCATGGCGCGAATCGTTCACGAGGATGTCGGACAGCAGGCGCGCGTTCGGCACGTGCGCCGTGCGGCCATCCGCCGTCACGACGATCACGGAGCGTCCGTTGAGCTCCCTGACCACGCCCGTCAGAGGCCCGTCCGGCCCCTCGAAGAGGATCTCCTCGCCGAGCCTGACCGGCTGGCGGGACTGCACGAGGACACCCGCGGCGAAGTTGTCCGCGACGCCGCGCAGCACGAGGACCACGACGACGACCGCGATGATCGTCACGGCCAGCAGGGGCTGGATGCTGGCGCCGAGGAAGCCGAGGCCGATGCCGATTCCGAGGAAGATCAGGACGTACTGCACGAGTCGCGCGGCGACGTCGACCATCGTGTCGGAGACCCCCGGCGCCCTTCGTCCGAGGGCGAGGATGCCCTTGCGCGCGTACCGGGAGCCGATCCAGCCGGCGATCACCGACAGCGCGGCGAACACGAGCTGCCACACCGTGACGTTCGTCGGGATGAACTGCGTCAAGTCCACGGCCGCTCCGATTCTGGGCGTGGCCTCGTCCGCACGCCCGTCTCGCTCCGACGATGGTAGTGCGCGCTCCTCCTGCACCGCATCCGCGGCGCACCCGATCCGCCGATTCACCCGCTTCGGGTGACCCTCTTCCGACGAGACGGAGCCTCTGCAAGACTCGCGGTCATGCGGCCGCGCGCTCTGGTGGCCGCAGGGATCGGAGCGGGTGGGATGAGCACGACGAGCAGACCTCACGGATGGCGGCGCCGGATCGCGGCGGGGGCGACGGCGGTTGTACTGGGGATCAGCACCGTTCTCGCGGGCTTCGCGCCGGCGGCCTACGCGGCGGACGGCGACGTCGAGGTGGACAAGATCGCGAGCGTCGAGACCGTCGCTCCCGGCGAGTCGTTCAGTTACACGATCACGGTCGCCTGCACCTCGATCACGACCGGCTGCGTCAACGCGGTGCTGGACGACGTCGTCCCGAGCGAGCTCGAGGTCCTCAGCGCCGCCGTCGGCACGGGGCTGGAGGGCGACCTCACGATCGACGGGCAGTCCGTTCACGTGGACTTCACGATGCCCATCCTCGCGGGCGGACAGGGGCTTCCCGGCGGGACGACCGGCACGGTGACGATCCAGGTGCGCCTGCCCGAGGACGCGCCGTACGAGCTCAACGGCTTGCCGATCACGAACACGGCGATCACGAACGCGGACACGCAGACCTCGGGGCCCCTCGACGCCTCGGACGTCGTGACGCCGGTCATCCCGCTCGAGCTCGAGCCCGTGGTGGCGAAGTCGATGGATCCGGCGAGCGCCGTCGCCGCCGCGGGCACGCCGGTGATTGCCACGGTCAGTACGGAGAACGCGTCCAACGCCCAGCTCGACCAGATCGTGATCACCGACCCTGCCGACCCCGCCGCGGCGGGCAATCCTTTCGAGACGCTGCCGTTCACGGGTCTGGGGACCGTCACGTACCCCGAGGGCGCCGAGCAGGCGCAGGTCGAGGTGTGGAACGGCACTGACTGGGTCGCGGGTCCGGTCGCGACCGCGCCGGAGCAGCCGACGACCCCCGCCTCCGTGCCGGACGATGAGGTCCTCGGCGTCCGCATCACGTTCACGGACACCGACGGCGAACGCATTCCGGTCGGTGCATCCGCGAGTGCCGATATCGGCATGGAGCAGCCCGAGGACGTGTCCGAGCTCGGGGACGTGACCGTCACGAACACGGTCGACGGCGCGATCACCCGAGACGGCACGACGGAGGCGGCCGAGGACTCCGCCACGCATCAGATCGTGGCGGAGGACATCGAGATCGGCACGACGAAGTCCTTCGATCCCGCCGAGGTCGCCGCGGGCGACACGAGCACCGCGACGATCTCCTCGACCAACGACAGCGACTTCGCGCTGACCGAGATGTCGATCACCGAGCCCGCCCTCACCGGCGACGACCCGTCCGAGGGCGGTTTCGACGCATCGATGCAGTTCGACGGTTTCTCGGGTCCGGTGTCCTATCCCGCCGGTGCGACGGGAGCGACGATCACCTACTACTACGCCGACGGGTCGACCGAGGGCCCGACCGCGTTCGCCGACGGGGAGATCCCACCGGATCCCTCCGGCGATCCGGTGCGGTTCCAGATCACGTTCACCGGGGAGATCGCGCCGGAGGCGGGCACCAGCATCTCGTTCGACGTGCAGACCGACGCGGATCAGGCGGGCTATCCCGCGACGCTCACGAACGTCGCGACGACGACGGGCGTGGGGCCCGCCGGCGGCGTTGTCCGCGAGGACGCGACGGCGGACCTTCTCGTCTATGAGAAGCACCTCGAGACGACGACGACCAAGTCGATCTACCCGGGCACGATCATCGATCGTCCGGGGGAGTGGGTGATGGTCACGCTCAACGGCTCGATCGATCCGTTCCCGCAGTCGACGACGGACGCGACCGAGATCGTCGTCCAGGAGCCCTCCGTCGTCCCGTACACCGTGGACGGCTCGTTCTGGGACGTGTTCGACGCGACCGACATCACCGAGACCGCCGTCCCCGCGAACGCGACGCTCGCGATCAACTACTGGAACGGCACCGAGTGGGTGCCGCTGCTCGACGCGGACGGCGAGCCCGTGGTGGTCGAAGGACCCACGGTGTTCAGCATGGACATCCCCGACTCCGAGCAGGAGGACATCCTCGGGCTCCAATTCGTGTACACCGCGGACGACGGTACGAGCTTCCCGCCAGGGACGACCGTGGCCCCGCATTTCACGGCCGCGATCCGCGACGCCGAGCGCGACCCCGCGTCCGAGACGACCGCCCCCGTGGATGTGGCGAACTGCGGGGTGACGGATGCCGAAGGTGCGGACGCCCTGCAGGCCACGCCGAGCGCGGACTCGGTGGGATGCGCCCAGGTGCATCTCGATCCCTTCGACCCGGACGAAGGTCCGGACGTCCTCGACAAGGAGCTCGATCCGAACATCGTGACCTCGCGCTCCGGCGCCGAGGTGACCGCGACGCTGCACTGGTCGACCGGCGGGTACAGCGGAATCGACGAGGTCGTGATCCAGGACGAGGCGAATCCGCCGTCGACCGACGCCGCCTCCCTCGCGGGTTCGTTCTACGATGCCTTCGACCTGGAGGGCATCGCCGAGATCACGTCCGCCATGGACCCCTATCTGCAATACGACGAGATCACCGCCGTCGAACTGTGGGACGGCGACTCGTGGGAGACGCTCCAGAACGATCCGTGCGCGGACGTCTGCGTGGGGGGATTCCCCGGCGTCACGCTGACCGACGAGGATCGGGACGCGGCCCTGGGGATCCGGCTCGTCGTGCAGGAGAGCCGCGATCGCGCGAGCGCGGCGGCCGGCGATCCGACCGCGCCGCCCGTCGGCAGCGGCGTGGCGCGTTCCTCGGGCAACGACCGCCAGATCGAGCTGCTGTTCGAACTGCGCGACGATCGGCGCTCGGACGGCGAGCCGGCGATGGGCGACCTCGACTACAACGCCGTCGAGGACCCGGACGACCCCGAGGTGGGCACGGTGCTCGACCTCGCCGGCGTCACCGGCACCACCGGCGGCGAGGAGGTCATCCACACCGAGGACTCCGACACGATCGGTATCGTCGACGTGCCGCTGAACGTCGACATCGCGAAGACGTGGACGAACAGTCCCTTCGGCATCCCGCCGGACGGCACCCCGGCGGACGAGTTCCCGACCGGCCGGGTCACGCTCGACGCGACCAACCTCACGGCGACGCGCGTCGACACGCTCTCGATCACGGACCCGGCGCCGGGCAGCGCGCAGAACCCGTTCCTGTACTTCGACCTGGACGACATCCGCTCGATCACGATGCCTGCGGGCGCCGAGTCCGCCGAGGTGACCCTGTCGCACGACTCAGACGGGGACGGCACCGCGGACGGCGGCACGACGCACGCGATCGACGACGTGCTGGCGATGTCGTCATCGGAGCTGCTCGATGTGGTGGGCATCGTCGTCCTGTATGAAGGGCGCATCGAGCCGAACACGGTCGGGACGATCGAGATGGACCTGCGGATGCGCGAGTTCGTGCGCGGAGAGCCGGGCAATCGCGTCGACGACGACGAGGCGAGCAACGAGAGCCCCGTGACGAACGTCGCGGAGGCTGCGGTCACCGATGCCGGAGGCGGCACCGACGAGAACACGCCTACGGCTCAGGATCAGGCGACGGTCGTGTTCGAGGACCTCTCCCTCGAGGTCGAGGCCGGCAAGTCCTTCTCGGTCGACTCCCAGACCGAACCCGATGACGCCCCGGTCACGATGACGCTCACCGGCCAGCCGACCGGCTCGGCGCGCGTCCAGGGGATGCAGATCCTCGACGACGAGGCGACGTTCTGGAATGCCTTCGACTACGTGGGCATCGACGCGTCCTTCGCGCTCGCGACCCCCATCAACGTCGTGAAGATGGACGTGCTGACCGGCGGCACGTTCACGTCGCTCGCCGACGGCGCCGTGGTGGTCAACGAGGGAGCGTCCTGGGTGGAGGGGGAGTACCTCAGTCAGGCGGACTTCCTCGCGCAGCCGCTGCCCGCGGATGTCACGCCCGCCGAAGTCCAGGGAGTCCGCTTCACCTTCGCGAACATCGTGGACGGCGAGTTCCAGCAGTGGGAGAACCCCATCACACCGCTGCAGGAGGTGCCGATCACGGTCCAGCGGCGCACGGATCTGCGCAGCGGCGGCGAGGTCCCCAGCGACCGCTCCGACCTCGAACCGGCGCCCGGAGAGACCGCGGCGGGGCAGTTCACCAACCAGACCACGGTGACCGCGTGCGCCAACCTGCAGTCCACCTGTGAAGAGGGTCAGGCCGGTGTCGTCAGCGACATGGCCGAGGACCTGATCGGGTATCTGCACGCCGAGTCGGCCGTCGAGATCACCAAGACGCCGACCGAAGGAAGCCAGTTCGCTCCGGACGAGGTGATTCCCTACACGATCACCGTGACCAACACCGGGGCCTGGCCGATCGAGGACCCCGTGATCGTGGACGATCCCGCCAGCGACGGCGAGCTGATCCTGGATCCCGAGGCCGGTGAGGAAGGACCCTACGCCTACGCGTCGACGAACGACGCGATGCCGACCGACCCTGCCGACGTGACCGTCGTCGAGGCGGACGGGGCGTGGACGTTCACGTTCCCCGAGGGCAGTCGCATCGACCCGGGGCAGAGCTACACGATCACGATCGACCTCGTGATCGCCCCCGGAGTGGCCGGCGGAACGCAGATCGCGAACACGGCCATCGTGAGCGGTGACCGCCCGCTGGACGAGTGCAACGGGGCGGCGGGCCCCGTCGACGAATGCTCTGCGGACACTTTCGTCACGGTGCTCGCGGCGGGCGCGGTGCGCTCCGGCAAGGGCGTGCGCCCGATCGACACGGAGCTCGGGGCGTTCGACAGCACGACAGGCGAGAGCTGCACCCCCAACGTGCCGCCCGTGTTCGACCCCGACGACGAGGGCTTCTACATCGCGCCCTGCGTGCCGGTCGCCAAGCCCGGCGGCGAGGTCGAATGGCGGTACACGATCGTCAACACCGGGAACATCCCGATGGACCGCATCGTGCTCACCGACCGGCTGCCCGTGCCCGGTGACACCGGCGTGATCAGCGACCTCGATCGCGGCAGTCAGTGGCGACCGATCTTCGACGGCGGCGTCGAGCTCGTCGAGGCTCCCGCCGGAGCGACGATGACCTGGGAGGTCACCACCGGCGAGGTCTGCGCCGACGATCTCACGACCACGCTCACCCCGGTATGCGCGGAGGGCGACTGGGTGGACCCGTCGACCGTCGACCTGGCGGACGTCACCGGCGTGCAGCTCACGATCGACCTGCCGACGCCGCTCGAGCCGCTCGGTGTCCTGCTCGCCGACTTCGACACGATCGCCGCGCCCTACGCGCCGGGTGAGGGGCCGGCGCTTCTCGAGGAGCGCCCGATCGCGTGGAACACGGTGGCTGCCGGAGCGCATCTGACTGAGGAGCAGTCCAGCGGGACGTCCGACATGATCCCGACCGAGGGAGTTCGCGTCGGCGTCTCCCTGGCGACCGGGGCGCTGGTGGTGGAGAAGACCGTCAGTGGCGCGGGAAGCGACTTCGCACCGGACACGTTCGACGTGCAGCTCCTGTGCGTGTCCGCCGTCGGCACGCCGGTGGAGACCTCACTGCCGCCGATCGACCTCACCCTGACGGCCGGGGAGCCGCAGACCGTCGAGGGTCTCCCGTGGGGTGCGGAGTGCTCGCTCCAGGAGGGGGAGAACGGCCAGGTCGACGCGTCCGGGACGGGCGGCGTCGTCACGGACGTCGAGCCGTACGACACCGCGACGCTCGACAACGTGTACGAGCTGGCCTCGATGGAGATCACCAAGACCGTGACCTCCGACGCGGTCGACGCGAACGGCGACCCGGTGCCGTACGGCCCGTTCGAGGTCACTGTCGCCTGCACCTTCCTGGGCGAGGACGCGTACGCGGAAGGCTACGGACCCGATGCGCCGATGGTGTTCGAGATCTCCGACGGCGAGACCGTCGAGTTGACCGGGCTCCCGGCGGGCGCCGAATGCGTCGTCTCCGAGACCGACACCGCCGGGGCGGTCACCGTCACGACCAGCGGATCCACAGCGGACGGTCCGGTGTCGGACGGCGACGAATCCGGTGTCACGGTGATCCTGACCCCGGACGAGGACGGCAGCGCCACCAACGCCGCGGCGGTGGACAACGCCTTCGGCGTCGGAGGCCTGCAACTGCTCAAAGTCGTGGACCCGGCCGATTCGCCCTTCGCCGGCGGCCCCTACACGGTCCAGGTCGAGTGCGTCCTGGGAGAGGTGACGACGTGGTCGGGGGAGTTCGTCTTCGATGCGGAGACCGACGACCCGGCGACCCCGGATGACGACACGGACCTCGAGGCGAGCATCGAGAACATCGCGGCCGGCAGCGTCTGCACCGTCACGGAGACGGACGGCGGCTTCGCCACGAGCACATCCGTGTCGCCCGAATCGGTGACCGTTCCCCTCGACGACGTCGTCGAGGTGACGGTGACGAACACGTTCGCGGAGGGCAGCGCCACCGTGACCAAGCAGATCACGGGTGACACCCAGTGGGCGGACACGTCGTTCCAGGTGTCGCTGTTCTGCATCGACACGACCGGCGTCTCTCTGAACGTCGACATCCCCGGCGGCGCCGACCGCACCTTGGACGCCGCGGGGAACTGGACGACGACCTACGATCCGCTGCCCGCCGGCGCGCTCTGCATCCTCAGCGAGACCGATCCGGGATCCGCGGCCAGCACCCAGATCCTCGACGCGAACGGCGAGCCCGTCGGGTTCTGGCGCGTCCAGGCCGACACGGAACTGCAGTTCACGGTCGTCAACACCTACGAGGTGGGCAGCCTGGAGGTCACCAAGACGACCTCAGGTGAGGGTGCCGAGCTGTGGGGCACCGGAGAGTTCACGGTCTCGCTGGAGTGCACGGCCGTCGTGGACGGGGTCGAGACGACCATCGACATCCCCGGTGGTGCGGACCGGACCCTGCAGGTGACGGACGACCCGGCGACGGCGACCGCCGTCTACGACGGGCTGCCGCCCGGCGCTGAGTGCCAGGTGAGCGAGACCGACGGCGCCGGGGCGAGCGCCACGACGATCACTCCGGATGACGGCCTGGTCACCGTCGGCGGAGCCGACGAGCCCGTGCAGGTGTCGATCGACAACGCCTTCGACGTGGGTGAGATCGTCGTCACCAAGGAGATCACCGGAGACGGCGCTCAGTGGGCGACGGGCGAGTTCGAGATCTCGCTGGCCTGCACCTGGAACGGCGAGAGCATCGAGATCCCCGGAGGGGCCGTCCGCACGCTCTCCGCCGAGAGCGGGCTGACGACCACCTACGAGGACCTCCCCGACGGCGCGCAGTGCCAGGTGAGCGAGACCGACGCCGCGAACGCCTCCGAGGTCACGATCACTCCGGCCGACGGGGCTGTCGTCGTCGAACCCGGTGCGTCCGTCGCCGTCCAGGTCGAGAACCGCTACGACGTCGGATCCATCGTCGTCGACAAGGTCGTGACGGGCGACGGAGCCGATCTCGGCGACGACACGACGTTCCGGGTCAGCCTGAGCTGCGTGTGGATGCTGCAGGGCGAGCTCGTCCCGCTCGACGTCCCCGGCACGGCCGTGCGGCTCCTGAACGAGCGCAACGACTACCGCACGGTGTACGACGGGTTGCCGAACGGGGCGGAGTGCACGCTCACAGAGACCTACGACGGTGGAGCGGGGGCGACGACGCTCGTCCCGGCGGACGGCGTCGTCACGGTGGAGGAGAACGCATCGGTGCGGATCGAGGTCGTCAACCACTTCGACGCGGGATCGCTGGAACTGCTCAAGGTGCTCGAGGGCACGGGCGCCGAGTACTTCGGTTCTGGTCCGTTCACCCTGCACGTCAGGTGCGAGCTCGAGGACGGCACCGCGACGCCGCGCACGGTGTACGAGCAGGACGTGATCCTCGGGGGCGGCGAGCCCCTGCAGGCGACGATCGACGGCATCCCGACCGGTTCGGTCTGCGGAGTCGTCGAGACCGACGATTCCGTGGCGGATGCTCAGCAGATCGACGGTTCCCCGGCGACGATCGGCGACGGGGACACGGTCACGGTCACCGCGACGAACACGTTCCTCACCGGCAGCGTCGTGGTGGAGAAGACGATCACCGGCGAAGGAGCCGCCGAACGGGGCACGGGGCCGTTCGAGGTGACGGTGCAGTGCATCGATCCGGCGAACGGGCGCGAGCTCGTCGACATCCCCGGCGGAGCCGCCCGCGAGCTGAACGAGGGCAACGGATACCGGACCGTCTACGAGGTTCTGCCGGCGGGTGCGCTGTGCGGAATCGCCGAGACCGATGACGGCGGTGCGGACGACAAGCAGCTGCTCGACGAGAACGGCGAGGAGATCGGGCTCATCACGCTCGACAGCGGCAGCCGGGCCGGCTTCTTCCTCGTGCGCGCCGACGTCGAGCGCGGGTTCGAGCTCGTGAACACGTTCGATGCCGACCCGCCGCTGCCGGCGACCGGCATGGATCCGATGGCGACGCTGGGCGTCGTCGCGCTCGGCATCCTGCTCCTCGGCGGGGGAGCGCTGATGGTGTTCCTGGTTCGCCGTCAGTCGTGACGGCGCGCGCGTCCCGCCACCGGACCGGCTCATCTTCCCGGGGTGAGCCGGCCAGGCGGCGTCGCGGAGCGCGGGTACCGTTCACAGCGTGAGCGATCTCGAATCCGAGCAGCCGACGAACGGGGGCGTCGCGCCGTCGCCCCGCCGTTCGGCGCTGCTCCGCTTCGTGCCGGGGCATCCGCTGATCTCGGGCTTCACGGTCGCGCTCGGGGTGATCCTCGCCGTCGCGCTGTCGGCGACCGTGGCGTCGCTGTCGACGGTGCTCATCTCGATCTTCCTCGGCCTGTTCCTCGCGCTCGGACTGGACCCGGCCGTGCGCGCCCTGGAGCGCCGCGGCATCCGGCGCAGCCTGGGCATCGCGATCGTGGCCGTGGCCTTCCTGGTCCTGATGATCGTGATCCTGCTCGTGGTCGTGCCGGCCACCGTCCGCCAGTTCGTGACGGCGCTGCAGGCCGCGCCGGACGCGATCGCCGCGATGCAGTCCAGCGACTGGTATCGCTCGCTGGAGGCGAGCCTGGGGATCGACCTGGGTGTGGTGATCGAGGAGAGCATCCGCTCCGCCACGGATCTGTCCTCCTTCCTGGCCATCTCCGGCGGAGTGCTGCGCGCGGGCTTCGGCATCGTGGGCGCGATCTCCAGTTTCGTGATGGTCGTGGTGCTGACGCTCTATTTCGTCTCGTCGCTCGCTGTGATGAAGACCGCGCTCGCGAACCTCGTCCCCGCGTACCGCCGTCGCCGGTTCTCGGATCTCGTGGAGCAGATCACCGGATCGGTCGGCGCGGTCGTCGCGGGCGGGATCACCCTGTCCACCATCAACGCGCTCGTGGTGCTCGTGCTGCAGATCGTGATCGGATCCTCGGTTCCCGCGCTCATGGCGATCGCCGCGTTCTTCATCACGCTCGTGCCGCTGATCGGTTCACTGATCTTCCTGCTGATCGGCTCCATCGGCGCGCTGTTCATCAGCCCGTGGGCGGCACTGGCGTTCCTGGTGCTGTACTTCCTCTACATCCAGGTCGAGGCGTACTTCGTGACCCCGCGCGTCATGGGCAGGGCCGTCGCCGTGCCCGCCGTGCTCGTCATCATCGGCGCGATGGTCGGAGCCACGCTCATGGGGCTGCTCGGGGCGCTCGTGGCCATCCCGATCACGGCCTCGATCCTGATCATCATCCGCCAGGTGGTCGTGCCCCGTCAGAACGCGCTCACCATCGCGCCGGATGCCTGAGACCGAATGATCCGACCCTCAGAAAGGAAAACATGACTGACTTCCGATTCGGTCCCGTCGAGATCTATCTCGTCGGGTTCGAGGGCGAGCGTCCCGATCCGGCGACGCTCGGAGCCCTCACCGACCTCCTCGCGAGCGGGCTCGTGCGCCTGCTGGACTTCGTGCTCGTCTCGAAGTCCGAAGACGGGGAGCTTGCGACCATCGAGATCGACGCCGAGGCGGATGCACTCGGACTCGGCGGGGTCGAGCTGCACGCGGCCGGCATCGCCGGTGGTGAGGACATCGAGGAGTTCGGCGAGCAGATCCCGCCAGGCGGATCCGCCGCCCTCGTCGTCCTGGAACTGGCCTACGCCCGGACCCTTGCCGAGCGCTTCGATGCCAGCGGCGGAGTGCTGCTGCGCAGCGAGCGCGTCCCCGCCCCCATCGTCAACGCGATGGTCGACATCCTCGAGAACGACGAAGAAGGAGAGTGACATGCCGCTTCGCAGAATGGGGCGCCCCGGCCTGATCGGCCTCGCCGCCCGCACCGCGGTCGTCGCCGGCACCGCCTCGGCGGTCTCCGGCGGGATCGCGCGCAACCAGCAGCAGCGGGCTCAGGCCCAGTACGAGCAGCAGCAGTACGAGGCCGCACAGCAGCAGGCGCAGATCGACGCGGCCGCGCAGGCCGCCGCGGCGCAGTACGCGCCTGCCGCTCCGGCGGCGGCTCCTGCGGCGGCGCCCGCGGGCGGCAACGACATGCTGGCGCAGCTTCAGCAGCTTGCCGCGCTCAAGCAGTCCGGCGTGCTCTCCGACGAGGAGTTCGCCGCGGCGAAGGCCAAGCTGCTCGCCTGAAGCCGGGACACGAGAACGCCCCGCCGACAGATCGGCGGGGCGTTCTCCGCAAGAAGTCAGCGACTCAGCGTGCCGCACCCTTCAGGCTGCCTTCGACGTCCCCTGCCGGGTCGAGGATCAGGCACTGGACGAGGCGGTCGTTGCCCTCGGTCCAGCTCGACTCCGTCGGCTCGTACCAGGTGATGTCCAGCGTGGACTCGTCGTACGAGAGTCCGACGAACTCGCCGAACGCCGGGAGGCACTGCGCCTCGACCTCGGTCTGGATCGCGTCGCTGCCGGGGAACTCGCCGTCGGCGAGCTCGAACTCGTGATAGACCTCGTAGCCGTGCGGCTCGTCGCAGGGGACGACATCCGCGTCCGTCTGCTCGGCGCCCGACATCGCATCCGCCGGCAGGCAGTCGCCGAGCTTGAGCTGGAAGATGCTGATGTTCGACTCTTCTGTGACCTCGCCGGTCTCCTCGTCACGCGGCGCGTCCCCCGAGAACACGCTCGTGATCGCACTGCAACCGCTCAGCGCGATGCTCAGCGCGACCGCGGAACCGGCCAGCGCGAGCGCACGGCGCGTACGCATCTTCATCATTTCGTTCCCCCTCCGAGAACCTGCTGTGTCAGTGGGGCGGATCGCCCCACCAGACGACGGTAGTCGGGGCCGAATCTGGGATGCAACTTTGAGGACCTGATGAAAATGCTGTACGCGGGTGCCTCAGGCGTCGAGGTCGTCCACCCCGGGCGTCCAGCTGCGCCCCGGCCTTCCCCATCCGCGCTTACGGGCGATCTTCTGCACGGTCTTCCAGTCCCCGTCCGACAGTCGGTCCACGTACAGGATGCCGTCGAGATGGTCGAACTCGTGCTGCATGATCCGGGCTCGCCAGCCGTCCACCTCGATGCGGACGTCGGCGCCGTCCAGATCGATGCCCGTGACGAGCACACGGTCAGCGCGGCGCAGCGGGAAGCGCTCCCCGGGGAACGACAGGCACCCCTCGGACTCCTCGTCCGGGTCGGGGGATCCGGGCTCGGGCGGACTCATCCAGAGCACCGGATTCAGGATCGCGCCTCGCCACGGACGGTCCTCGTCGTCGACGTAGCTGTACGTGTAGATGCGCAGGGGTACGCCGACCTGCGGTGCGGCGAGCCCGACGCCCGGTGCCGCGTCCATCGTCTCGAACATGTCGGCGACGAGCGTGCGGATCTCATCGGTGATCTCCTCGACCTCGGCGGCGGGAGAGTGCAGGACGGGGTCGCCCATGATGCGAATCGGAAGAACAGCCACGCCACAACACTAATGCGCTCGGCCCGCCGGGTAAGGTCGATAGCGTGAGCGCAGGGGTGTGGATGGCGGAGGTCGACGTCAGCGATCAGCTGGTCGGCGTGTTCGAGAATCCCGGACTCCTGCTCGGCATCCCCCTCGCCCTCGCCGGGGCCGTCTTCATGTCGCTGGGCGCGCAGTACCAGCACAGGGGAGTCGAGAAGGTCGAGCGCCTCAGCGGCTCAGACGGTGCGACCGGCCTGAGCCTCGATCAGATCCGTCGCCTGCTGACCAGGCCCTCGTGGATCATCGGCACGCTGATGCTCGGACTGGCGGTGGTGTGCCAGCTGGCCGCCCTCGCGGTCGCGCCCCTCATCGTCGTCCAACCGCTCGGTGCGATCGCCCTCGTCATCACGACGCTGCTGAACGCGCGCGTTTCCGGACACTCCCCGACGCGGCAGTCGCTCACGGCGATCTTCGCCTGCGTGGGTGGCATCTTCATCTTCGTGTTCTTCGCGGCCATCTATGCGGTGGAGAAGGAGATCACTACCACCGAGCTGTTCACGATCCTCGCGATCCTTCTCGTGGTGATCATCCTGCTCGGCGCCTGCTGGCTGATCCTGCGCCACCGCATGCGCGCGCTGTTCTACGTGATCGGCGCCGGCATCCTGTACGGATTCGTCGCGACGCTCGCGAAGGCCGTGATCTCGCGGTTGCAGGCCGGGGAGTTCGACTGGATCACCCTCGTCTGCGTCATCGCGCTCATCGCTGCGGCCGGCGTCGGCGCCTACTTCGTGCAGACGGCCTACAGCTCCGGTCCGCCCGACCTCGTGATCGCGGGACTCACGGTCGTCGACCCGCTCGTCGCCGTGCTGATCGGCATCGCGGTGCTGGGAGAGGCGGATGCTGCGCCGACGTGGGTCATGTTCGCGTTCCTCGTCTCGGGCGCCATCGCCGTCTGGGGGGTCGTGGGACTCGCGCGCTACCACCCGCAGGTGCTCAGTGAGAGCCAGGAGCTCGGAATCACCCGCGGCAGCGGGGGTGATGCCGTCAGGGGCTCCGTGGCGGACGGCCAGGTCGCCGATGCATCGGGCACGGTGCGCCCGCGGGATCAGGACCCCGCGGGCGGGCGTTCCGGACCGGCGGACGAAGACCCGAGCGCCCGCCGGGAGCGGGATCAGTAGCTCTGGTCGATGAGGTCGGGAGAGACCTCGGAGGCCGCTGCCTCGTCGACGAAGAAGACGGTGCGCTTGCGGCCCTTCGCACCGGCCACCGGCACGCCTGCGTAACTGGCGCCGGCCAGCGCGAGGCCGAGAGCCGAGGCCTTGTCCGCGCCGGTCAGCACCAGCCACACCCGCTTCGACGCGTTCAGCACCGGACGGGTGAGGGTGACGCGCTCCGGCGGGGGCTTCGGGGAGTCGCGCACCGGCAGTGCCGCGGCATCCGTCACCGTGACCTCGGAGCGGTCGGGGAAGAGCGAGGCGATGTGCCCGTCGGGGCCGACCCCGAGGAAGCACACCGCGAACGAGGGCCAGGGCTGGTCCTCCGAGCCGAAACGGGCCAGCTCCGCGGCGTAGGCGGCGGCCGCCTCGTCGAGGCTCAGGCCGCTGTCGGAGGCCGCGATCTCGTGGATGTTCTCCGCCGGCACAGGAAGGTGGTCGAGCAGGGCGTTGCGCGACTGCAGCGCGTTGCGGTCGGCATCCGCGCGGGGGACGAAGCGCTCGTCGCCCCACCAGAAGTGCACGAGCGACCAGTCGATCTCCGCCACACGCGGATGCACGCGCACCGCGGCGAGCACCGCACCGCCCATCGACCCGCCGGTCAGCGCGATGTGCGCGGTCCGGCCGTTTCGGGTGCGAGCACGGACGCGGGCGAGGAAGCGGTCGGCGACGCGTTCGGCCAGTGCCTGCGGATTCGTCTCGACGACGACGGTCTTCTCCACGGCAGCAGCCTCCCTGTCGCTCATGCTGCGGTCTCGGGCGGACCCAGCTTCTCCCACCCCTCGGTGATGACTCGACCGTACAGCACGTCGGCGTCCAGACGACGCAGCTCCTCGGCCAGGCACTCGCGCAGCGTGCGCCGGGGCAGGTGAAGGTCGTGGTCGGGCTGTCCGGGCTGAGTGAGGACCGCGCTTCCGGGAACCGGCCGCTCGAGCAGGATGTCGCCGGACGGGCGCGTGAGACGCACCGACTTGATGCCCTCCGACCAGTGGGCGGGATCCTCGTAGGCCCAGTGCACCGGGACGTCGAGAGCGAGGCCGAGCCAGCCCGCCAGGAGCGCCGTGGACGGGGAAGCGGCCGCCCCGCGCACCTCGACGCGCGTGACCGGCTCGTACGGCGGCTGGTCGAGCACGGCGGCGAGCTGCTCGCGCCAATGGGTCAGACGGGTCCAGGCGAGATCCGTGTCTCCGGGGGAGTGCGTCCGGCCCAGGAGAGCCAGGCGGTCACGGACGTCCGGCGAGGTCGCGGCGTCGGTGATGCGGCGCTGGGCGATGCGCCCGAGCGGCGAGGACGCCGGGTCCGTCGGCGCCTCCTCCGGCCACCAGGCGACCACGGGGGCGTCGGGCAGGAGCAGCCCCGTCACGAGGCTCTCGGCGTTGCTGGCGGCGTCCCCGTAGGCGCGCAGCACGACGACCTCGCTCGCGCCGGCATCGCCGCCGACGCGGATCTGGGCGTCCAGGTGCGCCTCGCCCTCGCCCGTGGTGAGGACGATGACGCGCATCGGGTGTTCACGCGAGGCGTCGTTCGCCGCGTCGATCGCGGCTTCGGCCACGCCGTTGCGCGCCGCGATGACGAGCGTGAGCACCCGGCCGAGCGCCACGGCGCCGCCTTCCTCGCGCACGCTCACGAGCTGCTTCGCGACCTGGCTGACGGTCGTGTCGGGAAGGTCGATGATCACGGTCGTCTCCAGACTCGTCCGTCGCGTTCCAGCAGGGCATCGGCGGATGCCGGACCCCACGAGCCGGGAGCGTACTGCTCCAGCGGCCCGCCTTCGGCGGCCCAGTACTCCTCGAACGGGTCGAGGATCTTCCAGCTGAGCTCGACCTCCTCGTGCCGCGGGAACAGCGGCGGGTCGCCGAGCAGCACGTCGAGGATCAGGCGTTCGTACGCCTCAGGGCTCGCCTCGGTGAACGCGTGGCCGTAGCCGAAGTCCATCGTCACGTCGCGGACGTTCGTGCCGTTGCCCGGCACCTTGGAGCCGAAGCGGATCGTCACGCCCTCGTCGGGCTGGACGCGGATGACCAGCGCGTTCTGTCCGAGCTCAGCGGCGTTGGAGCGGCCGAACAGATGCTCGGGGGCGCGCTTGAAGACGACCGCGACCTCGGTCACGCGACGGCCGAGACGCTTGCCGGTGCGCAGGTAGAACGGCACTCCGGCCCAGCGGCGGGTGGCGATCTCGAGCTTGATGGCGGCATACGTCTCGGTGGTTGACTGCGGGTCCATGCCGTCTTCGCCGAGGAAGGAGTTCACCTGCTCGCCGCCCTGCCATCCGCCGTCGTACTGCCCCCGGGCCTGGGCGAGCGAGAGGTCCTCCGGCAGGTGCACCGCGGCGAGGACCTTCTCCTTCTCCGCACGCAGGTGCTCGGCGGAGAGGCTGATCGGCTCCTCCATCGCGGTGAGTGCGAGCAGCTGCAGCAGGTGGTTCTGGATGACGTCTCGCGCCGCCCCCACGCCGTCGTAGTACCCGGCGCGACCGCCGACGCCGATGTCCTCGGCCATCGTGATCTGCACGTGGTCCACGTAGTTGCGGTTCCAGATCGGTTCGTACAGCTCGTTCGCGAAGCGCAGTGCGAGGATGTTCTGCACCGTCTCCTTGCCGAGGTAGTGGTCGATGCGGAAGATCGAGTCGGCCGAGAAGGCCACCTCGAGCGCGCCGTTCAGCTCGCGTGCGGACTCGAGATCGTGCCCGAACGGCTTCTCGATCACGACGCGCCGCCAGTGGTCCTCGGTCTCCTCGTCGCCGACGAGGCCGGAGTCCTTCAGCTGACGGGCGACGACCGGGAAGGCCTTCGGCGGGATCGAGAGGTAGAACGCGTGGTTGCCCATGGTGCCGCGTTCGACGTCCAGCTTCTGGACCGTGTCGCGCAGCCGCGCGAACGCGTCGGGGTCGTCGAACTCACCGGACACGAAGCGGATGCCCTGCAGCAGCTGCTGCCAGGTCTCCTCGCGGAACGGCGTGCGGGCGTGCTTCTTGACGGCGTCGTAGACGACCTGGGCGAAGTCCTGGTCCTCCCAGTCGCGGCGGGCGAAACCGACCAGGGCGAACCCCGGCGGCAGCAGACCGCGATTGGCGAGGTCGTAGACCGCCGGCATGAGCTTCTTGCGCGACAGGTCGCCGGTGACCCCGAAGATCACGAGGGCGCTGGGCCCCGCGATCCGGTTCAGACGGCGATCGTCGGGATCGCGCAACGGGTTGTGCCCGCGTGAGACAGGAACAGACATCGGTGGGGGATTCTCCTGGGAGCTACTTCTGAGCGGCTTCGAAAAGGGAGAGCACGTCGGCGGAGGAGTCCGTGATCGTCAGCGACACCACGGGGCGGCCGTGCTCGGCGAGGACGGCCGCGTCACCGGCGGCCTGGGCCTCGATGAGCTGACCGAACGTGAACGGACGCTCGGGGATCTCCAGATCCACGTCGGTGCGCTCCAGGATCTGCAGGAACACGCCCTGCGCGGGTCCGCCTTTGTGGTACTGACCCGTGGAGTGCAGGAAGCGCGGACCCCATCCGAACGTCGTCGGCCGGCCGGAATCGGCGGCGACGAGCTCGCGGAGACCCTGCAGCTGCGGGAGCTCCAGACGGTTCACGTAGGCCTGGATGGACACGTAGCCGTCCTCGGCCAGCTGCGCCCAGAGCGCGTCCAGGACGCCTTCGATCGTCCCGGGGGCCGCGAGGGCCGCATCGGTCACGCGAACCTCGATGCCGTTCTCGACGAACGCCGGTGCGGCCGGTTCGGGGCGTGCGTCCAGCAGTCCGCGTGCGGCGACCTTGGCCGACTCGACGTCGGGCTGGTCGAACGGGTTGATGCCGAGCAGGTGACCGGCGATCGCGGTGGCGTACTCCCAGACGATGAAGTTCGCGCCCAGCGTGCCGCTGACGAGGATCTCGCCGGGGTGGCGCTCGTGCAGGTGGAACTCGTTCGCGTCGTCGACCAGGCGGACGATCTGCAGGTCCGCCGGGACCGGGTCCAGCTCGGGGGACACGGGCAGCAGGACGACCGGGAGGATGCCGGTGCCCTCCTTGCCGGTCGACTCCGCGATGAGCTGCTCGATCCAGTCCGGCAGGCCGTTGATGTGGGTGCCGTCGGTGATGAGGCCCAGCTTGTCGCGGCGCGGGGACGTCGCAGCGATCGCAGCGCCGAGCCGCAGCGCGGGGTTGGATGCCTCGTCGACGGCCACCTCGAGCAGCGACGCCTCGGCCTCGTCGAGGAGCTCGGCGATGTCGACGCCGGCCAGCCCGGAGGGGACGAGGCCGAACGCCGTGAGCGCCGAATAGCGACCCCCCACGTTCGGGTCGGCGTTGAAGACCCGGTATCCGGCCTCGCGCGCCGAGGCGTCCAGAGGCGAACCCGGATCGGTCACGACGACGATGCGCTCGACGGGGTCGATGCCGAGGTCGCGGAACGCGGCCTCGAACGTCCGGCGCTGCGAGTCGGTCTCGACGGTGGAGCCGGACTTCGACGAGACCACGAGCACGGTGCGCTCCAGCCCGTCGTCGAGAGCGGCGAGCACCTGTCCCGGCGCGGTCGAGTCGAGGATCGTGAGCGCCGCACCGGCGGTCTGCGAGATGACCTCGGGGGCGAGGGACGACCCGCCCATGCCGGCGAGCACGACGCGATCGACGCCCCGGGCGTTCAGCTCGGCGCGCAGCGCGACGATCTCGGCGATGAGCGGACGCGAGACCGACACGGCCTCGACCCAGCCCAGCCGGACGGACGCCTCTGCTTCGGCCTCCGCGCCCCAGATCGTGGCGTCGCCCGCCGTGATGCGCGATGCGATGAGATCGCCAACGAGGCGGGGGACGACCTCGTCGATCGCCGCCTTGGCCGCACCGGAGGCGTGCAGCGAGAACGTCATCGCTGGGCCTCCAGGCCGGAGGCGACCTGTGTGAGCAGGTCGTGCCAGGAGTCGATGAACTTCGCCACGCCCTCGTCCTCCAGCACCTGGGTGACGTCGGCGAAGTCGACGCCGACCTCGGCGAGTCCCGCGAAGACCTCGCGCGCCTCGTCGTAGCCGCCGGTGATCGTGTCGCCGGTGACGACGCCGTGATCGAAGGTCGCCTCCAGGGTCTTCTCGGGCATCGTGTTGACGACGCCCTGGGCGACGAGCTCCGTGACGTAGAGCGTGTCGGGGAGGGCCGGGTCCTTGACACCGGTGGACGCCCACAGCGGGCGCTGCCGGTTCGCGCCGGCGTCCAGCAGGGCCTTGGCGCGGTCGCCCGCGAAGGTCTTCTCGTACAGCTCGTAGGCGAGGCGGGCGTTGGCGAGTCCGGCCTTGCTCTTAAGCGCGAGGGCGGCATCCGTTCCGATCGAGGCGAGACGCTTGTCGGTCTCGGTGTCGACGCGCGACACGAAGAACGAGGCGACCGACTGGATCGTCGAGAGGTCGATGCCCGCGGCCTTCGCGGTCTCGAGACCGGTCAGGTAGGCGTCGATGACCTCGGCGTAGCGCTCCAGGCTGAAGATCAGGGTGACGTTCACGCTGATGCCCGCGCCGATCGCCTGCGCGATGGCGGGAAGACCCGCCTTCGTCGCGGGGATCTTCACGAGCAGGTTCGGGCGGTCGATCTTCGCCCACAGCTGCTTCGCCTGCGCGACCGTGCCGTCGGTGTCGTGCGCGAGGTCGGGGGAGACCTCGATCGAGACGCGGCCGTCGACGTGACCGGATGCCTCCCACACCGGACGGAAGACGTCCAGCGCGGCGGCGACGTCCTGCGTGGTGGCCGCGAACACGGCCTCCTCGGCGGTGGCTCCGGACGCGGCGAGTTCGGTGACCTGCGCGTCGTACGACGTGTCGTCCGGGTTCGTGATCGCGTTGGCGAAGATCGTCGGGTTCGTCGTCACACCGGTGACGTTGCGGGACTCGATGAGCTCGGCGAGATTGCCCGAGCTGATGCGGGTGCGCGAGAGGTCGTCCAGCCAGATGCTGACGCCGGCGTCGTGGAGCTGGGCGGTGGGGGTGCTCATGCGTTCTCCTTGATGGTCTCGCGTGCCGCCTCGACGACGGCTTCGGCGGTGATGCCGAACTTCTGGAACAGGGTCTTGTAGTCGGCGGAGGCGCCGAAGTGGTCGATCCCGACCGAACGGCCCCGGTCGCCGACCACGCCGCGCCAGGTGAGCACGGAGCCCGCCTCGACCGAGACGCGCGCCGTGACGGACGCCGGGAGCACCGACTCGCGGTAGTCGGCGTCCTGCTCGGCGAACCACTCCAGCGAGGGAGCGGAGACGACGCGGGCGTTCACGCCCTCCGCTGCGAGGGTCTCGCGTGCGGCGACGGCGAGCTGCACCTCGGAGCCGGTGGCGATGAGGATGACGTCCGGCGTGCCGTTCGGCGCCTCGGCCAGGACGTAGGCGCCCTTGGCGGTGTTCGCCGCGGAGGCGAAGACCTCGCCAGATGCCTCGCCTTCACCGCGCGCGAACACCGGGATGTTCTGACGGGTCAGCGCGATGCCGGTGGGGCCGCCGTGGCGGCGCAGGATCTCGAGCCAGGCGGCTGCGGTCTCGTTGCCGTCCGCGGGACGCACGACGGTGAAGTTCGGGATCGCCCGCAGCGTCGCCAGCTGCTCGATCGGCTGGTGCGTGGGTCCGTCCTCGCCGAGGGCGACCGAGTCGTGCGTCCAGACGAAGATGCTCGGGATGTCCATCAGTGCGGCCAGGCGCACCGCGGGGCGCATGTAGTCGCTGAAGATGAGGAACGTGCCGCCGAAGGACCGGGTCGGCCCGTGCAGCGTGATGCCGTTGAGGATCGACCCCATGGCGTGCTCGCGGATGCCGAAGTGGAGCACGCGTCCGTACGGGCTGCCGGACCAGTCGTGCGTCGACCACTCGGCGGGGATGAACGATGCGGCCGACGAGATCGTCGTGTTGTTGGAACCGGCGAGGTCGGCGGAGCCGCCCCACAGCTCGGGCAGCTCGGGCGCCAGCGCGTTGATGACCTTGCCGGACGCAGCGCGGGTCGACACCTCGGTGCCCGCCTCGAACACGGGGAGGGCCTTCTCGATGCCCTCGGGCAGCGCGTGCGCCTCGAGACGGTCCAGCAGCGCCTTGCGCTCGGGGTTGGCGGCGGCCCAGGCGTCGAAGTCGGCCTGCCAGGCGGCGCGCGCCTCGGCGGAACGGTCCACGAGCTCGCGGGTGTGCGCGATGACGGCGTCCTCGACGACGAAACTCTTCTCCGGGTCGAACCCGAGGACCTCCTTCGTCGCGGCGACCTCGTCCGCGCCGAGCGCGTTGCCGTGCACGGACTCGGTGCCCTTCTTGTTGGGCGCCGGGTAGCCGATGACCGTCTTGAGCACGATCAGCGTGGGCTTGGCCGTCTCGGCCTTGCCCTCCTCGATCGCACCGAGCAGCTCCTGGACGTCCTCGACGTACTCGCCGGTGCGGGTCCAGTCGACCTCGAGCACCTGCCACCCGTAGGAGCGGTACCGGGCTGCCACGTCCTCGGTGAACGCGACGTTCGTGTCGCCCTCGATCGAGATCTGGTTCGAGTCGTAGATCGCGATGAGGTTGCCGAGCTGCTGGTGGCCCGCGAGCGAGGAGGCCTCGCTGGTCACGCCCTCCTGCAGGTCGCCGTCCCCGGCGATGACGTACACGTAGTGGTCGAACGGGCTCGAGCCCGGCGCCGCTTCCGGGTCGAACAGTCCGCGCTCGTAGCGCGCGGCGTACGCGAAGCCGACGGCGGACGCGAGTCCCTGACCGAGCGGGCCTGTCGTGATCTCGATGCCCTTGGTGTGGCCGTACTCGGGGTGGCCCGGAGTGAGCGAACCCCACGTGCGCAGAGCCTCGAGGTCGCTGAGTTCGAGGCCGAACCCGCCCAGGTAGAGCTGGACGTACTGGGTGAGCGACGAGTGGCCCACCGAGAGGATGAAGCGGTCGCGACCGAGCCAGTCGGTGTCGGTCGGGTCGTGGCGCAGCACGCGCTGGTACAGGAGGTAGGCCACGGGGGCGAGGCTCATGGCGGTGCCGGGGTGACCGTTGCCGACCTTCTGGACGGCATCCGCCGCCAGAATCCGCGCGGTGTCCACCGCGCGTCGATCGATCTCTTCCCACTGCAAATGCGACACGGTCATGCCCTTTCCGACAATTTCGAGGGCGCCCGAATTCCCTGGCGCTCCGCATCGTCACGGAGGAGAGCACAGCGCCGGGCGCGCGAGTGGTTTTCAGCATAGCCCGGTTGATTTGTTCACATCGCGTCTCTTACGGAGTGAGGTAACAATGCCCGCCCGGCATGCGCGGCGATGCGCGTGGCATAGACTGGATCCGGTATGGCGCTACGGCGCGGAGGAGGGGATCGAGATCTCGACGCAGACGCGGTCGGTCGCACCGAAGCACTCGCTCGGACGCACGGTGAAGGCCTATGTCGCACTCACGAAGCCGCGCGTCCTGGAGCTCCTTCTGGTCTCCACCGTCCCGGTGATGTTCCTGGCGCAGGGCGGTCTGCCCCACCTGGGACTGGTACTCGCCACGGTGGTCGGCGGTGCGATGAGCGCGGGGTCCGCCGCGGCGTTCAACATGTATCTCGACCGCGACATCGACGCTCACATGCATCGCACCGAGAACCGTCCGCTCGTGACGGGCGAGGTGACCCCCCGCGGAGCGCTCATCTTCTCGTGGACGCTCGCGATCGTCTCGACCGTGTGGCTGTGGTTCACGACGAACTGGCTGGCCGCCACGCTGTCGGCGGTCGCGATCTTCTTCTACGTCGTCATCTACACGATGATCCTCAAGCGCCGCACCGAGCAGAACATCATCTGGGGCGGCATCGCGGGATGCTTCCCCGTGCTCATCGGCTGGGCGGCCGTGACCGGCTCGCTGGACTGGCCGGCGTTCATCCTCTTCGTGCTGGTGTTCCTGTGGACGCCGCCGCACTACTGGCCGCTGTCGATGAAGTACAAGGACGACTACGACGACGTGGACGTGCCGATGCTGGGCGTCACACGGCGCGCATCGCAGGTCGGCCTGCAGGTCATCCTGTACGCATGGGCCACGGTCGCCTGCTCCCTGCTTCTGATCCCGGTCGCCGGCATGGGCCTGGTGTACTCGGTCTCCGCGACGGTGTTCGGCGGCTGGTTCATCTACGAGTCGCACCGGTTGTACAGCCGTGCGGTGCGCGGGACGGAGCCGCGCCCGATGCGTGTCTTCCACGCCTCGATCACGTATCTGACGCTGATCTTCCTGGCTGTCGCGGTCGACCCGCTGCTCCCGTTCTGACCCGAACACGGATTCGCGGGTCAGCCGCGCGTCGGAGGCCCCGCGGCACGGATTCGCAGAACGACACGGATCTCGCAGAATTGCCGAGGCATCCTGCGAGATCCGTGCTGTCGTGCGAGATCCCCGCGTCAGCGCGCAGTGACGGTCGGCTGGTCCTCGGCGGGCTCGGACTCGGGCTCGTCGGTCTCGCCGGACTCGTCGCGCTGAGCATCCGTCGAGGCCGATTCGGGCTGCGTCTCCTGCGCGCTCCAGTCGATCGCCTCGACGACCTCGACGACCGGACGCGGTACGAGCGTCTTCGCGGCGGCGATCGCCAGCGCGAGGAACAGCCCGACGATGCCGCCGGCGACGAGCGCTCCGCCGAAGACGACCCAGGCCTGTCCGGCGTAGACCTCGACGCCGGTGGCGGTGCCGTCCAGGAGCGTCGCGGTCATGACGCCGATCTGCTCGGTCGTGATCCAGCCTCCCAGGCCGAGCGCGGCGAGCGACAGGACCAGCAGGAGCCAGTACGGGATGCTGCGGACGAGTGCGGTGTTCTTCATGCAGCCCACTCTGCGCGGCCTGCTGATGAGTCGCCTATGCGCGGACTGTGCGCGAGGTGTGCGCCCTGGATCAGGCGGTCGCCGTGACCGGACGCTTCAGGTTCAGCACCACGACCGTGTAGGCCGCGGCCGACAGCGATGCGAGCACCATGTGGATGCCGACGAGGATCTCCGGCAGGCCCTCGCGCGCCTGCCAGACGCCCACCACGATCTGCACGAGGATCGCCGCTGCCAGCACGAGCATCCACGTGCGCACGGGCAGGCGGAGGATCCAGGAGGACACCGCGAGCACGGCCACGAGCGCGGCGAGGATGTACCCGGGCCAGGAGTGCACGTGCGCGAGGATCGTCGCATCGAATCCGGTGCGGATGATGTTCGCGTCCCCGGAGTGCGGACCCGATCCGGTCGTCAGCACGCCGAAGAAGATCGTGGCGGCGAGGGCCAGGCCGGTGACGTGCACGAGGACGCCGAACCAGCGCGGCACCGCCCGTTCGCGGGCGCCGGGGACGGCGTTCAGGCGCACGAGATAAGCCGCTGTGACGCAGACCAGCAGCAGGGAGGAGACGTAGTGGAAGCCGACGACGAGGGCGTTCAGATCGGTGATGACGGCGAGCCCGCCCACGACGGCCTGCGCCATGACGCCGGCCAGAACGATCCACGCCAGTACGGCCAGGTCGCGACGCCGGGTCGTGCGCCGCAGCGAATCCACCATCGCGACGACGACCGCCAGCAGCAGCGCTCCGGAGAAGAAGCCGAACGCGGGAAGCCCGAAGGGTGCGGTGATGGCGTAGGCGATCACGCCGGCGACGATCCCGCCCACGGCGAACCAGACGGCTCGCTTGACGAGCGGGGCCCCGCCGATCGCGGCGAGCGTGAGCAGCAGCACCGCGAGCGCCAGGATGCCGACGACGCCGGTCATGGTGCGGTTGCCGAACTCGATGATCCCGTGGATGCCCTGCTCGGGCAGCGGCACCAACGACTCCGGGGTGCACAGCGGCCACTCCGAGCATCCGAGCCCCGAACCGGTGAGTCGGACCGCCCCGCCCGTGCCGATGATGATCACCTCGGCGAGGAACGAGAGCCATGCGAGGATGCGCAGCGGACGGCCGATCACGATCCGGTTGTCGACGGCGGGCGTGGCGGAACTCGTGAGCATGGGGCCTCCGGTTCGCGCCGTCCGCTCCGGGAGCGGCCCGGATGTCAGGGGAACCTGTAGAATCGGATTGTTGCGATGCGCGCGAGAAGCGCGGGATGCATCAACAACAGTTTAGGCGCGATGATCGCGTCGTGATGAGGGCCCCACAGCGGCATCCCCACCCCGGTCACTCGACGGGGCTACGGCATGCCGGAGCGGATGACACCGCCAGGGCCCGACAAGGAGAGTGTGTGATGTCGGATGTGCTGATCGACCGCCCGGAGCTCGACGGTCTGGGGGTGTACGAGTTCGGCTGGCACGACCCCGATGCCGCCGGAGCGAGCGCGAAACGCGGGCTCAGCGAGGCCGTCGTCCGCGACATCTCGGCGCTGAAGAGCGAGCCGGAGTGGATGCTCAAGACCCGCCTCAAGGGTCTGAGCCTGTTCGGCCGCAAGCCGATGCCGACGTGGGGCGCCGACCTCAGCGACATCGACTTCGACAACATCAAGTACTTCGTGCGCTCCACCGAGAAGCAGGCCCAGTCCTGGGAGGACCTGCCCGAGGACATCCGCGAGACGTACGAGCGCCTGGGGATCCCCGAGGCCGAGCGTCAGCGCCTGGTGGCCGGTGTGGCCGCGCAGTACGAGTCCGAGGTCGTCTACCACCAGATCCGCGAGGACCTGGAGGCGCAGGGCGTCATCTTCATGGACACCGACACCGCGCTGCGCGAGCACCCCGAGTTCTTCGAGGAGTACTTCGGCACCGTCATCCCCGCCGGCGACAACAAGTTCGCCGCGCTGAACACGGCCGTGTGGTCGGGCGGTTCCTTCGTCTACGTCCCGAAGGGCGTGCACGTCGAGATCCCGCTGCAGGCCTACTTCCGCATCAACACCGAGAACATGGGCCAGTTCGAGCGGACGCTGATCATCGCGGACGAGGACAGCTACGTCCACTACATCGAGGGCTGCACCGCTCCGATCTACAAGTCCGACTCGCTGCACTCGGCCGTGGTCGAGATCATCGTGAAGAAGAACGCCCGCGTGCGCTACACGACGATCCAGAACTGGTCGAACAACGTCTACAACCTCGTCACCAAGCGCGCCGTCGCTCACGAGGGCGCGACCATGGAGTGGGTCGACGGCAACATCGGATCCAAGGTGACGATGAAGTACCCGTCGATCTACCTGATGGGCGAGCACGCCAAGGGCGAGACGCTGTCGGTCGCCTTCGCGGGCCCCGGCCAGCACCAGGACGCCGGCGCGAAGATGATCCACATGGCTCCGTACACGCAGTCCTCGATCGTCTCGAAGTCGATCGCCCGGGGCGGCGGTCGCGCCGGCTACCGCGGTGAGGTCCGCGTTGACGCCAACGCCCACCACTCGGCGAACACCGTGCGCTGCGACGCGCTGCTGGTGGACACGAAGTCGCGCTCGGACACGTATCCCGCGATCGACATCCGCGTCGACGACGTGCAGCTCGGTCACGAGGCCACGGTCTCGAAGGTCAGCGAGGAGCAGCTGTTCTACCTGCAGTCCCGTGGCATGCCCGAGGACGAGGCGATGGCCATGATCGTGCGCGGCTTCATCGAGCCGATCGCGCGCGAGCTGCCGATGGAGTACGCCATGGAACTCAACAAGCTCATCGAGATGGGCATGGAAGGATCGGTCGGCTGAATGGCGCCCCAGGCGACAGCGTCCGCTGAGACGCAGCACACGAACGCGCACATCGACCCGGCCGCTCAGGTCGCGGACGCCGGATTCGTCCCCGTCCAGACCCGCTCGGAGCGTCCCCGCTCCTTCGAGCCGGGGGACTTCGGGACCCCGAACGGCCGCGAGGTCAACTGGAAGCACACCCCGGTGGCGCAGCTGACGCCGCTGTTCACGGCGGCCGAGCACAACGACGGCGTCACGTACGAGACCGTCAGCGGCGCCGAGCACGTCACGACGACGCTGCCCGTGGGAACCGCGCCGCGCGGCGAGTTCTTCGTCCCGGAGGACGTCGTCTCCGCCGTCGCGTGGCAGGGGGCCGCCGAGGCGATGCACGTGCGGATCCCGCGCGAGCAGGAGCTGAGCGAGCCGGTCATCATCCACGTCGCTGGCCAGGGCGCGGAGCGCCGCGCCGACGCGCACATCGTCATCGAGGCGCTGGAGCACAGCGCTGCGACCGTCGTACTGCGCCACACCGGTTCCGCCCAGTACGCGCAGAACGTCGAGATCATCGCCCGCGCAGGTTCCCGTCTGTCTGTGGTCTCGGTGCAGCAGTGGGAGGATGACGCCGTGCACGCGGCATCCCACCAGGCGCGGGTCGACGCGGACGCGGACCTCAAGCACTTCGTCGTGAGCTTCGGCGGCGGCGTGGTGCGGGTGAACCCGAACGTCGAACTGCACGGCAACGGAGCGCAGGGGCGCCTGTACGGCCTGTCCTACGCGGATGCCGGTCAGCACCTGGAGAGCCAGGTGTACCTGTTCCACAAGGGCGCGCACACCGTCGGCGACGTGCTGTACAAGGGCGCGCTGCAGGGCGAGAGCGCGCACAGCGTGTGGATCGGCGACGTGCTCATCGGCCCGGACGCCACCGGGACCGACTCCTACGAGGCCAACCGCAACCTGGTGCTCACCGAGGGGGCGCGCGCCGACTCGATCCCGAACCTCGAGATCCAGACGGGCGACATCCTCGGCGCCGGTCACGCCAGCGCGACGGGCCGTTTCGACGATGAGCAGCTGTTCTACCTGCAGGCCCGGGGGATCACCGAGGACGAGGCGCGCCGTCTCGTCGTCCTCGGCTTCCTCAGCGACATCGTGCAGCGTCTGGGCATCCCCGCGCTCGAGGCGGAGCTGCTGGCCGCCGTCGAGACGGAGCTCGCGGCGGTGAACGCGTGAGCGCCCAGCGAGCGTGCGGACTGAGCGAGCTCGAGCCCGACACGCCCCGGCGCGTCGAGCTGGACGGCGTCCCCATCGCCATCGTGCTGGACTCCGAGGGCACCGTCCACGCGATCGGCGACACCTGCACGCACGGCGACATCTCCCTCTCCGAGGGCTTCGTCGAGGGCGACACGCTGGAATGCTGGGCGCACGGCTCGGCGTTCTCGCTGTGCACCGGCAAGCCCCTGAACCTCCCCGCTTTCGAGCCCGTCCCGGTCTACATCGTCGAGATCGACGGAGACGACGTGCTCATCGACCCCACTGTCATTAAGGAAGTCTGAATGTCTGTTCTCGAGATCCGCGACCTGCACGTGACGGTCGAGACCGATGCCGGGACCACCCCGATCCTCAACGGGATCACCCTCACGATGCGCACCGGCGAGACCCACGCCATCATGGGGCCGAACGGCTCCGGCAAGTCCACCCTCGCGTACACGATCGCCGGTCACCCGAAGTACACCGTCACCGGCGGCTCGATCACCTTCGACGGCGAGGACGTGCTGGAGATGAGCGTCGACGAGCGCGCTCGCGCCGGACTCTTCCTAGCGATGCAGTACCCGGTGGAGATCCCCGGCGTGACCGTGACGAACTTCCTGCGCACGGCCAAGACGGCCCTGGACGGCGAGGCGCCCTCCATCCGCTCCTGGACCAAGGACGTCAAGCAGGCGATGACGAACCTGCGGATGGACCCGAAGTTCGCGCAGCGCAATGTGAACGAGGGCTTCTCCGGCGGTGAGAAGAAGCGTCACGAGATCCTGCAGCTCGAGGTGCTCAAGCCGAAGTTCGCCGTCCTCGACGAGACCGACTCCGGTCTGGACGTCGACGCTCTGAAGATCGTGTCCGAGGGCGTCAACCGCGCCAAGGAGGCCACCGGCCTCGGCGTGCTGCTCATCACGCACTACACCCGGATCCTGCGCTACATCCGCCCCGACTACGTGCACGTCGTCGTCGCCGGCAAGATCGTGGAAGAGGGCGGCCCCGAGCTCGCCGACCGGCTCGAGGACGAGGGCTATGACCGGTTCCTCGACCCCTCGGCGCCCATCGAGGCGTAGGCTGAGGGCATGACCGCGACGCTTGCCCCCGAGAAGTACGACGAGGTCACCGAGGCTCTCAAGGACGTCATGGACCCCGAGCTCGGGATCAACGTCGTCGACCTGGGCCTGATCTACGACCTCGCCTGGGACGAGGAGAACGACGCCCTCGTGATCCACATGACCCTCACGAGCGCCGGCTGCCCGCTGACCGACGTGCTCGAGGAGCAGACCGCCCAGGCGCTGGACGACGTCGTGGAGCGGTTCCGGATCAACTGGGTCTGGATGCCGCCGTGGGGTCCGGAGCGCATCACCGACGACGGGCGCGACATGATGCGCGCCCTCGGCTTCGCCATCTGACATGACGCGGGTCACGGCCGCGCAGCGGGGTGACGCGTGATCATGTCGAGGTCGAGCGAGCAGAGCGAGTCGAGAGCCCGCTCGAAGGTGGAGGCTCTCGGACTCGACGTCCTCCGCGAGCGCCGCAGCGAGAAGTGGCGGGAGTATCCCGCGGACGTGCTGCCGCTGTTCGTCGCGGAGACGGACTTTCCCCTCGCACCTGAGATCACGCGGGTGCTGGAACGAGCGGTCGCGATCGGCGACACCGGGTACATCGCCTCCCGGACGCCGCTGCCCGAGGCGTACGCGGGCTTCGCCGCGCGCCGCTTCGGCTGGTCGCCGGACCCGGCGCGCATGCGTCCGACCGCCGACGTCAGCATGGGGATCGTCGAGATCCTCCGCCGCGTGACCTCACCCGGCGACCGGGTGATCGTCACGCCGCCGGTCTACCCGCCGTTCTACGAGCTGGTGGCCGAAGCCGGAGCCGTCGTCGAGCGCGTCCCGCTGCGCGACACGGGCTCCGGATGGGAGCTCGACCTCGAGGGCATCGGGCGGGCGCTGGATGCCGGGGCGCGCGCGATCCTGCTCTGCAACCCGCACAACCCCACCGGGACCGTGCACACGACCGCCTCGCTCGCGGCACTCGCCGAACTCGCGGCGAACCACGGCGCCGTCGTCGTCTCGGACGAGATCCATGCTCCGCTCGCGCAACCCGGAACGGGCTTCACGCCGTTCCTGGCCGTGTCGGACACGGCGCGCGCCGTGGGGTACGCCGTGGTGAGCGCCAGCAAGGCGTTCAACCTCGCCGGTCTCAAGTGCGCGCTGATGGTCACGGCGTCCGAGGACACGACCCGCGTGGTGCGCGGGCTCCCCGTCGAGGTCGAGTGGCGCACCGGTCAGTTCGGTCTGCTCGCCGCCGTGGCAGCGTTCTCGCCCCCGAGCGACCCCTGGCTCGACGGACTGCTGGAGGCCCTGGACGAGAACCGCCGGCTGCTCGCCGACCTGCTGGCCGTGCATCTGCCCGCGGCCCGATACCGGATCCCCGACGCCGGTTATCTGGCGTGGATCGACCTCACCGATCTCGGCTGGGGCGACAACCCGTCGCGGCGCATCCTGCGCGAGGCCAGGGTGGCGCTGCATTTCGGTCCCGCCTTCGGTGCGGAGGGGGCAGGACACGTCCGACTGAACTTCGGGACGAGCCCCGCGATCATCACCGAGGCGATCGAGCGCATCGCGGCCCTGTCATGAGCGGGGCGGAGACCGGCGTCGAGGCCGGGATCTGGGATCGCGAGCGCCGCTGGGTGACGCTCGGTGCGATCGCCCTGATCTTCCTGGCCGCCATCGAGGCGCTGGCCGTGACGACCGTCATGCCGGTGGTCAGCGCGGCGCTCGACGGCGATGCGCTGTACGCCGTGGCCTTCGCCGGGACCCTGGCGACCAGCGTGATCGGCATGGTCGCCAGCGGTGCGGCATCCGACGCGCGAGGCCCCCGCGGAGCGCTCTACGTGGCGGTCACCCTGTTCCTCGTGGGACTCGTCGTGTCCGGCGCCGCGTTCTCGATGCAGCAGTTCCTCCTCGGCCGTCTGATCCAGGGGCTCGGCGCGGGTGGCCAGACCGTCGCCCTGTACGTCGTCGTCGCCCGCCTCTACCCGTCGCACCTGCACGGACGCGTGTTCGCCGCCTTCGCCGCGGCCTGGGTCGTCCCCTCCATGGTCGGTCCGTTCCTCGCCGGCGCGATCGCGGACTACCTGGACTGGCGATGGGCGTTCCTCGGGGTCGCGGTCCTCACAGCGGCCGCCTTCGCCCTCATCGCCGTGCGACTGCGGGGAGTGGACCTGGGCGGCGGAGAGCCGTCCTCCCGGCGCGTCGTCGTCTCCCGCCTGGTGCTCGCCGTCCTCGTCGCCGTCGCGGCCGTGGTCGTCGGCTTCTCGGCCGACGCTCCTCCCGGCATCGGCTGGCCCGTCGCCGGCGCCGCAGTGGTCGTCATCGCTCTGGCGATCCGCCCGCTCCTGCCTGCGGGGACGCTGCGGGCGGCGCGAGGACTGCCGAGCGTCGTGCTCATGAGGGGGATCGTCGCCGGCGCGTTCTTCGCGGCGGAGGCCTACATCCCGTATCTCCTGATGGAGCGGTTCGGGTTCACGGCCACGCTCGCGGGGATCGCGCTGACCTTCTCGGCCTTCGCCTGGGCAGGCGCCTCGGCGCTTCAGGGGCGCTACGGCGAGCGCCTCGGCAACCGGCGCATCACAGCCCTCAGCCTCGGACTGATCCTCATCGCCCTGCTCGCGGTGCTCGCCACGGCGGTGCTCGGCGCCTCGCCCGCCATCGTCGTGATCGGCTGGGCCTTCGCGGGTGGAGGCATGGGGCTGGTCTACCCGAGGCTCACCGTGCTGACACTGGCGTACTCGGACGCCTCGAACCAGGGATTCAACTCCTCGGCCCTGTCGATCTCGGATTCCGGCGGCTCGGCCGTGGCGATCGCCGTCGCGGGCCTCGGCGTCGCGACGCTGGGAGGCGGGGCCGCCGCGTTCGGGATCGTCTTCGCGTTCGCGATCGGGCTGACGCTGATCGGCGCGATCCCCGGATTCCGTCTCGGCCACGGGGCGGAGCGTCCGTGACCGCGCCGGTCGTCCGCGGGGCCGTCGTGGATGCTCAGACCCGGTGCGTGCACTACCGCGGGCCACTCGATGTGATCGCGATCCGCTTCGCCTGCTGCGACCGGTGGTATCCGTGTCTGCGCTGCCACGAGGAGGAGGCCGATCACGGCATCCGCGCCTGGCCGGTCTCCGCCCGCAGCGAGCGGGCGGTGCTGTGCGGCGTCTGCGGGCACACGATGACGATCGAGTCCTACCTCGACGCGCACGCGTGCCCGCAGTGCGCTGCCGGCTTCAACCCCGGATGCGCTCTGCATCATCCGGTGTACTTCGGGACCTGACCCGCGGAGCCCGTGCCAGCTGCAGGGCGGCTATCATCAGCGCCGACGCGGCGAACGCGGTCGCCGGGTTCGTACCCGCCACCAGCAGCAGCACGACGGCGACGAGACCGCACAGGGTTCCGAGCGCCAAGCGGGCACCTGTGGCGTGCGCGGCGGGAGCGCGACGGGATTCGAGCCGAGCGAGGGGCACGGCCACGGCCGCTGTGAGCACGAGGGTCGCGATGAGCCAGACCGGTCGCGTCAGCCACCACTCCGCTGAGCCGGGGGCCGGAAGCGGCGTGCCCGCGTCGAGTGCCCACAGGGCGAGCACGCCCGCCATCGCCAGCAGCACCGGCATGTGCCAGAGGTAGATCGTCATCGCGCGCCTGTTGACGAAGGTGTGCAGGGCCGTGAGCGCCGGGCGCCTGCTCCACACCGACAGGCGCTCCCGCAGGAGCGAGAGCACCATCGTGTGCGCGACCCCGACCAGGATCAGGGCGGTGGTCGGCGGGTTCAGGTTCGCGATGAGGTCGGGCGAGTGGATGCCGCACAGCATGCTGATCGCGAGCACCGCAGCGGCACCGAGCGCGATCCGCACGCGCGTGCGGCGGGAGAGTGCGTCGATGCGGCCGTTGGCGAGATGGAAGCCGAGCTGCTGGAGGGTCAGCCACACGAAGGCGAGGTTCGCGAACCCGAGGGCTTCGACGCCGGTCAGGAGGCGGAGGACGTCGATGCCCGCAGCCAGGGCGGCGAGGACGGCGAGCGAGCCGAGCGGAGCGCGATCGTGGGCGCGCGCCAGCACGGGCAGCAGCGCCTGGCAGAGGAGGAACACGCCGAGGAACCACAGCGGCTGCGCGTATCGGTAGCCGGCGATGTGGAGCAGGTCGGCAGGGACTCCGGTGACGGCGAGGAGCAGCAGCGCGGTGCCGACCGTCGCGATCACCGCGAGGGCCGGCAGAAGCAGCCGGTGCAGGCGCCCGGACACGAACGCCGCCGCCGTTCCGCCGCGGCACTGCGAGCGCCGCAGAGCCGTCCACCCGGCGAAACCGCCGATGACGAAGAACAGCGGCATCACCTGCAGCATCCAGCTCAGCGGGGTGATCCACCACGAGCCCTCGGACGCGTTGGCGAACACCGGTCCCGTGTCGGCGACCGTCACGCCGACCATGAGGGCGTGCAGGACGACCACGGCGATGATGCACAGGGCGCGGACGAGATCGATGCCGGTGTCGCGCAGGTCGGCTCGGGGCGACGGGGGAGCTGCGGCGGCGGGCCGCTCGACGATGGTCACAGGGTTCCTCCTCGGTTCTGTCCGAGGAGGCTATGGAGACGGTGGGAGGCGGCGCATCACCCCACGGTGTCGTCGCGCCCCGTACCGCGGGGTGAGATCGTCAGGCGGGTTCGACGAGCCCGGCGTCGTAGGCGAAGATGACGGCGTGGACGCGGTCGCGGGCGCCGATCTTGGCGAGGACTTTGCCGACGTGCGTCTTGACGGTCTGCTCGGCGATGAACAGCTCCCGCCCGATCTCGGCGTTCGATCGGCCCTGACCGATGAGCGCCAGCACCTCGCGCTCCCGGTCGGTGAGCTCTGCCAGCTGCGCCGAGGCGCGCGAGGCGCGCGGCTTCTGAGCGGCGAACTGCGCGATCATGCGTCGGGTCACGCTCGGCGCCAGCAGCGCGTCTCCCGCGGCGACGACGCGGACGGCCTGCACCAGATCCTCGGGCAAGGCGTCCTTGAGCAGGAATCCGCTCGCCCCGGCCTGCAGTGCGTCGTAGACGTAGTCGTCGATGTCGAAGGTGGTGAGCATGATGATCCTCGGCACCTTCGCGGCGGGATAGGACGAGCCGAGGATCCGGCGCGTGGCCTGGATTCCGTCGAGCTCGGGCATCCGCACGTCCATGAGGATCACGTCGGGGTCCAGCCGGGCCGAGAGCGTGACGGCCTCGGCTCCGTCCGCGGCCTGTCCGGTCACGCGGATGCCCTCGTGGGCGTCGAGGAGCGCGGCGAAGCCGGCGCGCACCATGGCCTGGTCGTCGGCGATGAGGACGTCGATCGTCACGCGGGGCCTTCCTGAACAGGATCGGACGGGTGTCGGGGGAGTGTCGCTGAGACGGTCCAGCCGCCGTCCGGGTCGCGCCCTGCCTCCACGCTACCGCCGAGCAGAGCTGCACGCTCCGTCATCCCGCGCAGCCCGTGGCCGCCCGGCGTCACCGGACCCGCCGCAGCGGCTGGGACATTGCGGATCGCAAGAGCCACGACGTCGTCGCGCGTCGAGACGGACACTGTGATCGCCGCGCCCGGTGCGTGGCGCACGGCGTTGCTCAGCGCCTCCTGCACGATGCGGTACGCGGCGATCTGCGTCGCGGGGGAGATCTCCCCGGCGACGGCCGTCGACAGCGCGACGTCGGCCCCGGCGCGACGGGTCGTCTCGATGAGGGCGGGGATGTCGTCGATGCCGCGCTGCGGTGCGAGCTCGGCCGCGTGGTCCTCGGTGCGCAGCACGCCGAGGATGCGCCTCATCTCGGTCAGCGCGGACCGGGCGGAAGCGGCGATGTCGTCGAACTCCGCCGCCGCGTCGGGAGCGAGGTCTGGAACGCGGTAGCGCGCGGTCGACGCCTGGACCTGGATGAGCGACATGCCGTGCGCCACGACGTCGTGCAGTTCGCGCGCGATGCGCGTACGCTCCTCGACGAGCTCGCGCCTGGCCTGCTCCTGGGCGGTCAACGCCCGCTCGCGAGTCAGCTCGACCCCGACCCGCAGACGACCCATGATCAGCACCGTCACGAGATACACCCCGCCCACGACGCACGTGGTGACGATGAGTGAGTTGCCGCTCGCGAACCCCGGGAGCATGAGGGCGGCGCTGAACCCGGCCGCCGTGGCGGCGGCGTACATCACGAGGCCGGTGCGCCACCCGTGCTGGAAGGTGACCGCGATGACCGCGACCGCGAAGGCGAGGAGCATCGGCACCGACCAGGGCCACGGCAGCTGCGGAGAGACGTCGCGCGGCACCATCAGGGCCATCAACAGCGCGGCGCCCGTGAACAGGAGGATCGCGAGGTTGGGGTGGCGCAGGGACACGAGCGGAGCGGCGACGGCCGGGGCCGCGAGAAGCATCGTGAACGCGACGGGACTGCCGTACTCAGCGGCGTGCAGCGGGACCATGACGGCGTACAGCGTGATGGCGATCAGCGACAGCAGCACGATCATCACTCGTGCGCGATCGCGCATCCAGGCAGGAAGGCGCGCGAGGCGCTCTGCGCGCCTGCGCGCGCGTTCCGCCTTCTTCTCCTGTGCCCTCGCCTGCGCGGCCTGAGCGCGCGTCTCACGCCGCTCCGCGCGGCTGAGACGCTTCGGCGACCGGCTGCGCGTCGTCCGTCTCGCCGTCATGGGAGTCATCCTCGCATCTCGGCCGTCCCGCCGCGGCCAGCCCCGGCCGGGACGACCTCAACCGCGTCCGCGGGGTGGCCGGCCTCGGTGCCGGCCGGGGTCTCCGCGGCGCGACGACGGCGGATCGCCGCGACGCGATCGATGGCGAAGCCCAGGATCAGGGCGACGGCGATGCCGAACACGGCGCTCAGCAGCGGCTGGTCCTCGATCCAGTGCCCGGCGAGCATCCCGATGCCGGCGCTGTACACGGCCCAGCTGAGTCCGGCGAGCGCGCTCAGCGGGAGGAAGCGCCGCCACGGGTAGCGCAGGGCGCCGGCGGTCATGTTCACGGCCACCCGGCCGACGGGGATGTACCGCGCGCCGAGGATGAGGCCGGCGCCGTTGCGTGCCAGCGTCCGTTCGGCGCGGTCGAACGCGGCTGCGACGCGAGGGCGGCGCATCCACCCGAAGCGTCGCGTGCCCAGGCCGCGGCCGATCGCGTACGCGATGTTGTCGCCGATCAGCGCTCCCGTCGCCGCGACCGCGGCGAGCAGGACGATGTTCGTCCCGCCGGTGGACGCCGCGGCCGCGGCAGCGGCCACCAGCACCGTCTCGCTGGGGACGGGCGGGAAGAACCCGTCGATGATCGCGACGGCGAACATGACGAGCAGGAGCCACGGGGAGGCGGCTGCGGCGAGGATGAGATCGTTGACGACGTCCATGCCTCGACGGTAGGAAGTGGGCGCCCCAGGGCACATCACTCGCTGGTATCGACCGTGTCATACCTCGGAGTGGTCTTCGCGCCGGCGCCGGGGCCGTCGACGCCCTGCAGGAACAGTCTCACGCCGTCGTCGAACACGGCGGAGACGTCGGCGGTGGCGTCATCCTGGCCTGCTCGTGAAGCCCCATGGCTCTCGGCGTGGAGCCGCTGCTGGACGAGCAGCGCGTGCCCGATGACGAACTGCAGCAGCGTCGCCGCGGCCGTCTCGGGGGAGCGCGTCGTGCGGGCGCCGAGGGCGCGGCGCAGCTCCGTCTCGGCGCGTCCCACGCCGAATCCGAGCGCATAGGAGCTCAGCACGACCTCGGCGCCGTCGCGGTAGGCGAGCAGCGCGTCCCGGATGCCGCGGGCGCAGGCCAGCACCTCGGCATCCGAACCCGAGGAGGCCGCGAGAGGCGGGATGCGCGCGAGGATGCGCTCGGCGATCGCGCCGAGCAGCTCCTGCTTGCTGTCGAAGTGCCAGTACAGCGCGCTGGGCTGGATCCCGAGCTCGCCGGCCAGCCGCCGCATGCTCAGGTCGGGCAGACCCACCTCGTCGAGCAGACGCAGGGCGGTATCGGCCACGCTGTCGCGGTCGTGACGTGCCTGAGGGTCGGAGTTGCGCGGGACCATCATGCTCTCACTATACTGAACGCCGTTCAGGTGAACACCGTTCAGGAACTGCGAGGAGACACATGTCCGAGAGAAGCGGCGACCTCGGTCGCGAGCTGGCGCGCATCGCGATCTTCGCGGCGCTCATCATCGTGCTCGGCATGGTGACGGTGCCGCTGCCCACCGGGGTGCCGGTCACCGGTCAGACGCTGGGCGTGATGCTCGCCGGCACGGTCCTGGGTCCGCGGCGCGGGCCGCTCGCCGTCCTTCTCGTGCTGGTGCTCGCCGCGATCGGATTGCCGGTGCTCGCGGGCGGACACGGGGGGATCGCGTCGTTCACCGGGCCGAGCGCGGGATATCTGGTGGGCTGGGTCGCCGGAGCGTTCGTGACGGGACTGATCGCGCACAGCGGCCGGATGACCTGGTGGCGGACGGGTTTCGCCACCGTGGTCGGCGGCATCGGCGTCGTCTACCTCATCGGCATCCCGGTGCAGGCTGCCGTGATGGGCCTGGGACTGGGACCGACCGCGCTGGCCAGCCTGGTGTTCCTGCCCGGCGACGTGCTGAAGGCGATCGCGGCGACCGTGCTCGCGCTGGCGCTGCGCCGCGCCTATCCGCCGGCGTTCGGCGCCAGGGCCCGCGCGCATGCGGCCTGACACGGGTCTGGCCACGGTCGATCTGCGTGCCGTCCGCGTGGAGATCGACGGGAGGGCTGTGCTGACCGACGTCGACGTGTCCCTGAGCGAGCGGCGCATCGCCGTCATCGGGGCCAACGGGTCGGGCAAGTCCACCTTCGCCCGGCTGCTCAACGGCCTCATCGCGCCGACGAGCGGGAGCGTCCGGGTGCTCGGCCTCGACGCGGTGGCAGACCGCGTGGCGCTGCGCCGTCGCGTGGGATTCGTGTTCACGAACCCCGACGCGCAGATCCTCATGCCCACACCTGCCGAGGATCTCGCCCTGTCGCTGCGCGGTCGCGGCCGGGACGAGATCGACCGTCGCGTGGCCCTGGCACTCGCCGAGCACGGCCTCTCCGGACACGCCGACGTCCCTTCATCCGCTCTGTCGGGCGGGCAGAGACAGATGCTGGCGCTGGCGTCCGTGCTCATCACGGAACCCGACCTGATCGTCGCGGACGAACCCACCACGCTGCTGGACCTGCACAACGCGCGGCGCATCGGAGACCTGCTGCTGCAGCAGGACGCGCCCGTGGTGCTGGTGACGCACGACCTGGAGCTCGCCGGTCGCTGCGACACGGCCGTGCTGTTCGACGGCGGCCGCCTCGCCGACGTCGGCGACCCCGCCGACCTCATCGCCTGGTACCGGCGACGGCGCGCATGAGGTCCCTGTACCGCGCCGGCTCCAGCCCGTTGCACCGCATGCCGGCCGGCGCGAAGCTCGCCGGACTCGCGGTGTGCGCACTCGTGCTCTCGCTGCATCCCCATGATCCGGTGAGCATCGCGATCGCGCTGGGCGCCGTCGCGACGCTGTACGCGCTGGCGCGCATGCCGGTGCGGGTGCTCGCAGCGCAGCTGTGGCAGCTGCGCTGGATGATCCTCGTCCTCGGCGGCCTGCTGTTCGTCTTCACCTCTCCGCAGAACGCGCTGATCAGCACGGGCCGGGTGGTGGCGCTCGTGCTGCTGGCGGGGCTCCTCACCCTGACCACGACGATGGGTGCGCTCCTGGACGTGCTGCATCGGATGCTGCGGCCGCTGAGCCGCCTCGGGATCGACGCGGACGCGGTGGCGATGACGGTGTCGCTGACGATCACGATGATCCCGGTCGTGGCCGGCTTCGCGGGGCGCGTGCGCGAAGCGCAGCAGGCGAGGGGCGTGCGGCTCGGCATCCGATCGGCCGTTCCGCTGTTGGTGATGGCGCTGCGTCACGCCGACGACGTCGGGGACGCACTGGCCGCGCGCGGCCTGGTGTGAGCCGTGCCGGGGGAGTGCACAGCACAGCCGACCTATACTGGGAGGCTGGCCCCTTGGCCGCATCCACCCCCTGATGAAACGGACGTCCGCTGTGCTTGCCGTGCACGAACTCGAGATCCGCGTTGGCGCGCGCCTGCTGATGGAGAACGTGTCGTTCCGCGTGTCCGACGGCGACAAGATCGGCCTGGTCGGCCGCAACGGGGCGGGCAAGACGACGCTGACCAAGGTGCTCGCGGGGGACGTCCTCCCGTCGGGCGGCCAGGTCACGCGCTCCGGTGAGCTCGGCTATCTGCCGCAGGATCCGCGGTCCGGCGACCCGGAGATGCTGGCGCGCACGCGCATCCTGGACGCGCGCGGGCTCGGCACGCTGGCGCTCGGCATGGCCGAGGCGACCGTCGCGATGGGATCGGACGACCCGGCCGTCGCGGACAAGGCCATGAAGCGGTACGCGCGGCTGACGGAGCAGTTCGAAGGGCAGGGCGGCTACGCGGCCGAGGCCGAGGCCGCCTCGATCGCGAACAACCTGTCTCTGCCCGACCGGATCCTCGATCAGCCGCTCAAGACGCTCTCGGGCGGTCAGCGCCGGCGCATCGAACTGGCCCGCATCCTGTTCTCGGACGCCGACACGATGATCCTGGACGAGCCCACCAACCACCTCGACGCCGACAGCGTCGTGTGGCTGCGCGAGTTCCTGAAGAACTACAAGGGCGGGCTCGTGGTCATCAGCCACGACGAGGAGCTCGTGGGGGAGACCGTGAACCGGGTGTTCTACCTGGACGCGAACCGCCAGGTCATCGACACGTACAACATGAACTGGAAGAACTACCTGCGCCAGCGCGTCGCGGACGAAGAGCGCCGCAAGAAGGAGCGCGCCAACGCCGAGAAGAAGGCGACGACGCTGCAGCAGCAGGCAGCGCGCTTCGGCGCGAAGGCCTCCAAGGCCGCCGCGGCTCACCAGATGATGGCGCGCGCCGAGAAGCTCCTGGCCGGACTCGACGAGGTCCGTCAGGAGGACCGCGTCGCGAAGCTGCGGTTCCCGAAGCCCGCTCCGTGCGGGAAGACCCCGCTGATGGCTTCCGGCCTGTCGAAGTCGTACGGGTCGCTCGAGATCTTCACGGACGTCGACCTGGCGATCGACCGCGGATCGAAGGTCGTCGTGCTGGGACTCAACGGCGCGGGCAAGACCACGCTGCTGCGAATGCTGGCCGGTGTCGACCAGCCGGACACCGGGCGCCTCGAGCCCGGTCACGGACTCAAGGTCGGGTACTACGCGCAGGAGCACGAGAACCTCGACGTGAACCGTTCGGTGCTCGAGAACATGGTCTCCGCGGCTCCGCACATCACCGAGACCGAAGCGCGCAAGGTGCTCGGCTCCTTCCTGTTCACCGGTGACGACGTGCTCAAGCCCGCCGGCGTCCTGTCGGGTGGAGAGAAGACCCGTCTGTCGCTCGCCACCCTCGTCGTGTCCTCCGCCAATCTGCTGCTGCTCGACGAGCCGACCAACAACCTCGATCCGGCCTCGCGCGAGGAGATCCTCGGCGCCCTGGCGCACTATGAGGGCGCCGTGGTGCTCGTGTCCCACGATCCCGGTGCTGTGCAGTCGCTGAACCCGGAACGCGTCCTCATCCTGCCCGACGGCGTCGAGGACATCTGGAACCAGGAGTACCAGGAGCTCATCGAGCTGGCGTAGGGACGTCGCCTCGTCCTGGGACCTCTCGGACGCCGAGGCTGTCGGATGCCTGAGCTACGGTCGACGGATGAGGGAAGACGAGATCGAGGCGATCTGCTGGGACTGGAACGGCACACTCCTCGACGACGTGGCCATCTGCCATCGCACCATGAACGACGTCCTGGTGGGTCGCGGTTGCGAACCGATTCCCACGCTGTCGGACTATCGGGCGCGCTTCCGGTTCCCGGTGCGGGACTTCTACGCCTCGGTCGGCATCGAGGGCGACGAGTTCCCCGAGGCTGCGGACGAGTATCTGGCGTTGCTTCCCGAGCGCATCTCTTCGGCGCTCCTCCACAGCGACGCGAGGTCGACGATCGACGCCTTCGCCCGCAGGGGCGTGCGTCAGGTGCTCGCCTCGGCCACCCTGTCCCACGTTCTGGCGGAGCAGATGCGTCCGCACGACCTCGCCGGCCAGTTCGAAGAGGTGAGGGGCATCAGCGACGCCTATGCGGCGTCGAAGGACGCGGTCATCGCCGAGTGGGTGCACAGCACCGGGATCCCTCCGGAGCGGATCCTCCTGATCGGCGACACCAATCACGATCAGGAGATCGCCGCGCGACTGGGCGCCCGTTTCGTGCACTTCGCCGGCGGGCACCAGCATCTGCCCGCGTCGACGACCAGCGTCGACGCACTCGAGGAGCTGCTCTCCCTGATCTGAGACCGTACGTCGGAGAGATCCCGGATTCAGGTCGCAGCGTCGAGCAGCTCGTCCTCGGCCTGCGCATCGCGATCGCGCCGGACCTTCTTCGGTGCGGACGGACGGCCCTCGACCTCTTCGCGGTGCTTCGTGATCTCGGTGCGGATGATGTAGACGATGAAGACGAACCCCATGACCGCGAACAGGATCCACTGGATCGCGTAGGAGAGGTTCATCCCGGGGTCCGCGGTGGGCCTGTCGAAGCCGCCCAGGGCTTCGTCGGGGGCCGGGTCCTCGCTCACGAGCTGTCCGTACGCGCCGGTCACGACGTCGTGCTGCGGCAGCGCCGCAGCGACCGTGGGCACGTGGATGGTGGGGACCTGTCCCTCCGGTGCGCTGCGCCCCGAGGCGGGCAGCTCCTCGGTGGGCCGCAGGCGCACCACCACCTCGACCTCGCCGGACGGCGCCGCGGGCACGGCGTCCGGCGATTCGCCCTCGCCCGGCGGCACCCAGCCGCGATCGACGAGGAAGACGCGGCCTTCGCTGTCCTGGAACGGCACCAGCACCTCGAACGCGCTCGTGCCGCCGTGGGGGCGGTTGCGCACCAGGACCTGCTCGTCGGCGAGGTATTCGCCGGTCAGCACGACGGGACGCCACTCGTCCTGCGGATCGAGAACGCCGTCGGGCCCGAGGAGGTCGGCGAGCGGAACCGGATCCGCGTCGTGGTTCTGCTCGATGAGCGCCAGCTGCGCGCTGCGGCTCTCGCTGCGGTCGAACTGCCAGTGCGACAGGAAGGCGCACGCGACGGCGAAGCCGATCGCGACGAGGACATAGGCGCCCCACCGCAGGTGCCGATTGCTCATCCGGTCACCCCCGCGCGCACGGAGACGGGGAAGTCGCGAGCACGCAGATAGTCGCTCAGGAAGCCGAGGTGCTCATCGCACGCGAGCCAGATCTTCTCGCGGTCCGCCGCGTGGATGCGGGGGTTGCGCCAGACGATGCGGTGGGTCGCGGCGGAGCGGCAGCCGGCGCGGGAGCATTCCAGGTCGGTCACGGGGCGGCGTCCCGACCCTTCTCGGAGATGCGGATCACCGGCGGCTCGACCGGCGCGGAGGACGGCTTCCCTGTGGGTGCCTCCAGCGCCTGCTGGGGCGATTCCGCGCGCGTCACGGTGCTGTCGCTGCCCGCGTTGGCTGCTACCACGGCGATGTAGGGCAGCACGCCGGCCGCGATCGCGAACACCCATGTGTACCAGCCGTAGGGCGTGACGAACAGGGCCAGTGCGAAGCACACCATCCGGATCGACATCGAGATCAGGTACCGGCGCGTGCGCGAGTCCGCCTCGGCCTTCGGCGACTGCGGAAGCGAGGTGACGGATGCGGCGTCACGGGTGTGTTTCACGATGCATCAAGCCTACGCCGCGCCGGGCGTTCCGGATGCGCCGGATGCGACGGGGCAGGGTGTTCAGAGCCAGAACAGGGGAAGGAGACCGAGGCCGCCGACGAACAGCAGGGAGAAGAGCATGATGCCCACGAAGAGCACCAGGAAGGCGACGCCGATGTATCCGAGGACGAGACCTGTGATCGCGAGACCCTTGCCGCCCAGAGCGGGGTTCCGCTTGATCTGGTTGAGGCCCATGTGGCCGGTGATGATCGCCACGACGGAGGCGATCAGAGGAACGAGGAACGCGGCGAGCACGAGGCCCGCGATGCCGCAGATCAGCGAGGCGATCGCCAGGCCGCTGTTCGGACGCGGGACGTAGGGTGCCGTCGGGTATCCGCCGGCGGGGTATGCGACGCCGGGATCCGCGGGCTGGGCGTACGGCTGCATGGCACCCGGCTGGGAGGAGGTCTGCACGGCGTGCGGGTGTCCGGAGGGCGGCTGGGCGTACGGCTGGACGGCGTGCGGCTGAGCCGACGACGGCTGCGCGTATGGGGGTCCGGCATTCGGCTGCCCTGGGTACGACGGTCCGGGGTACTGTTGTCCGCCGGACGGCGTGGCCGTCCCGGACTGCCCGTAGGGTTGCGCGTGCGCGTGCGCGGTCGCGTCGGGCTGCGCGGACGACGGCGTCGGCGGCTGCACGGATTCCGCGTACGGCGGAACCGGTGCCTGCGGGGCGGCGTGGGCCGGGGGTGCGGTCGGGGGCACGGTGCTCGGGTCGCCGCCGGGCAGGCTGTGGTCGTTCACGAAGTCCCTTTCGTCATCGACAGGCTCCCAGCCTCGCGGGAACGTGTCAAACACGTCATCGACAGGCCCCCGGCACCGCGGGGACGTGTCGTACGTCCCGATAGGATTGCCAGGCCCGATATCCGACGAGCTGGAGTGTCACATGAGCGAAGGACGCGTCGTCCTGGTCACCGGAGGCAACCGCGGCATCGGCCGTGCCATCGCCGAGCGGTTCGTCCGCGACGGCTATCGCGTCGCCGTGACCGCGCGCAGCGGCGAAGGGCCCGAGGGCACGCTCACCGTGCGGGCCGATGTGACGGATGCCGCGGCGGTCGACGCCGCGTTCACCGAGGTGGAGAACGCCCTCGGACCGGTCGAGATCGTGGTCGCCAATGCAGGCATCACGAAGGACACCCTCCTGCTGCGCATGACCGAGGAGGACTTCGACAGCGTCGTGTCGACGAACCTCGGCGGCTCGTTCCGCGTGGTCAAACGCGCGTCGAAGGGCATGCTGCGTGCGCGCTTCGGGCGGGTCATCCTGATCTCGAGCGTGGTCGGGCTCTACGGCTCGGCCGGCCAGATCAACTATGCGGCCTCCAAGAGCGCCCTGGTCGGCTTCGCCCGGTCCCTGACGCGCGAGCTCGGCGGCCGCGGGATCACCGCCAACGTGGTCGCTCCGGGTTTCATCGAGACGGACATGACCGCCGAGCTCCCGGAGGAGACTCAGAAGCAGTACCGGGCCAGCATCCCGGCCGGCCGTTTCGCGACCGCGGACGAGGTCGCGGGCGTCGTGACGTGGCTCGCCGGCGACGACGCCGCCTACATCTCCGGCGCGGTCATCCCGGTCGACGGCGGTCTCGGCATGGGGCACTGACCCGCATCGGCGGGGCGCCGAGGCGCGTTTCGTCTGCGCGATCCGGTCAGGAGGTCTCGGCCATGGCGTCCAGGATCAGCTGCGCGAGCCGGTCGGGCACGCTGAACTGCGGCCAGTGACCGGAACCGATGCGGACGACCGTCGCGTCGTCGATGGCGCGGTACTCGTCGGCGAACGGCGGCCAGTTCTCGACCTCGGCCTCGAAGGCCTGCTGGTCCATGCCGCCCATCAGCATCGTGACCGGCACCCGGTGGCGTCCGCCGGTGAGCGAGATCGGGTCCGTCGGCACGCACTCGGGCACGCTCCGGGTCGTCGGCGCGGTCCGGGCGCGCACCTCGGGGGTGAGATCCGCCACGTCCTCGTCCGGGAAGAAGTCCCACCCGGGGAAGGGGATGACACCGTCGACGACGTCGAACTCCGAGATCGCGTGCCCGGGGGCGGGCGGAGCGGAATCGACGAACACGACGCGGACGACGTGGTCGGGCCTGGCGTCCGCCGCACCCCACACGACATTGCCGCCGCCGGAGTGCCCCACGAGGACGACGGGACCGTTGAGCTCGTCGATGCGCTCGACCACGGCGCTCACCCAGTCGGCGAGCCCGATGTCCTTCGACTCCTCGGCCCGCGCCCCGAGGCCGGGCATGGTCAAAGCGTGCACACGATGGCCGGCGGCCGTGAGCGCGGGGGCGACGTCGTCCCACGAGGAGGCGTCCAACCACAGTCCGGGTACCAGGATGATGTCCATGAGACGACGCTACGCGCGACGTCCGACATCGCGCCAGGCCGGAACGGCTAGGGCAGCAGAGGGATCACCTGGCGCAGGTCCGCCGCCCCGATGACCACGTTCGCCTGCTCGCGCACAGCCGGCTTGGCGTTGAACGCGAGTCCGAGGCCGGCGACGGACATCATGCGCAGGTCGTTCGCGCCGTCGCCGATCGCGATCGTCGCCGCGCGGGCGACTCCGAGCTCGGCAGCCCATTCCTGAAGGGACGCGGCCTTCACGGTGGCATCGACGATGTCGCCGTCCACCCTTCCGGTGAGCGCGTCCTCGGCGACCTCGAGGCGGTTCGCCCGCCAGCGGTCGACGCCGAGTCCGGGCGCGATGTGGTCGAGGATCTCGTGGAAGCCCCCGGACACCACGCCGACGACACCCCCGCGCTCGTGCACGGCGGCAGTGAGCTCGCGGACGCCGGGCGTGGGACGGATCCGCGCGCGCACGCGGGCGAAGGCATCCGTCGGCACGCCTCTGAGCGCCTCGACCCGCGAGCGCAGGCTGGCAGCGAAGTCGACCTCGCCGCGCATCGCGGCCTCGGTCGCGGCCTGCACCTCGGCGCGTCGTCCGGCCTCGTCCGCGAGAAGCTCGATCACCTCGTCCTGGATCAGCGTGGAATCGGCATCGAGGACGACGAGGAAGCGCGCAGGGATCACGCGTGAAAGCCTAGGGCACCGCCGGGGGGCAACCCGCCGCGGCGCGGATGCCGTCAGCGATCGATCCGCACGCCCTTGCCGACGATCGTGATCCCGGATTCGGTGACGGTGAAGCCGCGCTCGAGATCGCGTTCGCGATCCACCCCGACGGTCGCTCCGTCCTCGAGGAACACGTTCTTGTCGAGGACGGCGCGATGCACGCGAGCGCCTTGACCGACCCGGACCTGATCGAACAGCACCGAATCCGTGATCGTCGATCCGCCGCCCGCCAGCGTGCCGGGTCCGACCACGCTGCGTTCCAGATGCGTTCCCGACAGCACCGAGCCGAGGGACACGATCGAATCGATCGCGTTGCCGATCCGGCCCACGGCGTCCCGCACGAACTTGGCCGGCGGGGCGTTGACGCTCTGCGACCGGATCGGCCACAGCGTGTTGTAGAGGTTGAACACCGGGAGCGTGGCGATGAGGTCCATGTGCGCATCGAAGAACGAGTCGATCGTCCCGACGTCGCGCCAGTACGCGCGATCACGCGGAGACGATCCGGGGACGTCGTTCTGCTTCATGTCGTAATAGCCCGCCTCGCCGCGCTCGACGAAGTAGGGGATGATGTCGCCGCCCATGTCGTGGCCCGATGTCGGAAGCTCGCCGTCGGCCTCGACCGCTGCGATGAGCGCGTCGGCATCGAAGATGTAATTGCCCATCGACACCAGCACCTCGTGCGGGGAATCCGCGAGTCCCACGGCGTCCACGGGCTTCTCCAGGAAGTCCCGGACCAGACCGGAGCCGTCCGGGTCGGCATCGATCACGCCGAACTGGTTCGCGAGCGCGAGCGGCTGGCGGATCCCGGCGACCGTCGCCTTGGCGCCGGAGGCGATGTGCGCCTCGAGCATCTGACGGAAGTCCATCCGGTAGACGTGGTCGGCGCCGATGACGACGACGATGTCCGGCTTCTCGTCGTTGATGAGGTTCAGGCTCTGCAGGATCGCGTCGGCGGAGCCGGAGAACCAGCGCTTCCCGAGGCGCTGCTGCGCGGGGACGGACGTGACGTACGAGTCCAGCAGGGCGGACATCCGCCAGATCTGCGAGATGTGCCGGTCGAGGCTGTGCGACTTGTACTGGGTGAGCACGACGACCTGTCGCAGGCCGGAATTGATCAGGTTCGAGATGGCGAAGTCGATGAGCCGGTACTGGCCCCCGAAGGGCACCGCCGGTTTGGCCCGATCCGCCGTGAGCGGCATGAGCCGCTTCCCCTCGCCGCCGGCGAGGATGATGCCGAAGACCTTCCGCGGTGCCGCCATGGCTCCACCATAGATGGCCGACACCCCGCTGTACTAGCGTTCAGACATGCGCGTCGACATGATCACGAAGGAATACCCGCCGGAGATCTACGGCGGCGCCGGCGTGCACGTGACGGAGCTCGTCTCCGCGCTCCGTCAGGGCATCGACGTGCGGGTGCGCGCGTTCGGCGCCGAACGATCCGCACCCGGGGTGAGCTCGTACCGGACGCCCGCCGAACTGGCCTCGGCGAACCCTGCGCTGCAGACGCTCGGCACCGATCTCGTGATGGTCGGCGACATCGCCGGCGCCGACCTCGTCCACTCGCACACCTGGTACGCGAACTTCGCCGGGCACCTCGCCGCCCAGCTGCACGGCATCCCGCACGTCCTCACCGCGCACAGCCTCGAGCCGCTTCGCCCCTGGAAGGCCGAGCAGCTCGGCGGCGGCTACGCGGTCTCCAGCGGGATCGAGCGCCTCGCCTACGAGAACGCCGCAGCGATCATCGCAGTCAGCGCTGGCATGCGCGAGGACATCCTGCGCAGCTATCCCCAGGTCGACCCCGCGCGCGTCCGAGTGATCCACAACGGAATCGACGTCGAGCAGTGGCACCCCGTCGACGACGCGGCGTTCCTGGCCGACATCGGCCTCGACCCTGCGCAGCCCTCCATCGTCTTCGTCGGGCGGATCACGCGGCAGAAGGGCCTGCCGTACCTGCTGCGCGCCGCCGCCGAGCTCCCGCCCGAGGTGCAGATCGTCCTGTGCGCCGGGGCACCGGACACGCCGGAGATCATGACCGAGGTCCAGGAGGGCGTCCGGCGACTGCAGCGCACGCGCGAAGGCGTCATCTGGATCGAGCGGATGCTGCCGAGGCCCGAGCTCTCTGCGATCCTCACGGCGGCCACCGCCTTCGTGTGCCCCTCGGTATACGAGCCCCTCGGCATCGTGAACCTCGAGGCGATGGCCTGCGGAGCCGCGGTGGTGGGTACGGCGACGGGCGGCATCCCCGAGGTCGTCGAGGACGGCGTGACGGGTCGTCTGGTGCCCATCGAGCAGGTGCAGGACGGCACGGGGACCCCGGTGGACCCCGATCGCTACGTCGCTGATCTCGCCGCGGTTCTCGCCGAGGTCGTCGCCGATCCGGAGCGCGCACGGGCATTCGGCGCGGCCGGACGCGAGCGCGCCGCGACGCGGTTCAGCTGGACATCGATCGCGGACACCACGCGGGCGCTCTACCGGGAGCTCGTCGGCTGAGCCGATAGGCTGAGGGCATGCCGAGTGCCCTGGACCTCACCGATGTCGTCGTGCGCCGTGACGGGCGCAACATCGTCGATCATGTGACCTGGCGGGTCGCGGATGACGAACGCTGGGCCGTCCTCGGCCCGAACGGTGCGGGGAAGACCACCCTGCTGCAGCTGGCCGACACGCTGCTGCACCCCACGTCGGGCTCGGTGACGGTGCTGGGGGAGGCCCTCGGCCGGACGGACCTGTTCGAGGTGCGACCGCGGATCGGCTTCGCGTCCTCGGCGATGGCCAAGCGCATCCCTCGGGACGAGACCGTGGTCAACGCGGTGCTCACGGCGGCGTACTCGGTGATGGGGCGCTGGAACGAGGAGTACGAGAACATCGACGAGCGCCGCGCCCTGCGCGTGCTGGGGGACTGGAAGCTCGATCACCTGGCGGACCGGCTGTTCGGCTCGCTCAGCGACGGCGAGCAGAAGCGCGTGCAGATCGCCCGCGCGGTCATGACCGACCCCGAACTGCTGCTTCTGGACGAGCCCACCGCCTCGCTCGACCTCGGCTCCCGCGAAGAGCTGCTCGCCCTCCTCAGCGGCTACGCGTCCTCTCCGACGACGCCCGCCATGGTCATGGTCACCCACCACGTCGAGGAGATCCCGGTCGGATTCACGCACGTGCTGCTGCTGCGTGACGGCGGTGTCGTCGCCCAGGGCCCGATCGCCGAGGCGCTCACCGCGGAGTCGCTCACCGAGACGTTCGGCCTGCCGATCGCGCTCACGACGGACAGCGGCCGCTATACGGCCCGCGCCGCCTGATCTGCTAGAATCGCTCTTTGGTGCATTCGGCACCGCAGACTTCCCTCGCTCCTGGCAGAATCCAGGGCAAACGTAAGGAATCCCATGAAGACTGACATTCACCCCGACTACCAGGCCGTCGTGTTCCGCGACCTCGGCTCGGGTGAGACGTTCCTCACCCGCTCCACCGTCACCAGCGACAAGACCATCGAGCTGGACGGCGTGGAGTACCCCGTCATCGACGTCGAGATCTCCTCGGCCTCGCACCCGTTCTACACGGGCAAGCAGCGCATCATGGACTCGGCCGGTCGCGTCGAGAAGTTCAACCAGCGCTTCAAGGGCTTCGGCGGCAGCAAGTAAGCATCCCGCACGAGAAAGGTCCCGGCTCCGCGACGGAGCCGGGACCTTCGTCGTCGGATGCTCAGTGCTCGTCGACCTCGATGACGATGCGCCCCTCGGCATCCATGACCCCTGGCCCCTTGTCGGGCGTCGGCGCCGGGACCGAGGCGCGCTGCTGCCGGTCGCGCTCCTGGCTCGCCTCATGGGCGGACGGCGACCACACGGCATCGAAGACGCCGACGAGCCCGCCGGCGGAGAGTCCCGAGTACTTCTCCTCGATCGGGCGGCGCGAGAAGACGTGCCGCAATCCGGTGAACAGCAGGACGGGGATCATGCCGACGACGACGGCGATGGTCGTCCAGCCCAGGACGTCGCTCATGCCCCGAGTCTAGGCCCGCGGGCCGGTCTCGGCACCGCTATCCGGCGGACTCAGCGCCGTCGCGGATGGGCCAGGCCCCGTCGATGCTGTCGTCGGGATCGATGCGCCCGATGCGGATGAAGTACTCGGTGAGACTCTCGGCCTGCGTACGCGCCCAGCCGATCTGACGGGTGTGCAGCTCGGTCGCCGACACCGGCAGCTCGAAGCGGCGCCCGAGTTCCTGAGCGACCCGCCCGGCGGCGATCGCGTCGGCGGAGGCCTCGTGCGCGCCGTCCAGCGGGACGGCGTAGTGCTCCGCGACGATCTCGAGAGTCCGCTTTCCCCGGCGATAGCGATCGACGGCCTTGTCGATCACGAGGGGATCGATCACGGGAGAGGGATCCTCGAGCGGTGCGATGCCGTGCCGAAGGCATTCATGGAACAGCAGCGAGAAGTCGTAGGACGCGTTGTACGCCACGACGGGCATGCCCTGATCGAGCAGGGCCCGCAACGATCCCGTCACCTCGCGGACGACGTCGGCCGCCGGACGCCCCTCGCGGCGCACGCGCTCGGTCGTGAAACCGTGTATCGCGGCGGCGCCGTCGGGCACCGGGATGCCCGGATCCGCGATCCACGACCGGGCCGCGATCTGGCGGCCGTGGGCGTCGAGGACGCCGACGTGGGCGGTGACGATCCGATCGCGGGAGACGTCCACTCCGGTGGTCTCGAGGTCGAACACGCCGATGCGGGTGAGCCAGTCGGGGAGCGCGGTCGCGTCGGTCATGATCCACACGGTAGGACGAGGCTCGGACATCGTCGCGGCGACTCTCCGGCCGGCTGTGCGCCCGTAGACTCGGAGCATGCCATCGCCGTACGCCGACCGCCTCAAGGACCTGCCTGTCGAACGTCTCGAGGTCGAGGTCGACGGCGGCGTCACGGCGTACTGGGAGTACGGGGCGCAGGCGGAGGGCTCCGATGACCGGCCCACCGTGATCGTGGTGCACGGCTTCCGCGGCGAGCACCACGGGCTCGAACCGGTGCTGGCGTACCTCCCCGACCTTCGGGTGCTCGCCCCGGACCTGCCGGGGTTCGGGGAGACGGCGCCCCTTCCGGGCGGACAGCACGACCTCGAGCGCTACGCGGACTGGCTCACGGCCTTCGCAGGAGCCGTGGCGCCCGGAGCCGTGATCCTCGGCCATTCCTTCGGCTCCATCGTCGCTTCAGCGGCGGTCGCCCGCGGCCTCGCGACCGAGCGGCTGATCCTCGTCAACCCGATCGGCGCCCCCGCCCTGGAGGGGCCCAAAGGGCTGATGACGCGACTGGCCGTGCTCTACTACGCGCTGGGGGCGAGACTGCCCGAGCGGCTGGGCACCGCGCTGCTGCGCAATCCGCTCATCGTGCGCGTCATGAGCATCACGATGGCCAAGACGCGCGACCCTCAGCTGCGCCGATTCATCCATGAGCAGCACGACACGTACTTCTCGCGCTTCGCGGATCGGGACGTGCTGCGGGACGCCTTCGTCGCGAGCGTCTCGCACGACGTGCGCGCGTTCGCGCCGCTCATCGACGTCCCGACCCTGCTCGTCGCGGCGCAGCAGGACGACATCACCCCGATTGAGGACGAACGGCATCTGGCCACGCTGTTCCCTCGTGCAGAGCTGGTCGAGATCGCCGACGTCGGGCACCTCATCCACTACGAGACTCCGGCCGAGGCGGCCGGGGCGATCCGGCGCTTCCTCAGGCTTCCCGTCGTGCCAGCCCGATGAGGCCGGCGACCCGATAGGGGATCACCTCTCCCATCGCGAGCGACGTCTCGGTGCGCTCGACGCCGTCGATGGCGAGGATGCGGGCATCGGTGTCGAACAGATGCCGGGCATCGCGGCACGCCACACGTGCCAGCAGGTCGATCGAGCCGCTCAGCCCGTGCACCTGCAGGATCTCGGGGATGCGCGCGAGCTCACCGGTGATGCGCGGCAGCTCGGTCTGACGCAGTCCGATGCTGATAAAGGCCTGCAGCGGGAAGCCCAGCACCTCGGGGGAGAAGGACCGCTCGTACGACAGGAGCACGCCGCTCTGCTCCAGCCGCGCCATCCGTGCCTGGATGGTGTTGCGGGAGAGTCCGAGGCGTTCGGCGAGGGCGACGATGGTGGCGCGCGGGTCCTCGGCGAGGGAGGTGAGCAACTCGAGGTCGATGCGGTCCAGCGTTGACATAGTGCCAAACCCTAGCAGGGTGCGTCCGGGCGGATCTGGGCAACATGCTCAACGACCGCCGAGATGCTTGAGCGAGGTGATCATCGGACGTAGCCTCGAAGAAGCCGATGACGATGTCGGCGCCGTGCAGCAGCGCTCTCACGAGGAGCCGCGCGAACAGGAGGACGAAGATGTCACCGCAGACCACTCCGATCACCGACACCCCTCAGGACATCGACCTCGTCGAGCGCCTCATCGCGCCGGACGGATCGCGCCTGCCGCATCCGGAACTGGACCGCCATGTCGCCGATGTGGATGCCGCGCAGCTGCGCGACCTGCACCGCGACATGGTCGTGCTCCGCCGCATCGACGCCGAGGGCTTCGCGCTGCAGCGCCAGGGCCAGCTCGGGCTGTGGGCGCCGTGCCAGGGGCAGGAGGCCGCGCAGATCGGCACGGCCCGCGCTCTCGCTCCGCAGGATTTCGTGTTCCCGAGCTACCGGGAGACCGGCGTCATCTATGCGCGCGGCGCGGAGCCGGCCGACTTCGTGCGCACATGGCGCGGCGAGGAGGGCTCGGCCTACGACCCCGATCGCCTGCGCTGCGCGCCCATGCAGATCATCATCGGCGCTCAGAGCCTGCACGCGGTCGGCTACGCCATGGGGATCCAGCGCGACGCGACCGACGAGGTGTCGGTCGCGTACTTCGGCGACGGAGCGACCAGCCAGGGCGACGTCAGCGAGGCGATGGTCTTCGCGTCCTCATATGCGGCCCCGGTGGTGTTCGTCTGCCAGAACAACCACTGGGCGATCTCCGAGCCGGTCGCGGTGCAGTCGAGGTATCCGATCGCGGGCCGCGCCCCGGCCTTCGGCATCCCCAGCATGCGCGTCGACGGCAACGACGTCCTGGCGTGCCTCGCGGCGATGCGCTGGGCCCTCGACCACGCGCGCAGCGGCAAGGGACCCGTCTTCATCGAGGCCGTCACCTATCGCATGGGGCCGCACACCACGGCCGACGATCCGACGCGCTACCGCGACCCGGCCGAGCTCGAGGCCTGGCGGACACGGGATCCGATCGCCCGGCTGGAGGCCTTCCTCATGGCTCGCGGAGAGCTGGACGAGGCGCAGATCGACGCGGCCCGCTCCGACGCCGATCAGGCGGCGCGCGCCATGCGCGCGGCCTGCATCGGCTTGGTGACGCGGAAGCCGCTGGCGGTGTTCGACGGCGTGTACGCCGAGCCGCACACCGGAATCGAGCGTGAGCGGGACGCGTACGCGGCCTACCTCCGCTCTTTCGACGAGGAGGCCTGAGATGACCGAGATGACACTCGGCAGGGCGCTCGGAGCCGGACTCGCGCAGGCGATGCGCGACGACGACAGGGTCGTGATCCTGGGCGAGGACATCGGTCGCCTGGGCGGCGTCTTCCGCATCACGGACGGACTGATCGACGAGTTCGGCGCCGCGCGCGTCATCGACACTCCGTTGGCGGAGTCCGGCATCGTCGGCACGGCGGTGGGGCTGGCGTTCCGGGGATACCGGCCGGTGGTCGAGATCCAGTTCGACGGGTTCGTGTACCCCGCGTTCGACCAGATCGTCTCGCAGGTCGCGAAGCTGCACTACCGCACCCAGGGCCGGGTGAAGATGCCGATCACGATCCGCATCCCGTGGGCGGGCGGGATCGGTGCTGCCGAGCATCACTCCGAGTCCCCGGAGGCGTACTTCGTGCACACCGCGGGGCTCCGCGTGATCGCCGTGTCGAATCCGCAGGACGCCTACCGGTGCCTGCGACAGGCGATCGCCAGCGACGACCCGGTGATCTTCTTCGAGCCGAAGCGGCTGTACCACCACAAGGGCGAGGTCGACCTCGATGGCCCCCTCGCGGACGCCGTGCCGATGGGCCTGGCCCAGGTGGTGCGGCCGGGCCGCGATGCGACGGTGCTGACGTACGGTGCGATGGTGTCGACGGCTCTGGATGCCGCGGCCGCCGCCGAGGACGACAGCATCGACCTGGAGGTGATCGACCTGCGCTCGCTGTCTCCCGTGGACTATGACACGGTCGCCGCGTCCGTGCGGCGCACCGGCCGGGTCGTCGTCGCGCACGAGGCGTCGCGGGAGGCCGGCGTCGCCGCCGAGGTGATCGCGAGCATCACCGAGCTCTGCTTCGAGTATCTCGAGGCGCCGCCGCTGCGCGTCACGGGACACGACATCCCCTATCCGCCGGCCAAACTCGAGAAGCACCATCTGCCCGATCTCGACCGCATCCTGGACGCGGTCGACCGGGTCCTCGATCGACCGCACAGCATGACGGAGGCCGGAGCATGACCGTCGAGTTCCGACTCCCCGATCTCGGTGAGGGCCTGACCGAGGCCGAGATCGTGCAGTGGCTGGTCACCCCCGGCGACACGGTCGCACTGAACCAGACTCTCGCGGAGGTGGAGACGGCCAAGGCGATCGTGGAGCTCCCGTCCCCGTACGACGGCGTCGTGACGGCGCTGCATGCGGACGCGGGGGAGACCGTCGCGGTCGGCGCCGCGCTGATCGCCTTCGACGTCGAGGGCCAGGACGGCGGCCCCGCCTCCGACGCGGAGGAGACCGCGAGCGCCGCGGCCGCCGCTCCTGGGGACACTCCGGCGGCCCAGGCGAACCTCGTCGGCTACGGGGCGGCGCCCGCGGGCGGATCGCGCCCCGCTCGGCGTGCACGGCGCACGGCGGCAGCCGCAGCATCCGCCGTCGACACGGCCGTGCTGGAGGCTGCGCCGCACGACGCGCTGCCGACCGGGCCCGTCGAGACCGTGCCGGGGGAGCGCCCTCGTTCGACGCCGCCGGTGCGCGCCCACGCCAAGCGGCTCGGCGTCGACCTCGTGCTCGTCGCCGCCGAGGTCGGCGATCGGCCGATCACGCGCGCCGACGTGGACGCGTACGCGGAGCGGGTCGCGCCCGTCGGGACGCCGGTCCGGCCACCCGAGTCGGCGTCCGCCCCGACGGAGCGGGAGACGAGGATCCCGATCCGCGGCGTGCGCAAGCACACCGCGGAGGCGATGGTGTCGAGCGCCTTCACGGCGCCGCACGTGACCTGCTTCCACACGGTGGACGTCACGGCGACGATGGAGCTCATCGCGACTCTGAAGGCGGACCGGGCCCTCGCGGGGCACCGGATCGGTCCCCTCGCGGTCGTCGCCAAGGCCGTCTGCCTCGCGCTCGCCCGCACGCCGGGCCTCAACGCGCGCTGGGACGACGAGTCCGGGCATATCGTGCAGCATCATTTCGTGGATCTCGGCATCGCCGCGGCCACCGATCGCGGTCTGATCGTGCCGAACATCCGCGACGCCGAACGGCTCTCGCTGGTGGGCCTCGCCGATGCGCTCTCGGCACTGACCGAGACGGCGAGATCAGGGCGGACGTCGCCGGCGGAGCTCGCCGGAGGGACCTTCTCGATCACGAACATCGGCGTGTTCGGCATCGATGCCGGAACGCCGATCCTCCCGCCGGGGCAGTCCGGCATCCTGGCCGTCGGCGCCGTCCGGCCGCAGCCGTGGGTCCATCGGGGCGAGCTCGCGGTGCGCCAGGTCATGACGCTGAGCCTGTCCTTCGACCACCGGGTCGTGGACGGTGCCGAAGGGGCGCGGTTCCTCAAGGACGTCGCGGATGTCCTCGAGGAACCGGGGCGCGCGATGCTGATGGCCTGATTCCGCTCGCTCAGGATGCGTCGGCCGCGCCGATCACGCGGTCAGTGCGGCGTACGCCATGTCGGCGAGGACGGCGGCCGTCGCGGACTGGGAGCGCGCCGCCGAGCGGGTGCTGTGCGGGGTCGAGTTGATGAGTCCGAAGCCGCCCTGCACCCGCAGGCGCAGCTCGTCCGCCGGCACGTCGCGCAGCGTCGAGAGCGCCGCCATCCAGAGATCGATGTAGGTGCGCTGCAGTCGGCGCACCTGTGCGCGGTCGTCGTCCGAGAGGTGCGGCAGGTCGCGATCCTGCACGCGGATCACGTCGGCGTGGCCGAGCGCGAAGTCCACGTGGAAGCGGACGAGGGCGCGCATGCGCCCCTCGCCGGCGGCCGCGGCATCCGACACCGCGGTGCCCCCCGTGACGAGATCGCGGCTGACGCCGATGAGCAGGGCGCCCAGCAGGGCCTGCTTGCCGTCGAAGTGCCGGTACACGGCGGGCCCGGAGACGCCGACGGCGGCTCCGATGTCCTCCAGGCTCACGCCCGAGAACCCGCGCTCGGCGAAGAGGGTGGCGGCGGCGGCCAGCAGGGCCCCGGAGCGTTCGGCCTTGGCGCGATCGCGCGCCGTGACGGGGGTTGTCATCTCAGTTAATGCTCGCTAACCTAAATGAACGGGTTAGTGAACACTAACCGACCGGCCCGGTCGGGCACCAGTTCGTGAGTCGAGGAGGACATCACGATGTCATATACCCAGCGCGAGCTCGCCGATCAGCTGCGCGACCGACTGGCACGCAGCGCCGAGGGCGGATCCGAGGCCGCGCGCCGCCGCCACGTCGAGCGGGGAAAGCTCCTGCCCCGCGAGCGCGTCACGCGGCTGCTGGACGAGGGGAGCGCGTTCCTCGAGGTCGCTCCGCTCGCCGCGGAAGGGCTGTACGGGGGAGAGGTACCCGGAGCCGGTGTCATCGCTGGCATCGGACTGGTCCACGGTCGGCACGTCATGGTCGTCTGCAACGACGCGACGGTGAAAGGCGGGAGTTACCTGCCGCTGACGGTGAAGAAGCATCTGCGCGCTCAGGAGATCGCTCTGGAGAACCGCCTGCCCTGCCTGTATCTGGTGGACTCGGGCGGCGCGTTCCTGCCCAAGCAGGACGAGGTCTTCCCCGATCGGGACCACTTCGGCCGCATCTTCTTCAATCAGGCGCGTCTGTCGGCAGCGGGCATCCCTCAGCTCGCGGCGGTGCTCGGCTCGTGCACGGCGGGCGGCGCGTACGTACCGGCGATGAGCGACGAGACCGTGATCGTCCGCGGCCAGGGCACCATCTTCCTCGGCGGCCCGCCGCTCGTGAAGGCGGCCATCGGCGAGGTCGTCACGGCCGAGGAGCTCGGCGGGGGCGAACTGCACGCGCGACGTTCCGGAGTCGTGGACCACCTCGCCGAGGACGACGAGCACGCCCTGGAGATCCTCCGCGACATCGTCGCGACACTGCCCCCGCCGGCGGATCCGGCCTGGCCCGTCGCGGACGGCGTCGCGCCCGCCGAGCAGTCCTCGCTGTACGACGTGGTCCCCGTCGACGTGAACGCGGGCTACGACGTGCACGAGGTCATCGTGCGGCTCATCGACGGCGGGTCCTGGCTCGAGTTCAAGCCCGACTACGGCGCGACGCTCGTCACCGGGTTCGCGCGCCTCCACGGGCACCCGGTCGGGATCGTCGCGAACAACGGCGTCCTGTTCAGCGAGTCGGCGGTGAAGGGGGCGCACTTCATCGAACTGTGCGACCAGCGCGGCATCCCGCTGCTGTTCCTGCAGAACATCACGGGTTTCATGGTCGGATCGGATGCCGAGGCCGGCGGCATCGCCAAGGACGGCGCCAAGATGGTCACGGCGGTCGCCACGACCAGGGTCCCCAAGCTGACCGTGATCATCGGCGGATCGTTCGGCGCCGGGAACTACTCGATGTGCGGTCGGGCGTACTCGCCGCGTTTCCTGTGGACCTGGCCGGCCAGCCGGATCTCGGTCATGGGCGGGAACCAGGCGGCTTCCGTCCTCGCGACCGTCAAGGAGGACCAGCTGGCCGCCCGGGGCGAGTCCTGGAGCGCCGAGGAACGCGCGGCGTTCGAGGAGCCCGTGCGCGCGCAGTACGAGGAGCAGGGCGAGCCGTACTACGCCACCGCCCGGCTCTGGGACGACGGCATCGTCGACCCGGACCGCACCAGGGATCTGCTCGGTCTCGCTCTCGACGTCGTCTCCCGTACCCCTCTGCCCGCGCCGGGCTTCGGCGTCTTCCGGATGTGATGCCCGTGTACACCTCAGTCCTGATCGCCAACCGCGGCGAGATCGCACGCCGGATCATCCGGACTCTGCGCCGCCTCGGCATCCGCAGCATCGCCGTCTACTCCGATGCCGACGTGCAATCTCCTCACGTGCGCGAGGCCGACGAAGCGGTGCGGATCGGCCCCGCGCCCGCCGCCGACTCCTACCTCGACGTCACCGCGGTCATCTCGGCAGCGCGCGCGAGCGGAGCGGAGGCCGTCCACCCCGGCTACGGCTTCCTCTCCGAGAGCGCGGCTCTCGCCCGCGCGTGTGCGCAGGCCGGTGTGGCGTTCATCGGTCCCGGCGTCGAGGCGCTGGAGATCATGGGGGACAAGGCGCGCTCGCGCGCCCACGTGGTGCGGCACGGTGTTCCCGTGGTCCCCGGCTTCGACGCCGCAGGCGCGACGGATGCCGAGATCGCCACTCGCGCCGAGGAGGTGGGATACCCCCTTCTCGTGAAGCCCAGCGCCGGCGGGGGAGGCAAGGGCATGGAGGCCGTGCGGGATGCCGCGGGACTGTCCTCGGCGCTGTCCTCCGCCCGCCGGGTCGCGGCCGCATCCTTCGGCGATGACGCCCTCATCCTGGAGCGGCTCATCCGCCGGCCCCGGCACATCGAGGTGCAGGTGTTCGGCGATGCGCACGGCTCGGTCGTCGCCGTCGGCGAGCGCGAATGCACCCTGCAGCGCCGGCACCAGAAGGTGATCGAGGAGGCGCCTGCGGCCGGCATCCCGGACACTCTGCGCGAGCGGCTGTGGACCGAGGCGGTGCGCGTGGCGGCCAGCGTGGACTACCTCGGCGCGGGCACGGTCGAGTTCCTCGTCGACGCCGACTCCCCGGAGGATGTCTTCTTCATCGAGATGAACACGCGGCTGCAGGTCGAGCATCCGGTCACCGAGGAGGTCACCGGCCTCGACCTCGTCGAGCTGCAGCTGCGCGTCGCCGCCGGGGAGCGTCTCGGACCGATCCAGACCGCGCATGGGCACGCCGTCGAGGCGCGCGTGTACGCGGAATCGCCGGAGCGCGGGTTCCTGCCCTCCACCGGCACCGTGCTGCGGTTCGCCGCCGCACCCGGCGTCCGGACGGACGCCGCCATCGAGACGGGGTCCGAGATCTCGGGTTTCTACGACCCCATGATCGCGAAGGTCGTCGCGCACGGCCCGGATCGCGCGACCGCGCTGGAACGGCTGGACGCCGGGCTGGCGCAGACCGTCGTGCTCGGCGTGGACACGAACATCGCGTTCCTGCGGACGCTGTGCCGGAACGAGCGCGTGGTGGCGGGCGATATGGACACCGGGCTGATCGAGACGCTGCTGCCCGTCAGGCCGGCGCCGCCGTCCGAGGCCATGCTGGACGCCGCGAGAGACCACGTGCGGCGCGAGAGACCAGGCGAGCAGGAGCTTCTCACACGGCATTCGGTTGCTCGCGCGGGGGCGGCGTGGGCTGCGCTGGGCGGGTGGCGACTGGGCGGGGAGGATTCCGGCGAGCCGCGCGTCGCGTTCCTGACCGACGACTGCGAGGTCGTGGCTCCCGCCCCCGCCCCCTCTCGTTCGTTGAGCGACGAGCGCAGCGAGGAGTCGAAACGCGTCCCCCTGGAAGCAGCCCTCGCCCCCGACGGAGACGTATGGGTCGCCGAGTCCGGGCGTTCCGTGCGCCTTCGCCCCCTGACGCGGCGCCAGGCCATGGAGCACCGCCTCGCCGCCCGGCATCCTGAGCAGGCCGCGACCCACCCCGAGGCGCGCGCTCCGATGCCCGGGGCCGTCGTGGCCGTGCACGTCGCGGAGGGCGACCGCGTGAACGCAGGGGACGTGCTCGTCTCGATCGAGGCGATGAAGATGGAGCACCCGGTGACCGCGCCGCACGACGGCGCGGTTCACCTCCTGGTCGCACAGGGCGACCAGGTGCGGCGCGACCAACCGGTCGCTCGCGTCGAGGCCGAGGAGAGCCATGACTGACCTGACCGAAGAGGAGCGCGAACTCGCCGCGATGGTGCGCGAGTTCGCCGACACCGTCGTCGCGCCGCAGGCGTACGAGGCGGATCGCACGCACACGCTGAACATGGACGTCGTCCGGCAGATGGGGGAGCTCGGCCTGTTCGGGCTGCCGTTTCCCGAGGAGATCGGCGGTCAGGGCGGTGATCTCATGGCGCTGGGGATCGCGATCGAAGCACTCGCGCGCGTGGACCAGTCGATCGCCATCACCCTCGAGGCGGGGGTGAGTCTGGGGGCGATGCCGGTGTTCCGGTTCGGCACGGACGCGCAGCGCGCCGAGCTGCTGCCCGATCTGCTCGCCGGGCGCGCCCTCGCGGGGTTCGGCCTCACAGAGCCGGAGGCGGGCAGCGACGCCGGGGCGACGCGCACGACGGCGCGGCGGGACGGCGACGAGTGGGTCATCAACGGCTCGAAGCAGTTCATCACCAACTCCGGAACGCCGATCACCCGGTTCGTCACCGTGACCGCCGTCACGGGGGAGCGCGACGGGCGCAAGGAGATCTCCACGATCATCGTGCCGAACGGGACGCCGGGATTCACGGTCGAGCCCGCCTATGACAAGCTCGGCTGGCGCGCATCCGACACGCATCCGCTGACGTTCTCCGATGCCCACGTCCCGCAGGAGAACCTCCTGGGCGAGGAGGGGCGCGGATTCGCGGGCTTCCTCAGCATCCTGGACGAGGGGCGGGTCGCGATCGCGGCGCTGTCGACCGGGGCGGCGGAAGGCTGCCTCGAGGAGGCGACGGCGTACGCCCGCAGCCGCACCGTGTTCGGCGCGGCGCTCAGCACGCGGCAGAACGCGCAGTTCACGCTCGCGCGCATGCGGGCCCGCGTGCACACCGCTCGACTCGCCTGGCACCACGCCGCGCGCCTGCGGGACGCGGGGCGGCCGTTCGGCGAGGAAGCCGCGATCGCGAAGCTCGTGGCGGGAGAGGCGGCGATGGACAACGCCCGCGACGCGACCCAGATCTTCGGCGGGAACGGCTTCATGGACGAGTTCCCGGTGGCGCGGCACTACCGGGACTCGAAGATCCTCGAGATCGGCGAGGGGACGACCGAGGTGCAGCTGCTCGTCATCGCGCGTGCCCTGGGCGTGGCGGGGTAGCGTGGCATCATGACGGCGATCGTGCAGCGGGGGCTCTACTACGAGGAGTTCGACCTGGGGGCGACGTACCTGCATCGACCGGGGCGCACGGCGACCGAGGCCGACAACGTGCTCTTCACGACGCTCACGATGAACACGCAGGCGCTGCATCTGGATGCCGCGTTCGCCGCATCCCAGGAGTTCGGCCGCCCGCTGATCAACTCGATGTGGACGCTGTCGACCATGGTGGGCTCCTCGGTCGCTCAGCTCACCCAGGGGACGCTGGTGGCGCAGCTCGCCCTCGGGGACGTCGCGTTCCCGCATCCGCTCTTCCCGGGCGACACGCTTTACACCGAGAGCGTGGTCACGGACAAGCGCCTGTCGTCCTCGCGTCCCGGCCAGGGCATCTGCACGATCGCGCACACGGGACGTAACCAGGACGGCGTGATCGTCGCGACGGCGAGCCGAACGGTGCTCGTGCACTGCCGCCCGGAGGACGAGCGATGACCTTCGGTCTCGGTCCCGCTCTGCTGTTCTGTCCGGCGGATCGCCCGGAGCGGTTCGGCAAGGCGCTGGAGCGGGCGGATGCCGTGATCCTCGATCTCGAGGACGCCGTCGCGCCGGCGGACAAGGCGAAGGCACGCGGCAACCTGATCGACGCGCACCTGGACCCCGACCGCGTGATCGTGCGGGTGAACGCCGCGGACTCGGCCGAGTTCGCGAGCGACCTGGCGACGCTGTCGCAGACCGACTTCCGGACCGTGATGCTGGCGAAGGCCGAGGACCCCGCGGCGATGGACGCGTTCGACGAGCGCTTCTCGCTCATCGCGCTGTGCGAGACGGCACGCGGCGTCGCCGCGGCCGACCGGCTGGCCGAGCACGAGCGGGTCGTCGGGCTGATGTGGGGCGCGGAGGATCTCATCGCGTCGCTGGGCGGGACGAGCAGCCGCCGCGCTGACGGCGGGTATCGCGATGTCGCCCGGTACGCGCGCTCGCGCGTTCTTCTCGAGGCCGGTGCACGCGGCAAGGCCGCGATCGACGCGGTGCACATCGCCATCGACGATCTCGACGGGCTCGCTTCGGAGGCAGCGGATGCCGCAGCCAGCGGGTTCTCAGCCACCGCGTGCATCCACCCGGGTCAGGTGGCCGTGATCCGCGACGCGTATCGGCCGGATGCCGCGACGGTGGACTGGGCGCAGCGCGTGCTGGCTGCGGCGGACCGCGAGGGCGGGGTGTTCCGCTTCGAGGGGCGGATGGTCGACGAACCGGTGCTCCGGCATGCTCGCAGCGTTCGGCATCGCGCGGCGGACACCGGTCGCTGACGGATCCTTCAGACCTCGACGGTCTCCAGCAGCCGCAGCACTCCGGGGGAGGCCTCGAAGCGGTGCACCGACCCGTTGGCCAGGGGCACGCCCATCAACGGCATGGTCCCGCCGGAGGCGTGGTCCAGCAGAGCGCGGATCACGCCGCCGTGCGCCACCACGATGACGGATTCGGCCACCGGCGCCGAGCGGCGACGCGCATCCCGCGCGATGACGTCCAGGGCACCGAGCGCGCGGTCGCGCACCTGATCGAAGGTCTCGGCCCCCGGGACGTCGGCGTGCCAGTCGCCGTACTGCTCGATGTAGTCGGTGACGAGCATGCCCTCGCCGTCGCCGAACTCGCGTTCGCGCAGGTCGTGCACCAGGCCGGGCTCGTCGAGACCGAGCTCCCGGGCGATGATCTGCGCGGTCTCCCGCGCGCGCACGAGCGGGCTGGCGTAGATCGCATGGTGCGTCCCGCCGGCGAGCGCGGCGGCGGCCTCGAGCGCGTGTCCGCGTCCCGTCGCGTTCAGCGGGATGTCGGTCGAGCCCTGGATGCGCCGCTCCAGGTTCCAGTCTGTCTGGCCGTGCCGGACGAGGGTGATGAGGGTCACGGGGTTCTGCTCCGTTCGCGCGCGTCTGTGCTCTTCAGCAGTTCCTGGAGGGCGGGGATGATCTCGCCCGTGCCGCCGGTGAGGGTCATATCGGCCCAGGCGTCGGCTCTGGTCGGCTCCCGGTTGATGATGACGAGGGGGATGCCGCGGCGCCGGGCGCGCTCGACCAGGCGCACACCCGAGTTCACCACCAGCGACGAACCGGCGACGATCATCGCCGAGCTCGCGCGCAGGAGGGATTCGGCAGCGCGGAAGCGGTCTGCCGGGACGAATTCGCCGAAGAAGACGACGTCCGGCTTGAGCATCCCGCCGCAGACCGTGCACTCCGGCACGACGAAGCCGTCGGCCGTGTCCGGGGTGACGTCGCCGTCCGGGTTGAGGGGGATGCTGTCGGGGACGGTGATCCACGGGTTGCGTTCGTCGATCTGCGTCGCGATGTCGCGCCGGTCGAAGACCTGGCCGCACTGCAGGCACAGCACGCGGCGCATGGTGCCGTGCACCTCGATGACGTGCGAGCTCCCGGCGCGCAGGTGCAGTCCGTCGACGTTCTGCGTGATGATGCCGCTGACCAGCCCGTCGCGCTCCATCTCGGCGAGGGCGACATGGGCCGCGTTGGGTGCGGCTTCGGCGAAGGCGCGCCAGCCGAGATGCCCGCCGATCCAGTAGCGCCGCCGCGCCGCCTCGTCGGCGAGATAGCGTTGCGCGGTCATGGGATCCGCTCGCACGCGCGCACCCTCCCCGCGGTAGGCGGGGATGCCCGAATCGGTCGAGATGCCGGCTCCGGTGAGCAGGGCGATCCGCTTTCCCTGCAGCAGTTCCGCGGTGCGCGCGACGCCGTCGGCCAGATCGGCAGTCATCGTCACGCTCACGGAACCTCCCCGAGCGAGTCTACGGCGTGCTCGGGGGTGGGGCTCACGCGGCCGCCACGAGGATGACGCCGGCGGCGAGCACGACGTCGAGCGCGGCGCAGAACTCGGCCATCGACGACGCGACCACGCGCCGGGTGCGCAGATGATGCACATCCCACCCGGCGTGGAGGACGAGACCGATGCCGACGAGGACGGCTCCCCAGGGCGACGGCAGCGCGGGGATGATGAGCGCGAGGAGGAGGACCGCGAGCATCGCGGCGGCCTGCAACGGAATTCCCCAGCGGGGTCGGACGCGTCCGCGGACGAGCCCGAACGCGAAGAGAGCGCCGACGAGGACGACCATGGCCCACATCGGCGAGAACCCGCGGACGGCGAGTCCCGCGCCGATGAGGAGGAACGTCAGGCCGAACAGCGGCCACGCGGCCGTGCGATGACCGAGCGCCGCCGAACCGAGATAGACGAAGGCTGCCGCGGTGAGGATCTCGGTCGCGGTCGTGGTGTCGGCGGTCCCGACGGACAGCAGCGCGATCATCCCCGCGGCGAAAACGACGCCGGCGACGGCCGGCCAGACGCGCAGCATCCGGTCGCGGGGTCCCGCGGCATCCGTCCCGTCGCTCATCACCCGCCATACGGTAAGGGCCCCTGCAGCGCAGGACAAGGGGATCTTCCGGCGGTGGCAGAGTGGACGGGTGGACCTCCAGCGCGTGACCGATGCCTCCGATCCCCGGCTCGACGACTATCGGGACCTCACCGACACCGCGCTGCGCCGCGTGCGCGAGCCCGCGGGCGGACTGTACATCGCGGAGTCCGCCAAGGTGATCGAGCGGGCCTGCGCCGCCGGCCATGTGCCGCGCTCGGTGCTGACGCAGCAGCGCTGGGTCGCCGGGATCGAGGCGATCCTCGGCGGTGCCGACGTTCCCGTGTACCTGGTCCCCGACGAGGTCGCCGAGAGCGTCACCGGATACGCGGTGCATCGCGGGGCGCTCGCGTCCATGCACCGCCCCGCGCTGCCGTCCGTCGCGGAGGTGGTCGAGAATGCTTCACTCGTGCTGGTCCTGGAGGATCTGCTGGACCACACCAATGTGGGGGCCGCCTTCCGGGCGGCTGCCGGTCTCGGCGCGGACGCCGTGCTGGTCACGGCACGATGCGCGGATCCGCTCTACCGCCGCAGCGTGCGGGTGAGCATGGGAACCGTGTTCCAGGTGCCGTGGACGCGCGTCGACGACTGGGAGGATGCGGCCGGCGACCTGCACGCGGCCGGATTCGAGATCGCGGCGCTCGCACTCGACGACCAGGCCGTGGATCTCCGCTCCTACGCGGCGGAACGTCCGGACAAGGTCGCCCTCCTGCTGGGCACCGAGGGCGATGGGCTCTCCCGTGCCGCGCTCGACAGCGCGGACGCCGTGGTGACGATCCCGATGGCCGGAGGCGTCGACTCTCTCAACGTCGCATCCGCCGCTGCCGTGGCGCTCTGGGGGCTCTCGCGCTGACCGCTGTGGCCCTATTCTGCCTCGGGGAAGCGGATCGGGACGGCATCGGGGCGCTTGGCCGCGACGTGATCGCCGGAGGACTGATGCCGGAGTCGACGCAGCACCCAGGGAACGAGATGCTCGCGTGCCCAGCCGAGGTCCTCCGAGCGCGCCTCGCGCCACGTGCGGGCCGGAAGCGGGTCGGGCTGCATGGCCTGGAGGTCGTTCGGGACGTTCAGGGCGCGCAGCACCATGCGGGCCACCTCGTGGTGCCCGAGAGCGTTGTAGTGCAGCCGGTCGTCGTCGAAGAAGCGTGGATCCTGCACGGTCTTCAGCGCCCACTGGTCGGCGACGATGCAGTCGTGCCGGTCCGCGATGGCACGGACGTTCTCGTTGTAGATCGCGACCTTGCCGCGGAACGGCCGGAAGACCGGCGTGAACCCGGTGTCGATGCCGGTGAAGAGCACCACAGCGGCTCCGGTCGAGGAAAGGCGTGCCACGGCATCCTCGAGCTGAGCGGCGATCGCATCGGGGTCGGTGCCGGGCCGGATGACGTCGTTGCCGCCGGCGCAGATCGACACGAGGTCCGGATGCAGCGCGACGGCCGGTTCGATCTGGTCGGCCACGATCTGGGCGATGAGCTTCCCGCGGACGGCCAGGTTGGCGTAGGCGAAGTCCTCCACCTGGCGGCCCAGCACCTCGGCCACGCGGTCCGCCCACCCGCGGTGCCCGCCGGGCGCTGCGGGATCGGGGTCGCCGATGCCCTCGGTGAACGAGTCGCCGACGGCCACGAAGCGGTGCCACGGGTGCGGGCCCTCGTTGGGGACGTACGGGGTCCGGGATGATTCCTGATCGGTCATCGCGCTCTCCTTCGCAGGTGCGAAGCCAGGGATCGCGGCCTCGCAGGGATCGAGCCTACCGGCCGCGGCGACGCCACGGGGGCGACGGGCATCCGGTGTCCGCAGGACCGATTATCGTGGATGCGATGCTCTCTCCGTCCTTCCCTCAGCGTGCTCCCTGGGGCACCGCGAACAAGCTCAGGGCATGGCAGCAGGAGGCGCTGGAACAGTACTTCCGGGACGACAAGCGGGACTTCCTCGTCGCCGCGACACCGGGCGCGGGAAAGACGACGTTCGCACTGACGCTCGCGGTGGAACTGCTGCGCATGGGCGAGGTCAACCGGGTGATCGTGGTCGCGCCGACCGAGCACCTCAAGACGCAGTGGGCGGATGCCGCGGCGCGCGTGCACATTCGGCTGGACCCGCGCTTCAAGAACAGCCACTGGGCCCCGGCGCCGCACTACCACGGCGTCGTGGTGACGTATGCGCAGGTGGCGGCGAAGTCCTCCGTGCACCGGCACCTGACCGAGGACGCCAAGACCCTCGTGATCCTCGATGAGGTCCACCACGGCGGCGACGCCCTCAGCTGGGGGGACGCGATCCGGGACGCGTACGGGCCGGCGAAGCGCCGCCTGCTGCTGTCCGGCACCCCGTTCCGCAGCGACACGGCGCCGATCCCGTTCGTCGAGTACCTGCCGGACGAGTCCGGAGCGCGGGTGTCGAGCACGGACTACGCCTACGGCTACGGCAGGGCGCTGTCGGACGGCGTCGTCCGCCCCGTCCTGTTCCACATGTACTCCGGGAAGATGCGCTGGCGCACGAGCGCGGGCGACGAGCTGGAGGCGCATCTCGGGCAGGACAACACCAAGGACGTCAACTCCCAGGCGTGGCGCACGGCGCTGGATCCGGAGGGGGAGTGGATGCCCGCGGTCCTTTCGGCCGCGGATCGGCGCCTCACCGAGATCCGCCATCACGTGCCGGATGCCGGGGGGCTGGTGCTCGCGACGGACCAGACCGTGGCACGGGCCTACGCCAAGATCCTGCACAGCATCACGCGGCAGCAGCCGACCATCGTGCTCTCCGACGACGCGACCGCCTCGGAGCGGATCGAGAAGTTCAGTGCGAGCGATGCGCGATGGATGGTCGCCGTCCGCATGGTGTCGGAGGGCGTCGACGTCCCCCGCCTCGCGGTCGGCGTGTACGCGACGTCGTCCTCCACGCCGTTGTTCTTCGCTCAGGCGATCGGCCGCTTCGTGCGCGCCCGGCGCCGGGGCGAAGCGGCCAGCGTTTTCCTGCCGAACGTGCCGGTGCTCATGGGGCTCGCGAACGAGCTGGAGAAGCAGCGTGACCACGCGCTGGACCGGCAGTCGAAGGACGAGGACGGTCTGGACGATTCGCTGCTGGAGAGCGCGAACCGCGAGGACGACGCCTCGGACGCACTGACCCAGGAGTTCAGCTATCAGGCGATCTCGTCGCTCGCGCACTTCGACCGCGTGGTCTTCGAGGGGAAGGACTTCGGGCAGCTCGCCGAACCGGGTACGCCCGAAGAAGAGGAGTTCATCGGCCTGCCAGGTCTGCTCGAACCCGAGCATGTGCACGAGCTTCTCATGCAGCGCAGCGCCAAGCAGTCGCGCCTGCGCGAGGCGCGTGAGGCCGCGGAGGGCCCGGAAGCCGTCACGACTCTTCCCGCGCCGCTGCACCGGACCTTGCGCGAACAGCGACAGCTGCTCAACAGTCTTGTGGGACTGTACGCGCGTCAGGCCGGAGAGCCGCACGGTGCCGTGCACGCCGAGCTCCGCCGGATCTGCGGGGGACCCGCCGTCGCGCAGGCGACCGTGACGCAACTGCAGTCGCGCATCGACGTGCTGCGCAAGCGCGTCAGGTCGCACTGATATCGCGGCTCGTCCGTGAGGGTTGTGCATAGAACATAGGTGCGATGCGGTGGGCGTGTCACGACGAGGGTCAGTGAGGTCGCGCGCGCCGCGGTCGGGCAAATACCTTCGCCCAATGCGGCGCGAACGAGGCATGTGTCGCGTGCCGTGCGCATGAATCCGAGCGCACTGACGTTTGGAGCTGAGTTCACTGAAACGCTTGACTGATTCGAAGATAGCAACGATACTTGGACTATGGCAGCGAAGAGGCGCGGACCGAGCGAGGACTCTCTCGCATATCGTCGCGCGCTTCTGGACGAGTGGGTGGATGCCGAGCGCGAAGTGTCCCGCCTGCACGCCCGGCAGGCCGTGCTGCTCGCAGAACGTCTCGAGTCGGCGATGACCGATCCCGACGCGGATCTGGATGCCGGCGAGGTGTCCCTGCGATCGCTTGCCGCGGAGTATGCGGCCGCGGCGCACATCCCGCCGTCGACGGCATCGATCCGGTTGACCGACGCCTGGGTGCTCGTGAGGCGCTTCCCGGCCGTGCTCGCGGCGATGGCCGAAGGCGTCATCAGCCGGCGGCATGCGGACGCCATCGTGAACGAGGCTCCGCAGTTGGCGCAGGATGCCGAGGGCGAACGGCTGCGTGCCGCTTATGAGGCGGAAGTCCTCGCGTTCGCCCGGCACGACACAGCGGCCGGGACGCGCGCCTGCGCGCGGGCCGTGGCGGCGCATCTGTGCCCGCAGTCGACAGCCGAGGCGCACCGGCGGGCGCGCAAGGAGCGTTCGGTCACCGTACGCCCCGATGGTGATGGGATGGCCGTGCTGACCGCGATCCTGCCGGAGATCCTCGCGTTCGCGATCAAGGATCGGTTGACCGGGCAGGCGCGGAGCGTGCGCGCCGCGCGCCGCCGGGTGAACGGGGTGCGCCCGGTTCCGGAGTACGAGCCGATGTTCCCCGAGGAGCCGCTCGATCTCGATGCGGAACTGCGCCGGATCCTGGACGACGTTCCTGGCTGGGAGCGTTCAGAGCGCGACGAAGCGGAAGGCACGGTGCACGCCGACGGCGTGGTGCATGCCGGCGCGGACGGCTCGGGCGTGACGAATGCGGGGGACGACGCTGGCGCGGGCCACGACGCTGGCGCGACGCATGGCGAGGGGAACGGCGCTGACGATGAGGGCGTGGGTGCGGCGCACGCCGGGGGAGACGATTCGGGCGTGACGAAGGTCGGGGGCGTCGAGGTGGTATCGGGCGGCGACGTCGAGAGGTCCTCGGGTGCATCGTCCGCGAGTGCCGTCACCTCGGAGGAGACGGGGGCCCGGGAATCGGAGTCTCCCGCTTCGTCAGTCACGTCGCCTGCCGTCGTGATCACCGAGCGCGACTTCCCGATCTGGAGCCCCGTGCACGATGACGTGGTCAACGAGCCCGCGGGCGGACCACCGGGCCTGGACGGCGACCTCTCCACCGGGTCAGAGCATTCGTTCGACGGGCAGTCGCATCCGCGTGACGATCAGACTCATCCACCCGGCGATCCGTGGATGTCGGACACTGTCCGTCCCCCGTGGCTCGACGAGGCGTTCGATGAGCTGGTCGCCTCGTTCGAAGAGGAGCTCTTCACGAGCGCGCCTCCGATCGACCCCGCGCCCAAAGGCGCCGATCCGGGCGGTTGCCGAGCCGGCACCTTGCTCGATGACGATCTCGTCGGTGTGCTCGAGACGGACACGCGCACGATGGATCAGCTGCGGGCCGACATCCTCGCGGATCTGCTGCTGGCGTCGGATCCGAGCACGCTCACGCAGACCGGCATCGGATCGGTCCAGGCCACGGTTCAGGTGTCCGTCGCGGCCGAGACGCTCATCGGCGTCGACGACCGGTTCGCGGAGCACGACGCGCACGGTCCCGTCCTCCCCGACACGGTGCGGCTGCTCGCGGGGCATTCTCCGTCCTGGACGCGGCTGTTCGTCGATCCGCAGGGACTCGTGACCGAGACCGACGGATACACCCCGACCGCGGCGATGAAGCGCTTCCTGCGGGCCCGAGACCAGCACTGCCGCTTTCCGGGGTGCCGTGCACCGGCGGCGCGCTGCCAGATCGACCACAACCACGATCACGCCAAGGGCGGCCGCACGCAGGTGAGCAATCTGGGTCTGTTCTGCACGGGACATCATCCGATCAAGCATCCCGACCTCGCCGATGAGGATCGCTGGACCGTGCGTCAGCTGGCCGACGGGCTGCTCGAGTGGAACAGCCCGCTCGGACGGACGTACACGGATCACCCCACCCGTCGCGTGCTCTTCACCTGACGGTCCGCCGGAGGGGCCGGCCCGCTGTCGGGTCCCGTGCCGTGAGCAATGCCTCGCGTGACTCTGAGCACTCGCACCCGTTCGGCTCCCCGAAATGCTGTCAATCCCTCGTTTTCCGCGGTCTCCGGCCCGACGCGTGGCTAGCGTGGAAGCATCCCACCGCACCTTCAGGAGGTCCCTTGAGCGCGCCCGCCCCCGCGGAACCGACACCCGCAGACCGACGCCGCTGGGCTCGATATCTCGTCGAGGAACGGGCCGAAGGCCTCGTCTATCAGAAGCTCGCCGCCCGCAGGACGGGGGAGGAGCGGGAGATCCTCTTGAGCCTGGCCGACGCCGAGCGCCGCCATGAACAGCACTGGCTCGACCTCCTCGGCGAAGAACCTGCGAAGCTGCCCCGTGCCGGTGTCCGCTCCCGCCTGCTCGGCTGGATGGCCGGGCGGTTCGGCTCGATCTTCGTGCTCGCCCTGGCGCAGAGCGCTGAGGCGCGGTCCCCGTACGACAGCGAGCAGTACGCGACTCCGGCGATGCGCGCCGACGAGAAGATCCACTACGAGGTCGTCCGCGGACTCGCGGCCCGCGGACGGCGCCGCCTGTCGGGATCGTTCCGTGCCGCGGTGTTCGGCGCCAACGACGGACTGGTCAGCAACCTCGCGCTCGTGCTGGGCATCGGCGCGACGGGGGTCAGTTCGGCCTTCGTGCTGTTCAGCGGAATCGCGGGGCTGCTGGCCGGTGCCTTGTCCATGGGGGCCGGAGAGTTCGTCTCCGTCCGCTCGCAGCGCGAGCTCCTGGCCTCCACCGAGGCCAACGACGATGCGCACGACTCCGCGGCCGATCTCGACATCGACGAGAACGAACTCGCGCTGGTCTACCGGGCGCGAGGGATGGATGAGACAGAGGCGCTCGCGCGCGCCCGACGCATCGTGACCGCCGCCCAGGCCGGAGTGCGCGCGGCGGCCACTGGTCCGATCCGCACCGCAGGCGACGACCACGAGATCGTCGGCAGCGACTGGACGGCCGCGCTGTCGAGCTTCCTGCTCTTCGCATCCGGGGCCATCGTGCCCGTCCTGCCCTGGATCTTCGGTCTGGAGGGGACAGCGGCGATCGTGCTCGCCCTCGTGCTCGTCGGCGTCGCACTCCTGTCCACCGGTGCCATGGTCGGCATCCTCTCCGGCGGGCCGCCGCTGCGTCGAGCCCTGCGTCAGCTGGCCATCGGATTCGGTGCCGCCGCGATCACCTACGCCCTCGGTCTCGTCTTCGGGGTCGGCGCGGTCTGAGCTGCCCCGCCACCTCCGCGTAGCCTGGAGCGGTGACCATGCTGAACAAGGACATGACGCTCTGCATCTCGCTGTCCGCTCGCCCGAGCAACAACGGCACGCGCTTCCACAACCACCTCTACGAGGCGCTCGGCCTCAATTGGATCTACAAGGCCTTCGCGCCTACGGACCTCGAGCAGGCCATCGTCGGCGTGCGCGGGCTCGGCATCCGCGGCTGCGCGATCTCGATGCCCTACAAGGAAGCCGTCATCGCTCTGGTCGATCACATGGCGCCATCCGCATCAGCCATCGAATCGGTGAACACGATCGTGAACGACGACGGCGTGCTCACCGCGTACAACACCGACTATTCGGCCATCGCCCAGTTGATCGCACGCAACGGGCTGGATCCGGCGTCCTCCGTGCTGCTGCGCGGATCGGGAGGCATGGCGAAGGCGACGGCGGCCGCCTTCCGGGACGCCGGCTTCCATGATGTGACGATCGTGGCGCGCAACGAGACGGCGGGACGTGGACTGGCCGATCTGTATGGCTTCGCCTGGGCTCCGGAGCCCGGGGACCTCACGGCGGACATCCTTGTGAACGTGACGCCGATCGGAATGGCCGGGGGACCGGACGCGGAAGCGAGAGCCTTCTCCGATGACGCGGTGGCCTCGGCATCCGTGGTCTTCGACGTCGTCGCGCTTCCCGCGGAGACGCCGCTGATCGCGTACGCTCGCGCCCTCGGCAAGGCGGTGATCACGGGAGCGGAGGTCGCGACGCTGCAGGCTCTGGAGCAGTTCGTGCTCTACACCGGCATCCGGCCGTCAGCCGAGCAGGTGCAGTCCGCCGAACGGTTCATGCGCGCCGGTCACTGATCGCGATCGGCGGTTTCCTCGTCGTCGTCCTCGGCTGTCCCCTCGGCAGCCTCGGGCTCCGGAGGCGTCCCGTCCATGCGCTCAGCCGGCCCACCCGAGGCGTTGTCCGCCTCTTCGGCCTCACCGGGCACACCGCGCGTGTTCTGCGGATCACTCATGCGATCGTCCTTCCGTTCGTCCCGTCAGACTAGGCAGACCCTCGGATCCCTCCCACCCCCTTGACGAGGGAACGACGAAGGCCCCGGATCCGAAGATCCGGGGCCATTCCGTGCGCGAGGGGGGACTTGAACCCCCACGCCCTATGCGGGCACTAGCACCTCAAGCTAGCGCGTCTACCTATTCCGCCACCCGCGCAGGTGATGAAAAGTCGTTGCCGACCGAAGAATGAGATTAGCACGTTCTGGGTGCCGCTTCGAACCAGGGCGCATGCCGGGCGCGCCGTGAGGGTTCGATAGCCTGGAGGGCATGTCCGATCCGCAGTTTCCCGAGGTCGTCCGCGTCGCGCAGGACCTGATCCGCTTCGACACCTCGAACTTCGGCGGCGGAGAGGCTCGAGGCGAGCGCGAGGCGGCCGAGTACGTCGGCGCCTATCTCGAGCGGCTCGGACTCGAACCGCGCTTCTACGAGCCGATCCCTCGACGCACGAACGTGATGGCCCGCGTGGAGGGACGGGATCGGACCAAGCCCGCACTCGTGGTGCACGGTCACCTCGACGTGGTGCCGGCCATGGCCGACGACTGGAGCGTCGACCCCTTCGCCGGCGTCGTGCAGAACGGGATGCTGTGGGGCCGTGGGGCCGTGGACATGAAGAACATGGACGCGATGATCCTGACGTCGGTCGCCGACATGCTGCGTGCGGGGGAGCAGCCCGAGCGCGACCTGATCCTGGCGTTCTTCGCGGACGAGGAGAACGGCGGCGTCGAAGGCTCGGCCCTGGTGGTCAAGGACCGCCCGGAGTGGTTCGACGGCGCCACCGAGGCCATCAGCGAAGTCGGCGGTTACTCGATCAGCGTCGGCGACCGGCGCGCGTATCTGCTCCAGGTGGGGGAGAAGGCTCTCCTCTGGATCCGACTCGTCGCCAGGGGCCGGGCCGGCCACGGCAGCCGACTGCACGACGACAACGCCATCACCCGCCTCGCCGAGGCCGTCGCGAAGATCGGACGCACCCGCTGGCCGATCCGCCTCACCCCCACGACCGAGGCGCTGCTGCAGGGACTCAGCACGATCAGCGGAATCCCCGTGGACGACCCGGATGCGCTGGCCGCGGCATCCGGACCGGCCGAGGCCTTCCTGCGCTCCACGTTCCGCACCACCACCAACCCGACCGTCCTCACCGCCGGGTACAAGCACAACGTGATCCCGGAGCGCGCCGAGGCGCTCATCGACGTACGGGTCCTTCCGGGCACCGAGGACGACGTGCTCGCCGAGCTGCAGGAGATCGTCGGGGATGACATCGTCATCGAGACGGTGGTGCGCGACATCGGCATGGAGACCGCGTTCGACGGGGACCTGGTCGAGGCGATGGTCGCCTCGCTCGGCAGGCACGACCCCGGCGTCCCGGTCATCCCGTATCTGCTCGGTGCGGGAACGGACAACAAGGCGCTGTCCACGATCGGAATCACCGGCTACGGATTCGCGCCGCTGAAACTCCCTGCCGACCTGGACTTCACAGGAATGTTCCACGGAGTGGACGAACGCGTCCCCGTAGAATCTCTTGTCTTCGGTCAGCGGGTTCTGACCGACCTGCTGCGCTCCTACTGAGCGCCGCGCCGACTGAGCCTGTCCGATCAAGGAAGTCCCCCCCATGCACCTGCTCGAAGCGCTGTTCCTCGGCATCATCCAGGGACTGACCGAGTTCCTCCCGATCTCCTCCAGCGCGCACTTGCGCATCGTGGGCACCTTCACGGGATCCGGGGAGGATCCGGGTGCCGCGTTCACCGCGATCACCCAGATCGGGACGGAAGCCGCCGTCGTGGTCTTCTTCTGGCGCGACATCGTGCGCATCATCGGGCACTGGTTCCGGTCGCTGACCGGCAAGCTGCCGCGCAACGACCCGGACGCGCGCATGGGCTGGCTGATCATCATCGGCAGCATTCCGATCGTGGTCCTCGGGCTGCTGTTCCAGGATCAGATCGAGACGGTCCTGCGCTCGATGTGGGTGGTCGCGATCATGCTGATCCTCTTCGGCATCCTGCTCGGCGTCGCCGACTACGTCGGCGCCAAGCGCCGCAAGCTCGACGACCTCACCTATCCGCACGGCGTCCTGTTCGGGCTCGCACAGGCGCTCGCGCTGGTGCCAGGTGTCTCGCGCTCCGGAGGCACCATCACGATGGGGCTGTTCCTCGGCTACGAGCGGGCCGCCGCGGCGCGCTACGCGTTCCTGCTCGCCATCCCCGCCGTCTTCGGAAGCGGGTTCTTCCAGCTCTTCAAGAGCTGGGACGAGCCGGACCAGTACTTCTCGCTGGGCGAGACGCTCGCGGCCACCGGGATCGCCTTCGTCGTGGCCCTCGGAGTGATCGCGTTCTTCATGAACTGGATCTCCAAGCGCAGCTTCCTGCCCTTCGTGATCTACCGCATCCTGCTCGGGACCACGCTGCTCGTCCTCCTCGGAACGGGCGTCATCGCGGCCTGACCGGCACGCGTCAGCGCTTGTGGTCGCCGGGGCCCTCCCCACGGCGGCGCAGGTACCGCTCGAAGGCCTGGGCGATCGCGTCCCCGGAAGCCTCGGGCGAATCCCACGTGTCCCGCGTGCGCTCGAGCTGGCGGATGTACTCGGTCATGTCCTCGTCGTCGGCCGCGGCCGCGTCGATCGACGCCTCCCATGCTGCCGCCTCGGTCCGCAGATGCGTGCGCGGCACGTCCACGCCGGTGAGCTCCTCGAGACGGTCCAGCAGCGCGAGCGTCGCCTTCGGTGAGGGCGCGGCGGATGCGACGTAGTGCGGCACGCTCGCCCAGAGGCCGGCAGTGGGGATGCCGGCGCGCTCGGCGAAGTGCTCCAGGACGCTGAGGATCCCCACGGGGCCCTCGTAGAGCGAGCGCTCCAGCCCGTGGGCCTCCCGGACCTGCTCATTCGGGCTGGACGCGAAGATCGAGATCGGCCGCGTGTGCGGGACGTCCGACAGCATCGCCCCGAGCGTCAGGAAGCCCGTGACATCGTCACGCAGCGCGACGTCGATGAACTCCGTCGCGAACGCCTGCCAGGTGCGGGCCGGTTCCGAACCCGTGAGCAGCCAGAACTCCGGACCGAGCTGCGCGGCCGGGACAGGGCGCCAGAGTGCCGCGCCGGGCCACTGCAGTTCGCGATGCCCCTGGGCGTCCATGCGGGTGGAGGGGCGCGTGTACTGATAGTCGAAATACAGCTCGGGGTCGACCGCGTGGACGAGTTCGTAGTCGCCGGACTGGCGGATCGCCTCGATGGCGCCGCTGGCGGCCTCGCCCGCGTCGTTCCATCCGTCGAACGCGGCGACGATGATGCGGGGACCCAGTGCATCCATCCCGGCCTCCCTCCTCGTCCGAATCGTCCGGTGTCCTTCCCAGGCTAGTCCTCGAAGAGCGGGGGAGGGCAGGCGCGCGGGGGCGGGCCGATGTCCGACGTCACGCCGGATAGCATGGTCCGGTGAGTGAGACGCCGAGCGCAGTCCTGTGGGACATGGACGGAACCCTCGTCGACACCGAGCCGTACTGGATGACGGCCGAGACCCACCTGGTGGAGTCCTTCGGCGGCACGTGGACGCATCAGGACGCCCTGCAGCTGGTGGGCAAGGGCCTGCTGGACAGCGCTGCCGTCCTGCAGGGCGCCGGCGTCGACATGGACGGCGAGGCCATTGTCCAGCACCTCACGGACCGGGTGCGCGAATCGCTCGGCACGCACGGCGTCCCGTTCCGTCCCGGTGCGCAGGAGCTGCTGAAGGACCTCAAGGATGCCGGCATCCCCACGGCCCTCGTGACGATGTCGCTGCGCCGCATGGCCGAGGGCGTCGCCGAGTTCATCGAGTTCGACGCGTTCGAACTGATCGTCGCGGGAGACGACGTCGAGAACCCGAAGCCGCATCCCGAGCCGTACCTCCTCGGGGCGGCGCTGCTCGGCATCGACATCGAGCACGCCGTGGTGATCGAGGACTCGCCGACGGGCCTGCGTGCCGGCGTGGCCTCGGGAGCCGTCGCCCTCGGCGTCCCGCACATCCTGCCGCTCGACGACGCGGGCGCGCACGAGCTCTGGCCGACCCTGCACGGACGCTCCGCGCAGGACATCATCGCGCTCTACCGGGCGCATCGCACCACCCCGACGGAGACCCCTTCATGACCGATGCGCCCACCACCCGCCCGAGCGGACCGTTCCGCGCGGGCGACCGCGTGCAGCTGACCGGCCCGAAGGGGCGTCTGCACACCATCACGCTGCGCGCGGACGGCGAACTCCACACGCACCACGGGGTGCTGCGCCACGCCGACCTCATCGGTCAGCCGGACGGCACGGTCATCGCGAACAGCTCGGGACACGAATATCTGGCGCTGCGGCCGCTGCTGCGCGACTTCGCGATGTCGATGCCCCGTGGAGCGGCGATCGTGTACCCCAAGGACGCCGCGCAGATCGTCATGCAGGCGGACATCTTCCCGGGCGCGGTCGTCGTGGAGGCCGGCGTCGGCTCCGGTGCGCTGTCGCTCTCGCTGCTGCGCGCCATCGGCCCGGCCGGCACGCTGGTGTCCTTCGAACGCCGGGAGGACTTCGCGGAGGTGGCCTCGGCGAACGTCGAGACGTTCTTCGGCGGCATCCCGGACACCTGGCGCGTCGTGGTCGGTGACCTCGTCGAGGCCCTGCCCGCGGAACTGCCCGCCGGCGGCGTCGACCGCGTCGTCCTCGACATGCTGGCGCCCTGGGAGTGCATCGACGTCGTCGCCGAGGCACTGACTCCGGGCGGTGTCGTGCTCTGCTACGTCGCGACGGCGACCCAGCTGTCCCGCGTCGCCGAGTACCTCCGCGGCACGGGACTGTTCACCGAACCGGATGCCTCCGAGACCATGGTGCGCGGCTGGCACGTCGAGGGACTCGCGGTCCGTCCCGACCACCGGATGGTCGCGCACACGGGATTCCTCATCACGGCGCGCCGGCTGGCACCCGGTGCGATCCCTCCCGAGGTCAAGCGCCGCGCGTCGAAGAGCAGTTACGGCGACGAGGACGTGGAACTCTGGACCCCCGGCGCCGTCGGCGACCGCGAGATCACCGACAAGAACCTGCGCAAGCGCGTCCGCGAGGCCGAGAAGGCCGCCGCAGGGGCGCGCATCGCCGCCGCGGCGCGCGAAACAGACCGGGCGACGGAATAGACTGGAGCGCGTGCGTAAAACGTCCGCTGCCCTTGCCAGCCTCAGTCTCGCCGCCGTCGCCCTGACGGGGTGCACCGCGGCCCCGACCTTCGCCGGGGAGACCTGCGACCGCGCCTCCTCGACGAGCGGCATCGACGACGCCGTCACGGTGACCGGCGAGGTCGGCGTCGCCCCCGATGTCGAACTCTTCTCGCCGCTGCACGTCGAGACGACCTCGTACACGGACGTCGTCACGGGCGAGGGGACGCCGCTCACGTCTCCGCAGCAGCTCACGGTCCTCGACATCGCGCTGTACAACGGGACCACCGGTGATCAGGTCGTGCAGACCGAGTTCGACGGCGACCTCTCGCGGCTGTCGAACATCGCGTCCTGGACGCAGCAGATCCCCGGCATCGGCGAGGTGCTCGAGTGCGCGACGCCCGGCACGCGGATGGTCGCGGCGATCGCCCCGGCCGACTTCGGGGAGGCGGCGCTGAGCGGTTTCCAGCTCGACGAGGACACCACGGTGGTGGCCGTCATCGACGTGCTCGACACACAGCTCGCCCGCGCCACCGGGGCGAAGCAGTTCAACAACGCCCGCAATCTCCCCACCGTCGTGCGCGCGGCGGACGGTCGACCCGGGATCATCGTCCCGGACGACGCCGCGCCGACCGAGCAGGTCGAGCAGCTCCTGATCAAGGGCGACGGCGAGAGCATCGACGAGGACACGAATGTCTGGGTGAACTACACCGCCGTGTCGTGGGACTCCAAGACGGTCAGCAGCACGACGTGGGACTCGAACCCCACCGCCGGGCTCGCTCAGGCCGCCCCCACGGTGGCGGAGGCCCTGATCGGTCAGACGGTCGGATCTCAGCTCCTGGTCGTCGTGCCGGCGGCCGAGGGTGCGGAAGCGACGGCGTACGTCGTCGACATCCTGGGCACCAGTCCCACGCCGGAGCAGTGATGGCGGTCCAGATCCCCGCGGAGGAGCGCCTGACGAACCTCGTCGTGGCGCTCATGGCCACGGAGATCGGACTCACCAAGCAGCAGATCCTCGACAACGTCTCGGGGTATCGACAGCGCGCGGATGCCGGAACCCGCGCCGACGCGCTGGAGAAGATGTTCGAGCGCGACAAGGACGAACTGCGTTCGCTCGGCGTCCCGGTCGAGACGATCGGCGACCCCTCCGACCCCAATGATCTGCGCGAAGCCCGGTACCGTATTCCGCAGGCGGAATACGACCTTCCCGGCGACATCGCCTTCACTCCCGCGGAGCTGGCCGTGCTGCAGCTGGCCGGCAGCGTCTGGAGCGCGGAGTCGATGTCGGGGGACGCGCAAGCCGGTGTGCGCAAGATCCGCGCGCTGGGCATCGACGGCGACGCGCCGATCATCGGCTTCGCGCCGCGCATCACGACGCGCGATCCCGCCTTCGGACCGCTCCAGGACGCGATCGAGGCGGGCCGCGTGGTGCGCTTCGACTACCTGAAACCGGGGGAGGAGTCCGCCCGGCGCCGCCGGGTCCGTCCTCTCGCCCTGGTGGACTACGAGGCGCGCTGGCACGTCTACGGCATCGACGCGGATGCCGAGGAGGAGCGGACGTTCCTGCTCAGCCGCATCGTGGGCGACGTGAAGCTCACGACCGAACGGTTCGATGCCGGGCTGCGTGACGGTGCCGGGGAACGCGCGATGGCCGGGCTCGAGGAGGTCGCCCGCCGCAATCGAGCCCTGCTCGAGGTGACGCCGGGCACCGAGGCGTCGCTGCGTCTCGGTCGCCGAGCGGTTCCGGCCGCGCAGGGCATCCACGTGCACTACGTCGATCGGCACATCCTCGCGGACGAGCTCGCGTCCTACGGGCCCGAGGTACGCGTCGTGGAGCCCGACGATCTGCGCGACGAGGTGATCGCCCGGCTGCGTGCGATCGTCGAGGCTCACGACGAGGTCGCCTCATGAGCGCCCAGCCCAAGCCGAAGCCGTTGCTCGCATCCGAACGGGTCCGGCTCTATCTGACTCTCGTGCCGTATCTGCTCGAACGCGGTCAGGTGTCGCTCGCCGAGGCCGCCGCCGAGTTCCAGGTCACCCCGGACGAGATGCGCGCCATGGTGGAGAAGCTCACGGTCATCGGTCTGCCCGGGGACTCCGGCTACTGGCAGCAGCCGCACGAGATGTTCGACATCGACTGGGACCTTCTCGACGAGCAGGACGTCATCGAGATCACCAACGACGTCGCGCTGCGCCGCGTGCCGCGCTTCACGGCGCGGGAGGCCGCCGCGCTGCTGGCCGGTCTGCAGATGGTCGCCGCCGTCCCCGAGGTGGCCGGATCCGGGCTGGTCTCCGGACTCATCGCGAAGCTGTCCCGCGGTGCCGCGGATGCACCGGCGGCCGTCGTGGTCGCGACGGACGCCGTCGACGAGGTACGAGAGGTCGTCTCCCGCGCGCTGCGCGACGGAGTGGCCGTGTCGTTCACGTACCAGGCACCGGACGCCGATGCCACGATCCGCACGGTCGACCCGGTTCAGGTACTGATCACGAACGGGCAGTGGTATCTGCAGGGATGGTGCCACACGCGCGAGGCGATGCGGACTTTCCACCTCGACCGCGTCAGCGCACCGCGGCTGACGGACATCGTCAGCACCCACCAGGACGACGCCGCCCCCGAGCCGTTCGTCGGAGGCACCGGCGCCGACGGGAACGTCACGGTGCGGGTGCCGACAGCCCTCCTGCCGCTGCTGGCTGGATTTCAGGCGGACGAGCCCGCATCGGGCGATGTGGCCCTCGCACGGATCCGTCTGGCCGATCCCCGCGGGATCCGTCGCCTGGCCGGCCGCTTCGGCGGACGCATGGAAGTGCTCAGCCCCGTCGTCGCTCGGACTGCGACCCGCGAATGGGCTGCGGCCGGACTCGCGCTCTACCATCGACCGGACGACGACGTCGCCGGTTAGACTATGACGAACCCCCGAACCGAGGAGACAACATGGCCGGCTTGACCGGATGGCACCTGCTCATCATCCTCGCTGTCATCCTGCTTCTTTTCGGCGCTGCGAAGCTGCCCGCGCTCGCGAAGAGCATGGGACAGTCCGCGCGCGTCTTCAAAGGCGAGATGAGCGCGATGAAGGAAGAGGACGCGGCGCGCAAGACAGAGACGACCGCGGCGGACGCCGAGACGCCCTCGGCATCCACGGCAACCGACAACGGAGCCGCGCCCGGCACTGATCGCACCACCTGACAGCGGTGTCGGAAGGTGTGACGTCCCCGCAGGGCGGGGACTCCGGTCGGCGTGACCGCAGGATGTCGCTGGGAGCCCATCTCGTCGAGCTGCGCAAGCGCCTGCTGATCTCGGCTGCGGCCCTGATCGTCGCGATGATCATCGCGTTCTTCATCTCGGACCCGATCATCGATTACATCGAGCAGCCGTTGACGACGGTAGAGGACGCGAAGAACGGGGGCGGGCTGACCGGCCTGACCTTCTCGTCGGTGACGTCGCCGTTCGACCTCCGGATGCGGATCGCCTTCTCGATCGGCATCTTCTTGGCGGCTCCCGTCTGGCTCTGGGAGCTGTGGGCGTTCTTGATGCCGGGCCTCACCCGCAAGGAGATCAAGTACACGCTCGGTTTCGTCGCTGCGGCCGTTCCGCTGTTCTTCGCGGGATGCTACGTCGCCACGTTCCTCGTCCCGCACGTGATCGAGCTCATGGCCACATTCACGCCCGAGGGCGGGAACAACCTCTACGACGCGTCCAAGTACTACGACTTCGTCTTCAAGCTGATGATCGTCGTGGGAATCGCGTTCGTGCTGCCGGTCTTCCTGGTGGCGCTGAACCTCGCCGGCATCATGTCCGGCAAGGCGATCCTCAAGGGCTGGCGGGTCGCGATCCTCCTCGCCACGATCTTCGCCGCGCTGACCACCCCGGCGGCGGACGTCGTCAGCATGCTGATCCTTGGCGGCATCCTCATCGTGCTGTTCTTCGCGGCGGCGCTGCTGTCGATGCTGTTCGACCGGCGCAAGCGCAAGAAGGACGCCGCCGCCGGTCTTCTGCCCGGGCAGGGAGCATGAGCAGCCCGGCCGATCGCTACGCGGCCGCGCGGGCCGCCGCGGATTCTCCGGAGACAGCGGCATTCGCGGCGCGGCAGGCGTTTGATCTCGATCCGTTCCAGCTGGCGGGCTGTCATGCGCTCGAACGCGGGCGCAGCGTGCTCGTCGCCGCCCCCACCGGCGCCGGAAAGACCATCGTGGGCGAGTTCGCGATCCACCTGGCGATGCGGACCCCGAACGAGAAGGCCTTCTACACGACGCCCATGAAGGCGCTGTCGAACCAGAAGTTCCGCGAGCTCACCGAGGTGTACGGCGCCGATCAGGTCGGTCTGCTCACGGGTGACACGAACATCAACGGCAATGCGCGCATCGTGGTCATGACGACCGAGGTGCTGCGCAACATGCTGTACGCGGATTCCGCAGCTCTCACCGATCTCCGGTACGTCGTGATGGACGAGGTGCACTACCTCGCCGACCGTTTCCGGGGTCCGGTGTGGGAAGAGGTCATCCTCCATCTGCCGTCCTCGGTGCGCCTGGTGTCCTTGAGCGCCACGGTGTCGAACGCCGAGGAGTTCGGCGACTGGCTGGACACCGTGCGCGGGGACACCGAGGTCATCGTGTCGGAGATCCGGCCCGTCCCGCTCGAGCAGCACGTGCTGGTGCGCGACGACCTGCTCCCGCTCTTCGACGACAGAGCCGGTATCGCGACCGCGCAGGTGAACCAGGAACTGCTGCGCATCCGGTCCTTCACCGGATCGCGCTACGAGAGCAATCGTCAGGCGCAGGGCTACGTCAGCAATCGGCACGCCGGCCGGCAGGCGCAGCGCCCGCCGCGCGGAGGGCGACGCCCCGTCCGGGCGGCGAACGCGCGTCGCATCGAGCGGATGGACCGTCCCGAGGTCGTGGCTCTCCTGGAGCGCTCGAACCTGCTGCCGGCGATCTTCTTCATCTTCAGCCGCATCGGGTGTGATGCCGCCGTCCAGCAGGTGAGCCGATCGGGCCTGCGCCTCACGACGGCCGAGGAACGAGCGGAGATCCGCGCGATCGTCGAGGAGCGCACCCGCGCGTTGCAGGACGAGGACCTGGGCGTCCTGGGCTTCTGGGAATGGCGCGAGAACCTCGAGCGCGGCGTCGCCGCCCACCACGCGGGGCTCCTGCCGGCGTTCAAGGAGATCGTGGAGGAGCTGTTCCGGCTCAAACTCGTCAAGGTCGTCTTCGCCACCGAGACTCTCGCTCTCGGCATCAACATGCCGGCGCGCACGGTCGTGCTGGAGAAGATGGAGAAGTTCAACGGCGAGGCCCGCGTCGCGATCACGTCGGGGGAGTACACCCAGCTCACCGGGCGGGCCGGACGCCGCGGCATCGACGTCGAGGGACACGCCGTCGTCCAGTGGACCGAGGGCATGGACCCGCAGGCTGTCGCCGCCCTCGCATCCCGCCGCACCTATCCGCTCAACTCCAGCTTCCGACCGACCTACAACATGGCGGTCAACCTCGTCGACCGCTTCGGGCGGGCGCGGGCGCGCGAGATCCTGGAGAGCTCGTTCGCGCAGTTCCAGGCCGACCGTGCCGTCGTGGGCCTCGCACGGCAGGTCCGCGAGGCGGAGTCCTCTCTCGAGGGCTACCTCACGGCCATGCAGTGCGAGCACGGCGACTTCGCCGATTACGCCGCCATCCGTCGCGAGCTCAGCGACCTGGAGAAGAAGAACCGCCAGGACGCGCATGGTCCGCGAAATGTGCGCGAGAAGCGCATCAAGAAGATCGAGAGCCTGAGGCGCCGGATGCAGCGGCACGGCTGCCACACCTGCCCGGACCGCGAGAAGCACGCCCGATGGGGCGAGCGCTACTTCAAGCTCAAGCGCGAGACCGATCGCAAGCGCCGCCAGATCGAGACGCGCACCGGAACCGTGGCGCGGATCTTCGACCGCGTCCTCGAAGTGCTGGCCGCCCTGGACTACGTCACGGGCGCGGGCGACGAACTGGCGCTCACGGATGCCGGACGCACGATGCGCCGCATCTACGGAGAGCGCGACCTGCTGGTCGCCGAGAGCCTGCGTCAGGGACTGTGGAAGGGGCTCGACGCACCCGCCCTGGCGGCGATGGCGTGCTGCCTGGTGTATGAACCGCGTCGCGACGAGGCGAACACGGGGGAGCGGGGCCTCCCTCGCGGTGCATTCCGTGCGGCGTACGAGAAGACCACGGCCCTGTGGGCGCAACTGGACGATCTGGAGCAGGATCACCACCTCCCCGGCACCGAGCCGCTGGCCGCGGGACTCGCAGGAGCGATGCACGCGTGGGCCCGCGGCGGGATGCTCGACCGCGTGCTCGTCGACGCCGACATGGCGGCCGGCGACTTCGTCCGGTGGGCGAAGCAGACGATCGACCTGCTCGACCAGCTCTCCATCGTGGCGGATGACGCCGAGATCGCCCGGACCGCGCGGCGCGCCCTGGAGGGCGTCCGACGCGGCATCGTCGCCTACTCCGGGGTCTGAGCAGGATGCCGCATCCCGCCCCGCCGACGCGCCCGCGCGCGCTCCTGCCGCTGTGGCTGGCCGTCCCGGTCGCCGCCGCGGCCGGATGGCTCATGGATCTGTCCTACCCGGAGGTGGGAGCATGGATCCTCGCCTTCCCGGCCGTCGGGCTGCTGCTCGTCGCGCTGATCGGACGTCGCGCCGGCGGCGCGCTGCTGGTCGGTCTGGTGTACGGCGCGGTGTTCTTCCTCCTGCTCGTGTCCTGGACCTCGCGCTATCTGGGACCGATCCCGTGGGTCGCCCTCGCGGGTCTCGAGGCGCTGCTGACCGCCATCGCGGTGATCCCGATCGCGCTGGCCTACCGCTGGATGCCTCGCGCCTTCCCCGGCACGGTCGCACGCCTGGTGGCGCTGCCGGCCACCGTGGGGGCGCTCTGGGTCGGTCGAGAGCTGCTGCTGGGCACCTTGCCGTACGGCGGCTTCCCCTGGGCGCGGATCGGCATGAGCCAGTCAGAGAGCCCGCTGGCGCCGCTCGCCTCGTGGGTCGGCGTGAGCGGACTGAGCTTCCTCATCGTGTTCGTCGTGGCGATGCTCGTCGAGGTCATCCGGCTGCGTCTGTGGCGCAGGCCTGTGCGGCTCCTGGCACCGGTCGCGCTGATCGCGGTGCTGCTCCTGGTCCCGGCGTTCCCCACGACGGCGGCCGGCGACCTGAGGATCGGCGCCGTCCAGGGCAACGGCCCCACCGGATACTTCGATGTGCGCGAGCCGTATTCGGTGATCGACGCTCAGACCGATGCATCACGACCGCTGTACGGCGAGGACATCGACCTGCTCGTGTGGCCGGAGGGATCGGTCGACGGCGACCCCTTCCAGAGCGCGAGTCTCGCCCGGCGGATGACCCTCGTGGCAAACCGCGCCGACGCACCGCTGCTCGCGAACGCCGCCACCGAGCGCGACGGGCAGTACTTCAACACCTCGATGCTGTGGCAGCAGGACGGCACTGCCGCGCAGACCCACGACAAGCGGCATCCGGTGCCCTTCGGCGAGTACGTGCCGGACCGCGCCTTCTACAACGCGATCGTGCCGGATCTGATCGGCCTGCTGCAACGCGAGTACACGCCGGGAACGAACCCGCCGATCATGGACGTCGACGGCGTCGCGATCGGACTGGCGATCTGCTTCGACGTGATCTACGACGACGTGATCCGTGAAGGAGTGACCCGGGGAGCGCAGGTGCTCGTCTTCCAGACCAACAACGCCGACTTCCGCGGGACCGACGAGAACCTCCAGCAGCTGGCGTTCGCCCGGATGCGGGCGATCGAGACGGGGCGCTCGGTGGTGAACATCTCCACGGTAGGGACGAGCCAGATCATCCGACCGGACGGTTCCACCGTCTCGTTCCTGGACGCCGATGAGGCCGGAGCCATGCTCGAGGATGTCGAGCTGCGCTCCGGCCTCACGGCAGGGGTCGTCCTGGGGCCCTGGGTGCAGCAGGTGCTGCTGTGGGGTGGGCTCGCGGCGCTCGTGTTCGGGTGGTGGAGCGCACGCCGACGCGCTTAGGCGCCGATCTTCTCGCGGGTGGGGTCCTCACCCGCGCCACGACGGGCCCGGAGGAATGCGAGGCGCTCCTCCAGGAGCTCCTCGAGTTCGGCGCGCGTACGGCGCTCCATCAGCATGTCCCAGTGGGTGCGTGCGGCCTTCTCGTCGTTCTCCTCGAGCGTGACGGACTTGCCGTCGACCTGCAGCAGGGCGTCGGCGCCGCACGAGCGGCACTCCCACGTCTGCGGGGGCTCGGCATCCGCCGCGAACATCAGGGTCGTGACGTGTCCGCACGCGTCACAGGTGTAGGTGGTCTCACGGCGCTCCATGAACACGACGCCCTCTTCGCTCTGTAGGCTCTGGGCGCCGAGTCGGATGCCGCGCAGGCTGCGATCTGCCATTGTGTGGTCCTCTCGTCGCTCTCAGGTATAACGCTCGGACCTGTGCGCTTACTCCACGGCGGTGATTCCTCGGCGCTTTTCACAGTGGAATCCCAGCCGTCCGTGCTTCACGCGGAGCTCAGGGCTCTGACGGCGACATCTGCCTTGTCGGTGACGATGCCGTCGGCGCCTGCGTCGACCAGCCGCCGCATGTCCGCCGCATCGTTCACGGTCCAGACGTGGACCTCGACACCGGCCCGGTGCGCGGCGCGGACGAGAGACGGGACGAAGACCCGGATAGGGCCCTGCCGCTCCGGGATCTGCACCGCGTCGACGCCGTCCAGGAGACGGCGGGGAAGGAAGCGGACTGCGGCGAGCAGGCGCAGCGCGATGATCGTGCGGCGCCCCGCGGACACCGCCGGACGCAGCTCGGCTCCGGCGGCGAGGGCCGCCTCCACGGCACGCCGCCGACGCGCGTCCGAGAAGCTCGTGAGCAGCACCCGATGCGCGTGCGGGGCGACGACGGCGCCGAGCGGCTTCGCCGCCGCGTCCGTCTTGACGTCGATGTTGAACCGCGTCTCGGGGAACCCGGTGAGAGCCTCGGCGACCGTCATCAGCCCGCCGTGCGGCGCGAGGAGCTCCGCGAGCTCCCGTGTGCGCACCTCGGCGACGGGGCGCGGGTCGCCGAACAGCCGCTCGAGAGTCTCGTCGTGGAACAGCACCGCGTCGCCGTCGGCGGTGACCCGGCAGTCGGTCTCGATGTACGCGGCACCGGCCGCGTGCGCCGCGGCGAACGCAGCCGCCGTGTTCTCCCACACATCCGCGCCCTCGTCCGCCGACGGCAGACCGCGATGAGCGAGGACTCGCGGGTGAGGTGTGCCGGTGAAGTACGGGTGGGTCACGCGCCGGGCGTGCTCGACGGCGGCGGACCCTGGCGCGGAGTGAACGCGCTGCCGATGCCCTTGAGCGCCTCGGTGAGCTCGCTCGGGACGATCCACAGCTTGCTCGACGGGCTCTCGCTGATCTTCGGCAGCATCTGAAGGTACTGGTAGGCGAGGAGCTTGTCGTCCGGGCGGCCCTGGTGGATGGCGTCGAAGACGTTCTGAATGGCCTCCGCCTCACCCTGGGCGCGCAGCACCGCGGCCTGCTTGTCACCCTCGGCCTGGAGGATCGCGGCCTGACGCTGACCCTCGGCCTCGAGGATCTGGGACTGCTTGGATCCCTCGGCGGTGAGGATCGCGGCGCGCCGATCCCGCTCGGCGCGCATCTGCTTCTCCATCGAGTCCTGGATCGAGATGGGCGGGTCGATCGCCTTCAGTTCGACGCGGCCGACGCGGATGCCCCACTTTCCGGTCGCCTCGTCGAGGACGACGCGGAGCTGGCCGTTGATGTTGTCGCGGCTGGTCAGCGCCTCCTCGAGGTTCAGTCCGCCGACGACGTTCCGCAGCGTCGTCGTGGTCAGCTGCTCGACGGCACCGAGGTAGTTCGCGATCTCGTAGGTCGCCGCGCGGGCGTCCGTGACCTGGAAGTACACGACCGTGTCGATCGAGACGACGAGGTTGTCCTCCGTGATCACGGGCTGCGGCGGGAACGAGACGACCTGCTCGCGCATGTCGATCAGCGGCCGGAGACGGTCGATGAACGGAACCAGGATGTTCAGACCGGGAGTGAGCGTCTTGTGGTACCGGCCGAGTCGTTCGACGATGCCGGCGGTGGCCTGCGGGATGATCCGGATCGATCGCGCGACCGTCACCACCACGAAGATGATGACGGCGATCGCGAGGATCCATCCGATCGCGGCCGGGATGAACGAGTCGTCCACTGTCACTCCTACTGTTCGATTGCGGGACGTACGACGGCGATCGCACCGTTGATGGCACTCACGATCACGGGGGATCCCTGCGGGATCGGCGTCGTGCTCGCGCTCCGGGCCGTCCAGGTGTCACCGTTGGCGAGCTTCGCCTGTCCGGTGATCTGCGTGATGTCCGACAGCGCGACGCCGCGCAGGTCGATCAACGCCTCGACGTTGGATTTCACGGGGTCCTCGCCGCGATGCAGTCGTCTGAGCAGCGGCGGGCGCAGGAAGAGGATGAACAGGGCTGCGGCGAGAGCGGCCGCCAGCACCTGGACCCACACGGGCACTCCCACGAGGTCGGTGACCAGACCGACCGTGCTTCCGAGCGCGAGCATCAGGAAGGTGAAGTCGAGCGAGAGCATCTCGATCACGAGGAAGGTCGCGATCAGGACCAGCCAGCCGATCCAGGCCCACTGGTCCACCAGTTCGACGAACGTGGAGAAACCGTCCATGCGCCCACCCTCCTTCGCCGTCAACCTATCACGCGAGGTGACGGGGGAGGGGAGGGCGCGATTGGTAGGCTGGACCGGCCGCGCGAACGCGGCTGCCCTCGCATCACAAGGAGTCATCGTGACCGACGTTCTGCCCGCAGGTTCTCTCACCGGCAAGGTCGCGCTCGTGACCGGCTCGTCGCGCGGCATCGGCGCAGACACCGTCCGCTACTTCGCCGAGGCAGGGGCCGATGTCGTCATCAACTTCCGCAACAAGGCGCCCCGCGCCGAGAAGCTCGCGGCCTCGCTGCGCGAACTCGGCAGGCGTGCGCTGGTAGTGGGGGCGGACCTCACGGACCCGGCATCCGTCGCCGACATGTTCGAGAAGGTCCGCGCCGAGTTCGGCCGCCTCGACATCCTCGTCCTGAACGCCTCGGGCGGGATGGAGTCGGGCATGGCCGAGGACTACGCGCTGCTGCTGAACCGGGACGCGCAGCTGAGCGTGCTGAACGCCGCGCTGCCGCTGCTGGGCGAGGGATCGCGCGTCGTGTTCGTGACGAGCCATCAGGCCCACTTCATCCGCACCACCCCGACGATGCCGGAGTACGAGCCCGTCGCGCTCTCCAAGCGCGCGGGTGAAGATGCGCTGCGCGAGCTCATCCCGTCGCTCGCCGAGAAGGGGATCGGGTTCACGATCGTCTCCGGCGACATGATCGAGGGCACCATCACGGCGACGCTGCTCGAACGCGCGAACCCCGGCGCCATCTCGGCGCGTCGTGAGGACGCCGGCAAGCTCTACAACGTCGCCGAGTTCGCGGCGGAGGTCGCTCGCGCGGCCCTGGACCCGGTGCCCGCCGACAACACTCGCCTCGTCGGCGACACATCCTCTTTCATCGCGGAGTGAGGATCAACGAAGGGCCCCGCCTGCAACGCAGACGGGGCCCTTCGGGCGAGCGGGCGACTCAGCTGAGCTCGGTCCTCAGCTCCTCGGTGATCTCCGTGGCGTCCTTGCCGATCGTGATGGCGCGGATGATCTGGACGATGCCGATGACGATGAGCGTGATGCCGAGGATCCACCACAGCACGAGTGCGGCGAACAGCGGCGAGAAGATCACGACCAGACCGCCGATGATGCTGATGATCGCGTAGGTGATCGTCCAGCCCTTGGATGCTGCCTGATTGAGCAGCGTGAGCGAGACGATGCCGTCGACGATCCAGCTGACGCCGATGAAGATCACGACGATGACCGCGAGGACCGCTGTCGTCGCCGCGATGTTCGCGAACGCGACGACGCCCGCGACGATGTAGAGCAGTCCGAGCACGACGTGGCCGACTCGCGCCCATCCGCCCTTCGTCGCGGAGAACAGACCGAGTCCGATGTACACCAGACCGGCGATCACGAGGTAGAGGGCGAGGATCCAGGTGAGGACGCCGGCGGACTTGCCCGGCCAGACCAGCAGAAGGATGCCGACGACGAGCGCGATCACGCCGGAGACGGCGAGGGCGACGCGGAGGGACGTGAAGGCGGATTTTGCTTCGGATGTTGCGTCCGACATGATGTGTGCCTTTCTGAGAAGAACCTGTGAAGGTCGTGCCTCAGCGTAGCGCTCCCACGCGGCACGGGGGAGAGGCGCACGCCTGTGCCGTCATCTTCCTTCACGCGAGGTCATGGCACGGTGTCGGCGGCTCGTGGAAGGATCGTGTCGTGGACGACGCGGAGGAACGACGACGGCGAGAGCTCGTCCTGATGCGCCGTGTGCGCGACCGGATCGATCGCGAGTACGCACGGCCGCTGGATGTCGAGTCGCTGGCGCGCGGCGTCCACATGTCCTCGGGGCATGTGAGCCGGCTGTTCAAGCAGACCTACGGCGAATCGCCGTATTCGTATCTCATGACCCGCCGCATCGAGCGCGCCATGGCGCTGCTGCGACGCGGAGACCTCACCGTGACCGAGGTCTGCTTCGCGGTGGGCTGCTCGTCGCTGGGCACCTTCAGCACGCGCTTCACCGAGCTCGTCGGCGTGCCGCCGAGCCGATATGCAGCTGAGGCGCCGGATGTCTCCGGCATCCCGAACTTCCATCTCAAGCAGGTCGCCAGACCGATCAGGAATCAAGAAGCGGCGCGCCGTCCTGCGCTTCTAGGGTGAAGGCATGAACATCACGATCCATTACGCGTTCCTGCCGCACACGGACGCCGAGGCCGCCCTCGGCTTCTATCGCGACGCCCTCGGATTCGAGGTCCGCAACGACGTCGGCTACGAGGGCCTGCGCTGGCTCACCGTCGGACCGGTCGGACAGCCGGAGACCTCCGTCGTCCTGCATCCGCCCGCGACCGACCCCGGCATCACCGAGGAGGAGCGTCAGACGATCCTCGGGCTGATCGCCAAGGGCAGCTATGCGGCGCTCACCCTCGCCGTCGACGACGTCGACGCCCTGTTCGAGCATCTCGCCGGAACCGGAGCGGACGTCGTGCAGGAGCCCATGGACCAGCCCTACGGCGTGCGGGACTGCGCCTTCCGCGATCCCGCGGGCAACCTCCTCCGTATCAATCAGGCCGCCTGACCAGAAGGACATCGATGACCGACCAGCTCCATGCCGCAGACGCGCACGACCTGATCCGCGTGCGGGGTGCACGCGAAAACAACCTCAGGGACGTCAGCGTCGATATCCCGAAGCGCCGGCTCAGTGTGTTCACCGGCGTGTCCGGATCCGGCAAGAGCTCGCTGGTGTTCGACACGATCGCCGCTGAATCGCGCCGCCTGATCGACGAGACGTACAGCGCCTTCGTCCAGGGGTTCATGCCCTCGGTTCCGCGGCCCGACGTGGATGTACTGGAGGGGCTGACGACCGCGATCATCGTGGACCAGGAGCGCCTGGGTGCGAACCCGCGTTCGACCGTCGGGACCGTCACGGATGCGAACGCCATGCTGCGGATCCTGTTCAGCAAACTGGGCCGGCCGCACATCGGCGGTCCGACGGCCTTCTCGTTCAACATCCCGACCCAGAAGGCCAGCGGCGTCATGACCGGCCCCGGCGGCGAGAAGAAGATCGTCAAGGATGCGATCTACCTCGGCGGAATGTGCCCTCGTTGCGAGGGCAGGGGAGCGGTGTCCGATCTGGACCTCGCGCAGATCGTCGACGAGTCGAAGTCGCTCGACGAGGGCGCGATCATGGTGCCGGGGTACACGGCCGACGGCTGGATGGTGAAGGGCTTCTCGCAGTCCGGCTTCTACCCGCCGGACAAACCCATCGCGGAGTTCAGCGAGAAGCAGCGTCACCTGTTCCTCTACGGGGAGGTGACCAAGGTCAAGATCAGCGGGATCAACATGACCTACGAGGGGCTCATCCCGAAGATCACGAAGGCCATGCTGTCCAAGGACCTCGACGCGCTGCAGCCCCACATCCGCGCGTTCGTCGAGCGGGTCGCGACGTTTAAGACCTGTCCGGAATGCGACGGCACGCGTCTGACGGAGGGCGCCCGATCGTCCCTGATCGACGGGATCAGCATCGCCGACGCGTGTCGTATGCAGGTCACCGACCTGGCGGCGTGGATCCGCGGACTGGATCTACCCGAGGCCGGCCCGCTGCTCGGGGCCCTGCGCGTGAACCTCGATGCCTTCGTGACGCTCGGCCTCGGCTACCTGAGCCTGGAGCGGCCGAGCGGCACTCTGAGCGGGGGAGAGGCGCAGCGGATCAAGATGCTCCGCCACCTCGGCTCCTCGCTGACGGACGTCACGTACGTGTTCGACGAGCCCACGATCGGTCTGCATCCGCATGACATCCAGCGCATGAACTCGCTGCTGCTGCAGCTGCGCGACAAGGGGAACACAGTGCTCGTGGTCGAGCACAAGCCGGAGACGATCGCGATCGCGGATCACGTGGTGGACCTCGGGCCCGGAGCCGGGCATGCCGGCGGGACCATCTGCTTCGAGGGCACGATCGAGGGGTTGCGCGCGAGCGGCACGCTGACCGGCACTCATCTCGACGACCGCGCAGCCCTGAAGGATGCCGTGCGCGAGCGCACCGGGGTGATCGAGGTCCGCGGTGCCGACGCCAACAACCTGCAGAACGTGGATGTCGACATCCCGACCGGCGTGCTCACGGTCGTGACCGGCGTGGCGGGTTCCGGGAAGAGCTCGCTGATCCACGGATCGGTCACGCCGCGTGAGGGCGTCATCGCGATCGACCAGGGCGCGGTCAAGGGATCGCGCCGCAGCAACCCCGCGACCTACACCGGACTGCTGGAGCCGATCCGCAAGGCGTTCGCAAAGGCCAACGGCGTCAAGCCCGCCCTGTTCAGCGCGAACTCCGAAGGTGCGTGTCCGACGTGCAAGGGCTCGGGTGTCATCATCACCGAGCTCGGCTTCATGGACACGATCGAGACGCCGTGCGAGGACTGCGGGGGAAAGCGGTTCCAGGCCGCGGTGCTGGACTACAAGCTCGGCGGCAAGGACATCACCGAGGTACTCGACCTTCCGGTGGCCGAGGCGCGGGAGTTCTTCTCATCGGGGGAGGCGAAGATCCCGGCCGCCATGGCGATCCTCGGTCGTCTCGAGGACGTCGGCCTCGGCTATCTCTCGCTCGGGCAGCCGCTGTCGACGCTGTCCGGCGGGGAGCGGCAGCGCGTCAAGCTGGCGATCCAGATGGGGGAGAAGGGGGACGTGTACGTCCTCGACGAGCCGACCACGGGTCTTCATCTGGCCGATGTGCAGACGATCCTCGGGCTGCTGGACCGGCTGGTGGATGCCGGGAAGACCGTGATCGTGATCGAGCATCACCAGGCGGTGATGGCTCACGCCGACTGGATCATCGACATAGGCCCCGGCGCCGGGCACGACGGCGGCCGAGTGGTGTACGAGGGGACACCCGCCGATCTCGTTGCCGACAGGTCGACGCTCACCGGCCAGCACCTGGCGGAGTACGTCGCGTGATCGGAAGCGTTCGGCTCAGTCGCGACGCGCGACGATCGTGTACGTGCAGGGCACGAGATCGCGTTCGGCCTCCGGCCAGGCAAAGCCGCCCTCGACCTCGACCATGCGGGGGCTGAAGCGCCAGGGGAGCACCCGACCCTCGTCGAAGTGGAGCAGGCGCAGACCGGAGCGCAGGAGCGCGCCGAGGATCTCCGACAGGGGATGCGGCCACTCGTAGGTGCGGGGATGTGCCACGGTGCCGGATCCGGCGTACGTGGAGTCGTCGTCCCAGAGCTGCGCGCGGCCGTCGCCGAAGTAGGGGTACCGGGTCGTCAGCTCCGCGGCGTTCTCGTCCAACGCGTACAGTGCGGGATGTCCGTCCCGGATGAAGAAGGTTCCGCCCGGTCGCAGCAGGGCATGGACCTGTGCGGCCCAGCGGTCGAGATCGTCGAGCCAGGTGATCGTGCCGATGCTGGTGTAGACGACGTCGAAGTCGCCGGGGACGGCGGTGCGCGCATCCAGGACGTCGCTCTCGATCCACGTCACGTCCGCGCCGGATCGCTCGGCGAAACGCGCCGCCGTCTCCAGCGCGGAGCGCGAGAAGTCGACACCCGTGACGCGCGCTCCGGCGCGCGCGAGCGACACGGTGTCCGTCCCGATGTGGCACTGCAGATGGCAGACGTCCAGGCCCGCAAGGTCATCCTGCTCAAGGAACGAGCGGAGGACCGGAAGATCGTGCCGGACGACGTCGCTGAGGTGGTCAGGGTCGTCGAAACGTTCGAGGCCATACGACTTCTCGTGCAGCGCGACGCGATCCTCCCAGTTCTCCAGATTGGCCTGGCGCGCGGCCTCCCAGTCGATCTCGACGTTCACGCCGTTCGCGGTCGCCGGTCGATCGTCGAGGTCGACGGGAAAGAGCTCCGTGCGCGCGATGACCCGGTCACGCTCGTCGGCCAGCTCCTGGCGGCGCGGATCCGCGAGGAAGGCGTTGAGAGCGTCCTGGTCGGGAAACGTGTAGATCTGGACCTCGTGCGGACTGTCCGAACCGCCGTCGCCGAACGCACGCTGCACGAGTTCGGCGCCGTGCGAGCCGAGCAGCCCGATCACGGCATCCTCGTAGGTCTTCATGTCGGCGACCCGGCCGTCGCGCGCCCAGAGCAGACAACAGAATGACACGGCGCGAGAACGGGGCATCTTTCGATCATGCCAGGTGGATGGGCTGTGCTGATGAGCTGGCCGGCCTGGCGGAGATGCGCGTGCTCAGTGGCATCTGCTTTATCCGATAATGCACATTATGTCAGCTCGTATCGTGACCGATCGCCCGGCTGCTCCCCTGGCACGGACGGCCTCAGGAGGCCGCCCCGCCGTCCCATCAGGATTCCGGCGCCGTCCTGCATCGCGGACTTGACTGTCGCTGTGGTTCCGCGTGCTGGCTACCTGTCAGACGTTCGCGAGTTGGGATCGGCCCCGATCAGCCTGATCGCGAACTCCGTCTCTGCTTCGTCATCGTTGGTGACGAACACCTCATACGGACGGCCCTTGTTGTGGTCAGCAACCCACTCGATGACGTCGAAGATGTCGCGCGCATCGTAGAGATGCCAGGCTTCCAGGTTCCAGGCGTGGCCCGGGGCAGGTTCGTGCCAGATGTTCACTCGATATAGAGGACGCTCGATCGGGAAGGACGACGTGCTCACGTCGCAAGCTGCGGCTCTCACTCCACAACCATAGGTGCTCCTCCCCTGCCTCTCGCTCAGAGCCGGCGAACCATCATCAGCGAGCGACCATGGACGCTCTCGCCGACGACGACCCCGCCGTCTTCGAACCCGAGCTTCTCCAGCACCCGGAGAGACGCGGCGTTCCAGTCCCAGACACTCGCCCGGATCCGGTGGTAGCCGGCCTGACGCGCCCACCCCAGAACTGCCGCGCCGGCCTCGGTCGCGTAACCGCGGTTGTGCTCGGCCCGGAGGATCTCGAACGCCAGTTCGGGTTCCTCCGGATTCCCCTTCCCCGCGACGACCAGGCCGCAGTATCCGATCACGGCGGATGTCTCTCGTCGCTCCATGGTGAGCAGGCCCGGCCCGGGACCGCTGCCGCGGTCGCGGATCTGCCGGACGATGTCATCGACGGTCGGGTGGCCAGAGGGGGCGATGCGCCGGTGAGGCGGAACGCGTTCATCCCGCTCCGTCCACAATTGGCGGAACACGGCAGCGTCGGACTCATGCTGACGTCGCAGCAGCAGACGCTCCGTGTCCATGGCGTCGAGCGCAGCATCCGAGAGCATGGGCCGATTCTGGCACGACGAGCCAGGAGAACGGCCGGTGATCCTCCCTCGCGGAGGCCTACTGCTCGGGAGCTTCCTGCAGGGCGCGGACCTCGATGCGGCACTGCAGCGCGGTCGACGCCTGCGTCGCCCAGTCGACGGCTGCCGCGTCATCGGCCGCCTCGATCACCCAGAAGCCTCCGACGTACGACTCCGCGGCGACGAACGGCTCCTCGAGCACGGTCGTCTGCCCGGATGACGCGTCGACCGTCTTCGCGGTGGAGGGCGGGTTGAGGCCGCCGGCGAACAGGAAAGCGCCGGCGTCCTTCAGGGCGGTGTTGAACGCGTCGACGGCGGTGATCACGGCCGCGAACTCGGCCGGGTCGAACTCCTGCATCGATTCCATCGTCGGCTCGGTGGCGGTGTCGTGTGGCACGGTCAGGAAGTACTGAGTCATGATCGATCCTTTCGTCCGGGGACCCGATGTCCCCTCTCACCTCTACGTCGAACGATCGAACCGGATATCGACACCGGACCCGAATCGATCACGAATCCGCTCTGTAGCGGGCCAGGAACAGGTCGACGGCGCCGTCGACACTCGGGGTGTCGTCGTCCTCCGTGCCCAGCATCCGGGCGTTCAACGGCGCGCCGATCACGAGCCAGGTGAACTGCTCGGCCGCCTCTTCGGGATCGTCGAGCCGCAGACGCCCGGCGTCCGCGAGATCCCCCAACGCGTGCGCGAGGTTGCGGATGTTGCTCCGCCAGCTCTGATCCAGGTACATTCCGGCGACGTCGGGGTGACTGTCGGCTTCGGCCGTCACCAGCTTCCGCATGGCCATGACCGGCGGGCTCAGGATGCCGCGACGCATCGTCTGCGCCAAGTCGATGAGGCCGGACCTCGTGTCCGCACTCCCCCGCAGCTCGTCTAGCGCGGGACGCATCGCATCCCGTCCAGCGGCCGCCCAGTTCTCGACCGCCGTCCAGATCGGCTCGGTCGCAGTGCGCAGCCTGATCGCAGCCTGCCTCGTCGCCGGCCTGATGCTGGCCGCACCGTGGCACGGTCCCGCCTCCGGTGCCCTGCTCGGCCTCAGCCTTTCGGCTCTGCCGTTGATCCTGCTGATGGGCGGTGTCGTGCATGAGAACACCGGTCTGGACGTGGCGGGCATCCACCTGCTCGACTGGGTCGTCAAGCTCGTCCTGATCGGGACCATCATCGGAATCTTCGTCTAGCGAGAACGAACAGGAGAACTGAGATGAGCACTCCCACTCCCCTCGACATCACCTTCACCGCGACGCTGGGAAAGGTGCGCGAAGGCGACACCTGGACCTGCGTCCAACTCCCCGAATCAGCACGCATCTTCGGCACACGCGGGCTGGTGAAGGTGGCCGGCACCGTCGACGGCGAGCCGTTCCGTGGCGCCTTTATGGCACTCGGTGACGGAACGCACAAGCTCCCCATCGCCGCAGCCGTCCGCAAGCGGATCGGTCGCACCGACGGCGACGAGGTGACCGTGCACCTCACGCAGCGCCTGAACTGATCGTCGCGGCCCAGCGTGCGCCCGTAGGCTGAGGACGTGCTGATCTGGATCAACGGCGCGTTCGGTGCAGGAAAGACGCACACCGCCTTCGAACTCCTGCGACGCATTCCCGGTGCGCACGTCGCGGACCCGGAGCTGATCGGCTTCGCGCTGCACCGGATGCAGCCGCCCGCGTCACGGCGTGACTTCCAGGATCTTCCGCAATGGCGTTCGTCGGTCGTGGAGACGCTGCATCAGGTCGAGCGCGCGCATCCGGGCCCGGTGATCGTGCCCATGACCATCGTCGAGACCGACTACTTCGAGGAGATGATCGGCGGTCTGCGCGTACGTGGGGTCGATGTCCGTCACTACGCGCTGCAGGCCCGGCCCGATACGCTTCGGGAACGCCTCAGCACGCGCATCGCCTTCCTCCGCACCGGAGCGAGACGCGAGACCTGGGCCATGCAGCAGATTCCGCGCTGCGTGGCCGCTCTGCGGCAGGAGTCCTTCGCCACGCACGTTCCGACCGATGACCGGACCACGGATCAGGTCGTCGAATGGATCGCTCGGGATGCCGGTCTCGTGCTCGAACGGCCGCGGCTGAGCCGGTGGCGATACCAGTTTCGGCGGCTGGGCGTCGGCATCCAGCACATCCGGTGAGGACGCGATCAGACCGGCCTGACGCCCGCGCACACGTGGAAGGCGTTGTGATCCATGAGCAGCCCGTCGCGATCGACCAGCGGAGCGAGTTCGGCACGGAGGCGTTCGTCGAATTCACCGATCCGCTCCCCCAGGACCGCCGGCGACGCGAACGACATCGAATGCAACAGCCCGATCACACTGTCGACGGTGCGCGTGCGGCGGATCGGCAGCGTCTGCACCGTGATGCCTGTGAATCCGGCATCCCGGAGATCCTCGTCGTACCCGCGCTCGGGTCGACGGTACGTCCCGGTGCCGGCGCGGCGCTGCTCCCCCAGCATGTCCTGCACCACTTCCCTCGTGCGATCCTTCCACTCGTCCCCGCCCGCCCAGATGCTCTGGTCGCCGAACACCGCCAGCGTCGCGCCCGGGTCCATATGGGCGATGATCCGCGACAGGAACACCGGTCGATCGAACCAGTGGAATGCCCGGCAGACGGTCACGAGATGAGCCGTCCACTCCGCCTCCAGCGGAATGTCCTCGGCGAACGCTTCGAGGAATCGCACCGGCTCACCGTCGTGCTCCTCCCGCGCGACGGCGAGCAGGTCGTGGTCCGGGTCGACCCCGACCGCCTCGTCGAAATACGGCAGGAGGGCGCGGATGACGAAGCCGGTCCCCGTGCCGACATCGAGCAGGCGCCGAGGAGACCCGCTGGGGGCAGCGTCGCTGAGAAGCCGCGCGATGTCCTCGGGAACACCGGAGCGGTGGCGGCGATAGTACTCGGCGGTGGACGCGAACAGGCTCACGGACCGACGCTACCGGACCCGTGCGGCCGGTGACGTAGTCTGGCGCGGTGAGACCACCCCTGCCACCGCCCCGGCCGGCCCCGTCGTTCCCGCCGATCTCGCTGCCGCTCGATGACGAGCGCACCGTCGGGGGCCTGACCGCTGCGGACATCGCCGCGCTGACGGAGGCGATGACCGACCCGGAACTGCGGCGCTGGCTTCCCGTGCCGCACCCCTACACGCGTGATCATGCGATGAGCTGGGTGGCCACGTCGGAAGAGCTCCGCAGGTCCGGTCGCGGGCTCGTGCTCGCAGTGCGCGAAGCGGAGAGGCTGGTCGCCGGCATCGACGCGAAGCGCGTCGACTGGCGCGCGCGCACGCTCGAGCTGAGCTACTGGACCGCCCCGGGGCATCGCGGTCGAGGGATCATGGCTGCGGCAGTGCGCACCGTCGCCGAGGCGCTGATGCGCGATCTCGGCTTCGAACGGATCGAGTTGCGCATCGCACCCGAGAACGCGGCCTCCCTGCGCACCGCCGCGCGTGCCGGCTTCCTCCGGGAGGGGATCGCTCGCAACGCCGGATTCACGGATGCCGGACGCGTCGACCTCGTGACCCACTCCCTTATCCCGGCGGACCTGACATGAGCGGCGAGGTCCGCGTGTCCGTGTGGAGCGGGGACGCCGAGGAACTCGCGCGAGCCGCCGAGCTCTACGGACAGGTCTTCGCCGAACCGCCGTATCACGAGGACGCCGCGGCGGGCCGAGTCTCGTTCGCGGAACGCGTCCACCGCTACGCCGAGACCAAACCGGACTTCCGCCTGCTCCTCGCCCATGACGACGACGAGATCGTGGGGCTGGCCCTGGGAACCGGCATCGCGGCCGGCGACTGGTGGCGCGACCGCATCGTCGGGGTGCTGCCCCCCGAGACGCAGCGGCGCTGGCTGGGCGACGCCTGCTTCTCCGTCGCGGAACTGGCCGTCGCCGCTGCGCATCGGCGCGCAGGTGTCGCGGGGCGCCTCATGGCGGCGATCCTGGTCGATCTCCCGTACGAGACGGCCGTGCTCGGCTGTTATGCCGACGCGACGGCGGCGCGGCGCTTCTACGGATCGCTCGGATGGCGCGAGATCGCTGTTGACATGCGCATCGGCGCCGCCCCGCCGGTCTGCCTGCTCGCGCGGGAACTCCCGTGAGCGAGGAGTAGCGTAGGAGAGTGCGCTCGATCCCCGTCTCCCCCGCTTCCACGCCGGGATGGCGGGCCTGGCTGATCTGGTCGGTCGGCGTCGCCGCCTACGTGCTCGCGATCACCAACCGCACCTCCCTCGGCGCGGTCGGGGTCGACGCGGCCGAGCGCTTCCAGGCCGACGCATCGACACTCTCGCTGTTCGCCGTCGTCCAGCTCGCCGTCTACGGCGGCATGCAGATCCCCATCGGCCTGCTGCTCGACCGGTACGGATCCCGCCCGATCATCACGATCGGCATGGTGCTGATGGCTGCAGGTCAGCTCGTCATGGCGATCTCCCCGAGCATCGGCATCGCCTTGATCGCGCGCATCCTGTTGGGCGCAGGAGACGCGGCCGTGTTCCCGGCCGTGCTGCGTCTCGTGGCGACCTGGTTCCCGGCCCAGCGCGGGCCGGTGATGGTCCAGTTCACCGGACTCATCGGGCAGGCCGGGCAGCTGATCGCCCTCATCCCGCTCGCCGCGCTGCTGCATGCGACGACGTGGTCGATCACTTTCGGCAGCATCGCCGGACTCGGCATCCTCTTCGCCGTCCTCGTGTTCGTGGTGATCCGGAACCACCCGCCCGAGCGCGACGCCGACGTCAGCGTCGACACTGACACCGGCGTGATCCGGGTCGTCACAAGTGCCATCGACACCGGCGTCGGCATCCGCGCGGCCTGGGCGCATCCGGGCACCCGGCTGGCGTTCTGGTCGCACTTCACGACCCCGTTCGCGGGAACCGCGTTCGTGATCCTGTGGGGGATGCCGTTCCTCACGGCGGGAGAAGGGCTCTCCACCGCGCAGGCCGCGGCGATCATCTCGGTGTATGTCGTCGCGGGCATGATCCTCGGCCCGCTCATCGGCGAGCTGTCGAGACGAATCCCGAACCATCGCTCGCTGGCGCTCGTGATCCCCGCCGTCGCCGCCCAGATGCTGGCCTGGATCGTCGTGATCCTGTTGCCGGGTCCGGCGCCGACCTGGCTGCTCTATGTGCTCGCGATCGCGCTCGCTACGGGCGGCCCCGCCTCGATGATCGCGTTCGACCACGCCCGCACCCACAACCCGTCGCACCGGCTGAGCACGGCGACCGGCGTCACGAACGCGGGCGGCTTCATCGCCGCCCTCATCGCGATCTTCCTGATCGGGCTGGCCCTCGACCTGCAGGGTGCGGGCACGCCGGACACGTACTCGCTCGACGCCTTCCGGATCGCCTTCCTCGCGCAGGTGCCGCTGTGGCTGATCGGCGCGACCTTCATCGTCATCGAGCGGAAGCGCACGCGCATCCGCATCGGCCTCGACCCGGAACGGAGACGCCCATGACCTACACGTTCGCGCAGGACGACGCGCGCATAGACCGAGCCCGGGTGCACTCCTGGCTGAGCGAGCAGTCCTACTGGGCGACCGGCCGAGCCCGCGCGACCCAGGACGCCGCGATCGACGCGTCACGCAACTACGGCGTCTGGGACGACGAGAGCGGCGCACAGGTCGCTTACGCGCGCGTGGTGACGGATGGCGTCACCTTCGCATGGCTGTGCGACGTCTTCGTGGACGGTTCCGCGCGCGGAGCGGGTGTCGGGAAGATGGTCGTCGCGGGCATCATCGCGGACCTCGAGCCCCTCGGTCTGAGACGGATGCTGCTCGCCACCGCGGACGCGCACGGGCTGTACGCCCAGTACGGTTTCGAGAACCCGGACGACCCGAAGCGCTACATGGTGCGCGCGATGTCCTGAGGTCCCCGCCGTCCCGAGATCAGAGCGTTCCCGCGTCGTCCGAACGCGTCGAACGGCGCGACACGTGCTCCCCCGCAACGGGGTCGGTCTCGGTGCGCGTCACGACGTCCGTGCGACGGCGCCGAGCCATCAGGATCAGTCCGACGACGAACAGGATGGCTCCCGCTCCCATCAGGATGTAGCCGATCATGTCGAGGTCTGCCCACTCGACCTCGGCGTTGATCGCGAAGGCGAGGATCGCGCCGATGACGAACAGCACGACTCCGGTTCCGATGCTCATGAGTACTCCTTCCGGGCCCGTTTCGACGCGGCTGCGTCGGATGCCCAGAGTCCCCGGCCGCGGAGTGCGGCGCCAGGGGGTTGACACGAGCGCAGATCGTCAGCGCCGCGGCGTCCAGCCGACCGGTCGTGCCCCCTCGACCGCGGCGCGCTCCCGATCCGCGCGCGCGGACCAGCCCTGCGCCTCGCCCACGGCGTCGAACCCGCCACGCGCCAGACGCATGCCGACATCGGCATGATGCATGCGGGGCGCTCCCCCACGACGCACCGAGGCGCGGACGCTCCACGCGTCGTCGTCGAACCCGCCGCCGCGGAACACGCGGTAGTCGTCGTAGCGAGCGGGATCGAGCAGGTCCCAGCACCATTCCCATACGTTTCCGAGCGTGTCGAACAGACCGTTCAGGTTCGGCAGCCTGCCTCCGACGTCCTGGGGATGGCGGAGGCGGTCGGCACTCGTCCAGGCCACGTCGGCGAGCGGTCCGTACTGCGGACCGGTCGAGCCGGCACGGCACGCGTGCTCCCACTCGGCTTCGGTCGGCAGCCGGTACCCGTCGCTGTCGACGTGCCAGGTCACCTCTTCGCCCTCGAAGGAGTATGCGGGGTCGAGTCCCTCCCATTCGGAGGCCGCATTGCAGAACCGCACCGCGCGCAGCCAGCTGAGGTCCGCGGCAGGACGGCGTGGATGCTGGGCGGCGATGCCGAGGACCTCGGCGAACTGCTCCTCGGTCACGGCGAAGACGCCGATTTCGAACTCCTCGAGCACGACCTGCCGCCGTTCCCCGCGGCGGGCATCGTGCAGGGTGACGGTGCCCGCCGGGATGCGGGCGAGCTCGAAGTCGGTCACGTCGAGGCCGCCGTGCGCTCCGGCATCCGGACGGCGAACACCCGCATGAAGTACTGGCAGAGCGGTCCCACCAGCAGAGCGAAGGCGAGAGTTCCGACTCCGACGTTCCCGCCGAGGAGCCATCCGATCGCCACGACAGTCACCTCGATCGCCGTGCGGACGATCCAGATGCGCCAGCCCGTGACGCGATGCAGTCCCGTCATCAGACCGTCCCGCGGTCCCGGACCGAACTGAGCTCCGATGTAGAGGCCGGTGGCCGCCGCGAGGAGGATGAGACCCGCCGCGAAGAACACGATGCGAAGCCACAGGTCCTGCTCGGCCGGGATCAGGGCCAGGCCGACATCCGCGGCGGGACCGACGAGCAGTGCATTCAGAACCGTTCCGATGCCCGGCTTCTGACGGAGCGGGATCCACAGCAGCAGCACCACGATGCTCGTGAGGATCGTGATGACGCCGAAGCTGAGCGGCACGTGGTTCGCGATGCCCTGTGTGAGGACGTCCCATGGCGCCGCGCCGATCTCGCCGCGCACGATGAACGCGATTCCGATGCCGTACAGGAACAGGCCGACGAGCAGCTGGCCGACCCTGCGCGGCCGGCGCCGGCCGCGCAGCGGCCTCATCGCGGCACCAGCTCGATCCAGGCGGGATGCTTCGGCTCCCGCCCGTCTCCCGACGACGTCCGGGTGACGCGGCGCTTGACCCACGGCCCGACGTGCTCCCGGTAATACGCGAAGCCGGAGGGCCCGGCCGGTGGGAACGCCGTCGGCGACCACCACGCGGACGGAGGCTCGAAGCCCAGCCCGTGCAGCACGCGGGCGGCCACGCGGTGGTGCCCTGCCGCATTCATGTGGAGCCGGTCGGCCGACCAGTACGGCGGTGTGGAGAGCTCGCGGTCGGGCCAGTTGAGCGCACGGACGACGTCCGGGCGGTCCTGGACGCGTCGCAGCACCGCCGCGGAGAGCTCATCGCCGCGGCGCTGCACGAGGGATCCCATCGGAAGCTGTCCGGAGGGATTCGCGCCGGACAGCAGGATGAGCGTGACACCCTCTTCGTCGCAGCGTCGCAGCACGCGCGAGAACGCGTCCGCGATGTGCTCGACGTCGGTGCGAGGACGGAGCATGTCGTTGCCGCCGCCGTTGAAGGAGAGGTGCGTCGGTCGCAGCGCCAGTGCCGGCTCGAGCTGCTGCTCGACGATGGGCCAGGCGAGCTTGCCGCGGATCGCCAGGTTCGCGTACTGGATCGGCTGACCGGAGGCATCCGCCCAGCCCTGCGCCGCGATGTCCGCCCAGCCGCGCACGCGCCCGTCCGGAAGCTCGTCTCCGACTCCCTCGGTGAACGAGTCGCCGATCGCCACGAATCTCACTGCACTCACCGCACCAGCCTATTGCTCGCCGGGTCGGCGGAGGTCAGCGGTCGTCGAGCGCCTGCCCGCGGCGATCGACCAGCCCCCACACGGCGACGGCTGCCACGACGAAGACCGCGGCGAACACCACGAACAGCAGGGGTGCTCCGCCGGCGACGAGCAGGACCGGGACCAGCAGCGGCGCGATGATCGAGGCGATCCGCCCCACGCCGGCAGCCCAACCCGAGCCCGTGCCGCGCAAGGAGGTGGGATAGATCTCCGGCGTCACGGCGTACAGCGCGCCCCACGCGCCGAGGTTGAAGAAGGACAGTGCCATCCCCGTGGCGATGATCGCCCCGTCCCCCGTCGCGGTGCCGAAGAGCACGGCGGAGACGGCGGAGCCCGCGAGGAACACGGACAGCGTGATGCGCCGGCCCCAGACCTCGATCAGCCACGCGGCGACCGCGTAGCCGGGAAGCTGGGCGAGCGTGATCAACAGCGTGAAGCCGAACGAGCGCACGAGGTCGTACCCCGCGTCGACCAGGATGCTGGGAATCCAGATGAAGGCGCCGTAGTACGCGAAGTTGACACAGAACCAGACGAGCCAGATGCACACCGTGCGCACGCGGAACTCCGTGTTCCAGAGCGTGCTCAACCGAGCCCGCGCGGTCACGGCCAGCGCACGCGACGGAGGCTCTTTGCGAATGGCCGGCGGCGTGATGATGCCGGCGTCCGTCTCGAACGCCGCGACGACGCGTTCGGCCTCGGCGATGCGGCCGCGACCGGCGAGCCATCGGGGCGACTCCGGCAGGCCCCAGCGCACGAGGAGCGCGTAGACAGCGGGGATCGCGCCGATGGCGAACGCCCATCGCCAACCGTCCTCGGATGCCGGGATGACGAAGTACCCGATCAGCGCCGCCGCGGTCCACCCCACAGCCCAGAACGCCTCCAGGATCACGATCAGCCGGCCCCGGATACGGCTCGGTGCGAACTCGCTCACGTAGGTGGAGGCGACCGGGAGCTCGGCGCCCAGGCCGAGTCCGACGAAGAAGCGCAGCACCAGCAGGGCCGCGACTCCGCCGACCAGGGCGCTCGCCCCCGTGGCTGCGCCGTAGACGAGCAGCGTCAGGGCGAACACCTGCCGTCGGCCGAACCGATCCGCGAGCAGGCCGCCCAGGCTCGCTCCGAGCGCCATGCCGATGAAGCCGACGGACGCGATCCAGCCCGTCTCGGTCTTGCTGAGATCCCACTGCTGCGCGAGCGCTGCGATGATGAACGAGATCAGTCCGACGTCCATGGCGTCCAGCGCCCAGCCCGCACCGGAACCCGTCAGCACCTTGAGGTGACGGCGGGTGAACGGGAGATGATCGAGGCGATCCGCGAGGGAGGCGCGACTCGGCAGCGTGTCAGCCATGTCCTTCATCGTAGGGCCGCTCCGGCACGGGATCCGGCATCAGTCCTCGGCGAGCAGCTCGCGCACCCGAGGGATCACCACGGTCCCGTACAGCTCGATGCTGCGCATCATCTGCTCGTGGGCCAGTGTCCCCGTGGCGTACTTCAGGTCGAACCGGCCGAGTCCGAGGGTGCGGACGGTGTCGGCGATCTTCTGCGCGACGCGCTCGGGCGAGCCCGCGTAGATCGCGCCGGCGGGACCGACGTCGTTCTGGAAGCGCGCTCGGCTGTACGGCGGCCAGCCGCGTTCGGCCCCGATGGTGTTGTTCATCGCCTCGAAACCCTCGTACGCCGCGTCCCAGGCCTCCTCGTCGGTGGGCGCGACATGCCCTGGTGAGTGCACGGCGATCGGATGCGCGGTCGTCCCGAAGCTCGCGGTCGAGCGGTGATAGAGATCGACGAACGGGCGGAAGCGCTCCGCGGGACCGCCGATGATCGCGAGCATGAGCCCGAGTCCGTGGCGCGCCACGCGCACGACCGACTCCGGGCTGCCGCCCACACCGACCCAGGTGCGCAGACCCGTCTCGGTCTTCGGGAAGACGTCGGCGTTCTCGAGCGCGGGACGCATGGTTCCGGACCACGTCACGGGCTGCTCCTTGAGAAGTTCCACGAACAGCTCGAGCTTCTCCTCGAAGAGTGCTTCGTAGTCGCGCAGATCGAAGCCGAACAGCGGGAAGGACTCGATGAAGGACCCGCGGCCGAGCACGACCTCGGCACGCCCACCGGACACCGCATCCAGCGTCGCGAACCGTTCGTACACGCGCACCGGGTCGTCGGAGGACAGGACCGTGACCGCCGTGCCGAGGCGGATCCGCTCGGTCCGCGAGGCGATCGCGGCGAGCACCATCTCGGGAGCGGAGACCGCGAACTCCTTGCGATGGTGCTCGCCCACGCCGAAGAAGTCCACGCCGACGCGATCGGCGAGCTCGGCCTGCGCCACGATGTCGCGGATGGTCTGCGCCGCGGAGACGAGGTTTCCGTCCGCGTCGCGGGTGATGTCGCCGAAGGTGTCCAGCCCGAATTCGATGTTCATGTCAGCCTTTCGTATTCAGGTGAATGAACCATGTCGACGTTCGCCGCATTCCCGGCGCCGGCCGCGTCAGCCCAGCAGCGCCGTCCGCAGGGTGTCGAGACCGACGCCGCCCAGGTCGAGAGCGCGCTTGTGGAACCGCTTGATGTCGAACCCGTCGCCCTCGCGGATCCGACAGGCGTCGCGCACCTGCTCCCAGATGCGCTGACCGACCTTGTACGAGGGTGCCTGCCCTGGCCAGCCGAGATAGCGGTTGACCTCGAACTGCACGAACTCGTCGGACATGTTCACGTTCCGCCGCATGAACTCGAGTGCGTGATCGGCGTCCCAGACGCCCGAACCGTCCAGGCGGGGCTTCTGCAGGTGCACGCCGATGTCCAGGACGACTCGCGCGGCGCGCATGCGCTGCCCGTCCAGCATCCCGAGTCGGTCGGCGGGATCGTCGAGGTAGCCGAGTTGCTGCATGAGCAGCTCGGCGTACAGCGCCCAGCCCTCCGCGTGACCCGAGGTCCCCGCCAGCAGCCGCCGCCAGGAATTGAGCTGCTCGCGGTTGTAGACGGCCTGCGCGATCTGCAGATGGTGTCCGGGGACGCCCTCGTGGTACACCGTGGTGAGCTCGCGCCAGGTGTCGAACTCGGTGACGCCCTCGGGTACGGACCACCACATCCGGCCGGGACGCGAGAAGTCGTCGGTGGGGCCGGTGTAGTAGATGCCGCCCTCCTGGGTGGGAGCGATCATGCACTCCAGGGTGCGGATCTCCTCGGGGATGTCGAAGTGCGTGGCTCCGAGCTCGGACACGGCACGGTCGCTGGTCTCCTGCATCCACCGCTGCAGCGCCTCGGTGCCGTGGAGTTTGCGGGCGGGGTCCGCCTCGAGATGCGCCACGGCCTCCTCGACCGTGGCACCGGGAAGGATCTCGTTCGCGATCGCGGTCTGCTCGTCGACCATGCGGCGCAGTTCCTCGATCCCCCACTCGTACGTCTCGTCGAGGTCGATCGTGGCGCCGAGGAAGCGTCGGGAGTTCAGCGCGTACAGTTCGCGGCCCACGGCGTCGGTGTCCGTCGCGGACGCCGCCAGAGTGCCGGCCAGGAAGGAGCGCAGTTCGTCGTAGGCGACGCGCGCTGCCGAGGCGTTGTCGGCGAGGGTGCGCGCGAGCGAGGCCGGCAGCTCGCCCTCGGCAGGGGCGGCATCCGCGACGAAGGCCGCGAAGAAGCCGTCGTCGGCCGTGTAGCGCTCGATCTGCGTCGCGACCTCGACGGCCTGGCGGCGGGCGGGCACCGTACCGCGTCCGATCCCTTCGCGCAGCGTGGCGGTGTATCCCTGCAGGGCCGCGGGGATCGCGGCGAGACGCGTGGCGATGACCTCCCAGTCCTCGGCAGTCGCGGTGGGCATCAGATCGAAGACCGAGCGGATGTCCTGCGGCGCCGAGGCGATGACGTTGAGGTCGCGCAGATGCCACTGGGCATCGTGCAGCTCCAGCTCGAGGCGCAGTTCACTGCCCAGATCGGCCTTCGTGACGGCGTCGACCTCATCCACGGGCTCGATCGCGTCGAGCTTCGCAAGCGTGCGCCGCACCTCCGAGGCGTACTGCTCCTGGCCGTCGGGACTGAGGTCGGCGAAACGGTCGTTCGCGTCGTTACGGCCGATGTAGGTCCCCAGCGTCGGAGCCAGACGGACGAGGTCGTCGACCCATTCCTCGGCGACCTGGTCGATCGCGGTGGGTGTGCGCGCAGAGTTGGTCATCGCTCCAGGGTACTGGGGCGCCGCCTGCTGCCTAGTGCGCCGCCTCGTTCCAGTCCCGGCCGCGCCCCACCTGCACGTCAAGGGGCACCGACAGCTCGGCGGCCCCGGCCATCCGGGTGCGCACGATCTCCTCCGCGGCATCCCACTCCCCCGGGCCGACCTCGACCACGAGCTCGTCGTGGATCTGGAGAAGGACCCGTGAGCGCAGACCGGCGGCGACGAGATCGTCGTGGATGCGGAACAGCGCGATCTTCATGATGTCGGCCGCACTGCCCTGGATCGGCGCGTTGAGCGCCGCTCGCTCCGCGTTCTCGCGCAGCACGCGATTCGGGCTCGTGAGGTCGGGGAACGGGCGGCGACGGCCGAAGATCGTCTCGGTGTACCCGACCTCCTTGGCCGCGAGCACGGATGCCCGCAGATAGTCGCGCACCGCGCCGAAGCGAGCGAAGTACTCCAGCATGAGCTGCTTGGCCTCGGTCTGCTCGATCCGCAGCTGCTTGGACAGGCCGAAGGCGCTCAGCCCGTACACGAGACCGTAGGACATCGCCTTGACCTTGGTGCGCATCGCGGCCGTGACGTCCGAGGGGTCGACGCCGAAAACGCGCGCGCCGACGAACCGGTGCAGATCCTCGCCGCTGTTGAAGGCCTCGATGAGCCCCTCGTCACCCGACAGGTGCGCCATGATGCGCATCTCGATCTGCGAATAGTCCGCCGTCAGGAGCGTCTCGTAGCCCTCGCCCACCTCGAAGGCGCTGCGGATGCGCCGTGACTCCTCAGTGCGCACCGGGATGTTCTGCAGATTCGGGTCCGTGCTGGAGAGCCGTCCGGTCTGGCTGCCGGTCTGCACGTAGGTGGTGTGGATGCGATGGTCGTCCTTGATCGCGGTGTCCAGCGACTCGATGATCTGACGCAGCTTCGTCGCCTCCCGGTGCTGCGACAGCTGCTCGAGGAACGGATGGGGACTCTTCTCCTGGATGTCCGCCAGCGACGCGGCATCCGTGGAGTAGCCGGTCTTCGTCTTGCGGGTCTTCGGCAGCTGGAGCTCCTCGAACAGCACCTCCTGGAGCTGCTTGGGAGAGCCCAGGTTGACCTCGTGCCCGATCGTCGTGAAGGCCTGCTGGGCGATCGCGTCGGCCCGCGCGCCGAGCTCGGCGGAGAACGTGGACAGCACATCGTGCGAAACCGCGACGCCGGCGAGCTCCATGTCGGCGAGAGTCAGCAGGGTCGGCAGCTCGATGTCGGTGAGCACGGATCCCACCGCCTCAGGCAGGTCGGCGCGCAGCGCGGCAGTCGTGCGGAGTGTGAACCACGCCTCCTGGGAGGGTGTCGCGCCGTCGGTCTCGGGGACGAGCTGCGTGGGGTCGGCCTCGGGAAGCTTCTCGCCGAGGTAGCGCTCGACGAGGTTGCCGAGGGTCTTGTCGGGGAAGCTCGGGCGCAGCAGCCAGCCGGCCAGGCTCGTGTCGTAGGCCAGCCCGCCCAGCCGGATGCCGGAGCGCAGCAGAGCCTTGACCTGGGGCTTCGCGTCGTGGAGCACCTTCGGCGCTTCGGATTCCAGCCAGCCTCGGAGAGCCTCGGCTGCGCCCTCGTTCCAGTCGGTCTCGCGCAGCTCGTCCCCGCGCGCGACGCCGAGCCGGGTCGCGTGCCCGCCCGCGACGACGAGCGTCAGCGCCGTCTCGTCCCCGCCGGCCTGAAGCCACGCGGCGAGCTCCGCCGCGGTCGCCTCGAGGGGGGACGGCAGCTCGACGGCGTTCGCCGGATCCTCGACCGGGGCGTCGCTGCCCGCCGCCTCGAACACGCGCGGCAGCAGGGTGCGGAACTCGAGTCGGGCGAAGATGTCGCGCACCGCCTGCGCGTCGATGGGGCGCACAGCGAGGTCGGAGGGTGCGACGGGCAGCGCGACGTCGGTGAGCAGCCGGTTGAGCTTCCGGTTGCGGCGGACATCCTCGATGTGATCGCGGAGGTTGCCGCCGACGACGCCCTTGATCTCGTCGGCGCGCTCCAGCAGAGCGTCGAGCGAGCCGAACTGGGTGAGCCACTTCACGGCGGTCTTCTCTCCGACCTTCGGAACACCGGGGAGATTGTCGCTCGTCTCGCCGACGAGCGCGGCGATGTCGGGATACTGCTCGGGGCGGACGCCGTAGCGCTCCTGCACCGTGGCCGGGTCGTAGCGCTTGAGCTGCGACACGCCCTGCACCGACGGGTAGAGCAGGGTCACCTCGTCGTTCACGAGCTGGATCGTGTCGCGGTCGCCGGAGACGACCAGGACGTCGTAGCCGTCCACGGAGCCCTGCGCCGCCAGCGTGGCGAGGATGTCGTCCGCCTCGATGCCCTCCTGCGTCAGCACGGGCACCGACATCGCGGCGAGGCAGTCCTGCAGCAGCGGGATCTGGCCGCGGAACTCCTGCGGCGTCTCGGAGCGGGTCGCCTTGTACTCGGGGTACTCGTCCGTGCGGAACGAATGCCGAGAGGTGTCGAAGGCGACCGCCAGATGCGTCGGACGCTCGGCCTTGATGAGGTTCACGAACATCGACAGGAAGCCGTAGATCGCGTTCGTGTGCTGGTTGTCCTTCGTGGTGAAGTTCTCCACGGGGAGGGCGAAGAAGGCGCGGTAGGCGAGCGAATGGCCGTCGACGACCATGAGGGTAGGCTTTGCGGAGTCCGTCACCCTGTCAGCCTAACGAGGACGACAGACACGTGCTGAGGAGGATCGGTGAGCGACAGCATCCAGACGAACGGCCTCGAGTGGGCGACGGCGCGAGGCATGGGCGCCCTGGCCGAGAAGATGGGGATCGAGTTCACCGAGTTCGGGATCGACCGCGCGGTCGCGACGATGCCCGTCGAGGGCAACACGCAGCCGGTGGGACTCGTGCACGGCGGCGCCTACGTCGTGCTCGGCGAGTCGCTCGGGTCGATGGCCGCCAACCTCCACGCGGGCCCTGGACGGCTCGCGGTCGGCGTCGACATCAACGCCACCCACACCCGTTCGGTGACCTCCGGGGTCGTCACGGGAGTGTGCACGCCGATCCATCTGGGGCGCAGCATCACGGTCCACGAGATCGTCGTCTCGGACGACCGCGGCCGGCGCTGCTCGACCATCCGGATCACGAACATGATCAAGGACCTGCCCGACTGACGCGACGATCAGTCGGAGAGGATCCGCTGGAACAGGTAGTGGTCCTGCCACTCCCCCGCGATGTGCAGGTACTTCGGCGCCATGCCGATGCGCTCGAAGCCGTTGGCGGCGAGCACCCGCTGCGAGGCGTGATTGTGCAGCAGCGTGGAGGCCTGCAGCCGGTGCAGCTTCAGTTCCCTCGCCGCATGACGGCGCATCTCGGTGACCGCGCGGGTCATCAGTCCTCGACCGGCCAGTGAGGCGTCGATCCAGTACCCCAGGTCGGCGCTGTGGAACGCTCCGCGCACGATGTTGCTCAGGTTCGCACGGCCGACGACCGCCCCGTCCTCCGGACGAGCCAGGACGAACGGCGCGCTGCGCCCGGCATCCCGCTCGGCGAGCAGCAGCTCGATCAGCCGCGCCTGCTCCGCTGAGGTGAAGAAGTCCTCGGTGCGCTCCGGATCCCAGGGGGCCAGGTGCGCGCGGTTGCGCGCGAAGGCCTCCGCCAGAGCCGCGGCGTCGCCCGGCTCGAGCGGCCGCAGCAGGATGCCGCCTCCGAGGTCGATCAGGACTTCTTCGGGGCGAGCTGCTCGATGATCGCCTTCGCGACGTCCTGCATCGTGAGGCGACGGTCCATGGACGCCTTCTGGATCCAACGGAACGCCTCGGGCTCGGACAGGCCCATCTTCTCGTTCAGCAGCCCCTTGGCGCGGTCGACGAGCTTGCGGGTCTCGAAGCGCTCGACCATGTCGGCGACCTCGGCCTCGAGCGTGATGATCTGCTCGTGACGCGCCAGCGCGATCTCGATGGCAGGCAGCAGGTCGTTCGGCGTGAACGGCTTCACGACGTACGCCAGGGCGCCCGCTTCGCTCGCGCGCTCGACGAGCTCCTTCTGGCTGAACGCGGTCAGGAGGACGACCGGGGCGATGTTGCCCTTGTGCAGCTTCTCGGCGGCGCTGATGCCATCCAGCTGCGGCATCTTGACGTCCATGATGACCAGATCCGGACGTAGCTCGGTCGCGAGTGCGACCGCCGTCTCGCCGTCTCCGGCCTCGCCCACGACGTCGAATCCGTTGTCGCGGAGGATCTCCACGATGTCGAGACGGATCAGCGATTCGTCTTCCGCGACGACGACGCGTCGCGGAGCGGATGCCGTGGACTGTTCAGCCTGTTCTTCGGTCACGATTCCCATTCTAGTAGGGGTCCTTCTGTGCCGGCGGTGGGACTCGAACCCACACGCCCTTTCGGACAAAGCATTTTGAGTGCTCCGCGTCTGCCATTCCGCCACGCCGGCCCGGATCGACTTTAGCGCACGCGCCTCGGAACCCACGCGCGCGGAACACGATGATGCGCGCCGGAGCCCCCTCGGGCGCTGCGGCGCGCATCATCGGTTGCGGAGCCTCAGGCCCCGTTCTTGTAGATCGGAGCCGCGCCGCCGACGGCATCCCCGACCTTGTGGACGCGGATGTCGTTGGTGGAGCCGACGATCCCGGGAGGGGATCCGGAGATCACCACGACCTTGTCGCCCTCGACGGCCAGGCCGTTCGTGAGCAGGTAGTCGTCGACCTGGTGGAACATCAGGTCGGTGTGCTGGACGACGTCGACGAGCGTCGAGCGCAGGCCCCAGGTCAGTGCCATGCGGCGACGGATGCCGGGCTCCGGCGTGAACGCGATCATCGGGATGCGCGAGCGCAGCCGCGAAAGGCGGCGCGCGGAGTCCCCGGACTGCGTGAACACGCACAGGTACTTGGCCTCGACGAAGTCGGCGACCTCGAGGGCGGCGAGCGTGATCGCCCCGCCCTGCGTCTTGGGCTTGGTCGTCAGCGGCGCGATGCGCTCGAGCCCGTGCTCCTCCGTCGACGCGATGATTCGCGCCATCGTCTCGACGACGACGATCGGGTACTCCCCCACGCTCGTCTCGCCGGACAGCATGACCGCGTCGGCGCCGTCGAGGACGGCGTTGGCGACGTCGCTCGTCTCGGCGCGGGTCGGAACGGGGCTCGAGATCATCGACTCGAGCATCTGCGTCGCCACGATGACCGGCTTGGCGTTGCGGCGCGCGAGCTCCACGGCGCGCTTCTGCACGATCGGCACGGCCTCGAGCGGCAACTCGACGCCGAGGTCGCCGCGGGCGACCATGATGCCGTCGAACGCGTCCACGATCTCCTCGAGCGCGTCGACCGCCTGCGGCTTCTCGATCTTGGCGATGACCGGGACCCTCACACCCTCTTCGGCCATGATCTCGTGCACGCGCTCCACGTCGGCCGCGTTGCGCACGAACGACAGCGCGATGAGGTCGGCGCCGGTGCGCAGGCCCCAGCGGAGATCCGCCTCGTCCTTCTCGCTGAGGGCGGGGACGTTGACGGCCACACCGGGGAGGTTGATCCCCTTGTTGTTCGACACGGCGCCGGCGACGATCACCTTGGTCGTGACGACGGTGCCGTCGGTCTCGACGACCTCGACGCGCACCTTGCCGTCGTCGATCAGCAGGAAGTCGCCGGGCTTGACGTCCTGGGGCAGGCCCTTGAACGTGGTGCCGCAGATCTCGCGGTTGCCGATGATGTCCTCGGTGGTGATCTTGAAGATGTCACCGACCTCGAGCTCGTAGGGACCGGCCTCGAACCTGCCCAGGCGGATCTTCGGCCCCTGCAGATCGACCAGCACGGCCACGGCGCGCCCCGCGTCGTCCGCCGCGCGGCGCACGTTCGCGTAGTTGGCGTCGTGGACGGAGTAGTCGCCATGGCTGAGGTTCAGCCGGGCGACGTCCACGCCGGCCTCGATGATGGCTCGCACGTTCTCATAGGAACTGGTGGCAGGGCCGAGTGTGGCGACGATTTTCGCGCGTCTCAACAGAAATCTCCAGGGTAGAGAGGAACGGAACTGGCGACGGTGCCCCCGTCAGCCTACGCGGGCTGCAGGCCGATCGCGACATCCGTGGGACGCACCGGCGCGGGCAGCACCGTCTCGCCCATCAGGAAGCGGTCGACGCTCGCCGCGGCCGCCCGGCCCTCGGCGATCGCCCACACGATGAGCGACTGGCCGCGGCCCGCGTCACCGGCCACGAACACGCCGGGAACGGTCGACTCGTAGGAGTCGTCGCGCTGGAAGGCGCCGCGGTCGGTGACCTGCGGACGTGTCTCCTCGTCGAATCCGTCCTGCTCGGGGCCGGTGAAGCCCATCGCGATGAGGACGAGGTCGGCGGGGATCTCCCGCTCGGTGCCGCTCTTGGGCACGCGGCGTCCGTCCACGAACTCGGTCTCCGCCACGCGCAGGGCGCGGACCTCTCCGGCGTCGTTGGAGAGGAACTCGACGGTCGAGGCGAGGTAGACCCGCTCGCCGCCCTCCTCGTGCGCGGACGAGACCTCGAACACGGTCGGCATCATCGGCCACGGCTGGTGGTCGGGGCGTCCCGCGCCCGGCTGGCGGCCGATCGCGAGGTTCGTGACGCTGAGCGCGCCCTGGCGGTGCGCCGTGCCGATGCAGTCGGCGCCGGTGTCGCCTCCGCCGATGACGACGACGTGCTTGCCCTCGGCGGTGATCTGGTTGGGGACCTTGTCGCCGGCGACGGCGCGGTTGGACTCGACGAGGTACTCCATCGCGAAGTGCACGCCGTCCAGGTCGCGCCCGGGGATCGGCAGATCGCGCGGCACGGTCGCGCCCGTCGCGACGACGACGGCGTCATAGCGGGCGCGCAGATCCGCCCAGCTGATGTCCTTGCCGATCTCGACGCCGGCGCGGAACCGGGTGCCCTCCTCCTGCATCTGACGGAGACGGGCCTCGACGTGGCTCTTCTCCATTTTGAAGTCGGGGATGCCGTAGCGCAGGAGTCCCCCGATGCGGTCGTCCCGCTCGAACACGGCGACCGTGTGACCTGCGCGCGTCAGCTGCTGAGCGGCAGCGAGTCCGGCAGGGCCGGATCCGACGACCGCGACCGTCTTGCCGGTGAGGCGCTCCGGCGGCTCGGCCTCGACCCATCCGTGGGCGAAGGCCTCATCCGCGATCGAGACCTCGATCTGCTTGATCGTCACGGCCGGCTGGTTGATGCCGAGCACGCACGAGCTCTCGCAGGGCGCCGGGCACAGCCGCCCGGTGAACTCCGGGAAGTTGTTCGTGGCGTGCAGCCGCTCGATCGCCGATCGGCCCTCGCCGCGCCACGTGAGGTCGTTCCACTCCGGAATCAGGTTGCCCAGCGGGCATCCGGAGTGGCAGAACGGCACACCGCAGTCCATGCACCGGCCGGCCTGACGGCGCAGCACAGCCTGGTCGCCGGGCTCGTAGACCTCTTTCCAGTCCATGATCCGGACCGGGACGGGGCGACGAGCGGGAAGCTCGCGCTCCGTCACCTTCAGAAAGCCCTTGGGGTCAGCCACCGGTCACCTCCAGGATCCGGTTCCAGATGACGTCGCCGTCCGGGTCGAGCCCGGCCTCCTCCGCCTCCTGGCGCATGTTCTGAACCGCGGCGAAGTCCCGCGGAAGCACCTTGACGAACTCGCCCGCCACGGTGTCGAAGTCGGCGAGCATCTCTGCCGCCAGGGGGGATGCCGTGCGCTCGTGGTGCTCGGTGAGCAGGCTCCTGAGCACCTCGAGGTCGGCGCGGTCGAGCGGCTCCAGCCGCAGCTCGCCGCTCTCGCGCGACTGCGCGTTCACCTTGTCGGTGCGCAGCGCGTGCACGTACGCGATGCCGCCGGACATGCCGGCTCCGAGATTGCGGCCCGTGGTGCCGAGGATCACCGCGAGACCGCCGGTCATGTACTCCAGGGCGTGGTCGCCCACGCCCTCGACCACCGCCGTCGCTCCCGAGTTGCGCACCAGGAACCGCTCCCCGACCACGCCCGAGATGAACATCGTCCCGCTGGTGGCGCCGTAGCCGATCACGTTGCCGGCGATCACGTTCTCCTGCGGGAGGATCGTCGCGCCGCGGGACGGACGGATCGTGATGTCGCCGCCGGAGAGCCCCTTGCCGACGTAGTCGTTGGCGTCGCCCTCGAGGCGGAGCGCGATGCCCGCCGGCAGGAAAGCGCCCAGCGACTGGCCGGCGGTGCCGGTCAGGGTGACGTCGATCGTCTCGCGGGCGAGGCCTGCGGCGCCGTAGCGCGAGGTGACCTCGTGGCCCAGCATGGTGCCGACCGCGCGCTCCGTGTTGCGGATCGGCAGCTCGATGAGGACGGGAGAGCCGTCACGGAGAGCGTCCTGCGCCATCTCGATGAGCTGGACGTCGAAGTGCTCGCCGAGCTCGTGGTCCTGCTCCCGCCCGCTGCGACGCGGTTCGGATGCCGGGAACACCGGGCCGTCCAGCACCGGCGACAGATCGAGCCCGTCGGCCTTCCAGTGCTCGATCGCGGCGTTCGTCTCGATGAGGTCGCTGCGCCCGATGATCTCGTCGAGCGAGCGGAAGCCCAGCTCGGCGAGGATCTCGCGCACCTCCTCGGCGATGAACTCCATGAAGTTCACGACGAACTCGGGCTTGCCGGTGAAGCGCTCGCGCAGAACGGGGTTCTGCGTCGCGACGCCGACCGGGCAGGTGTCCAGGTGGCACACGCGCATCATGATGCATCCGCTCACGACGAGCGGGGCGGTCGCGAACCCGAACTCCTCGGCGCCCAGCAGTGCGCCGATGATCACGTCGCGGCCGGTCTTGAGCTGCCCGTCGACCTGCACCACGACGCGGTCGCGCATGCCGTTGAGCATGAGCGTCTGCTGCGTCTCCGCCAGGCCCAGCTCCCACGGCGTACCGGCGTGCTTGAGCGAGTTCAGGGGGCTCGCACCCGTCCCGCCGTCGTGTCCGGAGACGAGGATCACGTCGCTGAGCGCCTTCGCGACGCCTGCGGAGACCGCGCCGATGCCGGACTGGCTGACGAGCTTGGTGTGGATGCGAGCATCCGGGTTCGCGCGCTTCAGATCGAAGATCAGCTGCTTGAGGTCCTCGATCGAGTAGATGTCGTGGTGCGGCGGCGGAGAGATGAGCCCGACGCCGGCGGTCGCGTGGCGCGTGCGCGCCACCCACGGATACACCTTGCCCGGAGGCAACTGACCGCCCTCACCGGGCTTCGCGCCCTGGGCCAGCTTGATCTGGATGTCGTCGGACTCGGTGAGGTACTGACTCGTGACGCCGAAGCGGCCGGACGCGACCTGCTTGATGGCGCTGCGCCGTTCCGGGTCGACGAGGCGATCCGGATCCTCGCCGCCCTCGCCGGTGTTCGACTTGCCGCCGATGCGGTTCATCGCGATGGCGAGCGTCTCGTGCGCCTCCCGGGAGATCGAGCCGTAGCTCATGGCCCCGGTCGAGAAGCGCTTGACGATCTCGCTGACCGGCTCGACCTCGTCCAGCGGCACCGCGGGACGCAGGCCCGTGCGCAGCGAGAAGAGCCCGCGCAGGGTCTTCAGCTCCGCGGCCTGGTCGTCGACGAGCTTGGTGTACTCGCGGAAGATGTCGTACCGCCGCGTGCGCGTCGAGTGCTGCAGGCGGAAGACCGTCTCCGGGTTGAACAGGTGGGGAGATCCGTCGCGACGCCACTGGTACTCGCCACCGGTCCAGAGGCGCTCGTGGGCGCGGGCCGCGGCGTCCTCGGGGTAGGCGTAGTCGTGACGCGCCTGGTTCTCGGTGTAGACCTCGTCGATGCCGATCCCGCCGAGCTTGGTCTCGGTTCCGGTGAAGTAGGCGTCCACGAACTCCTGGCTGAGCCCGACGGCCTCGAACACCTGGGCGCCCGCGTAGGACGACACCGTGGAGATGCCCATCTTGGACATGATCTTCAGTACGCCCTTGCCGAGCGCGTAGATGAGGTTCTTCACCGCTTTCTCGGGCGAGATGCCCGTGATGAAACCGGTGCGGACGAGGTGCTCGACCGTCTCCATGGCGAGGTACGGGTTGACCGCGGACGCGCCGTAGCCGATGAGGGTGGCGACGTGGTGCACCTCGCGGACGTCGCCGGCCTCGACGATGAGCCCTACCTTCATGCGGTTCTCGCGCCGGATGAGGTGGTGGTGGATGGCCGAGACCATGAGCAGCGACGGGATCGGGACGAGGTCCTTGTTCGAGTCGCGGTCCGACAGGATGACGAACTCCGCGCCCTCCTCGATCGCGGCGTCCACCTCGGCGCACATCTCCTCGATGCGGTCCGGCAGCGACTGGGGGCCGGCGTCGAAGTGGTACAGGCCGCGGATGGTCACGGAGGACCGGCCGGGCATGGCCTTGTCGATGTGGCGGATCTTCGCCAGCTCGTCGTTGTCGATCACCGGGAAGTCGAGGGTGACGGTCCTGGCGTGCTCCGGACCCCAGTCCAGGAGATTGCGCTCCGGGCCGATGCCGAGCCTGAGACTCGTCACGACCTCCTCGCGGATCGAGTCCAGCGGCGGGTTGGTCACCTGCGCGAACTGCTGGGTGAAGTAGTCGAAGAGCAGACGCGGACGCTCGCTGAGCACGGCGATCGGGGTGTCGGAGCCCATGGCGCCGAGCGGCTCCACGCCGTTCTGACCCATCGGGGTCAGCAGGATCCGCACCTCCTCCTCGGTGTACCCGAACGTGCGCTGGCGCCGCGTGATGGAGGCCGGGGGATGCACGATGTGCTCGCGCTCGGGCAGATCGGCGAGGCGCACGGCTCCCGCGTCCAGCCACTCCTGCCACGGGTGCAGGTTCGCGAGGCGCTCCTTGATCTCGGCGTCCTCGACGATGCGTCCCGCGGCCGTGTCGACGACGAACATCTTGCCGGGCTGCAGCCGGCCGCGGCGCTTGATGCGCTCGGGCTCGAACTCGAGCACTCCGGTCTCGGACCCGATGACGACCAGACCGTCGGTGGTCTCCGTCCAGCGCCCCGGGCGCAGACCGTTGCGGTCGAGCGTGGCGCCCACGAGCGTCCCGTCGGTGAAGATCAGGGCCGCGGGGCCGTCCCACGGCTCCATCTGGTTGGCGTGGTACTCATAGAACGCGCGCAGCTCCGGCGTGATGTCGGTCTGCTTCTCGTAGGCCTCGGGGACCATCATCAGGATGGCGTGCGGCAGGCTGCGGCCGGTGAGCGTGAGCAGCTCGAGGACCTCGTCGAACGAGGCCGAGTCGCTGGCACCGTCCGTGCAGATCGGCAGCAGGGGCCGTACATCGCCGAGGAGCTCGGATTCGAGCTGCGACTGGCGTGCCCGCATCCAATTGCGGTTGCCGCCGACGGTGTTGATCTCGCCGTTGTGGGCGAGCATCCGCAGCGGCTGGGCGAGCGGCCACGACGGGAAGGTGTTGGTGGAGTAGCGCGAGTGGACGACGGCGAGCTCGCTCGCGAAACGCTCGTCCTGCAGGTCCGGGTAGAACGGCTCGAGCTGCAGCGTCGTCACCATGCCCTTGTAGCCGAGCGTACGGCTGGAGAGCGAGACGAAGTAGGCGCCGATCTCGTGTCCGGCGCGCTTGCGGAGCCGGTAGGCGAGGCGGTCGAGCTCGATCCCCGACAGCGCGGGGGCGTCGACGGTCGCCGGACGGGACACGAAGAGCTGCTCGAAGGCGGGGCGCGCCTCGTCGGCGAGCTTGCCGAGGTGCTCGTTGGCCGTGGGGACCACGCGCCAGCCGAGGACCGTGAGGCCCTCTTCGCGGGCGACCTTCTCGACGCCCGCCTTCTGCGTGCGGCGCTCCCCCGCGTGCAGCGGGAGGAACGCGAGTCCGGCGGCGTACTCGCCGACCGGAGGGAGGTCGAACTCGGTCACGGCGCGGAGGAATTCGTCCGGCATCTGAGTCAGGATGCCGGCTCCGTCTCCGGTGCCGGCGTCAGAGCCGATCGCACCGCGGTGCTCCAGGTTGCGCAGAGCCTCGAGGGCCTGCTGGATGATGTCGTGACCTGCCGTGCCGCGGAGCGTGGCGACCATGGCGAGGCCACAGGCGTCCTTCTCGAACGCCGGGTTGTACATGCCCTGCTTCGGGGGGTAGGCGCCGGAGGCGCCGTAGGGAGGCTGGAAGTACACCAGTTACCGTCCTCAGATAGTTCAAAGTGACACCGGGGACGACGTCGGCCCGCTCGTTCAGTGCAATGGATCTCCCGCCGCGAGGCGGCTTATCGGGTGCCGTCCTCGCTCGTGGGAGCGGTGCTTGTGGCGGTGGCTCCTGCGGTGACTTCGTCTGCCGGAGGCTCGCTCACGTCCACGAAGTCAGAGGGATTGTCCTGCGATTGTACATCAGCGTCGACGTCCTTCCGGCTGTGGCCGGGGAGGTACACCGAGGGCTCCAGACCCGGGTGACGGCGGGTCTGGACGATGATGATGACGATGCCGACGACGACGCCGATGATCGCCGCCCAGACGTTGCTGCGCAGACCCAGGATGATCTCGCTCGGGTCGATGCGGATCGACTCCCACACGATGCGTCCGGCGCTGTACCAGATGAGATACATCGCGAAGAGCTTGCCCCACTGGAAGAACAGCTTGCGCCCCAGCCACAGGAGCACGACGACGCCCAGCCCGTTCCAGATGATCTCGTAGAGGAACGTCGGGTGGAACAGGGTGCCCTCGGCGAGCCCCGGCGGGAAGGCAGGGTTGTCGGACTCGATCTCCAGCCCCCAGGGCAGATCGGTCGGCAGGCCGAAGAGCTCGTGGTTGAACCAGTTCCCGAAGCGGCCGAGCGCCTGCGCGAGCAGGAGCCCTGGAGCCAGCGCGTCGGCGAAGCTCCAGAACCGGATCTTCGTCCAGCGGCAGCCGAGCCAGGCGCCGACGGCCCCGCCGATGAGGGCGCCGTAGATGGCGATGCCGCCCTCCCAGATCGCCCAGATAGACCCGGGCTGGAACGGGTTCCAGGTGTTGATGCCCTCGCCGAAGTAGTCGTTCGGGTGCGTGAACACGTGATAGAACCGCGCCGCGATGATCGCGAGCGGGACGGCGAGGATCGCGATGTCGATCACGATCCACGGCTCCGCGCCGCGCTTGGTCAGGCGGTGGTTCGTCATCAGCACGGCGACGATGATGCCGGCGATGATGCAGAGCGCGTAGTAGTGGATCGTCAGCGGCCCGAGCGAGAAGGTGTTGCTGGGCGGGCTCGGGATGCTGGTGAGCACGCCGGTCAGGGTGCTGGAGAGCGCGAGGGACATGAGTGCGATTCTAGTTTCTCTGGTCGGAGGGGACGGACAACGGCGTGCCGGCTGCCAGCGCACGCGTGGTCTCGGCGAGGCCGTCGAGGCCGCCATCGCGCAGAGCGCGGACGAGAGCCGTGCCCACGATCGCGCCGTCGGCGTACTCGAGGACGGCCGCGATCTGCTGGGGCGTCGAGATCCCGATGCCGACGCAGGCGCGGCCGGCGCCGTGCGTCCGCAGGCGGGCGACGAGGGTGCGGGCCGCCTTGTCGAGCTCGGCCCTCTCCCCCGTGATGCCCATGGTGGACACGGTATAGACGAAACCGGTCGACGACGAGGTGACCAGGTCCAGCCGCTCGTCGGTGGAGGTCGGGGCTGCGAGGAAGATGCGGTCCAGACCGGTCCGCTCGCTCGCCGCGATCCATTCCGCCGCGGCCTCAGGGGTGATGTCCGGGGTGATGAGGCCCGCCCCGCCGGCCGCGAGCAGGTCGTCGGCGTAGCGGTCGACGCCGTACTGCACGACCGGGTTCCAGTACGTCATCACGACCACGGGCACGTCCGTGGCCGCGGTGATGGCGCGCAGCGCGGTGAAGAGGTCCTTCGTGCGGTAGCCGGCAGCGAGCGCCGCCTGCGTCGCCTCCTGGATCAGCGGCCCGTCCATGACAGGGTCGCTGTAGGGCGGCCCGAGTTCGATGACGTCGACGCCGTTCTCGGCCAGCGTGATCGCCGCACGGATGCTCGTGTCCAGGTCGGGGTATCCGACCGGCAGGTATCCCACGAAGGCACCGCGTCCGGCGTCGTGCGCCCGCCCGATGGCGTCTTCGACCCGGCTCATGCGCGCTCCTCGTCGTACAGGTGGAAGTAGCGTGCGGCGGTGTCCATGTCCTTGTCGCCTCGTCCGGACAGGCAGACGGCGATGAGGCCGTCCTGGCCCAGCTGCCGGCCGATCCGGAGAGCACCCGCGAGGGCGTGCGCCGATTCGATGGCCGGGATGATGCCCTCGGTGCGGCTGAGCAGGCGCAGCGCCTGCATGGCCTCGTCATCGGTCGCCGGGATGTACGAGGCGCGCCCGATGTCGGCGAGCCAGGAGTGCTCCGGCCCCACACCGGGATAGTCGAGTCCCGCCGAGATCGAGTGCGATTCGACGGTCTGGCCGTCCTCGTCCTGGAGCACGTAGGTGCGCGCGCCGTGCAGGATGCCCGGGCGACCGCGCTCGATCGACGCCGCGTGCTGCGGCGTGTCCACGCCGTCCCCCGCCGCCTCGACGCCGTACAGCTTCACGTCGGCGTCGTCCAGGAACGCGTCGAACATGCCGATCGCGTTGGAGCCGCCGCCCACGCACGCCACGACGGCGTCCGGGAGCCGGCCCGCGGTCGAGAGCAGCTGCTCGCGCGCCTCTTCCCCGATGATCTTCTGGAAGTCGCGCACCATCGCCGGGAAGGGATGCGGACCCGCCGCGGTCCCGAAGATGTAGTTCGTCGTCTCCACGGTCGCGACCCAGTCCCGGTACGCATCGTTGATCGCGTCCTTGAGGGTGCGCGAGCCGGTCCTGACGGCGACGACCTCGGCGCCGAGAAGGCGCATGCGCGCGACGTTGAGGGCCTGGCGCTCGGTGTCGACCTCGCCCATGTAGATGGTGCAGTCCAGGCCGAACAACGCCGCGGCCGTGGCGGTGGCGACGCCGTGCTGGCCTGCGCCGGTCTCGGCGATCACGCGCGTCTTGCCCAGGCGCCTGGTCAGCAGCGCCTGGCCGAGGACGTTGTTGATCTTGTGGCTGCCGGTGTGGTTGAGGTCCTCCCGCTTGAGGAAGATCCGTGCACCGCCGGCGTGCTCGGCGAACCGTGGCACCTCGGTGAGGGCGGAGGGCCGTCCGGCGTAGGTGCCGAGCAGGTGCGCGAGCTCGGCGCGGAAGGCGGGGTCCGCGATCGCCTCTTCGTAGGCGAGCGTGAGCTCGTCGATCGCGGCGATGAGCGATTCCGGCATGTACCGCCCCCCGAACTCGCCGAAGAAAGGACCTGGCTGATCGCGCAGGGAGGCGTCGTGCGCGCCCGTCGACTCGGAGCCGCTCATCTCATCCCACCTCCAGGAAACCGCGCAGCGTGGCGACGGGGTCGCCCGTCACGAGCGCCTCCCCGATGAGCACCACGTCGGCGCCCGCGTCGCGATACCGCGCGACGTCCGAGGGGGCGAGCACCGCGGACTCGGCGATCCGCGTCGTTCCCGCGGGGATCAGGTCGGCGATCCGACCGAACAGGTCGCGGTCGAGTTCGAGGGTCTTCAGGTCCCGCGCGTTCACGCCAATGAGCGGGGCTCCGAGGTCGGCTGCGATGCGGATCTCGTCGGCGGAGTGGGTCTCCACGAGCGGAGTCATGCCGAGCTCGGTGATGAGCGAGAACAACTCGGTCAACACGTGCTGCTCGAGACCGGCGACGATCAGCAGTGCGAGGTCGGCGCCGGCGGCGCGTGCCTCGAACACCTGGTACGGCGTCGCGATGAAGTCCTTGCGCAGCACGGGGACCGACACGCGGTCGGTAACGGCCTCGAGATCGGCGAGGCTGCCCCCGAAACGGCGCTCCTCGGTCAGCACGCTGATCGCGGAGGCTCCGCCGTGCTCGTACAGGGTCGCCTGGTGGGCGGGGTCGGGGATCTCCGCCAGGGCGCCGCGGGACGGACTCGCGCGCTTGACCTCGGCGATGATCTTGACGCGGGATGCCGGAGCCAGTGCTGCGCGGGCATCCTTCGCAGCGGGACGGGCCAGGGCCGCTTTCTCGACGTCGGCGAGCGGTCGCGACAGCGCGCGACGCTCGGCGTCCTCGACAGCGCCGGCCGTGAGGTCGGCGAGGACCACTAGTGCGCCTTCGGCGAGTACTTGGGGCCCTTCACGCCGTAGCCGGCCTTCGCGAGGATCCAGCCCAGCAGTGCGCCGATCACGATGATCCCGACCGAGATCCACACGAACAGCGGCTGCTCAAGGCAGAACGCGACGGTACCCGCAGCGACGCCGAACAGCATGACCACCACAGCGGTCCAGGCGGCAGGCGAGTGTCCGTGGCCGGGGTCTGCGATGGGGTTGCTCATGGGGATTCCTCCGAATGGGTTGCGGGCGTCGTCAGTCTATCGGTCTCAGCGCGTCGGGTCGGTGCCGCGCGACAGCTCGTCCCAGGAATCGATCGCGTCGACGGGACCCTCGGACGTCGACCCCGGGGCGTCGGTGCGGAACCGGCGCCCGCCGGAGCGCCAGCCTCGCGCGGTGAAGAGCGCGAAGACCGCGACGACCAGCAGCAGCACCCAGCCGCCCAGCGCGACCGCGGGCCAGGCGGTCGGCGTGACCGCATCCACCAGGTCGGCGATCGCGGACTCCCCTGCCAAGCCAGTCACCTCGGTGACGGTCGATGACACCGCGGACAGCGGCGTCGTCAGCAGGAGGTCGAGCGTCGACCATCCGAGCAGGACGGCGATCAGTCCGCCGAGGGCAGCGAGGATGTGGCGCAGCACCGGGCCCACGATGGCGAGCACGGCCGCCAGCGCCAGCACGGCAAGGCTCAGCGGGGTGAGCAGGGGCTGCGCCTGAGCGCCCGTCACGAGGATCGGCTCGGCCGCGTCGTGGCGCGACGCGACGAGCCAGGTCTGCGTCGCGGACAGCACTCCGACGCCTCCCGCGGCCAGGAAGCCGAGGACCGTGATCGAGCGTCCGCGTCGTGCGATGCTCATGCGTCCACCGCCGCAGCGGCCTCCAGGTCCGTCGCGTCGAAGCACGTGCGCGTGCCGGTGTGGCACGCGGGACCGTTCTGATGCACCTGGAGCAGGATCGCGTCGCCGTCGCAGTCGAGCCGGGCGGCGTGCACCAGTTGCGTGTTGCCCGAGGTGTCGCCCTTGCGCCAGTACTCCTGGCGCGAGCGGGACCAGTAGGTCGCTCGTCCCTCGGTGAGCGTGCGCCGCAGCGCCTCGGCGTCCATCCATGCGAGCATGAGCACCTCGCGCGTGTCCCACTGCTGGACGATCACCGGGGCCAGGCCGTCGGAGTTCCACGCGACCTGCTCGATCCGGGCCTCGATTCCGGTCACGTCGCCTCCTCCTGCTCGCCCAGGGCGCCGCGCACGGTCACGCCCTCCGCACGCAGCGCGTCCTTCACCTGGCCGACCGTCAGAGCGCCGGTGTGGAACACGCTCGCAGCGAGCACGGCATCCGCTCCGGCCTTAATCGCGGGTGCGAAGTCCGCGGCCTTCCCCGCACCTCCGGACGCGATCACCGGCACCGAGGCGACTTCGCGCATCAGGCGGACGAGTTCCAGATCGAACCCGTCGCGGGTGCCGTCGGCATCGATCGAGTTCACCAGCAGCTCCCCCGCGCCGCGCTCGGTGGCCTCACGCGCCCAGTCCAGCGCGTCGAGCGCCGTCTCGGTGCGGCCGCCGTGCGTGGTGACGACGAAGCCGGAGACCGTGCTGGGGGCGCGCTTGACGTCGAGGGAGAGCACCAGCACCTGGGCGCCGAAGCGGTCGGCGATCTCGCCGATCAGTTCGGGACGCGCGATGGCCGCCGAGTTGACGCCGACCTTGTCGGCACCGACTGAGAGCAGTCGCGCGACGTCGTCGACGCTGCGCACTCCCCCGCCCACGGTCAGCGGGACGAAGACCTGTTCCGCCGTGCGCTGCACGACGTCGTAGGTGGTCGCGCGGTCGTCCACGGTCGCGGTGACGTCGAGGAACGTGATCTCGTCGGCGCCCTGGGCCGCGTAGTGCGCCGCCAGCTCGACGGGATCTCCCATGTCGCGGAGGTTCTGGAAGTTGACGCCCTTGACGACGCGGCCGGCGGCGACGTCGAGGCACGGGATGACGCGGCTCGCGAGCGTCATCAGAGCCTCGCCGCGTGGATCGCCGTGACCAGCAGCGCCCGCGCTCCGAGCGCGTACAGGGCATCCATGACCTGGTTGACGCCCTTGCGGGGGATCATCACGCGCACCGCGACCCAGCTCGGATCCTTGAGGGGCGAGATCGTCGGGGACTCGCGGCCGGGCGTGATCGCGACGGCCTGGTCGACGAGGTCCGCCGGCAGGTCGTAGTCCAGCAGCACGTAGCGGCGGGCCACGATGACGCCGCGCAGACGACGGAGGAGCGTCTCGGTGCCCTCGGCATCCCCGGGGCGGCTGATGAGAACGGCCTCGGACTCGATGATGACCGGGCCGAAGATCTCCAGGCCCGCCTGCCGCAGCGTGGTCCCGGTCTCGACGACGTCGGCGATGGCGTCGGCGACGCCCAGGCGCACGGCGGACTCGACCGCGCCGTCCAGCGGGACGAGCTCCGCCTCGACGCCGTGCTCGCGGAGGAATGCGTCGACGAGTCCCGGATACGCCGAGGCCACGCGGACGCCCGCGAGGTCCTCGATGCCGCGGAACGCACCCGGCGGGGCAGCGAAGCGGAACGTGGAGTGGGCGAAGCCGAGGGCCTGGATCTCGCGCGCCTGCTGGGGCACGTCCTTGAGCAGGTCGCGTCCGGTGATGCCGACGTCCAGCGCGCCGGATGCGACGTAGGTCGCGATGTCGCGGGGGCGGAGGAAGAAGAACTCGACGTCGTTCTCGGCGTCGATCACGTGCAGGGTCTTGGAGTCGCGCCGACCGGCGTAGCCGGCCTCCGCGAGCATCTCGGCGGCGGTCTCGGACAGCGAGCCCTTGTTGGGAACAGCGATGCGCAGCATGGGGGTCTTTCGGTTCAGGAGAGCGGCGGGACGGGGCGCATCAGAGATGTCGGTACACGTCCTGAAGGCTGAGCCCCTTCGCGATCATCATCACCTGCACGTGGTAGAGCAGCTGGGAGATCTCCTCCGCCGCCGCCTCGTCGGACTCGTACTCCGACGCCATCCAGACCTCGGCGGCCTCCTCGACGATCTTCTTGCCGATCGTGTGCACGCCCCCGTCGAGCTCGGCGACGGTGCCGGATCCCTCTGGGCGGGTCTCGGCCTTGACGCGGAGCTCGGCGAACAGCTCGTCGAAAGTCTTCACGATTCCAGGCTAGCGGCTCGCGCGAGGTCCCTGAGCCCGCTGATCGCCGCCTCGACGTTCTCGGCGCCGTACACGGCGGAGCCCGCGACGAAGGTGTCGGCCCCGGCCGCGGCGGCCTGATCGATCGTGGCGGCGGAGATCCCTCCGTCCACCTGGAACCACACGTCGGAGCCGCGCCGGCGGGCCTCGTCGACGAGAGAGCGCAGCTTGGGCATCGTCTCGGGAAGGAACCCCTGTCCGCCGAATCCCGGCTCGACGGTCATGACGAGGATCTGATCGAACTCGTCGAGCACGTCGTACAGCCGCTCCCCCGCCGTCCCCGGCTTGATCGCGACCCCGGCGCGTGCGCCGATGTCGCGCAGCCGGCGCGCGAGGGCGATCGGGTCCGCAGCGGCCTCGAGGTGGAAGGTCACGCTCGCCGCGCCGAGCTCGGCGTATCCGGGCGCCCAGCGGTCCGGGTCGCTGATCATCAGATGCACATCGAGCGGCACGGGACTCGTCGCCTGGATGCGCTCGACCATCTGCGGCCCGAACGTGAGGTTCGGGACGAAGTGATTGTCCATGACGTCGACGTGCACGAAGTCGGCCGTGGCGATCCGGGCCAGCTCCGCCTGCATGTTGACGAAGTCGGCGGCGAGGATGCTCGGGTTGATGCGCGGGGCGCGGGGCAGCTCGGTCATCGGGATCCCTTCTCGGTGCGCTGCAGCAGCGCGAGGAACATGGCGTCGGTGCCGTGCCGGTGCGGCCACAGCTGCACGCGACCGGTGCCGTCGGAGGCGAGGTCGATCGGCGAGCGGCTGAGCCCGGACATCACGGCCCTGGCGTCGAGCTCGACGAGGTCGTCCCGCACGCGGAGCACCTCGGACACCACTCCGGCGGTCTCGGCGAGGTGCGGGGAGCATGTCGCATAGGCGACGACGCCCCCGGGGCGCAGCGCCTCCACGGCGGCGAGCAGCAGCTCCTCCTGCAGCGCTGTCAGCTCGGCGATGTCCGCCGGGGTCTTGCGCCAGCGCGCCTCGGGACGTCGGCGGAGAGCTCCGAGACCCGTACACGGGGCGTCGACGAGGATGCGGTCGAACGTCGAGGGACGCGCGGCCGCGAAGAGGCGGCCGTCCTCCTCGTGGACCGGCACGTCGATCGGCAGGGGCCGCAGGGCGTTGCGGACGAGGCCGGCCCTGGCAGGGACGACCTCGTTCGCCTCCAGTCGTGCGCCGTGCGCGTGGGCGATCGCCGCCAGCAGTGCGGTCTTGCCTCCCGGTCCGGCGCACAGGTCGAGCCACTGCTCCCCCTCGTCGACCGGAGTCGCCGCGGTGAGCGCCAGGGCGACGAGCTGGGAGCCCTCGTCCTGCACGCGGACGGTGCCGCCCGACTCCGCCAGGTAGGCGCGCGGATCGCCGCCCGGGGCACCGAAGGCCGTCGGAGCGTACGGGCGCCGCGGCTCCGCCGGTTCGGCGAGACCGGGAAGCGCCGCCAGCGTCACCTCGGGCGACGCGTTGTCCGCCTCCAGCAGCGCGTCGAGCTCGTCGATCCGGTCTTCGGCCGCGAGTGCCCGACGCAGGGCACGGATGACCCATACCGGGTGCGCCGCGCGCAGCCCGAGGCGTTCGTCGTCCGACCGCGCCTGGCGCGCGATCCGCTCGTCCCACTCCCCCGGAGTGTCGCGAGCGATGCGGCGCAGCACGGCGTTGGCGAAGCCCGCGGCGCCCCTGCTGCCGGACGCGGCGAGGTTCACGGACTCGTTCACCGCGGCATGAGAGGCCACCCGGGTGGCGAGCAGCTGGTGGGCACCGAGCCGCAGGGCGTCGAGCACGCCGGGGTCGATGTCCGCCGTGTCGCGTCCGGCCGCTTCCGCGATGATCGCGTCGTACGTGCCGCGACGGCGGAGCGTTCCGTAGGTGAGCTCCGTGGCGAGGCTCGCGTCCTGCGGGCCGAGACCGGCCTCGGCGATCGCGGCGGGAAGGAGGAGATTCGCGTAGGCATCCGATTCGGACACGGCGCGGATCACGTCGTACGCGACCCGCCTCGCCGGTTGCACTGAGCGGTCCGGCTGCGGGCGCCCGCCTGGCCGGGTGGGCCGTCGGGAGGAGCGCCGGTCATTCATGATCCCGCCACCGTGCTCTCGCCCTCGCGCCGTCCCCGCCACCAGTCGGCCGCGGCCATGCCCGGCTTTCCCGCAGGCTGGACCCTGGTCACCGCCAGGGGGTCCGTGGCCGTGCCGATGAGGACGGCGTGCTTCGTCCCCGTCATGACCCCGGGCGCGGGTCTCTCGTCACCGGATGCCGGCTCCGCCGCGAGGATCTTCAACCGGGCGCCGTCGACGGTCGTGTGCGCCCCCGGTTCAGGGGTGACACCGCGGAACCTGGCGTAGACCTCCGTGAACGGGCGGGTGAAGTCGAGCAGCCCGTCGGAGAGAGAGAGCTTCGGGGCGAGCGTGACGGTGCCGGACTGCGGCTGCGGGGACGCGGACCCCGCGGCGATCGAGGCCACGACCTCCGCGGTGAGCGGCGCGCCGGACTCGGCGAGGGCGTCGAGGGCGACGTCCGCGGTGGCGTCGTGCGGGACGTCGATCACGCGGGAGTCGTACACATCGCCGGCATCGAGCTCCGGGACGAGCTGGAACACGCTCGCCCCGAGGACGTCGTCCCCGGCGATGAGAGCACGCTGGACCGGCGCGGCGCCGCGCCACGCGGGCAACAGGGAGAAGTGCAGGTTGATCCATCCGTGCTCCGGGGTGGAGAGCAGGGGTTCGCGCACCAGTCCGCCATAGGCGACGATCACGCCCAGCTCCGGCGCCAGTGCGGAGATGCGCTCCGTGACGTCGGCGTCCAGGCGGGCGGCCTTGATGACCTCGAGACCCCGTTCCTCAGCTGCCGCGGCGACCGGCGAGGGGGTCAGGACGCGCTTGCGCCCGAGCGGAGCGTCCGGGCGCGTGATGACGGCCGCGACCTCGTGCTGGGATGCGAGCAGCCGCAGGGTGGGGACGGCGACGGCGGGCGTGCCGGCGAAGACGAGGCGCATGAAGGTTCTCCGGGGGGATCAGATCTCAGGTTCGAGGATATCGAGACGCACGCCGAGCGTGGCCTTCGCCGGGCGTCCCCGGCCGCGTCGGCGCTGCACGGCGTCGGCGATGACCTGCGCCCGCAGCGTGCTCGCCACCGCGGGCCCGGCGCCGTATTCGAAACGCACCAGCGCGCGGACGCGACCCTCGCCGTCCGCGACCGGGACGGGGCCGAGGACGGCGTCGGGCAGCAGGCCGATCGCGCGCAGCGACTCGACCGCTGCGCGCACCGAGGCCGAGGTCCCCTCGACCTGTGCGACGCGGACGGTCGGCGGCATGTGCAGCGGCGCGCGCGTCTCCAGCTCGCCGCGGGCGTATCCCGGCTGCGTCCAGGTCGCGAGGGCGAGGGCAGCGGGACCCGAGATGCCGACGAGGTGCACCGGCGCCCCCGGCGCCGCGAGAGCCGCGGCGTTCGACCACCAGCGCAGGCAGGACTCGCCGATGCGCAGATCTGGGGCCTGAAGCATCCGCGGTCCGTCCAGCAGCACGACCGCACGGTATCCCCCCTCAGCGAGGGGCTCGGCTCCGCGGGTGGCGACGACCAGGCACGGCTTGTCGTCGACCCGCTCGACGGGGTGCGCACCGTCCGCCACGATGACGCGGATGCCGGGGAATGCGCGTCCCAGTTCGTCAGCCGTGCGCTCGCTTCCCGAGGACGCCAGCCGCAGCCGCGTCGAGGAGCACTCCGGGCACGTCCAGGTGCGCGCGGAGCGGCCGCACCAGCCGCACACGGGCACCGCGCCCCGGTTCCGTGCGCCGAGCGGCCCCGCGCACTGGGGGCAGCGGGCGGGCCGTCGGCAGTCGGCGCAGACGAGCGACGGCGCGAACCCGGGGCGGGCCACCTGCACGAGGACGGGTCCTTCGGCGGCGGCGGAGCGAGCGGAGCGGAAGGCACTCGACGGCATCCGTGCGCCGCCCTGCTCGAGTTCCTGGGGCGTGCTCAGCTGGACACGAGGCAGGACGCGTCGGACCGCACGGACGTCCTGCAGCCAGCCGAGTTGGACGAGGCGCTCCACGTCGCTCGTGCGCGTGTGCCCGGCGAACAGCAGCGCACTGCCCTCCTGCTCCTGCCGCAGCAGTGCGGCGTCGCGCGCGTGCACGTAGGGTGCCAGCGGCTCGGACAGCAGCGGATCTCCGTCGTCCCAGATCACGACGAGGCCGGCGCGCACCGGCGCGTACACGGCGGAGCGATTGCCGATGACGACGCACGGAGCGTCCTCGAGCGTGCGCAGGAACGCACGGTAGCGATCCGGATTGGCCTGCCTCGCGTCGTGGCGCACGAGTGCGCCGTCGGGAAGCATCTTCTCCAGGGCGGCGACCGCGCGATCCAGGTCGCGGTGGTCGGGTACGACGATCACGCTGGAGCGGCCGGCCGCGAGGGTGCGCACCGCGGCCGCCGCGACGAGCGTCGTCCAGGCCGGCACTCCGTCGTCCAGGGCTGGGATCGCCTCGATTGCGGCGCGGCCGCCGTCGGCGAGGACCTCGGCGAGACCGGCGTAGCCGTCGATCACGACACCGGCCGCTTCGAGGGCCTCGGGCTCCGGCACGGGGGCCGCGGCATCCTGCGCCCAGGCCTTCTCGACGCGGACCTGGCGTTTCGGGATCGCCAGCCGCAGGATGTCGGAGGCAGATCCGGCCGCGCGATCGGCCGTGCGTCGAGCGAGCCGGTACAGCGCGTCCGTGAGCACCGGGACATCCGAGACCACACTGTCGACCTCGGACAGCGGCCTGTCTGCATCGTCCTCGGCGGCGATCTCGACGATGAAGCCGTCGACGACGCGGCCCGCGGTGCGAAGCGGTACCTTGACGCGCACTCCGGGCGAGACCTCCCCCAGCTCCTCCGGCAGGGCGTAGTCGAAGAGCCGGTCCAGCTGGGGCAGCGGCGAGTCCAGGAGCACGCGCGCGATGCGCCGGCTCTCGCGGGCCATCAGAGCCCGGCGGCGCGGCGCAGCTGATCGGCGCGGTCGGTCCGCTCCCAGGTGAAGTCCGGCAGCTCACGACCGAAGTGGCCATAGGCGGCGGTCTGCGCGTAGATCGGGCGCAGCAGATCGAGCTCCTCGATGATGGCCTGCGGGCGCAGGTCGAAGACGTCGGTGATCGCCTTCGTGATCACCTCGTCGTCCACGGTGCCGGTTCCGAAGGTCTCAACGTACAGTCCGACCGGACGCGCGACGCCGATCGCGTAGGCCACCTGCACTTCGATGCGGTCGGCCAGTCCCGCGGCGATCGCGTTCTTGGCGACCCAGCGCATGGCGTAGGCGCCGGAGCGGTCGACCTTCGAGGGGTCCTTGCCGCTGAACGCGCCGCCGCCGTGGCGTGCCGCACCGCCGTAGGTGTCGATGATGATCTTGCGGCCGGTGAGGCCCGCATCCCCCTTGGGTCCGCCTGTGACGAACGGGCCCGCCGGGTTGATGTAGTACGTGAGGTCCGCCGGGATGTCGAGGCCGGTGGAGGCGAGGACCGGGTCGATGACGTGCTCGCGCACCTGCGCCTTCAGCTCCTCCTGCGAGATGTCCGGGTGGTGCTGTGTGGACAGGACGACGGCGTCGACCGTCTTCGGGGTGAAGCCGTCATAGCCGAGGGTGACCTGCGTCTTGCCGTCCGGTCGCAGGTACGGCAGGAGACCCGACCGGCGCACCTCGGTGAGCCGCTCCGCGATGCGGTGCGCGGTCCAGCCCGCCATCGGCATGAGCTGCGGGGTCTCGTTCGTGGCGAACCCGAACATGATGCCCTGGTCCCCGGCGCCCAGACCGTCGCGCTCCTCGGTGGAGCTGCCGTCGCGGTGCTCCTGCGCCTGGTCGACGCCGTGCGCGATGTCGGTGGACTGCTCCCCCACCGACACGCTGACACCGCACGAGTCGCCGTCGAATCCGGTGTCGCTGGAGGTGTAGCCGATCCCGTTGACGACCTGGCGGACGATCGTGGGGATGTCGACGTACGCCTCGGTGCGGATCTCTCCCGCGACGTGCACGAGGCCGGTGGTGACGAGAGTCTCCACCGCGACGCGCGAGCCGGGGTCCTTGGCGATGAGGCCGTCGAGGATGCTGTCGGAGATCTGGTCGCAGATCTTGTCCGGGTGGCCCTCGGTGACGGATTCGGACGTGAACAGGCGCAGAGCGGTCATGAAGGCTGTCGCGCTCTTACTCGGCGTGACGGATGCGCAGCTTGTCCTCGTTGATCTCGTGGAGCGCGATCGTGAGCGGCTTGTCCTCGACCGACGAGTCCACGAGCGGACCGACGTTGTCGAAGAGGTTGCCCTCGTGCAGGTCGGAGTAGTAGTCGTTGATCTGGCGCGCGCGCTTGGCCGCGTAGATGACCAGTTCGTACTTCGACTCGACGCGGTCGAGCAGGTTGTCGATGGGCGGATCGATGATGCCGTTGGTGTGGTGTCCGGCCATGGTGGGACCTCCAGATCAGGCGACGGGTTCGTCGCGAAGTCGAATCGGCGGGCGCGCGACGATGCTCAGCGCGCAGTCGCCTCGGACAATTCTACGACCTCGCGGGCCGCCGAGGAGACATCCTCGTTCACAATGAGGTAATCGAACTCGCTCTGGGCCGCCAGTTCGACCTTCGCGGTGCGCAGGCGGCGTGTCCGCTCCTCCTCGTCCTCCGTGCCGCGACCGACCAGTCTGTGCACCAGCTCGTCCCAGGAGGGCGGCAGCAGGAAGATCAGCGTGGCGGACGGCTCGGCCGCGCGCACCTGCCGTGCGCCCTGCAGATCGATCTCGAGAAGAACCGTCTTTCCGGCCGCGAGAGCCTCGTCGATCGGCCTGCGCGGTGTCCCGTACCGGCTGCGGTTGTGCACCACGGCGTACTCCAGGAGCTCGCCGTCGGCGATGAGCCGATCGAACTCGTCGTCGGAGACAAAGTAGTAGTGCACGCCGTCGACCTCGCCGGGGCGCGGAGCGCGTGTCGTCGCGGACACCGACAGGTGGATCTCGGGATGCGCTTCCCGGATGTGCGCCGCGACGGTCCCCTTGCCGACCGCGGTGGGACCGGCGAGCACGAGCAGCCTGCTGCGCCCGGCGCGCGGGCGGTGCGGCGGGAAGCGGCGGTCGAGCCAGGCGGCGAGCACGTCGCGCTGACGGATGCCGAGACCGCCGAGCCGCTTCACGGGCGAGATGTGCAGCTCCTCGAGGATCCGGTCGCGCTTTCCGACCCCGATCGCCGGGAGGGCGAGGAGGAAGTCGGTGACGCGGAACGATCCCGCCACGGAGTCCGGATCCGCGATCGCCTCCGCCAGGACGGACTGCGGAGCGACGACGCGCGTGGTCAGGTCGCGCTTCATGGCTGCCCTGGCGCGGCGGCGCTCCACCGCACGGTGAGCGGCAGCGACGCGATCGACCTCGGGAACGGCGCGCTTGTCAGCCACGGAGCACCTCCCGGTAGCGCTCGGCGGCCGCCGAGATCGCCTGGGCGAGTCCGTCGGGGCCGGCCGAGAGGATGCTGCGGCTCTCGCTCGCGATCACCTGTCCCGCGGCGGCGCCGTAGCGGGCGAGCAGATCGGCGGGACCCGCACCCTGCGCACCGAAACCGGGGCCGAGGATCGGCGCGGGCGGAGTGAACGGTGCCAGTCCCGCGGACTGCCAGTCGATGGTGGCGCCGACGACGAAGCCGTTGCTCGCCCATTCGCCGTCCCGCGCCTCCGCGGCGTTCCGCTCGGACACCGCCGCGACGACAGCCGCGGACACGGTCCGGCTCTCGGCGCCCGTCGCCCGCTGCACGGGCGCGGCATCCGGATTGCTCGTCGCGGCGAGCACGAACGTGCCCTTGCCGTGGCGCGCGGCCAGGGCGAACGTGCTGTCCAGCGCGCCCACGCCGAGGTACGGGTTGACCGTGAGCGCATCGGCCTCGAGCGGGGACCCGGGGGTGAACCACGCGGCGGCGTACGCGTCCATGGTCGTTCCGATGTCTCCGCGCTTGGCGTCGGCGATCGTGATCAGCCCGGCCGAGCGCGCCTCGGAGAGCACGTCCTCGAGGGCCGCGAATCCGGCGGATCCGAAGCGCTCGAAGAACGACACCTGCGGCTTCACGACGCCGACCAGTCCGGCGGCGGCCGCGACCGTGCGCAGACCGAACTCCCGAGCGCCGCGTGCGCTCTGCGGCAGGGCCCACGCGTCGAGCAGTGCCGCATGCGGGTCGATGCCCACGCACAGCGGACCGTACTCGGCCAGCGCCGCTCTGGCGCGCTCCCCGAAGCTCGTGATCACAGGCCCTGCTTCCGATCGAGGGCGTACTCCTGGAGGCTTCGGACCGCGAAGCCCTCGCCGAGGGCATCCATGCCGCTGACGGCCGCGCCGAGCACGGCCATGGTCGTGAACAGGGCCTTGTCCGCCGCGACGGCCGCGGCGCGGATCTCGTAGCCGTCAGCCCGGGCCGCACCTCCCGAGGGCGTGTTCACGACGATGTCGATCTCGCCGTCATTGATCAGGTCGACGATGTTGCGCTCCCCGCTGTCCTGGGTCTCGCTGTACTTCGCCACGACCGTCACGGGGATGCCGTTGCGCGACAGGATCTCGGCGGTCCCCTCGGTCGCGACGAGCGTGAAGCCGAGCTGGCGCAGCCGGTGTGCGGGCAGGATCACGGCGCGCTTGTCGGCGTCCGCGACGGAGATGAACACGGTCCCCGAGGTCGGCAGGCCGCCGTATGCCGCCGCCTGGCTCTTCGCGAACGCCGTCGGGAAGTCCTTGTCGATCCCCATGACCTCGCCGGTCGAGCGCATCTCCGGACCGAGCACCGAGTCGACGGTCTTGCCGTCGCGCGTCCGGAACCGCTTGAACGGCAGCACAGCCTCCTTGACGGCGACCGGCGCGTCGAGCGGGACCTGCGAGCCGTCCTCGGCGGGGAGCAGCTGCTCGCCCTTCAGCTCGGCGATCGTGGCGCCGGCCATGATGCGGCTGGCCGCCTTGGCGAGCGGGATGCCGAGCGCCTTGGAGACGAACGGGACGGTCCGGCTGGCACGCGGGTTGGCTTCGATGACGTAAAGGACACCGGCGCTGATGGCGAACTGAACGTTCAGCAGACCGCGCACTCCGACGCCCTCGGCGATCGCGAGCGTGGCCTTGCGGACGCGGTCGATGTCGCTGCGGCCGAGGGAGACGGGCGGCAGGGTGCAGCTCGAGTCCCCGGAGTGGATGCCGGCCTCCTCGAGGTGCTCCATGACGCCGCCGATGTACAGCTCGTGGCCGTCGTACAGCGCGTCCACGTCGAGCTCGATCGCATCGTCGAGGAACCGGTCGACGAGCAGCGGCTTGCCCGGCTCGATCACGACCTCGCCCGCCGTGCGGACGAAGTAGTCGCGCAGGCTCGCGGTGTCGTACACGATCTCCATGCCGCGTCCGCCCAGCACGAAGCTCGGACGCACCAGGACCGGGTAACCGATCTCCTCGGCGATCGCGACCGCGCCGTCCACGTCGGTGGCCGTGCCGTGCCGCGGTGCCACGAGGCCGGCGTCGTCGAGCAGCCGCGAGAACAGCTCGCGCTCCTCGGCGATGTCGATCGCGGCGGGGCTCGTGCCGAGCACGGTGTAGCCGGCGGCCTCGATGCCCTTAGCGAGTCCGAGCGGCGTCTGGCCGCCCAGCTGGCAGACGACGCCCAGGATGGTTCCGCTGGCGGCCTCGGCATCCAGCACCTCGAGGACGTCCTCGAGGGTCAGCGGCTCGAAGTAGAGCCGGTCGCTGGTGTCGTAGTCGGTGGAGACGGTCTCCGGGTTGCAGTTGACCATGACGGTCTCGTACCCGGCATCCGACAGCGCGAAGGACGCGTGCACGCACGAGTAGTCGAATTCGACGCCCTGGCCGATCCGGTTCGGGCCGGACCCGATGATGACGACCTTGGTGCGCTCGGACGGAGCGACCTCGGTCTCGGAGTCATAGCTCGAGTAGTGGTACGGCGTCAGCGCCGGGAACTCGCCGGCGCAGGTGTCGACCGTCTTGTAGACCGGACGGATGCCCAGGCCGTGGCGCACGCCCCGGATCTCGGCCTCCGCGACGCCGCGGAGCTCGGCGAGCTGGGCGTCGGAGAAGCCGTGCTCCTTGGCGTAGCGCAGCGTCGCGGCGTCCAGCTCGGGCGCGGTGCGGACGATCTCGGCGACCTCGTTGATCAGCACGATCTGGTCGAGGAACCACGGATCGATCGCGGTGGCCTCGAAGGCCTGCTCGATCGTGGCGCCCTTGCGCAGCGCCTGCTGCAGCACCACGATGCGGCCGTCGGTCGGCGTCTTCGCGATCTCCAGGAGCTCTTCGACGGTCCGGTCCTCGGCGCCCCAGTGGAAGCTGGAGCCGCGCTTCTCGAGGGAGCGCAGGGCCTTCTGCAGGGCCGTGGCGTAGTTGCGCCCGATGGCCATGGCCTCGCCGACCGACTTCATGGTCGTCGTCAGCGTCGGATCCGCGGCAGGGAACTTCTCGAACGCGAAGCGCGGCACCTTGACGACCACGTAGTCGAGCGTCGGCTCGAAGCTCGCGGGCGTCACGCCCGTGATGTCGTTGGGGATCTCGTCCAGGCGGTAGCCGAGTGCGAGCTTGGCGGCCAGCTTCGCGATCGGGAATCCGGTCGCCTTGGACGCCAGGGCGCTGGAGCGCGAGACGCGCGGGTTCATCTCGATCACGATGATCCGGCCGTTCTCGGGGTTCACCGCGAACTGGATGTTGCAGCCGCCGGTGTCCACGCCCACCGCGCGGATGATGTCGATGCCGATGTCGCGCAGCTTCTGGTACTCGCGGTCCGTGAGCGTCAGCGCCGGGGCGACCGTGATGGAGTCGCCGGTGTGCACGCCGACGGGGTCCACGTTCTCGATCGAGCAGACGACGACCGTGTTGTCGGCCGTGTCGCGCATGAGCTCGAGCTCGTACTCCTTCCAGCCCAGGATGGACTCTTCCAGGAGCACCTCGTTGGTCGGCGAGTCGTGCAGGCCGGCCCCGCCGATGCGGCGCAGGTCCTCCTCGTCGTACGCGAACCCGGATCCGAGTCCGCCCATCGTGAAGCTGGGCCGGACGACGAGCGGATAGCCCAGCTTCTCGGCGCCCGCCAGCAGCTCGTCCATGCTGTGGCAGATGACGGAGGCGGCGACGTCCGCGCCGGCGTCCAGGACGAGCTGCTTGAAGATCTGGCGGTCCTCGCCCTTCTCGATGGCCTCGACCTTGGCCCCGATGAGCTCGACGTCGTACTTCTCGAGGATGCCGGCCTTGTCCAGCGCCATGGCCGCGTTCAGCGCGGTCTGGCCGCCGAGCGTCGGCAGGATGGCGTCCGGCCGCTCCTTGGCGATGATCGTCTCGATGACCTCGGGGGTGATCGGCTCGATGTAGGTCGCGTCGGCGAAGTCGGGGTCCGTCATGATCGTGGCCGGATTGGAGTTGACCAGGATCACCCGGACGCCCTCCTCGCGCAGCACGCGGCAGGCCTGGGTTCCGGAGTAGTCGAACTCGCAGGCCTGGCCGATGACGATCGGGCCGGATCCGATGACGAGAACGGAGGAGATGTCGTCGCGCTTGGGCATTACTCGGAGTCCTTCTGGTTGGCGACGACCAGGTCGCGGAAGCGATCGAAGAGATAGTTGGCGTCGTGCGGGCCTGCGGCGGCCTCGGGGTGGTACTGCACGGAGAACGCCGGGATGTCGAGGGCGCGCAGACCCTCGACGACGTCGTCGTTGAGACCGACATGGCTGACCTCGACCTGGCCGTATCCGGCCGGGCTGTCGAAGACGCCCTCGATCGGGGCGTCGACGGCGAAGCCGTGGTTGTGCGCGGTGATCTCGACGCGCCCGGTCGCCTTGTCGCGCACCGGCTGGTTGATTCCGCGGTGGCCGAACGTCAGCTTGTAGGTGCCGAGACCGAGCGCCCGCCCGAAGAGCTGGTTGCCGAAGCAGATGCCGAAGTAGGGCAGCTTGGCGTCCAGCACCTCGCGCAAGACGGCGACCTGAGCGTCGGAGGCCGAAGGATCCCCTGGGCCGTTGGAGTAGAAGACGGCGACCGGGTCGATGGCCGTGATGTCCGCGAACGACGAGTTCTGCGGCAGCACGTGGACCTCGAAACCGCGTTCGGCGAGGTTGTTCAGGGTGGCCTGCTTGACGCCGAGATCGAGGACGGCGAGGTTGCCGATCTTCTCCCCCACCGCGGGCGTCACCGCCGCGACCGCGACCGACACCTCGGCCGACAGGTTCTGACCGGCCATCTGCGGCGCCTCGCGGACGATGCGCAGCTGCTCGTCGGCGTCCAGCGACGCCGCGTCGCCGGAGAAGATGCCGCCGCGCATGGATCCGGCCGAGCGCAGCACGCGGGTGATCGCGCGGGTGTCGATGCCGCTGATGCCGACGATCCCGTCGCGCTCCAGGGTGTCGTCGAGCGAGGAGGTCGCGCGCCAGTTCGACACGACCCGCGAGGGGTCGCGGACGATGTACCCGGACACCCAGATGCGACGCGACTCGGGGTCCTCGTCGTTCATGCCGGTGTTGCCGATGTGCGGCGCGGTCTGCAGGACGATCTGACCGGCGTACGACGGGTCGGTGAGCGTCTCCTGGTATCCGGACATGCCGGTGGCGAAGACGACCTCGCCCAGAGTGGTGCCGCGGGCGCCGTATGCGCGTCCCGGGTGGCGGGAGCCGTCCTCGAGGACGAGGACGGCGGGATCGGGAAGATGGGTCATGACGAGGCTCCCGTCTTGGGGGCCGCGATGAGCGGCCGCAGTTCGGAGATGAGGTTCTGAGGGTCGCCTTCGGTGAGGCGGAGGTAGGAGTCGACCGGGTGGGCGTCGGCGACGTCCCACACGAGCTTGACGAGGCCGCCGGGTTCGACCACCCGATCGATCGTGACGGTAGCGCGGTCGACGGCCTGGAGGCGGTCCTTCGCGAGGAACACGGTCGGTGCCCCGTCCAGGCACAGCGCGACACCGCGGTCGGTCACGGCGAGCTCTCCGCGGGCGCGGTACGCCAGTGGCGTGATCGCCAGCCTCTCGAGCGGCTCGTCGTGCCGGGTGGTCGAGACGTAGAGCACCTCGTGGCGCGCGCGGACCTCGGCGTGCTCGGGGACGCCCAGCGGCGCCGACAGGCCGGCGTCGCGGCGCAGTCGTCGTCGCCAGGCGAAGAACATGACGAGCAGGATGCCGAGCGCGATGAGTCCCGTGACCAGGAACAGGATCTCCCGCGTCACCGGGCCAGCTCCTCGACCAGCGTCCCGTCGGCGACCGTGGGGACGCCGCGGTGGATCGTCCACTGCACGCGTCCGGGCAGCTCGCGCCCCAGGTATGGCGAGTTGACGCTGCGCCCGTGCAGGTCGGCCTCGGTGAAGACGCCGGGGACGGACGGGTCGTACAGTGTCACGTTCGCCGGGGCGCCCGCTTCGAGCGCGCCGAATCCGTCGAGCCTGCCGATACGCGCCGGCGCCGTGCTCAGGACGCGCGCCACGTCGGACCAGTCCAGCAGGCCGGTGTCGACCATCGACTGGTGGACGACCCGCAGCGCGCTCTCCAGTCCCACCATGCCGTTGGCTGCAGCCTGCCACTCGCAGGCCTTGTTCTCGCTCGGGTGCGGAGCGTGGTCGGTGGCGACGATGTCGATCGTGCCGTCCGCGAGGCCCTCGCGGACCGCGAGCACGTCCTCCTCACGCCGCAGCGGCGGGTTGACCTTGTACCGGGCGTCGTAGCCGCGCACGAGCTCGTCGGTCAACAGCAGGTGGTGCGGCGTGACCTCGGCGGTGACGGCGATGCCGCGCTTCTTGGCCCAGCGGATGATGTCCACGGAGCCGGCCGTGGAGAGGTGGCAGACATGCAGGCGCGAGCCGACGTGCTCGGCGAGCAGCACGTCGCGCGCGATGATCGACTCCTCGGCGACCGCGGGCCAGCCTGCGAGACCGAGCTCCGCTGACACGGAGCCCTCGTTCATCTGCGCGCCTTCGGTGAGGCGGGGGTCCTGCGCGTGCTGAGCGATCACGCCGTCGAAGCTCTTCACGTATTCCAGCGCTCGGCGCATGATCAACGAGTCCCACACGCAGAACCCGTCGTCGCTGAAGACGCGCACCTGGGCGCGCGAGGACGCCATCGCACCAAGCTCGGCGAGACGTTCGCCCTTCTGCCCGACGGTGACGGCGCCGATCGGCTGCACGGTCGCGTAGCCCGCGGCCTCGCCCAGCGCCAGCTCCTGCTCGACGACGCCCGCCGAGTCGGCGACCGGTGAGGTGTTCGGCATCGCGAACACGGCCGTGAAGCCGCCGGCCGCGGCGGCACGTGTGCCGGTGAGGACGGTCTCGGACGCCTCGTAGCCGGGTTCGCGCAGGTGTGTGTGCAGATCGACGAGCCCGGGCAGCGCGACGAGTCCTTCTGCATCGATCGTGCGGGCGCCGGCGCGGCTCAGGCCGCTGCCGATCTCGGCGATCACGCCGTCCTCGATCACGATGTCGGCGCTTTCGCGCCCGAGCAGCTGGACGCCTGCGATGACGAGGGTCTGGCTCACTTCACTTCCCCTCGTTCGTCTTCGCGCTCTCCGGCCAGCAGCAGGTAGAGCACCGCCATTCGCACCGAGACGCCGTTCGCGACCTGCTCCAGCACAGTGGAGCGGGGGGAATCGGCGGCCTCGGAAGAGATCTCGAGGCCCCGGTTCATGGGTCCCGGGTGCATCACAATGCTACCGTCCGGCAGCCCTGCCGAACGCACGGCGTCCAGTCCCCACCGACGGGAATACTCCCGCTCACTCGGGAAATACGCCGCGTTCATGCGCTCCAGCTGGATGCGCAGCATCATGACGGCATCCGGTCCCTCGGCGAGGGCTTCGTCGAGGTCGTAGCGCACCCGCACCGGCCACTGCGTCACGTTCTGCGGGATCAGCGTCGGCGGGGTCACCAGCGTCACGTCGGCGCCAAGCGTCGTCAGCAGCCAGACGTTCGATCGCGCCACGCGCGAGTGCAGCACGTCGCCGACGATGACCACGCGGATGCCGGAGAGATCGCGTCCCCGGCTGTCCGCGCCGTGCCGGCGCTTGCGGATCGTGAAGGCGTCCAGCAGCGCCTGCGTGGGATGCTCGTGCGTCCCGTCCCCGGCGTTGACCACACCGGCGGTGATCCAGCCGCTCGTGGCGAGCGTCCGCGGGGCTCCGGACGCGCCGTGCCGGATGACGACGGCGTCGGCGCCCATGGCCTGCAGGGTCTGCGCGGTGTCCTTCAGGCTCTCGCCCTTCGAGACGCTCGACCCCTTGGCGGCGAAGTTGATGACGTCGGCTGACAGGCGCTTCGCGGCCGCCTCGAACGAGATGCGCGTGCGGGTCGAGTCCTCGAAGAAGAGGTTCACGACCGTCTTGCCGCGCAGAGTCGGGAGCTTCTTGACCTCGCGGGACTGGGTGTCGGACATGTCCTCGGCGACGTCGAGGATCCTCAGCGCCGAGGCGCGGTCCAGGGTCTGGGTGTCGAGCAGGTGCCTCATGCCTCGATCGTCACCTCCTCTGCGCCGTCGTACTCGAACAGGCGCACGTTGACGCGCTCCTGCCGCGAAGAGGGGATGTTCTTGCCGACGAAGTCCGGGCGGATCGGGAGCTCGCGGTGACCGCGGTCCACGAGGATCGCGAGCCGGACGACCGCGGGACGGCCGATCGACTGGATGGCGTCCAGGGCGGCGCGGATGCTGCGTCCGGAGAAGAGGACGTCGTCGACCAGCACGACGGTCTTGCCGTCGATGCCCCCCGCGGGGATCTCCGTCGGATGCGGAGACCGGGTGGGGTTGCGGGAGAGGTCGTCCCGGAAGAGCGTGACATCGAGCGCGCCGACGGCGATCGGCTGCTGGCTGATGTCGCGGATCAGTGCTCCGAGGCGCTCGGCCAGGGCGACACCGCGGGTGGGGATCCCCAGCAGGACCAGATCGGTCGCTCCGCGATTGGATTCCAGGATCTCGTGCGCGATGCGGGTCAGAGCCCGCGAGATATCGGCTTGCTGCAGCACGGTGCGCGTGCTCATCCGCCGCTCCCTTCTCCGCCTCACAGGACGGTGTTAAAGGTTGCTCGTGATCTCAGTCTAGCGGGTATGACGCGGACGCTACGCGCCCAGGCGCAGCGCCTCGTCCGTCACCTCGTCGATCCTGGCGGCGCGGATCGGGTGACCGCTCGTGGACAGGCATCGCCCGGTCTTCAGATCCCACTTCCAGTCGTGCATCGAGCAGGTCAGCACGCCGTCCTCGTCGATCTTCCCCGTGCGCGTGAGGTCCGCGCGCAGGTGCGGGCAGCGGCGCTGCACGACCCAGTCGCCGATCTCGGCATCCTCGGTCTGGTCCGTCTGCTCCTGATACCAGTTCTCGACGTACTCGATGCGGTCGACCGACAGGCACTTGAGGAACGTCGTGAGGAACTCGTTGAACTTTCCGCTTCGGCCGACCGAGAACTGCATCGACAGGAAGATCGAGTTCGACCAGTCGATCTCGTGGTCGCGGATGTTCGTCGACACGAGGTCGGCGGGGATCGTGTACCAGTAGATGCACTCCTCCCCCGCGTACTCCCGCACCTTCGCCTTCGGGAAGTCGACGACCATGTCCAGCTCACCGATGCGGAACCGGACGCAGCCGCCGACTCCGAGACGGATCGTGCGCGACTTCTTCAGCAGCGGCTCCCACCACTGCTTGATCTCCTGGAGCATCTCGGCGGGCGGGATGACCTCGGCGCGCGTGGCGATCTCGTCCTGGATCTCCTGCTGGCGCGTCGCGCGCTGGGACTCGAGGTAATCCCACTTCTCGTCGAAGATGTGCGCGATCTCGGCATCCGTGTACAGGGTCTGCTCGGTCGTGACCTCGCCGGCCTCCACCGTCACGACGGTGCCGGGGATGAACAGCTGCCCGTCGTACTGCGGGGCGAGCTCCCGCATGTGGGCGAGGAACTGCTTCTGGTCGGTGAAGATCGACTCGCCGTTGCGGCCGAACCCGTTGAAGTCGAACAGGTCGTCGCGCAGGAACATGGGCGGACCCGCCATCGGGAACACGTGCGGGGCGTCGACCTTCTCGATGTAGTACATCGCGCGCTTGTTCTGCGCGTCGCGCTTGAGCTGCGCGAAGTTCTGCTTCGCGTCCAGCGGCAGGTCGTAGACCATCGGCCACCAGATGGCGCCGGAGACCTGGGTGAAGTAGGCGTCCGGCTTGCCGAAGCCGAGCAGCTTCTCCAGATCCAGCGGGTGGGAGTCGTTCTGGTTCAGGACCGATCCGGTGCCGTCGTCGACGCTCAGCGACGAGTCGCCGATCGGTCCGTCGCTCGGAGCGCGCAGCGGCGTGATCATGATCTTCGTCCCACCGCGCTCGATGACCTGGCCCGCCGGCGCGTACGTGATGTTCGTGTACCCGAGTGCACGGATGTCCTGCTCGAGCTCGTCGGTCGGGTACTCGGGCAGCAGCACCTCGATGTCCTTGCGGATGTAGCGCTCGAGCAGTCGCGGGTCGAAGTGGTCGCGGTGACGGTGCGAGATGTAGAGGAAGTCGGCGTCGCGGCCGTACCGTTCCCAGTCGAGGCCGCGATTGTCGGGGAAGGGGAACCAGGATCCGAAGAAGGAGGGACCGAGTACGGGGTCGCAGATGATGTTCCCGCCGACCGTCTCGATGAACATCCCGGCGTGGCCGAGTCCCGTGATCCGCATGCTGATTCCTCCTGACCTGGACCGATCGAGTCTACCCGGCGGGTCCTGACCGGACGCCGAGACGGGCCGGGGATATCCGCTCTCTCAGCGTGCTTGCGCGGGCCGCAGCCGCACGACGGCGGTCTTGAACTCGGGCATGGCCGAGATCGGGTCGGTCGCCGATGTGGTCAGCAGGTTGGCCGATCGGTCCTCGGGAAAGTGGAACGGCAGGAACACGGTGTCCGGGCGGATCCCCGCACTCGTCGCCACGCGCGCGGTCACCGTGCCTCGGGCGTTCTCGAGCAGGACCTCGTCCCCGTCGCGCAGTCCGCGGTCGGCCGCGGTGGACGGATGCACCGTCGCCTCGAGGACCGGACGCGCGGCGGTCAGCTCCGGCACTCGACGCGTCTGCGCACCCGACTGGTAGTGCTCCAGCAGCCGTCCCGTGATGAGCGTGAGCTGGTCGCCGGAGGCCGGCTCCTCCGGCCGCCTCCGCACGGTCACGGCCACGATGCGTGCGCGACCGTCCGGGTGGCGGTAGCCGTCCAGCAGCGGGCGCGGCGTGCCACGGCTGCCGGCCGGGTAGGGCCAGTACGCCTCGACTCCGGCATCCAGGACCGCGTGGCTGAGTCCCGAGTAGTCCGCGATGCCGCCGGCCGAGGCACGCGCGAGCTCGTCGAAGACCGTCGCCGGGTCCGTGTCGAACCGGCCGGGCGCCTCCAGACGGCGTGCCAGCTCGGCGAGGATCCACACCTCGCTGCGCGCGCCGTCGGGCGGATCCACCGCTCTCCGGCGCCGGATCACCCGGCCCTCCAGATTCGTCATGGTCCCCTCCTCCTCGGCCCACTGGGTGACGGGGAGGATGACATCGGCGAGCTCCGCCGTCTCGGACCGGAAGAAGTCGCACACGACGAGGAGGTCGAGCGCTGACAGCCGCCTTCGCACTGTTCCGGCATCCGGTGCCGAGATCACGGGATTGGATCCGTGGACGAGCAGGGCCCGGATGCCGTCGGGTCGCCCGATCGATGAGAGCAGCTGAACGGCGGGCAGGCCTGGGCCGGGCATCGCCTCGGCCGGGACGCCCCAGACCGCCGCGACGTGCGCACGCGCGTCGGGATCGGTGATCCTGCGGTATCCGGGAAGCTGGTCGCACTTCTGCCCGTGCTCGCGGCCGCCCTGTCCGTTGCCCTGACCGGTCAGGGTGCCGTACCCGCTGCCCCGCCGGGTCGGAAGCCCCAGGATCAGCGCCAGGTTGATGGCGGCGGTCGCGGTGTCCGTGCCGTCCGCGTGCTGCTCGACGCCGCGTCCGGTGAGGATGAACGTCTCGCGCCCGGACGCGAGGCGGCGCGCCACCCGCCGGAGGACGGTTACCGGCACGCCCGTCGCCTGCTGCACCCGCGCCGGCCACCATGCGGCCACGCTGCGTCGCAGCTCGTCGAACCCGGTGGTCCATCGGGCGACGGCCTCGACGTCGTATCGGCCCTCGGCGATGACGATATGGGTGAGTCCCAGCAGCAGCTCCAGGTCGGTACCCGGCGCAGGGGCGACGTGGATCCCCTGGTCCCCCTCGGCGAGGCGCGCGGTCGAGCTGCGCCGAGGATCGACGACGATCAGTCCGCCGGCGGCGCGCACCCCCGCCAGATGCGACAGGAACGGCGGCATGGTGTCGGCGACGTTCGATCCCAGCAGGAGCACCGTGTATGCGTCGTCCAGGTCCGTGAGCGGGAACGGCAGGCCGCGATCGATCCCGAAGGCGCGGTTGGCAGCAGCTGCGGCGGAGGACATGCAGAAGCGCCCGTTGTAGTCGATGCGAGACGTGCCGAGTGCGATGCGCGCGAACTTGCCGAGCTGATAGGCCTTCTCGTTGGTCAGCCCGCCGCCGCCGAACACCCCGATCGCGTCCGCGCCCGACTCCGCCTGCAACGACCGGATCCGAGTGGAGACCAGATCGAGCGCCTCGTCCCACGAGGCCTCGGCGAGCGTCCCGTCCGCTCCGCGCACGAGGGGGTGCGTCAACCGGTCCGGCGCGTCCAGCAGCGAGGCGGAGGTCCAGCCCTTCGTGCACAGACCACCGCGGTTCGTCGGGAAGTCGCGCCCCGACACCGTCGTCGACGGATCGGAGGTGGGCGCGTCCGCCGCTCGCGCGGAGAGCGTCATGGCGCACTGCAGAGCGCAGTACGGGCAGTGCGTGTCCGTGCTTGGCGTGATGCTCATGCCGACGCCGCCTCCGCCACGGCGAACCGCTCGATGAGGTCGACGAGACGGCCCTTGCAGCCGCCGCATCCGGTGCCGGCCCGGGTGTCGCGGCCGAGGCATGCCACGGTGTCATTGCCCGCGGCGATCGAATCGGCGATGCGCTGCACTCTCACGCCGTTGCACGAGCACACCGTGGCGGTCGGGGCGAACGCGTCTGCGGCGGAGGAGATCTCGTCGGCGCCGTCCAGGCGCAGAAGCAGCGAGCGGTCCGACGGCAGCTCGCCGCGCCGGTCGTACAGCAAGGTGAGCTCTGCGGCCGTGCGCGGCATCCCGACGCACGCGAAGGCGTCGAGGACACCGTCGTGGGTCACCATCTTGACGTAGCGCCCGTGCATCGGATCCGCCCACTGCGCGACGTGCCGGAGCGGCTCCGTTTCGCTGAGCGGCTGGTCCCAGAGCTCGATGTCGACGTCCCCGACCGCGACGACGTCGATGTCGTCGTCCTTCAGCATGACCACGGCGTCCGACTCGATCGGGGCGGGGTCGTCGTGCCGGATGCGTGCAGCCTCGGCAGCGAGCCGTGCGGCGAGCCAGGCCGCCTGTCGCCATCCCGGTCCGATGAGCCCGGAGGGCGCCCCCGGCAGCCGGGAGAGCGCCTCGTTCTCGGCCGTGCGGGGCACGACGTGCGCGCAGTCGCCGATCGCGTACACGGCCTCGTCGCTCCAGGAGCGGAGCTGCTCGTCGACGACGACGCCGGCCGCCGTGCGGAGCCCGGCCAGGGTCGCGAGCTCGGTACGGGCGCCGATCCCGCACGACAGCACGAGGAGATCACCGCGCAGGTAGTTCCCGTCCGCCGTGACGACGGCGTCGAAGGCTCGGCTGCCGCCGTTCTCACGGAACGCGACCGCCTCGGCCCGGCTGTGCGCGAACACGGTGATGCCCCGGTCCTTCAGCGCCCTGGCGAGCACCGTCCCGGCACCGCGATCGAGGTTGCGGGGCATCGGCGTCGGACCATGATGCAGCACGCTCACCTGTGCCCCGGCATCCGCCGCGAGCAGGGCGAACTCGAGCCCGAGCACTCCGGCGCCGAGCACGGTGATGCGTGCACCGGCCCGTACCGCCCGGTGCACGCGCTCCGCGTCGGCGATGTCGCGCAGCACCGTGACCCCCGTGGGAAGCAGGGCGTCCGATCCGATCGCCGCGGGTCCGGTCCGCCGGAGCGCCGCCTCGTCGTATCGCGGCCTGTCCAGCCCGGCCAGGGTCGGCACGTTCGCCCTGGCTCCCGTCGCGAGGACCACGCGGTCGTAGGGGATCCGCTCCCCCGTCTCGAGCTCGGCGCACCGGGCATCGCGGTCGAGCGCGACGACGCGCGTGCCCAGCACGACCCGCGCTCCCGCCGCCCGAGCATCCGCCGGGTCGTGCAGCAGGAGCGCGTCGCGGTCGGCCCTGCCCGCAGCCAGCTCCGCGATCAGCACGCGGTTGTACGGGGCATCCGATTCAGCGCCGATGACGGTCAGCTCGACCGTGCCCGAGCGCACCGCGGGAAGCAGCTCTTCGCACAGGCGCGCGCCGACGGGGCCGAAGCCCACCACCACGACGCGCAGGCGCCCGGAGGACACGTCAGATCCGCCGTCCGTCGAGGAACGACCGCGGGACGCCGTAGACGAGGAGCGTGACGACCAGCAGCACCACGTAGCCGATGCCGAAGCCGATGAACGCGCCCTGGTAGCCGCCGGTCGCTAGCTGCGACGCGTTCAGGACCTGCGGGACGAGGAATCCTCCGTAGGCCCCGATGCCCGAGATGAGGCCGAGGGCAGCGGCCGCTCGGCGCGCGACGGCGGCGGCGTCCGCTTCCTTCCGTGCCACCGCACGCGCCGTGAACACGATCGGGATCATGCGGTAGGTGGAGCCGTTGCCGATCCCGGTGGCGGCGAACAGGACGAGGAATCCGAGGAGGAACAGCCAGAAGCTCCCGAGCGCCAGCACGCCGAGGATGCCGAAGGCGCCAAGCGCCATGACCGCGAAGGCCCCGATCGTCACGCGCGCCCCGCCGAAACGGTCGGCCAGCCGCCCGCCGAACGGCCGGAACAACGAGCCCACGAGCGCGCCGAGGAAGGCGAGGGAGACCGCCGCGGTGCCGATGTGCAGCGACGAGAACTCGGGGAACTGATCCGCGATCAGCTTCGGGAACACGCTGGAGAATCCGATGAACGAGCCGAACGTGCCGATGTAGAGCAGCGCCAGCAGCCACAGGTGCCCCTCGCGCAGCGCCGCGGCCGAACCGGCGAAGTCGGCCTTCGCCGACGAGAGGTTGTCCATGTACCGCCACGCGCCCCAGGCCGCGACGAGGATGAACGGCACCCACATCCATCCGGCCAGGGGAAGGCCGAGCCCGATGCCGGCCGTGAGCGACACGACGACGGGCACAAGGAACTGCGCGACCGAGGTGCCGAGGTTGCCGCCGGCCGCGTTGAGGCCGAGCGCCCAGCCCTTCTCGCGCTGCGGGAAGAAGTAGGTGATGTTCGCCATGGAGCTGGCGAAGTTGCCGCCTCCGAATCCGGCGAGAGCGGCGATGACGAGCATCATCCAGAACGGCGTCTGCGGGTCGCCGACCGCGACGGCGAGCAGGACGGACGGGATCAGCAGCAGCAGCGCCGACACGATGGTCCAGTTGCGCCCGCCGAACCGCGGCACCATGAACGTGTAGGGGAACCGCAGGGTCGCGCCGACGAGGCTCGGCAGGGAGATGAGCCAGAACGTCTCCGCGCTCGTGAAGGCGAATCCCGCCGACGGCAGGAGCACCACGACGATGCTCCACAGCTGCCACACGATGAAACCGAGGAACTCGGCGAAGATCGACCACCCGAGGTTGCGTCGCGCGATGCCGCGACCCTCGGCCTGCCAGAACGCGGTGTCCTCGGGATCGAAGCCGTCGATCCATCGGCCGGGTCGTCGGGTGAGGACGACCCCGGTGTCGGTCGAAGCGGAGACGACGGGTGCGGTCATGACTGCTCTCCTGGGTCCGGTGGGTCCGGTCGTCCGGACGGTACGCGACCGACGATAGGAGTACGGTGTTTCGGCCGGACGCGTGGCCGATTACCGCCCGATCACTTCTGCGTCACCCGGGGACGCCTCTGGGGTGAGGGCGTCGTCACACCCCCGTAACACGCCTCGGATCAGTCTTCGAAGAGGCCGCGGATGTCCTCGGCGCTCAGGGACTGCGCGAACAGCTGCTCGTCGTCCATCACGGCCGTGAACAGGCGCGCTTTGCGCTGCTGCAGCGCGAGGACCTTCTCCTCGACCGTCCCCGTCGCGATCATCCGGTACACGAAGACCTGCTCGCGCTGGCCGATGCGGTGGGCGCGGTCGACCGCCTGCGCCTCGGCGGCGGGATTCCACCACGGATCCAGCAGGAAGACGTAGTCGGCCTCGGTGAGCGTGAGGCCGAACCCGCCGGCCTTCAGGCTGATCAGGAACACCGGCTGATCGCCGGAGCGGAAGTCCTCGATCACGGCGTGCCGATCACGCGTCGAACCGTCCAGATAGACGGCGGGGACGCCCGCCTCCGCCAGGCGCTCGGCGGCCAGTCCGAGGAACGACGTGAACTGGCTGAAGACGAGGGCCCGGTGCCCCTCCGCCTGCAGCTCCTGGACGCGTTCGAGCAGCACGTCGAGCTTCGCGGAGCCGATCGCCGCGTCCTCCGGATCGATGAGCACCGGTGCCAGACTCAGCATCCGCAGCATGGTGAGGGAGCGGAAGACGATGAATCGATTGCGGTCGAGATCCTGGAGCAGGCCGAGGACCTTCTGCCGCTCGCGCTGGAGCACGGTGTCGTACAGGGCGCGGTGCTGGGGACTCAGGTCGACATGCAGCACCTGCTCCTGCTTGGGCGGCAGATCGTCCGCGACGAGCTCCTTCGTGCGGCGCAGCAGCAGCGGACGGATGCGGCGGCGCAGTCGCTCCAGCCGGCGCCGGCGGTAGGGCGCACCCTCCTCGTTCTCGGGGACCTTGCCCTGTTCGATCGGCTGGATGTATTCCTGCCGGAACCGGCGCGCCGACGGGAACAGGCCCGGAGCGGCCAGCCGCAGCAGCGCCCACAGCTCGGACAGGCTGTTCTCCAGCGGCGTGCCCGTCACGACGAACGTCACATCCGCACGGAGGGCGGCGACGGCACGATGCTGCTGTGTGGCGGGGTTCTTGACGAACTGCGCCTCGTCGAGGATCAGCGCGGCCCACTCCACTGCGGCGTACTCGTCCTGGTCGAGCCGCGTCACGGTGTAGGAGGTCACCACGACGTCTGCCGATGCCGCCGCCTCTGCGACGCTCTGCCCGCGTTTCGCGCTCGTGCCATCGAGGAGCCGCACTGTCAGATCGGGCGCGAACCGGGTCGCCTCGTCCTGCCAGGTGCCGAGCACCGAGGTCGGTGCTACGACGAGGACGGGGCGCTGCTCCCCCTGCTCCCGCATGTGCAGGATGAGCGTCAGCAGCTGGAGCGTCTTGCCCAGGCCCATGTCGTCGGCCAGGATTCCGCCGAGCCGGTGACGCCACAGGAACGCGAGCCAGTCGAACCCCGCCTGCTGGTACGGCCGCAGCAGCGCGCGGAGACCGGCAGGGGTCTCGGTCGCCGGCACGCTGTCGGCGGACCGCAGACCCTCGGCGGTGGCCCGCCAGCTCACGGCGGGCTGAGCCTCGTCCGCGAGGTCCTCGAACTCCTCCCACAGCGCGATCTGGTGACGGCTGATCCGGGGGCCGCTCTCCCACTCGGCGAGCTCGGCCGCCTCGTCGAGCAGGTCCCGCAGCCGCTGCAGCGCGGGGTGCGCGAGCGAGAAGTAGCTGCCGTCCACGAGCAGGAGCTTGGACCGGCGCAGGGCGAGAGCCGTGAACAGCGGTTCGAAGGGGATCGTGCGCCCGTCGATGGACACCAGGATGCCCAGGTCGAACCAGTCCGTCGACGTCGTCTCGACGGTGGAGACCGTGATCAGCGGGTCGCCCGTGAGCTCCCGGTACGCCTGCGGCTTGCCGCGGGTCTCGATGACCGCCCCGGCCGCCTCGAGAGCGGGAACGATCCGCGACACGAACTCGGCGGCATCGGCATCGCGCCGTTCCGCCTGCACGGCGAACGGCATCTCGGTGAGCGGTTCCCACGCCTCGCGCAGCGCCTCGAGCAGGCGTGCCTCGCCCGCGGCGTCGCGCACCGCGTCGGGCGAAGGCTCCGGGGCGAAACGACCGAAACCCTCGTAGTCCCACTGCAGGGAATGCGTGAGGACGTGCCCCGCCTGGTAGTCGACTGAGATCACCGCCCGCGGTTCCGGGGGCGCCGGGAGCGCGATCTCGTCGCTCGCCTGCACCGGGACCTGCCGCACGAGGTGCGGGTACGCCTCGGCCAGGAAGTCGTCGCGCTCCTCGGCGGGCACCTCGATGCTCCCCGGTCGGGTCAGCAGCGTGTGCATCATGGGCGTGAGTTCCACCGGAGCAAGGGTCAGCCGGATGCGCGCGCCGACGACCTCCCATGCGTACACCCCGGATCGACCGATCGGGCGGACCTGGCGGGAATCCTGCGGCACACCGTCGATGTACACGCGGCTGTCGAGCAGCAGCGCCTCCTCGTCGCCGTGGATCTCTGCGCCGACCTCGGCGTGCGAGGACATGCGGACATCGGTGTGCTTCTGCGTCGCGACGAGATCGATGCCGAGCTCGGACGCCTCGGCGAGATGCGCCCAGAGCAGGCGCGACGCGACGTGGTCCAGAAGGATCCAGTCCCCTGCGGTCCCGGACAGCAGCGACTCGCGGGCGATGCTCAGCAGATCGGTGAACCAGCGCACCTGATCCGGTGCGAAGCGTCCGACGGAGCGACGGAGCGTGTCCCATCCCGCATCGCCCTGGATCCAGTTCCCGGTCGACGCGCTGCGCATGAGCGGCCGGACGGCGAGGAGCACCTCGCCCGGGTCCTTCACAAGGTCACGCGGGTGGGCGGCCACCACGGGACGAGGTGCCCACTGGTGCACGCCCTGGGCCGGGCGGCGCCGGAGTTCGATCCCGAGAGCCAGGGGTCCGGCAGGCGGCGTCTGGGGCACCCCTGCCAGCAGGGTCCGCCAGACGGGCGGTCGGGCCCGGACCGGCGGCGCCGTGTCCGTCGGGAGTGCGACCTTGTCGTTGCTGGCCAGCAGCACCGCCACGACGTGCTTGCACGCGGTGCGCACGGGGCACGCGCACCGGCTGGAGGCGATCCGGTCGTCGTCGGCGAACTCGATCGCGCAGCTGTAGGGCATGCCCCGGGAGCCGGACACCTGCCCGTTGATCCGCCGGCGCGCGTCATCCCAGATGGCGTAGAGCACCCGACCCGTGCGCGCATAGGCGTGACCTCGGTCGAAGCCCCCGCGGTCCGTGTGCGCGAGGATGTCGCGCTCCGGGACGAACGGCGCAGTCATGGGCACCATCCTTCCCGCGGCATCCGACATCGACACCGGATGCCGGCCGACGACGTCAGCCCGCTCGCGCGATGCGGGCGAGCACGCCGTGCACGAAGGCGCCGGACTCGTCGGTCGAGAACTCCTTGGCGAGTTCCACGGCCTCGTCGATCGCGACAGCGGTGGGAACCTCGTCGTTGTAGAGGATCTCCCACACCGCGATGCGCAGCAGCGCGCGGTCGACGGCGGGCATCCGCTCGAGCTTCCAGTCGCGGCTGTGCGTGGTGATCTGCTCGTCGATCTCGTCCTGGTGGTCGACGATGCCGTCGGCGATCTCGCGCGCGTACAGCCAGCTCGCCTCGCGGGCGGGCTCGCTGGCGGCCCGCTTGGCCTCCGCCGCCAGGGTCACCGGGATCGCGTCTCCGCGGACGTCCGAGGAGAACAGGATGTCGAGTGCGCGCTTGCGCGCCTTAGTCCGGGCGCTCACGCCTTACTTCTCGCGACCGAGGTACTCACCCGTGCGGGTGTCGACCTTGATCTTCGTTCCGGTCTCGACGAAGAGCGGGACCTGCATCTCGTATCCGGTCTCGACCGTGGCCGGCTTGGTGCCGGCCGAGGAACGGTCGCCCTGCAGGCCGGGCTCGGTGTAGGTCACCTCGAGGATGACGGATGCCGGCAGGTCGATGTAGAGCGGGTTGCCGTTGTTGGTGGCGATCGTGACCTGCTGGTTCTCCAGCAGGAAGTTCTTCGCGTCGCCAACGGTCGCGGCGCCCACCGTGATCTGGTCGTAGTCGCTCGTGTCCATGAAGACGAACCCGTCGCCGTCGGTGTACAGGTACGTGAAGTCGCGGCGGTCGACGTTCTCGAGCTCGATCTTCGTGCCCGCGTTGTAGGTCTTGTCGACGACCTTGCCGGTGACGACGTTCTTCAGCTTGGTGCGCACGAACGCGCCGCCCTTGCCGGGCTTGACGTGCTGGAACTCCACCACGCTCCAGAGCTGGCCATCGATGTTGATGACGACGCCGTTCTTGATGTCTGCGGTGGATGCCATGAGAAGCGGGTTCCGTTTCGTGTCGAGGTGTGCGGGGCCGCGCTCACGCGGCCGACAGTCGATTCTAAGGGATCAGCGCGGTCAGCTGCCGCACGGCGTTCGCGTAGCCGTCGACGCCCTCCCCGATCACGCGGACCGCCGCGACGTCCTCGAGGTAGGAGAAGTGACGGAACCGCTCACGGGCGTGGACGTCCGAGACGTGGACCTCCGCGAACGGGAGCGCGACGCCGGTGAGGGCGTCTCGCAGCGAGACGGAGGTGTGCGTGAGTCCGCCGGGATTGATGACGATCCCCGCGCAGTCCTCACGGGCCGCGTGAATCGCGTCGATGAGCACGCCCTCGTGATTGCTCTGGATCGCGCGGATCTCGAAGCCGGCGGCGGCGGCCGCATCGCGGGCGAGCCGTTCGGCGTCCGCCAGCGTCTGCGCGCCGTAGACGGCGGGCTCGCGCGTGCCGAGCAGGTTCAGGTTCGGGCCGTTCACGAGGAGCAGGCGTCGGGGGGCGGTCACGCCGACAGCCTATCCCCGCCCAGAGGCCGCGCCATCTCGAGTTCGGGTCCGATGGGACCCTCGAATCGGTGCCCGGTCGGGCGGAAGCCGCCGCGCCGATACGCGGCCTGCGCGCGCGCGTTGTCGGCATGGACCTCCAACGCCAACGAGGCGTCGCCGTGGGAGCCGGCCCAGCCCGACGCGGCCGCGAGCAGGTCGTCGATGATCCCTCGGCCGCGGTGGTCGGGGCGCACGTAGACCCCGACGACGTCGCTGCGCGGCTCGTCGAGGATCCGGCCGTGCGCGTCGCGGTCTCCGGGCCGTCGGCGCAGCACGGAGACCGAGCCGACCCAGGCGCCTTCATCGATCGCGACGAACTGCGCAGCCGTGTCCGTCGATGCGGCGCCCGCCGCACGCTCCTGCCAGAACCCGTCGGGGCGCAGCAGGGCGGCGTCGACCGTGTCGAGGAACGCGATCGGCGCCGCCGGATCGCGAAGGGCCTCGAGACGCAGGTCCCGGACCTCGCGCCATTCGTGCTCGCAGACCCGCCGGACCACGTAGGTCACTCGCCGACCTCCTGGTACGCGGCGAACAGGAGGGACTCGTCCGGCGCCTGCAGCACGGTCGGCTTGGCGATCTCGTCGAGCACGATGAACCGCAGCATCCCGCCACGGGTCTTCTTGTCGCGCTGCATGGTCGCCAGAAGCTGAGGCCAGGCTCCCGCCCGGTAACCCGTCGGCAGGCCGAGGGACTCCAGGATGGTGCGGTGTCGTTCGGCCGCGGCATCCGGCAGCCTTCCCGCGAGGCGCGACAGCTCGGCGGCGAAGAGCATCCCGACCGAGATCGCGGCCCCGTGGCGCCAGCGGTACCTCTCGGCGTGCTCGATGGCGTGGCCGAGCGTGTGGCCGTAGTTGAGGATCTCCCGCTGACCGGCCTCGCGGAAGTCGTCCGAGACGACCCTCGCCTTCATGTCGATCGCGAGCTCCACGGCGCGCCGGAACTCGTCCGTCGAGGTGTCGACCGCACGCGCCGGATCCGTCTCGATGATGTCCAGGATCTCCGGAGCCCAGATGAAACCGGCCTTGACGACCTCGGCGTACCCGGCGGTGGCCTCGTGCGCGCTCAGGCTGCCGAGCTCGTCCAGATCGCCGATCACGGCCCTGGGCGCCCAGAAGGCGCCGACGAGGTTCTTGCCCTCCGCGGTGTTGACGCCGGTCTTGCCGCCCACGGAGGCGTCGACGAGTCCGAGGACGGTGGTGGGGATCTGGACGACCTGCACGCCCCGCAGCCAGGTGGCGGCGACGAAGCCCGCGAGGTCGGTCACCGCTCCCCCGCCGTAGCCGATCACGGCGTCCGTCCGGGTGAAGTCGGCCTGGCCCATGATCTGCCAGCAGAACGCGGCGACCTCGATGCGCTTGCCCTGCTCGGCGTCCGGGATCTCGGCGAGCAGAACCTCGCGCGGGCCCTCGGCCGCATCGGAGAGCAGCCGGTCGCGCAGCTCCGCAGCACGGCTCGCGAGGGTCGGCGGATGCACCACGAGGACCTTGCGCACGGCAGGATCCAGGGCGCCGGACACCCGATCCAGGATGCCCCGCCCCACGGTGATCTCGTAGGGGCTCTGCCCCGTGACGCTGATGGTCGTGTCGGTCATGACAGTCCTCTCCGCCAGTCGGCGATCTCGTCCGCGATGCGCGACATCGGGCGCCGCGAGGTGTCGAACACGACCGTCGCGACCTCCTCGTACCAGTCCCGCCGCTCCTCCAGGATGCGCGCCCAGCGCTCGACGGGGTCCTCGTCGCCGCCCAGCAGCGGTCGCGCGGAGCCGCGGATGCGTTCGGCGACCGCCTCGCGGCTCACCGTGAGGAGGACGACGGGGTGGTCGCGCAGCAGTTCCCGCGTTCCGGCATCGGTGATGGCGCCTCCCCCGAGCGAGACGACCCCGCCCTCGGCGAGAGCCGCGCGGACGGCCGCGCGCTCCAGCTCGCGGAAGCGCTCCTCGCCGTGCGTCGCGAAGATGTCCTCGATCCGGCCGTGCTCCGCCACGACACGGCGATCTGTGTCGATGAAGGCGACGCCGAGGCGCTTCGCGACACGCCGCCCGATGCTCGTCTTGCCCGATCCCATCGGGCCGACGAGCACGACGGTCGGCGGATGGACGTCACTCATCGCCGACGGCGAGGCCCGACTCCGAGGAGGCAGCGGTCCGCAGCTCGGCGGGGATCGCATCGAGGTAGCCCGCGAGGTTGCGGCGGGTCTCTCCCACGCTGTCGCCGCCGAACTTCTCGAGCACGGCACCGGCCAGCTCGATCGCGACCATCGCCTCGGCCACGACCCCCGCCGCGGGAACGGCGCAGACGTCCGAGCGCTGATGATGCGCCGTGGCGGCCTCGCCCGTGGACACGTCGATCGTCCGCAGTGCGTGCGGGACGGTCGCGATCGGCTTCATCCCGGCGCGCACCCGCAGCACGGTGCCGGTGGACATGCCGCCCTCGGTGCCGCCCGCCTTGTCCGAGGAGCGTGTGATGCCGTCGTCGGCAGCGAAGAGCTCGTCGTGCGCCGCCGAGCCGCGCCGACGCGTCGTCTCGAAGCCGTCGCCGACCTCGACGCCCTTGATCGCCTGGATGCTCATCAGCGCCTGTGCGAGCCGCGCGTCCAGGCGGCGATCCCACTGCACGTGGGAGCCGAGGCCCGGGGGCAGACCGTACGCGAGGACCTCGACGATGCCGCCGAGGGTGTCCCCGTCCTTCTTGGCATCGTCGACCTCGGCGACCATACGGGCCGAGGTCTCGGGGTCGAAGCATCGCAGTGGATCGGCGTCCAGCGCGGCGACATCGTCGGGCGTCGGCAGGACCGCACCCTCGGGGACCTGCACAGGACCGATCGACAGCGTGTGGCTGACGAGGCGGATGCCGAGCTCGGCGAGGAACGCGCGCGCCACGGCGCCAAGGGCGACCCGGGCGGCGGTCTCACGGGCACTGGCGCGCTCGAGGATCGGCCGGGCCTCGTCGAAGTCGTACTTCTGCATGCCGACGAGATCGGCGTGCCCGGGGCGCGGACGGGTGAGCGGAGCGCCGCGGCCGCGGGACCGGTCCGTGAGCTCCACGGGCTCGGGGCTCATGACCTCGGTCCACTTCGGCCACTCGGTGTTGCCGATGCGCAGCGCGATCGGGCTGCCGAGCGTCTTGCCGTGCCGGATGCCGGAGGACAGCGTCAGCTCGTCCTGCTCGAACTTCATCCGCGAGCCGCGGCCGTACCCGAGCTTGCGGCGAGCGAGATCCGCCTGGATCTGCTCGGGCGAGATGGGGACACCGGAGGGCAGGCCCTCCATGACGGCGATGAGTTCGGGGCCGTGCGATTCGCCGGCCGTCAGCACGCGGAGCATTGCTCCAGTCTCCCACGGGTTGCGGGCCGCGATGTGCGGCGTGACGCACGACGCTACAGGGCCGCGCGCATGGCGGAGAGCACCGCCGGCTCATCGGGCAGGAGCGCAGAGGGATCCGCGTGCAGGAAGATCCGGATCTGCCGGACGGCCTGGTGCAGCAGCATGCCCAGGCCCGAGATCGTCGGGGCTTCGCCCCACGCTGCCGCCAGAGCGGACGGCCACGGCGCGTAGGCGACGTCGAAGAGCGATCCCCCGCTCCGGGCGAGCGGCGCCACGACGTCCTCCGGCAGGACCGTGCCGCCGGGCAGCGACGCGATCGTGAGATCGGTCTGTCCGGCGGGCGCTGCGAACGCCGTGACGGAGAGGTCGAGGTCCAGCCGTGCGGCGAGGGCGCGAAGGTGCTCCGCCCGCTCCGGCCGCCGGGCGCGGACCTCCACGCGCCGGGCGCCGAGGTCGGCCATCGCCACCAGCGCGGACGCCGCCGTGGCTCCCGCACCGAGCAGCCGCACGTTCTCGATTTCGTGGATGCCGTGCTCGACGAGTGCGTCGACGATCCCGCCGACGTCCGTGTTGAACCCCGCGATCCGCTCGCCGAGCAGCAGCGTGTTGACGACGCCGGTCAGCTCGGCGTGCCGATCGTGCGATTCCGCGACGCGGAACGCCTCCTCCTTCAGTGGCATCGTCAGCGAGAGCCCGCGCCAGGTGTCGTCCAGCGAGGCGACGGTCTCGGCGAAGGCGGCTTCCGCGACGCGCAGGCGCTCGTACGACCACTCGAGGCCGAGTACCGCGTAGGCGGCCGCGTGCAGCGCGGGCGAGCGCGAGTGCGCGATGGGATCGCCCCACACCGCCAGGCGCGAACCTCGGGTCACGCGGGCACCGTCCTCTCGGAAGCGTCGGGTCTCGTCACCGGGCACCGGGTGTCAGTAGCAGCCGCTGTCGGGGTTGTCCTCGCACCACTGCTGATACTGCCGCTCGGCCTGCTGCTGCTCCTCGTAGGTGGTGGAGAACACCGTCTCCCCGGTGTCGAGGTTCACGGCCACGAAGTAGTACCACGGACCGTCAACCGGGTTCATGGCGGCGTCGATCGCCGCATGGCTGGCCGTCGCGATCGGGCCGGCGGGAAGGCCCGGGTGGGCATACGTGTTCCACGGGTTCTGGTCGCCGACGACGTCCTTCCAGGCCCACTCCGAAACAGGACCGTCGTGCGTGAGGCCGTAGCCGTACTGCGCCGTCGAATCCATCTGCAGCAGCCCGTGCGTCTCCTGGTTGTCCTCCTGGAGACGGTTCTGGATCACGCGGGACACCTTGGGGAAGTCGGCCGTGAGTCCCTCGCGCTGGATGATCGAGGCGATCGTCAGGATGCGCTGCGCGTCGGCCTCGGGCACGCCCACCTCGGCGAGCGACTCGCGCGTGCGGTCGACCATGGCCTGGACGACCTGGGTCGCCGTCACGCCGGGATCGAACGTGTAGACGGCGGGGAACAGCCAGCCTTCCAGCGTGTCGGCCTCGACGCCGTAGGCGGACGGGTCGGCGGTGGCGGCCTGGACGTCCTCCAGAGGCAGCTGCAGGCTCTCGGCGATGGTCGGCACGATCGTCTTGAGGGTCGTTCCCTCCACGACCCCGACCGAATGCTCCATCCGGTTCTCCGGGTTCTCGATGGCCTCGAGTGCGGCGGCCGCGGTCATCCGCTCCTGCAGCCGGTACACGCCCGGCATGAAGTTCGGGTTCAGCCCCTCGGCAATGAGCATGTCGTAGAAGACGTCCTCGGTCTTCGTGACGCCGGCCTCGTAGAGCGCGTGCGAGATCGGCTGTCCGGTGAAGCCCTCCTCGATCGTGACGAACACCTCGCCGGTGGCTTCCCCGGCGGCGTAGTCCTTCGGCTCGCCCCAGCCCATGGCGTCGCTGATCCGGTCGCCATAGGTGTTCCACACCCACACTCCACCGGCGGCCAATCCGCCGATCAGGACGAGCACGATGATGAGGGCGACGAGGCAGCCCGTGCGGCGCCGGCGCTTCGGCTCGGTGCCGTGATCCTCCGCGTTCGGGGCGAACAGATCCTCGAGCGAACCGCCTAGGGTGGGTTCGGGGGACGGCGACGAGGGCGTGGCGGTCACGGGTGCCTCGGGTGCCTGCTCGGGGCCGGCGGCGGTCGCCTGCTGCGGTGCCGTCCCGACCGGCTCGCTCGTCCGCTCCGCGCCGGACGCCGTGTCCGCGGCTCCCGCGCGCTGCGCGGCCTCCCGTGCGGCGCGCCGCGATCCGGGCGCCGGAGGGGTCTGGTCGACCGTGGGATGCGCGGTCGACGGATCCGGGAGGTTGTCGAACAGATCTCCCTGGGACATGTCAGTTGGTCTCCTCGTCGAGATCGACCGGGGCGCCGGCCGGGGTACCGGTGCTCTTCTCGGTGTCGATCGCCTGCTGCAGCAGGACCACTGCCGCAACCTGATCCACAATGCTACGAGAGTTCTTCTGGGTTCTGCCCGAGGCGCGGAGCGCGTGGTGTGCCGACACCGTGCTCAGTCGCTCGTCGACGAGGCGCACGGCGATGCCGGTCCTGCGCGCCAGCGCCAGGGCGAATTCCCGCGCGTCCGCCGTCGAGGCCGTGTCGGTGCCCTGCATGTTCACGGGAAGACCGACGACGAACTCCAACGGCTCGTGCTCCAGCGCGAGTGCTGCGAGGCGCTCGATCGACGTGTCGTCACGACGCACGGTCTCGACCGGAACGGCCAGGAGGCCATCGGGGTCGCAGCGGGAGACGCCGACTCTGGCTCTGCCGACGTCGATGCCGAGCCGGACGCCGCGACGGAAGCCGCTCACGCGCCGCGCAGCTCCGCGACGATGCCGTCCAGAGCGCTCGGAAGCGCCGCGGCGTCCGCGCCGCCGCCCTGCGCCACGTCGTCGCGGCCTCCTCCTCCGCCGCCGAGGGCACCGGCGGCGCGCTTGGCCAGCGCTCCGGCCTTGGCACCGGCCGCGCGGGCCGCGTCGTTCGTGGCCACGACGACGATCGGCCGTCCGGACACGACGCCGCCGAGAGCGACGACCGCGGCATCCGCACCCAGACGGTCGCGCACGCTGAGCGCGACCCCGCGGATGTCGTCGGCCGACCCGACCTCACCGAGGGACTGCGCGGCGACGCGGTAGGCGCCGACGCGCTCGGCAGCCTCGGCGATCGCCGGGACGCGCCCCTCGCGCTCCTTCGCCTCGAACTGCGCGATCCGCTTCTCGGCGGTCTTCAGGTTCGCGGCGAGTTCGGCGATGCGCTCGGCCAGCTGGTCGCGCGGGGTCTTCAGGCTCGCGGTGAGCTGCGACACGAGCGTGCGCTCGGCGGCGAGCTCGCGGAAGGCGTCCTGTCCGACGAGCGCCTCGATCCGGCGGTTCGACGCGCCGACGGACGACTCAGCGGTGATGCTGACCAGTCCGACCTCGGCGCTGGTGGACACGTGCGTGCCCGCGCAGAGCTCGCGCGACCACGGTCCGCCGATGTCGACCATGCGCACGACGTCGCCGTACTTCTCGCCGAACAGCGCCATGGCGCCGGCTTCCTTCGCCTCGTCGAGGGTGACCACGCGCGTGGTCACCTCCAGGGCGTCGTGCACGGCGCGATTCGTGATCTCCTCGATCTCGGTGCGCGTCGCGGCGGAGAGCGCCTGGTTCCAGGCGAAGTCGAAGCGCAGGTAGCCCGCGCGGTTCAGCGATCCGGCCTGCGTCGCGCCCTGGCCGAGCGTGTCGCGCAGAGCGGCATGGACGAGGTGGGTCGCGGAGTGCGCCTGCCGTGCGGCGCGCCGGTTCGCGGCGTCCACGACGGTCGTGGCGCGGTCGTCGACCGCCACGGTCCCGGTGGTCACCTCGACCGTGTGGCTGATGAGGCCCGGGACGGGCTTCTGGACGTCGAGCACCTCGAGCGAGAAGCCCGGTCCCGTGATCGCGCCCTTGTCGGCGACCTGGCCGCCCGACTCGGCGTACAGCGTCGTCTCGGCGAGGATCACTTCGGCGACCTGACCCTCGGTGGCGCTCGTCACGGGCTGGCCGTCCACGAGGATGCCGAGCACCGTCGACTCGGTCTCGAGCTCGGAGTAGCCGTCGAACACCGTCTCGCCGAGTCCGCGCAGTTCGCGGTAGACGGACACGTCGGCGAGCTGGCGCCGGCGGTTCTTGGCGTCCGCCTTGGCGCGCGACTTCTGCTCGCGCATGAGTTCGTCGAACGCGCCCCGGTCGACGGTCAGCCCTGCTTCCTCGGCGACCTCGAGGGTGAGGTCGATCGGGAAGCCGTAGGTGTCGTGCAGCAGGAACGCCTGGGATCCCGCGAGCGTGGCGGCGCCGGACTTCTTCGTCTCGTCCAGCGCGAGATCGAGGATGGTCGAGCCCTGGGCGAGAGTGCGCAGGAACGTCTCCTCCTCGGCCACGGCGGTCGCGGACAGGCGGTCCCACTCGGTCTCCAGCACCGGGTACGCGCTCTTCATGGCGTCGCGCGAGGCGCTGAAGAGCTCGGGGAACGTCGGAGCGTCCACACCGAGCAGGCGCATGGCGCGGACGGTGCGGCGCATGAGCCGGCGCAGGATGTATCCGCGGCCCTCGTTGGACGGCTTCACGCCGTCCGAGAGCAGCATCAGCGAGGAGCGCACGTGGTCGGCGATGACGCGGAAACGGACATCGTCCTCGTGGAGCTTCCCGTAGGTGCGGCCCGAGATCGCCTCGGCGCGGTCGAGCACCGGACGCACCTGGTCGGTCTCGTACATGTTGTCGACGCCCTGCTTGAACATGGCGACGCGCTCCAGGCCCATCCCGGTGTCGATGTTCTTCTTCGGCAGGGGTCCCGCGATGTCGAAGTCGACCTTGCTGCGGACGTCGCTGAGCAGCTCCTGCATGAAGACGAGGTTCCAGATCTCGGTGAACCGGTTGTCGTCGACGATCGGACCGCCGTCGCGTCCGTACGCGGGGCCTCGGTCGATGTAGATCTCGGAGCAGGGACCGCCGGGACCGGGCTGGCCGGTGTGCCAGTAGTTGTCCTCCTTGCCCATGCGCTGGATGCGCTCGGCGGGGAGTCCGGCGATCTTCCGCCAGAGCGCCTCGGCCTCGTCATCGGTCTCGTAGACCGTGACCCAGATGTCCTTCTCGGCGAATCCGAGTCCGCCGTCGGCCTCGGAGGTGGTCAGCAGCTCCCAGGCGTAGCGGATCGCGCCTTCCTTGAAGTAGTCGCCGAAGGACCAGTTGCCGAGCATCTGGAAGAACGTGCCGTGGCGGGCCGTCTTGCCGACCTCTTCGATGTCGTTCGTGCGGATGCACTTCTGCAGGTCCGCCGCCCGCGGGTACGGCGCCGGTACCACACCGGTGAGATAAGGCACGAAGGGGACCATGCCGGCGATCGTGAACATCACGGTCGGGTCGTCGGAGACCAGAGACGCGGACGGGACGATGGTGTGGTCGTTCTTCTCGAAGAAGGCGAGATAGCGCTGCGCGATGTCCGCAGTGTTCATAGGGGTACGGCTGTCCTCGTGTGGGATGGAGATCGGCGCCGGTGCGATGGCGCCGTTGGGGAGATCAGTTCTCGTCGGGCTGGGCGAGGCGGGCTTCCTGGGCGCGGTACGCCTCACCGAGGATCGCGGTGAACCCGCTGATGCGGGCATCCACCTCGGCGAGCATGTCGTGACCGCGAGGGTCCTTGTTCATGAAGTGCGCGGCGACGAATCCGCCGATCACTCCGATGAGGAACCACAGCAGCTTCTTCATGTCGATGTCCTTGCCTCGCTCCGCCCAGACGCGGTCGTTCCATCGTATGCGCATTCGACCCGGCAGACGACGAGAGGCGCCGGGAAACCCGACGCCTCTCGCAACGCTGTGTCAGCGCGTCTCGCTCAGCGAGCCGCGTAGTACTCGACGACGAGCTGCACTTCACAGGTCACGGGGACCTCGGCGCGCTTCGGGCGACGGACCAGACGTGCCTGCAGCTTGTCGAGCTCGACCTCGAGGTAGCCCGGAACCGGGGGGAGCACCTCGGCGTGACCGCCGGCTGCCGCCACCTGGAAGGGCTCGAGGCCCTCGCTCTTGGCCTTGACGTGGATGAGCTGACCCGGCTTCACGCGGAACGACGGGCGGTCGACGAGCTGGCCGTCGACGAGGATGTGACGGTGCACGACGAGCTGGCGGGCCTGCGCGGTCGTGCGGGCGAAACCGGAGCGGAGCACGAGGGCGTCCAGACGCATCTCGAGCTGCTCGACCAGGTTCTCACCGGTCAGGCCGTCCTTGCGGCGGGCCTCCTCGAACTGGATGCGCAGCTGCTTCTCGCGGATGCCGTACTGCTCGCGCAGACGCTGCTTCTCGCGGAGGCGGACGGCGTAGTCGCTGTCGGCCTTGCGCTTGGTGCGGCCGTGCTCGCCCGGAGCGTAGGGACGCTTCTCGAGGTAGCGGGCGGCCTTCGGGGTGAGTGCCACGCCGAGGGCGCGGGACAGACGGACCTTGCGGCGGTCCTGGGACTTCGTGACCACGAAGTTCTTCCTTCCGATGACGTGGACGTGTCTTTCACGTCTCACGGGCGTATCTCCCGCGCTCTGCCTTCGCGCGCACGCCGGGGCGCGGAGAAGGTATGAGGAACGCGGGGATGCCCGAAAACACGGTTTCGAGCCGATCAAGTCTAACAGACCGGACGGGAGACCTCAGCGATCGCCGAGGATGCGCCGGATGCGCTCCAGGCGGGCCGCCACATCGCGCTCCGCACCGAGCGTCTTGGGGTTGTAATAGCGCCGGCCATCGAGCTCGTCGGGCAGGTACTGCTGCGGCAGGACACCGTGCTCGCTGTCGTGCGGGTAGCGGTATCCCTTCCCGTGACCCAGGCGCTTGGCGCCCGGATAGTGCGCGTCGCGCAGATGCACGGGCACGCGACCGAACCCGCCGGCGCGCACGTCGGCGATCGCGGCGTCGATGCCCAGGTAGGCGGCGTTGGACTTCGCGGTCGTCGCGAGGTACACCGTCGCCTCGGCGAGCGGGATGCGCCCTTCGGGCATGCCGATGAACGCGACGGCGTCGGCTGCGGCCGTCGCGATCACGAGACCCTGCGGATCCGCGAGACCGATGTCCTCAGCGGCCGAGATCACGAGACGGCGTGCGATAAAGCGCGGGTCCTCTCCCGCTTCGATCATGCGGGCCAGGTAGTGCAGCGCGGCGTCCGGGTCGGAGCCCCTGATCGACTTGATGAACGCGCTGATCACGTCGTAGTGCTCGTCGCCCTGCCGGTCGTAGCGCAGCAGCGCCCTGTCGACGGCCTGGGCCACGTCGTCGTCGGTGATCGTCGGGACGCCGGACGCCGAGGCGTCCTCGTCGTCCTCCTCCCGGAGGCCGACGCCGGACAGGGCGACGGCGGCCGCTGCTTCGAGCCCGGTGAGCGCGCGCCGGGCGTCGCCGGAGGCGAGACGGACGAGTGCGGCCCGGGCGGGCGCGCTCAGTGCGACGGCGCCGTCGAGCCCTCGGGCGTCGTCCACCGCGCGGTCGACGAGCTCGCCGATGTCATCGTCCGTGAGCGGCTGCAGCGTCAGCAGGAGCGAGCGCGACAGCAGCGGGGAGATCACGGAGAAGGATGGGTTCTCGGTGGTCGCCGCGATCAGGATGACCCAGCCGTTCTCGACGCCGGGCAGCAAGGCGTCCTGCTGGGCCTTGGTGAATCGGTGGATCTCATCGAGGAAGAGGATCGTCGTCTGGCCGTACAGGTCGCGCTGCGTGACGGCCTCCTGCATCACCTCGCGGACGTCCTTCACACCCGCCGTGATCGCGGAGAGCTCGACGAAGCGCCGTCCGGACGAGCGGGCGATCGCCTGCGCGAGGGTGGTCTTGCCGGTCCCCGGCGGACCCCACAGGATGATCGACACCGCGCCGGGCGAGCTCGCCTCCGGATCCGCCAGCGCCAGGATCGGCGAACCGGCGCGCAGCAGATGCTTCTGCCCCGCCACCTCGTCCAGCGAGACGGGACGCATCCGCACCGCGAGCGGGGTCTGTCCCGACAGGAGAGGCGCGGAGGCGGTCATGACTCCAGGCTAATGCGGCCCGCGGACACGCAGCACCGGCCGGACGTGCCGCCGCCCCGCGGACGGTAGGCTCGCAGATGCTGCCACGACGACGGAGAAGGGTGGAGGGATGGCCGGACGCAAGAGCGCTCAGCGCACCGAACAGGAGCGCGCCAGGCTCTACGCTGCCCGCACGGCGTGGCACGAGGGGCGCATCGCTCGGCGCGTGCGCGACAACACCGTCATCGGCATCGTCGGCGGACTGATCGTGGCGGGCGCCGTCGCGAGCCAGTTCGTGCACGCCGCCGTCACCGCGCCCGAGCCGACTCCGACGCCGACCCCGACCGAGACCGTTCCGCCGCTCGAGCCGCTGCTGCCGAGCACCACCCCGGTCCCCTCCGACACACCGGCCGAGTGAGCCTCACCGTGACCGTCGGGAGGTTGTGAGGGGTTCGCTCCACATTCGTAACCTGCCCGGTCGGCGGTCGAAACGCCGGTCCGTCACGCTGGACGCAGCCGAGCCCGAGTGCTCCCGTCCCCCGTGGAGGTCCCGTGTCGTACATCAAACCTGCCGAACTCGTCACCCGAATGGTCGACGCCGGCGCGTACAAGATGCAGCTGTCCACCCGTGACACGCTGATCCGCTCCTTCATGGGGGCCGCGTTCCTGACGATGGGAGCGGCGTTCGCCGTCACCGTCTCGACGAACACGGGTCAGCCGCTGCTGGGTGCCCTGCTGTTCCCCGTCGGCTTCGTGATCCTCTACCTGTTCGGCTACGACCTGCTCACCGGCGTCTTCACGCTCGGCCCGCTCGCCGTGATGGACCGGCGCCCCGGCGCGACGCTCGGCGCCATGTTCCGCAACTGGGGCCTGGTGTTCCTCGGCAACTTCGGCGGCGCCTTCCTCGTCGCGGTGCTGATGGCGATCTACTTCACCTACGGCTTCTCCACGGAACCGAGCGCGGTCGGCCAGGCCATCGGCGAGATCGGTCACGGCCGGACGGTCGGCTACGCGGATCACGGCGCGGCCGGGATGCTGACCCTGTTCATCCGCGGGGTGCTGTGCAACTGGCTCGTCTCGACGGGCGTCGTGCTGTCGATGGTCTCGGACAACGTCATCGGCAAGATCGCGGCCATGTGGCTGCCGATCATGCTGTTCTTCTACATGGGCTTCGAGCACTCGATCGTCAACATGTTCCTGTTCCCGTCCGGGCTGCTGCTGGGCGCGGACTTCACACTGTGGGACTACCTGCTCTGGAACGAGATCCCCACGGTCATCGGGAACCTCGTCGGCGGCCTCGTGTTCGTCGGACTGCCGCTGTACTTCACGCACGGGCGGCCGAAGGCGCGCAGGGCCCGCGCAGCGAAGCGCACCGCACGGACGGCGCTCTCCCCCGCGAACGGGACGCCGAGCAGCGTCTCCACGGAGCCCGCCCGCGAGCGCGAGCCCGCCGGCGTGTCCTGAATCCGGGAGCGGAGACGGGGCGGGGCGCGCAGAGCGCTCCGCCCCGTCCTTCTGCCGTCGGCAGCAGAGATGTCAGCGGACGGCGGCGAAGCGTCAGGCCGAGCGGAACCGGTCGATGACGACATCGGCCATGCGGGGGTCCGCGCCCAGCGGCGCCGAGACGACGTCCGCTCCCGCACCCCGCACGAGACCGGCGAAGTAGCCAGGGGCGAGAACGTGGCTCGCGGCGATGACGCGGGTCGCGCCGGCTTCTCTGGCGGCTCGGACCGCGTCGGCGATCCGCGGCTCGATCGCCGAGGCGTACCCGATCGTGACCGGCGCCGGGATCAGGGCCGCCAGCGCCGCTGCTGCGGCTTCGACGTCTGCCACGGCGGCGGGATTGCTCGATCCGGCCGCGGCGAGCACGACCGCGTCGCCGTCGAGCCAGGTGCCGCCGATGGCCGCGCGCAGCCGCGTCGCGAGGACCTGGGCCACGAGAGGATGCGTGCCCAGGGGATCCGCCTGACGGACATCGGCGTGCGGGCGCACCGCCTTGGCGATGTCGACGGCGGTGTGGAAGCCGACCGACAGCAGCAGGGGAACGACGACGACGTCGTCCGCTGTCCGCTCCTGCTCGACGACCGACGCGATGTCCGGCTCCTGGACGTCGACGAACGCCTGGACGACGCGGACGCCGGGCATCCGGTCGCGCACCAGGGAGACGAGGTCCGCGACGACGCGCCGGCCGTCCGCCGAATCCGTGCCGTGCGAACACGCGACGAGAGTGGTCATGACTTACTCCTTGACGGAAAGACGATAGCCCCGTTTGATCACGGTCTTCACGGCGTCCGGGCAGCCGAGCGCCTCCCGGAGGCGCGCGATCGCCATCTCGACGGCGTGCGCGTTCTCCCCTCCGCGGGGCAGCACGCGCCCGAGCTCCTCGCGCGACAGCACGCGTCCGCCGGCGTCGAACAGCGCGCCGAGCACGCTTGCAGACGCCCGCGACAGCGGGACGAAGCGGCCGTCCACCAGCGCTCCGCCGCTGCGCACCTCGATCGTTCCCGCGGCGGTCTCCTCACGCGGCGCGGCTCCGGTGGCGTAGTGGTCGACGACGCAGCGCACGAGGGACCCCAGCCGTCCGCGGACGGCCAGCGTGGTGCGCAGACCGGCCTGCTCGAGGGGTGCAGCCGTCACCGGGCCCACCGAAGCGAGCAGCAGTCGGCCCGAGGCCGCGCGGCGGCGGATCGCATCGAGCCGTCCCGCCCGCTCGGCCGTCCGGATCCACTCCGCGGCCCCCGGAGCCGACGTGAACAGGACCGCATCGGCTTCACCGGTGGCGGCCTGCATGACGGATCGGCTCACGATCTTGGGGTCCGGCGGCGGACCCCATCGGTACACCGTGATGCTGACGACTTCTGCGCCGTGCGCGGTCAGCAGCTCGTCCAGCCCGTCGGAACCGGCGCCGTGGTGCTGGACGGCGACGCGCCGACCGGACACCCCGCCGACCGTGAGGTACTCCCCCACCTCGGCGGCGGTCTCGGACTCCGCGACCCAGTCCGCCGTGAAGCCGGCCTGCTGGATCGCTCCGTGGGCCTTCGGGCCCCGAGCGACGAACTGCGTGTCGCGGAACGCGTGGGCGAGCTCCTCGGCGAGACCGTTCTCGTGAGCGGCGTCCATCCATCCCCGGAACCCGACCCCGGTCGTGACGATGACGATGTCGGGCGGGTCGGCGATGAGCTCCCGCGTGCGCTGGAGCAGCAGGTCGTCGTCGGCGTTGGGCAGGATGCTCAGGGCCGGAGCACGGTAGGCCTGGGCGCCGCGGCGCTCGAGCGCCGTGACGAGGTCGCCGGCGCGGCGATCGGCAGCGATCACGATGGTGCAGCCGGTCAGTACGGCATCCAGCAGGGGTCGTCCGGTCACGCCAGGGATGCCCCGATCCGCTCGGGCGACGGCAGCAGCAGATCTGCCCTGGCGACATCGCCGATGACGATGACCGCGGGGTTGCGGAGCCCGATGTCCTCCGCGTCCGCGACGGCCCGGCCCAGCGTCGTGCGCGTGGTCCGCTGCCGGGGCGTGTGTCCGCTCTCGATGAACGCCACCGGTCGCTCAGCCGCGATGCCGTGGCGCTCGGCCGCGCGGACGATCCTGCCGAGGGCCGCCACACCCATCAGCACGACCGTGGTCACCGCGTCATCCGCCATCGCCTCCAGCGTACTGGCCGTGATCGCCCCCTGTCCGTTGACGACGTGGAACGCGGACGCCGTGCCCCGGTGCGTCACGGGGATGCCGGCGGCCTGGGGCACCGCGATCGCGCTCGACGGCGCGGGGACGACGTCGACCGGGATCCCCGCGGCGAGGCACGCCTGGATCTCCTCTCCGCCACGTCCGAAGACGAAGGGATCCCCGCCCTTCAGGCGCACCACCCGGCGCCCTGCCGCAGCGTGCTCGACGATGATGCGGTTGATCTCCTCCTGAGGCACCGGGTGGCTGCCTGGGCGCTTGCCGACGTCGATGACCCGCACGTCGGGGTCGAGATCCTGCAGCACCTCCGCGCTCGGCCCCAGCCGGTCCGCCACGATGACATCGGCCTCGGCTATGACCCGTCGGGCGCGCACGGTCATGAGATCGGCCGGTCCCGGCCCTCCGCCCACGAGATCGACGCGCCCGGAGCGCGCCGCTCGGCGACGCCGCAGCGGCAGCCGGCCGGAGGCGAGGAGATCGCCGATCGCGTCGCGCAGCGCTGCGGAACGGCGAGGATCCGCTCCGCTCGTGCTGGCGACCGCGATCGTGACGTCCCCGGCGTCCAGCTGCGCGGTCAGGCGGGCCGAGCCGTGCGAGCCGTCGGACGCGTTGATGCAGAGCACCCGACGCTTCTCGCAGCGCGCCGCGACGCCGCGATCCACGCGCGCGTCCCCCGTGGCGGTGTGCACGAGCCAGGCGCCGGTGAGGTCGGATGGGCGGAAGCGCCGCGGGTGCCACGGGAGATCGTGGCGACGGATCAGCAACGCCGTTTCCGGGTGCACCTCCGGGGCGACCAGGCGCACGCGCGCGCCTTCCGCCAGGAACCGGCGCAGTCGGCGGGCCGCCACCGCTCCCCCGCCGACGAGCAGCACGTCGCGGCCGGCGAGCGAGACCCCGAGCAGCAGGGTCATCGCAGGCCCTCGCCGTCGATGTGCACGATGCCGTCGATCACCGTCACCGGCCACACGCGCAGGGCCACCGGTTCCTTCCCCTGCGGATCCAGGCACTCGCCGGTGCGCAGGTCGAACACCTGCTTGTGCATCGGCGAGGCCACGGTGGGCGCCTCGCCCCGCGTGCCCACGATTCCGCGGGAGAGGACGTTCGCTCCGCTGTACGGGTCGAGATTGTCCACGGCGTGGACGCTGCCGTCGACGAGGAGGAACAGCGCGATCTGCGTGGCGCCGAACAGAGCGGCTCTGCCCCGCTCCACCTCGAGGTCGGTCACGGCGCACACGCGGACGAGCGTCTGCGGGTCTGTGGCGATGGTCATCGGCGCACCTCCAGAGTGGTTCCTGCGATCAGCACGCCGCCGGCGGCGCGCTCGCCCGCCGTGGCCGGGCGCACCTGGCCGCGTTCGGGAACATAGGCGAGCGACGGGTCGGGAGTGTCGGACGCGTTGACGAAGGACTCGAAGCGGCGCAGCTTCTCGGGATCGCGAAGGGTCGCGGCCCATTCGTCCTCGTAGCGGTCCACGTGCGCGGCCATCGCGGCATCCAGATCGGCGCAGATGCCCAGGCTGTCCTCGAAGATCACCTGCTTGAGACCTTCGAGACCGCCTTCGAGCTCCTCGCACCAGCCCGCCGTGCGCTGCAGCCGATCCGCCGTGCGGATGTAGTACATGAAGAACCGGTCGATCGCTCGGATGAGTCCCTCGTCATCCAGATCGGAGGCAAGCAGCTCGGCGTGGCGGGGCGAGAACCCGCCGTTGCCGCCGACGTACATGTTCCACCCCGTCTCCGTCGCGATCACGCCGACGTCCTTGCCGCGCGCCTCCGCGCACTCCCGAGCGCAGCCGGAGACGCCGACCTTCAGCTTGTGAGGCGACCGCAGGCCGCGATAGCGCAGCTCGAGACGAACGGCCATGCCCACCGAGTCGAGCACGCCGTAGCGGCACCAGGTGGACCCCACGCACGATTTCACGGTGCGCAGCGCCTTGCCGTAGGCCTGCCCGGATTCGAATCCGGCGTCGACGAGGCGCTGCCAGATCTCCGGCAGCTGTTCGAGCCGCGCCCCGAACATGTCGATGCGCTGACCGCCGGTGATCTTCGTGTAGAGCCCGTAGTCGTCGGCGATGCGTCCGATGGCGATGAGCCCCTGAGGCGTGACCTCTCCGCCGGGCATGCGCGGTACGACCGAATAGGTCCCGTCCTTCTGCATGTTCGCCATCACGTGGTCGTTGGTGTCCTGCAGTGCGGCGTTCTCGCCGGCGAGCACGTGCTCGCCGACCAGGACGGCGAGGATGCTGGCGAGGGCCGGCTTGCAGACGTCGCAGCCGCGCCCGCGGCCGAACCGCGCGATGACGGCGCTGAACGTGGTGAGTCCGGACACGCGCACGGCGTCGAAGAGCTGACGGCGGGAGAGGTCGAAGTGCTCGCAGAGCGCGCTGGACGCGGTCTGGCCGAGCTTCGACAGCTCCTGCCCGACGATCTTCTTCACCGTGAAGATGCAGGATCCGCACGTGGCGCCCGCCTTGGTGCACGCCTTGACCGCTCCGGCGTCGGCGCAGCCCTCCTCGTGCACGGCCTGGCGGATGCGTCCCGCGGAGACGTTCGAGCAGGAGCACACCACGGCGGCGTCCGGCAGCTCCCCCGTCGGCGCCTCGACGCCGCCCGCGGGCATCAGGTAGGCGGCGGGGTCGCCGCCGAGCGGAGCGCCGACCAGGGGACGCAGCGAGCCGTAGGCGGACGCGTCTCCCACGAGGATGCCGCCCAGCAGCGTCTTCGCGTCGTCCGACAGCACGAGCTTCTTGTACACCCCCGCGACGGGATCCGCGTAGACGACGTCGAGCGCGTTCGGGGTCGTCGCCATGGCGTCGCCGAAGCTGGCGACGTCGACGCCCGAGAGCTTGAGCTTGGCGGACTCGTCGTAGCCGGGGAACGTGGCGTCTCCGCCCAGCAGCCGCGTCGCGGCCACCTCGGCCATGGCGTAACCGGGCGCCACCAGGCCGACCGAGCGGCCGTCGTAGTTCGCCACCTCCCCGATCGCGAGGATGTGCTCGTCGGCGGTTCGGCAGCGGTCGTCGATGAGGACGCCTCCGGTCGGGTGGACCGCCAGCTGGGCGTGCCTGGCCAGTTCGTCCCGCGGACGCACGCCCACCGTGAAGACGACGACGTCCGCGGCGTGCATGCTGCCGTCCTGGAACTGCAGCGCGGCCACGGCGCCGGAAGGGTCGGGATCCAGCCGGGTGGTGCGGCTCTGGGTGCGCACCGAGATCCCCCGGGATTCGATCAGACGCCGCAGCATGGTTCCACCGGCGAGGTCGAGCTGCGCGGACATGAGCCGGTCGGAGGACTGCACGACCGTGCACTCGACATCCAGTCCCTGCAGAGCCCCGGCAGCCTCCAGGCCCAGCAGGCCGCCTCCGATCACTGCTCCGCGCAGGGGCCGGCCGAGCTGAGCGCCGCGGCGCTCGACGTACTCCCGCATCCGCGTGACGTCGTCCAGGGTCCGGTAGACGAAGCATCCGGGCAGATCCGAGCCGTCCACCGCCACGCGCGCCGCGTACGACCCCGTCGCCAGCACCAGGGTGCCGTAGCCGTAGTCGAGGCCGGACCGGGTGCGGACAGTGCGTCCGACGCGGTCGATCGCGGTGACGCGGTCGCCCGCGATGAGTCGGACACGGGGGTCGTGAAGCACCTGCGCGTCCAGAGTGAGCTCCTCCGGAGTCGCGCCGCTGAAGAACGATGTGAGCCCGACCCGGTCGTACGGCGCACGTCCCTCCTCGCCGATCACCGTGATGCGGAGATCGTCGTCGGTGCGCGTGACCAGGCTCTCCACGAACCGGTGCGCCACCATGCCGGCACCCACCACGAGCACATCGGACGATGTCGCCATTCCGTCTCCCACGGCGCCTCCTCTGTTCGGTGCTCCCGAAGGTAGGTCCGCGGTGTTTCGCGCAACGTCCGGTGGCCGTTACGCGCGTCGAACGATCTGCTCACAAATCGGTAACGAAGATGTGAGTGGCAGCCATCACCCTGAGACCGTTCGGCGACGCCGCGCATACTAGGCTGATCACCGTCCTTTCCCCCTCCCGCGGGATGACCGCGCAAGGAGAACATCGTGTCTGCCACCGAATCGCCGAAGCCGACTCCCCCTGTCCCGTCCCCGCCGCGCGTGCCCGGTCCGCCCCGCGTTCCCGTCGCCGCAGCCGCCCCGGTGGCTCCCACCATCGCCGGTGCAGCCGACTGGGGACGAGTCACGGAGGACGGCACCGTCGAGGTGCGCGAGGGCGACACCTGGCGTGTCGTGGGCCAGTACCCGGATGCCACGGGCGAGGAGGCTCTCGCGTACTTCGTCCGCAAGTTCGAGGACCTCGCGTTCAAGGTGACGACCCTCGAGCAGCGTCTGTCCGGCGGCGGTGCCGCCGCCGGCGAGCTGACCGCCCAGGCGCGTCACCTCGTCGACGAGGTGACGGATGCCGCGGCCGTCGGCGACCTCGCCGGGCTCCGGGAGCGGCTCGACGCGCTCACCGCCTCCCTCGCCGAGGCCAGCGCGCAGGAGGCGGAGAAGGCGAAGGAGCTGCTCGACCAGGCCATCGCCGATCGCACCGTGCTCGTCGAGAGGATCGAGGCGATCGCGGCCGGCGATCTGTCCAAGGCGCACTGGAAGCAGGTCACGGCCGAGGTCACCGAGCTCTTCGAGACCTGGCAGGCCCAGCAGCAGAACGGACCGCGCCTTCCGAAATCCGTCTCCCAGCAGCTCTGGAAGCGGTTCCGGGACGCACGCGCGACGATCGACCGTCAGCGCCGCGCGTTCTACGCCGAACTCGATGAGACCCACAAGGCCGCCCGCGACGTCAAGACCCGTCTCGTCGAGCGCGCCGAGGCTCTCGCCCCGCGTGGAGTCGACGGCATCCCCTCGTACCGTTCTCTCTTGGACGAGTGGAAGGCCGCAGGGCGTGCCGGTCGCAAGGTCGACGATGCGCTGTGGGCCCGTTTCAAGGCGGCGGGCGACGCCCTGTACGCCGCCCGCGCCGAGCAGAGCGCCGCCGAGGAGGCCGACTCGGCTCCTCGGATCGAAGCGCGCACCGCGCTGCTCGAGCAGGCGAAGGCTGTGGCGGACGAGCCGAACATCAAGCGCGCCCGTGCCCTCCTGACGAGCATCCAGCGGCAGTGGGACGAGGTCGGCCGCATCTTCCCGCGCGACAAGGAGCGCGCGCTGGACGACAAGCTCCGTGTCATCGAGCAGGCGCTCAAGGCCCGCGAGGACGTCGACTGGAAGAAGAACAACCCGGAGACGAAGGCGCGCGCGAACGACATGAGCCAGCAGCTGCTCGACGCTATCGAGAAGCTCGAGGCCGAGAAGGCCGCCGCCGAGAAGGCCGGCGACGCGAAGGCTGCCGCCGAGGCGGCGGAGGCGCTCGAGGCGCGTCGGGCGTGGCTCAGCGCGCTCGGCGGCTGAGTTCGCCGAGGTTCTCCACAGAAGCCGCCCTCCAGTCCCGCCGGAGGGCGGCTTCGTCCACACTGGACGCATGTCCTCCCCGCTGCTGCATCGCACCGGTGAGCCGCTGTCCGCGACCGAGCTGACGGCGCTGCGACTGGACGGTCTGCTCGTCGAGGTCGGCGAGGCCTTCGTTCCGGCCGACGTCCCGGAGACACCGGCGCTGCGCTTGGCGTCCCTCGCCCCGCTCGTGCGCCTCGAGCACGTCGTGTCCGGGCCGACGGCGGCGTGGGTGCACGGAGCCGGCGATCGCCCTCCGCTGCGCTGCCATGTGCGTCCGCACGGCGACCGGCGCCTCCGGGCACCCGCGCACGGACGTCTCGTACTGCACGAGGGCGTCGTCCCGCCGACGGATCTGCAGGTCATGGGCGGCCTGCGGGTCCTGACCGTGACCGCGGCCATGGTGGACCTCGCTCGCACCGACCACGTCCCGGGCTCGCGCCGCTGGCTGTCCGTCTTGGCCGCGATGCATCCCGCCGAGGTCCGCGAGGCCGTGGCCCGGCTCGCGGCGCATGCACGCCTCCCGGGCAAGCGGACGGCGATCCGGGTTCTGGAAGCGGTCTACGACGAGGTCACGCGGTACACGTCGTAGACCGCGTCGATGCGACGCACCGCATTGAGCACCCTGTCCAGGTGCACCGCGTCCCCCATCTCGAACACGAAGCGGCTGAGCGCCAGACGCTCGTCCGTCGTCGTCACGGTCGCGGAGAGGATGTTCACGTGGTGCTCGCTGAGGACCCGCGTGACGTCCGACAGGAGTCCCGAGCGGTCCAGCGCCTCTACCTGGATCTGGACGCGGAACACGCTCTTGCTCGTGGGGCCCCACTCGACGTCGACGAAACGCTGTTCATCGGCGCCCAGGGCCTTGACGTTGACGCAGTCCGCGCGGTGCACCGAGACCCCGCTGCCGCGCGTGACGAACCCCACGATCTGGTCACCCGGGACCGGGGTGCAGCACTTCGCGAGCTTCACCAGGATGTCGGAGGCACCTCGGACGAGCACACCGGAGTCCCCGGACCGCGGTTCACGGCTGGGCGTCACAGGGAGCGTGATCGCGCCCGTACTGGTGTCCTCCGCGGCGACGAGAGCGGTGACCTTCTCGATCACGGACTGCGTGGAGATGTGCCCTTCGCCGACGGCCGCGTACAGCGCAGCGACGTCCTCGTAGTGCAGCTGACGCGCGAGCTCCGAGAACGACTCCTGGCTCATCAGCCGCTGCAGGGGCAGGTTCTGGCGGCGCATCGCGCGGGCGATGGCCTCCTTGCCCTGCTCGATCGCCTCCTCACGGCGCTCCTTGGTGAACCAGCCGCGGATCTTGTTGCGCGCTCGGGTGCTCTTGACGAATCCGAGCCAGTCCTGGCTGGGGCCGGCATCCGGATTCTTGGACGTGAAGACCTCGACGACGTCGCCGCTCTTGAGCACCGACTCGAGCGGTACGAGCCGGCCGTTCACCTTCGCCCCCATGGTGCGATGGCCGATCTCGGTGTGCACGGCGTACGCGAAGTCGACCGGCGTCGCGCCGGCGGGCAGACCGATCACCCGTCCCTTGGGGGTGAAGACGTACACCTCCTTCGCTCCGATCTCGAAGCGCAGGGAATCCAGGAACTCGCCGGGGTCCGCCGTCTCGGCCTGCCAGTCGGAGATGTGCGCGAGCCACGCCATGTCGGTGTCCGAGGCCCGCGTCTCGGCCTTGCCGCCGTTCATGCGCTCCTTGTACATCCAGTGCGCGGCGACGCCGAACTCGGCCTGCTGGTGCATCTCGTGCGTACGGATCTGGATCTCCACCGTGCGCCCGCTCGGGCCGATGACCGTGGTGTGCAGCGACTGGTAGAGGTTGAACTTCGGCGTCGCGATGTAGTCCTTGAACCGGCCGGGCAGCGGCGTCCAGCGGGCGTGGATCGCGCCGAGCACGGCGTAGCAGTCGCGCACCGAGTTCACGAGCACGCGGATGCCGATGAGGTCATAGATGTCGTCGAACTCACGGCCGCGGATGACCATCTTCTGGTACACCGAGTACAGCTGCTTGGGCCGGCCGACGACCTTGCCGCGGATGCGGAGGTCGCGCAGGTCCTCGTCGATGGCCTCGATGACCTGCTGCAGGTACTTCTCGCGCTGCGGGGTGCGCTGGGCGATCAGGCTGTTGATCTCGGCGTAGATCTTCGGGTGGAGCACGGCGAAGGACAGGTCCTCGAGCTCGCTCTTGATGGCCTGGATGCCGAGGCGGTGCGCCAGCGGCGCGTAGATCTCGAGGGTCTCCTTCGCCTTCTTCGCCGCCTTCTCCGGCGGGACGAAGCCCCACGTGCGCGCGTTGTGCAGACGGTCGGCGAGCTTGATGAGCAGCACGCGGATGTCCTTGGACATCGCCACGATCATCTTGCGGACGGTCTCGGCCTGTGCGCTCTCGCCGTACTTGACCTTGTCGAGCTTGGTCACGCCGTCCACGAGCATGGCGACCTCGTCGCCGAACTCGGCGGTGAGCTCGCTCAGCGCGTAACCGGTGTCCTCGACCGTGTCGTGCAGCAGCGCGGCCGCGATCGCCCGGGGTCCGAGACCCAGCTCGGCGAGGATCTGGGCCACCGCTAGGGGGTGCGTGATGTACGGCTCGCCGCTCTGCCGTTTCTGCCCGGCGTGCTTCTCCTTGGCGACGGCGAACGCGCGATCGATGATCGCGAGGTCGCCCTTGGGGTGGTTGGCCCTGACCGTCCGGCTCAGCTTGTCCAGGTCGTCGACGCGAGGCGCGCGCGAGAAGATGCGGGGAACGAGTCGTCTGAGACTGGATCCCTGCGTCTGCGTGTTCGCCTCCGCCATCGGCTACCTCCTGGGCTCTGCAATCCTACGCGCCTCGGCGGGGCCGCAGCCCCGTCCGAGGGCGTCAGGCACTGGCGACGGCGCGCTCGCGCGACTCGCGAATACGGGCGTCGCGCTCGGCGATGGCCGGCTCCTTCTCGCGGAACAGCGAGTACAGCGGAGCGGCCACGAACAGCGTCGAGTATGTCGCCACGATGATGCCGACGAAGATCGAGAGCGAGATGTCCGTGAGCGTCTCGGCACCGAGCCAGAACGCGCCGATGAAGAGGATCGCGCCGACCGGCAGGGCGGCGACGATCGACGTGTTGATCGAGCGGACGAGCGTCTGGTTCACGGCGAGGTTGACGGACTCGCCGAACAGGCGCGCGGACTTCTCCCCGTCCTCCGTGGTGTTCTCCCGGATCTTGTCGAACACGACGGTGGTGTCGTAGAGGGAGTACGCGAGGATCGTGAGGAATCCGATCACGGCTGCCGGGGAGATCTCGAAGCCGGCGACCGAGTAGATCCCGACCGTGATCACGAGCACGTCGAGCAGACCGAGGATCGCGGCGGCCGACATCTTCCAGGTGCGGAAGTAGATCGCCAGGATCAGGAAGGTGAGGGCGAGGAAGATCGCCAGGCCCCACAGCGACTGCCGGGTGACGTTCTCTCCCCAGGCCGGGCCGATGAAGGAAGAGGTGACCTCGCTCTGGTCCACGCCGTAGGCCTCGGCGAGGGCTGCGGCGACCTGCTGGGTCTCCTCCGCGCTCATCTGGTCGGTCTGGACCCGGACGTCCGTGTCGCCGATCACCGCGACCTTGGTCGCGGCATCGGGAACGACCGTCCGGACCGCCTCGCTCGCGAGCGACTGGTCGGTCGTCTCGGGAGCGGCCACCGTGAACTGCGAGCCGCCAGTGAACTCGATGGAGAACTGCGGCGGACGCACAAACAGCACCAGGATCGAGCCGACGACCAGCGCGATCGCAATCCAGAACCACAGGCGGCGCTTCCCGACGAACGGGAACGAGGTCTTGCCCGTGTAGAGGTTGTTGCCGAACTCATTCATGGAGAACATCAGTGCCCGCCCTCGTTTCCGGTCGTGCTCGTGGATTCGGCGGCGAGGGCCTCGGCTCTCTTGCGCTCCGCGATCGTCTGCCGACGGTCCGCCTCCCCCCGGGAGCGGGCGTTCTTCGCGCCGCGCCCGGCAGTGGCGGTCTGGACCTCGCGATACTGCGTCCTGGTGCGGTAGACGGCCCCGAGGCTCTCGGGGTCGAGGCCGGAGAGCCGGTGCCCCTCGCCGAAGAACTTCGTGCGAGCGAGCAGCTGCATCACCGGGTGCGTGAAGATCACGAAGATGAACACGTCGATGAGGGTCGTGAGACCCAGCGTGAACGCGAAGCCCTTCACGGTCGCGTCCGCGAGGATGTACAGCACCACGGCCGCGAGGACGTTGATCGACTTCGAAATGTAGATGGTGCGCTTGGCGCGGCCCCAGCCGTCCTCGACGGCCGCCGTGACGGACTTGCCGTCCCGCAGTTCGTCCCTGATGCGTTCGAAGTACACGATGAACGAGTCCGCCGTGAAACCGATCGAGACGATCAGACCCGCGACGCCGGCGAGCGACAGACGGTAGCCGATCCGCCAGGCGAGGATGCAGATGATGATGTAGGTCAGCACCGCCATGACCGCGATGGAGGCGATGATCACCCAGCCGAGGGCCCGGTAGCTGAAGAGCGAGTACAGGGCGACCAGGGCGAGACCGATCAGACCCGCGATCAGGCCGATCTGGAGCTGCTGCGTTCCGAGGGTGGCCGAGACCGTGTCGGAGCTCTCGACCGTGAAGCTGAGCGGCAGCGCGCCGTACTTGAGCTGGTCCGCGAGCGTCTGCGAGGTCTCCTGCGTGAAGCTGCCCGAGATGCTCGGGCGGCCGTCCAGGATGACGCCGTTCATCTGCGGCGCGGAGATGACCTTGCCGTCGAGCACGAACGCGAACTGATCGCGCGGGCTGAGTCCGTCGAGCTTGTTCTGGTACAGCCGCTGGCTGATCTCGCCGAAGACGCTCGCGCCGTCGTCGTCGAGGTCCAGCTGGACGATCCACGCTCCGGTCTGGGGGTCGCGACCCGACGTGGCGTCGTCGATCGCGGTGCCGTCGAGCTCCTGCGGACCGAGGATGAACTTCGCGGTGCCGGCGTCGTCGCACGTGATGAGCGGCTGGTCGGGGTCGGGGTTCGACGGATCGTTCTGCGGATTCGCGCAGTCGTAGGCGAGGAACTCCTGCTGCAGCTTCTCGGTCACCCAGGCGAGGTCGCTGGAGTCGGTCGGCTCGGGACTCGGCACGGCGTTCGCGGAGGGATCGGGGCTCGGGTACGGCGTCGTGTTGCCGTCCTCGCCGGTGAACTCCGTCGCCGCGGCGGTGCTGTAGATGACCGGTCGCAACTCCAGCTGCGCAGCGGCCTGGATGCGCGCTCGCGTCTCCTCGTCGGCCTCGCCGGGGATCTGGACGACGATGTTGCGTCCGCCCTCGGTGGTGATGTCGGCCTCGGCGACGCCGGAGGCGTCGACGCGCTGGCGGATGATGTCCGCGGCCTGGTCGAGCTGCTCCTGCGTCGGGTCCGAGCCGTCCTCCGTGACGGCGCTGAGGATGATCTGCGTGCCGCCCTGGAGGTCGAGCGCGAGCTCAGGCGTCCACGAGCTCTGCTTGAAGCCGTAGACGCCGAGCGCATTGATGCCGAACAGGGCGGCCGTCACCAGGAGCAGGCCGAGGAGGACCCGCCACGCATGACGGGTCGGAGTGGAGGATGCCACGTGGGTCGCGCTTTCTGGGAAGACCGGCGGGGATGGATGTGGTTGCTGGGGGAATGCTACTTGCCGTCGGCGTCGCGCTCGAGACGCGCGCGGGTCTCCTCGGGGGTCTCGACGCTGTACGGGGCGGCCTCCTCGGTCGCCGGAGCCTCGTCGATCGCCTCGACGGCGTCCTCGTCCGTCGCGACGGTGTCCGCATCCTCGACCACCTCATCGGTGGGGTCGACCACGCGCAGGATCGCCTGGCTGTGCACCTCGACGACCGCTCCGGGCGCCAGCTCGATCTGGGCGGGCTGGTCGAGGTTCTCGGGATCGAAGGAGACCACCGTGCCGTACAGACCGCCCTGCAGGAGCACCTTGGCGCCGGGAACGGTCTTCTGCGCCTTCTCCTCCTGCTCGGCCTTCATCTGCTTGTTGCGCTTGCGGGTGTTGATCACCATGAAGATGAGCAGGACCGCGAGAAGACCGAACAGCATGATTTCCATGGGAGGAACCTTTCCGGGGGCACGCGACAGAGCGTGCGAAGAGGGGGTCGGGTGAAGTCTTCAGCGATTATAGGTCATCGAACAATGCTGCCCCTTCGGGGTGCGCGACCCCGAGATGCGCATAGGCGTCGGGCATCGCGACGCGCCCGCGCGGAGTGCGCCCCAGGAAGCCGATGCGCACGAGATAGGGCTCGACCACGCTCTCGACCGTCTCGGCTTCCTCCCCGACGGCGACCGCGAGCGTGCTGAGACCGACCGGGCCGCCGCGGAAGCGGCGCACGAGCGTGTCGAGTACCGCGCGGTCCAGGCGGTCCAGGCCGATCGGATCGACGTCGTACAGCTCGAGGGCCGCCTGCACGTCGGCGACGGATGCCTCACGCCCGGCGCCGTGGACGAGCGCGTAGTCGCGCACTCGCCGCAGCAGCCGGTTCGCGATCCGGGGCGTGCCGCGCGACCGACGCGCGATCTCGGCCCTCGCGTCGATCGGAAGAGCCACATCGAGCACGATCGCCGAACGTGCGATGACCTGTTCGAGATCCGAGTCGTCGTAGAACTCGAGATGACCCGTGAACCCGAAGCGGTCGCGCAGCGGGTTCGGCAGCAGCCCGGCACGCGTCGTGGCACCGACCAGAGTGAAGGGTGCGAGATCCAGAGGGATGCTGGTGGCACCGGCGCCCTTGCCGACCATGATGTCGATGCGGAAGTCCTCCATCGCGAGGTACAGCATCTCCTCGGCTGAGCGCGCCATGCGATGGATCTCGTCGATGAAGAGCACCTCGCCGGGAACGAGACTGGACAGCAGCGCGGCCAGGTCGCCGGCGTGCTGGATCGCGGGGCCGCTCGACAGGCGCAGCGGCCGTTCGCTCTCGTGCGCGACGATCATGGCTAGGGTAGTCTTCCCGAGACCGGGGGGACCCGCCAGCAGGATGTGGTCGGCGGGACGCTGCTGGAGTCTCGCGGCCTCGAGCAGCAGCTGCAGCTGCCCGCGGACCTTGGGCTGGCCGACGAACTCCCCCAGACTCGACGGGCGCAGTGCGCCCTCGATCGCGAGCTCGGTCTCGTCGAGGGGTTCGGCAGCGTCGCGGGCGTCAGCCACGGCTGCCTCCCTGAGCCGGCCCGAGCAGGGCGAGCGTCCGGCGCAGCAGCGCCTGCACCGAGGAACGCTCGGCCTCGCTCGCCTCCTCGATCGTCTGGGCGGCGGCTTCGCCCGCGACGCGCTCGGACCAGCCGAGACCGACCAGCGCCGCCGTGACCTGATCGGCGATGTCCGCAGACACGGCGCCGGATCTGGCCGCCGGGGCCGTCGCGTGGACCTTTCCCGCCAGCTGGACCACGATGAGCTTGGCCGTCTTCGGGCCGATGCCCGACACGCGCCGGAAGGGGGCATCGTCCTCGGCCGTCACGGCCTCGGCGATCTGGTCGACGGTGAGGTGCGAGAGGACGCCGAGAGCGGATTTCGGTCCCACGCCCGTCACACCGAGCAGGAGTCCGAAGATCTCCAGTTCGTCGCGCTCGGCGAAGCCGAACAGGCTCAGCGCGTCCTCGCGGACGATGAGGCTGGTGTGCAGCTGCAGCCGCTCCCCGATCCGGGCGGTGTGCGCCACGTCAGCAGGGACGGCGACGGCGAAGCCGACGCCTCCGACCTCGAGGACGACCTGGTCGCTCGTGGCGTGCAGGACGACGCCGTGCAGGGAGGAGATCATTCGTCCACCTTACGATGCCCGTCGTAGTTATGTTCGAGCGACACGCTCGGCCTCGGCCCAGGCGCGCTGCGCGGGCGTCAGGTTCTCGGCGCTCGGGCCCGCCGCGGGACCACGACGCCACGCGTGACACAGCGCGATCGCGAGCGCGTCCGCGGCATCGGCCGGCTGGGGAGGTGCGTCCAGACGCAGGATGCGGGCGATCATGGCCTGCACCTGCCTCTTGTCGGCCGATCCGTATCCGGTGACGGCGGCCTTCACTTCGCTCGGCGTGTGCGTCGCGGCAGGAAGCCCCGCCTCCGCCGCGACGAGAAGGGCCACGCCCGATGCCTGAGCAGTTCCCATCACGGTGTGGCTGTTGTGCTGGGCGAACACGCGCTCGACGGCCACGGCATCCGGTCCGAAGTTCGTGACGACCTGCCGGACGCCCGCGGCGACGGCCGCGAGACGGTCGCCGATCGCCGCATCCACCGGAGTGCGGACCACGCCGACATGCACGAGCCGCGCTCGCCGCGATCGGTCGACGTCGACGACACCGACCCCGCAGCGGGTGAGTCCGGGGTCGATTCCGAGCACGCGGATCGTCGAGGAGGTCACTCCCCCAGGTTATGCGCGGTGGTCTTCGCAGGCGTGCAGGCGCGCGTCACTCGCCCCCGGTCCGTCCCGGCCGCTTCACGATGCGACGGACGCGGTCCTCACTCGTCGTTCTCGAGCTCGGCCTGGACCTCGGCGGTCAGGTCGAAGTTGCTGAAGACGTTCTGGACGTCGTCGCTGTCCTCGAGGGCGTCGATGAGGCGGAAGATCTTGCGTGCGGTGTCCGCGTCGATCTCGACCTTCAGGTTCGGGACGAACTCGACGTCCGCGGACTCGTACTCGATCCCGGCATCCGTCAACGCCGAGCGCACCGGAACGAGGTCCGTCGCCTCGGTGACGATCTCGAAGCCCTCGGCGTGCGGCTCGATCTCCTCGGCACCGGCCTCCAGCGCCGCCATCATCACATCGTCCTCGGTGGTGTTCTCACCGCTGACGACGATGACGCCCTTGCGGCTGAAGTTGTACGCCACGCTCCCGGGGTCGGCGAGCGTGCCGCCGTTGCGGGTGAGCGCGGTGCGCACCTCCGCGGCCGCACGGTTCTTGTTGTCCGTCAGACACTCGATCATGAGGGCGACGCCGTTGGGTCCGTAGCCTTCGTACATGATCGAGGTGTACTCGACGGCCTCGCCGCCGATGCCGGCGCCGCGCTTGATCGCCCGGTCGATGTTGTCCTTGGGGACGGAGGTCTTCTTCGCCTTGAGCACGGCGTCGAACAGGGTCGGGTTGCCCTGCAGATCGGGTCCGCCCAGCTTGGCGGCGACCTCGATGTTCTTGATGAGCTTGGCCCACGACTTCGCGCGCTTGGCGTCGATGACGGCCTTCTTGTGCTTCGTGGTGGCCCATTTGGAATGCCCGGACATGTGACTCCGCTCGTCGAATCCTCCCCGGCACCTGCTCCAGGGCATCGTCCATTCTAATCAGGAGGTCCCGCGGCGCGAGGCCGTGCGTCCTGCCTGCGCCCACGTGATGCTCGCCGCGTCCACGGTGCTGCGCTGGTGATGCCGACCCGTACACTGACCGGATGCGCATGGGAGCCGACCGGGAACGCCCCGCGTGGGGGTCGCTGCCTACCGTGCTGCGCGAGCGCATCCTGGCCGAGGTCGGCGGCTCGTACGTCACCGACGAGCCCGCGCACGGCGGATTCAGCGCCGGGTACGCCGGGCGCGTGCGGACGACGGCGGGAGACGTGTTCGTGAAGGCCGTCGCCTCCGACGGCCACGCCGACTCGGCGTTGTTCCTGCGCCAGGAGATCGCCGTTCTCGAGGCGCTGGCCCCGGGCATCGCGCCGACCCTTCAGGCCGGAATCGAAGACCAGACGGGCACGGCGTGCGTGCTGCCGGTCGTCGAGGGCAGGCATCCCGGCTCCCCGTGGACCGTCGAGCACCTGCACGCCGTCGCCGAGGGCATGAGCGTGCTCTCCGTAACCCCGGCGCCTGCCACGCTGCCCTCCGCCGCCCAGAGCATGATCCCCGGCTGCGTGCGCTGGCCGGAGATCGCGACCTCCTCCGAGTCGCTCGCCGGGCTCCCGATTCGCATCCGGGATCGGATGCCGCAGCTCGTCGCCCTGAGCGACGCGATCGGCGAGGCGATCGACGGCGACGTGATCATCCACGGCGATCTTCGCGCCGACAACATCCTCATCTCCGGGGAACGCGCGCAGTTCCTGGACTGGCCGCACGCCCGACGAGGTGCGGCCTGGGTGGATCTGCCCTGGTTCCTGCCCAGCGTCGAAGCGGCCGGAGGACCGCCATGTGCTGCAGCGTGGACGATCTTCGAGGAGCGCGGAGCTCCGAGCCAGGAGTCGATGCTCCCCGTGATCGCCGGCATCGCGTCGTTCTTCTGGTTCGAACAGGCGCGGCCCGAGATCCCGCAGCTGCCCGGGCTGCGCGCCTTCCAGCGCGCCCAGGCCGCCCCGGCCCTCCGATGGCTGGAGGAACTCGTCTGAGTGTCGGCGCGGGACCCGTGGGAGCGCCAGGCGATCAACGCCCGCGCACGTGCTCCAGCAGCCGACGGTGGAAGCGGTCCTCCCCTGCGACCTCCGGATGGAACGATGTGCCCAGCAGCGCGCCCTGCTCGACCGCGACCACCCCGCCGTCCGGCAGCGCGCCGATCGCACGGGCGCGTGGTCCGACCCTCTCGATCAGCGGAGCGCGGATGAACGCGGCCTGAACCGGGCTGCGGAATCCGTCGACGGCGATCTCGGTCTCGAACGACTCGTTCTGCCTTCCAAAGGCGTTGCGGCGCACGACCACGTCCAGACCGCCGAAGCTCTGCTGTCCCGGTGCCGCGTCGAGGACGGCGTCCGCGAGCAGGATGAGTCCCGCGCAGGTGCCGTAGGCCGGCAGTCCGGAGGCGATCGCCTCCCGCAGCGGGTCGGCGAGGCCGAAGGCGCGCGCGAGCTTGTCGATGACGGTCGACTCGCCGCCCGGGAGGACCAGACCGTCGACCTGCGCGAGCTCCGCCGGGCGCCGCACCGGTGTCACTGCGGCGCCCAGATGCTCGAGCACGGCGACATGCTCCCGCACGTCGCCCTGGAGCGCGAGGACTCCGACCCGGGGACTACCAGCCACGTTCGGCGAGCCGGTGCGGGGCGGGGAGGTCCGAGACGTTGATGCCGACCATCGCCTCGCCCAGCCCGCGGGAGACCTCGGCGATCACCTTCGGGTCGTCGAAGAACGTCGTGGCCTTCACGATCGCCTTGGCGCGCTCGGCGGGGTTGCCGGACTTGAAGATCCCGGACCCGACGAACACGCCGTCGGCGCCGAGCTGCATCATCATCGCGGCATCCGCCGGTGTCGCCACGCCTCCCGCGACGAACAGGACCACCGGCAGCTTGCCGGTCTCGGCGATCTCGGCGACCAGATCATACGGCGCCTGCAGCTCCTTCGCCGCGACGAACAGCTCGTCCTTGGGCAGTGCCGTGAGCGCGGCGATCTCGCCTCGGATCTTTCGGATGTGCTTCATCGCCTCCGAGACGTCCCCGGTGCCGGCCTCGCCCTTGGATCGGATCATGGCCGCGCCCTCGTTGATGCGCCGCAGCGCCTCGCCCAGATTCGTCGCCCCGCAGACGAACGGGACGGTGAAGCCGAACTTGTCGATGTGGTTCACGTAGTCGGCCGGCGAGAGCACCTCGGATTCGTCGATGTAGTCGACGCCGAGCTCCTGAAGCACCTGCGCCTCGACGAAGTGGCCGATGCGCGCCTTCGCCATCACCGGGATCGAGACGGCGTCGATGATGCTGTCGATCATGTCCGGATCGCTCATCCGCGACACGCCGCCCTGCGCGCGGATGTCGGCGGGGACGCGTTCGAGAGCCATGACCGCGACGGCTCCGGCGTCCTCGGCGATCTTCGCCTGCTCGGCCGTGACGACGTCCATGATGACGCCGCCCTTCAGCATCTCGGCGAGGCCGCGCTTGACGCGCCCGGTTCCGGTGGCGACTGGCTGGGACATCGGGTTTCCCTTCATCGAGGTCAATGATCCAATTGATCTATGCCAAAACCTAGCACTGTCGCAGGACGAACTAGACTCGTGTTTCGATGGCTGACACGAACGAGCAGATCACCGGCACCACGGCGGCCGAGATCGCCGGCAGTGTGCGCGGACTCCGCGACCGCGGCATCCTGCGCCCCGGCGACCCGCTCCCCCCGGTCCGCGAGCTGGCCGAGCGCCTGGGCGTGAACCGCAACACCGCCGTCGCCGCCTATCGGCAGCTCGCCCAGGCGGGCCTCGTCCGCACACGAGGGCGCGCGGGCACGGTGCTGACGGGGAATGCGCCGACCGCACAGGAGGGCTACGCTCCCGACACCGTGCTGCGCGATGTCGGGACCGGCAATCCCGACCCGCGTCTCATCCCGGACCCCTCCCCCGTGCTGGCCGGATTCCGCGGGCGTCCCGTGCTCTACGGAGAGCCCGTCATCGACCCGGGTCTGGAGGCCTGGGCGCGGGAGTGGATGACCGATGCCCTGCCGTCCGCGGACTTCCGCATCACCATCACCAGTGGCGCGGTGGACGCCGTGGAGCGGCTGCTCGCCCAGGCGCTGACCCGGGACGACGCCGTCGCGCTGGAGGATCCGTGCTTCCTCGCCAGCATTCACACCGTCCGCCTGGGCGGCTACCGGGCCGTGCCGGTTCCGGTCGACGCCGAGGGCATGACCGTCGAGGGGCTGCGCGCGGCGCTCGATGCCGGCGTGCGCGCGGTCATCTGCACGCCGCGCGCCCAGAACCCGACCGGAGCGCGGCTGAGTCCGCAACGGGCCGCGGAGCTGCGGGCCGTCCTGGCGGATCATCCCTACGTCCTGCTCATCGAGGACGACCACTTCTCGATGCTGTCCCCGCATCGCTACGAATCGCTCATCACACCGGAGCACCGGCGTTTCGCGCTGATCCGCAGCGTCTCGAAGTTCCTCGGCCCGGACATGTGCCTGGCCGTGGCGGCCACCGATCCTGAGACCGCCGCTCGTCTGGCGGAGCGGCTGAGCCCCGGCACCACCTGGGTGAGTCACCTGCTGCAGCGCCTCGTCCTCGGTCTGGTGACCGATGAGACGGCCCAGGCGCAGATCGCCGCTGCCGGCCGCCACTACGCGAGCCGGAACGAGGCGTTCGCCGACCGGCTGCGAGAACACGGTCTGCACGCCACGCAAGGCGACGGCATGAACCTGTGGGTGCAGCTCCCCGAGGCGGCGGCCGTCGTCTCGGAGCGCATGATGCGCCGCGGCTGGCTCGTCCGCACCGGCGACGCCTTCCGTCTGACCGAAGGCGCAGGACCCTCGCACCACCTGCGCCTCACCGTCCACGACCTCACGGACGAGGAGGGCGACGCCCTGCTCGGCGATCTCGTCTCCGCAACCCGATGATCTCCGCACACCCGAAGAAGGAAGCACCCATGAAGGTCCTCTCGATCCAGTCCGCCGTCTCCTACGGACATGTCGGCAACTCCGCCGCCGTGTTCCCCCTGCAGCGCATCGGCGTCGAGGTGCTGCCTGTGTACACGGTGAACTTCTCCAACCACACCGGATACGGCGCGTGGCGCGGACCGCTCATCGCACCGGACGACGTGCGCGAGGTCATCACTGGCGTCGAGGAGCGGGGCGCGTTCGCGCAGGTGGACGCGGTCCTGTCCGGCTACCAGGGCAGCGAGGGCATCGGCGACGTCATCATCGACGCGGTGAAGAGAGTCAAGGCGGCGAACCCGGACGCCGTGTACGCCTGCGATCCGGTCATGGGCAACGCGAAGAGCGGATGCTTCGTCGCACCGGCCATCCCCGAACTGCTGCGGGAGAAGGTCGTCCCCGTCGCGGACATCATCACGCCGAATCAGTTCGAGCTCGGCTTCCTCACCGGAACGGAGCCGTCCACACTGGAGGAGACGCTGGAGTCGGCGGACGCGGCGCGCGCGATGGGACCGCGCACTGTGCTCGTGACGAGCGTCGAACGCCCGGATCGCGAGGACGGCACCATCGAGATGCTCGCCGTCGACGATCAGGGCGCGTGGATCGTCCAGACGCCGTATCTCCCGATGAAGGCCAACGGATCCGGCGACGTCACGGCAGCGCTGTTCACGGCTCACTACGTGGGGACGGGCAGCGCTCAGACGGCTTTGGAGCGCACGGCATCCAGCGTGTACGACCTGCTGAAGCTCACGCTCGAGTCGGGCGAGCGCGAACTGCAGCTCATCGAGGCGCAGGAGTTCTACGCCCGCCCGCGTCTGCAGTTCAGCGCACGCCAGGTGCGCTGAACTGCTGACCTACGCGGCGGGCCAGGCGGCGGCCACGGCATGCCGCACCTCGCCGAGCAGCTGCGGCAGCGCCTTCGTCTTGGCGATGATCGGGAAGAAGTTGGCGTCGGAGGACCAGCGCGGCACGATGTGCTGATGCAGGTGCGCGTCCACGCCGGCGCCTGCGACGGCCCCCTGGTTCATACCGAGGTTGAAGCCGTCGCAGTTCGACACGTCGCGCAGCACGCGCATTCCGGTCTGGGTGAGCGCGCCGATCTCGGCGACCTCCTCGGGCGTGGCCTGATCGTAGGTGGCGATGTGCCGGTACGGGCAGACGAGCAGGTGCCCGGAGTTGTACGGGAACAGGTTCAGCAGCACATAGGCGGTGCGTCCGCGGGCGACGATGAGGCGCTCCTCGTCGGCATGCTTCGGTGCCTCGCAGAACGGACATTCCTCGCGCAGCGGCTCGGGTCCCGCCTGGATGTACGCCATCCGGTGCGGGGTCCACAGCCGCTGGAACTCATCCGGGACACCGGCGAGGTGCGCGGCGTCCTCGGGGAACACCGGCGCACCGGATGCCGGGTCCGCGGCGGTCACGCCAGGTCACCCGCCTTCAGCACGAGGGCGTGCGCGTCGATCGCGGCGCGGATGCGCGTGACGGCCTCGTCCACCGGGACGCCGTTCTCCTGCGTGCCGTCGCGGAACCGGAACGAGACGGTCCCGGCCGCGCTGTCCTGCTCGCCCGCGATGAGGATGACCGGGACCTTCGACGTGGTGTGATTGCGGATCTTCTTCTGCATGCGGTCGTCCGAGTGGTCGACCTCGGCACGGACCCCGGCGCTGCGCAGCCGCGCGATGACCTCATCGAGGTACGGGCCGTACTGCTCGGCCACCGGGACGCCGACCACCTGGGCAGGCGCCAGCCACAGCGGGAAATCGCCGGCGTAGTGCTCGAGGAGGATCGCGAAGAACCGCTCGACCGAGCCGAGCAGGGCACGATGGATCATGACCGGGCGGTGCTTCTGCCCGTCCGGGCCGGTGTACTCCAGCTCGAAGCGCTCCGGCTGGTTGAAATCGAGCTGGATGGTCGACATCTGCCACGTACGGCCGATCGCGTCCCGCGCCTGCACCGAGATCTTCGGTCCGTAGAACGCCGCGCCCCCGGGATCGGCGACGAGCTCGAGTCCCGAGGCCACGGCGACCTCGCGCAGGGTCTCGATCGCGGTCGACCACTGCTCGGGTTCGCCGAGGAACTTCGGGTTGCCTTCCTCGTTCGTGGACAGCTCGAGGTAGAAGTCGTTCAGACCGTAGTCGCGCAGCAGATCCAGCACCAGGTTCAGATTCGTGGTCAGCTCCTGCTTGACCTGATCCTGTGCCACGTAGATGTGCGCGTCGTCCTGGGTGAGGCCCCGCACTCGGGTGAGCCCGGAGAGCGTGCCGCTCTTCTCGTAGCGGTAGACCGTGCCGAACTCGGCGAGGCGAAGGGGCAGCTCACGGTAGGAGCGTCCTCGCGAGCGGTAGATGAGGTTGTGGAACGGGCAGTTCATCGGCTTCAGGTAGTAATCCTGGCCCTGGCGCGTGATGTTGCCCTCGTCGTCGCGCAGTTCGTCCAGGTGCATCGCCGGGAACATCCCGTCGGCGTAGGTCTGCAGGTGCCCCGAGGTGGCGAAGAGGTCCTTCTTCGTGATGTGCGGGCTGTTGACGAGGTCGTAACCGTTGCGCAACAGGTGCCGTCGCAGATTCTCCTCGATCTCGTACCGGATGATGCCGCCCTTGGGGTGGAACACCGCGAGGCCCGAGCCGATCTCGTCCGGGAAGGAGAACAGGTCCATCTCGGCGCCGAGCTTGCGGTGGTCGCGGCGCTCCGCCTCCGCCAGGCGCTCCTTGTACGCGCGCAGCTCGTCCTTCGTCGGCCACGCGGTCCCGTAGATGCGCTGCAGCTGCGGGTTCTTCTCGCTGCCGCGCCAGTAGGCGGCCGCGACGCGCGTGAGATCCCACCCGTTCCCGACCATCCGGGTGCTCGGCACATGGGGTCCGCGGCAGAGGTCCTTCCAGGCGACCTCGCCGTCCCGGGTGACGTTGTCGTAGATCGTGAGCTCCCCGGCGCCGACCTCCACGGAGGCGCCCTCGGCGGCATCCGCACCGGAGCCGGGGCCGCCGGCCAGATCGATCAGCTCCAGCTTGAACGGCTCCCCCGAGAGCTCGGCGCGCGCCTCGTCGGCCGAGACCACACGACGCGTGAAACGCTGCCCCTCGCGGACGATGCGCTGCATCTCCTTCGAGATCGCCTTCAGATCGTCCGGGGTGAACGGCTCCTCGACGCCGAAGTCGTAGTAGAAGCCGTCGGTGATGAACGGGCCGATGCCGAGGTTCGCCTCGGGGTGCAGGCGCTGCACGGCCTGGGCCAGAACGTGGGCCGTGGAGTGACGGAGGATGTTCAGCCCGTCCTCGCTGTCGATCGTGACCGGCTCGACCGTCTCGGTCCCGGTCAGCGTCGCGGCGAGATCCGTGAGGACGCCGTCGACGCGCATCGCGACGACGGATCGGTCGGTGAACAGGGCGAAGCCGTCTTGCGGCTGGGCGTTTTCAGGCACAGAGCACTCCATCTGGGTCATCACCCAGATTACTCGCCCCGTCGGATGCCGCCGTCCGCCACGACAGCCCGTTCGGTCGCCCGCGTGTGCGACCTCAGTCCGCGAGGTCGGCGCTGGCCCGGGCCTCGTCCAATTCCGCGACGGCAGCGTCCCTCGCCGCTTCGGCGGCGGCACGCGTCGGGGTGCGCTTCTCGGCCTGTGCGATCTCCGCCTGCACCTTCTCGAGTTCTGCGGCGAGTTCGGATGCTCGAGCGCGCAGTCCGCGCAGACGGACCGCCGCGCTCTCGTCCTCGCGCCGCACGGCTTCGAGCGCCCGTTCGGCCTGCTTCACCTTCTGCTCGGCGGTGCGCACGGCCTGCTCGGCGGCCTTCCGTGCGCGACGCTCCTCCAGCTCATCCGGTGGGGTCTCCCGGACTGCACGGCGAGTCAGTGTCCCTGCCACCGCGTCGTCCACATCGACGGCATCGCCGCCGGAGGGCTCGAGCGCTCGCAGCAGGCGACCCGAAGCGACGGCGTCCGCCGCGCGCGCGTCGAGCATCGCCGCGTTCAGCGTCTGCTCGACCGCGGTCGAGGTCGCGGGTGTGACCTTCTCCCCCGCATGCGCGGCGAGGTCGGCCGCCGTGCGCGTCAACTCGCGCACCAGCGCTCGACGCTGGCGCGTCAGCGCCGTCAGGGCCGCAGCGTCCAGCTCCTCCTGCGCCTCGCGCAGTGCCTCGCCCAACTGCAGCGCCTGCGCGAGCTGATCGGGACGCTCCCGGGCGAACAGGTTGACCACCCACGCGGCGGTCGCGGGCTTGCGAAGCGACTTGAGAGCATCGGCCAGATCCGCGTCCCCCGCGGCTTTCGTGCGCGCGTTGCGCTCGGAGATGAAATCGCCGAGCGGGAGCGCGTACAGCTCGGCGGCGATGTCGTCCAGCTCTGCCATGCGCCCATTCTCGCGATCGCTCGACGGCGGCACCAGCGTCCGCGCCCGGGGTTGACCCGCGTCCGTCGGTCCGTGTTGACTCTCGGGGTGAATCAGGACACCCCGCAGACCCACCGCTCGCTCGTCGCGGATCTTCGCCGGCTCGGGCTGATGCCGGGACGCACGGTTCTCGTGCACAGCTCGCTGCGCTCGCTCGGCTGGGTGTGCGGAGGCAGCCAGGCCGTGGTCGCAGCGCTGCAGGACGTCGTCGGGCCAGAGGGGACCGTCGTCGTCCCGACCCAGACCAGCGACAACTCCGACCCTGCGAAGTGGGCGCACCCGCCGGTTCCCGAGCACTGGTGGCCGATCATCCGCGAGGAGATGCCCGCGTTCGATCCGCAGCGCACGCCCACGCGCGCCATGGGCGCGATCGCCGAGCAGGTGCGGACCAGCCCTGGGGCGGTGCGCAGCGCGCATCCGCAGACCTCGTTCGCAGCCATCGGCGCCCGGGCGCGGGAGATCGTGGACACGCATCCTCTCGCGTGCGCGCTGGGTCCCGATTCCCCTCTCGGCACGCTGGAGCGCCTGGATGCGGACGTCCTGCTGCTCGGGGTCGGGTACGACAGCTGCACGGCATTCCACCTGGCGGAGTACCGTCAGCCGGCTGCGCCTGTCGAGCAGTACGGCGCTGCCGTCCAGGACGAGGCCGGCGAACGGGTCTGGCGGACCTGGACCGATGTGGTCCTCGACGAGGAGGACTTCGAACGCATCGGCGCGGACTTCGAGACGACCGGCGCGGTGCGCTCAGGGCCGGTCGGCGACTCGACGAGCCGCCTCTTCCCGCTCCGGGATGCCGTGGCGTACGCCGCCGCCTGGATGGCGGAGCACCGGCAGCCGGCGCGCTGACCTCGCCGCCCGCGCGGCCTCCCGGAGACGACGAAACCCCCGGCCGCGGCCGGGGGTTTCGGGTGGTGCGCGATACTGGGATCGAACCAGTGACCTCTTCCGTGTCAGGGAAGCGCGCTACCGCTGCGCCAATCGCGCCCGTTGGGGCTATTCAGTTGTGCAGAGAGGTGGCGACGGGATTCGAACCCGTGTAAACGGCTTTGCAGGCCGGTGCCTAGCCTCTCGGCCACGCCACCGCGAGGTGGATTCGAACCCACATGCCGAAACCCCCGAAGGAGCTCCTGCACTCGAGCGGATGACGAGACTCGAACTCGCGACCCTCACCTTGGCAAGGTGATGCGCTACCAACTGCGCTACATCCGCGTTGTGTTCCGGCTGACCGGGCACTTGTAAAACAATAGCCGACGATCCGCGCGACGCAAAACCGGACACGGATCTCGGGTGTGTCCCGGGGAATGGTCATGAACGCCCCGCGGCGTCCGGTAGTATCGGTTCTCGACCCCACAGGTCAGGGGCGATTGGCGCAGTTGGTAGCGCGCTTCCTTCACACGGAAGAGGTCATCGGTTCGAGTCCGGTATCGCCCACCATATGGAGAGGCATCTGCCGCCGGGCAGGAGGCTCTCCATCCCCTCCCAACATCGCTCACCCGGACGGCGATGCGGCTTCCTGTCCGGCCGCGTGCTCGTAGAGGGCGATCCCAGCCGCCACCGAGACGTTCAGAGATTCGACCCCTGGCTTCATCGGGATCGAGAAGCGATGGTTCGCGAGATCGTCGAAGCCCTGAGAAACGCCATCGCGTTCGCTTCCCAGGATGAGGGCGATGCGGTCGGTGACCGAACGGATCGCGTGCAGCGGGCTCTCGGCATCCGCGGACAGCGTCGCGATGCGGACCTTTTCGCGTTGCAGGAATCCAGCGCATTCCGTTCGCGAGGCGAGGACGACGGGGAGGGAGAAGACCAGTCCCCGACTGGCGCGGATCAGCCTGCGATCGAATGTCGTGCGCAGACCGCTGTCGAGAACGATGACGCCCGCTGCGCCCAGCGCGGACGCCGTGCGCGTGATGGCACCGATGTTGCCGACCATGCGCACGCCGTCGAGCACGACGACGTCTCCTCGGCTACCGCGCAGATCATCCAGCGCCCAGGCTCGCGGTGCGCGAGCGAGCGCGAACATCCGAGTGTGCTTCTGACCTCCGAAGAGCGCGTTCGCCACGTGATCGTCGAGGAGGTAGTGATGCACGCCGTCGTCGACGGGTCGCGTCGCACATTGATCCGACGCCGCTGAACTGGTGGTGTAGACGCTGTCGATCCGGAGTCCCGATGTCGTTGCTTGCCCGATGTTCTCCGCATCGTCGATCACGATGATCCTCGGTCTGCCCGACCGGTTGCGAAGCACATCGGCGACGCGCCTGGCGGCTGGATGGCGCACGCTCTCGATCGCCCCTGCCTTCTGGTGCGCAGGTGCTTCGCTCGGAACAGATGCTGCCGCCATGTGCACCAGCGTGTGGCCTCACGCGACGTGAAGGTCAAGACGAGTGCGCTGAGGTCACTCCCATGCCGCGTTGTCAGGATCGACGCCGTGTCTACGGGCGTTCGCGTTGATGACCTCCGCAAGCCACGCCGCCAAGCCAGGCTCCCGTTCAGCGAAGAATGCTGAGAACCGCTCGTCGCCGGCGTAGGTCCGCCCAAGGCAGACCTGCATGGAGTGCGTGCAATCGAACAGCTGACTGACCATCATGCGGTGCTGCTCCGCCAACAGGTTCGCGGACTCCGTCCCGGGTTCGACGCCGGAGCGCTTCGCCTCCGCCATCTCGGCATAGAGAGCTTCGCCCTGCTCCTGCATCCGCTTGCGGTCGGACTCGGAAGACGACATCGCGTTCCGCTCGAACTGCAACCATTCGTCGGACTCGCCCCACCGTTGACGTGCCGCGTCCGCCCAGTCCTCGCGCCAACCGCTTCCGAAGATCTCTGCCTGCTGTTGCGCCGTCAGACGAATTCCAGCGGCCTGCGAGTCGAGGACCCGGTCGATCGCATCAGCCATCTGCCGCAACCGTCGGATTCGGTCTTCGAGAAGCCCGCGCTGCTCCCGGAGTTGCGCACTCTCATCGACCGTCGGATCATCGAGGATCGCCGCGATCTGCGTGAGACCGAACCCGAGCTCCTGATACACGAGCACGCGATGAACACGCGCCACATCCGCTGCGGAGTATGCACGGTAGCCACTCGTGGTCCGCGATTCCGGGCGCATGAGACCCACATTGTCCCAATGGTGGAGGGTTCGAACACTGACCCCGACCATCGATGCGACTTCACCGACTGTCAGGTGCTCGTCGACCGAGAGGGGCACGGGATCCTGGGCGACAGGACGCAGCCAGGGAGTCATCGACGCGGGAGTGTTGACGTCCATGACGATTCCCTTCCGTTGCGACCGGCGCTGCCCGGCATCCATTTTCTCATCTGCGAGTCATGCGTCGGCGTGTCGTCGCTCCATGCCTGAGGCGAATCGCCGCGCCGAGGCGCGGCGATTCGGCCGCGCGCACCATAATGGGCCACAGTGCGCACATCTGCTGAAGGGACCATCGTGACCACATTCACCGCCTGGAAGTTCGAGACCGTCGACGGAGCACAGACAGCGACCGATGTCCTGCGCCAGGCCGCCGGCGAAGGCCTGATCCGGATCGAGGACTACGCCGTCATCGAGTGGCAGCCCGGTGCGGATCGCCCGGATGTCAAGTACGAGAACCGCGACGAACTGCGCAGCGCCGGGTGGGGCGCACTGCTGGGCGTAGTCATCGGCGCTCTCTTCTTCCTGCCGCTGATCGGAGCCGCCGCCGGTGCCGCGATCGGTGTGCTCGCGAAGAAGATCGATGCGGTCGGCATCACGAAGGAGCAGCTCGACACCATCGGCAAGGCAGTCGTTCCGGGTACGTCGGCGCTCTTCGTGGTCAACCACGACAGCGACCGCGACCGCCTGGCCGAGCGTTTCAACGGACAGGGCGGCACGCTCATCGCGAGCAACCTCGTCTCCGGTGAAGAGGACGACGTCCGGCGCGCCTTCGAGGACTGAGCGCCGACCGAACGACCGGCAGCCGAACGCGCCGTCTAGCACAGTCCGCGGCCTGACGCCTCCCCCGTGCGGCGGCAGCGGTGCCGTGGCACGTTCGGCACATGCGCAATCTCCTCACCGACGACGCTCCGCACCTGCTGCTGCACGGATACGACTTCGCCGAGCGGATATGGGCCCGCGTCGCCCCCGGCTCGCGCTCCGCGCCTCTTCGGCTCCTCGGCGAGGACGCGCTGCTCGTGCGGGGTCCCGACGGGGTCGATCTCTTCTACGACGAATCACGGATCGCTCGCCACGCCGCGATGCCCGCGATCGTCCAGGAGACCCTCTTCGGTCACGGCTCGGTCCACAGCCTGGACGGCGCGGACCACCGGCATCGCAAGGCAGCGTTCGTACACGCCGCCTATGAGGATGCCCAGGTGCGGCGGCTCACGCCGCTGCTCGAGCACGCATGGCAGACGGAGCTGTCCGCGTGGGTCTCGGGCGAGAGGCGAACGGCGTACGACGCGGCAGTCGGCGCCTTCGGACGCGCCGTCATGCGCTGGGCGGGGCTCCCCGGCACCGACGCAGCCCGGACCCGATGGTCGCATCGTCTGGCGAAGATCGTCGACGGGTTCGGCGCCCCCTACTCGCCCGCCTTCGTCGCGACGGTCGTGAACCGTCGGTGGTCGGACCGCCACGCGGCGCGACTGATCGAAGCCGTGCGCAACGGTCGCCTCTCCCCGGATGAGGGCGAGGCCCTCGCCATCTGGGCGGGCCATCGCGACCGCGAGGGGCGGCTGCTCCCAGCGCGACGTGCCGGCGTCGAGCTGCAGAACTGTCTTCGTCCGATGATCGCCGTCGCACGTTTCGTCGCCTTCGCCGGCCGGCAACTCCGAGAGCAGCCCGAGTGGCGGGAGCGCATCCGCGAAGAAGCATCGCTCCGGGGCACCCTCGCCGACGGCCCGATCGCCACGGCCTTCGCTCAAGAGGTGCGCCGCACGGCCCTGTTCGTTCCCATGCTGCCCGGACGTGCCCTCACGGACATCGAGTTCGACGGACAGCGCCTCGCGAAAGGACGGCGCGTGCTGCTCGACATCCTCGGCACGGATCTCGACGAGCAGTCATGGAGCGATCCTGCCCGATTCGATCCCCGTCGGTTCCTGAACCGCCCGGACTACGAGGCCCTGCGCGCCTTCGTCCCGCACGGTGGCGCGTCCGTCACGGAGGGTCATCGCTGCCCCGGGGAGAAGCTGGCGGTGGCGGGACTCGCCATCGCGGTCGCAGCCCTCAGCGACAGCCGCCTGGACATCTCGTCCACCGGTCTCGACGTCAACCGCCGGCGCCTGCCCACGATGCCGCGATCCGGCGTGCACGTCCGTGTCGCCGGCGCCGCACGGTGCCCGATGCACCGTTGAGGACGCTCAGCTCCGCGACCGGGCTCGCCAGCGACTTCCCCAGCGGGCCGCCAGGAACAGCAGCGCGCCCGCCGCGAGCATGATCCCGCCGAAGGCCCAGACCAGCGGCCGCTGCTGCGTGAGCAGCAGGATGCAGGAGCCGATGCCGAGCACGGGGACCCAGGTCCACACCCGGAAGTGCTCGTGTTCCACGGCGTCGCGCCGGAGGACGAGCACCGACAGGTTCGCGCTCAGGAAGACGAACAGCAGCAGCAGGACAACCGTCTCGGCCAGTGTCGCCAGGTCGCCGATCAGCGTCAGCAGCATCGCGACCGCGGTCGTGGCCAGGATCGCGACCCACGGCGTCCGGCGCTTCGGCAGCACACGGGCGAGCACCGCCGGCAGCAGACGCTGCTGCGCCATGCCGTACGCCAGGCGGCTCGCCATGATCATCGTCAGCAGCGCCCCGTTCGCCACGGCGATCAACGCGATGAGCGAGAACAGCCAGGACGGGATGCTCAGCCCGGTGGCCTCGACGACGGCGAGCAGCGGACCGCTGGATTCCTGCAGTTCCTCGGGAGGCAACGCCGCGGCGCTCGCGAGCCCCACGAGCACGTACACGACGCCCGCCGCGATCAGGGCGCCGAACAGGGCCCGAGGGTAGGTGCGCGTCGGGTCCTTCACCTCCTCGATCACGTTGGCCGAGGTCTCGAAGCCCACGAATGAGTAGTAGGCGACGATGGCGCCCGCGAGGATCGCGAGACCGAGGTTCGTGCCCTCGGGAACCTCAAGGGCACGGGAGGGGTCCCCTCCTCCGCCGCCGACGAACACGCCGACCACCACGACGACGATCACGAGCCCGCTGACCTCGATCGCCGTCATCACCAGGTTCGCTCCGAGAGACTCCCGGATGCCGCGCATGTTCAGCGCGCCGACGACGGCGAGGAACAGAACCGCGACCAGCGGGGTCGGCAGATCCACGAAGGTCCGCAGATAGTCGCCGGCGAACGCGATCGCGAGACCTGCAGCGCTCGTGACGCCAGCGGCGAGCATGCTGAAGCCGACGAGGAAGGAGACGGTGGGGCTGCGGAACGCCCGCTCCGCGAACACTGCCGCTCCCCCGGCCCGCGGATACTTGGTGACCAGCTCGGCGTAGGACCCGGCGGTGAGAAGCGACAGCAGCAGTGCCACGACGAGTGGCGCCCACAGCATTCCCCCGACGTCCTCGGAGAGCACGCCCATCAGGGCGTAGATGCCCGCGCCCAGGACGTCGCCGAGGATGAAGGCGAACAGCAGCGGCCCCGTGATCGCGCGCCGGAGGCCTCCGCTCCGGCCGGGTTCGTCCGCCGGCGACGGTCGTGCGGAAGCCGTCTCCGTCATCGCGTTCCCGGCGGCTCGTCGGCCTCGGGCATCCCCGGACCCGGACCCGGACGAACCGCCGCGTCCGGCGCGATGTCGACACGTGTGACACCGTCTTCCTCGGTCGTCACCACGCGAGCCTCGGCATCCTCCTCCGTGGCCTCCGGTGCGGTCGTCAGCTGGTCGTGCCGCTTCTCGTCGGGTGTCATCCCCTCGTGCATGCCGTCCTCCTGTCCGTTCCATGCCCGGTTCGAGCGCCGTGCTCCCGCCCCGCTCTCCGCCAGATACCCGAGCCGATGCAGCGTCTCAGCGTTGCGCCAGCGCAGCAGCGCTCCGGACACGACCGCCGGCAGCGCCGCAGCGGGTCCGCGCACGGGTCTCTCCTGAATGCGGACGACGCAGCCGTCGCCCCGGGGCTGCGCCTCGATCAGGATCTCCGCCTCGCCGATCGGCCAGCCGCGTGCACGCAGAACGGCCTTGCGCGGCGGATCCCACTCGAGGCAGCGTGTGGTGTCGTCGATCAGGAGCGGCCAGACACCGAAGGAGTGGTGCAGGCGGGCTCCACCGGCAGGCCACCCGTTCTCGACGTGGCGCATGCGCGAAGCTCCGACCACCCAGGACGGATACAGCCAGCCGTCCGACAGCACGTCGAAGACGTCCTCGACCGTGCAGTGCAGGACGCGGACGTTGCGTGCACGATTCCCGCGCCGCGTCGACGCCTCCCGCTGCTCCGGCCCCATCGTGGCACCCCCTGTCGCTCCTCACGAGACGCTACGGTCCACCGCAGGCGTCGCACAGGGGGTTGCTCTTTGCCGTGCGGACCGGTATTCACCCGCCGTTGCGCCAGCCGTACCTTCTCGTCAGCGCGGAAGCGATCACGATGTAGCGATCACGCGCCAGAACGGCGGCCTCGCGGCGCATCCCGTCGTCGTGCACGCTGTAGAGCTGCTCGATGTCCACCCAGGACTCCCTGCCCTGAGCATCCCAGCGACCCGAGCCGATCGCGAGGTAGTCGCGATCCCCGTCGTGCGGACGACTCGTCATCCGCACCGCGTACGCGCGATCCGGGCCGTGCCGCCCGATCACCAGGACGGGCCGGTCCTTGCCCCGGCCGTCGTCCTCCTCGTAGGGCACCCAGGTCCAGATGATCTCCCCGGCATCCGGCGCGCCGTCGCGAGCCGGGGCGTAGCCGATCCGGACGTCATGGACGTCCTGCGGATCCACGCGGAGAGTCTCACTGCCCGGCTCGCGCCCGGGCGTGGGCTCGGCGTCGCCGCGGGACGCGGCCGTGCCGACGTGAGCAGCCGTACGCCCCGGCTCCCTTTCGGGACTCCGGGGCGTACGGCTGGTGAGAGCGGAGAGCACGGCTCCCGCGATCCGGGCGAAGAGGCTGGTCGACGACGTCACCCCGTCACCCTATCGGCGCCTCAGGCGTCGACGAGCGCGTAACCCTCCTCGCCGTGGACCACCGAGTCGACGCCGGCGATCTCGTCCTCGTTCGTGACGCGGAAGCCGATCGTCTTCTCGATCGCGAAGCCGATCACGAAGGCGACGACGAAGGAGTAGATCAGGACGCCGAGCGCAGCGATCACCTGGACGGCGAGCAGTCGTGCGTCACCGCCGACGAACAGGCCCTGCTCCGTGGCGAAGAAGCCCAGGTACACCGTGCCGAGAAGACCGCCGACGAGGTGGATGCCGACGACGTCCAGGGAGTCGTCGAACCCAAGGCGGAACTTCAGCTCGACGGCGAGAGCGCACAGGATGCCGGAGAGAGCCCCGAGCAGCAGCGACCACCCCGGCGTCAGGTTGGCGCAGGCGGGGGTGATCGCGACGAGACCGGCTACCGCGCCCGACGCCGCGCCGACCGAGGTGGGCTTGCCGTCCTTGATGCGCTCGATCAGGATCCATCCGAGGATCGCCGCTGCGGTCGCGCCCAGCGTGTTCAGGCCGATCAGGCCGACGCCGCCCATGTCCTCGGACAGCCACTCGGCGCCGGCGTTGAAGCCGAACCAGCCGAACCACAGCAGGGCGGCGCCGAGCAGCGTCAGCGGCACGTTGTGCGGCTTGAGGATGCCCTTCTGGAAGCCGATGCGCTTGCCGAGCACGAGCGCGAGCGCGAGGGCCGCGGCACCCGCGTTGATGTGGACGGCCGTGCCGCCCGCGTAGTCGATGACCGCGATGCCGCTGTCCTCGCCGAACAGCCACGAGCCGAGGTTCATGACCCAGCCGCCGCCCCACACCCACGCCGCGATCGGGAAGTAGCCGACGGTCGCGAAGACTCCCGCGAAGATCAGCCAGCTGCCGAACTTGGCGCGGTCCGCGATCGCGCCCGAGATCAGGGCCACGGTGATGATCGCGAATGTCGCGCCGTACGCCACGCCCAGCAGCGCGACGTTGGAGCCCTCGCCGCTCGCGAGCGAGGCGAGCCCGAAGTCGGCGAACGGGTTGCCTGCGAAGGCGGTCGGGTTCTCGACGGCGCTCATCGAGAAGCCGAAGAGAATCCACAGCACGGCGACGAGTCCGATCGAGCCGAAGCTCATCATCATCATGCTGACGACGCTCTTCGCCTTGACGAGACCGCCGTAGAAGAACGCGACGCCGGGCGTCATCAGCAGAACCAGCGCCGTCGCGGTGATCGCCCACGAGATGTTGCCGGGAGCATCCATAGGAAAACCTCACATCCGAAGTAATTGAGAGCTTCAGTGTGGCGAGGCCCGATTTCGGAAATGCGCGCGGTTTGTTTCCTGGCGGTTACACCAGAGCGTGACCTGTGAACATCACGTTACGCAGACCTGCGTCCTCACGCAGAATGCGTCAGCGCATTCAGCCTGGAGATGGCGCGGAGATACTTCTTGCGGTAACCGCCGGCCAGCATCTCCTCGGAGAACACCGCGTCCAACCCGCGCCCGGTCGCGGCGATGGGGATCTGCGCGTCGTACACCCGGTCGACGAACGCCACGAACCGCAGAGCCTCGGACTGGTCGGTGAGCTCCCGCACCGCGCGAAGACCCACGAGGTCGATGCCGTCGATCAGACGGATGTAGCGCGACGGGTGCACCCGGGCGAGATGACGGATCAGGTCGTCGAACGAGTCGTCGGACGCCGTTCCGACGCTGGCCGCGGCCTCCACGCGCTGGGCGTAGCCGTCGTCGTCGAGCACGACGGCGTGCCCGTCGATCGCACGCTGGCGGAAGTCGACGCCGTCGATCCGCAGGGTCTGGAAGCTGTCGGACATGGCATGGATCTCGCGCAGGAAGTCCTGGGCGGCGAAGCGCCCCTCCCCCAGCGCGTTGGGCGGCGTGTTGGATGTCGCGGCGAGACGGGTCCCCGAGGTGACCAGCTCGCCCAGCAGCCGGGTCATCACCATGGTGTCGCCGGGATCGTCCAGCTCGAACTCGTCGATGCAGAGCAGGTCGGTGCCACGGAGCAGGTCGACCGTGTTCTTGTAGCCGAGCGCACCGACGAGGGCGGTGTACTCGATGAACGAGCCGAAGTACTTACGGCGGGCAGGCATCGCGTGGTAGATCGCCGCGAGGAGGTGCGTCTTCCCGACGCCGAACCCGCCGTCGAGGTAGACGCCGGGCTTGAGGTCCGGCTCCTTGGGCGCGCGGCGGAACAGTCCGCCCCGCTTGGCGGGCCCCCCGCGCCCTGCGAAGCGCATGAGCTGCGTCTTCGCGGCCTCCTGGGAGGGGTAGGCGGGATCGGCGCGGTAGCTCTCGAAGGTCGCTTCGTCGAACTGCGGGGGCGGGACGAGGCCGGCCAGCATCTCGGGTCCCGAGACGACGGGCTGCCGGTCGGAGAGGCGCACGGTGCCGGCGCGGGGCGTCGTTTCGGTCATGGGGTCCTGTGTCGCAGTCTTACGGATCGGGCGCCGAGCGCGCCGAATGGATCTATCGTCGAAGGGGACGGCACAACACTACGCCGTCGCCGAAGAGCCTTCGCTCGCCCGACCCGAGGAGCGTCCGTGACCATCGAGTTCGACACCACGTCCGAGAAGTTCGCCGCGTACGCCGAGCCCGGTCGGCTCGTCAGCACCTCGTGGCTGGCGGATCGCCTCGGGACCCCCGGGCTGGTCGTCGTCGAGTCCGATGAGGACGTCCTCCTGTACGAGACCGGCCACATCCCCGGCGCGGTGAAGGTCGACTGGCACACCGAGCTCAACGACCCGGTCGTGCGCGACTACGTCGACGGTGCCGGTTTCGCGGAGCTGCTCAGCCGCAAGGGCATCTCGCGCGACGACACCGTGGTGATCTACGGCGACAAGAACAACTGGTGGGCGGCGTACGCGCTATGGGTGTTCTCGCTCTTCGGACACGAGGACGTCCGCCTGCTCGACGGCGGGCGCGACCGCTGGATCGCGGAGGGCCGGGAGATCACCACCGAGGCGCCGATCCCGGCACGGACCGAGTACCCCGTCGTGGAGCGCGACGACTCCGTCCTGCGCGCCTACAAGGACGACGTCCTCGCGCACATCGGCAAGCCGCTCATCGACGTCCGCTCGCCCGAGGAGTACAGCGGAGAGCGCACCAGCGCCCCGGCGTATCCCGAGGAGGGCGCACTGCGCGCCGGCCACATCCCCACGGCCCAGAGCGTCCCGTGGGCGAAAGCCGTCGCCGAGGACGGCGGATTCAGAACGCGAGCCGAACTCGACGCCATCTACCGTGACGGCGCCGGGCTCGCCGACGGCGACGAGGTCGTGGCGTACTGCCGCATCGGGGAGCGCTCCAGCCACACCTGGTTCGTCCTCAAGCACCTCCTCGGTTTCGAGAACGTGCGCAACTACGACGGCTCCTGGACAGAATGGGGCAGCGCCGTGCGTGTGCCGATCGCGACCGGGACGGAGCCGGGCACGCTCTGAAGTGGGACAATGGCGGGGATGAGCACGACGCACGTACCCGACGCCCTCGCCGAGATCCGCGAGGACTTCCTGGCGCTCGCCGAGTCCGAGCGCCTGCAGCTGCTCCTGGAGTTCTCGAACGAGCTGCCGGAGGTCTCCGCAGAGGTGGCGGCGCACCCGGAGATGACCGAGCGCGTCGCCGAATGCCAGTCCCCCGTGTACATCCACCTCGACGTGACCGACGACGTCGTCACGATGCACGCCACGGCGCCGCCGGAGGCTCCGACGACACGCGGCTTCGCCAGCATCCTCGTCCAGGGGATCACCGGTCTCACGGCCGACGAGGTCCTGGCGATCCCGGACGACTATCCGCAGTCGATCGGACTGACGCGGGCGGTGTCGCCGCTGCGCATCGCCGGTATGACCGGGATGCTGCTGCGCGCCAAGAACCAGGTCAGGCAGAAGCGCTGAGATCCTGAGCGGCCGCCCATTCGGTGATCGCCCGGGTCCATCCGGTCTGGTCGTAGTTCCAGAGCTTCGCGTGACGCGCCACGGTGAAATGGGGCATCGTGACGATGTCCGGCCGTTCGTCGGCGAGGGCGTGCGACGCGTCAGCGGGGACGAAGCCGTCGTCGTCGCTGTGCAGGATGAGGATCGGCACGTCCAGCTCGTGCGCCCGGGCGAGCATGTCGAGCCGGTCGAACGGGATCGCGTCGTCCGCACCGCCCCATCGCGCCGTCACCGGAGAGGACAGCACCGTCATCGCCAGAGCGGGCAGCGGATCGCGCACGCCCTGCTCGCGGGCCTGGAACCGCAGGACCGAGCGCCAGTCGATGACCGGGGATTCCAGGACGAGCCCCGCGATCGCGGAACGGTGCCCTGAGGAAACGGCCGTCTGCAGCGCGATGGCCCCTCCCATCGACCAGCCCATCAGCAGCACCCGCTTCGCTCCGTGGCGCAGCGCGTACGAGATCGCGCTGTCGACATCGCGCCACTCCGACGCGCCGAGGGCGTAGGCACCGCCGCGCGTGCGCGGAGCCTCCCCGTCGTTGCGATACGAGACGACGAGGTTCGCCATCCCGAGCGAATGGAACACCGGAACCGCGCGCAGGCACTCGGCGCGGTTCCCGCCCCGGCCGTGGATCTGGATGACCCAGATGTCGGATGCCGGGGCGTCGGGCGCCGCCGGGAACAGCCAGGCGGGGCACGGGCCGCTCGGCGACCCGATCAGCACGTTCTCCCAGCGCAGGTGGAGCTCGCGCGGGGAGCTGTAGTACCACCCGCTGAACGCTGCGCTTCGATCGATCCGCGCACCCGGGTCGATCTGCGTCAGCAGCTTGCGCCGCACGCGTGCACCGTCGGCGCTGAGCACGGCGCCGAGCTTGACGTAGCCATGCGTTCCCGTGGTGAAGAGACCGTAGCGCCCGGGCAGTTCGGTGTCGGGCGTGCGGGTGAGCTCGATCGTCTGCGCGCCGGTGTCCACCGCCAGGATCTCGGTGTCGGTCGCGCGCGCGGTCGGGGTGACGACGCGTCGGGCGACCGTGAGCACGAGGAGGCCTGCGGCCGTGACGACCGCGAGCACCGTGAGGACGAGTGCCGTGACGGCGTGCCTGATACTCTTCATCGCCTCCTGACTCTAGCCTGTCACCGTGAACGCACATTCCGATGCCGGAGCGCGCTTCGAGCGAGCCGCAGCAGAACTGCGCGAGACCCGATTCCGCTCGGACATCGCGGTGCGGGAGATCCCGTCTCCGCAGGGCCTCGCGCCCTTCGCCGTCGCTCTGGCCGCGGACATCCGCCCGGACGATCATGGGGACTCGATCTACGGCACCGCACGCTTCGTGCTGCTGCACGATCCCGAGGCACCGGATGCCTGGTCCGGACAGTGGCGCATCGTGGCGTTCGCGCAGGCTCCGCTGGAGCCGGAGATCGGCACGGATCCGCTTCTGGCGGATGTCACCTGGTCGTGGCTGGTGGACGCGCTGGAGTCGCGCCAGGCGGTGTACCACTCGGCATCCGGAACGGCGACCAAGACGCTGTCCAAGGGCTTCGGCGGCCTCGCCGCTGAAGGCGACGGCGCTCAGATCGAACTGCGCGCGTCCTGGACTCCGGAGGGCGCGCTGCGCCCGCATGTGGAAGCATGGGCTGAGCTGGTGGGGATGCTCGCCGGGCTCCCGCCCGGGTCGGAGGACATCGCCGTGTTCGGTGCGCGAAAGGCGGCCCGTGACTGAGTACTCCGTGATCGACGACCGAGAAGAGTTCCTGCGCGCGTGCGCGCTGCTCGCCGAAGGCGAGGGACCCGTCGCCGTCGACGTGGAGCGGGCATCCGGCTTCCGCTATTCGCAGCGCGCGTATCTCGTGCAGGTCTTCCGCCGCCGTTCCGGAGTGTTCCTCTTCGATCCGCCGGCGATCGGGGACTTCGGCGCTCTGCAGTCGGCGATCGGCGACGAGGAATGGGTGCTCCACGCAGCGAGCCAGGACCTCCCGTCGCTGCGCGAGCTGGGGCTCGAGCCGGCCTCCCTCTTCGACACGGAGCTGGGGTCGCGCCTGCTCGGCCACGATCACGTCGGACTCGCCGCCGTCGTCGAGGACACGCTCGGCATCACGTTGAAGAAGGAGCACTCGGCGGCGGACTGGTCGACGCGGCCGCTGCCGTCGGCCTGGCTCGAGTACGCGGCCCTGGACGTGCTGCATCTCGTCGACGCCCGCGACGAGCTCGCCGCTGAGCTGATCGAGCAGGACAAGGTCGCGATCGCCGCCGAGGAGTTCGCGGCCACGCTCACCCGCGTCCCCAAGCCGGCCCGTACCGAGCCCTGGCGGCGACTGAGCGGGCTGCACCGCGTGCGCGGCGCACGCAACCTCGCCGTGGCCAGGGCGCTGTGGCAGGCCCGCGAGGAGTACGCCCAGCAGCAGGACGTCTCCCCCGGCAGACTCGTGCCGGACCGCTCCCTCGTCGCGGCTGTGCTGGCGGCGCCGCCGAACAAGCACGCGCTGGCCGGGCTCTCGGACTTCACCGGTCGGGCGAGCCGCACGCAACTGGATCGCTGGTGGAGCGCCATCGAGCAGGGCCGGACCACGACCGATCTCCCCAAGGAGCGGGTTCCGAGCGACGCGCTGCCTCCGCCGCGCGCCTGGGCGGATCGCAATCCCGAGGCGGACGCCCGACTGAAGACGGCGCGTCCCGTCATCGAGGCGCGGGCGACCGAGCTGAACATGCCGACCGAGAACCTGCTCACGCCGGACCATCTGCGCCGCCTGGCCTGGGAACCGCCGGCTTTCACGGCCGACGCCATCCGCGCACGACTGGCCGAGCTCGGATCGCGGCCGTGGCAGATTGAGGAGACCGCACAGAGGATCGCGGATGCCTTTGTAGAAGCCGCGCAAGCGGTGGAAGCGGGCGCCGAGGCCGATTCGTAGAATCGACCCAACCGATTCCGCGCCCCCGAGCGCCCCTCCTAGGCTGAGATCATCCCAACCCCAGGAGGCAGAGTGGCCGAGATCTCGGACGTCTTCTTCGTCGATGGAGTGCGCACCCCGTTCGGGCGCGCCGGCGAAAAAGGCATGTACTGGAACACCCGCGCGGACGACCTCGCCGTCAAGGCGACGATCGGCCTGATGGAGCGCAACGGCTCCGTCCCGGCCGACCGCATCGATGACGTGGCGATCGCCGCCACGTCGCAGACCGGCGACCAGGGCCTGACGCTGGGCCGGTCGGTGGCGATTCTCGCGGGCCTCCCGCAGAGCGTCCCCGGACTCGCGATCGAGCGCATGTGCGCTGGAGCCATGACCAGCGTGACGACGATGGCGGCGTCGATCGGCGTCGGCATGTACGACCTCGCCCTCGCCGGCGGGGTCGAGCATATGGGCCATCACCCGATCGGCGGCAACGCCGACCCGAATCCCCGGTTCGTGGCGGAGAAGATGGTCGACCCCGGCGCTCTGAACATGGGAGTCACCGCCGAGCGCATCTTCGACCGATTCCCGCACCTGACCAAGGAGCGCTCGGACCGGTTCGGCATGCTCAGCCAGCACAAGGTCCAGGCCGCGTACGACGCCGGCAAGATCCAGCCGGACCTCGTGCCCGTCGCCATCAAGGACGCGGACGGCGCGTGGGGCCTGGCCACCGAGGACGAGGGCCGCCGGCCGCAGACCACGATGGAGGACCTGGCCGGACTCAAGACCCCCTTCCGCCCGCACGGCCGGGTGACGGCGGGAACCTCCTCCCCGCTGACCGACGGCGCGACCATGTCGCTGCTCGCCGGCGGTGCCGCTGTCAAGGAGTTCGGCCTGCAGCCGAAGATGAAGCTCGTGTCGTTCGCGTTCGCCGGCGTGCAGCCGGAGATCATGGGCATCGGACCGATCCCCTCGACGGAGAAGGCGCTGAAGAAGGCCGGCCTGCAGATCTCGGACATCGGCCTGTTCGAGCTGAACGAGGCCTTCGCGATCCAGGTGATCTCGCTGCTCGATCACTTCGGCATCGCCGACGACGACCCCCGGGTCAACCCGTGGGGCGGGGCGATCGCCGTCGGTCACCCGCTCGCGGCATCCGGCGTTCGACTGATGATCCAGCTGGCCGCCCAGTTCGCGGAGCGCCCCGATGTCCGCTACGGCCTCACCGCCATGTGCGTGGGCCTCGGTCAGGGCGGATCGGTCATCTGGGAGAACCCCTTCTACGACGGCAAGAAGCGGAAGTGAGCGCGGGAATGACGAACTACGACGAGATCGACTTCGCTCCGATCCAGGCGCTCACGGATGACGAGGTCGTGACGCACTCCCCCGTGCGCGACATCCGCCTCGCCTCCGGCAAGGTCCTGGCCCTCATCACGCTCGACAACGGCCGCGACCACACGCGCCCGAACACGCTGGGGCCGGCGACGCTCACCGAGCTCGGCGAGACGCTCGCCGGTCTCCGGGCCCGTGCCGCGTCCGGAGAGATCGACGCCGTCGGCATCACCGGCAAGCAGTACATCCTCGCCGCCGGCGCCGACCTGTCCGACATCAGCAAGGTCGGTTCGAAGGACAACGCCCGGCTCATCGCTCAGCTCGGACACAAGGTCCTCGGATCGCTCGGCGAGCTGGGTGTCCCCTCGTTCGCGTTCGTGAACGGCCTCGCCCTCGGCGGCGGCCTCGAGATCGCGCTGAACAGCACGTACCGCACCGTGGACGCCTCAGCCGCCGCTGTGGCGCTGCCGGAGGTGTTCCTCGGAATCATCCCCGGCTGGGGCGGCGCGTACCTCCTGCCGAACCTGATCGGCATCGAGAACGCGCTCGAGGTGGTCATCTCCAACCCCTTGAAGCAGAACCGTATGCTCAAGCCCCAGCAGGCGTTCGACTACGGGATCTTCGACGCGATCTTCCCGGCCGCGAACTATCTGGAGAACTCGCTCGCGTGGGCGGATGCCGTGCTCACCGGTGCCACGAAGGTGGAGCGCAGGAACGAGCCGGGCAAGATCGAGCGCCTGACCAAGTGGCCGATCGCCATCAAGATGGCCCGCGGAATGCTGGAGTCGAAGATCGGCACGGTGCCGAAGTCGCCCTACGCCGCTCTCGAGCTGCTGGACAAGGCCCGCGGAGGCACCAAGGCCGAAGGCTTCGCCCGTGAGGACGAGGCTCTCGCGGAGCTCGTCACAGGCGATCAGTTCGCAGCATCCATGTACGCGTTCGATCTGGTCCAGAAGCGGGCCAAACGACCGGTCGGAGCCCCCGACAAGGCCCTTGCGAAGAAGGTCACGAAGGTCGGGATCATCGGAGCCGGCCTCATGGCGAGCCAGTTCGCCCTCCTGTTCGTACGCAAGCTGCAGGTTCCGGTGCTGATCACCGACCTCGACCAGGAGCGCGTCGACAAGGGCGTGGCGTACATCCACGACGAGATCGGGAAGCTCGAGGCCAAGGGGCGCCTGGACGCCGACACCGCCAACAAGCTGCGCTCGCTCGTGACCGGCACGACCGACAAGAGCCTGTACGCCGATGCCGACTTCGTCATCGAGGCCGTCTTCGAGGAGGTCGGGGTCAAGCAGCAGGTGTTCGGCGAGATCGAGAAGATCGTCGCCGAGGACGCGATCCTCGCCACGAACACATCCTCACTGTCGGTCGAGGAGATCGGTGCGAAGCTCGCGCATCCGGAGCGCCTGGTGGGGTTCCACTTCTTCAACCCGGTGGCCGTCATGCCGCTGATCGAGATCGTGAAGACGCCGGCGACCACCGACGCCGCGCTCTCCACCGCCTTCGTGGTGGCGAAGGGCCTGGGCAAGAACGCCGTTCTCACGGCCGACGCTCCCGGCTTCGTCGTCAACCGCCTGCTGGCCAAGGTGATGGGCGAGGCGGCTCGCGCCGTCTACGAGGGCACGCCGCTGGTCGAGGTCGAGAAGGCGTTCGCACCGCTCGGGCTGCCGATGGGTCCCTTCCAGCTCATCGACCTGGTCGGATGGAAGGTCGCCGCCCATGTGCAGGACACGATGGTGCATGCCTTCCCCGATCGCTTCTACGCGAACGAGAACTTCCATGCGCTCGCGGAGCTGGAGCAGGTCGTCGAGAAGGACAAGGGCGGCCGGGTCGTCGGCTGGACGAAGTCGGCGGAAAAGGCGCTGAAGGGCGCGGTCGGCAAGAATCCTGCCTCCGCGTCGACCATCCTCGGCCGCGTCCAGGACGGACTCGCGCAGGAGATCCGCATCATGCTCGACGAGGGAGTCGTCCCCGAGGTCGAGGACATCGATCTGTGCCTGATCCTCGGCGCGGGATGGCCGTTCATCGACGGCGGCGCATCGCCCTATCTCGATCGCGAGGGTGCCTCCGAGCGCGTGTTCGGCAGCACGTTCCACACGCCGCCGATCCGCGGCATCGCGCACAGCTGAGGTCCTGTCCGGAGGGCGGGGCGGCCGGGGAGCCGTCCCGCCCTCCGCCGTCTTCGCCGCCAGGGCGGGAACGGACGGCGAAACCTGGGTGAACTTCTCCCGTCAGACGCCCGGACGGGAGCTCCTGCGGCCGGCCATCGGAGAAAGTGGACGCATGGACACGTTCCTCTCGTTCTTCAGCGTCCCCGGTATGTCCAGCCTCCTGAAGACCGGCACCGCCATCCTCACCGTCCTGCTCGTGGTCCCGGCGCTCCTCAAGCTCTTCCTCGTGACGATCGACGAGGGGTGGGCGGCGATCCGCACGCGCAACGGCAAGCCGATCGTCCGCAAGCCGAAGGGCGCTCCCGGCGCAGCGGGCGAAGTGGTCGTGCTGCCGCCGGGCACCCACGGCGCGTTCCCGATGTTCTACTGGTACAAGCTCATCGACGTCCGGTGCCGTGCGACGGATCTCCCGGCGCGGCAGCTCACCGGCGCCTCGGGGCACCAGCATCTCGTGCACGCGTCCTTCGAGTGGCGTCCCGTCGCCACGGGGCGTGCGCTGCGGGTCTTCGAGCTGGACGTCGTGAACGTCACGGAGCGTGCGGCCAACATCGTCGGTTCCGCGATGCGCGACATCGTCCGCGGCATCCCCGGAGATGTCCTCCCCGACAACGCCGACCTCGGCGCGCGCGTGCTCACGGCGTGCGGACCGACCGCCCTGCGCGACTGCGGCGTCGAGATCGTCCGGGTCATGATCACCGGCGACGCGCTGACCGACGGCTACCTCATGTCGCAGGCGCTGCGCTCCACCGATCGGGATGCCGAAGCCGCCGTCGCCGCACTGCATGCGCTGAACTGAGAGAAGCCGGCATCAGCGGTAGTGTTTTGAGGATCACCGCCTCAGGAGGCCCTGCGATGCCCGACGACGAGCCCGTCCGCACAGCGCGAACGGCCGCTGAACCGATGGCCGTTTCGCGGGATGAGCTGCTGAGGGGCGCATTGTGCGTGTGGGGACTGTTCGTCGGCCTGTTCGCCGCCGGCATCGTCCTCCTGTTCATCTGGTTGAGCCTTGGCACGCCTCCTTCGCTGTCCACGTTCGGCTTCCTGCTGTGGATCGGCGGCTATTCGATATTGATCGCCGCGGCGGTGGCGGCCTTTGCCGCAGCCGTGTTCACGCCGCTGGTGTGGGGCCTCGCTCGCGCACTCCGCCGACAGCGCCGTGTGGGCGTCCACGCGTCGGCGTATGTGCTTCTCGGCGCCGTCCTGGCCGCGCTCGCGGGAGTCGTGACCAATCTGATTGTTCCCGGAAAGACCGACCTCATCCTGATCGCGGCTGTCTCCGCCCTGATCGCGGTTCCGCTCGGATGGTGGCTCACCGCCCGCGCCGCTCTCCGCCGCGATCGGGGCATCCTTTCCCGCCGCGAGCGGCGTGGCCGCATCGACGTCGACATGATCGCCGAGGACGCGGCGACAGACTGATCCGGTTCAGCGCTTCTCGTGCAGCGGCAGATCGATCGTCCCGGTCTCGCCGGCGTTGCGCGCCACAGGGATGCGGATGCCGAGCACCTGCGAGACGATGTCCTGGGCGATCTTCGAGGCCGTGAGGCCGGCGTCGGCGAGGATCTGGTCGCGCGACGCGTGATCGATGAACTCGTCAGGGAGGCCCAGCTCGTCCACGGCCGTGTCGATTCCCGCCTCCCGCAGGACCTGACGCACGCGCGTCCCGATCCCGCCGACGCGGATGCCGTCCTCCAACGTGATGACCAGCCGGTGGCGGCGCGCCAGGTCGATGACCGACGACTGCACGGGGATCGCCCAGCGAGGATCGATCACGGTCGCCCCGATCCCCTGGGCACGCAGACGCGCCGCCACGTCGACGGCGAGTGCGGCGAACGGCCCGATGCCGACCAGCAGGACGTCCTCCGCCTCGCCGCGCGCGAGCACGTCGACGCCGTCCTCCAGACGCTCGATCGCCGGCAGCTCGGCGGCGACGTCCCCCTTCGGGAAGCGGATCACGGTCGGCGCGTCGTCCACGGCGACGGCCTCGTCCAGGGCCTCGCGCAGCCGCGGCGCATCGCGCGGCGCGGCGATCCGGATGTGCGGCACGATCTGCAGCATCGCCAGATCCCACATTCCGTGGTGGCTCGGGCCGTCGGGGCCGGTGACACCGGCCCGGTCGAGCACGAATGTGACGCCGGCCTTGTGAAGCCCCACATCCATGAGCACCTGGTCGAAGGCACGGTTCATGAACGTCGCGTACAGGGCTACGACAGGGTGCAGGCCCCCGTAGGCGAGCCCGGCCGCAGCAGTCACCGCATGCTGCTCGGCGATGCCGACGTCGTACACCCGGTCGGGGAACCGCTCCGCGAACGGTGCGAGACCGGTGGGGCGCAGCATCGCCGCGGTCATCGCGATCACCTTCGGGTCGCGCTCCCCCACCTGCACGAGCGATTCGGAGAACACGTCCGTCCAGCCCTGACCGCTGCTGGACAGCGTCTCGCCGGTCGCCGGATCGATGCGACCGACGGCATGGAACTGGTCGGCCTCGTCGTCGCGTGCGGGTTGATACCCGCGTCCCTTCTCGGTGATGGCGTGCACGATCACCGGCGCCCCGTAGGACTTCGCCAGCTCGAGCGTCTCCACGAGCGCGCCGAGGTCATGACCGTCGACGGGCCCCAGATACTTGATGTCGAGATTGGAATACAGCGCGGCGTTGTTCGTGAACCGCGACAGGAAACCGTGGGTTCCCCCGCGAACCCCGCGGAACAGTGCCCGCCCGAAGGCACCGAACACCCGGAAGAAGCGGTCGGACCTGCGGTGCAGGTCCTTGTACGCGGCGGCCGTGCGCACCCGGTTCAGATAGCGCGACATGCCACCGATCGTCGGCGCGTAGGAGCGTCCGTTGTCGTTGACGACGATCACCAGGTTGCGGTCGTTGTCGTCCGTGATGTTGTTCAGCGCCTCCCAGGTCATCCCGCCCGTCAGCGCGCCGTCGCCGACCACCGCGACGACGTGGCGGTCAGCGCGACCGGTGGCGGTCAGAGCGCGCGACACGCCGTCGGCCCAGCTCAGTGAGCTGGACGCGTGCGACGACTCCACGACGTCGTGAGCGCTCTCGGCCCGCTGCGGATAGCCGGCGAGGCCGCCGCGCACCCGGAGCTGCGAGAAGTCCTGACGCCCGGTGAGGAGCTTGTGCACGTAGGACTGGTGGCCGGTGTCGAAGATGATGGGGTCGTCCGGGGAACGGAAGACGCGATGCAGCGCGATCGAGAGCTCCACGACGCCGAGGTTCGGCCCCAGGTGCCCTCCGGTGCGCGAGACGTTCTCCACGAGGAACTCGCGGATCTCGTCGGCGAGCTCCCTCAATTGCGCGGGCGTGAGCCGATCAAGATCTCGGGGGCCGGTGATGCTCGGCAGGATCGGCATGGATGCTCCTCCGCGACTCGACGACGTGCGCGGCGGTATGCCGTGCGAACGTGCTCAAGTCTATCTCCGGGTCCTGAGTATCCGGTGCGGCCGCGACGCGCGCACGTCGTGCGTCTGACGATCGCGACAGGCGTTGCCCTCCCCCCGTCGGACCCGCGACACTGGGGGCATCGGGTCCGACGAGGAGGCGGAACGCATGTCCGACACGACCGAACGCGTCTTCACGACGCGCATGCTCACGGACGACACCTGGGACGACTTCGCGGCCCTCGTCGAGGCCAGCAACGGCGTCTGGGGCGGATGCTGGTGCATCGGCTTCCACCCGGAGCCTTTCGGGGAGACCGCCCTGCAGAACCGCGACGCGAAGAGACGTCACGTGCGACGCGGCACCGTGCATCAGGTCCTCGTCTACGACGGCGGCGACTGCGTCGGCTGGTGCCAGTTCGGCACGCCGGCGGAGCTGCCGGACATCAAGAACCCGGCCGCCTATGCGTCGGGGGCGGGCGAACCGCCCGAGTGGCGCATCGGGTGCCTCTTCACCGGAAGCAGGCACCGCGGCGCCGGCGTCGCGAGGGCGGCTGTGACCGCCGCCCTGTCCGCGATCGCCCAAGCGGGCGGCGGCGTCGTCGAGGCGTATCCCGAGCAGGTCGAGGACCGCAAGCCCCAACGCGGTGCGTACTTCCACACCGGTCCGGAGACGCTGTTCACCGAGCTGGGATTCGCGCGGGATCGGCGCATCGCGAAGTGGCGATGGGTGATGCGTCGTGTCGTGCCGGATGGGAGTGCGGCGTAGCCGCAAACGCATCGCCCCGCCCGGCCGGGGCCGAACGGGGCGATGCGATGGATCGCGCGATCAGACGAGCGAGCGCAGCACGTACTGCAGGATTCCGCCGTTGCGGTAGTAGTCCGCCTCACCGGGGGTGTCGATGCGCACCACCGCGTCGAACTCGACGACCTGCTTGCCCTCGGGCGAGTGCTCGCTGGGAGCGGCCGTCACGTGCACCGTCTTGGGCGTCACGCCGCTGTTGAGCTCTTCGAGGCCCGAGATCGAGACGACCTCGGTGCCGTCCAGGCCGAGCGACTCCCAGCTCTCCCCGGCGGGGAACTGCAGCGGGACCACGCCCATGCCGATCAGGTTCGAACGGTGGATGCGCTCGAAGCTCTCGGTGATCACGGCCTTGACGCCCAGCAGGCTGGTGCCCTTGGCCGCCCAGTCGCGCGACGAACCGGAGCCGTACTCCTTGCCGCCGAAGATCACCAGAGGCGTGCCCGCGTCCTGGTAGTTCCGGCTGGCGTCGTAGATGAACGACTGCGGGGCGTCCGCCTGAGTGAAGTCGCGGGTGTAGCCGCCCTCGACCTCGTTGCCGTCGTTCACCGCGCGCACCAGCTGGTTCTTCAGGCGGATGTTCGCGAACGTGCCGCGGATCATGACCTCGTGGTTGCCTCGACGCGAGCCGTAGGAGTTGAAGTCCTTCTGCGCGACGCCGTGCTCGGTCAGGTACTGCGCAGCGGGGGTTCCCGCCTTGATGTTCCCCGCCGGGCTGATGTGGTCCGTGGTCACCGAGTCGCCGAGCGTGGCCAGCACGCGGGCGCCCGAGATGTCCGTGACCGGGGTCAGCTCCATCGTCATGCCGTCGAAGTACGGCGCCTTGCGCACGTAGGTGGAGTCCTCGTCCCATTCGAAGACGGGACCCGTCGGCGTCGGGAGGCTCGTCCAGCGCTCGTCGCCGTCGAACACGGTGGCGTACTGCTTGATGAACTGCTCGCGCGAGATCGAGGAGTCGATGATCTCCTGGACCTCCTCGGGGGCCGGCCAGATGTCCTTGAGGAACACGTCGTTGCCGTCCTGGTCCGTGCCCAGCGCGTCGTTCTCGAAGTCGAAGTGCATGGATCCGGCCAGCGCGTAGGCGACGACCAGCGGCGGCGAGGCCAGGTAGTTCATCTTCACGTCGGGGCTGATGCGGCCCTCGAAGTTGCGGTTGCCGGAGAGGACGGCGGTGACGGCGAGGTCGTTGTCGTTGATCGCCGCGGAGACCTCCTCGATCAGCGGACCGGAGTTGCCGATGCAGATCGTGCAGCCGTAACCGACGGTGTAGAAGCCGAGACCCTCGAGGTCCTTGTCGAGCCCGGACTTCTCGTAGTAGTCCGTGACGACCTTGGAACCAGGGCCGAGGGTGGTCTTGACCCACGGCTTCTGCTTGAGGCCCTTCTCGAGCGCCTTGCGCGCGACGAGACCGGCCGCGATCATGACCGACGGGTTGGAGGTGTTCGTGCACGACGTGATCGCCGCGAGGGTGACCGCCCCGTTGTCGATGACGTAGGGCTCGCCGGCGGCGGGCTTGACCTTCACCGGCTTGGACGCGCCCTTGACGCCGCTGGAGATGTGGACGGGACGCGTGTGCGCGTCCTCCTCTCCGGGGACCGAGCCGGGGTCGGAGGCCGGGAAGGAGTGCTTCGACTCCAGATCCACGAGGTCGTCCGAGGTGCTGGCGCTGGCGTAGTTCAGGATGTCCTGCTCGAACTGGCTCTTCGCGTCGGAGAGCAGGATGCGGTCCTGCGGACGCTTGGGGCCGGCGATCGAGGGCACGACCGTCCCGAGGTCGAGCTCCATGTACTCGCTGAACACGGGCTCGTTGGCCGGGTCGTGCCAGAGGTGCTGCTGCTTGGCATAGGCCTCGACCAGCGCGACCGTCTGCTCGTCGCGGCCGGTCAGGCGCAGGTACTCGGTCGTGACGTCGTCGATCGGGAAGATGGCGGCCGTGGAGCCGAACTCCGGAGACATGTTGCCGATGGTCGCGCGGTTGGCGAGCGGGACCGACGCGACGCCGGCGCCGTAGAACTCGACGAACTTGCCGACCACGCCGTGCTTGCGCAGCATGTCGGTGATGGTCAGCACCACGTCGGTGGCCGTGACCCCTGCCGGGATCTCGCCGGTGAGCTTGAAGCCGACCACGCGGGGAATGAGCATGGAGACCGGCTGACCGAGCATCGCGGCCTCGGCCTCGATGCCGCCGACGCCCCAGCCCAGCACGCCGAGCCCGTTGACCATCGTGGTGTGCGAGTCGGTTCCGACGCACGTGTCCGGGTAGGCGCGCAGCACGCCGTCGACGGTGCGGTCGTAGATGACCTTCGCCAGGTGCTCGATGTTCACCTGGTGGACGATGCCGGTGCCCGGAGGGACGACCTTGAAGTCCTGGAAGGCCGTCTGGCCCCAGCGCAGGAACTGATACCGCTCGCCGTTGCGCTCGTACTCGATCTCGACGTTGCGCTCGAGCGCGTTGTCGGTGCCGAACAGGTCGGCGATGACCGAGTGGTCGATGACCATCTCGGCCGGAGAGAGCGGGTTGATCCTGTTGGCGTCGCCCCCGAGCGCCGTCACGGCCTCGCGCATCGTGGCGAGGTCGACGATGCAGGGCACGCCGGTGAAGTCCTGCATGACCACGCGTGCGGGCGTGAACTGGATCTCCGTGTTCGGCTCTGCCGTGGCATCCCACGAGCCGAGGGCCTCGATCTGCGCCTTGGTGACGTTCGCACCGTCCTCCGTGCGGAGCAGGTTCTCCAGGAGGACCTTGAGGCTGAACGGGAGCTTCTCGTAACCGGGGACGGTGTCGATGCGGAAGATCTCGTAGTCGGTGCTGCCGACCGTCAGGGTGCTCTGCGCACCGAAGCTGTTCACCGTGGACACGAATCCGTCTCCTTCTTCTCGGATGGAGGCAACAGGCGACTCCATCTTGCTCGCCAGCGAGCCCGCGCGGCTAGCAAGGCGGACCTAACCAGTCTGCTCCGCCGAAGCCGTGCGCGAAAGCCTGCAATTTATCTTGATGTCGAGATAAATCTATCACGAATCGGCGGCGTCGCGCTGCGCCGACCCACGCGGATACAGCGCCCGCACGACCAGCCACGTCACGGCGATCATCGGGGCGAACAGCGGCAGCCCCATGATCAGCTTGAGCGTGCCCAGCGCCGTGACGTCTCCCGCGAAGTAGAGCGGAAGCTGGACCGCGAGCCGCGCGAAGAACAGACCCGCCCACGCGATCGCGAGCCAGAAGAACGCCCGCTTCTTGCGCCGGTCGCCGCGCCAGGCCGTGCCCTCCCCCATGAGGAATCCGGCGGCGAGCCCGATCAGGGACCACCCGACGAGCGCCGACACGAGAAGGGCGGTGCCGTACAGGGTGTTGGTGAGGAACCCCGGGACGAAGTTGTCCTCGCCCCGGCCGGTGAACAGCGCGAGAGCCGCCGCGGCTCCGGCCGCGACCAGGCCGCCGATCGCCGCGGACGGTGGAGACTTCTGGAGCAGGCGCACGACGGTGAACACGGCCGCGAGCCCAACCGAGACGCCGAGGGAGAGGATGAGCGGCTCCGGGCGGATCGTGAACAGCACGACGAACGCCAGGCTCGGCAGCACCGATTCGAGGATGCCGCGCCAGCCGCCGATCGCCGACCACACCACGCGGTGGGTCGCGCCGCCCTCCTCCGGGTCGATGCCCGCCTTGCGGGCCGCCCCGCCGAGCGCGGCGCCGAGGATGTCGGACACACGGGGTTCGGGCTCGCCCTTCCCCGCCTCCTCCCCCGGGTCCTGGGCGGAGGGTCCCCGGTCGCTCACGCGGCGCCGGGCGTGGCCGGCATCTTCAACGGGATGAGATCCCGCGGCGGCATGGGTGCACCGCCGCGGACGACCACGAGAGAGCGGAACAGGTCCTCGACCTTCGCCGCGGCATCCAGGTCGGAGGCCGCGGCGCCGCCGATCACGCCGCGCAGGAACCATCGCGGGCCGTCGACGCCGATGAAGCGCGCGAGCCGGAGACCCGATCCCTCGGATGCCGACGCCGGCACCTCCGCGAGCAGCTCCTTGCCCAACGGGCCGTCGCGCTCCTCGACACGACCGCCCTGGGAGCGGACCTGGTCCTTGAGCTGCACCCGGGTCTCGTCCCACAGCCCGCCGGACCGCGGCGCGGCGAAGGGCTGCACCTGCAGCGAGGAGTCCGCGTAGTCCAGACCGACCGCGACGATCCTCTTGGTCTGCTCCTCGACCTCGAGGCGGAGGTTGAGTCCGTCCCTGGGCAGGATCTTGATGCCGCCGAGGTCGATGTACGGGCGGACCGGGTTCACCTCGGACTCGTCGAACGGGCCCTCGACGGCACGATCCGCCGGAGCCGACTTGGCCGACTGCTCGTTCTGCTCTGTCATGACTTCTCCCCTGGAGCTGCGGCCGGACCGGCCGCCTGGTATCCCGTCGAGCCGAAGCCGCCGTCGCCACGGACGCTCTCGGGGAGCTCCTCGACGGGGATGAAGGTGGCGCGGGTGACGGGCATGATGATCAACTGGGCGATGCGATCGCCGATCGCCACATCGTACGCGCTGCGGGTGTCCGTGTTTATCAGGCTCACCTTGATCTCCCCGCGGTAGCCGGCATCGACGGTGCCCGGCGAGTTCACGATCGAGATGCCGTGCTTGGCCGCCAGCCCGCTGCGCGGCACCACGAAGGCCGCGTATCCCTCCGGCAGCGCGATCCGCACTCCGGTCGCCACCAGCGCGCGCTCGCCCGGCTCCAGATGCACCGCCTCGGCGGCGACGAGGTCGGCACCGGCGTCACCGGGATGGGCGTAGTGCGGGACCACGGAGGCGATAATGGGAAGATCGATGGAATCGCTCACCCCACGAGGCTAATGCAGAACACGGTCCCCGCCACACGTCCGCGCTACCGGGAGCGCTTGGCACCCAGCCTCTGGCTGCTGGCGTCCGCCGCCGTGCTCGCGCCCATGGTCGCCCTCACCCTCGTGCCCGTGGCGCCCACGTTCGGCCTCGTGATCGGCGTCGCGGCGGCGGTGGCCGTCATCGCACTGCTGATCGCCGCCTCCCCCGTCGTGTCCGTCGACGCCGGAGTCCTTCACGCGGGCCGCGCGCACATCGACGCACGCTGGCTTGGCGAGCCGGTGGCGCTCACCGGCGAGGAGGCGAAGCACGCGCGCGGGCCGGGCCTGCCGGCGACGGGCTGGCACCTCATCCGGGGCGGGATCGACGGGGTCGTGGTCGTGCCCAACACCGATCCCGACGACCCGGTCACGGCATGGACCGTCTCGACCCGCACCCCCGACCGGCTGTCCGCCGCGATCCGGCGCGCCCGCGGCTGAACGACGACGCGCCCCGGACCTGAGAGGTCGGGGCGCGTTGAGGATGCTGCGATCAGGCCGCGCATTCCTTGCAGATGGGGCCGTCCGGGCCCTCGTGGTCGAGCTGCGAGCGGTGCTTCACGAGGAAACAGCTCATGCAGGTGAACTCGTCCTGCTGCGCAGGCAGCACGACGACGTCCAGCTCGAGGTCGGACAGGTCGGCTCCCGGCAGGTCGAAGCTCGACGGGTTGTCGGAGTCCTCGTCACCGGTCGAGCCGGAGAGCTTGTCCGGCACACGCTCCTTCAGGGCTTCGATCGACTCGGAGTCGTCTTCGCTCTTTCGAGGGGCGTCGTAGTCGGTTGCCATGCGGTAGATCTCCACTTTCATGGTGCTAGTGGGCGGGGCGCCGTCGGGTAATCGGCGGCCATAGTTTGCACGACCGGAGCGGAATACGCAAATGCCGGTCATCGCACCCGATCAAACTCACGGCGCGCCCAGGGTATTCCCGGCATCCGAGGGGCCCGCGTGACACCATGAACGCACACCCATCAGAGGGGCATTCGCATGGAAAACGTCACGATCGTGGGCACCGAGGCCGGTGTCCTCGTCCTCGCCACCGAGAACGGTCAGCGCTTCGCGCTGCCCATCGACGACCTCCTCCGCGCCGAGATCCGACGCGCGCGTGCGCAGGCGGCACCCGCGGCTCCGAAGCTCGCCGCGAGTCCGCGCGAGATCCAGGCGCACATCCGCTCCGGCCTGGCCGCGGCCGAGGTCGCCGAGCTGCTCGGCATCGATCGCGCCGACGTGGAGCGCTTCGAAGGCCCCGTGCTCGCCGAGCGCGAGCACGTCGTCGGGCAGGCGCTCGCCGTCCCCGTGCTCATCGGCAGCGAGGTCGAGCCGGACGCGCAGCCCACCTTCGGCACCGCGATCCGCGCCAAGCTCTCCGACGTCGAGGCGAGCGGTGAACGCTGGGCGAGCTGGAAGGAGGAGTCCGGCTGGGTCATCAAGCTCGAGTTCACGGCCAACGACGTCGACCACGATGCGCGCTGGAGCTTCGACCCCCGCCGCAGCACGCTCGCGCCGCTGAACGCGGACGCCACTCAGCTCTCCCGCCAGGGTTCGCTCCCCGAAGGCCTGATCCCGCGGCTGCGCGCCGTCGAGAGCGAACGCCCCGCCTCCCCGTACAAGGACGAGACGCGCTTCGATTCCGGGGCGTTCGGCCCGCGCGGTGTGGCCGATCCCGAGGCGGACGTCACCGAGCCGGCGGTCGCAGACCGGGCACCGACCGCCGCGCAGAACGCCGCGATCAAACGTGCCCCCGAGCACTCCAGCACGAGTCCCGAGACCGCCGACCTGCTCGAAGCGCTGCGCCGCCGGCGCGGTCAGCGCGAGAGTGCGCCCGCTGTCGCAGACGAGAACGAGGACGTCACTCCACCGGACCCGATCGCGCTGTTCGATGCGCTCGAACCGGGTTACGACGACGAGCCGCAGCCGGAACCGGAACCCGTTCCGAGTGCGTCGGAGAACTCCTCGCGCAAGCGTCGCCGGAACGCCATGCCGTCCTGGGACGAGATCGTCTTCGGAGCGCGCACCGACGAGTGAGCCCGGAACGCGGCTGCTACACCGCCCCGCTCGTTGAGCGAGGAGCGAAGCGACGAGTCGAAACGCGGCTCACCCCTCCCCGCTCGTTGAGCGAGGAGCGAAGCGACGAGTCGAAACGCGAACGGGACTCACCCCTCCCCGCTCGTTGAGCGAGGAGCGAAGCGACGAGTCGAAACGCGGCTCCTGCTGATCGGCGGTCGACGCGTCTCGACTCGGTCCGCTCGCTCAACGACCGAAGGGAGGCGGGCGAAGCGACGAGTCGAAACGCGGATGCTGCAGGACCCCGCTCGCGCGATCAGCGCGCCAGCGCGCCCAGGCGGATGAGCGGGACCTGACGCTCCTCAGGGGTCAGCGCACCATGCTGCCCGATCATGCCGCGGCCGCGCTGGTCCTCGGCCGTCCCGTCGTAGAGCGCCCGGTTGCCGCGCGCGGCGACGACGAGGTCTCCGATGCGGGACGCCGCGGCATCCGTCACGCGCGATCCGAACAGTCCGGCCGCGATCGCCTCGTCGCGCGTCGCGACGTCGGCGATCCCGTCCGTGTCCTGGCGCCACAGCGCCGCGACGTGGTCGAGGTCCGAGCCGACCTCGAGGTAGAGGTGGAGCATGCGCGGCTCCCCGCCGAAATGGCGGATGTGCGCCATGCCGCGATTCGTCTCGTCGAACACGGCCTGGCGGTGGGCCGGGACGTCGAGCATGCCGTGGTCGGCCGTGACCAGCACGCCGACGCCCTCGGGAACGGGACGCGACAGGGCCGCGTCCACGTCCTCCAGCGCCGCGATCCATTCCGGCGAGTCGACCCCGTGCTTGTGGCCGGCCTTGTCCACGTCGGCCAGGTAGCAGTAGACCAGCGCGCCGTCGTGGCGTTCAGCCAGTTCGTAGGCGGTCTCGACGCGATCGGCCGCCGACGCCACCGCATGGAACTGCGCCCCGCGCAGCGTGGCGTGCGTGAAGCCGCTGTGGGCGTAGGCGGCGACGCCGAGGGCGAAGGCGGGGTGCCCGGCGGCCGCGGCGCGCTCGAAGATCGTCTCGCTCGCCTGCCACGAACCCGGGTCGATGCCGGCGCTCTCCCAGTCCGTCAGCTGATTGACCAGCCGATCGCGTTCGCGGTCCAGCACGCGGTAGCCCACCAGACCGTGCTCGCCCGGCCAGGATCCGGTGAGGATGCTCGTCAGCGCTGCGGCCGTCGTCGAGGGGAACACCGACGCCGCGACATCCCGCTTCGCCATCGCACCGGTGAGGAAGCGCGCGTGCCCGGCATGCGCGCGCAGGCCGATCGCCCCGAGCCCGTCGACGACGACGAGCACGCCCGAGCGGATGCGCGCCCTTCCCTCGCCGCGCACGGCGGCGAACAGGTCGTCCGCCACCCCGACGACGCTCCGGGCTGCGGCGGACTCGGGCGGTAGCATGAGAGGCATATCCGAGCCAGTCTTTCACAGCCCCGTGCAACGCCCGAAGGTCCGTCATGCCCAGAACCTCGCCCGCTGAACCCGTCGAGGAACGCATCCAGGACATCGACCTCGAAAGCGAGATGCAGGGGTCGTTCCTGGAGTACGCCTACTCCGTCATCTACTCCCGCGCCCTGCCGGACGCCCGCGACGGGCTGAAGCCCGTGCAGCGGCGCATCCTGTTCCAGATGGCCGAGATGGGGTTGCGCCCCGACCGCGGGCACGTGAAGAGCGCCCGCGTCGTCGGCGAGGTGATGGGAAAGCTGCACCCGCACGGCGACTCCGCGATCTACGACGCACTGGTCCGCCTCGCGCAGGAGTGGGCTCTACGTCTGCCGCTCGTGGACGGGCACGGCAACTTCGGCTCCCTCGACGACGGTCCCGCCGCGGCGCGGTACACCGAGGCCCGGCTCGCCGGCGCCGCGCTGGCGCTCACGGACAGTCTCGACGAGGACGTCGTCGACTTCATCCCGAACTACGACGGGCAGTTCCAGCAGCCCGCGGTGCTCCCCGCCGCCTTCCCGAACCTCCTCGTCAACGGGGCCAGCGGCATCGCCGTGGGCATGGCGACGAACATGGCCCCGCACAACCTCATCGAGGTCGTCGCCGCCGCCACCTACCTCCTCGAGAATCCGGATGCCACGACGGAAGAGCTCATGGAGTTCGTCCCCGGTCCCGACTTCCCGTCCGGCGGCATCGTCATGGGGCTGGACGGCATCAAGGACGCCTACACCAACGGTCGTGGAGCGCTGAAGGTCCGCGGCAAGGTGTCGATCGAATCCCTCGGGCCGCGGCGCACCGGCATCGTCGTGACGGAGCTGCCGTACATGGTCGGGCCGGAGAGGCTCATCGAGAAGATCCGCGACGCCGTGCAGGCCAAGAAGCTGCAGGGCATCAGCGATGTCACCGACCTGACCGACCGCCACCACGGGCTCCGGGTCGCCATCACGGTGAAGACGGGCTTCGACCCGAACGCCATCCTCGAGCAGCTGTACCGGCTGACGCCGCTGGAGGACTCCTTCAGCATCAACAACGTCGCCCTCGTCGAGGGTCAGCCGCGCACGCTCGGTCTGCGCGACCTGCTCAGCGTGTACGTCGGGCACCGCATCGACGTCATCACGCGCCGCAGCCGCTATCGGCTGGCGCGCCGTGAGGAGCGCCTGCACCTCGTCGAGGGCCTGCTCATCGCGATCCTCGACATCGACGAGGTCATCCAGGTCATCCGCTCCTCGGACGACACCGAGCAGGCGCGGGGCCGGCTTCGTCAGGTCTTCGACCTGTCCGAACCGCAGGCCGAGTACATCCTCGAGCTGCGCCTGCGCCGGCTCACCAAGTTCTCGCGCATCGAGCTGGAGTCGGAGCGGGATGCCCTGCAGGCGGAGATCGCCGGGCTCAGGGAGCTGCTCGCGAGCGACGCGCTGCTGCGCGCTCAGGTCGCGAAGGAACTGGATGCCGCGGCGGACGCCTACGGCACGCCGCGCCGGACCCTCCTGATGAACGCCAAGCCGGCAGTCGCGCGACGCGCCAAGGCCGGAGAGGCAGACCTCCAGATCGCGGATGCGCCGACCCTCGTGGCGCTGTCGACGACCGGTCGTGCCGTGCGCGTCGATCTCGTCGAGGGACAGGAGATCAGCCGCCCGCCGCGACGCAGCAAGCACGACGCCATCCTGTCCACGGTCGAGGCGACCGTGCGCGGCGAGGTCGGGGCACTGACGTCGACGGGACGGCTGCTGCGCTTCTCCCCCGTCGACCTCCCGTCGGTGCCGGCGAGTTCCGTCCAGCTCGGCGCGGGGACGCCGTTGCGGGACTACTTGGGAATCACGACGCGCACCGAGCGCGTGGTCGCCCTCGTACCGCTGAGCTCCGAGACCCCGTTCGCGATCGGCACGGCTCAGGGAACCGTCAAGCGCGTCGTCCCCGCCACCCTCCCGGTGCGTCCGGAGCTCGAGATCATCGGCCTGAAGGACGGGGACACCGTGGTGGGTGCCGCCGTGGCTGCCGACGAGTCCGACCTCGTCTTCGTCACGACCGACGCCCAGCTGCTGCGCTTCGCGGCCTCGGCGGTCCGGCCGCAGGGTGCGCCCGCGGGCGGTATGGCGGGCATCAAGCTCGGCGCCGGGGCCGCGGTGCTCCACTTCGGCGTCGTGACGACCGATGAGGAGGCCGTGGTCGCCACGGTCTCCGGAGCCGAGGGCATGATCCCCGGAACGGATGCCGGCCGTGCGAAGGTCTCGTTCTTCTCCGAGTACCCCCGCAAGGGTCGCGCCACCGGCGGAGTACGTGCGCACGCCTTCCTGAAGGGCGAGGACCGCCTGACCGTGGCGTGGGTCGGCGACCAGCCGGCGTACGCGGTCGGTGCTGACGGAGCGGTGCGCGCGCTGCCCGTCCCCGGTGCAAAGCGGGATGCCTCGGGGCAGCCCGTCGACGGCGTCATCGGCTCGATCGGCCGCCCGGTCGTCTGAGTCGCGCGCTCGCGTCGAGCGGTGCCCCGCTCGCCGGCGGCGAACAGCCCGGCTGAGCGTGCGGGGGCGAGGATCAGGCGTCGATGGACTCGCGGGAAAGCTGGTCCGCGGAGTCGATGATGAACTCCCGACGGGGCGCGACCTCGTTGCCCATGAGCAGTTCGAACACGCGCCCTGCGGCCTCGGCATCCTCCATCCGGACGCGACGCAGCAGGCGGCCGGAACGGTCCATGGTCGTGGTCGCCAACTGCTCGGCATCCATCTCGCCGAGCCCCTTGTAGCGCTGAACCGGCTCGTGCCAGCGCTTGTTCTGCTTTCGCAGTTTCGTCAGCAGGTTGTGCAGCTCCTGCTCGCTGTAGGTGTAGATGGTCTCGTTCGGCTTCGATCCCGGATTGATGACGATCACGCGGTGAAGCGGCGGGACGGCGGCGAACACGCGCCCCTCCTCGATCAGCGGACGCATGTAGCGGAAGAAGAGGGTGAGCAGGAGCGTGCGGATGTGAGCGCCGTCGACGTCGGCGTCGCTCATGAGGATCACCTTGCCGTACCGAGCCGCATCGATGTCGAACGTGCGACCGGAGCCCGCGCCGATCACCTGGATGATCGAGGCGCATTCCGCGTTCGACAGCATGTCGCCGATCGACGCCTTCTGGACGTTCAGGATCTTGCCCCGGATCGGCAGCAGCGCCTGGAACTCGCTGTTGCGTGCGTTCTTGGCGGTCCCGAGCGCCGAGTCCCCCTCGACGATGAACAGCTCGCTGCGATCCACGTCCTTCGTACGGCAGTCCACGAGCTTGGCGGGCAGCGTCGAGGACTCCAGGGCGTTCTTGCGCCGCTGGGTCTCCTTGTGCGCGCGCGCCGAGACGCGGGCCTTCATCTCGGCGACGATCTTGTCCAGCAGCTGGGAGGCCTGGTTCTTGTCGTCCCGCTTCGTGGAACTGAACCGGGCACCGAGCTCCTTGCGCACCACCTGCGCCACGATCTGGCGCACGGCGGGCGTTCCGAGGACCTCCTTGGTCTGACCTTCGAACTGCGGTTCGGGAACCTCGACCGTGAGCACCGCCGTGAGGCCGGCGAGGACGTCGTCCTTCTCCAGCTTGTCGTTGCCGACCTTGAGGCGCCGCGCGTTCTGCTCGACCTGCGACCGCAGGATCTTCAGCAGCTCCTGCTCGAAGCCCTGCTGGTGGGTGCCGCCCTTGGGCGTGGCGATGATGTTGACGAACGATCTGGTCGTCGTCTCGTAGCCGGTGCCCCACCGCAGCGCGATGTCGACGCGGCAGTCGCGCCGGACCTCCTGCGACGCCATCGACCCGTTCGCCTGCAGCACTGGGACGGTCTCGGTGAAGCTGCCCTCGCCCTGCAGACGCCACGTGTCGGTCACGGGGGCGTCGGTGGCGAGGTACTCCACGAACTCGGAGATCCCGCCCTCGTAGTGGTACGTCGTCTCGTTGCGCGTCTCGCCGCGCTCGTCACGGATGACCAGTTCGAGCCCCGGGACCAGGAACGCGGTCTGCCGCGCGCGCGTCTCGAGTTCGGCGAGCTGGAACGCGGCGTCCTTCGTGAAGATCTGCCGGTCGGCCCAGTAGCGCACGCGCGTCCCGGTGACGCCGCGCGGCGCCTTGCCGACGATGCGCAGCTCGCTCTTCTCCTCGAACGGGGTGAACGGAGCGTCCGGGCGCTTCTCCCCGGTGTCGGCGAAGACGCCGGGCTCGCCTCGGTGGAAGGACATCGCGTACACCTTGCCGCCGCGGTCGACCTCCACGTCGAGCCGCTCGGACAGGGCGTTCACCACCGAGGCGCCCACACCGTGGAGACCTCCGGATGCCGCGTACGATCCGCCGCCGAACTTCCCGCCGGCGTGCAGTTTGGTGTACACGACCTCGACGCCGCTGAGCCCCGTGCGGGGTTCGATGTCGACGGGGATGCCGCGTCCTCGGTCGTGCACCTCGACGCTGCCGTCGGCGTGCAGGATGATGTCGATGCGGGAGCCGTTGCCCGCGACCGCCTCGTCGACGGAGTTGTCGATGATCTCCCACAGGCAGTGCATGAGCCCCGGGGACCCGTTCGACCCGATGTACATGCCGGGGCGCTTGCGGACCGCTTCGAGGCCCTCGAGCACCTGGAGATGATGGGCGGAGTACTCGGCGGTCACAGTCTTCGATTCTACGCGTCGCGACGCCCCCGGCCCCGCCGACACTCCCCGTGCCGCCCAGGCCCGGCATTCCCGCGTACGCGCTGAGCGAAACACGCCGCGATCCGGGCATGCACCCAGGCGGAGCGTGGTTGTATTGAGCACGTCCCCAGTGAACCCGACGACGAGGAGGCCCCGAGATGAACGCTACGACGGAACGCGAGACCTCCGCGGTCGAGTATCGGCTCACCGCCATGGACCGTTGCGACTCCTGCGGCGCTCAGGCGTACATCGCCGCTGTCGTGAACGGCTCGGAACTGCTGTTCTGCGCCCACCACGGCCGCAAGTACGAAGAGAAGCTGCGCAGCGTCGCCACCAGCTGGCACGACGAGACGGCGCGCCTGATCGAGGCCTGATCAGCCGGTCACGACCCGCTGAACCCTCGGCGACAGTCGCGTGAGGATCTCCTCGCCGACGGTATCGATCCGTTCGGCGAGGTCGGTCGCGCTGGGTTCGCCCTGATCGCCCGGTCCGAACAGCCGGACGCGGTCGCCGATCGCCGCTCCCGGCCACGCGTCGACCGTGAGCGTGTCGAGGTCGACCCTGCGGACCGTGACCGGACCGACTGGCGTACCGACGCTCGCCCCGGCCAGCGTCGACGGATAGCCGTCGAGGGAACCGAGTCCGACCCGGACGGTGCCGTCCTCGACGCCGACCACGGGCGCGGACAGCGTCGCGATCGGACGGATGCCGTCGAGATCGGGACCGTCGGCCGACCGGATGCCGTAGCAGAAGGCGCCGATGCGGGACACGGATTCCCGCAGCTCCGGGCGCCACCAGGATGCCGCGGAGGCCGTGAGATGCAGCACCTCCGGCGCGAGCCCGGCCTCCTGCGCCTGTCGAACGGCTCCGCGGAATCGCTCCTGAGCTGCATCGTCCTCGGCATCGCCGGCTTCGGCGATGTGGCTCCAGACGCCCACGACACGCACAGACCCTTCGTCCTCGCCCGCGCGGGCCTCGGCGACGGCATCCGCCCATTCCTCCGGGCGAACGCCGTTGCGATGCAGGCCGGTGTCGATCTTGAGATGCACGCGCGCCGTGCGGCTCAGGCGCGCCGCCACCGAGCGGATGCGCGCGAGGTAGTCCCGGGTGCCGACGCCCAGGTCGATGTCGTGCCCCACCGCGTCCGCCACATCCTCGTCCTCCGACGTCGCCCAGGCGAACACCCGCCCACGGCCGCCGATCGCCTCGCGGACGCGCAGACCTGACGGTACGTCGTAGGACCCGAACCATTCCACTCCGGCATCGGCCGCCGCCTCCGCGGACCAGGAGATGCCGTGTCCGTATGCGTCGTCCTTCACCACGAGCATCAGTTGCGAGGGGGTGATCCGGGCGCGCACTGCGGCGACATCGGCCAGGAAAGCCGGTCGGGAGATCTCCAGCACGGGTCCCATCTCACGCCTCCCATTCACGCCGAGCGCGCAGCCCGGCGACGGTGACAAGTTCGGGGATCGTGAGCCCGGTCGCGATGCCCCAGCGGGCCAGTTCACCGCGCACCGGTCCGCGACCGCCGAAGAAGGTCACTTCGGCCCCCGGCTCCACCGGAGCGTCGCCCAGGTCGACGACGCACACGTCCATCGCGACGCGTCCCACGATCGGGCGTTTCACGCCGGCGGCCTCGACCTCGACGCGATTCCCCAGTGCGCGGACGATGCCCTGCGCGTAGCCGCCGGTCACGAGCGCGATCGTGGTGTCCGACTCCGCGCGGAAGGTGTAGCCGTACGACACCGCCTCGCCGGCACGCAGCGGCTTGATCGACATCACCCGTCCGGTGAGGCGCATGACCGGGTCGGTGCGCAGCATCCCCCGCTCGTCCGGCAGTCCGTACAGCAGGAAGGGGTCGAGATCCGGCTCTCCCGAGGTCACGGCCGCGATGTCGTGCCGGCGGAGCACCCGCACGGCGTCCTCATCGTCGACGAGGACCCGGACGCCGTGCGCGGCGACCGCCGCGGCGACCTCGGACAGGCCGTGGCCCCAGGCGTCGCGACGCAGATCGGCACAGGACCCGCCTGCATCGGCCGCGGCGGCCGCGGCGGCTTCGAGCGCACTGCGCGACAGCACGGCACGCGGCAGAGCGCGGCTCGCAGCGGATGTCACCGGATCCCCTCCGTCACACCTGGATGGTCTTGAAGCCCTTGTCGCGGGTCGGGCGCATGAGGATCTTCGTGCGTGCGGCCTCGGCGTACTCGTCGAGATCGCCGGCGACGGCCGGTGCCAGCTCGAATCCGCGGCGCCGGGCGACCGTGCCGATCATCAGCTCGGTGAGTGCCGGGTTCAGAGGCAGCAGCGGCCCCTGCACGTTGCACGCGAACGCGTTGCCGCGGCGGACGAACTCGCCCCGCCGATCGCCGCGCGCGTAGCTGCCGTTGCCCTCCCGCACGGTGCCGTAGGCGGCCTGGGCATCCGTGAGCGTCCACTCCGAGGCGTGGTCCTCGAAGCCGACGACGGGTCCGTCCGGAGTGTCGACGATGATGTAGCCGACACGGCGATCCCGCACGCGCGCCACCCGGTACGGCAGGACGCCGAGCCCGGTGACGTCCTCACCACCGGAGACGGAGACTCCTTCGCCGAGCAGCTCCGCGGAGCCGCCGACGGAGAGCAGCGCGCCGCCGTCCGCGACGAACGCCGCGATCCGGTCCTTCCGAGCGGTCAGGTCGGCGTGCACACCGCGCAACGCCGAGAGCGGGCCGTTCCCGATCACGAGTACATCGAGATCGGCGGGCAGTTCCTCTCCTGGCGCGACGAGCACCGTGACGGTGTCGACCCCGTGCGCCTCGAAGCGCCGCTCGATCGCGCGGACGTTGCCGCGGTCGCCCGTGACGCCGAGGTCGGCCGGGTACAGCTGAGCGATCGTGATCTGCATCATCGGCGCGTCTCCTGCTCTCCGAGCCCCAGGATGCGGCGGCCGATCATCATGAGCTCATAGTTGACGAACCAGATCTGGCGTCCCGACGAGGTCTCGGGGAAGGAGCGCATGATCTCCACGGCCTTCTCCATGTCGGGCTCGACCGTGCCGATCTCGACGCCCGCGTAGGCGAGGGCGAGGGCGAGCTGGTGGGCCTTCTCCCCCGTGACGACATCCACACGTGGCAGCGGGGCGAAGTCCACGTCGTACAGCCAGGAGACGTCGGGGGTTCCGTCGTCGATCGCGATGAGCGCGCGCTCGGGCGTGCCGTCGAGGGCATCCAGGTTCATCTGCAGGCTCGGCGCGTTCTTGAACATGACGAACTCGACCTGCTCGCCCGCCGGGTTCCCTCGCAGGGGGATCACCTCACCGCGGCCGTAGGCGGGTGCCATGGTGGCGAAACCTGCGGCGGCGCGGCCGGCGTCGAACTCGTCGCCCAGCACGCGCGCGGCGACCGTCAGGGCCGCCGCTGCGTCGGCCGCGTAATGCAGGCCGCGCGCGGGCAGCGTGATGCGGGCGTCCGCACCGCCGACGTTCACGACGATCTCGCGCCCCGACACCTCGCGCACCTCTGCGAACGCGTCCCGCGCGATCGTGCCGGCGGTGCCGCTGCGCGTGTCAGCCGCGTTGGACAGGCCGTGCGCGGATGCCGCGACGATCTCCTCGGAGATCCCGAAGAACGACACCGGGGCCTTCATCGCGTCGAGGTCGATCTTGGAGAGGTACGGGTCGTCCCGGTTGACGATGACATGACCGGACGCCCGCGTCGAGGCGTCCAGCATCATGTCCGCCACGCGCTCTGTCTCGAAGAACCGGAACAGCTGATCCACCTGCACGTTCAACGACAGGATCACCGACGGCGAGAGCCGGTCGGCGAGATCGGCGGCGTATCCCTCATCGATCTCCAGGACCGCGACGTCGGCGGAGATCCGGCCGGTCGGCGTCGCATCGGCGAGCAGCGCGCTCGTCACGCCCTGCGGCAGGTTGGCCCCCGTGGGGTTGGTGAACACGCGCAGGCCGTGCGCGCGGAGCACCTCGCTGATCATGTGCGTGGTCGTGGTCTTGCCGTTCGACCCGAGCACGAAGATCACGCCGTAACGGAACTGGCCCGCGAGCGTGGGCAGCAGCGTCGGCGCCATCCGGTTGGTGAGATAACCGGGGAACGCCGACCCGCCGCCGCGCAGACGCGTCGCGAAACGCGCGAGCTTACCCGCCAGAACCGGGACGATGTATCGGGGACCCGCCGACCGCGCCTGAGGAGCGGCCGCCATCATTCGAGGTAGTCCCGGAGGGACTGCGAGCGGCTGGGGTGCCGCAGCTTCGCCATCGTCTTCGACTCGATCTGACGGATCCGCTCGCGTGTGACGCCGAACGTGTCGCCGATCTGGTCGAGGGTCTTGGGCTGACCGTCGCCGAGGCCGAACCGCATGCGGATGACCCCCGCCTCGCGCTCGGACAGCGAGTCGAGCAGCTGCTCGAGCTGACGCTGCAGCATCGTGAAGCCCACGGCGTCCGCCGGGACCACGGCCTCTGTGTCCTCGATGAGATCGCCGAACTCGCTGTCGCCGTCCTCGCCGAGCGGGGTGTGCAGCGAGATCGGCTCGCGGCCGTACTTCTGCACCTCGATGACCTTCTCCGGGGTCATGTCGAGCTCCTTGGAGAGCTCTTCCGGAGTGGGCTCGCGACCGAGATCCTGCAGCATCTGACGCTGCACGCGGGCGAGCTTGTTGATGACCTCGACCATGTGCACGGGGATGCGGATCGTGCGGGCCTGGTCCGCCATGGCGCGCGTGATCGCCTGACGGATCCACCAGGTCGCATACGTGGAGAACTTGAAGCCCTTGGTGTAGTCGAACTTCTCGACCGCGCGGATGAGACCCAGGTTGCCCTCCTGGATCAGGTCCAGGAACTGCATGCCGCGGCCGGTGTACCGCTTCGCGAGGGACACGACCAGTCGCAGGTTGGCGCCCAGCAGGTGGCTCTTGGCACGCTGGCCGTCGCGGGCCACCCACTGCAGGTCGAGGCCCAGCTGGCTGGACTTCTCCGCGGCGGACATGGCGGACAGCTTCTCCTCGGCGAACAGACCGGCCTCGATGCGCATCGCGAGCTCGACCTCTTCGGCCGCGTTCAGCAGGGCGACCTTTCCGATCTGCTTGAGGTAGTCCTTGACGGGGTCGGCCGTCGCGCCCGTGATCTGGGTCGAGTAGACCGGGACGTCCTCGTCGTCGTTCGTCGAGATGACGATCGCGCCGGTGGGAAGAGGCTCGGTGAAGGCCGGCTTCTTGCCGTCCTCGTCATCCTCGGTCTCGTCGGCGGCCTCGGGCGTCTCGACGTCCTCCTCGTCGACGACGTCCTCGTCATCGGCCTTCTTGCGCTTCTTGGCGGGTGCCTTCTCGGCCTTCTTGGCGGATGCCTTGGCTCCGGTCCTGCCCTTGGCGGGCGTCGCCGTCTCCTCGGGCTCGACGGCCTCGGCGTCGGCGGCGGCCTTCTTCGTCCGGGATGTCTTGGTCGTGGCAGCGGTCACGTTTCGCCTCTCACGAGCGGGTGCGACCCGCTCGGAACTTTTCGGACACTAGTAAGACCCTTGTCAAGTCCGCGGCGTTCAGGCCGTGTCTTGACAACGGGTCGGACTACCAGTATCGCACATGTACGCGGCTGCGGCGCGCGATCAGCCGAGACCGCGTTTGTCGTCCTCCCCCGGAGGTCGCGAGGCGAGGTAGCGCTCGAGCTCCGCGGCCAGTTCATCCGCGCTCGGGAGATCCCGTTCGCTGAAGCCCCCGTCGTCGACCCGGTCGGTGTCGGTGGGGTCGTACCCCGCCATGTAGGCGTCGTACCGGTGCTCGAGCGTCGTGAGCATCTGACTGAGCTCCTCGCTGGCGATGACCTGGTCGTCGACCTTCTTGATGAAGTCCTCGCGTTCGGCGTGCACCTCGTCCATGGTCAGCACGAGCCCGGTGGCGCTCATGAGTCGATCGGCGGCCGCCAGAACGGCATCGGGGTTCTCGGTCTCGGCGAGGTAGTGCGGCACGAGCAGCACGAAACCGGCGACCCTGGCCCCGTTCTCCACGAACCGGTACTCCAGCAGATGTCCTGCCGTGGCCGGCACCTGGGTCCGCGGACGCCAGATCGACTGAGCCGCGATCAGCTCGGTGCGGTTGCCGCTCACCGTGGTCCCGATGGGGCGGGTGTGCGGCACCGGCATCGCGATCGCGTGCACCCAGCTGACGCCCGAGACCTGGAACTCCTCCGCCAGCTCGAGCACGACCTGTGTGAAGGCGTTCCACGCGAAGTCCGGTTCGTACCCCGCGAGGAGGAGGAACGGCTGACCGAGCGCGTCGTGCGCCAGCGAGAGCTCCAGGCGCGACGGCCGGAACTGAGTCAGGTGATCCTGCTCGAAGACGATGATCGGACGACGAGCGCGGTAGTCCAGCAGCACGTCGTTGTCGAACACGGCGATCGGCTGCGGATCCGTGGTCTCGCGCAGATGATCGATGAGACCGGAGACGGCGCTGCCGGCATCCGTGAAGCCGGTCAGCAGCATCACCAGCGGCAGGCCGGAGGGAACGGCCGGCGCATTGGCGACGCGTTCGAAGAGATCACCGGAGAGGGGCATGTCTCCATGCTACGAGCCGCCTCCGACCGGCGGGTCGGTGTCGCTGTCAGCGAACACGGCGGGAATCCTCTCCGACCGCGGGCGCCGGGCGTCCCTAGGATGGGAGCATGACGCTTCCCGTGCTCTCGCACACCACCGACGCATTTCCCGGGAGCTCTGCAGACGCCGCAGTGCTCGTCATCTCCGAATCCACCACCGACGCCCTCGCCGCCCACCCCGGTCTCTCCGCGGCGCTCGACGCGGTCGGGTTCACCGGATCGGCGAACGCCTACGCGCGCGTGCATCTCCCCGATCTCTCGCCCGTGCCGCTGGCCGTCGTCAGCGCCGGCTCGCCGCCGACCGCCGCCTCGGTGCGCGACGCCGTCGGCACCGCCGTGCGGACCCTGACCGGCTTTTCGACCGTGTCCGTCGGTCTCGACGATTCCGTCGCCGACTTCGCGGCGGCCGCAGCCGAGGGCGCCGCGTTCGGCGGCTACCGGTTCGACGGCTACCGGTCCGATCCCGGCAAGAGCCGTGCGGATACCGTGATCCTGCATGGCGACGTACTGACGGATGCCGATGTCGCCCGGGCCCAGACCCTCGGCGACGCGATGGCGCTCGTGAAGGACCTGATCTCCGTGCCCGCGCAGTGGCAGAGCCCCGACGACCTCGCGCGCTCGGCCGTCGACAGCGTCGCCGGCACCGACGTGACCGTGGAGGTCCTCGACGAGGCGGCGCTGGCCGAACAGGGCTTCGGCGGGATCCTCGGCGTCGGCCAGGGGTCCGACCGGCCGCCGCGACTGGTCCGCCTGGACTACTCCCCCAGCGACGCCACCCGGCACATCGCGCTGGTCGGCAAGGGCATCACGTTCGACACCGGCGGGCTCTCGCTGAAGCCGGCCGCCAGCATGGTGGGCATGAAGTTCGACATGGCCGGATCCGCCACGGTGCTGGCCGCGATCCGCGCGATCGCCGCGCTCGAACTGCCGGTGCGGGTCACGGCGTGGATGTGCATCGCCGACAACATGCCCTCCGGTCGCGCGACGCGGCCCGGCGACGTCCTGCGGCTGCTGGACGGCACGACTGTGGAGGTGCTCAACACGGACGCCGAGGGGCGGCTCGTGCTCGCGGACGGACTCGTCGCCGCCAGCCGGGAGAACCCGGACGTCATCATCGACGTCGCGACTCTGACCGGAGCCATCCTCGTCGCACTGGGTCACCGTCACACCGGCGTGATGGGCTCGGAGGACGCCGTCGCCGAGTACCTCGCGGCGGCCGCGTCCGTCGACGAGCTCGCGTGGTCGCTCCCGCTGCCCGAGTACATGGACGAGTCCCTCCAATCCCCCATCGCCGATATGGTCAACGCCAACATGGGCGACCGTGCGGGCGGATCGATGTTCGCCGGGCTCTTCCTGCAGCGCTTCGTCGGCCGCACCGGCGAGGCCGAGGACGCCCCGCGGATCCCGTGGGTGCATCTCGACATCGCCGGATCCAGCGAGCACGGCGGTGCCCCGTACGGGTTCGTGGACAAGGGGCCGACTGCCGCGACGCTGCGGTCGATCGTCGCCTTCGCGGAAGCGTCGGCCGACCGGGAGGACGCGGCATGAGCGCGCACGCCTTCGACGTGGTCATCCTCGGCGGGGGCAGCGGCGGCTATGCCGCGGCGCTGCGGGCCGCCGAACTGGGCAAGAGCGTCGCCCTGATCGAGAAGGACAAGGTCGGCGGCACCTGCCTGCATCGCGGGTGCATCCCGACCAAGGCCCTGCTGCACGCCGCGGAGGTCGCCGATCATGTGCGCGACGCCGCGTCCGTCGGCGTCACGGCCACGCTGGAGGGCGTCGATCCCGCGGGGGTGCGCGCATATCGCGAGGGCATCGTCGCCAAGAAGTTCAAGGGTCTCGAGGGTCTCATCAAGGCGCGCGGCATCACCGTCGTCGCCGGCGAGGGCCGCCTGAACACGGACCGGACCGTCTCGGTGGGCGACGACGTCTACACCGGCGGCGACGTGGTGCTGGCCACCGGGTCGTACAGCCGGAGCCTGCCGGGGCTCGAGATCGGCGGTCGGATCCTCACGAGCGAGCAGGCGCTCGCGCTGGACGAGATCCCCCGCAGCGTCCTGATCCTCGGCGGCGGGGTCATCGGTGTCGAGTTCGCCAGCGTGTGGCGCTCGTTCGGCGTCGAGGTCACGATCATCGAGGCCCTGGACCACCTCGTCCCGAACGAGGACATCGCGCTCAGCAAGGGCCTGGAGCGCGCGTTCCGCCGCCGCGGCATCCAGTATTCACTGGGCACGCGCTTCCAATCCGCCGCACAGGACGCGGACAGTGTGACCGTCACGCTCGAGGACGGCCGCACGTTCACCGCCGACCACCTGCTCGTCGCCGTCGGTCGCGGCCCTGTGACCGACGGTCTGGGCTTCGAGGAGGCCGGGGTCGCACTCGATCGCGGCTTCGTCATCGTCGACGAGGAACTGCGCACCGGCGTCGCCGGGCTCTGGGCGGTCGGAGACATCGTCCCCGGCCTCCAGCTCGCGCACCGCGGGTTCCTGCAGGGCATCGCCGTCGCGGAGCGCATCGCGGGGCTCTCGCCCGCGCCGGTGCCGGAGACGCAGATCCCGAAGATCACGTACTCGAACCCCGAGGTCGCGTCCGTCGGACTCACCGAGTCCGCCGCGGCAGCCGAACACGGGGTGGACGGCATCGTCACCCACGAGTACAACCTGGCCGGGAACGGCAAGAGCGAAATCATCGGAACCGGTGGACTCGTCAAGGTGGTGCGGCAGAAGGACGGTCCCGTCCTCGGCGTGCACCTGCTCGGCGACCGTGTCGGCGAGCTCATCACCGAGGGCCAACTGGCCGTCGCGTGGGAGGCACATCCCGAGGACATCGCACCCCTGATCCACGCCCATCCGACGCAGAGCGAGGCGCTCGGCGAGGCGTTCCTCGCGCTCGCCGGAAAACCCCTGCACGCGCTCTGAGCACCAACCGCCGCCCAGGTCACTAAGCTTGAGGCGTCACATACTTCCTTAAGGAGACTCCGTCATGAGCACATCCGTGGTCCTCCCCGCTCTCGGAGAGAGCGTCACCGAGGGTACGGTCACCCGCTGGCTCAAGCAGGTAGGAGACACCGTTCAGGCTGACGAAGGCCTGCTCGAGATCTCGACCGACAAGGTCGACACCGAGATCCCCTCGCCGGTCACCGGCGTGATCGAGGAGATCCTGGTCGCCGAGGACGAGACGGTCGAGGTCGGCGCCCTGCTGGCCCGAATCGGCGACGGCTCCGGCGCAGCGGCGGCATCCGACGCTCCGTCCGCGGCCCCCGCCGAGACCGAGGCCGCTCCTGCGGAGGCCGCTCCGGCCGCCGAGGCCGCGCCCGCCGAGACCGCCCCCGCCGCCGAGCCCGCCCCCGCAGCAGAGGCTCCCGCAGCTCCCGCCGCGGGCGGCGACAGCACTGACGTGGTGCTTCCGGAACTCGGCGAGAGCGTCACCGAGGGCACCGTCACCCGCTGGCTGAAGCAGGTCGGCGAAGAGGTCGCGGTCGACGAGGCTCTGCTGGAGATCTCCACCGACAAGGTCGACACCGAGATCCCGTCGCCGGTCGCCGGCGTCGTGCAGGAGATCGTCGCCGCCGAGGACGAGACGGTCGCCGTCGGCGCCGTCCTCGCGCGCATCGGTTCGGGTGCCCCCGCGTCAGCACCGGCCCCGGAGGCCGCTCCGGCAGCGCCTGCTCCGGCACCCGCTGCGCCTGCGGCCGCTCCGGCGCCGGCTGCGGCTCCGGCACCCGCGCCTGCAGCGCCCCCGGCTCCTGCTGCAGCTCCGACTCCGGCCCCCGCGGCAGCTCCGGCTCCGGCGCCCGCGGCAACTCCGGCCACTGTTCCGGCGTCGACGGACTCCGACAACCTCTACGTCACCCCGCTGGTGCGCCGGCTCGCCGCCCAGCAGGGCGTCGACCTGAGCACTGTCACGGGCAGCGGCGTCGGCGGACGCATCCGCAAGGAGGACGTCCTCAAGGCCGCCGAGTCCGCGAAGTCCGCTCCGGCGGCGTCCGCGGCGCCCGCACCGGCACCTCTGGAGGTGTCGCCGCTGCGCGGCACGACGCAGAAGATGTCGCGCCTGCGCAAGGTCGTCGCCGAGCGCGCCGTGGCGTCGATGCAGCAGACCGCTCAGCTCACCACGTTCGTCGAGGTCGATGTGACGGCTCTCGCCGCTTATCGCAACGCGGTGAAGACGTCGTTCCAGCAGAAGACGGGCGACAAGCTCTCCTTCCTGCCGTTCTTCACGCTGGCCGCCGCCGAGGCGCTGCAGGCTTTCCCGATCATCAACGCGACCGTCGACGGCGAGAACATCGTCTACCCCGAGTCGGAGAACATCTCCATCGCGGTCGACACCGAGCGCGGTCTGCTCACGCCGGTGGTGCGGGATGCGGCGACGAAGAACCTCGCTCAGCTCGCCCACGAGATCGCGGATCTGGCGGCGCGCACGCGCGACAACAAGCTCAAGCCCGACGAGCTCGCCGGCGGCACCTTCACGGTGACCAACACGGGTTCGCGCGGTGCGCTGTTCGACACGCCGCTCGTGTTCCTCCCGCAGTCGGCGATCCTCGGCACCGGCACCGTGTTCAAGCGCCCCGGCGTGGTCACGGTCGACGGCGTCGACGCGATCGCGGTGCGCTCGTACGTGTACCTCGCGATCTCGTACGACCACCGCATCATCGACGGTGCGGACGCGGCGCGTTTCCTCGGCGCCATCAAGACGCGCCTCGAGGCCGCGCAGTTCGAGGCGAACCTCGGCATCTGAGCGTCACGCCTTCGGCTGGTCATTTTCCGTCCTGGCGCACGAGGACGAGCATCTGGGCGACGTCGGCCGTGCCGAGGCGGATGACGGCGAGATCGCCGTAGTCGTCCACGAGCGCAGGATCCTCGGCCGCGTCCGAGCGCAGCACGTCTTCCGGGCGCACGTGCGAGCCTGCGGCGATGCTCTGGGAGCAGCCGGCGTCCGCATTCGCCGCGCATTCGTCGAGCGCCGCGAGGATGCTCTGGACCGCCGCCACGGGATCGTCGCGGTCCCCCTCGCTCTGAGCCGACCGCTCGGTCTCCGATTCGGGTGTCGTCGTCCCGGGCGCCGGAGGCTGCGTCGTGTCTGCCTCGGCTCCGGGCGCGGCTGACGTCTCGGACGGGGTCGGCGCGGCCGACGCGTCGAGGACGGTCTCGGCCGCTTCCGACGCAGGGTCGTCCTGCGTGGGCCAGAGCATCCCCACGCCCAGCACGACCGCGGCCGCTGCAGCGGCGACCACTGCGGTGCGTCGATGCGATCGCGGGCGCACCGGCTCGGCGCGCCCGACCCTGGGGTGCACCGCGGCCCGGTGGCGCACACCTCCGCGCCCGGCGGCGCGAGGAACGGCCCCGGCCACTCGCGCCAGGATGCCGGCTGCGGAGTCCCGCGCCCTCCGGAGAGGCGAATGGCGTTCCTCCCGCCGCCTCCGACGGGTCGCCGTCTCGACCGGGACGACTCGGAGCTGCTGCGCGGCCGACCCGCGAACCGCCTGCGGCGGGTGCTCGTCGAGCCTCAGCGGGCGCGGGGCCGCGTAGTCCAGCAGTTCGCCTTCCCAGGCCCGCACCCGCGCGCTCGTGGGCACCGCCTCGGCGACCGCTTCCGCGATGCCGGACAGGATCCGGCGCAGGGCCCGATCCTCGCACGCCTGCTGCACCTGCTCGAGCACCTCCACGACGCCCTCCCTGGCATTGGCCGCCCCGCCTGGCACGCACAGCGGACGCCCTTCGTGCGTCAGCCACCACTGACCGCGCAGGTCGGCGCCTGCCCGATCCGCGATCTCGCGGAGACCGCGCAGCATGCTGATGACGAGCGTCACGCACTCCCCCGCTGCGAGCGGCGCCGCAGCCGTCGTCCGCCGGACCAGGAAGGCCGGGACCCGCACCGTGCACCAGGGCATCAGCGCACCGTGACCCTCGGCGGATCGCGCCACGTCGAACGGGGCCGCGACGTGCTCGGCACCGGCGAAGCGCCAGTCGATCGCGGCTTCCGACTCCTCGTTCAGAGCGCACCAGACCGCCACAGCATCCCCGTCGGAGACGAGCGTGCCCGGCCACGGCCCCTCTCCGTTGGCCAGCGCACGGATCGCGCGGTGCACGCCGGGCACCAGCACCTCGTCGTCCTGCCTCTTCCTCATGGTCCGAGCAGACCACACGGCCGACTCGAGCCGTCAGCGCGAACGGCGCGATCGCGCGGGTCGCGGGGACAACCGGTGGACGACGCGCTCCTGTGCAGGGCGAGTGCGCCCGGCGCGAACGCGTCACTGTCCTCGGCGGCGACTCGGTAGTCTTGTAGGCATGGCAAAGCGCGATTCCGAACCCGAGAAGCGTCCTGGGTTCTTCTCCCAGCTCAAGTCCCTCTTCCGGTTCACGCGCGAGGTGTACTCGTGGCTTCCCTGGGCGCAGATCGCGATCCTCGTCGGCGGCGTGCTGCTCGGCCTCATCGTCGGCTACCTCATCCCGCCGTTCCAGGTGTGGACGCTCATCCTCTGGGGCATCACCGGCCTCATGGTCGGTGTCCTCGGCGCCCTGATCCTCATGACCCGCCTGTCGACGAAGGCGATGTACGCCAAGATCGACGGGATGCCCGGCGCCTCCGGCCACGTGCTCAGCACGAGCCTCGGCCGCAACTGGCAGGCTTCGGACACGCCCGTCGGCATCAACCCGAAGACGCAGGAGGCGGTCTACCGCGCGATCGGCCGCGGCGGGATCGTCGTGGTCGGAGAAGGCGCGCGCGGGCGCCTGACCCGCCTCGTGAACGAGGAGCGCACGAAGGCGCAGCGCGTCGCCCACGGCGTCCCGGTCACGGTCCTCTACGTCGGCCACGGTGACGACGAGGTGGCCATCGCGGATCTCGCGAAGACGATCAAGAAGCTCCCCAAGGCCATCGACAAGGCGACGATGGCCGCCGTCATCCGCCGCATCGACTCGGTGTCGCAGTCCGTGACGTCGCTGCCGATCCCGAAGGGCATCGACCCGATGAAGGCCCGAGCCCAGCGCCCGCGCTGACCCGCTACCTCATCCGAAGCGCCTCCGCTCCCCTCGAGGGACCGGAGGCGCTTCCGCGTCAGTTCAGCGCTTCCTTCGGCAGCCGCCGCACCTTGGCTCGCCGGCGACGGCGCTCGGGGATCATCGAACGCATCTCCTCGAGCTTTCCGAAGCAGAGCAGTCGATCGCCGGCCTCCAGCACGACGTGCTTGCGGGGGTTCGGGATGACGGTGACGCCCCGATGCAGGGTCAGCACGGTGATGTCGCGGTCCCACAGTCCGAGGTCTCCGAGCTGCCGACCGACCTGCTCCGCACCGGAGTGCATGACGAGCTCGGCGACGCCGTAGCCCGTCGACACGCTGAGCCGCTGACGGACATCGATCTCCGGGAAGGCGACCTGGCCGGCGATGTAGTCGATGATCGCGCCGGCCACGTCGAGGTTCGTGGCCTGCTCGATGCCCTGCAGGCCCGGCGAGGAGTTCACCTCCATGACCAGCGGCCCGTCATCGCCCTCGAGCATGTCGACGCCGGCCACGCGCAGTCCCATGATCTGGGCGGAGCGCACCGCGGTCTGCTCGTACACCGGATCCAGCTGCACGGCCTCGACGGTGCCGCCGCGGTGCACGTTGGAGCGGAACTCGTCGCCCGCGGCGACACGGCGCATCGCGGCGACGACGCGGTCGCCGACGACCAGGGCGCGGATGTCGCGCCCCCGGCTCTCCGCGACGAACTTCTGGATCAGCACGTTCTGCTTCGTCGAGTGCAGGGTCTCGATGATCGCCTCGGCAACCTTCACCTGCGGCGCGAGGATCACGCCGATGCCCTGCGTCCCCTCCAGGAGCTTGATGACCACGGGGGCCCCGCCGACGCGCTCGATCGCTGGACGGACGTCCGCGCGATTGCGCACGAACGCCGTGGCCGGCATCGCGATGTTGTGCCGCGACAGGATCTGGTTCGCCCGCAGCTTGTCCCTGGCCTGCGAGATGCCGTTCGCCGTGTTCGGGGTGTACACGTCCATCTGCTCGAACTGGCGGACCACGGCCGTGCCGAAGTACGTGATCGAGTTCCCGATGCGCGGGAGGATCGCGTCGTAGTCGCTCAGCGGGCGCCCGCGGTACTGCAGGTCGGGTTCGTCGGCCGTCAGATCGATGGCGAATCTCAGCGTGTTGAGCACCTTGACGTCATGTCCGCGATGGACCGCGGCCGCACGCAGTCGCTGGGTGGAGTAGGCCTGCGGCGCACGGGAGAGGACGGCGAGCTTCACGGGGATTTCCTGCCAGGATGTAGAGCATGAGTCGGACAATCCATTCAAACACCCTGACAGGGTGGCGTGAATGGGTCAGCCTGCCGGATGCCGGAGTGGACTGGATCAAGGCGAAGATCGACACCGGGGCGCGTACGTCGTCGCTGCACGCCTTCGACATCGAGGAGTTCGAGCGCGAGGGCGAGCAGTGGGTGCGCTTCCGCGTGAAGCCCTGGCAGGAGAGCCAGAAGGACACCACGGTGGTCGAGTGCCCCGTGCACGACCGCCGGCGGGTGCGCAGCTCCTCCGGGCACGAGCAGGAGCGCCTGGTGGTGTGCCTGGCGATCCGGCTGGTCGACCGGCTCGTGGTGTCCGAGGTGACCCTGAGCAACCGCGACGAGATGGGGTTCCGCATGCTGATCGGGCGCGAGGCGCTGCGCCAGGGGTTCGCCGTCGACCCGGCGCGCTCGTTCCTCGGCGGACGCGCGCCGAAGGAGACCCGACGACGCAATCGCGGGCGCTCCTGAGCCGTCAGGCGCGCAGCAGGATGGTGCCGGCGGCCTTGTCATGCAGTCCGCGCTGATCGGGATCCCAGATGACCGCCGGGATCACCACGACCAGCAGCAGCGTGCGGACGATCGGACGCCACAGCCCGACCCAGCCGCCGCCGGCGCGGACGACGCGGAGGCCGACGATCCGGTGCCCCGGGCTTCCGCCCAGCGTGGGGATGAAGACGATCTGCAGCACGGCGAAGACGATCATGGGCGTGAACAGCGTGATCCCGGCTTCTCCGGGGAGCGCGAACTGGTCGTAGCCGAGAAAGGCCGTGGCGATGATGGTCGCGGCGGCGTAGTCGATCACGAGAGCGGCGATGCGGCGCCCGATGCGGCCCATGCTGCCGGATCCGGATTCGGGAAGACCCAGTCGCTCGCCGGGGTAGGTGTTCGCAGCATCCGTCACCCCCTGATCCTACCGGGCGGCCTCGAGGTGGCCGCCGCTGTAACATGCCGGAAACATTCAGGACACGGCAGAGAAACCCTGCCGCCCTAGCCTTCACGAAGGCCACGGCCTCCATCCGCGTCATCCAGGAGTGATACATGTTCACCGATTCATCCGAGGTGCTGAGCTACATCAAGGAGAACGACGTCAAGTTCCTTGACATCCGTTTCACCGATCTGCCCGGCGTGCAGCAGCACTTCAACATCCCCGCGTCGACGGTCGACGAAGACTTCTTCACCAACGGCCAGCTGTTCGACGGCTCCTCGATCCGCGGCTTCGCGTCGATCCACGAGTCCGACATGCAGCTCATCCCCGATGTCTCCACGGCCTACCTCGACCCGTTCCGCGAGGCCAAGACCCTGGTGATGCTCTTCGACATCTACAACCCGCGCACCGGCGAGATCTACTCCAAGGACCCGCGTCAGGTCGCGAAGAAGGCCGAGAAGTACCTGGCCTCCACCGGCATCGCCGACACGGCGTACTTCGCCCCTGAGGCCGAGTTCTACATCTTCGACGACGTGCGCTACTCGGTCACCGCCGGGGAGAGCTTCTACAAGGTCGACTCCGAGGAGGCCGCGTGGAACACCGGTCGCGAGGAGGAGGGCGGCAACCTCGCCAACAAGACGCCGTACAAGGGCGGTTACTTCCCGGTCTCCCCCGTGGACAAGACCGCCGACCTGCGCGACGACATCACGCTCAAGCTCATCGACGCGGGCTTCATCCTCGAGCGCTCGCACCACGAGGTCGGCACGGCGGGCCAGCAGGAGATCAACTACCGCTTCGACACCATGGTGCACGCGGCGGACGACATCCTGAAGTTCAAGTACATCGTCAAGAACACCGCCGAAGAGTGGGGCAAGGTCGCCACCTTCATGCCCAAGCCGCTGTTCGGCGACAACGGCTCCGGCATGCATACGCACCAGTCGCTGTGGAGCGAGGGCAAGCCGCTGTTCTACGACGAGGCCGGCTACGGTCAGCTGAGCGACATCGCCCGCTGGTACATCGGCGGCATCCTCGCGCACGCTCCCGCCCTGCTCGCGTTCACGAACCCGACGCTGAACAGCTACCACCGCCTGGTCAAGGGCTTCGAGGCTCCGGTCAACCTGGTGTACTCCGCCGGCAACCGATCGGCCGCGATCCGCATCCCGATCACCGGCTCGAACCCGAAGGCCAAGCGCATCGAGTTCCGCGCTCCGGATGCCTCGGGCAACCCGTACCTCGCGTTCGCCGCGCAGCTCATGGCGGGCCTGGACGGTATCAAGAACCGCATCGAGCCGCACGAGCCGGTCGACAAGGACCTCTACGAGCTTCCCCCGGAGGAGGCCAAGAACATCCCGCAGGTGCCGAACTCCCTGCTGGACTCGCTGGACGCCCTGAAGGCTGACCACCAGTTCCTCCTCGAGGGCGGCGTGTTCACCGAGGAGCTCATCGAGACCTGGATCTCCTACAAGATCGAGAACGAGATCCTGCCGATCGCACAGCGCCCGCACCCGTTCGAGTACGAGCTGTACTTCGGGGTCTGACCCTCGGCAGCCGGACGACGGAAGCCCGCCACGCACTGTGGCGGGCTTCCGTCGTCTCCGGCGTCAGAGCGTCAGAGCGTCAGAGCGTCAGAGCGTCAGAGCGTCAGAGCGTCAGAGCACGGTCAGCGCACCCGGCTGCACGCGGACCGTGAAGGCCGACACCTCGCCGATCTCCTCGCCGTCGATCTCGAACTCCAGCGGGGTCTCGAGCTCGACCCGGATGCGCTCGGCCGTGAGGTGATCGGTCGAGTCCGTGCTGACGGCGACGGGTTCGCGATCGAAGAGCCGGCGGATGCCGTTGTCCCAGACGACTGAGCGCACGGTGTCCATCCACTGCAGGGCCCCGTCGGAGCTCACCAGCAGCAGATCGAGCCGGCCGTCGTCCAGCTGGGCGTCGGGCAGCAGCCGGATGCCGCCCTGCAGCATGCCGCAGTTGCCGATCAGCATCGTGTGGCCGCGCACCTCGACGGGATCATCGTCGTCCAGTGCCAGGCTGATCCCGGTCATCTCCGTGCCGCCGAGCGCTCGTCCCATCGCCTCGACGTAGGCCAGCCATCCGGCGCGTTCCTTGAGATCGTCGTCGGTCTCGACGAGCATCTGCGCGTCGACGCCGAATCCCACCATGACCGCGAAGGCGCGCTCGACGCCCTCGATGTCCACCCAACCGAGGTCGATGGTGCGGGCGGTGTGCGCGGCGATCCGCTCCAGTGCCGCCGGGATGTCGTCCAGCGGGATCTCGAGGTTGCGCGCGAGGAGGTTCCCCGTCCCCCGAGGGACGATCCCCAGCGAGACATCCGCGCCCGCGAGCGCCTCGGCGACGGCGCGGACCGTGCCGTCGCCGCCCACCGCGATCACCGTGCGGCATCCGGCGTCCACCGCGTCCTGCGCCATCCCCCGCCCGGGATCCTCCTCGCTCGTCTCCCACCAGCGGATTTCGCCGGAGAGCGTGTCCTCCACAGCGCTGCGCAGCTCCGCCTCATCGACTTTCGAAGGGTTCCAGATGATGCCGATCGTCGTGCTCATGGATCCAGCCTGGGCGGAACCGGCCCGGAAGGCAACTATCCGTAGAAGAGCTGCTCGAACACGCGCCGAGCGCGGCGCGTCACTCCGAGATAGTCCTCCTCGACGTCGCTGGCCGACCGGTCCGGATACCCGAGCAGCCGCCCGACGCCGTCCAGCTGACGCCGGTCCGACGGCAGCACGTCGCTGGTCTGTCCCGTGAGCAGGGTGATCGCCGACCGCAACCGGCTCGCGAGGCGCCAGGCCTCGCGCAGGCGCTCCGCACCGTCCGCCGGGACGAGATCCGCCTCCACCGCCGCATCCAGCGCCTGCAGCGTCGACGTCGTGCGCAGGCCGGGGATGTCCGCCGCGTGCTGGAGCTGGATCAGCTGGACGAGCCATTCGACGTCGCTCAGCGATCCCGGCCCGAGCTTCAGGTGCCGACGCGGGTCCGCGCCCTGCGGCAGCCGCTCCCCCTCGACGCGCGCCTTGATCCGCTTGATCTCGCGCAGCCCTTGCGGATCGACCTGCTCGGGATACCGCACGCTGTCGGCGAGCCGGGTGAAGCGGTCGATCAGGTTCGCGCTGCCGGCGACGCCCCGAGCCCGCAGCAGCGCCTGCGCCTCCCAGGACAGCGACCAGCGACGGTAGTACTCGGCGTAGGCGTCGAAGGTCCGCACCACGGGGCCGTTGCGGCCCTCGGGGCGCAGATCCGCATCCAGATCCAGCGGGACGCGTTGATCGGCGAGATGCTCGCGGAGACCGTTCACGAGGCGGACGGCGAGCTGCTGCGCGCGCTGCGGGTCGACGTCGTTCGGCTCGTACACGTACAGGATGTCGGCATCGGACCCGAATCCGAGCTCCGCGCCGCCGAAACGGCCCATCCCGATCACCGCGAAGTCGAGCCCGTCGTCCTCGGGAGGCACGATCTCGCGGCGGACCGCCCGGAGGCCGGCCTGGATCGTGGCATCCGTGATCCCGGTGAGCGCCGTGGCGATCTCCTCGATCGTGAGGACGTCGAGCACGGCGCCCATCGCGGTGCGCAGCAGCTCGCGCCGCCGCAGGCTGCGCACCGCCTGCAGGGCTCCCGCGGTGCTCTCGTGGCGGGTCTGGATCGCCCGCGCCTCCTCATCCAGCGCGGCCTCACCGCGGGGCCGCAGCGAATCGGTGCGATCCAGCCAGGCCACCGACTCCGGGATCCACTCCATCAGCTCGCCGACGTACCGCGAGGACGACAGCAGCCGTGTGAGGCTCTCGGCCGCACCGGAGGAGTCCCGCAGCATCCGCAGGAACCAGGGCGTGTCCCCCAGCCGCTCGCTGATGCGCCGGAACGCGATCAGCCCGTAGTCGGGGTCGGTCCCGTCGGCGAACCAGCGCACCATCACCGGCATGAGATGACGCTGGATCGTCGCCTTCCGGCTCAGCCCGTTCGTGAGCGCGCCGATGTGGCGCAGTGCTCCCGCCGGATCTCGGAAGCCGATCGCGGCCAGGCGATCGTGCGCCTGCTCGGTGGACAGGCTCCGCTCCTCCTCCGGCAGGGACGCCACGGCGGTGAGCAGCGGCCGGTAGAAGAGCCGGGTGTGGATGTCGCGGACCTCGCGGCGCACGCGCTCCCAGAGCGTCCAGATGCCGTCGCCCGTGTCGGCGAGACCGGTGGCCCTGGCCAGCACCCGCCTGCCCTCCTCGGTGCGCGGCATCAGGTGGGTGCGCGACAGCTCCCGCAACTGGAGCCGATGCTCCAGCAGACGCAGTGTGCGGTAGTGCTGGGCGAACGCCGTGGCCTCGGCCCGGCCGATGTACCCGCCGGAGACGAGCGCGTCCAGGCTCTCCAGCGTGCCGCGGGTGCGGATCGAGGGGTCCGTCAGGCCATGGACCAGCTGGAGCAGCTGCACCGTGAACTCGATGTCCCGGAGCCCGCCCTCGCCGAGCTTGATCTGGTAGGGCGCGTCGGCGGGGTCGATGTGCTCCGTCACGCGCTCGCGCATGCGCTGCACGCTGTCCACGAAGTTCTCGCGCGCGGCGCTGGACCAGATCTTGGGCTGGACCGCCGCGATGTAGGCCGCCCCCAGTTGGGGGTCGCCGGCCAGCGGACGCGCCTTCAGCAGCGCCTGGAACTCCCAGCTCTTGGCCCATCGGTCGTAGTAGGCCAGGTGCGATCCCAGGGAGCGCACCAGCGCCCCCTGCTTGCCCTCGGGACGCAGCGCGGCGTCCACCTCCCACAGCGGCGGTTCGACTTCGATGCCGGACAGCCCGCGCATGGTCTCGCGCGCGAGACGGGTCGCGACATCGATCGCACGGCTCTCCTCCACGACGGCCTCGTCCGCCGTGCCTCCGACGAAGATGACGTCCACGTCGCTCACGTAGTTGAGCTCGCGTGCCCCGGCCTTGCCCATCCCGACCACCGCGAGCTGCGCGGCCGCGACGACCTCGCGCGGGACGCTCGCGGCGACCCGCGTCCGCGCGACGGCGAGAGACGCCTCCAGGGCCGCACCCGCGGCATCCGCCAGCGCCGCGCTCACCGCCGGGATCAGGGCCGCCGGGTCGGCATCCGACACGTCCACCGCGGCGATCCGGGCGAGCTCGCGCCGATAGGCGACGCGCAGCCGCACCCAGGCCTCGTCCTCGCCGGAATCCGCGAACCCGTCCGCGGCGCCGACGGCTGCCAGCAGGCGCTGCGTCAGCTCGGTGGCATCCGGCACCCGACCGGGCTGTTCGCCGAGCACGTCCAGCTCGTCAGGATGCCGGAGGAAGAAGTCCGCGAGGCCGATCGAGCAGCCGAACACCCGCCAGACGAGTCCGCGACTCGCGCTCTCGGCCAGCAGCGCGCGGATCGGCTCCGTCTCACGGCGCGCGACCCGCAGGATCCCGGACACCGCGGCATCCGGATCGGCGCCCGAGGCGGCCCCGTCCAGCACGACGGCGCGATCGATCCCGGTCAGCTCGGCGAGTTCGTCGAGCGCCCGGGCCGCCGCGCCGAGCTCGGTGAAGCCCAGACGCGCCAGCGAGGACAGGGAGACGGAGTCGTCCGGCCGCGCCATGACTCAGAGCAGCTCGAGGTTGCTCTTCAGTTCGAACGGCGTGACCTGGCCTCGGTACGCCTCCCACTCCTTGCGCTTGTTGCGCAGGACGTAGTTGAACACCTGCTCGCCCAGGGTCTCGGCGACGAGCTCGGAGCTCTCCATGTACTCCAGCGCGTGGTCGAGACTCGCGGGCAGCGCCGCATAGCCCAGCGCGCGCCGCTCGGCGTCGCTGAGCGCCCACACGTTGTCCTCGGCCTCCGGAGGGAGCTCATAGCCCTCCTGGATCCCCTTGAGACCGGCGGCGAGCATCAGCGCGTAGGCGAGATAGGGGTTGGCGGCCGAGTCCAGACCGCGGTACTCGATGCGCGACGAGCCGCTCTTGTTCGGCTTGTACATCGGCACCCGCACCAGGGCGGAGCGGTTCGCGTGACCCCACGTCACGAAGCTGGGCGCCTCGTCCCCGCCCCACAGGCGCTTGTAGGAGTTCACGAACTGGTTCGTGACCGCGGCGATCTCGTTCGCGTGACGGAGCAGTCCTGCGATGAACTGCCGCCCGGTGCGGGACAGCTGGTACTTCGCGCCCTCCTCGTAGAACGCGTTGCGCTCGCCTTCGAACAGCGACATGTGCGTGTGCATGCCGCTGCCGGGCTGGTCGCTGAGCGGCTTCGGCATGAAGGTCGCGTACACGCCCTGCTCGATCGCGACCTCCTTGATGACCGTTCGGAAGGTCATCACGTTGTCGGCCATCGTGAGCGCGTCGGCATAGCGCAGATCGATCTCGTTCTGCCCGGGGCCGCCCTCGTGGTGGCTGAACTCCACCGATATGCCCAGGTCCTCGAGCATGCGCACCGAGCGGCGGCGGAAATCGTGCGCCGTGCCGCCCGGGACATTGTCGAAGTACCCGGCGGAGTCCACCGGCACCGGTCCCTCCGGGCCGAAGGTCGAGGACTTCAGCAGGTAGAACTCGATCTCCGGATGCGTGTAGAACGTGAAGCCGGCATCGGCCGCCTTCGCGAGCGCGCGCTTGAGCACATGGCGCGGATCAGCGACCGCGGGCTGGCCGTCCGGGGTTGTCAGGTCGCAGAACATGCGGGCGGTCGGGTCGATCTCCCCGCGCCACGGCAGGATCTGGAAGGTGGTCGGATCCGGCTGCGCGAGCAGATCGGACTCCGAGGTGCGCGTCAGCCCCTCGATCGCCGAACCGTCGAAGCCGATCCCCTCGGCGAACGCTCCCTCGACCTCGGCCGGCGCGATGGCGACCGACTTGAGCGTGCCGATCACGTCCGTGAACCAGAGCCGGACGAACTTGACGCCGCGCTCCTCGATCGTGCGCAGCACGAAGTCCCTCTGCTTGTCCATGCCCATGCGTGTCAGTCCCAGCCCTCTTCTGCGGCTTCCTCTTCGGCCCATGCCGCCGCCCGCTTCTTCAGAAGCTCCGGAGCCGCGGCGGCCTCGGCCTCGGTGTCGAACGGTCCGACCCGGTCGGCGGACGGCGAGATCATGCCGTACTCGACCTCACCGGTCACGGAGTTGTACCAGTACTTGTGATCGTTGTCCGGCATGGCGGATCCCTTCGTAAGCATCTGTCACGATCCTACTGTCGCCCGGTGCTCTCGCTAGGCTATTGGCCATGGCAAAAGCGATCGGCGTCGACATCGGCGGCACAGGTATCAAGGCAGGCATCGTCGACCTCGAGCACGGCACCATGGCATCCGATCGGGTGCGCGTCCCGACGCCCGAAGGCGCGTCGCCGGAGGACGTGCTGATCGCGGTCCAGACGGTCCTCAAGACCCTCGACGTGCACGAGTCGACACTCCCGCTCGGCGTCGCGTTCCCCGCGATCGTCAAGCGCGGCAAGACGCTGTCGGCCGCGAACGTGTCGAAGCAGTGGGTGGACTTCGAGGCGGAGCAGTTCTTCCGCGACGGCCTCCAGCGCAACATCGTGTTCGTCAACGACGCCGATGCCGCCGGAGTCGCCGAGGCGCGCCACGGCGCCGCCAGGGACGTGATCGGCCTGACCCTCCTGACGACGCTCGGGACGGGCATCGGCTCGGCGTTCCTCTACGACGGCGTCCTCGTGCCCAACTCCGAGCTCGGCCACCTCAACTTCCGTGAGTACGAGTCGGTCGAGCATTGGGCGGCCACCTCCGCGCGCGAGCGCGAGGGACTCTCCTGGGCCGAATGGGCCGAGCGGCTGCAGGCGTTCTACTCGCACATCGAGTTCCTCTTCAGCCCTGACCTGTTCGTGGTGGGCGGCGGCGTGTCGAAGAATGCCAGCGACTTCCTCCCGCTTCTGGACCTGAAGACCCCGATCGTCCCAGCGATCCACCGCAACAACTCCGGCATCATCGGCGCGGCCTCGCTCGCCGGCGACTAGCGCGTACAGGCGACGGCCCCGGCATCCTGAATCTCTCGGATGCCGGGGCCGTCGTCGTCTGAGGTGAATGGGTCGGCCTGTACGCCGGGTTCTGTTCCGGGGTCCTTCGCCCCTTCGACGGTCATCTCTCTCGGCGACACGTTGCCGTGGCGCTCCAGCGGCCTACCCGAGGACTCGGCGAGCCGCGTCATCATCCTCTGTCTGGCCTTGCTCCGGGCGAGGTTTACCTGGCGGGCCGTGTCACCACGGCCCCCGGTGGTCTCTTACACCACCCTTTCACCCTTACCGGGCCGAAGCCCGGCGGTCTGCTCTCTGTGGCACTGTCTCGCGGATCGCTCCGGGTGGGTGTTACCCACCGCCCTGCCCTGCGGAGCCCGGACGTTCCTCGGTGCGGTCTCCCGCCACGCGACCGTCCGGCCGGCCCATTCACTCCTCCAGTCTACTTCTCCGCTGTTCGCGTCACCCTCAGGTCCAGAGGCACATCCAACGGGAAGGAGCCGAACAGACGCCTCGTGGCGACGACCGCCGCCTCGTGCACGGCCTCCGCCGCCTGCTCGGCCGATTCGGCCGGGACGTGCAGGATGACCTCGTCGTGGAGGAAGAAGGCCAGATGCGCCTCGTTCGCGAACGGACCGGAGGCCGCGGCCGGAACCTCGGCGGGAGGCAGCCCACGGAGGCGGTGACGGATCTCCGCCAGCCAGATGAGCGACCATTCGGCGGCAGTGCCTTGCACCACGAAGTTGCGGGTGAACCGGCCCCGCTCCCTGGCGCGCCGCTGCGCCTCCCGTACGACCCCGGTCGATGCGTCGGCGCCGCTCGCCGCAGCCTGTCCCGCCCGCCAGGCCTCCGGAGGTCTCGGTGAGGTACGGCCCAACCACGTGGACACGACCCCGCCGTCCTCCCCGATCCTGGCCGCTTCGTCGACGAGCCTCATCGCGCGGGGGAACACACGCCGCAACCGCGGCACGAGGCGCCCGCTGTCTCCCGTCGTCGCGCCGTACATCGCTCCGAGCACGGCGTACTTGGCCTCCTCGCGCGTATCGACGGCCCCGGACTCGACGACACCGGCGTACAGGTCGTTCCCCCGCGCCGCCTCGGCCATCGCCTGGTCCGCAGCCATAGCGGCCAGCATCCGGGGTTCGAGCTGCGCCACGTCCGCCACGACGAGCATCCAGCCCGGATCGGCGCGCACGGCGGGACGGAGAAGGCGCGGCAGCTGGAGGGCTCCTCCGCCCGCCGAGGCCCACCGCCCTGTCACCACGCCACCGGGGATGTACACCGGACGGAACCGTCCGTCGCGGACCCACTCCGCCAGCCATGCCCAGCCGTTCGCGCTGAGCAGTCGAGACAGCTTCTTGTAGGCGAGCAGCGGCGGCACCGCGGGGTGATCGTGCTCGGCGAGCTCCCAGCGGCTCGTGGACTCGGAGAGCACCCCGACGCGGTGCAGCGCCCGCAGCAGCTTCGGCTGGCTGTCCAGGTTGACGCGCGCGTCTCCCAGTTCGGTGCGAACGCGGTACGCCAGCTCGGCCATCCGTGCCGGCACGCCGCCCGCGCGGCGTTCGCCGAGCGTGTCGACGAGGATGCGCTCGTGCTCGGCGGCGTCCCAGGGCAGACCCGCCGCTCGCATCTCCTCGGCCACGAGCCCTCCCGCGGACTCCGCGGCGCAGAGCAGCTCCAGCCGCCCGTCGCGCGCGGTCGACAACGCCTGCAGCTGCGCACGGTACTGCTCCAGTAGGAGCCCGACCGGATCCTCGCGCGAACCGGCGTGCAGCGCGTCGAACAGGGTGGGCGCCTCGGCCTCGGACGTCACCGGCGACCACGCCTCGTCCCCGGGGAGCGGCTCGGCCAGCAGTGCGGTGTCCCGGAGGATGGCGTGGCAGAGCACGAGGTCGTGCGTGCGGGTCAGACGCGCACCCGCGTGGAGCAGCTCGGGGTACAGCTCGCGGGCGCTGCGGATGACCCATCGCGGTGCGGACTCCGCCTCGGTCGCGGCCGTCCATGCCGCGAGTTCGTCGGGCGCGATGCGGTGGCGTCCCTGCTCGGCGCCCTCCCGATCCAGATCGATCGCGACGCAGCCGTCCTCCGTCGCGACGAGCGCGATGCGGCGCTCAGCGCTGCGAGACACCGGGCACGACGCGCACGGGCGTCACAGCCCGGATTCCTCGGTGCGCACGAGGATGCAGCCGCACTCCGGGCAGGAGACGACCTCGTCGGCCGGCGCGTTCCGCACGGTGGTCAGATCGATCCCCGACAGCACCATGCGGCAGCCCTCGCAGGTGCCCTGCCGCAGCAGCGCCGCACCGGTCGTGCGCGCCGCGCGACGGGTGTAATCCGCCAGCAGCGCGGCATCCACTCGGGCGACCACGGCCGCGCGGTCGCGGGAGAGCTGCTCACCCTCCGTCGTCGCGGCCGCCACGTCGGCCTTCGCCCGGGCGGTGAGCTCGGTGCCCTCCGCCGTCGTGGCGTCGATCAGCGCCTGCTGCGCGGCCACCGCGGACTCGGCCTCCTCGACGCGCGCCATGACCTCGAGCTCCTGATCCTCGAGGTCGCTGGTGCGCCGGGCGAGGCTGGCCAGCTCGCTCTCCAGCGCCTGAGCGTCCTTGGGGTTCGTCGCTGCGGCGAGCCGCTCGGCGTCGCGCGCACGGCGCTGTTCGACGACCGCGACGTCCGCTTCCAGGCGACGAAGCTCCGCCACCGCGTCGTCGCGCGTCCCGGTCAGCGCCGTCAGGTCACGCAGCTGGCTCTGCCGGAGCGCGGCGAGCTCATTGATGCGCGCGCCACCGGCGGGCTGGGTGCGCAGGCGCTCGGCCTGCTGGATGCGCCGATCCAGATCGGCGACGTCGAGGAGGAGGCGCTGCTGTTCGGGGCTGGCGTTCACGATCCCAACCTAGTCTCTGCGGGCGACATCCGCTCTCGCCGCCTCAGCCGGGCGTGCCGTCGACGTACAGCCAAGCGCGTCCCTCCCGGACGAAACGGCTGCGTTCGCGCATCGATCCCGACCCCGATGCATCGCGGTGGAAGGCTTCGAAGAGCACGACGCCGTCGCGATCGAACGGACCGCCGCGCTCGGTGGCGAGCACGTCCAGGCGTGTCCACCGCACGGCCGGATCCAGGTTCAGGACCGCCGGTCGGGTCGATGGGTGCCAGGTGCGCAGCAGATGCGCCTCGTCGCCCCGCGCGAAAGCCGTGAAGCGCGAGCGCATGAGCCGCTCCGCCGTCGGCGCGAACCCGCACGCGAGCAGCGGCCCGCAGCAATGGTCGAACGTCTCTCCGGACAGACAGGGACAGCGCATGGGTCCATTGTCGCGCGACGTCACGTCCGCCCCGACCGCACGCGGCGTGCGTAGGCTGGACGGACGCGTTCGACGAAGGAGACTCGATGACCTCGCTGCCCACGTTCACCGCACACAACGGCTTCGCGCTGCCGGCCATCGGCCTCGGCACCTACGGACTCAGAGGAGAGGCCGGCGCCGCCTCCGTCACCGCAGCGATCGACGCCGGATACCGTCTGGTCGACTCCGCCTTCAACTACGAGAACGAGGGCGCCGTGGGCCGCGGCGTCGCGGATGCCGGCACCGATCGCGCCGAGATCATCGTGACGTCCAAGCTGCCCGGCCGGCATCATCCGTCCGACAAGGCGCCGTGGAGCATCGAGGAGAGCCGCTGCCGTCTCGGCGTCGACGCGATCGACCTGCACCTCATCCACTGGCCGAACCCGAGCCAGGACGAGTACGTGCAGGCGTGGGCCGCCCTCGTCGATGCCCAGCAGCGCGGTGTGGTGCGCCAGATCGGCGTGTCGAACTTCCTCCCCGAGCACCTCGAGCGTCTGGAGCGCGAGACAGGAGTGCGTCCGGTCGTCAACCAGATCGAGCTGCACCCGTACTTCCCGCAGGAGGAGCAGCTCGCGTACCACCGGGAGCGCGGCATCATCACCGAGGCCTGGAGTCCGCTCGGCCGAGCCCGCGAACTGCTCGACGAGGCGGTGATCGGCGAGGTCGCGGCCGCGCACGGGATCACGGCAGCGCAGACCGTGCTGGCCTGGCACGTCGCCCGCGAGGTCGTCTCGATTCCGAAGGCCTCCTCCCTCGACCACCAGAAGAGCAATCTCGCCGCGGCATCCGTCCGGCTCGACGCGACGGAGGTCGAGGCGATCACCGCGCTCGGTCGCCCCGACGGTCGGCTCTTCGACGCCGATCCCCGCACGCACGAGGAATCCTGACGCGCGGGCGGCACGGATAGACTGAGACGGTCAGGGCCTTTAGCTCAGCTGGTAGAGCGCCACGTTTACACCGTGGATGTCGTCGGTTCGATCCCGGCAGGGCCCACCGTCCCGTCCGTCCGTCGCCCGCTCACCGCGCCCGCCGATGTGCGCCGCCGTCGTGGAAGAGGGCTAGGCTGAATCCGGCGCGCGTTGTGCCGAGCCGACAAGGCTCCCCGTGTCGCTTCCCGTTTTCCCGGCGAGACCCGCCAGCTTGACGAAAGGCTCCACCGTGACCGTCCACGACCAGGATCCGTACTCTCAGGGCCCCCTCGACAGCGATCCGGACGAGACCGGTGAGTGGCAGCAGTCGCTCGACGGGCTGGTCGACGCCAAGGGCCACGGCCGTGGCCGCGAGATCATGCTCAGCCTGCTCAAGCGCTCCAAGGAGCTGCACCTCGGCGTGCCGATGGTCCCGACGACGGATTACATCAACACCATCGCGCCGGAGAACGAGCCGGAGTTCCCCGGCGACGAGGAGCTCGAGCGCCGCTACCGCCACTGGATCCGATGGAACGCGGCGATCACCGTGCACCGTGCGCAGCGTCCCGGCATCGGCGTCGGCGGCCACATCTCGACCTACGCGTCGGCGGCCTCGCTCTACGAGGTCGGTCACAACCACTTCTTCCGTGGTCAGGACCACCCCTCCGGCGGCGATCAGATCTTCTACCAGGGCCACGCGTCGCCCGGCATGTACGCCCGCGCGTTCCTCGAGGGCCGTCTCACCGAGGCGCAGCTGGACGCGTTCCGGCAGGAGAAGTCCGGCGCGCCGAACGGCCTGCCGTCCTACCCGCACCCTCGAATGATGCGGGAGTTCTGGCAGTTCCCGACCGTGTCGATGGGTCTCGGCCCGATCAATGCGATCTATCAGGCCATGACGAACAAGTACCTCGCCAACCGGGGCATCAAGGACGTCGCGGACTCGCACGTCTGGGCCTTCCTCGGCGACGGCGAGATGGACGAGGTCGAATCCCGCGGTCAGCTCCAGGTCGCGGCGAATGAGGGCCTGGACAACCTCACGTTCGTGATCAACTGCAACCTGCAGCGCCTGGACGGCCCGGTCCGCGGCAACGGCAAGATCATGCAGGAGCTGGAGAGCTACTTCCGCGGGGCCGGCTGGAACGTCATCAAGGTCGTGTGGGGACGCGAGTGGGACGACCTGCTCGCCCGCGACGCCGACGGCGCCCTGCTCAACCTCATGAACGTCACCCCCGACGGCGACTTCCAGACCTACAAGGCCGAGAACGGCGCGTTCGTGCGGGAGAACTTCTTCGGCCGTGACGAGCGCGCGCTGAAGCTCGTCGAGGGATACACCGACGACCAGATCTGGAAGCTGCGCCGCGGCGGTCACGACTACCGCAAGGTGTATGCGGCCTACAAGGCGGCCATGGAGCACAAGGGCCAGCCCACGGTCATCCTGGCCAAGACGGTCAAGGGCTACGGCCTCGGACCGCACTTCGAGGGTCGCAACGCGACTCACCAGATGAAGAAGATGACGCTGGACGACCTCAAGCTGTTCCGCGACACGATGCAGATCCCGATCACGGATGCGCAGCTCGAGGCCGACCCGTACCGTCCGCCCTACTACCACCCGGGTGCACAGGACGAGACGATCCAGTACATGCTGGATCGCCGCCGCGACCTGGGCGGCTTCCTGCCGGAGCGCCGCAGCACGCACGTCGACCTCGCCCTCCCGGAGGACAAGGACTACGCGCTGCTGAAGAAGGGATCGGGCAACCAGGAGGTCGCCACGACGATGGCGTTCGTCCGCATGCTCAAGGACCTCATGCGCGTGAAGGGCTTCGGCCAGCGCATCGTCCCGATCATCCCGGACGAGGCCCGCACCTTCGGCATGGACGCCTACTTCCCCACGGCGAAGATCTACAACCCGAACGGCCAGAACTACACGTCGGTCGACCGCGAGCTGCTCCTGGCGTACAAGGAGAGCCCGCAGGGCCAGATCATGCACGTCGGCATCAACGAGGCCGGGGCGACGGCGGCTCTCACCGCGACCGGCACGTCGTACTCCACACACGGCGAGCCGCTGATCCCGATCTACATCTTCTACTCGATGTTCGGCTACCAGCGCACGGGCGACGCCTTCTGGGCCGCCGCTGATCAGATGGCGCGCGGATTCGTGATCGGCGCCACCGCCGGTCGCACGACCCTGACCGGTGAGGGCACGCAGCACGCCGACGGCCACTCGCCGCTGCTGGCCTCGACGAACCCGGCCACGGTGACCTACGACCCCGCGTTCGGATACGAGGTCGCGCACATCGTGCAGTCCGGCATCGAGCGCATGTACGGCGGCACGCACCCCGACCCCGACGTCATGTACTACCTCACGGTGTACAACGAGCCGATGAAGCAGCCCGCGGAGCCGGAGGGCGTCGACGTCGACGGCATCGTCAAGGGCATCCACCGCATCGCGGTCGGCGAGGGCGACGGACCGCGCGTCCAGCTGCTCGCGTCGGGCGTGGGCGTCCCGTGGGCGCTCGAGGCGCAGGAGCTGCTGGCCGCGGACTGGGGTGTCGTCGCCGACGTCTGGTCCGTCACCAGCTGGACCGAGCTGCGCCGTGACGGTCTTGCCGCCGACGAGCACAACTTCCTCCACCCGGCCGAGGAGCCGCGCGTCCCGTACCTGACGCAGAAGCTCACCGGGGCCGAGGGCCCGTTCGTGGCGACGAGCGACTTCATGCACGCCGTCCAGGACCAGATCCGCCAGTGGGTCCCCGGTGACTACTACACGCTGGGCGCGGACGGCTTCGGCTTCGCCGACACGCGCGCGGCCGCTCGTCGCTTCTTCAAGATCGACGGCCCGTCCATGGTCGTCCGGGCCCTGCAGGGCCTGGCGGATCAGGGCAGGATCGACCGCTCGGTGATCGCCCAGGCGATCGAGAAGTACGACCTGTTCAACGTCAACGCCGGCACGAGCGGGAACGCCGGCGGCGAGAGCTGAGCCGGAGGTGACAGGCTCGTCCCCCGCGTCGATGGACAAGGCCGCGACACTCGCGTGGCTGCGCCGGATCTCCGGCGACATCGCCACGGTGACGATCAAGCGCCTGGAGGACACGCTCCCCTGGTACGCCGACATGCCACCGGCCCGCCGCTCAGCGGTCGGGCTGGTGGCGCAGGCGGGAATCACCTCGTTCATCCAGTGGTATGACGACCCCTCCTCGACGCCGTGGATCGCCGCGGACATCTTCGCCGCCGCCCCGCGCGAACTGCTGCGCAGCGTGAGCCTGCAGCAGACGCTGCAGCTCATCCGCGTCACCGTCGAGGTCACCGAGGAACGGGTGGCTGGCAAGGGCGAGCATCTGCGGGAGGCGATCCTGCTGTACTCGCGGGATGTCGCCTTCGCGGCCGCCGATGTCTATGCCAGGGCAGCGGAGGCCCGGGGGCTGTGGGACGCGCGGCTCGAGGCTCTGGTCGTGGACTCGATCCTCACCGGCGAGGCCGACGAGGAGCTTCCCAGTCGCATCGCCGCGCTCGGTTGGCACGGTCACGGCGAGGTCTGCGTGATCGTGGGCACGACGCCGGCGCAGTTCGACGTCGACCAGGTCCGCCGCACGGCCCGCAAGCTCGCCGTCGACGTCCTGGTCGGCGTGCAGGGCTCCCGCCTCGTCCTCGTGGTCGGACGCGCGCAGGACTCGGCACGCGATTCCGGCGAGGATGAACTCGCCTTCGACGAGATCGCGGCGCGCCTGGAGCCGTCGTTCGGGCCCGGCTACGTCGTGGTCGGTCCCGCGGTCGCCGCTCTCGTGGATGCGGGGCAGAGCGCACGCGCTGCGCTGGCGGGATTCGCCGTCGCGCGGGCGTGGCGGGGAGCTCCCCGCCCCGTGGATGCGGACGACCTCCTGCCCGAACGCGCCCTCGCCGGCGATCCGCTGGCCAAGCTGACGCTCATCGAACGGATCCACCGTCCGCTGCAGGCCCATTCCACGGATCTCGTCACCACGCTGTGGAGCTACCTCGACAACGGCCGGTCCCTCGAGGCGACGGCGCGGGAACTGTTCGTGCACCCGAACACCGTGCGGTACCGTCTGAAGCGCGTGAGCGAGGTCATCGGATGGGATGCGACCGGTCCGCGCGAGGCGCTGATCCTGCAGACCGCGCTCATCCTCGGATCCATCGGGACCGCGGAGCCCGCCCGGCGTCGCCCGAACCCCCGTCGATCGCGCTGAGCGCTGTACGCCACACACAAGGGATCTCGACAATCTTGTGAGAGTTCCCCCACTCTCCGCGCGCGATCGTTGGCAGACTGGACTGGTGATTGTCGTCGCCTGCCCTGGACAGGGCTCACAGACCCCCGGCTTCCTCTCCCCCTGGCTCGAACTGGACGGCGTCGCCGAGCGGCTCGCGGCCTACTCCGAAGCCGCCCAGGTGGACCTCGTCCAGCACGGGACCGAATCGGATGCCGAGACCATCCGGGACACGCGCGTCGCCCAGCCGCTGATCGTCGCGGCCTCGCTCATCGCGCAGCACGAGCTCGAGCGGCGGTGGGGGCGCCGTGCGGACGGCGTCGCGGGACACTCGGTCGGTGAGATCGCGGCCCTGGTCGCCAGCGACGTCATCGATGACGAGACCGGCATGCGTCTGGTCGGGATCCGCGGACGCGCCATGGCGGACGCCGCGGCTCAGGTGCCGACCGGTATGAGCGCCGTGCTCGGCGGAGATGAGGATGCCCTGCTGGCGCGTCTCGCGGAACTCGGTCTCTCCCCCGCCAATTACAACGGCGGCGGGCAGATCGTCGTCGCCGGCGCCCTCGAGGCGCTCTCGACGCTCGCCTCCGAGCCGCCGAAGGGGACGCGAGTCATCCCGCTCCAGGTCGCCGGAGCGTTCCACACCTCCTACATGCAGCCGGCCGTCGAGACGCTCCGCGACGCCGTGCGCGAGGTGACGGCATCCGCGCCTTCCCTCACACTGTGGACGAACCGCGACGGCTCCGTCGTCACCGACGGCACCGCCGCGCTCGACCTGCTCGTCGGCCAGGTCGCCTCACCCGTCCGCTGGGACCTGTGCATGAACTCGTTCGCCGAGAACGGCATCACCGGACTCATCGAGCTCGCACCGGCCGGAGCGCTGACGGGCCTCGCCAAGCGCGGACTCCGCGGCGTGCCGACCGTCGCCGTCAAGACACCCGAAGACCTCGATGCAGCGGTGGAGCTGCTGAACGGAGCAGAGACGAAGTGAGCGCCACCCTCAAGCAGGCGTCCGGCCCGGCCTATACGCGCATCTACGCCTACGGCGCCGCGCGCGGGGAGAACGCGGTCCCGAACGAGGACCTGATCGAGCCTATCAACTCCAGCGACGAGTGGATCCGCCAGCGCACCGGCATCGTCACGCGCGCACGTGCGGTCGCAGAGACGGACGCCATCGATCTCGCGACCACCGCTGCCGCCGAGGCCATCGAGCGCGCCGGCGTCGACGCCGCGGAGGTCGACCTCGTGATCGTGGCGACCATCAGCAATCCCAAGCAGTCCCCGTCCGTCTCGGCGATCGTGGCCGACCGCGTCGGCGCGAATCCCGCCGCGGCCTATGACATCAACGCCGCGTGCGCCGGCTACGCGTACGCCGTCGCACAGGCGGATGCGCTGATCCGTGCCGGGGCCGCGCGCTACGCGCTCGTGATCGGCACCGAGAAGCTCTCGGACATCGTGGACCCCACTGACCGCAGCATCTCCTTTCTGCTCGGGGACGGCGCCGGCGCGGCCCTCATCGGCCCGAGCGAGACGCCGGGCATCTCCCCCGCCGTCTGGGGCTCGGACGGCTCCAAGGCGGACGCCGTCGGCATGAACCACACGCTCACGGAGTTCCGCGACGGCAGCGCGCCATGGCCGACCCTGCGCCAGGAGGGTCCCACGGTCTTCCGCTGGGCCGTGTGGGAGATGGCCAAGGTCGCTCGCGAAGCACTCGAGGTCGCCGGTGTCGAGGCGTCCGACCTCGCGGCGTTCATCCCGCACCAGGCGAACATGCGCATCATCGACGAGTTCGCCAAGCAGCTGGGCCTCCCTGAGACCACCGTCATCGCGCGCGACATCGAGACCACCGGCAACACGTCGGCGGCATCCATCCCGCTCGCGAGTCACCGTCTGATGGCCGAGCACCCCGAGCTCTCCGGCGGTCTGGCCCTCCAGATCGGCTTCGGCGCCGGGCTGGTGTTCGCCGCCCAGGTCGTCGTCCTCCCCTGATCCCGACCGCCTGTTCCCTAGACTGTTCAACGGTTCCGACCAATCACCCGCAAGAAAGAGGAAAAGCAATGGCTTTCACCAACGATGAGGTCCTCGCGGGCCTCGCCGAGCTCATCACCGACGAGACCGGCATCAACGCCAGCGAGGTGGAGCTCTCGAAGTCGTTCACGGACGACCTCGACATCGACTCCATCTCGATGATGACGATCGTCGTCAACGCGGAGGAGAAGTTCGGCGTCACGATCCCGGACGACGAGGTCAAGAACCTCAAGACCGTCGGCGACGCGGTGAACTTCATCGTCGCCGGCCAGGAGTAAGACCCGAGGGATGCCACGCCCGCATCTCGCGGGTCGTGGCATCCTCTGCCTCGCTCCCTAACCGCCCGCTGCTCGACAAGGAACCACAACCCCATGACCAAGCGCATCGTCGTCACCGGCATCGGCGCCAGCTCCGCCATCGGCGGGACCGCCCCGGAGAACTGGACCAACCTGCTGGCCGGCGCCTCCGGCACGCGCACGCTCACCCACGAATGGGTCGAGCAGTACCAGCTGCCGGTGCACTTCGCCGCCGAGGCGACCGTCCGCCCCGAGGAGGTGCTGCCTCGTCACGAGGCCAAGCGCCTCGACCCGTCCACGCAGTTCGCGCTGATCGTCGCGCGCGAGGCCTGGGAGGACGCCGGAGCCCCCGAGGTGGCACCCGAGCGGCTCGGCATCGACTGGGCGACCGGCATCGGCGGCGTCTGGACGCTGCTGGACGCCTGGGACACCCTGCGGGAGAAGGGCCCGCGACGCGTCATGCCGCTGACGGTTCCGATGCTCATGCCGAACGCCGGCGCCGGCAACCTCTCGCTGCACTTCGGCGCCAAGGCCTTCGCGCGCACCGTCGTCAGCGCGTGCGCCTCGAGCACCGAGTCGATCGCCAACGCCTACGAGCACCTCCAGGACGGCCTGGCCGACGTCGTGATCGCCGGCGGAGCCGAGTCCGCGATCCATCCCATCACGATGGCTTCCTTCGCCTCCGCACAGGCGCTGTCCCGCCGCAACGACGACCCGGAGCATGCCTCGCGCCCCGGCGCGATCGATCGCGACGGCTTCGTCATGGGCGAGGGCGGCGCGGCGCTCGTGCTCGAGACCGAGGAGCACGCGCTCGCGCGCGGCGCCCGCATCTACGCGTACGTGGTCGGCGGCGGCGTGACGGCCGACTCGTACCACATCACCGGCAACGACCCCGAGGGCGCCGGAGCAGCGCGTGCTGTCGAGCTCGCGCTCGCCCAGGCGGGAGCGACGGCCGATCAGGTCACCCACATCAACGCGCACGCCACCTCGACGCCGGTCGGCGACCCGAACGAGTACGTGGCGCTGAAGACCGTGTTCGGGGACCGGATCGACGAGATCCCGGTGTCGGCCACCAAGGCGTCCACCGGACACCTTCTCGGCGGCACCGGCGCGCTGGAGGCCGTCTACACGGTCCTCGCCCTGCGCGACCGTGTCGCTCCGCCGACCATCAACATGACCGAGCAGGACCCGGCCGTGCCCTTCAAGCTGTCCGGCGAGCCGCAGCCCCTCGGAGACGGCCCGCAGCTCGCGATCAGCAACTCGTTCGGCTTCGGCGGTCACAACGCCGTCGTCGCGTTCGCGGACTACCGCGGCTGACGCACACGCATGAAACGGCCCCCGCATGCCGGGGGCCGTTTTCGTGTGGGCGGGATTCGCTGTCTCAGCGACCGGGATGACTCACCGGCATCCGATACCGACGCCTCCGACCCAGGTCTCGGTCAGCCGACCTTGTGCAGCCAGACCACGCGCGCGTCGTCCGAGGCGTGGCGGAAGGGCTCGATCTCCTCATCCCAGGCGGAGCCCAGGGCGACATCCAGCTCGCGTTGCAGCTCGACCGCGTTTCCCGCCGCGATCTCCATGGCGTAGCGGATGCGGTCCTCGCCGATGACGATGTTGCCGGCGGCATCCGTCTGCGCATAGTGGATGCCGAGGTCCGGCGTGTGCAGCCAGCGCCCGCCGTCGCTGCGCGGTGTGGGGTCTTCGGTCACCTCGAAGCGCAGGTGCTCCCAGCCGCGGATCGCGGTCGCGAGGGCTGCGCCGGTGCCGACCGGACCGTCCCAGTAGAACTCCGCACGGCGAGATCCCTCGAGAACGGGCTGTTCGGCCCAGTCGAAGTTCACCGCACGACCGATAGCGCGTCCCACCGCCCATTCGAGGTGCGGGCAGAGCGCGCGAGGAGCGGAGTGGATGTACACCACTCCGCGTGCGTAAGCCGTCGCCATGATCTCTCCGTTTCATCAGGTGCGTCTTCCCCAACGACCTGAACCACACGGAAAGCGGCGAGAATATGCGGTTATGCGGCTATTCTCCTGCACGAGGGCGGAAATCACAAGCATGTGATTCCCGCCCTCGTGGCTGGAGAGGAGGCTCAGGCCTCGCTCATGGCCTGCTTGACCTGCTGACCCTTGGCCGCGTAGTACGCGGCGCGGGCCGCGTCCTTGCGCGCCTGCTCGGCGTACCCGGCTTCGAGCACGTCCTGCGGAAGCTCGAACTGGGTGTGCTTGTTGGTGCCGTGGTACTTCTCGATGTAGGCGTCGAGCTCGGGCCCGGACGTCCACGACGTGATGAGGTTGTAGCGCGGCTCGGATCCGACGTGGGTCGCGGCGTGCCACAGGCGCTGCGTGTCGATGATCAGCTGCGCTCCGGCCGGCAGCGCGATGCGCACCTCACCGGCGGGGTCCGTGCGGTTCTCGCGCAGCACGAAGAAGCTGTCCTTGTCGTCGGTCAGGTTGAAGAAACCGCGCACGACCCAGCCGGTGCCGTCCGGGTTCAGGCGGTTGTTGTCGTCCTGGTGCAGGTTGTAGAGGCAGTCGCCGTAGGTGTTCGGCTGCAGCTCGATGATGCGGCAACGTCCGACGTTGGCACCCGGCTCCTGGGCGCGGCGGGTGAGGTTCGGCGCCTTGGCGGTCTGCGAGTCGATCCAGACCCCGTCCTTGTCGGTGCGCGGCGGCTTGTGGTTCCAGAAGCCGTTGCACTCGATCTCACCCTTCGCGCTCGCGAGCGGCGCGAACCGGGTGTCACCCGAGGACTTCCAGTCGACGTACTCGACGTCGAGCCATTCCTTCGGGTCGAGTGCCTGGTTGTAACTGTCCAGGACGACGAAGCCCGTCTCCTCCAGCGCTTCCGACTTGATGTATCCCATGATCCGAGTCATGTTCCTTTCATCGGGGGCCAGCACGTTTTAACAGGCCCTGATAAGGCAAGCCTAACAGGGCACTCTGCGCCGCCCGCGGAGCACGGCCGTGCAAAAACCCCCGGGCTAGACTCGATGCGGCGGGTCTCGGACTCCCGCTCTTCCGGAGGCATCACTCAGTCATGGCAACGGCCACCAACGTCGAAGCGACCGCAGTAAACACGATCGAATGGCTCGCCGCTCCGAGGACGACGATCGTCGTGCCCGTCTACCAGCGGCAGTACCGCTGGGACATCGGCGCGTGCGAACGGCTGCTCTCGGACGTCAGGGCCGTCGCCGGGGAGGACGACGCGCACCGGCACTTCATCGGGTCGATCCTGTCGGCCCAGGACGCCTCGGAGACCGACCTCATCCTCATCGACGGGCAGCAGCGGATCACCACGCTGATGCTGCTCGTCGCGGCCCTGCACCACGCCGTGCGCGGATCCGATCCGATCATGGCGGCCGAACTGGAGCGCGTGCTCGTCCGCGCCGACGACGCGACGAGGACCAAGCTGCGTCCCCATCATGCGTGGGCCGAGCTGTACGAATCGGTCGTGCTGGATGCGCGCGGCGACGCGGAGCGCGAATCGCGTTTCGACGACAACTACGCGTTCTTCCGCAGTCAGGTCCACGCCGATGAGGCGCCGCGCATCTGGCGGGGCCTGAAGAAGCTCGAGCACGTGTCCATCACGCTCGGTCAGCAGGCGAACGCGCAGCAGATCTTCGAGAGCCTCAACTCCACGGGCGAGCCGCTGCGCGATCACGAGCTGATCCACAACTACATCCTCATGGGGCTGACCCACTCCGAGCAGCTCGACGTCGAGGAGCGCTTCTGGTTGCCGATCGAGCGTCATGCCGGCGAGACGATCGGGGCCTTCTGGCGGCACTATCTCGTCATGCGGACGGGTCGAGAACTCGCCGCGAACGGCGAGCACGGCGTATACAGCGCGTTCCGGCACTCCTTCCCGCGCGTGGACGTCGCTCATCTGGAAGCGGATGCCGAGGTGTGGCGGCACTTCGCCGAGATCTACGGCATCCTGCTGGACCCGACCCGCGAGCCGGATGCGGGGATCCGCCGTCAGCTGCAGTTCGTGAACACGTTCGGGCGGGCGCCCTATCCGCTCGTCATGAGCGCGTACAGCGATCACGCGCGCGGCGTGATCGCCCGCGACGAGCTCATCGAGACCCTCGAGTGGATCCAGGCCATGTACCTGCGGCGCGCGATCGTCAATCTGCCGACGGACCGCCTGATCGCACGACTGTGCCGTGCGAGGTCGGAAGGGCGCGAGGCCCTCATGCGCGCGATCGCCCGCATCACGCCGTCGGACGAGCGCGTCGGCGCGGTGCTCAAGTACGGGGAGCTCCCCCACGCCGCGTACGTCCTCGGCCGCCTGGAAGACGTCGAGGACGCCTCGGCCCTTGACCTCGAGCACATCGTCCCCACCGCCCCCGGCGACACCTGGTCCCCTGACGGCCGGCGCACCTGGAGCGAGCTGAGCGACGACGAGCAGAACAGCCATCGCGCGCTCGCACCGACGCTCGGGAACCTGACCCTGCTCGAACCCGCTCTCGCGGAGCGCGTCTTCGGCGCGTCGTTCCCGGACAAGCAGAAGGACGCCTATGCGCGCAGCGGGGTGTCCTCGACCCGGCTCCTGGCCGAGGAGCCCGCCTGGGGCACCGGCGCGATCACCCGCCGAACGGAGCGCCTGAGCGCTGACCTGCTGCGGATCTGGGCCCGTCCCGCCCTGCCCGAGATCGACGACGACGGCCTCACGCCCATCCTCGACGCCGTCCGCCGCCGCGGCTGGCCGGCCGGATGGGACCGCGAGTTCTCCTACGTGGAGTACCGCGGTGAGCACTGGGACGTGCGAGACGTGAAGTACCTGTTCAACCGTGTGTTCCGACGGGCCTGGACCGACGATCGCGCCTCCGCCCTCGCCTACTGCGCGGCCCACGGCGGCCCCATCTACGACGACATGGCGTGGAAGGGGCAGTGGGACGAGCTGGACGCGACGCACTTCCTCTACATGGGCTGGGACTCGAACTACATGATGACCGCGGTGCAGGGCGTGCTCGAGGAATCCGGGATCGCGGCTGAGGTGTTCGTCAAGTACTCCTACATCGGGGACGTGATGTAGCTCGCCCGCCGGCTCTCGTCAACCCGCTCGCCCGACCTTCGCCGTGCTCGTAGCCTGGTCGCCGAAGAGAGGAGAGCACCATGTCGAACCCCTACCCCGCCCCCTTCCCGATCGATCCGGACGGATCGGATGCCGAGGATCGCGTCACGAGGGACGTGGACGGCGAAGAGGTCCTGGATGAGGACCTCGACGCGGATCAGATCGACAGCGCCGAGGCGGATCGTCTCGCCGCCGGCGGTTCCGAGGATGAGGAGTGGTGACGATGCCGGGGACCCCGGAGGAGGAGTCCGGAGAGGCGCTGCCCTCCGACGACGAACTGCAGGAGCCGAGCACGGAGAAGGAGCCGTCAGAGGAGCCCTCGGCCCCGCAGCGATCGGAACCGGAACCGAGCCATGAAGCGGTGGGGATCGGCGTGGTCGGTCGTCCGCAGGTCGAGCCGGAGGCGACCGAGCACTGACTGCTCAGCGCAGTGAGGCGGCCACCTCGTCGAGCGCGGCAGCCGAACGGTGGAGCAGGTCGGCCTCCTCGGCCGAGAACGTCGTGGCGCGCACCGGTACGGCACCGGCGGCGCTCACGACCGAAGGGACGGAGAGTGCCACACCGTCGACGCCGTGGAAGTCCTCCAGCACCGTGCTCACCGGCATGACGGCGTGCTCGTCACCGAGTATCGCTTCCACGATCCGTGCGCTCGAGAGCCCGATCGCATAGTTGGTGGCGCCCTTCCCACGGATGACCGTGTACGCGGCATCCCGCACGTCGACGGCGATCGCGTCCAGCTCCTCGCGGGTGATGCGCGGATGCCCCGGCGCCTCCCAGTCCAGGATCGGCACGGTTCCGATCGTGGCCTTGGACCAGAGCGGGAACTCCGTGTCGCCGTGCTCCCCCACGATGTACGCGTGCACGCTCGAGGTCGACACGCCGGCACGCTGTGCGAGCTTCCAGCGCAGGCGAGAAGTGTCCAGGACCGTCCCCGAGGCGAAGATGCGCTCAGCGGGAAGATCGGTCGCCTCACGGGCGAGCACGGTGAGGACGTCGCAGGGATTCGTCACGATGACGTAGATCGCGTCGGGGGCGACCTCGAGCAGCCGTGGCATCATGTCCCGCAGGATGCCGGCGTTGACGCTCGCGAGTTCGATGCGCGTCTGGCCGGGGTTCTGCTTGGCTCCCGCGGTGATGACGACGACGTGCGATCCGGCGACCACCGAGATGTCGCTGCCGCCGATGATGTCGCTCGATCCCGTGAACTGGGTGCCGTGAGCGAGGTCGAGCACCTCGGCCTCGACCTTCTCGGTCGCGATGTCGTAGAGCGCGACGTGACGCGCCGATCCTCGGATGAGGGCGGCGTAGGCCACGCTCGAACCGACGCTGCCTGCGCCCACGACGGTGAGCTTCGAGTTCTCGATGACTGCCATTGGCCCAGTCTGGCAGGTGGCGCGGCCGGAGCCGAGTGGTGGGGCGGGTGGGACTTGAACCCACGATCGTCGGGTTATGAGCCCGCTGCCTTGACCAGCTTGGCCACCGCCCCGCAGAGCACCAGCCTACCGGTGCGCGCGGGGGTCACCGCGTGCGCGCCGTCTCGTGCGTGCGGACGTGCTCCCGATAGATGTCGGCATTGGCGAGGAGCCCCGCCTTCTCGTCGTCGGTGAGCGCACGCCGCACCTTCGCAGGGACGCCGGCGACGAGCGAGCCGTCCGGCACCTCGGTGCCGCCGAGCACGACGGCGCCTCCGGCGATGAGGCACCCCGTGCCGATGACGGCACCCGAGAGGATCACCGCGCCCATGCCCACGAGGGATCCGTCGCCGATCGTGCAGCCGTGCACGACCGCGTTGTGGCCCACCGAGACCTTCCGTCCGATCACCGTGGCGTGATCGCTGTCGACGTGCACCGAGACATTGTCCTGAAGGTTGCTGTCCGCCCCGACGGTGATGGATGCCGAATCGGCGCGCAGGACCGCGTTATACCAGACGCTCGATCCGGACTCGAGGACGACGTCGCCGACGACGCGCGCTCCGTCCGCCACGAACGCGTCGGAGGCGATCTCGGGGACCCGACCGGGGAGGGCGATGACGGATGCCGAAGGCGAGATGCTCATAAGGTGAGACTACCCTCAGATCCGCGGAATCCCGCGGGTTTCCGGGGGTATAAGCCGAGCCTCAGCTTCCTTGCGGAATGTCTCAGGCCGAGTACGGTTGTCATCAACAGGTACGAAGAAGCCGTCCCCGGGAGGAAACGACATGAGCAAGGCACAGACCATCTCCACCACCGCCAGCGACCCCACGGTCGCCGCAGCCGCGGCGCAGTTCCTCTCGCCCGTCGTGCTGGGGCTGCAGGCCCTGACCATCAACGGCAAGCAGGCGCACTGGCACGTGCGCGGCGCGAACTTCATCGGCGTCCACGAGCTCCTCGACACCATCGTCGCCCACGCCGGCGACTTCGCCGACACCGCTGCGGAGCGCATCGTCGCCCTCGGGCTGCCGATCGACGCCCGCGTCAGCGCCGTCGCCGCCAAGGCCCCGGAGACGGGTGTGCCGGCCGGCTTCGCGCAGTCCGACGAGATCATCCGCACGATCGTCGCCGACATCGATGCGATCCTCGTCGACACCAAGGCCGCCATCGAGGGCCTGGACGAGATCGACCTCACCAGCCAGGACGTCGCGATCGAGATCATGCGCGGTCTCGAGAAGGACCGCTGGTTCCTCGTCGCACACGTCGCGGCGTAATCGTCGCTTTCGAAGGGCGCCGGGTCTCCCGGCGCCCTTCGTCGTCTCCGGGGCTCGAGTCACCCGTGGGTGACGAGGCCTCCCAGCAGAGTCATCCGCACCGGCATCCCTCGCAGGGCGACGGCATCCGCCGTCCGAGGATCGACGTCGCACAGAACCAGGTCGGCTCGTTCTCCGGGCCGGACGGCGGTCCGCACGCTGGCCGCGATCGCCTCATCGACGCTCATCCGCTCTCCCGGGTCCAGAGGCTCGCGTGCGTCGTCGGACCGCGTCACTGCGGCAGCGATCGCCTGCCAGGGGTCCAGCGGAGCCACGGGGGCGTCCGAGCCGAGGCGCAGCTCGACGCCCGCTCGCCGCAGCGACGCGAGCGGGTAGGCGAGAGAGGTCTGATGCGCCCAGTACCGGGACGCCATGTCGCGGTCGTCGAGCGCGTGCTGCGGCTGGACACTCGCGACCAGGCCGAGCCGGGCGATGCGCGACACGTCGGCATGACGGACGAGCTGCGCGTGCTCGATCGTGCCCGCGGCCCCGGTGTGCGCGAACGCGTCCAGCGCCGAAGCGGTCGCACGGTCCCCGATCGCATGGACCGACGCCTCAAGTCCTGCGCCGGCCGCCCGCGTGAGCAGATCGATCAGCTCCGGTGTCTCGACCGTCATGACGCCGTGACCGTCGCCGGGGTAGGCCTGCGAGCACGCGGCCGTGCGGGTCCCGAGGGACCCGTCGCTGATGACCTTGAGCCGGCCGATCGAGACCAGGTCGCTGCTGCCGAGCGCATCCCCCGTCCTCAGACCCTCGGCGATCGCGCGATCGAGATCGGCCGGGTAGATCGCGAACTCGACGCGGTGCAGGTCGAAGCCGGACGCGACGCGCCGTTCCCAGGCCTGTGCGTTCCACGCCATCTCGAAGTCGACGATGCCGGTGATGCCGCGTCCAGCCGCACGCGACGCCGCCTGCTGCACCGCCTGGTCGGCATGGATCGGGTCCACGGCGTTGAGACGGCGTGAGATCTCGAACGCGTCCTCTTCGCGCAGCACGCCGTCTGCCGCGTCGAACCCCTCGCGCGCGAGCGCCGCGGAGTTAAGCCACACGCTGTGGACGTCCGCGTTGATCAGATAGGTCGGCACGGCACCGGTCGCGGCATCCAGCGTCTCCCGCGTCGGCGCATCGGGCCACAGCGCGTCCCGGAAGCCCGTGCCGATGCGTCGATCGTCGGGACGGGTCTGGACGACGGCCATGAGTTCCGCGGCCTCCCTCGCGGACGCCGCGTCGCCCAGCCACGTGCGTTCCGACGCCAGAGCCCACTGCACGACGTGCACGTGACTGTCCCAGAGCCCCGGGATCACCCACGCGCCCTCGGCATCGACGACCCTGCCCGCCAGCGCCAGTGCTCCGGTGGGCGCGATGTCCGCGATCACCCCGTCCCGGATGACGAGGTCGACCGGCTCGTCGTCGAAGAGGAACTCCTGCCCGGGACCCGCGACGCGCACGCCGCGCAGGGCGTCGACCTGCTCCCCGGTCATGCGTTCGACCGGACGCGCGCATCCTGTGCGCGGCGCATCTCCGCAGCCAGCGCCGGATTCGCATACGCCCCGTCACCCTCCAGGTGCGCGATGACGTTCTCGACGGTCGCGGCGTCCTTGTTCTGGCTGAGCTTGCGCTTGGCGACCACTCGAGTGGGGGTCAGCCGGAACCCGACCGTACCGGCCTCCAGCCGGCGCACGAACGCCTCGTCGTTCGGCCTCTCCCACATCCCCCGAGGGTCCGGCATCCGCGACTCGAAGGCCTCCACCAGGCGGTCCAGGACCCGGAGGTTCTCCTCGGTGCTCAGCACCTCGGGGACACCGGCGAGATGCACGGCCGTGTAGTTCCAGGTCGGGACGCTCGGGGTCTCGGCGTCGTACCATCCGGGCGAGACGTAGCCGTGCGGGCCCTGGAACACGACGAGCAGCTCGCGCTCGCCCATGCCGTGGATCGCGTCGTCGGGACGGCCGACGTGTCCGACCACGGTGAGGTCGTCGCGATCCTCGTCGAGCATCACGACGTAGTGCGAGGCCACCAGGCCGTCCTCGGCTGCGCTCATGATGGTCGCCCACGGGTTGCGGGCGATCACCCGCCTCATCTCGGCGATGTCGGCGAGGGCGAAGCTGGGGTTCTGGCGCATACGACCAGACTACGACGCGGCTTCGGGCTGGCCGGCGCCCGAAGCCGCGCGCGTCAGGTGCGGTCGACGACCGGAATCGCCTGCGTCTTCCACTCTTCGAAGGCCTTGTCCCCGGCCATGAAGGAGTTCACCTCGTCGGTGCTCGCGCGCAGTTTCGGGTCGTTGTCGAGGTACTTCTTCGTCTCCCGCGCGACGAGGCCGGAGAGGATCAGCAGGCCGAGCAGGTTCGGCAGGGCCATGAGCCCGTTCATCACGTCGGAGAACGCCCACACCACGCCCAGCTGGACCGTGCAGCCGATGAACACGACGAACGAGAAGACCACCCGGAAGGGCATGACGGCCCTGCGTCCGAGCAGACGCTCGATGCACCGCTCGCCGTAGTAGGACCAGCCGAGGATCGTGGAGCCGGCGAACATCACCAGGCCGATCGTCACGATGTAGTGCCCCCACTCCCCCGGCAGGCCGTGTGAGAACGCCTCGCCCGTCATCAGTGCCGGGCTGATCTGCTCGCCGGTCTCGGGGTCGGTCATGTCCCAGACCCCGGTCGTGATGATGACGAGCCCGGTGCAGGTGACGACGATGATCGTGTCGATGAACGTCTGCGTCATGGACACGAGCCCCTGGCGCACGGGGTGGCTGGTCTTGGCGGCCGCCGCCGCGATCGCCGCGGAACCCATGCCGGACTCGTTGGAGAAGATGCCGCGCGCGACGCCGAACTGGACGGCGATGATGATCGCCGACCCGGCGAATCCGCCAATCGGCGCCGTGCCCGTGAACGCGTCCGTGAAGATCTGCGCGAACGCCGCGGGCACGTCCCCGATGTTGGCGATGAGGATGTACAGCGCGCCCAGCACGTAGAAGATGATCATGATCGGCACGAGACCGGCCGTCACGCGGCCGATCGACTTGATGCCGCCCACGAGGACGACCAGGGCGAAGGCGGTAAGCACGAGCCCGGTGACCCACGTCGGCACGTTGAAGCTGTTCTCCATGTTCGACGCGATCGAGTTGCCCTGCGTCATGTTGCCGATCCCGAAACAGGCGAGCACGGCGGCGATGGCGAAGAAAAGGGCGAGGAACTTGCCGAACCGGTTCGGGATACCCCGTTCCAAGTAGTACTGCGGTCCGCCGGACTTCTCTCCCGCGTCATCGGTCTTGCGGAAGCGCACTCCGAGGAAGGCCTCGGAGTACTTTGACGCCATGCCGAGAAGGCCCGTGATCCACATCCAGAACAGCGCCCCGGGGCCGCCGATGCCGATCGCGGTGGCCACGCCGACGATGTTCCCCGTGCCGACCGTCGCAGCCAGCGCCGTGGTCAGCGCCTGGAACTGCGAGATGTCACCGTCCGATCCCGGATCCTTGCGCGTGAAGAGTCCCAAGCGCAGCGCGGGCCCGAGCTTCAGGATCTGGAGTCCCCCGAGTCGGATCGTCAGGTACAGCCCCGTCCCGAGCAGCAGCGGGATGAGGACGAACGGTCCCCAGATGATGCCGCTGAGCCAGGACAGAAAGGCTTCGACTCCGGAAAGATCCATGCGCTGCTCCCATCGTGCGTCGTTGCGTGGAACTTCGACATCGTTTCACAGCCCGCGTTCAGGTTCCACTGCGACCTGCCGGTGGACGGGAATTCACGCCTGACAGGACGGGCACCAATACAGCTTGCGCGCGCCGATCTCCTCGAGCGCGATCTCGGTGCCGCAGATCCGGCATGGGAGTCCGGCGCGGTGATACACCCAGTGCCGGTCGTCACGACTCGCCATCGCCGCGCGATACTGCTCGGGAGACAGATCGTCCATCGTCATCATCTGCCCGGTCTCGACGCCGATCGCCAGCAGCCGCACCCAGTCGCGCCAGAGACCGCGGACGACATCCTCGGGGACCTCGCGGCCGGGCGTGTGCGGGTTCAGACGCGCCCGGAACAGCATCTCGGCACGGTACACGTTGCCGATGCCGCTGACGACCGCCTGGTCCATGAGCAGCAGCGCGATCGCGGTCGGCTTGCGGCGCACAGAACGCACGAACCGCTCTTCGCCCTCGTCCGGGTCTCCGACGAGCGGATCCGGCCCCAGCTTCGCGACCGTGGCCAGCATCTCCTCCGGCGTCTGGAGCACGCACGCGGTGGGGCCTCGCAGATCCGCGCAGGTCACGTCGGTCATAAGCCGCAGGCGCACCTGACCGACGACGGGCGGCGGCCACTCCGAGCCCTCGTCCGCGAGGCTCTTCGTCTGCTCCGACATGCGCACGTGCACCCGCGTCCGTCGGGGCGCCCCGATCGATGACAGCGAGTTCTCCCCGGCGTCGTCGAGGATCTCCTCGTCCAGGGCGGTACCGCGTTGATTGGTCTGCCCCATGCGGCCGTTCGCCGAGGCGATCGTCGGATCGACGAGGATCTCTCCCGCGAAGTCCCACGCACCATAGAGACCGAGATGCACGCGCAGCCAGAGGTCGCCCTCGGCTTCGAGGAACATCTGCTTGCCGACCGCCTGGACGCTCAGCGCCTCTCGGCCGTCGAGCACGGCGGCTCCCTCGGCGAAACGGCCCTGCGGGCTCGACGCCTGCAGGCGACGCCCGACGAAGTTCCGATCGAACTGGCGCGCGATGCGGTGGACGGAGTGCCCCTCGGGCATGTCAGGCCCGAGGGTCCGGCAGCAGCGACCCGTCGCGCTCGTAGTCGGCGATCTGGCCGATCCGGCGCACGTGGCGCTCGTCCTCGGAGAAAGGCGTCGCGATGAAGCGGTCGATGAAGCTCACGACCTCCTCGAACGTGTGCTGGCGGGCGCCGATCGAGATGACGTTCGCATCGTTGTGCTCGCGAGCGAGCTCAGCGGTCGACAGGTTCCAGACCAGAGCGGCGCGGATGCCCTCCACCTTGTTCGCGGCGATCTGCTCGCCGTTGCCCGATCCGCCGAACACGACGCCGAGCGCCTCGACACCGTCGCGCTGGTCCACCACGACCGCCTGCGCCGCACGGATGCAGAACGCGGGATAGTCGTCGAGCGCGTCGTACTCGACCGGGCCGTGATCGACGACCTCGTGGCCGGCGCCGCGCAGATGCTCCTGAAGCTGGGTGGAGAAATCGAGACCGGCGTGATCGGTGGCGATGTGGATGCGCATGGAACCCATCCTATTGATGCCCGAGCAGCCGAGAGCTGACCTAGGGCGCCAGACCCGCCGCCGCGGGCTTGAAGCCGGCACGAATGTTCTCGCAGCATCCCGGTCGGCACACGTCGAACCACGGTCCGAGTTCGGTGACATGGGCCCGCTCCGCCGCAGGACGACCCCGCAGCCGTTCTTCCACGAGGTCGACGATCCCGGCCACGAACGCGCTCGACACCCCGGGTGTCGGGGTTCGGACGAACGCGAGGCCCGCCTCTTCGGCGGCTTCCGCGGCCTCGGTGTCGAGGTCCCAGAGCACCTCCATGTGGTCGCTCATGAATCCGAGCGGGACGACGACCACCGCGGACCTGCCGCGTCGGGGCAGCTCTTCGATCACGTCGCACACGTCCGGTTCGAGCCATGGCTGCGAAGGCGGCCCGGACCGCGACTGGTAGACGAGCTCCCAGGCGACGTCCGATGCGACCGGCAGCTCGGTCGAGATGCGGTCCATGACCCACGCGGCCACCGCCTCGTGCTGGGCCGCATACGCGCCGCCCGGTCCCCAGTCCACATCGCGGGGCCCGGAGCGCACCGCATCGTCGGTCGGCACACTGTGCGTCGAGAAGAGCACCTGGATCTGGTCCGCGGCGATTCCCTGGGCGAGGAATCCGCCGATCGCCGCCCGCACGCCCTCGAGGAAGGCGTCCACGAATCCCGGGTGATCGAAGAAGGGTCTGATCTTGTCGATCGTCACCGTCGCGTCGAGACCCGTCTCCTCGAGCACCCGCGCGAAGTCCTCGCGGTACTGACGGCAGCTCGAGAAGGAGCTGTAGGCGCTCGTGGCGAAGGCGAGCAGGGTCGTGTCCCCCTCATCCGCCGCTTCGCGGACGGCGTCCTCGAGGTACGGGGTCCAGTTCCGGTTCCCCCAGTACACGGGCAGGTCGATGCCGCGTCGGTCGAGTTCGGCCTCGAGAGCCGCCTTCAGCGCACGGTTCTGGGCATTGATCGGGCTGACACCGCCGAAGTGGCGATAGTGATGCGCGACCTCCTCGAGACGCTCGTCCGGGATACCGCGTCCCCGGGTGACGTTGCGCAGGAACGGGATGACGTCGTCCTGACCTTCCGGCCCCCCGAATCCTGCAAGCAGGATGCCGTCATAGGCGACGGGCGTCTCGACGAACGGCGCGCCGCCGGCTGCTGCGGGCGAGGCGAAGGGAACAGAGGAAGAGGCGTTCGCAGTCACCCCTTCATCCTTTCACCTCTGCTCGCTCGCGACGAACGCCACCTGGCGTAGGCTGTCATGGTTGCCGTCGGCGCCAGCAGCGTCTTGGAGCGGTCACGACCCCTCACCCCTGGGAGAAAAGCTGTGCCTGGAGAGAACCTCACCCGTATCGAAGCGCAGGAGCGCCGAGCCCTCATCGACACCCAGTCGTACCAGGTCTCGCTGGACCTGACGAAGGGCGAGGAGGTGTTCGGATCGCGCAGCGTCGTGCGGTTCACCGCCCAGCCGGGCAGCTACACCTTCATCGACCTCATCGCGCGCGAGGTGCGCGAGATCTCGTTGAACGGCGAGCAGCTCGACCCCAGCGAGGTCTTCGCGGACTCGCGCATCGCACTGTCGGATCTGCAGGAGGAGAACGTCCTCGTCGTCGACGCCGACTGCCTCTACACCAACACCGGCGAGGGGCTGCACCGGTTCGTCGATCCGGTCGACGGAGAGGTCTACCTCTATTCGCAGTTCGAGGTGCCCGACTCCCGCCGCGTGTTCGCGGTCTTCGAGCAGCCCGACCTCAAGGCCACGTTCCAGTTCACCGTGACGGCGCCGGCGAACTGGAAGGTCGTCTCCAACTCCCCCACCCCCGAGCCGATCGTGCACGACGACAAGGCCACGGCGACGTGGGGCTTCGAACCCACCCCGCGCATCTCGTCGTACATCACCGCCCTCGTCGCCGGCCCGTACGAGTCCACGTTCTCGGAGCTCACCAGCGCCTCGGGCCGGGTGATCCCGCTCGGCGTCTACGGCCGCAAGAGCCTGTGGCAGCACCTGGACGCCGAGTACATCTTCGAGAAGACCCGCCAGGGATTCGCGTATTTCGAGGAGAAGTTCGGCGTCCCCTATCCGTTCGCCAAGTACGACCAGCTGTTCGTCCCGGAGTTCAACGCCGGCGCGATGGAGAACGCCGGAGCGGTCACCTTCACCGAGACCTACGTCTTCCGCAGCAAGGTGACGGATGCCGTCAAGGAGCGTCGCGTCGTCACGATCCTGCACGAGCTCGCGCACATGTGGTTCGGCGACCTCGTCACCATGAAGTGGTGGAACGACCTCTGGCTGAACGAGTCGTTCGCCGAGTGGGCGTCGACCATCGCCACCGCCGAGGCCACCGAGTGGACCGAGGCGTGGACGACCTTCAACGCCATGGAGAAGACCTGGGCGTACCGTCAGGACCAGCTGCCCTCCACGCATCCGGTCGTCGCCGAGATCAACGATCTCGAGGACGTCCAGGTCAACTTCGACGGCATCACCTACGCGAAGGGCGGGTCGGTCCTCAAGCAGCTGGCCGCCTGGGTGGGCATCGAGGAGTTCTTCGCCGGCGTCTCGCAGTACTTCCAGAAGCACTCCTGGGGCAACACCGAGCTCAGCGACCTGCTCACGGAGCTCGAGGCCACCAGCGGGCGCGAACTGACCTCGTGGTCGAAGAAGTGGCTCGAGACCGCCGGGGTCAACACGCTCGCCCCCATCGTCGAGGAGGATGCCGACGGGAAGGTCTCGCGCTTCGCGGTCACCCAGACCGCCCCGGCCGACTACCCCACGATCCGGCCCCACCGCCTGGGCATCGGCTTCTACGATCTCGTCGACGGCGCGCTGACCCGCACGCACCACGTGGAGATCGACGTCGACGGCGACCGCACCGAGGTGCCCGAGCTCAAGGGCATCAAGCGCCCCGACCTCGTGCTGCTCAACGACGAGGACCTCGCCTACGCGAAGATCCGACTCGACGACCGCTCACTCGCCACCGCAGTCGCTCACCTGGCCGACATCTCCGACCCGCTGGCCCGTTCGCTCGTGTGGGGCGCGGCCTGGGATCAGACCCGCGATGCCGAGAGCGCCGCGTCCGACTACATCGACCTGGTCCTGGGCAACATCGGCCGCGAGACCGAGTCGACGACCGTGCGCACGACCCTCGCCCAGCTGCGCACGGCGGCCACCCTGTACGTCGCACCGTCGGACCGCCTCGCCGCCCGTCAGAAGGTCGCCGACGGCCTGTGGGAGCTCGCCCAGGGCGCCGCGGCCGGCAGCGACAGCCAGCTCCAGTTCGTCACCGCCTTCGCCGGCAACCTCGTGACGGCGGAGCACGCCGGGATCGTCGGCCGGCTGCGCTCCGGCGAGGAGACGCTCCCCGGCCTCGAGATCGACACGGATCTGTCGTGGCAGCTGCTGGTCGGGCTAGCGACGATCGGTGCGACGGACGCGTCGTCCATCGACGCCGCTCTGGCCGCCGACAACACCGCGAAGGGCGCCGAGTTCGCCGCCCAGGCGCGGTCCGCCCTGCCGACCGTCGCGGACAAGAGGATCGCCTGGGCGTCGCTCGTCGAGAAGGACGACGCGCCGAACACGATCGTCCGCTCCGCCGCGCTCGGCTTCGTCCACCCGGCCGGCGTGGACGCGCTCGCCGAGTTCGTCCCGGCGTACTTCGACATGCTGCTGCCGATCTGGGAGTCGCGGACCTATCAGATCGCGAACTATCTGATCACCGGTCTCTACCCGACGGCGCTGGGCAACGTCGAGCTGCGCGACGCCACGCGCGCATGGCTGTCGGCGAACCCGGATGCCGCGCCGGCACTGCGCCGACTGGTCAGTGAGAACCTCGCCGACGTGGAGCGCTCGCTCGCCGCCCAGAGCCGCGACGAGGAGCGCTGAACGCGCTACGACACCTCCGGGCCTCTGCGTCGGCGATCCAGCTGACGCAGAGGCCCGCTCGGTAGAATCGGGGGGATGTTCATCCCTGCCGATTCCACGCCTGCTCCCGACACCACGGAGATCACGACGGCGTGGACCGACTTCATAGCCTTCCTCGGCGAAGCCGGCAGGACCGCCCTCAACGTCGCGATCATCGTCGTCGTCGCGCTCCTCGTAGGACTGGCACTGCGCTTCATCGTGCACCGCATCGTCCGCCGGATCGTGGACAGTGCGAAGGCGAAGGCGAACGTCGACGACACTCAGGCGCTCGAACGCTCTCCGCTGGCGGACATGCGCCTCGTTCAGCGCACCCGCACGCTCGGTTCGATCCTGCAGAACATCATCAACGTCGCCGTCACCGTCGTGGCCCTGATGATGATCATCTCGGTCCTGCTGCCGGACCTCATCGGCTCCCTGACGCTCTTGACCGCGGCCCTCGGCGCCGGGCTCGGCTTCGGCGCGCAGAACATCGTCAAGGACGTCCTCAACGGGATGTTCATCGTCGCCGAGGATCAGATCGGCATCGGCGACGTCGTGGACCTCGGCCTCGCATCCGGCGTCGTCGAGTACGTCAGCGTGCGCATCACGCAGGTGCGCGACGTCAACGGCACGCTCTGGTACGTGCGCAACGGCGAGGTGACCCGGATCGGCAATATGTCGCAGGGCTGGGCGCGGGCGATCATCGACCTCGGCGTCGCCCCCGATTCGGATCTCGAGGCGGTCGAGAAGGCGATGCTGGAAACGGCCCAGGAACTCGCCAAGGACCCGAAGTGGCGCACCCGCATCGTCGAGCGCCCCGAGATCTGGGGCCTCGAATCGATCACGGGCGACGCTCTCGTCGTCCGTGTCGTCATGAAGACGCGCGCGAACGCCAAGGACGATGTGTCCCAGGAGCTGCGCAAGCGGCTGAAGAAGGCGCTCGACGCCCTCGAGATCGGGGTGCCGAGCATGACGAGCGTCACGCCCACGGGCCTGGACGGCGCCCGCCGCGTCCGCGGGGCGAATCCGCCGCGCACGCGTCCCAATGCGGTCACTGGTGTCCCGCCCGTCGCGGAGCGGGGCATCTGGCGGCGCAAGAAGTCCGGCGACGGCACCGCCGCCCGGGGAGAAGAGAAGCCGTGACGTTCTACGACGAGGTGGGCGGATACGCCACGTTCGAGAAGCTGGTGGCGACGTTCTATCGCGAGGTCGCCCTGGATCCCGTCCTCAAGCCGATGTATCCCGAAGAGGACCTGGGGCCCGCCGCCGAGCGGCTGACCTTGTTCCTGGTGCAGTACTGGGGCGGTCCCACCACGTACGGCGAGACGCGCGGGCACCCACGGCTGCGGATGCGCCACGTGCCGTTCCACGTCGACCCGGACGCCAGGGATCGTTGGCTGCGCTGCATGCGCACGGCCGTGGACGAGGCGCAGTTGTCGCCTCTGCACGAATCCACGCTCTGGGACTACCTGGAACGCGCCGCCTATGCCATGGTGAACACATTCGAGCCGTCCGGCATCGGGCCCGCCGCCGCGGGTCGCGCGACGCTGCAGACGCGCAGTCAGGATTCGACGGAGAGCACATGACGACCACGCCCCTGTCCGCAGACGTACTCGTGATCGGATGGGGGCTGGCCGGACTCGTCGCCGCCTCCGAGGCGACGGCGGCCGGAAGACGCGTCGTGCTCGTCGATCAGGAACCGCGCACGAACCTCGGCGGGCAGGCCTGGTGGTCGTTCGGAGGACTGTTCTTCGTCGATTCGCCCGAGCAGCGCCGGATGGGGATCTCCGACTCCCTCGAACTCGCGCGGCAGGACTGGTTCGGGGGCGCCGGATTCGACCGTCCGGAGGACGCGTGGCCACGGAGATGGGCCGAGGCGTACCTCGAGTTCGCCTCGGGTGAGAAGCGGGCATGGCTGCGCGAGAGGGACGTCGGGTTCTTCCCGGTGGTCGGCTGGGCCGAGCGCGGCGGATACGGCGCCCTGGGACCCGGGAACTCGGTGCCCCGTTTCCACATCACCTGGGGCACCGGCCCCGGTGTCGTCGCGCCGTTCGCCGCGGCCGTCGAGGCCGCCGAGGATGCCGGGACGCTCACGATCCTTCCTCGCCATCGCGTCACCGAGCTGGTGCTCGACGGCGGCGCGGTCGTCGGGGCCCGAGGCGACGTGCTGGCCGACGACGCGCGGGAACGCGGCCTCGAGACGTCGCGCGAGGTCGTGGGATCGTTCGAGATCTCCGCCGGCGCCACCGTCGTCGCGTCCGGCGGGATCGGCGGGAACCACGACCTCGTCCGCGCCTTCTGGCCGCCCTCTCTCGGGACGCCGCCGAAGCACATGCTCTCCGGAGTCCCCGCCTACGTCGACGGGTCCATGCACGCCGTGTCCGCATCCGCAGGCGCGCATCTGATCAACGGCGATCGGATGTGGCACTACGTCGAGGGAATCACGAACTGGGACCCGGTGTGGCCGGCCCACGGCATCCGGATCCTCCCCGGACCTTCCTCGCTGTGGTTGGACGCGACGGGCAGGCGACTGCCCGTGCCGCTGTTCCCTGGCTTCGACACGCTGGGCACGCTCGCGCACCTGCGTTCCACCGGCTACGACCACTCGTGGTTCATCACGTCGCGACAGATCGTCGAGAAGGAGTTCGCGCTCTCCGGCAGCGAGCAGAACCCGGATCTCACCGGCAAGGACGTCCGACTGCTGCTCAAGTCCCGGCTCGCGAAGGGACCGACCGGGCCCGTCCAGGCGTTCCTGGACGAGGGCGAGGACTTCATCGTCGAGAACGACCTCGACACCCTCCTCGAGCAGGTCCGGAGAGCACCCGACGGAGATCTGCTGGACATCGAGCGGGTGCGCGCCGAGATCGTCGCGCGCGATCGCGAGATCGACAACGACTTCACGAAGGACGCGCAGATCGGGATGCTGCGATCGATGCGCGCGTACCGCGGCGACAGGCTCATCCGCACAGCCGCGCCGCATCGTCTGCAGGACCCGGCCGTCGGTCCGCTGATCGCGGTGAAGCTGCACGTCCTGACGCGCAAGTCGCTGGGCGGGATCGAGACGGACCTCGACGCCCGGGCGCTCGATGCGAGCGGATCGCCGATCCCTGGGCTGTACGCTGCGGGCGAGGCGAGCGGCTTCGGCGGAGGCGGCATGCACGGCTATCGCGCGCTCGAAGGGACGTTCCTCGGCGGCTGCCTCTTCTCCGGGCGGCAGGCTGGTCGAGCGGCGTCCCGCTGAGACCCGGTCCGCCGGCTACGCCGCCGAGCCGGTCCCCCGCACTGGGGTGAGACCGGAGGCGACCGGTCCCCTCGCGAGGACGTGTCCGCGGCGGAACGCGAGTCTCGTCCAGCGCCCGGATCGCATCACCGGTACGTCCTCCTCTCCCGAGATGAAGCCGAGGGCGTCAGCGGCGAAGGCCATGCCCCGAGGAAGATCCGCGAGATCCGCGTCCGGCTCGCCCCAGATCGCGGCGCGCAGCGCGCGCACGGCCTCCTCGCCCGACCCCGGCGTCGTGCCGTGTGCGACCGCGCTGATGCCCCATTGGGCGCGCTGCGCGATGACGGATGCCGTGAGCGAGCTCTCCCGCTGCCACTCTCCACGCGGCGGGGCGATGCCCGCCCAGGACGGCGACAGACCGGTCTCCGGCAGCTCCAGCATCCGGTCGTCCTCGGTCGCGCTCAGGGACGCGACCACGATGTCGCACTCGAGCTCGGGATCGGCATTCACGATCCGCATCGCGAGGATCGTGGGGGTCTGGTCGAAGAGTCCGTGCGGCGCGAGCGCAGCCGCCGTGATCGCGAGAACGCCGGCCTTCGCCTGCAGACGGACGCCCTCGTCGGAGATGCGCGCGGCCCGACCGACGAAGGTCAGGACGTCTCTGGCGGTTTCGGGATCGGCGAGCACGAGACGGGAGGGCACGCGCTCTAGACTACCGAGGTGCGGTGCCGAGCCGCGGGAGGGACCGTCATGAGCGTAGACGCGCAGGCCGAGGCATCCGTCGAGCTGCTGCTGGACGTCCTGGATCTCGATGAGAGCTCGGCGCGCACGACGGAGGACATCTTCACCGGCCGGTCCCATGCCATGCCCACCGGCCGGATCTACGGCGGACAGGTGCTCGCCCAGACGCTGATCGCCGCCGAGCGCACGATGCCGCCAGAGCGGGCGGTGCACTCGATGCACGGCTACTTCCTGCGGCCCGGCGACGCGGCACAGGGACTCACGATCGCCGTGGACCGGATCCACGACGGGCGGTCCTTCTCGACGCGGCGATCGCAGGCGTATCAGAACGGCGTGCCGATCTTCTCGATGATCGCGTCCTTCCAGGACGAGAGCCCCGGGGTCGAGCACGCCGAGCCGATGCCGACGGGCATCCCCGCTCCCGAGGACCTCGCTCCCGACGAGGAGCTCGTCACCGGCGTTCATCCGCTCTCGATGCGGATGCTGCGCGATCGCCCGGCGGACGTGCGGCACGTCGAGGGCCCGCTCTACGTCGCGGTCGACGGCGAGCAGCGGCCGCGACAGGCGGTGTGGATGCGCATCAGGTCGACGATGCCGGAGGACCCGCGCCTGCATCGCGCCGCACTCGCGTATCTCAGCGACATGACCATCCAGGAGTCGATCCTGCGCGCGCACGGCGTGGCCTGGTCATTGACGGGGCTCAAGGTCGCGAGCCTGGATCACGCCATGTGGTGGCACCGTCCGGCACGCGCCGACGAATGGCTGCTGTACGTCCAGGAGTCCCCCAACGCCCGCGGCGGCCGCGGCCTCGCCACGGGGCGCATCTACACGCGCGACGGCGTGCTCGTCGCGAGCGTCGCCCAGGAGATCATGGTCCGCGTACCGGAGGGCGTCGCGTCGAGCTGATCCCGCTCGCGCTCAGCGATGCGCGTAGGTGATGGACTCCCCGACGAAGGGCGTCCAGACCTCGCGCATCTGCGGCGTCAGCCGGGTGGGGCGTCCGGTCGCTGCGTCGACGAGCACGATCACGGCGGTCGAACGCGCGTACACGACGCGCTCGTCCGAGGCCGGGTCGTTGTGCACCTCGTAGCAGACCTCGACGCTCGAGCCGCCGAGCCGGCCGAACCACATCTGCACCTCGAGCGGCCTGCGCTGGTACGGCACGGGCGCGAGGTATTCGATCTCCTGCCGGGCGATGAGGGTCAGGACGCCCTGCTCGATTCCCGAGTCGAGGACCGCCGTGGACGGCGCGTCCTCACCGGGGCCCGGCTTCCAGAAGGCGCGCACGCGCGCCTCCTCGAGGAGTTTGAGCATCGAGGTGTTGTTGACGTGGTTGAAGGCGTCCAGATCGCCCCAGCGCAGCTGGATGGGGATGTGGAGCCGAGCCCCGTCAGTCACGGGTGAGCTTGCGGTGCGTCGTGCGGTGCGGACGCGCCGCGTCCGGTCCGAGCCGCTCGATCTTGTTCGCCTCGTACGCCTCGAAGTTGCCCTCGAACCAGTGCCACTGCGCGGGGTTCTCGTCGGTGCCCTCGTACGCGAGGATGTGCGTGGCGATGCGGTCCAGGAACCAGCGGTCGTGCGTGATCACCACGGCGCAGCCGGGGAACTCGAGCAGCGCGTTCTCGAGCGAGCTCAGGGTCTCGACGTCGAGGTCGTTGGTCGGCTCGTCGAGCAGCAGCAGGTTGCCGCCCTCCTTGAGTGTCAGCGCGAGGTTCAGTCGGTTGCGCTCTCCACCGGAGAGCACGCCGGCCTTCTTCTGCTGGTCCGGACCCTTGAAACCGAACTTCGACACATACGCGCGGGACGGGATCTCGGTCTTTCCGACCGTGATGATGTCCAGGCCGTCCGAGACTACCTCCCACAGCGTCTTGTCGGGGTCGATGCTCGCGCGGGACTGGTCGACGTAGCTGATCTTGACCGTCTCGCCGATCTTCAGGTCTCCGCCGTCCAGCGGCTCGAGTCCGACGATCGTCTTGAACAGCGTCGTCTTGCCGACGCCGTTGGGGCCGATCACGCCGACGATGCCGTTCGGCGGCAGGCTGAAGCTCAGTCCGTCGATGAGGGTCCGGTCGCCGAAGCCCTTCTGCAGGTTCTTCGCCTCGATCACGACGTTCCCGAGACGCGGACCCGCGGGGATCTGGATCTCCTCGAAGTCGAGCTTCCTGGTGCGCTCCGCCTCGGCCGCCATCTCCTCGTAGCGGGCCAGACGCGCCTTGGACTTGGTCTGCCGCCCCTTCGCGCTGGAGCGGACCCACTCGAGCTCGTCCTTCAGGCGCTTGGCGAGCTTGACGTCCTTCTTGCCCTGGATGTCGAGGCGCTCGGCCTTCTTCTCGAGGTAGGTCGAGTAGTTGCCCTCGTAACCGATCAGGCGGCCACGGTCGACCTCGGCGATCCACTCGGCGACGTGGTCGAGGAAGTACCGGTCGTGGGTGATGGCGATGACGGCGCCCTTGTAGGCCTGGAGGTGCTGCTCGAGCCAGAGCACGCTCTCGGCGTCGAGGTGGTTGGTGGGCTCGTCGAGCAGCAGCAGGTCCGGCTTCTGCAGCAGCAGCTTCGCCAGCGCGACGCGGCGCTTCTCTCCACCGGACAGGTGCTGCACGGACGCGTCGCCGGGCGGCGTGCGCAGCGCGTCCATGGCCTGCTCGAGCTGGGAGTCGAGGTCCCAGCCGTCCGCCGCGTCGATCTCCTCCTGCAGCGTGCCCATCTCGGCGAGCAGCGTGTCGAAGTCGGCATCCGGGTCCGCCATCTGTGCGGAGATCTCGTTGAACCGGTCGACCTTCACCTTGATCGCGATCCCGTCCTGGATGTTCTCCAGCACGGTCTTGGCCTCGTCGAGCTCGGGCTCCTGCATGAGAATGCCGACCGAGTACCCGGGGCTCAGCTTGGCCTCGCCGTTCGAGGGCTGGTCGAGCCCGGCCATGATCTTCAGGATCGTCGACTTTCCCGCGCCGTTCGGGCCGACCATGCCGATCTTCGCGCCGGGGAGGAACGCCATCGTCACGTCGTCGAGGATGAGCTTGTCGCCCACCGCCTTGCGTGCACGGACCATCGAGTAGATGTACTCTGCCACCGAAAACCGCTCCTTCTGTTGGCGTCGCGAATCGACACTCCAGCCTACCGGCTGAGCGCTGTGCGGATTCCGGTCACCAGTCGATGGGCCGTGTGGCGCCGATCAGGCACCGTCCTTCGGCGAGCTGGTCCGTGACCGTGGTCACCGGGTCGCCCGTCGACGGACCCACCTGTCCGACGAGGCATTCCGTCTCACCCCACCGGACGGAGAAGAGCAGGCTCTCGACGGGGTTGCCGACCGTCGTCTCGTCGGCGGTGACCTGCATGGCGGCCTTGTCGAAGCCTGCGGCGACCAGCGCGTCGATGTACGCCCGCCCCTGCACACGCTGCTCGGATGCCCAGACCTGTTCGGTGACGGCCGTGAACAACGGCAGGTTGTCGGCCGCAGTCCCCTCCGGGACCAGCACGGGACCGGCCGGCTCCGGAGTCGCCGTCGCGTCAGCCGATGCATCGGGTGACGGCGTCGTGGTCTCCACCGGCTCTGGTGAACAGGCCACCAGCCCGACTGCCAGGAGCACCGAGGCGGAGAGTGCGAGCGCGCGAAGGGCGGGAGCGGCGGGTCGGCGAGGCACGGCTCGAGTCTACGGGGCGCCGTCGCCGACCGTGCGCCGCATCAGTCCTCGTCGCCCTCGGAGATGCTCCACGCGTCGCCGCCGGCCAGGACGAGTTCGCCCTCCTGACCGTCGAGCTCCACATCGGAGGTGTTCGTCGGGAACGTCTCTCTCGCCGCCGGTTCCGCCACGCCGTCGGTGACGCCGGCGGCCGCCGGGTGCGCACGATTCGTCCGGACGAAGGCGCTCGTCCCCCAGCGCAGGTCGTGTCCGATCGCCTCGGCGTCGATGTCCACGCTCGTGCCCCGCGCCGTGCCGTTGTCCCAGTCCCGGACGCGCAGCCGCCCGGTGACGATGACGGGATGCCCCTTCTGCAGCGAAGCGCGAGCCTGCACGGCTAGCTGGCGGTACGCCGACACGTTGTACCAGTTGGTGCCCTGGTCGATCCAGGTCTGGGTCTTCGCGTCGTACCGGCGCTGCGTGCTGCCGACCCGGAAGTTCACGACGGGCACGCCGGTCGCGGTGGTGTTGCCGCCCGGGTCGTTCCCGATGAATCCCATGATCGTGATGGTGTCGTTCATCGTTTCTCCTCTTCGTCCCGGATCTGGCCCGGATGTCGAACAGCGTGCCCCTTCGCACCGACCGCCGGAGTCGGATCGGACGGATCTCCACGGCGACGGTGGAGAAGCCGCGTTTCGGCCGTGCTGTGCAGGGCGGGTGCGAGAACAGCGCGCACGGGGCGATGTCGGTGGTCGGTCATATGTTCGATGACGAGAGGAGACCTCGATGCACACCACAGCGGCCACCGCCCTTCCCGACATCCCCTACGCCACGCCCGACCTGTCATCCGACAGAGAGCGACTCGTCAGAGCCGGCGACCATCTGTGGCGCGTTCAGGACCGCGCAGGCCGCATCCTCGGGCATCTACGCATCGCGGCCGAGCCCTTGGGCCTGCGCTACCGCGCCGAGCGTCTTCACCTGGCGACGGGCTCGTTCCGCCTCATCGGCGCCTTCTGGACGGCTGACGAGGCCGTGCAGACCTTGCGCTACCTGAGGTGATACGTCATGTCGACCGACCCGGCCCGCGTGCGCGAGCTGCAGGCACGGCACCGCCACCGCAATTTCACCCAGCAGAACACATGACGCAGTCGGCTGTCGGTAGGCTGGTAGAAGACCCTCAGTAGCTCAGCGGAAGAGCATCGATCTTCTAAGTCGCCGGTCGCAGGTTCGAATCCTGCCTGAGGGGCCGATGTCTGTGCGCTCATTAGGATGCCTGTATGGCATCTGCGTCTGAGAACGATCGACTCGTCTGGATCGACTGCGAGATGACGGGACTCGATCTCGGAATCGACGAACTCGTCGAGATCGCCGTCGTCATCACCGATTTCGAACTGAACCCGGTCGATCCGGGCTTCCAGATCGTGATCAAGCCGAGCGATGCCGCGCTAGGCAACATGAACGACTTCGTCACCGAGATGCACCGCTCGTCCGGGCTCATCGACGAGATCCCCTCAGGTGTGACGCTCGCCGAGGCGGAGGAACAGACCCTCGCCTACATCAAGCGCTTCGTGCCGCTGGAGCGCAGGGCCCCCCTGGCCGGCAACACCATCGGAACCGACCGCATGTTCCTCGCGAAATACATGCCGCAGATCGATCAGTGGCTGCATTACCGGAACGTCGACGTGTCGAGCATCAAGGAGCTGTCCCGTCGCTGGTACCCCCGGGTGTTCTTCCAGGCACCGGCCAAGGACGGCGGTCACCGCGCCCTGGCCGACATCCTCGAATCCATCAGGGAGCTCCGCTACTACCGCGATGCCGTCTTCGTGCCGGAGCCCGGGCCCTCCAGCGAGGAGGCCCGCGCCATCGCCGAGCGCACGGTGTCATCGGCACCCTCCGACGTGTAATAGAATCGTCTGGTTGCCCGCTGACGCGGGCGCATGGTGGGTATAGCTCAGTTGGTAGAGCGCCTGGTTGTGGTCCAGGAGGTCGCGGGTTCAAGCCCCGTTACTCACCCCAGCCGAGAGGGCTCCGACGAATTCCGTCGGAGCCCTCTTCTGTTTCCGCGGGGGGTGCCTCGGTAGGATCGAGGTGCGCTCGCGCTGGGATTCGATGTCATCCGAATTCCGGATTCGGCCCAGCACGACAGATGAGGAGTGCACAGTGAAGGCTGTCCGGTTCACCGCATGGAAGACGTTCCCCACCATCGAGGACGTGCCCCGTCCCGTCCCGGGGCCCGGCGAGGTCCTGCTCAAGATCGCGGGTGCGGGAGCGTGTCACTCGGACGTCGCCGTCTTCGAGCAGTTCGACGAGAGCATGGGCGACCAGCTCGCCCCCAGCTACACGCTCGGACACGAGAACTCCGGATGGATCGAGGAGCTCGGCGACGGCGTCACGGGCCTGTCCGTCGGCGATGCGTTCCTGTCGTACGGGCCCATCGGCTGCGGCCACTGCCCCGCCTGCTCGCGCGGGCAGGACACCTACTGCCAAAACGCCGCGACCCAGCCCTACCTCGCCACCGGCCTCGGCCGTGACGGTGGCATGGCCGAGTACATGACGGTGCCGGCGCGGAACCTTGTTCCGCTCGGAGATGCGGACCCCGTGACCGCCGCGCCCCTCGCCGACGCGGGCCTGACGCCGTACCACGCCATCAAGCTCGCTCTGCCGAAGCTCGCGGGCGGCGGCAAGTCCGCCCTCGTGATCGGTCTCGGCGGCCTCGGTCAGATCGCCGTCCAGATCCTCACAGCGATCACCGGCGCCACCGTCTACGCCACCGACACCAAGCCCGAGGCGATGGCCGAAGCCGAGAAGTCCGGAGCCGTCCGCATCGACGGCGGCGAAGGACAGGCGGATCGGATCCGCGCCGCCACCGGCGGGCAGGGTGTGGACGCCGTCTTCGACTTCGTGGGAATCAGCGCCACGATCGCCCTCGCCCAGCAGGTCGTCGCCCGCCGCGGGCGCATCACCGTCGTCGGTGTGGCAGGCGGACCGACCAGTTGGGACTTCTACTCGAACCCGTACGAGGCCGAGCTCACCAACACGTACTGGGGAACGATCGAGGAGCTGTACGAGGTCGTCGAACTGTACCGCGCCGGCAAGATCGCACCGGCCGTGACGACCTACCCCATGGATCAGGCACTTCAGGCCTACCACGACCTGCATGACGGGAAGCTCACCGGGCGCGCGGTCGTCACCCCGCACGCTTAGACGTCGTTCGGCGGGAGCCCGGTTCGGATCGAGCCGGGCTCCCGCCGTAGAATCTCCTGGTGTCGCTGACGGTCTGGCTCTCCCTGCTCGCGGCATCCGTCGTCATCAGCTTCACCCCGGGAGCCGGGGCGATCAACACGATGTCCAACGCGCTCAACGAGGGATGGCGGCGGGCGATCTGGGGAGTCATCGGACAGCAGCTCGCCCTGATCGTCCACGTCGTGATCGTCGCGGCCGGCGTCGGCCTGCTCGTGTCGCGGTCACCGCTCCTGTTCGACATCGTGCGCTACGCCGGCGCCGCGTATCTCGTCTACCTCGGCATCCGGATGATCCTCGCGAAGCCGGCGTCCGCCGAGGACGGCTCGGTCGCGCCCCGCCCGGCGGAAAGCCGATGGTCCATGCTCCGACGCGGGTTCTGGGTCAACCTGCTGAACCCGAAGGCCATCGTCTTCTTCCTGGCGTTCATCCCGCAGTTCATCCGCCTCGACCAGCCCGCCCTCCCGCAGTATCTGATCCTCATCACGACGGTCGTGGTCGTCGACGTCGCCGTGATGTGGTTCTTCTTCGCGGCGGCAGCGAAGCCCTTCCGCCGGCTGACGCGGACGTCGCGCGGACAGCGCACACTCAACACCGTCTTCGGAGCGCTCTTCCTCGCGGTGGCCGCGCTCCTGCTGTTCGTGCACTGACCCGGCTCGCGCCCATAGGCTGGAGGACGATGGATATGGATGCCGCGGCCTTCGAGCAGCTCGTCGTCGACGAGCTCGACCTGCTGCCCGACGACATGGTCGACGGGCTGGACAACGTGGTCTTCGTCGTCGAGGACCGCCCTGAGGACGGCAGTCTCGACCTGCTCGGCCTCTACGACGGTCTCGCGCTCACCGAGCGCGGACAGTACGGCCTGGGCGAGCTTCCGGACCGGATCATCGTCTACCGGGAGCCGCATCTCGACCAGTGCGACACCGAGGACGAGCTGCGCGACGAGATCCACACGACGCTCGTGCATGAGATCGCCCACTTCTACGGGATCGACGACGAGCATCTGCATGAACTGGGATGGGCATGAGCACGCCGATCGCGACCCCGGACACGGAACAGGATCTCCACCTGTCCGCCGCACCGCTCGAGCCCTGGCAGGTCGTCGTCTGGAACGACCCGGTGAACCTGATGAGCTACGTCGTGCGCGTCTTCCGCACCTACTTCGGCTACTCGCAGGAGCGCGCGACCCAGCTCATGCTCGCGGTTCACCACGAGGGCCACGCGATCGTGGCGACCGGCCCGCGGGAGACCATGGAGGTGCACGCGCAGGCCATGCACGACTACGGACTGTGGGCGACCGTGCGGCGGGCTCCGCGATGAACGACGGCATCCGGATCTCCCTCGCCGCGATCGAGGGCCATCACCTGGCCCGCCTGGTCGACGAGTTCGCGCGTCTGCTCTCCGCGGAGGCGACCGAGGACGCCGCGGATCCCGTGTTGGCGCGCCTCGCACCGGACGCCTACCCCGAGGATGCCGAGGCGTCCCTGGCGTTCACCGCCGCGACGCAGGACGACCTGCTGGACCGGCGGGCGTCCGACGCCGCCGTCGTGCGCGCCGCCCTGACCGGATTCACCGTCGAGCCCGACGGCGGGGGCGCCCACGCGCCTCAGGAGATCGAGATCCCGGATGCCGAGATCGACGCGTGGCTGCGCACGCTCACCGCGCTCCGGCTCGTGCTCGCCGCGCGCCTGGGCATCATCGTCGAGGACGACCTTCCCGAGGAGGACCCGCGCCGCGGCGTGTACGACTGGCTCGGCTATCGGCTCGAGACCCTCATCCAGGCCGCAGACGAGCGGAGCTGACACCCGGACGACGTCACGTCGTCACGGGATCCGCACCACCACCGTGGCCAGCTGACGAGGATCGTCGCGATCGATGTGCGCCTGCTCCTGCGCGGCCCACCGCTCCCAGTGCGGGCGGAACGCGTCACCGTCGCGGTGTAGCGCACGCGCCTTGCGCGCGGCGTCGGGCGAGTCCACCCAGACCCGGACGTCTGCGAGCGGCGCCGTGCGCAGTGTGATGGTCCCGCAGCCCTCCAGGATGACGCCCAGCGCGGGATCCACCGCGTGGCTCTCGGCATCCTGCCCGTGGTCCCAGTCCCAGCGGTGCCACGTGCCGATCCGTCCGCGGCCGTGCGGACGGAGGATGCCGTCGAGCGCACGGTCGGTCCCGGCATCCAGTCCGTCCCACCCGGGGTACAGCGAGTCCATCGCGATGCGCTGCGGTCGCCCGGTCAGAGGCCAGCGCTGCTCGACGAGCCGAGCCAGGCTGGTCTTGCCGGCGCCGCTTCGTCCGTCGATCAGGACGACGGGATTGGCCGCCGACACCTCGGCGATCGCGGCGACCACCTGGTCCGCCGCGACGTCCAGTGCTGCTGAGACCGGGTCCTGGCTACTTCTTGAGCGCACGGATCACACGCGCGAGCGCACGTCCGGCGACCCAGACGAACGGGATCCCGACGGCGAGCAGCGACACCAGGTTCGGCTCGAACCGCAGTCCCTCCTCGCGACGCACGTAGACGCCGAGCGGGATCGAGACCCCTCCGCCCCCACCGCCGTCGCGTTCCTGATCCGACCCGCCGCCGAACCCCGACCAGGTGAGCGCCACCGGCGTGATGCTGACACCATCCACGTCCTGCGGTTCGCCGTAGGCGCTCTTCACGCCGAAGACGGCCGCTTGCTTTCCGAGTTCCAGTGCGATGTTGGGCATTGCTCCACGCTAGCCGACATGTTCCGTGCTGCGAAGGTCATTCCGTCCCACTCGCCCTCGGATGCTGCGGGGCACCCCGCCCGTCGCCGCGACCGAGGTGACGGGCGCGGGTGATCGTGGCGCTCCCGAAGCGCGCCCGCGCGCTGTCGAGCGCTCCTTCGACCCGGCGCCAGTCCTCGTCGTCGTCCCAGAGTGCGAAGGCGCCGGCGCCGGCCGGCTGCAGCCTCTCGGCGCGCACCCCGACGAGACGGATGGGGCTTCGCCGATCGATGTGCTCGAACAGTTCCTGTGCGGCTGTTCCGATACGCTGCCCGACCGCCGTCGGCTCGGACAGCGTCTGAGAGCGGTTGACCGTGGTGAAGTCGTCGAACCGGATCTTGATCGCCACGGTGCGCGTCTCCCATTCGGCCCGTCTCAGACGTGCCGCGACGCGATCCGCGAGGCGCAGGAGCTCCGAGCGGATCTCCTCGCGATCGGTGATGTCGACGTCGAACGTCTCCTCGTGCCCCACGCTCTTCTCGACGCGGGTGGTCTCGACCGAGCGAGGATCCTCGCCGCGCGCGAGTTCGATCAGACGCTGCCCGAGCGCGGATCCCACCGCGCGGTCCAGCATCTCCGGCGCCGACTCGCGGATGTCGCCGATCGTGCGGATGCCGCGCGCCTCGAGCGCCTCCGCGGTCTTCGGCCCCACGCCCCACATCGCCCGCACCGGTCGCGGAGCGAGGAAGTCCTGCGTGTCGGCCGCGGCGACGACGAGCATGCCGTCGGGCTTCGCCATCGTCGAGGCCATCTTGGCGACGTGCTTGGTCGCGGCGACGCCGACGCTGCAGGTGATCCCCACCTCGGCGTGCACCCGCTCCCGGATCAGCCGCGCGACCCGCGCCGGACTCCCCCACAACCGGCGCACGCCGTGGACGTCGAGGAACGCCTCATCGACCGACAGCGGCTCCACGAGCGGCGTGAACGATTCGAAGATCGTCATGACGTGGCGCGAGACCTCCTGGTACCGCGCGAAGTCGGGCAGCACGATGCGTGCCGTCGGGCACAGACGCATCGCCTGCGACACCGGCATCGCCGCCCTGACGCCGTATCGGCGCGCCTCGTAGGACGCGCTGGAGACGACCGAGCGCCCGTCCGGGGCCCCGATGATCAGGGGCAGGCCGCGCAGCGACGGGTCGTCGAGGACCGCGACCGCCGCATAGAACGCATCCATGTCGACGTGCAGGATGCGCGTACCCGCATCGTCTGCACCCTCGGGTGAGACGATGCGGCCAGAACCGTCACCGCGCCCCATGACACCATTCTCGCCGCGACCACCGACATCGAGCCCGTCTGTTCGGCGCGAATGCCCGCGCGCATCGGCGTGTCGCGGGCATTCGCACCATATGGCGGGTCGACTACTGCGCTGCGCGCTCCAGGATCAGCTCGCGCACGCGCGCGGCGTCGGCCTGGCCCTTCATCGCCTTCATGACCGCGCCGATGATCGCACCGGCGGCCTGCACCTTGCCGTCCTTGATCTTCGCAAGGACATCGGGCTGCGCGGCCAGCGCGTCGTCGATCGCCGCGATCAGCGCCCCGTCGTCCGACACGACCGCGAGACCTCGGGCGTCCACGACCTCCTGTGGGGAGCCCTCGCCGGCGATGACGCCCTCGAGCACCTGGCGTGCCAGCTTGTCGGTGAGCGTCCCGGCGTCCACCAGCTGCTGCAGGGCGGCGACGTTCGCCGGGCTGATCAGCTCGGCGGCATCCCGCTCGGCTGCGTTCGCGAGGCGCGTGATCTCCCCGGTCCACCACTTGCGCGCAGCGGCCGGGCTGGCGCCGGCGGCGATCGTCGCCGCGACCTCGTCGAGCAGCCCGCCGTTGCGGACGTCCTGGAACTCCAGGTCCGTGAACCCCCATTCCGCCTTGAGACGGCGGCGACGTGCGACGGGCTGCTCGGGCAGAGCCGCACGCAGCTCCTCGATCAGCTCCGCGGTCGGCTGCACAGGCAGCAGGTCGGGCTCGGGGAAGTAGCGGTAGTCGTCGGCATCCGACTTCGGTCGTCCCGGCGAAGTCGTTCCGGTGTCCTCATGCCAGTGCCGGGTCTCCTGGATGATCGTCCCGCCGTCGGCGAGGATCGCCGCCTGGCGCTGGATCTCGTATCGCACGGCGCGCTCCACCGAGCGCATCGAGTTGACGTTCTTCGTCTCGGTGCGGGTGCCGAGCTTCTCCTGGCCGCGCGGACGCAGGGACACGTTGGCGTCGCAGCGCAGGTTTCCGCGCTCGAGCCGGGCCTCCGAGATGCCGAGGCCGCGGACGATGTCGCGGATCGCGGCGACGTAGGCCTTCGCGATCTCCGGCGCACGGTCCTCGGCGCCGAAGATCGGCTTGGTGACGATCTCGACGAGCGGCACTCCGGCACGGTTGTAGTCGACCAGCGAGTACTCGGCGCCCTGGATACGTCCCGTCGCCCCGCCCATGTGCGTGAGCTTGCCCGCGTCCTCCTCCATGTGCGCGCGCTCGATCGGAACGGTCACCAGCGTGCCGTCCTCGAGCTCCACCTCGACGGAGCCCTCGTACGCGATCGGCTCGTCGTACTGGGAGATCTGATAGTTCTTGCCCAGATCCGGGTAGAAGTAGTTCTTCCGCGCGAACCGGCTCGACTCTGCGATGGAGCAGCCCAGCGCGAGGCCGAGGCTGATCGAGGAGCGGATCGCCGTGGCGTTCACGACCGGCAGCGAGCCGGGAAGACCGAGATCGACCGGAGCGATGAGGGTGTTGGGCTCTGCACCGTGGTAACGGTCGTTCGCCGGGTTCGGCGCGTCGGAGAACATCTTCGTCTCGGTGTTCAGCTCGACGTGCACCTCGAAGCCGAGCACGGGCTCGAACAGTTCGAGCGCCTTGTCGAAGTCCATCAGCTTGGCGGCGGCCATCAGCGGTTCCCTCCCACGAGCTCCGGGGCGCGGGTGAGCAGCGGTGCCCCCCACGAATCGACGAGGAGCGTCTCCAGGGCGGCGCCCACGCGGTACAGACGGGCGTCCTCGTGCGCCGGCGCGAGGAACTGGATGCCGACGGGCAATCCGTCTTCCGCCGCGAGCCCGGACGGGATCGAGATGCCGGGAACCCCGGCGAGGTTCGCGGGGATCGTGGTGACGTCGTTCAGGTACATCTGGAGCGGGTCGTCGACGCGCTCGCCGATCTTGAACGCGGTCGTCGGCGCGGACGGCGTCGCGATCACGTCGACCTCGGCGAAGGCGTTCGCGAAGTCCTGCTGGATGAGCGTGCGGACCTTCTGCGCGCTGCCGTAGTAGGCGTCGTAGTACCCGGCGGACAGGGCGTAGGTGCCCAGGATGATCCGGCGCTTGACCTCGTCGCCGAACCCGGCCTCCCGGGTGGCGGACATGACGTCCTCGACGGTGGCGCCGCCCTCGGGGGTCACGCGCAGACCGAAGCGGACCGAGTCGAACTTCGCGAGGTTGCTGGATGCCTCGGCGGGCAGGATCAGGTAGTACGCGGCCACGCCGTACTCGAAGTGCGGTGCGGAGATCTCCACGATCTCGGCGCCGTTGGCCTCAAGCAGTGCCAGGGACTCGCGGAAGGATGCCGCGACGCCGGCCTGGAACCCGGAATCCGGCAGCTCCTTGAGCACTCCCACCTTGAGGCCCTTGAGGACGTCGCCCCTGGCCCCTTCGCGGGCGGCCTCGGCGAACGAGGGCCAGGTGTCGGTGAGCGAGGTCGAGTCCTTGGGGTCGTGCCCGCCGATCACGTCGTGCAGCAGGCCGGAGTCCAGCACGGTGCGCGTCACAGGTCCGACCTGGTCGAGGCTGGACGCCAGCGCGATCGCGCCGTATCGGCTGACCCCGCCGTAGGTCGGCTTGATGCCGACCGTGCCCGTCACGTGCGCCGGCTGTCGGATCGACCCGCCGGTGTCGGAGCCGAGGGCGAGCGGTGCTTCGAAGGCGGCCACCGCCGCGGCCGAGCCGCCGCCGGAGCCGCCGGGGATGCGGTCGAGATCCCAGGGGTTGCGGGTGGGGCCGTACGCGGAGTGCTCGGTGGACGAGCCCATCGCGAACTCGTCCATGTTGGTCTTGCCCAGTGCGACGAGGCCGGCCGCGCGCGAGCGCGCCACGACCGTGGCGTCGTACGGAGACAGGTAGCCCTCGAGGATCTTCGACCCGCTCGTCGTCGGCTGGTCGGTCGTGACCAGCACGTCCTTGATCGCCAGCGGCACGCCGGCGAGCGGGTGCAGCTGCTCGCCGGAAGCGCGAGCCGCATCGATCGCGTCGGCTGCATCCAGGGCTCCGTCGTTCACGTGCAGGAACGCGTGCACGTCGCCGTCAACGGCGGCGATGCGGTCGAGGTGCGCCTGGGTGGCCTCGCGGCTGGAGACCTCACCGGCCTGCAGTCTGTCCGCGAGCTCTGCGGCGGTCCAGCGGATGATGTCGCTCACTGCTCTTCTCCCAGGATCGCGGTGACGCGGAAACGGCCGTCCGCGGCGTCCGGTGCGTTCTGCAGCACCTGCTCGTGCGTCAGCGTCTGACCGACCTCGTCGGGCCGGAAGACGTTCGCGAGAGGGATCGGGTGGCTCGTGGCGACCACGTCGGCCGTGGCGACCTCGGAGACCTTCGCGATGTTGTCGACGATGGCATCGAGCTGGCCCGTCAGCCGCGTCACCTCGTCGTCGTTCAGCTGGATGCGCGCGAGCACGCCGAGATGGCGTACGAGTTCGGGGGTGATTTCAGACACCCGACCAGTCTAGTTGGCGGCGTCGGATCCCCTGCGACGCCGCCGGCCCGCAATAGGCTGGTGCGCATGACGACGTTCGATCCCCCTCGTCCCTGGGTCGCCAGCTACGCGCCGGGCGTTCCCGAGGACCTCGCACCGGTGCAGGGCTCTCTCATCGACATCGTCGCGGCGTCCGCCCGCGACTATCCGGATGCCCCGGCGCTGCAGTTCTTCGGGCGGGAGACGACCTACGCGCAACTGCAGGAGGCGATCGATCGTGCGGCCGCCGGCCTGCGCGACCTCGGTGTGAAGGCCGGCGACCCTGTCGCGATCGTCCTGCCGAACTGCCCGCAGCACATCGTGGCGTTCTACGCCGTGCTCCGGTTGGGCGCTGTCGTCGTCGAGCACAACCCGTTGTACACGCCGCGGGAGCTGCGCAAACAGTTCGAGGACCACGGCGCGAAGCACGCCATCGTCTGGAACAAGGTCGTCGCGACGGTCCAGGAGTTCCCTGCCGACCTCGCCGTGTCGACGCTGGTCTCCGTGGACGTCACGAAGGGGATGCCGCGGCTCACGCAGCTCGCCCTGAAGCTGCCCGTCGCCAAGGCTCGCGAGTCCCGCGCGGCGCTCACGGAGAAGGTGCGCGGGACCATCCTGTGGGAGCGCGTGGTCTCCTCCGATCCCCTGCCGTCGACGCATCCTCGCCCCGAGACCGACGACCTCGCGATCATCCAGTACACGTCCGGCACCACGGGAACCCCGAAGGGCGCGGCGCTCACGCACCGCAACCTGCTGGCCAACGCGGCGCAGTCGCAGTCGTGGGTCCCCTCGATCCGGCGCGGCGACGGATGCGTCGTGTATGCGGTCCTGCCGATGTTCCACGCCTACGGACTCACTCTGTGCCTGACCTTCGCGATGTCGATGGGCGCGCGCCTCGTGCTGTTCCCGAAGTTCGACCCGGACCTCGTGCTCGACGTGGTGAAGAAGCATCCCGCGACCTTCCTGCCGCTCGTGCCGCCCATTGCCGACCGTCTGCTCACCGCGGCGAAGGCGAAGGGCGTGTCGCTCGAGGGCATCGAGGTCGCCATCTCCGGAGCGATGGCGCTGCCGCATGAGCTCGTCGTACCGTTCGAGGAAGCCACCGGCGGCTTCCTCGTCGAAGGCTACGGACTGAGCGAATGCTCCCCCGTCCTGATGGCCAACCCCGTCGCCGAGAACCGTGTCCCGGGCACCGTCGGTCTCCCGCTTCCGGGCACCGAATGCCGCGTGGTCGATCCGGAGGAGCCGACGCGCGACGTCGAGCCCGGAACCGCCGGCGAGCTCGTCGTCCGCGGTCCGCAGGTGTTCTCGGGCTACTACGGCAAGCCGGAGGCGACCGAGGAGGTCTTCGTCGACGGCTGGTACCGCACCGGCGACATCGTCTCGATCGACGAGGCCGGGTTCGTGCGCATCGTCGACCGGATCAAGGAGCTCATCATCACCGGCGGCTTCAACGTGGCCCCGACCGAGGTCGAGAACGCGCTGCGCCAGCATCCCCAGGTCTCCGACGCCGCGGTCGTCGGGCTTCCCAGCGACCACTCCGGCGAGGAGGTCGTCGCAGCCGTCGTCGTCGACGGCGACGAGGAGATCGACGTCGAGGCGATCCGCGACTTCGCCCGCGGCATCCTCACCCCGTACAAGGTGCCGCGCCGGATCTTCCTCGTCGACGAGCTGCCGAAATCCCTGATAGGCAAGGTGCTGCGTCGGCAGGTGAAGGAGAAGCTGCTGGCGCTGACGACCGGCGCCTGAAGGGCACCCTCACAGACAGAGGCCGCCCCGGGGCGCTACCTTTAGGAAGTGACCCCTGAAGACGCAGCGCTGACCGACGCCCCCGAGGACTCCCCCGCGACCCCCGGATTCGAGGAGCTCGGCATCACCGGGCCGGTCCTGAAGGCCATCCGCGATCTCGGCTACGAGACGCCCTCTCCGATCCAGGCCGCGACGATCCCGACACTGCTCGGCGGCCGCGACGTCGTCGGCATGGCGCAGACCGGAACCGGCAAGACCGCGGCGTTCGCGCTGCCGGTGCTGGAGCGGCTGGACGTGTCGCAGAAGTCCCCGCAGGCGCTCGTGCTCGCTCCGACCCGCGAACTCGCTCTGCAGGTGTGCGAGGCGTTCGAGTCCTACGCGTCCCGCATGAAGGGCGTGCACGTGCTGCCGGTCTACGGCGGCCAGGGCTACGGCGTCCAGCTGTCGGCGCTGCGCCGGGGCGTCCACGTCGTCGTCGGCACGCCGGGGCGCATCATGGACCACCTGGCGAAGGGCACGCTCGACCTGTCCGAGCTGAAGTATCTCGTCCTCGACGAGGCCGACGAGATGCTCAAGATGGGCTTCGCCGAGGACGTCGAGCAGATCCTCGCCCAGACCCCCGAGGACAAGCAGGTCGCGCTGTTCTCCGCGACCATGCCCGCTCAGATCCGGCGGCTGGCGCAGCAGTACCTGCGGGATGCCGAGGAGATCACGGTCAAGTCCAAGACCGCGACCAACACGAACATCACCCAGCGCTACCTCGTCGTCTCGTACCAGCAGAAGGTGGACGCGCTCACCCGCATCCTCGAGGTCGAGAACTTCGACGGGATGATCGTGTTCGTCCGGACGAAGAACGAGACCGAGACGCTCGCCGAGAAGCTGCGCGCGCGGGGCTACTCAGCCGCCGCCATCAACGGCGACGTTCCGCAGGTGCAACGCGAGCGCAGCGTGAACCAGCTCAAGGACGGCAAGCTCGACATCCTCGTCGCCACCGATGTCGCCGCCCGCGGCCTGGACGTGGAACGCATCAGCCACGTCGTCAATTTCGACATCCCCACCGACACCGAGTCGTACGTGCACCGCATCGGTCGCACCGGTCGTGCCGGCCGCACCGGCGACGCGATCAGCTTCATCACGCCGCGCGAGCGCTACCTGCTCAAGCACATCGAGAAGGCGACGCGCCAGCAGCCGACCCAGATGTCGCTGCCCAGCACCGAGGACGTGAACAGCACTCGCCTCGCGCGCTTCGACGACGCGATCACGGCGGCGCTCGGCGAGACGGGCCGGATCGAGAAGTTCCGCGACATCATCGACCACTACGTGCGCCACCACGATGTACCCGAGTCCGATGTCGCCGCGGCGCTGGCAGTCGTCGCCCAAGGCGAGACGCCGCTGCTGCTCGATCCGGCGGACGACCCGCTGGCCCGCTCGGTCGAGCGCGACAACCGTCCGCTGCGCGAGAAGAACGCCCGCGAAGCGCGTCCGGCGCGCACCGAACGCCGTGGACGCGGCGACTACGCCCCGTACCGCATCGAGGTCGGCCGGCGCCATCGCGTGGAGCCGCGGCAGATCGTGGGCGCGCTCGCGAACGAGGGCGGCCTGGGTCGCGATGACTTCGGAGCCATCAACATCAAGCCGGACTTCTCGATCGTCGAGCTCCCGGCGAACCTGGACCCTGCCGTGCTCGACAGGCTCCGCGACACGCGGATCTCCGGCCGGCTCATCGAGATCGCGCCCGACCGCGGCCCCAGCGCCCGGCGTGGTGCACCGCGCGATGGCAGCGACCGGTTCGATCGTCGCCGGGACGAGCGCGGTTCCCGCAGCGACGACCGCGACGGCAAGCCGTTCCGCAAGCCGCGGCACAAGGGCTAGCGTCTGAGGCTGTCGCTCGCCGCCGTCGCTGCCCGCGAGACTTGCTCTGCGAGGCGAGACTTGGCCCGCGTGGCTCTGTCTCACCCCGGAGAACAAGTCTCGCGAGTCGAGTAGCGTGGGGTGATGGTGAGCGGCCTCCATGAACTGCGCCACGTGCGCATGTTGACATGACCTCGGTACAGGTGAGCGTCACCGGTCGGGTGCAGGGCGTCGGCTACCGATGGTTCGTGCAGGATCTGGCTTCGGAGCACGGTCTCACGGGCTGGGTGCGCAACCGCCGCGACGGTTCCGTGGAGGCGGAGCTGCACGGCGACCGGGTCGACGTCGAGGCTGTCGTCGGGGCGATGCGAGCCGGTCCCCGGCACGCGCGTGTCGACGCGGTCCAGGTGCGCGAGCTCACTGCGCGACGCGGGCTCGACGGCTTCGAGATCCGCGCGACCGAGTGACCTCCAGCTCCTGCCATGCCGTTGAGCACGAGGAGTCGGTCAGCCACCGACATCCGCCCCGGATCGGGCGAGCTTCGCCGCGACGTCGATCACGGATTCCGGGCGCGCAAGCAACGACCGCTGGGCGGGCGTGCGGATGAGATGATCCAGCAGACGGTGAGCGCCGTCGACGGTCGGCGCCCAGTAGCCGCCCACATGGTGCCTGCTCAGCGGAACCCTCGTGGACTCGCCGTCCACGAGGAGCTCGGCAGCCCCGTCGTCCGGGTCGACATCGAGCATGTCGGCGGTGACCACCGTGACGGCCCCGAGTACGAGCGTGCTCACCAGACCGGGCAGGCGGAATCGCGTGGTCGGTACATCGAGCGTCACGCGCTCCACGTGATCCCACGCGTGCACCCCGCGGCCCTGGGTTCCGTCTCGCAGAATCACCGCATCCGGGGTGAGCCGCAGATGGTGCCGTCCGGGATCTCCGATGACCAGCACCCCGGAGACGGCGATCAACGGGCCGTAGCGCTTCACGCGAGTGCGTCCGGTCCCTCCGTGACGAGGATGTGGAACTGCTCGGCATCCAGGATCCGGATGCCGAGATCCTCGGCCTTCGCGAGCTTCGATCCGGCGCCGGGTCCTGCGGCGACGAAGTCGGTCTTCTTGGAGACGCTCGAGGCCGCCTTGCCTCCGGCCTTGATGATCGCCTCCTGGGCACCCTCTCGCGTGTAGCCGTCGAGAGAGCCCGTCGCCACCACCGTGAGGCCGTCCAGGACTCCGCCCGCGACCACGGCCGCTCCCGGTCCCGGGTGCCCGGGTGTCGTCCACTGCACGCCCGCCGCGCTCCAGCTGTCGACGATGTCCCGATGCCAGTCCACGTCGAACCAGGCCAGCAGCGAATCCGCGATGATCCCGCCGACGCCCTCCACCGCGGCGAGTTCCTCACGCGTGGCCGCACGGATCGCGTCCAGCGACCCGAACCACTGCGCGAGCGCGCGGGCGGCGACGGGACCGACGTGACGGATGTTCAGCGAGACGAGCAGGCGCCAGAGCTCCTTTGTCTTCGCCTTCTCGAGCTCGGCGATCAGCTTCACGGCCGCTTCGGACGGCAGCACCTCTCGGTAATCCTTCCGGATGCCCTGCCGTCGACGCTCCGCGGGGTCCAGGGTCTCGGTCCCGGGAGGATACTGCGCCGGCCCGAGCTTCTGGAACGGCGCACGTCGCACGAACTCGCCGGTCTCCTCGTCGACCTTCGCCTCTCCCGTCTCGCCGTCGCGCACCACCACCGAGATCGGCACGAGGTCTTCGAGCGCCAGGGAGAACAGACCGGCCTCGGTGTCGAGCGGCGCCACAGCAGGCGCTTCTGCTTGCGTGAGCGCCGCGGCGGTCACTTCGCCGAGGACCTCGATGTCGAGCGCGCCACGGGACCCGATGTGCTCGACGCGTCCCCGCACCTGCGCCGGGCAGGAGCGCGCGTTCGGGCACCGGAGGTCGATGTCGCCCTCCTTCATCGGGCGCAGCGGAGTGCCGCACTCCGGACAGCGCTCCGGCATCACGAACTCGCGCTCCGTGCCGTCGCGCTTGTCGACCACGGGGCCGAGCACCTCCGGGATCACGTCGCCGGCTTTGCGCAGCACGACCGTGTCCCCGATCAGCACGCCCTTGGCCTTCACGACGTCCTTGTTGTGCAGCGTCGCCTGGCGCACGACGCTGCCGGCGACATGCGCAGGCTCCATGACCGCGTACGGCGTGGCCCGTCCGGTGCGTCCGACGGACACGACGATGTCGAGGAGCCGCGTCTGCACCTCTTCCGGCGGGTACTTGTACGCGATCGCCCACCTGGGCGCGCGACTGGTCATGCCCAGCTCGTCATGCAGGGCGAGCTCGTCGACCTTCACGACGATGCCGTCCAGCTCGTGCTCGATGTCGTGCCGATGCTCGCCGAAGTACTCGACGAACTCGGTCACCTCATCGATCCCGTGGCACACCTTCGCGTGCGGACTCGTCGGCAGACCCCATCCGGCCAGCAGTTCGTAGACCTCGCTCTGCGCCGTCACTGGCGGGTTCTGCCATGCGCCGATGCCGTGCACGTACATCGCCAGGGATTCGATGCGCAGGAGTCCCGCTTCGAGTTCGAGACCGTCCTTCTTGTCCAGCTGCTGGCGCAGACCACCGCTGGCAGCGTTGCGCGGATTGGCGAACGCCGGGAACCGCCGTGCCGCCGCCGCGCGCGCCTTCTCCTCCTCGAACGGTCTCTTCGCTCCCCTCCGTGCTTCCCAGCGCGCGAGGGAATCCGCGTACGCCCGCTCGCGGAAGTCGGCCTGCGCGGCGTTGAGCCGCTCGAACGCGGCGACCGGGATGAAGACCTCCCCGCGGACCTCCACGATGTCCGGATGCCCTTCGCCGCTCAGGCGTTCGGGGATCTCCGGCAGCCGGAGCGCGTTCTCGGTGACGATCTCGCCGACACGGCCGTCCCCGCGCGTCGCCGCCGAGGTCAGCACGCCCTTCTCGTAGCGGAGATTGATCGCGAGCCCGTCGATCTTGAGCTCCGTCAGCCACGCCACCTCGCGACCAGCGGCGTTCTGCGTCTTCGAGGCCCATTCCCGCAGCTCGTCGACGGAGAAGACGTTGTCCAGACTCAGCATCCGTTCGGCGTGTTCGATCGTGGCGAGCCCTGTCGCCTCGGCCGCTCCGACCATCTGCGTCGGCGAGTCCTGGCCCTGCAGCTCGGGATGCAGGCGCTCCAACTCCTCAAGGCGGTGCATCCAGCCGTCGTAGGTGGCGTCGTCGACGAGCGACGTGTCACGACCGTAATAGGCGTCCTTCGCCTCGAGGATGCGGGTCGTCAGCTCCTCGGCCTCGACACGGGCTTCTTCCAGCGAGATGTTCTCGGGCACAGGTCGAGTCTACGAGCGCGCACCGACATCGCCCGGGTTCTTCGGGGTTAACACGGCGCGGATGTCGCGGAGCGGCGCCCGAGCCGACACGCGCTGGGTCCTACACCCCGACCGGGACCGCCGACACCGTCGTGTCGATCGTGAACTGGCCGAGCACACGGGTGCCGACGTACAGCACGGCCGTCTGCCCCGGCGCAACGCCGTCCAGCGGATGCTCCGGCACGACGCGGACGCCGGCCTCCGACGCGAACGCCTGCGCCGGGACGGGATCGGCGTGCGCACGGATCTGGACCTCGCACGCGAACGCGTCGTCCACCGGCGCGGCACCTGCCCAGCTGAAACGCTCCCCCGAGATCTCGGCGATCGCCAGCGCCTCCTTCGGACCGACGACGACGGTGTTGGACACCGGGCGCACCTCGAGCACGAAGCGCGGCTTGCCGTCCGGCGCCGGAACACCGAGGTGCAGGCCCCGCCGCTGACCGACCGTGTAGCCGTGCGCGCCCTCGTGAGTCCCCACCACCGCACCGGTGCGATCCACGATCTCGCCGGTGGCCGTGCCCACCTTCTCGGCCAGCCAGCCGCGCGTGTCGCCGTCCGGGATGAAGCAGATGTCGTGGCTGTCGGGCTTCTGCGCGACGCTGAGGCCGCGCTCGGCCGCCTCGGCGCGCACGAGCGCCTTGGACGGCGTCGATCCGAGCGGGAAGTAGGTGTGTGCGAGCTGCTCGGCGGTGAGCACGCCGAGCACGTAGGACTGGTCCTTCGCGTTGTCGGACGCGCGATGCAGTTCCAGACCGCCCTCGCCGTCCACGAGCGTGGCGTAGTGACCCGTGCAGACCGCGTCGAAGCCGAGCTCGAGCGCGCGCTCGAGGAGCGCGGCGAACTTGATCTTCTCGTTGCAGCGCATGCACGGATTCGGTGTGCGTCCCGCCTGGTACTCGCTGATGAAGTCGTCGATGACGTCGTCGCGGAAGCGCTCGGAGAAGTCCCACACGTAGAAGGGGATCCCGAGGCGATCCGCCGCCCGGCGGGCGTCCATGGCGTCCTCGATCGTGCAGCAGCCGCGGCTGCCGGTGCGCAGCGTCCCTCCCGCGCGCGACAGCGCGAGGTGCACGCCCACCACCTCGTGGCCCGCCTCGACGGCTCGTGCGGCCGCGACGGCGGAGTCCACACCACCGCTCATCGCCGCCAGGATCCGCATGCCCCCAGTCTACGAGCGGATGCCTGAGCCGGAGCCGGATGCCCGAAGATACGTGTCCGCGATGACGGCGAGCACGGCGTCCACGTCCTCATCCGTCGAGGTCCGCCCGAGCGTGAAGCGCAGGGCGCTGCGCGCGTCCTGCTCGCCGCGCCCCATCGCCAGCACGACGTGGGAGGGTTCCGCGACTCCGGCCTGGCACGCGGACCCGGTGGATGCCGCGATGCCGGCGACATCCAAGAGGAACAGCAGGCTCTCGCCCACCGCCCCGGGAAAGAGCACATGCGCGTTGCCCGGCAGGCGGTCGACGGGGTCCCCCAGGAGCACGGCTTCGGGCACCCGGTCGAGGATGCCCGACACCAGGCGATTCCGCAGCACGCGCAGGCGCTCCGACTCGCCGGCCCGCTCGGCCTCGGCCGCCTCGAGCGCCACGGCGAAGGCGGACGCACCGGCGATGTCCTGCGTCCCGGCACGCAGTCCGCGTTGCTGGGCGCCTCCGCGCAGCAGGGGACCCATCCTCGCGGTGCGAGCCACCACGAGCGCCCCGACGCCGACCGGGGCCCCGATCTTGTGCCCCGCGACGCTCATCGCCACGAGCCCGGACGCATCCGGTGCGCCTCCGCGCAGGCCCCGGAACGACACGTCGACGTGGCCCAGGGCGGCGACGGCGTCGAGGTGCAGCGGCACTCGCGCCTTCGCGGCGGCGCGTGCCAGCGCCGGGGCATCGTTGACCGTGCCCGCCTCGTTGTTCGCCACCAGGGCCGTGGCCATCGCTGCCCCGGGGAGAGCCTGGGTGAACGCCTCCGGATCGATACGCGCCTCGGCCGTCACCGGTACGGCCCGCACCTCGGCTCCGTCGCCCGCGAGCGCCGCCACCGTGTCCATCGTGGCGTGATGCTCGGCATCCGGGAGAACGATCGCGGTGGTCCCGTCCGGACGCGACTGCCAGAGGCCGCGCAGCGCAGTGTTGATCGATTCCGTCCCTCCCGAGGTGAGCACGACCTCGATCGGGTCGCAGCCGAGCACCGCGGCGATGCGCTCACGGGATTCCTCCAGCAACCGGCGGGCGTCCTGACCGGCACCGTGCGTCGACGCGGCGTTGCCGATCACCGACGTGGCATCGATCCAGGCGTCGCGCGCGTCGGGGCGCAGCGGTGTCGTCGCCGCGTGGTCCAGGTAGTGCCGCATGCTTCGATTCTCCCCCGGATTCCGCCACACGGAACGGTGGAACCGAGTCCGGACCGTCATGAGACGGCAACACATCCCGCCTAGGGTGTATTCATGCCCGCGCCCCGTGTGTTCGCCGCCCCCGGCGGCCCCGCTCTCGACGACCTCGGCGTCCGTCTGCACGACGGCACTGCCACACTGCGCATCTGGTCGCAGAACGCGTCATCCGTCGAGCTGGTCGTGTTCGACGAGTCCGACCTCGACTGGGTGACCGACACCGCACCGCTCGAGCGCCGTCCCGGCGGAGTGTGGGAGATCACCACGTCGCTGCTGCAGCCGGGGACCCGCTACGCGCTTCGCGTCGGCGGCCCGCACGGTCCGGGCAACACGTTCAACCCCGAGACCCTGCTGCTCGATCCCTATGCCCGCGGACTCGCGCAGGGCGACGGCTACGAGGAGTGGCGATCGGTCGTCATCGCCGACGGATTCGACTGGGGCGGGGTGACGAAGCCGCATGTGCCCCTGGATCGCACCGTCATCTACGAGGGGCACCTCAAGGGCATGACGAAGCGGCATCCGGGTGTCACCCCGGCGCTGCACGGCACGTACGCGGGCCTGGCTCATCCCGCCATGATCGAGTACCTGCAGTCGATCGGGATCACGTCCGTCGAGCTACTACCGATCCACGCGTTCGTCCCCGAGCCGCGCCTGCTCGAGCGCGGACTCACGAACTACTGGGGTTACAACACCCTGAACTTCTTCACGCCGCATGCCGCGTACGCGAGCGAGGACGCCCGCAAGGAGGGCCCGGAAGCCGTGCTGGCCGAGTTCAAGGGCATGGTTCGGCTGCTGCACGAGGCCGGCCTCGAGGTCATCCTCGACGTCGTCTACAACCACACCTCGGAAGAGGGCATCGGCGGTCCGCGCTCCAGCCTGCGAGGCATCGACAACGCCGGGTACTACCGCCAGCAGCCGGACGGCGCCTATGTCGACACGACCGGTTGCGGCAACACGCTGAACACGGCGACGGACGCCGCGGCCCGACTGGTGCTGGACTCGTTGCGCTACTGGGCGAACGACATGCAGATCGACGGCTTCCGCTTCGACCTGGCCACCGCCCTCGGACGCAACGCCCGGCACGAGTACGACCGGGAGCATCCGCTTCTGCGGGCGATCCTGGACGATCCGGCGCTGCAGGACGCGAAGATGATCGTCGAGCCCTGGGACGTCGGCCTGGGCGGCTGGCAGACCGGCAACTTCCCGGACGGGTTCCTGGAGTGGAACGACCGCTACCGCGATCGCGTCCGCAACTTCTGGCTCAGCGACATCGACTACGCCCGTCGGGCTTCGGCGCCGGTGGGCATCGGCGGGTTCGCGACGCGGCTGGCCGGTTCCTCGAACACGTTCACGGAGGAACGGGGCCCGCTCGCGAGCATCAACTTCGTCACGGCGCACGACGGGTTCACCCTGAACGATCTGGTCTCCTACGACGTCAAGCACAACGAGGCCAACGGCGAGAACAACCATGACGGCGCCGACATGAACCGCGCCTTCAACCACGGCGCCGAGGGGCCGACCGACGATCCGGCGATCCTCGCCGCCCGCCGCAAGGCCATGCGGAACATCCTCGGGACGCTGCTGCTCTCCGCCGGCATCCCGATGCTCACCGCCGGGGACGAGACCGGCCGCACCCAGCGCGGCAACAACAACGCCTACGCCCACGATTCCGCCCTGACCTGGCTGTCCTGGGAGCACGAGCCGTGGCAGGAGGATCTGCGCGCGCACGTCGCCGCGCTGACCCGATTGCGTCGCGAGAACCCCGCGCTCCGGCCCAGCCGCTACGCCCGGCTCGGCGAGCACATCCCCAACGCGAGCGTCATGGACTGGTACGACCAGAACGGCGAGACGATGGAGCAGCAGCAGTGGACGGATCCGGGGAACCGGACGCTGCAGTACGTCGCGGCGTCCACTCCGGAGTCGGAGGAGTTCAACCGCATCCTCCTGATCGTCCACGGCACGGAGGCGCCGATCGACGTGACCCTCCCGGACGCCATCGAGGACGCGACCCGATTCGTGTCCCTGTGGTCCAGCGCCGACGAGCATCCGGATGCCGAACCCCGCGTCCTCGCGCCCGGTGACGTGCTGCCGATACCGGGCACCTCGATGCACCTGTTCCGGGTGGAATGATCGGGGGTCCGACCCCGCCCGTCACCGGCTGTCACACGCGCTCTCGGAGCGGTACATTCGGGTTATGGCCGCACGCACGGTGACCCGTTCCGAGGCTCTCCGGAGTCCCGCCCAGATCCCCCTGCGGCACGCGAGGCCGACCGCTGTCGCCGAAGGAGTGCGCACCGGCCGCATCCCGCTGTCGGACCCGCGTCCGTCGGTGCCCGGGGGATTCCACGCGAAGGCGTTCGCGGGCGAGGTCGTCCCGTTCCGCGTCATCGCATTCCGGGAAGGGCATGATCGGATCGGCGTTCACCTCCGCCTCACCGCACCGGACGGCACCGAGTCACTGCATCGGCTGACTCCGCTGCAGGACGGTACCGACGAGTGGCAGGTGCTCATCGCCCTGGATGCCCGCGGAACCTGGCGCTACCGCTTCGAGGCGTTCGGCGACGATTTCGCGACCTGGGCTCACGCCGCCGCCGTGAAGATCGCCGCCGGTGTCGACGTCGCCGTGATGACCGCGGCCGGTGCGGAGCTGTTCGCCCGCGCCGCCGCCGAGAAGGACCGTCCCGCCGCCGAGCGGCGCCGGCTGGCGGCAGCGGCCTCCGACCTGGGCCGCGCCGACGCCGCAGGCGCACTGGACACCGCGACCAGCCCCGAGTTCTCCCGGCTGTTCGCGCAGCGCCCGCTGCGTTCGCTGATCTCCGCGACGGAGCTGCAGAGCGTGCTCGTCGAGCGCGAGCGGGCCGGCGTCGGTGCGTGGTACGAGTTCTTCCCGCGTTCGGAGGGCGCGAAGCGCGCGGCCGACGGCCGCATCGTCTCGGGCACGTTCCGTACCGCCGCGAAGCGCCTCGCCGCCGTCGCGGACATGGGCTTCGAGGTCGTCTACCTGCCGCCGATCCATCCGATCGGACGCACGCACCGCAAGGGCCGGAACAACACGCTGCATGCGGGTGACGACGAGCCCGGCTCGCCGTGGGCGATCGGCGGCGCCGAGGGAGGGCACGACGCCGTCCACCCCGACCTCGGAACGCTCGCGGACTTCCGTGCCTTCGTCCGCTCGGCGCATACGGCCGGCCTGGAGGTCGCGCTCGACCTCGCGCTGCAGGCCTCCCCGGACCATCCGTGGGTCGCCGAGCATCCGGAGTGGTTCACGACGCTTCCGGACGGTTCCATCGCGTACGCCGAGAATCCGCCGAAGAAGTATCAGGACATCTATCCGATCAACTTCGACAACGACCCCCAGGGCATCTGCGCCGAGGTGCTGCGGATCGTCGAGCACTGGATCGCGCAGGGCGTGCGGATCTTCCGCGTCGACAACCCCCACACCAAGCCGCTGTGGTTCTGGGAATGGCTCATCGCGCGCGTGACCGACCGGCATCCCGACGTCGTCTTCCTCGCCGAGGCGTTCACGCGCCCTGCCCCGCTGCGCGCCCTCGCCGGGGCGGGCTTCCAGCAGAGCTACACGTACTTCACCTGGAGGAACACGAAGGCCGAACTCGAGGAGTTCCTCACGTCGCTCGCGTCCGAGACGGCGGACTACCTGCGGCCGAACCTCTTCGTCAACACCCCGGACATCCTCACCGAGTACCTGCAGTTCGGCGGCCGGGCGGCCTACCGCGTCCGCGCGGCGCTCGCCGCGACCGCAGCGCCCGTCTACGGCGTCTACGCGGGGTACGAGCTCTTCGAGAACATCGCGCGGCCGGGGTCCGAGGAGAACATCGACAACGAGAAGTACGAGTACAAGCTGCGCGACTTCGCCGCAGCGGAACGCGACGGCGACTCCCTCGCCCCGTTCCTGCGACGCCTCAACGAGATCCGGCGGGCGCACCCCGCGCTCCGGCAGCTGCGGAACCTATCGGTGCACTGGAGCGACGACGACGCGGTGCTGGTGTACTCCAAGCATCTGGACGCGGCCTTCACGGGCACGGGCGCGCCGGACACCATCCTCGTCGTCGCCAACGTGGACCCCCACTCCGTGCGCGAGACCACCGTCCATCTCGACACACGGGTGTGGGGCATCGAACCCGGCGACGCGTTCGATGTGGAGGACCTGATCACGGGTCAGGTGTGGACCTGGACGGACCACGATTACGTCCGGCTCGACGCCTTCGCCGAGCCGGTGCACATCCTGGCAGTGAAGGAGCGATCATGAGCTTTGTCGAGGACGTCGCAGCCACCGAGGACTGGAGCCAGATCGCCGCCGGGGCGCACCATGCGCCGCATGACGTCCTCGGCGCCCATCCGATGACGGATGCCGCCGGACGCACGCTTACGACCATCCGGGTCCGTCGGCCGCTGGCGGAGACCGTGAGCGTCGTGTTCGCAGACGGTCAGCAGCTCGCGCTGACCCATGCCGCGCACGGCATATGGGAGGCGCGGCACGAGGGACCTCCGGTCGCCTATCGCATCGCCACCCTGTACGCCGGGGAGTCGGAGACCGTCACGGGTGATCCGTACCGCCACCTGCCGACCGTCGGCGAGCTCGACCTGCACCTGATCGCCGAGGGCCGGCACGAGCGTCTCTGGGAGGTCCTCGGTGCGCACCCGCGAGCGCACGGATCCGAACTCGGCACAGCGTTCGCGGTGTGGGCGCCCAACGCCAGGGCCGTACGGGTCGTCGGCGATCACAACGGCTGGGAGGGCTCCGGTCATCCGATGCGCTCCCTGGGGGCGAGCGGCGTCTGGGAGCTCTTCGTCCCGGACGTCACGATCGGGACGCGGTACAAGTACGAGATCCTCACCCGGGACGGCCGCTGGATCCTCAAGGCCGATCCGATGGCACAGGAGGCGCAGACACCTCCCGAGACCGCGTCGGTCGTCACGGCATCCGCGCACGTGTGGCAGGACGGCGCGTGGATGACCAGGCGCGCCGCCACGCATGCCGTCGCTCAGCCCATGTCGGTCTACGAGGTGCACCTCGGATCCTGGCGGGAAGGGCTCGGATATCGCGAGATCGCCGCCCCCCTGATCGAACACGTCAAGACCACCGGATTCACGCACGTGGAGTTCATGCCGCTGGCCGAGCATCCGTTCGGGGGTTCCTGGGGGTACCAGGTCAGCGGCTACTACGCGCCGACCAGCCGGTTCGGATCTCCGGACGATCTGCGGTACCTCATCGACCGTCTGCACGGCGCCGGGATCGGCGTCATCCTCGACTGGGTGCCCGGTCACTTCCCGAAGGACGCGTTCGCACTCGCCCGGTTCGACGGCGAAGCGCTGTACGAGCACCCCGATCCGCGCCGCGGTGAGCATCAGGACTGGGGAACCCTGATCTTCGACTACGGCCGCCCCGAGGTCCGCGGCTTCCTGGTCGCCAATGCGCTGTACTGGCTCGAGCAGTTCCACGTCGACGGCCTCCGTGTGGACGCGGTCGCGTCCATGCTCTACCTGGACTACTCGCGCAAGGACGGCGAATGGGAACCGAACGTCCATGGCGGACGGGAGAACCTCGAAGCCATCCGGTTCCTGCAGGAGGCGAACGCGACCGCGTACCGCCACCATCCGGGGATCGTCATGATCGCCGAGGAGTCCACCAGTTTCCCGGGCGTCACCGCGCCGACCGAGCACGCCGGCCTCGGCTTCGGGTTCAAGTGGAACATGGGCTGGATGAACGACTCGCTGCTGTACATCCAGCGCGATCCGGTGCACCGTTCACATCACGAGGGCGAGATGACGTTCTCGTTCGTGTACGCGTTCGGCGAGAACTACGTCCTCCCGATCAGTCACGACGAGGTCGTGCACGGCAAGCGGAGTCTGCTGGCCAAGATGCCGGGTGACCACGCGCACCGTCTCGCGAACGCCCGCGCCTACCTGGCCTACATGTGGGGCCACCCGGGCAAGAACCTGCTGTTCATGGGCCAGGAGTTCGGTCAGCTCTCGGAATGGTCCGAGTCGCGGGAGCTGGACTGGTGGCTACTGGAGCAGCCCGCGCACCGAGATCTGCTCGGCTTCGTCGGCGCCCTGAACACGACGTATCGCGCGCAGGCGCCGTTATGGGAGAGGGACGGCGACGCCTCCTCGTTCACGCGCCTCGGCGGACCGTCCTGGGATCCGAACGTGATCGCGTTCGAACGGCGCGACGCGCACGGCGGCCGCCTCGTCGTCGTCAGCAACTTCGCCGGAGTCACGCGCACGGCCCTGCCGCTGATCTTCAGCAGGGAGGGCGTCTGGCAGGAGGTCCTCAACACCGACGCGGCGGAGTTCGGCGGCCACGGCGTGGGGAATCTGGGAATGGTCGTGGCGCACCCCGCGGAGGACGGGGGATCCCCGGTCGCCGCGATCACGCTGCCTGCCCTCTCGACCCTGTGGCTGCGTCACCAGCCCGAGCCGCACGTGCCCACCGTGTCGCACGGCTGACACGGGCACGCGCCCGATCGGTCAGAACAACAGCGACGACAGCCGGTTGCGCGCGTTCACGACGCGCGGATCCGCGGCCCCGACGAGGCCGAAAAGCTCGACCAGGCGCTCGCGAACGACGGCGCGCTCGTCGCCGGAAAGGGTCGCGAAGAGGTCGAGCAGACGATGGAACGCGTCCTCGACGTGCCCGCCCGCGATGTCCAGATCCGCGACCGCGAACTGCGCGGCGACGTCCTGCGGAGCGGCGGCTGCGGCATCCCGTGCCTGCTGCAGGTCCAGACCCTGCACGCGATCGAGCAGCCGCACCTGGCCGAGACCGGCGCGGGCGTCCTCGTCACGCGGATTCTCCGCGAGAGCCTTCTCATAGGCGCGGATGGCCGTCGCATAGTCGCCGCTCTCGATGGCGGCGAAGGCCTCGGCATGCAACGGAGGAAGCGGCGGCTCTTCCGCGGTCTCCTGAGGGGCGGACTCCCCCACGGCCAGCGTGCCCGTGACGCCGTTCTGGGCGGCGAGCTGGAGGAGCTGATCGAAGACCTGACGGACCTGTTCCTCCGGCACCGCACCCGTGAACATCGGCACGGGCTGTCCCGCGACGAGCGCGACGACCATCGGGATCGACTGGGCGCGGAACCCCTGCGCGAGCTGCGGGTTCGCGTCGACGTCCACCTTGGCGAGCACGACCCGGCCGGCGAGCTCCTGCGTGACGCGCTCGAGGATCGGGCTCAGCTGTTTGCACGGACCGCACCACTCGGCCCACAGATCGACCACGACGGGCACGGTGCGGGAAAGCTCGAGGACCTCACCGAACGTCTCGTCGGTGACGTCGCGCACAAGCGCACCGTCGGCCGCGGGGGCCGGCGCCCCGGCGGTGCCTTCAGTCGGCGCCGCGGGGCGGTTGCGCAGCGCGGACAGGTCGACGGCGCCGCGCAGCGCGGCCGCAGAGATATCGCTCACTTGATCACTTCCACATCGAGGATGTCCTGGTGCACGGCGAGGAGGCGGATCTGCTCACCCGAGACCTGCGTCGGCACAGAGAAGAACAACTGCATGCTGTAGGTCGTCTTCACGCCCTTGGCGGACTGGTCGACGCCGGTCAGCGCCTTCGCCACCGGGTCGTCGCGGAACCGGATGTCCACGCCGGGTTGGGTCGGCGTGATCGTCTCGCTGTCGAGCACGGACACCGCGACGATCGCGCCGCTGTCCAGCGTCGCCATCGCGACGGGCTCCTCCGTGCTCGGGTCCATCCCGAACTCAGCCTTGGACGTCTCGGCCGCATCGTTCTCCGCGAGGCCGTCCACGACTGTCTTCCGGCTCTCCTGGATCTGGGTCGCGAGCGTCAGCGCCCCCTCGTCGAAGAGGTCGTACGACGCGCTCTTCTCCCCCTGGTCGACGACATCCGAGAACGCCGTCGCCAGCTCGTCCGGCGCGACCGCGAGGAACGTGATGTCCGGCGGCACCAGAGTCGTCCCGGCCCACGCCGGCGCGAGCTCCGGGAGCTCGACGGACGCCTGCATCTCGGCGAGGTAGGAGACCTTGTAGTTCGACCACGGATCCTGCTGCGTCATGGTGAGGATCACGGGAGCGGCGGCCTCGTCCTCGGTGCTCTTGGAGAGCATGAGGACCGTGCGCGGCCAGGCGTCCGTCGCCTGGGGCAGCAGGATCTCCACCTTGTCGGTCGGGATCACCGCCGGAGCGGGTCGGTCGGCGATGGCGCCGCGGAGGGCGTAGTCCGTGCGGCGCGCGGTGAGCGCGGCTCCGTCCAGACGGGTCGCCGCCGCGTCGATGTCGACCTCGGCGTCCGCCGTCGCGACCGTGTCGGAGATGCTCTGCAGGATCCGCGCCGCCTGAGCCTCGGTGACCGCCGGGGGCTTCTGATTCTCCGGCGCGATCACGGTCGGGGTCGGCGACGGGGTCGCTGACTCGGCACCGAACTGCGGCCATGAATCGGCCGAGCAGCCGGTCGCGACCACGGCGGCCAGCGCCAGGGCGGGGATCGCGAAGCGGCGACGACGGGCGGAGGCCACACGACGGGCCTTTCCCTCCCCCTTCGCCGGCTGCTCGTCCTGGGCGTCGGGCTCGGTCGTCGCCTCCTCGGCCGTCGGCGCCTGCTCGATGGCGTCCTTCTCCGGGACCCTGTCGATCGCGACGTCGATCGGCTCGGTCGCGGGAAGCGGACCCGGCCCCTTGCGTCGCGGCCCTCGGCCGCGACGCTGGTGACGGATGGCGAGGATGTACAGCACGATGCCCGCCGCGAGCACCACCGCTCCTGCGGCCATCAAGGGCCCCGCCAGCGGGGTGGAGTTGTCCAGCGGCCACGAGACGACGAGATCGTCCGGTGCCGGCTCGGTGCCGTCGCGTGCGATGAGGATGCTCGTCCCCTCGGGCAGCTGCATGTCGGTGATGATCTGGTCCTGCTCGCTGAAGGAGTCGAGCCACAGATCGGACCCGGCCGGGTTCCGTCCCGGCGTCTCCTCGGCCGCGGCGTCCTCGGTCGGCTCCGGGGTCGGCGTCGCGCCGTCCGCCTCGCCCTCCTCGGCGGCCTCCGGCTCGACGATCGTCGTCACCGGAGCGCCGTCCTCACCGAGCGTGATCGCGTTGTAGGTCGCGTCCGACAGCCATGCCTCCATGTCGGCGGTGCGGCCGTAGGCGGCGAAGAGCTCGCCGTCCCCGCGGATGATCAGCGTCTGCAGGCCCGCCTGCGTGCGCAGCACGGCGCCGTCGATGAGGGTGTAGGGCTCCGGCTGCGAGGTCTCCAGCACCAGCTCCTCGCTGGATGGCCCCATGAAGAGGGTGCGCTGAGCGATCCCCGCACCGATCAGGAGCGTGGCCAGGACGAAGGCCACGACGGCCCATACGAATCGCACGAAAAGATCTCCTTACGTGATCCGGTCCGATGCCGGATCATCGCTCGACGTTTCAGACTAGCGAAATCACCTGAGTGTTGTCCCAGGCGCGTTCGCGCAGGCTCACCGGCAGGTCTGCACGGGCGTCCGTCGTCGACTGACTACGCTGGCCTCACCCGTTCTGCGAGGAGCCGTCATGAAGTTGCACAACCCGTTCCGCACGGCGCTGGTCGCGACGCTCGGCGTCGGACTCGGCATCCTGCTCATCGGCAGCGTGCAGACGCTGTCGACGGTGCTGCTGTACGTCGGAACCGCGTTGTTCATCAGCCTCGGGCTCGATCCCGTCATCTCCTGGCTGGAGCGGCGCAAGCTCCCCCGGTGGCTCGCGGTGCTGGCGACGATCGTCGCCGTGCTCGGCGTGTTCGCCGGCATCGTGCTCATCGTGCTGCCGATCATCATCTCCCAGGTCTCCCAGCTGATCGAGCAGATCACGCAGCTCGTGCAGCGAAGCAACGACGTCTGGGGAGACCTGCGCGACTGGCTCGGAAGCGTCTTCCCCGCTCTGGACATCGACCGCATCCTCACCGAGGCGCAGAACTGGCTGCTCGCGAACGTCGGAAGCATCACCGGCGGGGTCATCAACGCCAGCCTCACGGTCGTCAACGGCCTCTTCGGCGCGTTCATCGTCCTGATCCTCACGATCTACCTGACGGCGTCGACGCCGTCGCTCAAGCGGTCGGTGTACCAGCTCATCCCGGCGTCCAAGCGTCCGCGCTTCATCGACCTCGCCGACCAGATCACCGACTCCGTCGGGTACTACGTCATGGGTCAGGTCAGCCTCGGCGTCATCAACGGCGTGCTCAGCGCCGTCTACCTGTCGATCATCCAGGCGCCGTTCCCCGCCGTGCTCGCGGTCGTCGCGTTCTTCTTCTCGCTCATCCCGCTGGTCGGGACCCTGACCGGGTCCACGATCATCGTGCTGACCTGCCTCATCCCCGGTCTCGGCTCCCCCGCCACGGCGATCGCCGCCGGGATCTACTACCTCATCTACATGCAGATCGAGGCGTACGTGATCTCGCCGCGCATCATGAGCCGCGCCGTGTCCGTCCCCGGTGCCGTGGTCGTGGTCGCGGCTCTCGCCGGCGGCTCGCTGCTCGGCCTGCTGGGCGCACTGATCGCGATCCCTGTGGCCGCCAGCATCCTCATCATCTACCGGCAGGTCGTCATCCCGCGCATGAACGAGCGGTGATACCGGCGGGGCTGCGAGACTCCCCCGTCAGGAACGCAGCCCTCGGATCCCGAGGGTCATCCGAGCCTCCAGCAGTGGGTGTGCCAGTGCCTCCGGGCGGCCAGGTCGGCCGCGTCCCCCAGGACGCCGTCGCCGCGCCAGGCGACCAGGTGCGCCACCCCCGGTGAGATCGGACGGCCGCACCCCGGGCAGACGTACTCCTTCTGCGCCTGCAGCGCCGAGACGGGCTGGATCACCCATTCCTGACCACGACGGGTCTCGGTGCGCTTCCATCCCGCGAGGAGGCGGTCGAAGGAGTCGTCGGTGCTGGAGCGCTCCTGGCGCCTCTTACGGGATCGGGGCATGGCGGGACGGCGTCACCACCAGTGGTTGCTGCGCCAGAAGTTGTACGCGCCTTCCCAGCTGCCGTAGCGCCCCGTGGCGTAGCCGTTGCCCCAGCGCAGGTTGTCCACCGGGTCGTATCCGTTCCCGGGCACCTTGCTGCAGGGCAGCGCCTGGACGAGACCGCACGCGCCGGACGACGAGTTCGTCGCGTTCGGATTCCAGCCGCTCTCCTTGGAGACGATGTAGTCGACGAATCCCCAGTCGCTCTCGGCGATTCCCGCCGCGGCCATCCACTCGGCGGGCGAACCCCCGCCGGTGTACTTCGGACGGCTCCCGCTGCTGCTGCCGGAATCCCCCGAGCCCGAGGAGGAGGCCGTCTCCGGGGTGGGCGTCGGAGTCGGCGTCGGGGTGACGTACACGTCGTAGGAGCCCCGCTCGACGGGAGCGAAGGTGGATCCCTCCACGGTCACGCGCAGATCCTGGGAGTCCTCCGCGGCCAGCGAGAACACTGTGGTCTGCGCCTGCGCGGACTCGGACGGATCGGCCAGCGCGAAACCGGTCGGGGCCACGATGGCAGCGGCGAAACCCACCACCGCGACGGAGGCGAGGGCACCGGCGACCCCACGGCGCCGCGACCAATGCGCCCGCGCGGGCGCGGGCCGGGAGGAAGGGGCGACGACGTCGGAGCGAACCGGAGCGGTGCGCGCGACGACCTGATCAGACTCGTGGGATGAAGTCACAATAGGCCCAGTGTAGACCAGGGCGTCCTGGAGACACCATGAGAACGCTCAGCGAACGGCCAGCATGACCTCGATCGTCGCGTCCAGCAGGGCGTCCACCTGCTCCTCGCGGTAGCCTCCGCGCTGCATCCGGAAGGCGGCGGACCGGAGCTGCTCGACCGACAGCTCGTCTCCGTCGCGCAGGTAGCGGACGATGCGGCGCGCGACGTGGTCGACCTCCTCGGCGCGGTAGCCGAAGGTGAGCCAGCCGACGCGCGCGAACTTGTGCAGCTTGGGGCGCGCCAGGTGGTCGAGGATGACCTGAGCCTCCGCCCTCGCCTGCTCGACCCAGGCGGTCGCCCCTTCGGTGCGCACGGCCCGATCGCGGACCCGGGCGGCGAAGGCGTCCTCGATCCGGCCGAGAGCGGCGTCCACCTCGCCGACGACGTAGCCGCCGCGCACCAGCGGGAACGATGCGACGCGGACGTCCTCGGCGGACAGGGCATCGTCATCCCGCTCGAAGCTGGCCTTGGCCGCTTCGAGGAAGGTGTCCACAGCGGCCGGGTGGTACCCGCGGGTGCGCCCGGTCGTCAGGGTGAATGCCGACGGCGCCGGCCTGTTCTGCACGTCTGTCACGGTCACCAGCGTATCCGGCTCATCCGAGACTCACCCACGGCGACAGCAGGAAGTACAGGCACAGCGCCGGGATGGTCGACGGCAGGATGCTGTCCAGGCGGTCGAGCAGGCCGCCGTGGCCGGGCAGCCACGAGCTCATGTCCTTGATCCCGATGTCGCGCTTGAGCATCGATTCGGCGAGGTCGCCGAGCGTCGCGGAGAGCAGGACAGCCGCTCCCAGGATCACGCCGGCCCACCACGGCATCTCCAGCAGGTACAGCGCCAGCAGCACGCCCGCGCCGACGGCGGCGACGACGGCACCCGCGAAGCCCTCCCAGGTCTTCTTGGGGCTGATCCGCGGCGCCATCGGGTGCCGGCCGAATGCGAGACCCGACGCGTAGGCGCCCGTGTCGGCCGCCACGGCGATGATGATGAAGCCGAGGACCCACAGCTCCCCGCCCTCCTGGGAGAGCAGGATGAGCGCGATGCTCGCGAGGAACGGGACGTAGACCTGGATGAATCCGGCCACCACCACGTCGCCGAGCACGTCTCCGTACGTGCGGCCGTCCTGCGTCATCATCTGCGCCACGAGGCGCCAGACGATGACGACGGCGACCGCGGCGAACAGCGCGACCCAGCACAGCCACGGCTCGGCGAAGTACCCGGCGAGCACGAGCGGCGTCCCCACCACGAGCTGCGGAACGAGGTCGACGCGCCGACCGGCTCCGCGCAGCGCGAGACCGAGCTCGTAGATGCTCAGCAGCGCGATCGCCAGCACGATCGGCACGAACAGCCACTTGATGAACAGCAGCGACCCGAGCAGCACCGCCCCCGCAGCGAGACCGATGAGGATCGCCACGATCAGGTCGCGCCCGGTGCGCTCCTTGATGCGCTCGTTGGCCTGATCCAGCTGGTCGCGCGCGTGCGAGACGTGGTTCTCGAACTCGCCGCGTGCCGCGCGCCACTGCTCGCGGATCGCGCTGTGCTCCCCCGTCGACGCACGCTCGGTCGCGGGCACCCGCGCGCCGTCCGGCTCGACGGGAAGCGGCGGCTTGGGAGGCACCGCCTGTGCGTCGAACCCGGGGAACGCGCTGTCGCTGAGCGGCACGGCGGCCGCGTCGCGCTTGCGAGCGCTGCGCCTGGTCGGCGCCTCGTTCGGCGGCGTTCCCCCGGATTCGTCAGTCATTCCCGCTCACACCTCGAGCAGCTCGGCCTCTTTGCGCTTCAGCGCCTCATCGATCAGGTCGACGTGCTGACGCGTCAGGGCGTCCAGTTCCTTCTCGCCGCGGGCGATCTCGTCCTCGCCGACATCGCTCTTGAGCGCGTCCAGCTCGTCCTTGGCCTTGCGACGGATGCCGCGGACGTGGACCTTGGCGTCCTCGCCCTTGGAACGGACGAGCTTGACGTACTCCTTGCGGCGCTCCTGCGTGAGCTCGGGCATCGTGACGCGCACGATGTTGCCGTCGTTGGACGGGTTCGCGCCGAGGTTCGGCATGTCCCGGATCGCCTGCTCGATCGCCTTGAGCGCCGACTTGTCGTACGGCGTGATGATGAGCGAACGCGCCTCGGGGTTGGCGAGCGAGGCGAGCTGCGCCAGCGGCGTCGGCGACCCGTAGTAGTCGACCATGACCTTCTGGAAGAGCTGCGGGTTCGCCCGCCCCGTGCGCACCGTGGCGAAGTCCTCCTTCGCGGCTTCGACCGCCCTGGTCATCCGGGTGGTGGTATCTGCGAGGACGTCCGCGATCACGGCGACTCCAATCGTCTGGGGTGTTCTGGCAATTCTATCGGGGCGGATGCCGCGGCACCCGCGTGCGACGCTCAGGCGGTGACGAGCGTTCCGATGGTCTCTCCGAGAAGCGCGCGCGTGATGTTCCCGGACGGCTCCATGCCGAACACCCGCATGTCCATGCTGTTGTCCATGCAGAGGCTGAACGCCGTCGAATCGACGACCTTGAGTCCGCGCTGCAGCGCCTCCCGATACGTCACGCGGTCGATGCGCGTCGCCGAGGCATCCTTGTTCGGGTCGGCCGTGTAGATCGCGTCGACGCCGTTCTTGGCGACGAGCACCTCCTGTGCGCCGATCTCGAGGGCGCGCTGAGCGGCGACCGTGTCGGTCGAGAAGTAGGGCAGACCGGCGCCGGCCCCGAAGATCACCACGCGCCCCTTCTCCATGTGGCGCTCCGCGCGCAACGGGATGTACGGCTCAGCGACCTGGGTCATCGAGATGGCGGACTGCACGCGCGTCGCGGCGCCGGCCTGCTCGAGGAAGTCCTGCAGAGCGAGGGCGTTCATGACGGTGCCGAGCATCCCCATGTAGTCCGCGCGTCCGCGGTCCATGCCGCGCTGGCTGAGCTCCGCTCCGCGGAAGAAGTTCCCTCCGCCGACCACGACTGCGATCTCGACCTCGTCCACTGCCGCGGCGATCTCCCGGGCGATCTGGCTGACGACGTCGGGGTTGACACCCAGCTGACCGGCACCGAATGCCTCGCCGGAGAGCTTGAGAAGGACGCGGCGGCGTCCGGTGCGTTCAGTCATGGGTGAAATCCTCTCGTCCCGAATTCAAGATAGTGCCTCGCGGGCATGAAGAAGGGGTTCGGACCCTCACGGATCCGAACCCCTCCGACGTCGTTACGCTCCGACCTTGAAGCGCGCGAAGTCCGTCACGGTGATGCCGGCGTCCTGCGCGACCTTGGCCACGGACAGCTTGTTGTCCTTGGCGTAGTCCTGCTCGAGCAGAGCGACCTGCTTGAAGAACGCGGTGACGCGGCCTTCGACGATCTTCGGCAGAGCCGCCTCGGGCTTGCCCTCGTTGCGGGAGATCTCGGTGACGATCTCGCGCTCCTTCTCGACGTCGGCCGCCGGGACGTCCTCGCGGGACAGGTACGACGGGTTCGCGAACGAGATGTGCTGGGCGATGCTGCGAGCGGTCTCGGCGTCGTCGCCCGAGTAGGCGACGACCACGCCGATCTGCGGCGGCAGGTCCTTGCTGGTGCGGTGCAGGTAGACCTCGAAGTGGTCGCCGGTCAGCGTGCGGACGCGGCGCAGCTCGACCTTCTCGCCGATGATGGCCGCCTCGTCGGAGATCAGCTGGTCGACCGTCTGGCCGCCGGCGTCGGCCGCGAGCGCCTCCTCGACCGTGTTCGCCTTGACGGCGGAGACGGCGTCGGCGACCTTGTCGGCCAGCGCGATGAAGCGGTCGTTCTTGGCGACGAAGTCGGTCTCGCAGGCGAGCTCGACGAGCGTCACGGCGCCGTCCTGCTCGCGAGCGACGACCAGGCCCTCGCTGGTGGAACGGTCAGCGCGCTTGGCGTTGCCCTTCGCACCCTTCAGGCGAAGGATCTCGACGGCCTTCTGGACGTCGCCGTCGGCCTCCTCGAGCGCCTTCTTGGTGTCGACCATTCCCGTGCCGAGCTGCTCACGCAGCGCCTTGATGTCGGCGATGGTGAAGTTGGCCATGTGTGGTGGCTCCTTGCTTCGTGATGTGTGTGTTCGCGGGATTACTTGGCGTCTGCGGCCGCGGCGTCCTCGGCCGGAGCCTCGGTCGACTCGGCGGCGGGAGCCTCGGCGTCGGCGGCCTCAGCGGCGGGAGCCTCGGCGGCGGCGTCCGCGTTCTCCGCAGGAGCCTCGAGGAGCTCGCGCTCCCATTCGGCCAGCGGCTCGGCGTCGCCCTGCTCGGGGTTGTGCTTCTGCTGCAGGCCCTCGGCCGCGGCATCCGCGATGATGCGGGTCAGTAGCGAGACGGAGCGGATCGCGTCGTCGTTGCCGGGGATCGGGTACTGGAAGTCGTCCGGGTCGGCGTTGGTGTCGAGGATGCCGATCACCGGGATGCCCAGCTTCTTGGCCTCGTCGATGGCGAGGTGCTCGCGCTTGGCGTCGACGACCCACAGAGCGGAGGGGGTCTTGGCCAGGTTGCGGATTCCGCCCAGCGACTTGTGCAGCTTGTCCAGCTCGCGCTTCTTGAGCAGGAGCTCCTTCTTCGTGAAGCCCGACGCGGCCGGGTTCTCGTAGTCGAGCTCCTCGAGCTCCTTCATGCGGGCGAGACGCTTCGCGATGGTGGAGAAGTTGGTGAGGAGGCCGCCCAGCCAGCGCTGGTTGACGAACGGCTGGCCGACGCGCGTCGCCTGCTCGGCGAGGACTTCCTGCGCCTGCTTCTTGGTGCCGACGAAGAGGATCGTGCCGCCGTGCGCGACCGTCTCCTTGACGAAGTCGTAGGCCTTGTCGATGTACGACAGGGACTGCTGCAGGTCGATGATGTGGATGCCGCTGCGCTCCGTGAGGATGAAGCGCTTGACCTTCGGGTTCCACCGACGGGTCTGGTGTCCGAAGTGCACGCCGCTGTCGAGCAGCTGGCGGATGGTGACCACAGCCATGGTCGTCTCCTTGTTCTGGCGTTCGCACGCCGTTGAGGTTGCTTCGCCGATCGGTCGATCGTCGATCCTGGTGCCCGGCGCACACCCACCCGTTCTGCGAACGGGACCTGCGGGAGTGGATGCCGCGACCGAAGTCGCTCTGGGCACGCGTAGTCACCCCGGAATCGAGGTGCGGGTTCCAGTGTACCCGATCCGGCCGCGACGACTCGCCCTGCACAGGCCGCGTTCTTCCTGCGGATCATGCACTGATGCGGGGATCGTGCTGACCGGTCGAGCCCCGGTGTCCCACGATGGGGTGATGACACTGCGACCGCATCGCCGACGCCTCCGCAGAGTGTTCGTCGCATCCATCGTGCTGGTCCTCGCACTGGGAGCGGCCTCCCCCGCCGCCGCAGCGGGCGGGCCGGCCGGCGGCGCTGACGCACCCGCCCGGTCCCGGGATCCGGGCACGGCGACGGACGAAGCTCCGGATGCGGCGGCGGACTGGCTCTGGCCGACCGCCGGTCCTCGGTCCGTGCTCGAGCCGTTCGTCGCGCCCGCGCACGAGTATGGACCGGGACACCGCGGCATCGACATCGCGGTCGACGACGGCCGGGTCCGGGCACCGGCGGACGGAGTGGTCGCCTTCGTCGGCACGGTCGTGGACCGTCCGCTGATCACGATCGACCACGGCGGCGGGCTGGTCACCACCTTCGAACCCGTCGCGTCGGACCTCGCTCCCGGTGCGACGGTCCGTGCCGGCGACGCGATCGGCACGACGGCCGGCGGCGGGCATGCAGCCCCCGGGTCACTGCATGTCGGACTGCGCCTGCACGGAGTGTACGTGGATCCGATGGCCATGTTCGGGCCGGTGGAACGCGCGGTGCTGCTGCCGTGCTGCGCACCGCTGTGACGGCGCGCGCACGCGGCATCACTACGCCCGCGGGTGGGCGAGACGGTAGGTCGCCGTCAGCCGCTCTGCTGACACGTGCGTGTAGATCTGCGTCGTGCCGAGGCTCGCGTGACCCAGGATCTCCTGGACCGCACGCAGATCCGCTCCGCCGTCCAACAGGTGCGTCGCTGCGGAGTGGCGCAGGGCGTGCGGGCCCACGTTCTCCGCTCCCACGACGGGGCCCAGCGTCCGGGCGACGAGGGCGTACACCGCGCGCGGGCCGATGCGCCCGCCCCGGGCGCCCAGGAAAACGGCAGGCGGTGCGTTCTCGGCGCGCGCCGAGAACACCGGGCGCCCCCGGGTCGACCACGCCGCGATCGCGTCGCGCGCCGGACGCCCGTAGGGCACGACGCGCTCCTTGGCGCCCTTGCCGAGGACGCGAGCGGTCGCACGATCCTGGTCCAGGTCGTCGATGTCGAGTCCGCAGAGTTCGGAGACGCGCATCCCCGAGGCGTAAAGCATCTCGAGGATCGCGTGGTCGCGGAGTGCCTCGGGGTCGCCGCCTGCCGCCGCCGCACGTTGTTCGTCCAGCAGGGCGCGCATGCCGTCCCGCGAGGCGACGGTCGGCAGGGTTCGTCCCCGCTTCGGCGAGACCAGGCGGAGGCTGGGGTCCACGGCGACGAGTTCCTCGTCCTTCGCCCAGGCGAAGAACGACCGCGCGGCCGCGGCACGGCGCGCCAGCGTGCTGCGCGCGTCGCCGCGCTGCGTCGCCGCCCAGAGCCAGTCCCGCAGCGTCTCCAGGTCGACGTCGGCCACCCGGACGTCCCCGGCGGATGCGATCAGATCCTTCAGGTCCGCGCGATAGGCGCGCACCGTCGCCGGTGACAGCCGCCGCACCCGGGCGAGATGCGTCGCGAAGGCGTCGACGGCCGCGGACAGCTCCATGACTCCAGCATGACCCGTCCGCTCCGTCGATCGCCGTCGCCCCGCCGGGTACGGCGATGTCGCCGCGTACTCAGTTGGTGCCGGCGGACACGACTGACGCCGGGGACGCCTGCGTCGCCGGGCTCGCCGGGGTGGGCGGCGTCGCGGGGGTGGGCGGAGTCACCGGCGACGGCGCGGTGGGCGGGGACGGCGGCGTCGTGGGCGACGGCGACGTCACAGGATCCGGGGCGGACGTCGCGGTCGCGGCCGTGGGGCCGGTCACGACGGTCACCGAGGTGTCGGTCTGCTGGAGCCGGACGGTCTGGGTGTCCAGGACGTCACCGCGGTTCGTCACGACACCGCCCGGGATGACCGTCCCCTCGGTCGTCTGCAGATCCATCGTGCTGGCAGTCGCGACGGCTCCGCCGGCGACCACACCGAGCCCGACCACTCCGGTCACTCCGTAGGCGATCCATCTCTTCCTGCTCATGTCCACTCCTCTTCTCGATCGGCGAGAGCCGATGTCCTTCCTCCATCGTCGCCACCCGGGCTAAGCGCAATCGAAAGCGCTCGTGAGACCGTTCTTAGGCGGGTGTTCGATGCGTTCATTTGGCGCAACAGCCGATCCGCTCCTGCGAGCATGGCGTCCTCGCGCTGCGGGTCTCCGAGGTCGCGCGCCGCGATGGCGTGCCCGAGGAGGTGCGTCGCGGCGTAGATGCGTACCGCAGGGTCCGCTCCCCAGCGGTCGAGAGCCTCGCCGGCGAGATACCGGAGTCGCGAGCGCCCTTCCGCGGGGCTCTGCTCCGCACTCGCGAGCGCATGCGCCACGAACGCCGCGGGATCCTCGGCCGCAGCACCGATGCCGAGCGTATCGACGTCGATCAGCCCGGTGATCGTGTCGCCGCTGAGGAACAGCTGTCCGAAATGCAGGTCTCCGTGCACGACGACCGGTGCTGTCGGCTCGAGCGTCGCGAGGCCGGCGCGGATGCGCTCGACGAGCGCCATCGCGTCGGCCGAGCCTTGGCTGTGCGTCGCATACCAGTCCAGCCGGTCCGTGACCGGAGTGAGTCGGCGCGAGGTCCGGACAGCGGCGATGCGCGGCCTCAGCCGGTCGACGGCGTCGATGAGCCCGGCGGGATGCCAGTCCGCGATGGGTGCCGGAAGCCCCTCGGCCTCGGCGAGCACCACCAGCCCTTCGGGTGACCATCCCCGCACCGGGGGCACGGGGAGTCCTGCGGACGCGCACGCCGCGTGCGCGTCGACGATGCGCCGCACGCGACGCGGTCGGACGACCTTGACCCAGACGGTCCCCTCGCCGGCGGGGATGCGCACGACCGCCCGGCGACCGGGACGGTAGGCGATCAGGTCACCAGGGCCCGTCGCGCGGATGCCCAGCCTGTCGAGCAGTACCTCGGCGGCATGGGCGTAGGCGACCGGCGCGAGCGCCGGCAGGTGCGGGTCCGCCGGATGCATCCAGACCCGCGCCTCCGGGTGGGCCGGGTCCTCCCCCGTCGCCATACCCGTCTCGGCGTCGACCGTGATGCCGGACGTGTCGACGTAGTAGACCTGCGCGGGGTCGGCGCCTTCCACGGTGAAGCCCGCGACGCTCCCCGCCCCGAGCGGTTCCCGGCTGATCAGCGATACGGGCACGTCGCCCAGCGCATCGCGGATCAGCTGCTCCTCCGCCGTGACGACGGCCGTCCGTTCCCTCGGCATCGTTCGATTGCATCACGGATCCCGCGGACGTTGGGTGAGACATCTCTTAGTCAGACCGGACTGCGCCCCGGCGCTCGGGATACTGGAACAATGACCGAACCCGTCGCCGACTCCCCGCCGCGCCGCTCGCGCGGCGTGTCGGTGCGTACCCGCATCGTCGCGGCGATCACGGCGGTGACGGCTCTGGGCCTGCTCGCGGTCGGACTCGCCGTCTCTCTGGAGGAGCGTCAGTCGAATCTCGATGAGATCGATGCGCGGTTGCGCGCGAATCTGGACTCGGCGCGCTTCATCGTCGCGGACGGGGACCGCTCGGTCGGCGACGGCGTGGACGCGGTGCCCTGGAAGACGTCCACCGATGCCCTGCGCGCGGTCGTGCAGCGGATGAGTCCCGACGACAACGCCGGCGCGATGGGAATGGTCGACGGCAGGATCGGCATGGTGCCCGGAGTGGCACTGGACATCGATCTCGGTGCCGCGACGGACTTCGCCGCCTACGTGGACGGCGAGGTCACGGACGGCCTGCCCGTCATGGGCACGTATGCGGAGGACGGTGTGGTGTGGCGCTATCTCGCGGCACCCATCTCGGTCGCGGACTCCCCCGCACCCGAGGAAGTCCTGTTCGTGCTCGCGTATGACGTCGAGGCAGAGCTCGCCGAGTTCGACGGCGCCGCCCGGACGTTCCTCGTCTCGTCGATCATCGTCGTGCTCATCGTCGCGGCGACCGGGACCGTCGTCGCGACGCGTCTGCTGCGCCCGCTGCGGCAGATGCGCGAGACCGCGAACCGCGTGTCGGCCCAATCGCTGGACGAACGCATCCCCCTGGTCGGGAACGACGACGTGGCCGAGCTCGCGCGGACCATGAACGCGATGCTGGACCGCCTGGACGCCGCGCTGGAGTCCCAGCGCGAGCTGCTCAGCGATGTGGGGCACGAGCTGAAGACGCCGATCACGATCGTGCGCGGACACGTCGAGGTCATGGACCCGACCGACCCGGCCGACGCCCGGCAGACGCAGTCCCTCGTCGTGGATGAGTTGGACAGGATGGGCAGGCTGGTGCAGGACCTCGCGAGCGCGGCGTCCCTGCACGGTCCGAGTCCGGTGAACGCCGCGCCGGTCGACGTCGCCGATCTGGTCCAGCAGATCTTCCGCAAGGCACAGGGCATCGTGGGTGCCGAGCCGAGCCTGGTCGCGACGGCGCACGTGGTGGCCGAGTTGGACGCCGCGCGCATCACCCAGGCGATGCTGCAGCTCGCGCAGAACGCGGTGACGCACGGCAGCGAACGCATCGAGATCGGCAGCAGAGCGGATGCCGAGACCGTCACGTTCTGGGTCCGGGACTTCGGCCCCGGCGTCCCCGACAAGGACAAGCAGCGCGTGTTCGAGCGATTCCACCGCGGCACGGACGCGAGCGCTCCGGGCAGCGGACTCGGTCTCAACATCGTCCAGGTGATCGCGCACGCCCACGGCGGCAGCGTGACCGTCGCCGACGCAGCAGGGTCGGGTGCCGTGTTCGCCCTGCGCATTCCCCGATTCCCCGTGCGCACGGAGCGAGCCGACGAGACGCCGGCACCGCAGACCGGGCCTCACCCATCCGAGGAGACCTGAACGATGGCATCGATCCTCATCGCCGACGACGAAGCCCGGATCTCCGGGTTCATCGAGAAGGGTCTGCGCTCCGCCGGGTTCGCGACCCGCCTCGCCGCGACCGGGCCGGAGGCACTGGAGCTCGCGTTGACCGACGAGTTCGACCTCATGGTCCTGGACGTGAACCTCCCCGGGTTCGACGGCTTCCATGTGCTGGAGCAGCTGCGCGGGTCGGGCTCGCGGATGCCCGTGATCATGCTCACGGCACGTGTGGAGCTGCACGACACGATCGCCGGGCTCGAGGGCGGAGCGGACGACTACCTCGGCAAGCCGTTCCGGTTCGACGAGTTGCTGGCCCGCATCCGCCTCCGGATGCGCCGCGATGAGACGGCGGCGCTTCCCGAGCTCAGCCATGGCGACCTGCACCTCGACATCCGCACCCGCCGTGCGCGGGTCGGCGATCACGCGATCGAGCTCTCGGCCAGGGAGTTCGCCCTCGCCGAGGAACTGGTGCGCAATGCCGGGCAGGTGCTCAGCCGCGAGCAGCTGCTCAGTCGGGTGTGGGGGTACGACTTCGATCCGGGATCCAACGTCGCGGACGTGTACATCGGCTACCTGCGCCAGAAGCTCGGCGCCGGCCGCATCGAGACGGTCCGCGGAGTCGGCTACCGGCTGGTCTGAACCTCCTTCAGCCAGCCGTTCTCACGACGAGACGTCACCCCGTCCAGTTCGAGCATCCCCAGCAGACCACGGACGCGGTCGACCGCCAGCCCGGAGCGCCGCGCGATCTCATATGGCGACACCGCCGTGCGCGTGCTGAGGGCGTCGAGCAGTCGGGTCGTGTCCGGATCCGGCCGTACCGCTGCGTCGGGTGCGGCCGGAGCATGGTCTCCCCAGAGCTCGCGCACCTCGGCGGCCGTCGTCACGCAGATCGCGTCGTACTCCCGCAGGAGTCGATGGCATCCGGCCGAAGCGGCGGACGTGATCGGGCCGGGGACGGCGCCGATGGGGCGGCCGAGCGATGCGGCGTGTCCTGCGGTGTTCAGCGACCCGCTGCGCCAGCCCGCTTCGACGACCACGGTCGCACCGCCGAGCGCGGCGATCAAACGGTTGCGCGCGCGTAATGTTCTGCCATGATGGCGCGTATGGAACTCGTGGACCTCTACACCCGTCTGTCAATCTATGACGATACGACCGACGGCATGGAGCGGCAGGAGAAAGACCTTCGGGCTTGGGCCAAGGCGGAGGGCTGGACTGTCCGGAAGGTCTGGCGCGATCCGGGAGTGTCCGCGTACAAGGCCAAGGTGCGCAAGGACTTCGAACAGGCTCTAGAGGCCCTGAAGGCCAAGGAAGTTCGCACTCTTCTCGTTTGGAAGCTGGACCGGCTCAGCCGACGTGGAGCGGGCCACATCGGAACCATGATGGATGACCTAGAGAAGGTCGGCGGTCGTATCCGGTTCCTGAAGGACGGGCTGGATACGTCAGAAGAGAATCACAGGCTGAGCCTCATCCTGTTTTCGGAGCAAGCGCGCGGCGAATCCAAGAACACATCACTCCGGGTGAACAGCAAAAACGAAGCTCTCCGCGACGCCGGTCTGCCGACCCTTGGGAAGCGCCGTTTCGGTTACCTCGACGCGGACAAGTCCATAGGCCGCATCGTCAACACTGTTGAGCATCCAGAAGAGGCCGAGGTCGTCAAAATGCTCTTCGCTCGCTACATCGGCGGGGAGTCGATCAACGCTCTTGCCAAGGAGTTGGGCTGGCGGAATGGCCGGGTGCGGGAAACTCTCTCCAATCCGGCATACATGGGCATCCTGAAGAGCGGCGACATCACCTACCCTGCCGCTGAGCATGTCGCGCGGCTAGTCGATGAGGATGCGTTCATGACCGCACAAGCGCGGCTCGCCAGTCAGTCGGAGATTTACCGTGGCTTCAACCACAGCGGCGGACAGGTCAAGCACGTTGCATCCGGTATCGCCTTCTGCGGCGTATGCAACTCGAAGGTGATGTTCCGGAACTCGTACGTGTGCCAGAAGGTGCCGACGCGGCACATCAGCATCAAGGAAGCGACGCTGGACCAGCTGATCATGTCCAAGGCCGTCGAAACTCTGCTGGACCCGAATTTCAGCGTGGACCTTGAGCCGGGGACTCGTAGCGCAACTTCGATTAATGCCGATCTAGTCCAGACAGAGGCAGACATCCAAGATGTTCTTAGCGGCCTCTCTGAGGGCCTGAAGATGGCACAGCTGCTTCCGCATCTAAAGCCGCTACAAGAGCGCCAGACGGCCCTACAGAGGGAACTAGAGGCCTATTCGGCGGGGAGTGTCCAAGCTCGTGTGCTCAACGACATCGCGCAGTCGATGAGGAAGGCCGCCGAGGTCTGGACCGCCAAACCTCCGGGGGTTCGTACCCAGAGGATGCTCGCCTCGCTGGCGTACGCCGACCTGCCGTTGAACCAGAAGCGAGAACTGATCGAGGGCCTTTTCTCAGTCGTGGTCCATCCCGGACGTGGCTCTGAGCGCGTGAAGATCGCACTCAAGCGGCGGATAGCCTAAGCGGAGCCAAGGGAAGAGGACAGTATGTGTCAGTACTCGGAGCGATGCCCAACGACGAAGCACCGTCCTGGCACTCGGTGCCCTGTGATCGTAAGGCAGGAAAACCAGATGCGCCGCGTGGTGAGCGGCCTAGCTCTTCTCGCCATCGCGGCCGTAGCCTTCGCTGTCGTGTACTTCTTGTTCCTCAACTGAGCTTGACGGCTCCACAATCTCGGCATTCCCAGCGCTCGCCGCGTGGCGTGGCTGTGGAGTCCATCGTCACTAGGCATTCCGGACACCGGGGACTCATCCCGTCAAAGTCGGGTCCCTCTGACATCGGAATGTCGGCGTCGAGCGGCGGGAGGATCACTGCGTCACGCTCGGCAGGATGCGACGGTTCTTTCTTACCTTTCCACCGTCTGCGAACTGCCACTCGATGATGAGGTTTGGGCGGCTGAGCGTGTGACGCGCACGGGAAAGGACTTCAAGCGAGTCACCGGCGTAGATGGCGTACGGAAAACTCTGACGGAACTCCAACAAGGTAGCTTTCTCCACTGGATCGGCCTCCACTGCCGTCACGATGACATCGCGAGTCGAGCCGTTCTTGATCGTGAACAGATCACCGCTAACGTGCTGAGCATCCTCCCAAGGTGGAGCATCGTAAGTAGCGTTCTCTCGCTTCTCCGCACGTCTGGCACGCAGATATCCGAGTACGCCTAGGACGGCACTCAGGAGGGCGATGAGCCACGGTGCCCACTCCCAAACGGCTTCGCCTACTAGCTTCCAATCCATGGGGGACAGTGTAGGGAGCAGACAGCGCTGGGCATGCAGAAACCCCCGAACTCTGCCGGGGGCTTTCTTGTTCTGCAATCAGTCGTGGATCGAAGGATCGTAGGGAGCCACGTCCTTGAGGTTGGCCGACAGGATGCGGTGAACCGATGCCGACGACAGGCCGGTGAGGCGGGCAATCTCCCTCATCGAGTTTCCGGCTTCGCGGTACTTTAGAACTTTCTTCACGTTCTCCTCCGTCATTGCACTACGGGGCCGTCCTGCCACCTGCTCACCGGCCTTGGAGCGAGCCGCCTTCGCCGCTCTGGCCTCTGCAACGCGCTCGGCGTTCATCTCACGTTCCCACTCGGCTACAAGCGCCATGAGGCCGCGCATGAGCTTTCCGGTCGCGCCATCCATGTTCTCGCCTTCCTTGAGCGAACGGACCTTGACGCCGCGTTCCTCAAGATCGGCAACCGTCTGCATGACATGCAGGGCCGAACGCCCAAGGCGGTCGAGAGAGTGAACTGTAACCGTATCCCCCGCGCGCACACGCGAGAGAAGATCATCAAGGCCAGGGCGCGACTGTCGCGCCCCGCTGATCTTGTCGGAGAAGATATCTGTCTCTGCGATCCCTGCCGCCGTCAGCGAGTCAATCTGCCGGTCGAGCGTCTGCGAGACAGTGCTAACGCGGATGTAGCCGAACGCCTTGGAAGTGGTCATGTCTCAACTGTAACTGCTACAGAGTTTTGAGACAAGTAGCAGAAACAACTTTTGAGACGGCCAATCGGGGCGTGTCGGTGGGATCAGGCCGCGATGCCGGGTGCGTCCCATAATCATGCTTTTGAAACAAGCCGACCCCCTCCGGTGGACCTCACGAAGGCCGGAGGGGGGTCGGTGTCGCGCGATTGGCCAGAACTCGCGCGAAGTCCCGAGCCGGGAGAAACGAAGGAAAACTCCGGCTCGGGCGTTTAGGGGTCAGGCTCGCCGGATGCGCTCGTTCTGCTCCGCAACGAGCCGGTCGATCCGGTCACGCTCGGACGCATCGCGGTTCCCAACAAGCTCGGCTTCCTCTGCCGGGGTCCAAGTATGAGGCTGATAGCCAGCCCGTATGGCTTCGTTGGATCGTTCGTTTTGCAAGCTCGCGTCGCGTCGTGCGCGTTCTCTGTCGTCAATCATCATCGCTCTCCCAAGAAATCCAGTGGTGAAGGTGAACCAATACGGTTGCGTACGCCTCGGTCTGACTACGCGTGGCCCAGAAGCGGCCTGGTAGGCCTTCCAAGGCCTCTCTGAGGTCCGTTTCCAAGCGCCTGAGGGTTTCTCGTTGCTGGGGCGTGGACCGTGCCGTACGGGTAGGAGACATTGGTCATCCTCCGTAGTGGTTCGTAGTGCGCTGTCCGCTGTCTGAAGCGCCATAGAGAGCGTTGATGCGATCAAGCTCGGCCTTACGCTCGCCGTCGTCAACGATCTTGCGAGCGGCCAACACCGCACGCTCGCGTCTCATAAACCGGATGCGCTCATCGTCCTCACCCAAGAAACTGATTCCGGCGGAATGATCGCCCTTGCGGAACCGCACGGTTCCCCATCGTGCTTCCTGGGCCGCATCGTCTAGATCGAGCCAAGATGCACCATGGCGGTCTAGTGTTGTCGCGCGATCAATCTCAAGAACCTCACCCCGGAGAGCGGTTCGGCTCGCGAAGTCGTCATGTGGCACCTGTAGTCCTGATGTGAGGACGGTGATCTTGACGGTCTCGGGTTTCTTGTTATTCATGCTGTCCTGCCGATCTGAGTGCGGAGCGCATCCGCAAGTAGCTGTGTCTCTGGGTTCTCGTTGAGGACCTGAAGCAAGTCCCGAGCGCTGTCCGGGTACGTCCGGACGAAGGTCCGAATTCCCAGCGCGAGGGCTTCGGCTTCCTCCACGAACTGCGCTACCCCCACGTCATCAACCCCGAGTTCGCTTAGCAGCTTGGAGAGAATTTCGGCCTCGCCTTTGATCGCGCGGCTCTGTGCAACCGGTGAACCGTTGACCTTGGCCTGGCGTCTGAGCAGTCGCGCGTGTTCTGCCGTCTCTACCAGGCGGGTCAACACGTCCGTCATGCCCGGCTGATCGTCCACGATGCGGACCAACTCTGAAGTAGTGAGACTTGCGTATCTCGCGAGTGTACTTTTTGCAAGGCCCATCTCTCGGGCGATTACCGAAACGGGTACGTTGTCCGCAATCATCGAATCAATCCGCGTGCGTTGCGGATGATTCTTGATTGTATGAGGGCGACCCACGTTTATCACTTCCTTGAAAACAGTAGAGAGAAGAGGGGCTGGATGAGTGAATGCTTAACCCCTCTTCTCGGGGTAGAGAGGGATGAAATGATCGCCAAACCAAAAAACCTCTCTAATACAATTAGAGCACATATGTTCCCACTATGGCCCACATATTGAGACATTTTTGGAACGATTTTGCGGGCCACTGCTTCACATATCAAGTGTTCGATGAAAACTAGAGTTCCTGCGTCAGGAAGGACCATTGCTCCTCATTGATCCAGTCCAGGTCTGGGAGCGCATTTTCATCTTCTTCAGCTGTCGCGCCGTCGCGTGCCGTAGGCTGAGCGACGGCAGGCGCGGGCGAGGATTCATCCGAGCCGTTCTTTTCGATCTTTCGATCTTGTGTTCTTATCATTGGCTCTGGAGCACCAGTCTGTGGTTCTGGGGCACCAGTCTGTAGTTCTGAAGCACCAGTGCTGGGGTCCGAGGACACCAGTTGCGGACTAGAAGACTGCTGTTCTTGAGCACCAGTCGTGGTGCTCTCAGGCTTCCAATGCTGATTCGCGTTATCCAGCACCTGTCGCACGAGTGGCGATTTTCTGAACGTGTAGTTCTCAGATTCCTTGCCGTTTCGGCGCTGTCGATCAGCGACGACAATGACGCCATTTTCCTTGAGGAACGCGAGAACTCGGCGAGCGGTGCGCGGCGTCGTGCGTGCAATCGACGCGATGCCTCTTTGACTCAGTCGACTCTTCTCACCGGTCGCGTAGTCGATGTGTTGTGCTAGGGCCATGCCTACTCCCCAGAACGCTCCACCGGGGATGCTCTTAGCCTTGAGAATGTAGTCAGGGAAGTACTCAAGGAACTTCCTAAACTCCATCGCGCTCAACGCTTGTGGGTCAGTTGTTGCCGTCTTTGACGTTGGCTTCGCCATTTTTCTAGTTTCCATCTTCTCTTTGCTCCCTTGTCGGAGGGGAGTGGTGAGCCAGCCGTGCGGAGAAAGATGGAAAACGCAACCCGGCCGGCTCACACTCGTGACACGGTTTCCGACAATCCGCATGAGACCTTATACGTCTCAAAACTACAATCGTCCAAAACCTGAACCACTATTCTTGGTCCGAACTGCGTCGCCGGTATTCGCGCGCCCATTCGGTGGCGGCAGTGCGGCATTTATTGCAACGACAGCCCCTTGCATATTTGCTGTTTGTGCCGTGTTCGGCCTTCGCGGCGCGCCCTGCGGGATTTGCTTTCCGCTCGGCCCGGTACATCTTCCGCGCGTCGATGCATCTAGGACAGCGACAGCCGTAAGACGCGTACCCGGCATTGGTGCCGTGGCGCGGATCATCCTCTGTGAGCGGTTCCGGCTTCCACGTCTTCAGCCGCTTTGAGGGGATCACAGGGCGCTCCTGAGGCATCCGGTCATCCCTGGGCACGATGGGCGCTGTACGGGCCTCTGACGGCTTCTCAGGCTCATCGCCGACGACTTCCGCGATGAGCGTCCGGTTCGTATGAAGGACCCGCTGAATCTCGTTCGTTCCCGCGCCCGCGTTGTGCAATCGAAGGATGTCGGCCCGGAGTTGTTCCGGGTCCTCTCGGTTCTCGGCGAGCGTCTTCATCGCGGCCGCATCCTCGGCGATCCGGACGGCGTAGTCGGTGTCGAGGAGGAACGCGCGGCGGGCGTCTGCGAGGAGGGCGGCGTACGGGCTGGAGTCGAAGTCGGGGACTTTTCTGTGTCGTGGCATGGTCTTACTTATCGACCAAAACTCACACCGCTAGTTAGAGTGGGCCTCATGAGCGCAACGAAGCGGTTTCTTGATGCACTGGCAGAGTACGAGCTAGCGAAGAGCCAGCAAGGGCAACTCCGCGTGACCCCGGCCCCTGACCTTGACACGGCGATTGGTGAGGTCGAGCGAGCACTGAAAGCTGTGATTCGCGAAGAGATGAATGATGTGGCGAGGCGCGCGTTTTGAGCTAAGTATCATGGCGTAGGTTTACGCGCCAGGAAGCGCCATTTCGTCGGCGCCGTCCCGCAGGGCACCTCGGCCGCGACCGCTCCGCGTTCGATGATCCGCTCGAACAACTGGTGGTGGCCAACGGGGTACGCGCGATCGATCCCTCCTGCGAGGAACGCGACTGTCGTGCCGCCGACGCCGAGAGCCGCGCGGTGGGCGACTCCGTCGATCCCGTACGCGCCGCCCGAGACGACGAGGGCACCCGCCGCGGCCAGATCGCCGGCCAGTTCCGCCGTCACGGATTCGCCGTACGAGCTGGCCGCACGCGCGCCGACGACCGCGACGCTCGGTCGTCGCGCGAGATGCGCCGGGTCGCCGCGCACCCACAGCAGCACCGGAGCATGCTCGCCGAGATCGTCGAGCGCGGACGGCCAGTCCGGCCCGTCCGGCATCAGCAGGCGCGCGCCGATCTCGGAGGCCGTGCCGAGCGCCGCCCGGACGGACTCGACGTCGGCCCGGGGCCGCCAGCGCTCCCGCGCGACGCGCAGCAGCTTCGCCCCACCGGCTCCCCCGAGCGCGTCGATCGCCGCGGCCTCGGCTCGCGGACGACGCACATCCGCGAGGGCCGCCGTCAGAGCACCCACCGCACCGAGGCCCGCGATGAGCGCCCCGGCGGTGCCGTCTCCGGGCTCGGCGACCACGGACCACGCCGCCCGTGCCAGGACCTCGTCGGCATCCGCATCCGGTCGCAGGCGCCGTACGAGCCCCAGCAGATCCGAACGGCGTCTCAGTGCCTCCATCATGTGATCAGTCCTCTCTTCAGGAACAGCGCGCGTCCGATCTCCTCCCGCCCTGGGCGGTCCAGGCCCGCGAGGTCGGCGACCGTCCAGGCGAGCCGCAGGACCCGGTCGTAGCCGCGGAGCGTGAGCGCACCGCGTTCCAGCGCCCGGTCCAGGGGCGCACGGTGGTCGGCCGCCAGACGATGCGTGCCCTGGCGCAGCCAGGTGCCGGGGACGTCGGCGTTCACGCGCCACGGCGTGTCACGCCAGCGCGCTGCGGCCCGCGCCCGCGCCTCGGCGACACGGTCCCGTGCGACCTGCGAGGTCGGCGCCGTGCGCTCCCCGGACGTCGCGCGGGAGGCGGCGACCCTGGCGACCTGCAGATCGATGTCGATCCGGTCACGCAGCGGACCGGACAGCCGGGACGCGTAGCGCCGGATCGCGATCGGCGGACACGTGCACTCCGCGCCGCGCACGCCGTAGTTGCCGCACGGGCAGGGGTTCATCGCGAGAACGAGCTGGAACCGGGCCGGGAACCGCGCAGTGAATCCGGCGCGCTGGATGTCGACCGTCCCGGACTCCAGCGGCTGGCGGAGCGAGTCCAGCGCCTGCCTGCTGAACTCGGCGGCTTCGTCGAGGAAGAGCAGACCGCGGTGGGCGCGCACGATGGCACCGGGACGGGGCACGCGCGAACCGCCGCTGACGAGGGCCATCGACGAGGCGCTGTGGTGCGGAGTCTCCAGCGGCGGCACACGATCGAGTGCCGCCACGGGCAGCCCTGCCAGCGAGCGGATCGAGGCGACTTCGAGCGCTTCCGCCTCGGTGAGCTCGGGCAGGATGCCGGGCAGGCGCCGTGCGAGCATCGTCTTCCCCGCGCCGGGCGGGCCGCTCATCAGGAGGTGGTGCCCGCCAGCGGCCGCGGTGAGCAGCGCGTCGACGGCCTCCTCCTGCCCGATGACGTCCGACAGGTCGACCGCCACGGAGTCCTTCTGATCCGCGTTCGCGGGACCCGGGATCGGATCGACGTCCGGGATCTCGACGTCGGCGCCGTGCCATGCCGCGACCTCGGCGAGCGTCGTCGCCGCGCGCACCTCGATGTCGGCGACGAGGCGGGCTTCGTCGGCGTTCGCGTGCGGGACGACCACGCGCTCGAATCCGGCCCGCTGCGCCGCGAAGACCGACGGCAGCACGCCGGGGACGGGGCGCAGCCGTCCGTCCAGCCCGAGTTCACCGATATGCACGGTCCGGCCGATCGAGCCGGCATCCAGTGACCCGCTCGTCGCCAGGGCCGACACGGCGACGCCGAGGTCGAACGCGGACCCCTGCTTGGGCAGGCTCGCAGGCGAGAGATTGACCGTGAGACGTCGAGACGACAGTTCCAGCCCCGCGTTCTTGCAGGCGTTGTGCACGCGCTGCGTGGCTTCGCCGAGTGACCGGTCGGCGAGGCCGATGATGCGGAAGTCCGGGCGCTGGTTAGACAGGTCCGCCTCGACCTCGACCATGTGCCCGTCCACGCCGGTCAGTGCGACCGCCCAGGTGCGCACCGCGCTCATCGCAGATCCACCAGGTGCTCCAGCGTCCCCGTGCGCGGATCGGCGCCGACGATCCCGATCGCCTCGAGCCGGACCCGCGAGTGCACCGCGAGGCCCGGGTGCGCTTCGATCCAGGCGTGCGCGAGTCGCCACAGCCGCCGGATCTTGCGCTCGTCCAGGGCCTCGAACGGGTGCCCGTAGCGCAGTGAGGTGCGCGTCTTGACCTCGACCACGCAGAGCATGCCGCGGTGCGAGGCGACGATGTCCACCTCACCGGCGGGACAGCGCCAGTTGCGGTCCAGGATCGAGTAGCCGCGGTCGCCGAGGTGCGCGACCGCGCGCGCCTCCCCCGACCTGCCGAGATCGTCCTTCGCTGCCATGCGGACAGCATCGCCGCTCACACCGCACGTGCGCGCGCGGCGAAGCGCACGCCCTACGGCACCTGGGGAGTATTCCCCTCAGACGCCGCGCTGTGCAGAGCGGGTCACTTGCCGTCGAGTGAGAGCTCTTCCGGCAGCTCGAACTCGCGCCGCTGGAGCTCCTCGACGTTGACGTCCTTGAACGTCAGCACGCGCACGGCCTTCACGAACCGGTCCGCGCGGTAGATGTCCCACACCCAGACGTCGCTCATGGAGATCTCGAAGTAGAAGTCGTGTTCGGTGTCGCGGCGCACGACGTTGACCTCGTTCGCGAGGTAGAAGCGCCGCTCCGTCTCGACGACGTACTGGAACTGCGAGACGACGTCCCGGTACTCGCGGAACAGCGCGAGTTCGAGTTCGCGGTCGTAGTCGTCGAAGGCTTCCTCATCCATGATGTGTCCATCCTACGAGGCCGGGCGGTTGCGCGGCGCACCGACGGCGTCAGAACAGCGTCGGAGCACCGGCGATCGACCAGGACGCCCGATGCAGCGGCGAGAGACCGCGCTCCTCGATGGCGGTGCGGTGCTCGGGACTCGCGTATCCCTTGTTGCGATCCCACTGATACACGGGATGCTCGTCATGCAGATCGGTCATCAGGGCGTCGCGGGCGACCTTGGCGATCACAGAGGCCACCGAGACCGAGGCGCAGTCCCGGTCGGCCTTGATCACCGGGCGCACCCTGATACGGGACGGATGCACGCGGGAGACGTAGTCGTGGTTGCCGTCGAGGATGACGAGGGCGCGGTCGACCGGGACTCCCTGCTCGGCGATCGCCAGCAGCGCGCGGGACGCGGCGAGCCCGAGGGCGCGCATGATCCCCACCTCGTCGACCTCGGCAGCGCTCGCCCAGCCGAGAGCGGATGCCGGCACCCAAGCCGCCGCACGCCGCGCCACGTCGGGACGGCGCCGCTCGGTGATGAGCTTGGAGTCGCGCAGCCCCTCCGGGATGCGACGACGCGCCCCCGCGGCATCCATCACGGCGGCCCCGATCGTGACCGGACCCGCGAGTGCTCCCCGGCCCACCTCGTCGAGGGCGATGATGAGCTCGTGCTCCTTCAGGAGCGAGCGTTCCAGCCGGAGGGACGGCGCCACGACGGTCATGAGGCGGGATCCGGCACGCCGTTGAAGACCTCGTGATGGCCGTCGATCAGCCCGATGCGATCCAGCGGCCACGTCGTCAGGAACGCCTTGCCCACGACGTTGTCCAGGGGGACGAACCCCCCGCTGGGCAGGTCCTGGTGCGCTCTGGCGTCCTGCGACCGATCGCGGTTGTCGCCGAGCAGCCAGAGCTGGCCTTCCGGGACGGTCACGTCGAACGGCTCCTCGGAGGCGAGCGTGTCGCCCTCCGGCAGGTTCAGGTACGACAGCTCGTCGATCGGCGCGTCGTTGACGGTGATCTGACCGAGGGAGTTGCAGCACACCACGTGATCGCCTGGCAGCCCGATGAGCCGTTTGACGAGGTGGTCCTGGGAGTCGGACGCCGAGATCCCGATGAACGTGAGCACGCCGTCGAAGAAGGCGAGCAATGGCGGCTGCGCGGGCTCCTGGGCCGCCGGAGGGAGCCAGCCGCCCGGATCCTGGAACACGACGACGTCCCCGCGCTCGTATCCCGTCCATCGCGGTGTCAGCTCGTCGACCAGGATGCGGTCGTTCACGAGGAGCGTCTGCTCCATCGAGCCGGAGGGGATGTAGAACGAGCGGACCACGAAGGTCTTCACGAGGAACGACACCAACGCCGCGATCAGCACGATGATGAGGACATCGCGCAGGAAGATCAGGAGGCCACGCCGCCGCTTCGGTTCCGGGGCCGGGGTGGACTCAGTCGTCATCGCATTCCTTCACGAGTTTCACGCCGAACGTCGGTGCGGCCCTACAAGGCTCGCACATCCCGACCGAAAGAAAGCACCCCGGGACGCGAGTGTCCCGGGGTGCTTCATTGGAGGCGGAGATCAGTTCTCGCGCTTCTCCTTGATCTTCGCCTTCTTGCCGCGGAGGTTGCGCAGGTAGTAGAGCTTCGCGCGACGCACGTCACCGCGGGTGACGACCTCGATGTGGTCGATCACCGGGGAGTGCACCGGGAAGGTGCGCTCGACGCCCACCTGGAAGCTGATCTTGCGGACCGTGAAGGTCTCGCGGACACCGTCGCCGGAACGGCCGATGACGACACCCTGGAAGACCTGGATACGGGAGCGGTTTCCCTCGGTGATGTTCACGTGCACCTTGACGGTGTCGCCGGGGAAGAACTCGGGGATGTCCGAGCGGAGCGAAGCCGCGTCGACGGCATCGAGGATCTGCATGATCGTCTACTCTCTGCATCCGCCACAGGTCGGGTGCAAGCTGGAAGGAATACGTAAGGTGTGTGCTGAACGGAACGTCATGTCCGCGGGCTCCCCTGAGGCAGAGCCGGTCACGGCACAAGGACCTATTCTGCCACGGATCCCCGGCGCCGCCAAAACGCGGTCAGCGGTCGGTCTCGGGCTTCTCCCTGATCACGAAGACCTCGCTGTCCGTCGTGTCCCGGCGAGCATGATCCTCGGCGACCGGCGTCTGCCAGGTCGTGCGGATGACGCGGACGCCGCCCGCCCCGCGTGCTTCGCTCCACAGCTGCCACAGCGACAGCCACACCAGTGCGATGCCGACGATGATCGCCCCGGTCAGAGCGGGAGCGAACCAGGACGGGTAGAACCCGATCGCGATGGTCAACGCGTGCCACAACCCGAATCCTGCGACGTCCCACCAGGAGACCGCGCGCGTGAGCCTCACCGACGGCCGAGCCCGAACGAGCAGCGTGAGGATCAGCTGGCCGAGGAACACCGACGGGATGCCGATGAACAGGAACAGGAACGCCCAGCCGCCGCGGGAGAACACGCCCCATCCGACCAGCAGCCACAGCGGCAGCACGAAGGCGGCCGGGATGAGCCACCGGAAGAACGCCTCACGCAACCACATACTGCGATGCTACGTCGCCCGAGGTCCGCGTTTCGAGGTGTTCGCTGAGAGCGGGTGCAGCCGACGCGCCTCGGCATCCGGGAGAATGGAACCACACGAGAGGAAACACCATGATCGAACTGCGCACTCCGTCCGAGATCGACGAGATGCGGGCAGCGGGGCGATTCGTCGCCGAGACGCTCGCGACCCTCCGGGCGGAGACGAAGGTCGGCACGAACCTGCTGTCGATCGACCGCCGCGCGCACGACATGATCCGCAAGGCCGGCGCCGAATCCTGCTACATCGACTACGCCCCGTCGTTCGGACGCGGCCCGTTCGGCAAGGTCATCTGCACGTCGGTGAACGACGCGGTGCTGCACGGCCTTCCGCACGATTACGTGCTGCGCGACGGCGACCTCGTGACGCTCGACTTCGCGGTCTCCGTGGACGGCTGGGTCGCCGACTCCGCCGTCTCCTTCGTGGTGGGCACGCCACGTGACGAGGACCTCCGTCTGATCGACACGAGCGAACGGGCCCTGGATGCCGCGATCGCGGCCGCCTCGGTCGGGAACCGGATCGGGGACATCTCCGCCGCGATCGCCCAGGTCGCTCACGGAGAGGGCTACAGCATCAACACCGACTTCGGCGGTCACGGCGTCGGTCGCACGATGCACGGCGACCCGCACGTGGCGAACGACGGCAGGGCCGGCCGCGGATTCCCCCTGCGCTCCGGGCTCGTCCTGGCGCTGGAGCCGTGGTTCCTCGCCACGACCGACGAGCTGATCACGGACCCGGACGGCTGGACGCTCCGCAGCGCCGACGGCTCGCGCGGGGCGCACTCCGAGCACACCGTCGCGATCACCGATGACGGGCCGATCATCCTCACCGACCGTTCGTTCCTCGGCGTCGACTGAGTCCACTCAGTCGCGCGCAGGCGCGGCGCGCTCCCAGCTCGCGACGGGCCCCGGCACGACGGCGAACAGCGGATGCGGCTCCGGCCTCGGCTCGGAACGCCACCGCGCGTGCTGCTCAGGGCTCCTGGTGGCGAGCTTGGCCAGGAGGTGCTCCCACTCCCGGTTCAGCTGACCGTCTGTGACCTCGATGGACGCGGTCCGCCCCGGACGGGAGATCCGAGCGCGGTCGAAGCGGTAGCCGCGCTCGTCGGCCTCGGCGGCCAGCGCATCGAGATACGCACCGATCGCAGCGACCGGGTCGTCGGTGGCACGGAACCGCTCGAGTTGCGGGTGACGCGTGTACCCGCGGGTCGCGCCGCCGAGCACTGCCTGGGCCAGCAGCGTCTCCCGCCAGCAGGCGACGAGGCCCTGCCTGTCGAGATAGCGCGGGTGCACGGACCAGATCCTCATGCTCCGACGCTATCGTGCCCGATGCTCCCGCCGGAGCGTGCGCTGTGCCATCCTGAGGGCATGATTCCGCGCGATCGTCATGTGCCGTCGCGGGCATATCTCGCCCGCCATGGTCAGACCGTCTGGAATCTCGAGGGCAGGCTGCACGGCCGACTCGATTCGCCGCTGACCGCCGACGGCATCGCGCAGGCCAGAGCCGCCGCCGATCGGCTCGTTCCCTGCGGCATCCGCACGATCTGCTCCAGTCCGCTCGGCCGGGCGATGGCGACCGCGGTCATCATCGCGGAACACCTCGGAGCGGATGTCGTCGAGGTCGCCGATCTCGCCGAGATCGACCACGGCGAGATGGCTGGCATGACCTGGGCGGAGATCGACGAGCGGTATCCCGGGGCCCGCGCCGAGCGGGCCGAGAACCGGTACGGCTGGGCGTTCCCCGGGGGCGAGAGCTATGCGCAGGCGCGCCTGCGTGCGCGGCGTGCGCTGAGCGAATGCGGCTGGTCCGCCGTCGGACCGCCGCTCATCGTCGCCCACGAGATGATCGGGCGCCTGCTGCGGGCCGAGCTGCGAGGTCTGGATGCAGGTCAGGCGCTGTCGCTGCGGCATCCACCCGGACTCGTGATCGAGATCGACGACGACCACGAGCGCGTGCTCTGACCGCGTTGCCCGTTGCTGCGTTCAGGCAGAGTCGCCGTCGAGGAGATCCGGGCGTCGGAGGCGCGTGCGCTCGAGCTGCTGCTCGTGTCGCCACGCGGCGATGGCGCCGTGATTGCCGCTGAGCAGCACACCCGGAACCTCGCGGTCCCGCCAGAGCGCCGGCTTGGTGTACGAGGGGTATTCGAGCAGCCCGTCCTCATGGGATTCCTCGACGAGGCTCTCGGGGTTCCCCACGACGCCGGGGATGAGGCGGCCGATCGCCTCGATCATCGCCATGACGGCGACCTCTCCCCCGTTCAGCACGTAGTCGCCGAGGCTGATCAGCCGGACCTCACCGAGATCGGCAGCGTACTCGAACACCCGCTCGTCGATACCCTCGTAGCGGCCGCACCCGAAGATGAGGTGCTCGCGGGTGGCGAGGTCCCGAGCGGTCGCCTGCGTGAAGACCTCTCCCGCCGGAGAAGGGAACACGATCGTCGGTCGCGCGCCACTCTCCGACGCGGCCGCGAGTTCGTCGAGCGCGAGCCCCCAGGGCTCGGGCTTCATGACCATGCCGGCACCGCCACCGTACGGGGTGTCGTCCACCGTGCGATGCCGGTCGCTGGTCCAGTCGCGCAGATCCCGGACGCGCAGGTCGATGATCCCGGCATCCTGCGCCTTGCCGAGCAGGGAGAGCGTCAGACCGTCGAAGTACGACGGGAAGATCGAGACGACGTCGAAACGGAGTGCCGGACGGGCGTCGTGAGTCGGGGCGCGCACGAGATCAGGATAGGACGATCAGGGCGCGGCGTCGTCCGACGGCGCATCTTCGACCTCTGCGTCCGGGAGCTCCTCGAAGAGGCCGGCGGGTGGGGTCACCACGACGCGTCCGCCTTCGATGTCGACGGTCGGCACGATCGCCTCGACGAAGGGCACCATGATCTCCCGTTCGGCGTCGGCACCGGCGGGCCGGACGATGAGGAGATCCTGGGCGGGAAGGTGGTCGATGCGGACGACGCGGCCCACGACCTGGTCGTCGCGGACGACGTCGAGCCCGGTCAGCTGGTGGTCGTACCAGGCGTTGTCCTCGGGCTCCGCGTCATCCTGATCGATCCAGAGGATCGCACGCACGAGGCCCTCAGCGGCGGTGCGGTCGTCGATGTCCTCGAAGAACACGACGGAGTTGCCGTTCATCACCCGGTACTCCCGGACGGTGATGGTCTTGCCGTGCCACGGAGATGCCTCGGGCACCTGCAACGTGAACTCGGCGCCGGGGACGAAACGCCCCTCGGGGTTGTCGGTGTACAGCTCGAGCTTCAGGGCGCCCTTGAGTCCGTGCGCCTTGACCAGCCGGCCGACGCGCAGCTGATTGCGTCCCTGAGCCCGGTCCTTCGCCGCCACGTCAGTCGTCCGCGACGTCGACACGAACGCGACGTCCGTCGGCGAGGGCGGTGATCAGCGTGCGCAGCGCCTTGGCGGTGCGACCGCCGCGCCCGATCACGCGTCCACGGTCATCGGGGTGCACGCGCACCTCGAGAAGGTCGCCTCGCGGCGACGTGGATTCGGTGACGCGGACGTCGTCCGGGTGATCGACGATCCCCTTGACGACGTGCTCGAGCGCGGCGGCCAGCACGGCGGATTACTCGGCGTCGGCGGCGGGAGCCTCAGCGGCCTCCGCGTCGGCCTCGGCAGCGGCGGGAGCCTCCTCAGCAGGAGCCTCCTCCTTCTTCTCCGCCTTCGGCTTGATGACCGACTTCTTCGAGGAGTCCGCTTCGAAAGCAGCCTTCTCCTCGGCGACCTTGAGCGTGGACTTCGCGTCCTTCTCGCCCTTGAACGTGCCCCAGTCGCCCGTGATCTTGAGGATGGCGGTGACCTGCTCGGTCGGCTGCGCGCCGACGGAGAGCCAGTACTGCGCACGCTCGGAGTCGACCTCGATGAACGAGGGCTCCTCGGTGGGGTGGTACTTGCCGATCTCCTCGATCACGCGGCCGTCGCGCTTGGTGCGCGAGTCGGCCACGACGATGCGGTAATAAGGCGCACGGATCTTGCCCAGGCGCTTGAGACGAATCTTGACAGCCACGATTCTCCTGAATGGTGTGGAAGGAATATTGAACCGATCGCCTGGAGCGTGGGGTGCACACCCGGCGGAAGCTCTGCGGGAGGACGTGCGCGCTGGATAGAGGGTCGAGCGAGCCGTCCGACCCTCTATTCTGCCAGATCCCCACGCCGGGCGCGAAACGCGATGTGTCCCCGCGCGTCGGCTGGGACGGGCGGTCGTGTCAGACTGTGCTCGTGACCGTGACGTTCGCCGAATCCGCTCGCTCCACCGTGGGCATCGAGTGGGAGATCATGCTCGCCGACCCTGCATCCGGCGACCTCGTCGGGCGCGGCCCTGAACTGCTCGCCGCGCTGGAGGCGGAGAGCGCCGACAAGCGCCACACCGTCACCGGCGAACTGCTGACGAACACCATCGAGGTCACCAGCGGCGTCGGCGCCACCGTCGCGCACGCCGTCGACGACATCGCCGCGGCGATCTCCGCAGTGCGCGCGGCGACAGACCCGGCCGGCGTCGAACTCCTCTCCGCCGGCAGTCACCCGTTCGCGCAGTGGTACGACCAGCGGGTCACCGACAAGACGCGCTACCACAAGCTCATCGAGCGGACGCAGTGGTGGGGCCGGAACATGATGATCTGGGGCATCCACGTCCACGTCGGCGTAGACGACCGCGACAAGGTCTTCCCCATCATCGGCGCGCTGACCGGGTTCCTCCCGCATCTTCAGGCTCTGGCCGCCTCAAGCCCGTTCTGGGCCGGGGAGCGCACGGGCTATGCGTCCAACCGGGCCCTGGTGTTCCAGCAGCTGCCCACGGCAGGGCTGCCGTGGGCGCTCGGTACCTGGACGGAGTTCGAGGGTTACCTGGACGACATGGTCCGCACCGGCGTGCTGGCCGATGCCACGGAGGTCCGCTGGGACATCCGCCCCGCACCGCGCTGGGGCACGATCGAGGTTCGCGCCTGCGACGGCATGTCCACGCTCGCAGAGCTGGCATCGGTCGCTGCGCTGGTCCAGGTGCTCGTCGAGCACTTCTCCCGGATGCTGGATGCCGGCGAGACGCTGCCGACGATGCCCGCGTGGTTCCATCGCGAGAACAAGTGGCGGGCTGCCCGGTACGGGCTCGACGCCCGCCTGATCACGGATGCCGCGGGCGAGCAGACCCCGGTGCGCGAGCACGTCTCCGCTCTGCTCGCCGACCTCGCACCGGTCGCCGTCGATCTCGGGTGCGCTGCCGAGTTCGCCCGCGTGGGATCGATCGTGAACGGCGGGGCGAGCTATGAACGACAGATCGCCGTGGCCGAGGCATCCGACGGCGACCTCCGCGAGGTCGTGCAGCACCTGATCCGGGAGTTCCGTTCGGGCCCGGAGGGCTCGATCGCCTGAGACGTCAGTCGTCGACCCAGTCGAACGTGCGCGTGACGGCCTTGCGCCAGCGCGCCACGCGGCGCTCGCGATCCTCCTCGGGGACGGCCGGCTCGAAGCGAGCATCCTCGCGCCACATGGCGCGGAGCTCATCGAGGTCCTTCCACACGCCGACGGCGAGACCCGCGGCGTAGGCCGCACCCAGTGCCGTGGTCTCGATGACCTCCGGCCGGATCACGGGCACGCCCAGCACGTCCGCCTGGATCTGCAGCAGCGTGGCGTTCGCCGCCATGCCGCCGTCCACCCGCAGCTCCGCCAGCGCCATGCCGGTGTCGGCCGCCACGGCGTCCAGCACCTCGCGCGTCTGGAAGGCGACGGCCTCGAGCGCCGCTCTGGCGATGTGCCCCTTGTTCGCGAAGCGGGTCAGCCCGAGGATCGCGCCGCGCGCATCCGGACGCCAGTACGGCGCGAACAGTCCCGAGAAGGCCGGCACGATGTGCACGCCCCCGTTGTCCTCGACGGTGAGGGCGAGCTCCTCGACCTCCGGGGCGCGCGAGATGATGCCGAGGTTGTCGCGCAGCCACTGGACGAGGGATCCGGTGACCGCGATCGACCCCTCCAGCGCATACCGCGGCGCGTCCTCCCCCAGCCGATACGCGACGGTCGTGATCAGACCGTGATCGCTCTGGACGATCTCCTCCCCCGTGCCGACGATGAGGAAGTTGCCCGTGCCGTAGGTGTTCTTCGATTCCCCCGCGTCGAACGCGGTCTGCCCGAACGTCGCGGCCTGCTGATCGCCGAGGATCGCCGCGATCGGAACGCCGTCGAGCGCCGTGCCGACGACGTGGCCGTACACCTCCGACGACGATCGGATCTCCGGGAGCATCGCACGCGGGATGTCGAAGGCCTCGAGCAGCTCGTCGTGCCATTCGAGCGTGCGCAGATCCATGAGCAGCGTGCGACTGGCGTTGGTGACATCCGTGGCGTGCACTCCGCCGTCCGGTCCGCCGGTGAGGTTCCACAGCAGCCAGGAGTCGGGCGTTCCGAACAGCAGCTCGCCCGCCTCGGCCCGTTCGCGCAGACCCTCCACGTTGCGCAGCATCCACGCCACCTTGGAAGCGGAGAAGTAGGTCGCCAGCGGCAGGCCGGTCCGATCCGCGAAACGGCGCACGCCGCCGTCCTCGGCGAGAGCGTCGATCAGGTCCTGCGTGCGGGTGTCCTGCCACACGATCGCATGGTGGACGGGTTCGCCGGTGCGCCGATCCCACACGATGGCCGTCTCGCGCTGGTTCGTGATGCCGATCCCCGCGACGTCGGCGGCCGTGACCTTCGCCTGCTCCAGCGCGCTCGCGATGACGGCCTGCACGTTGTGCCAGATCTCGGTCGCGTCGTGCTCTACCCAGCCGGCCTCGGGAAGGATCTGCTCGTGCTCCTGCTGTCCGGTGCCGACGATCCGCCCCTGGTCGTCGAAGACGATGGCGCGCGTACTGGTGGTGCCCTGGTCGATGGCGACGATGTGCATGTTCTCTCCTGCAGATGACGGCCCTGTCCGCTCCGGACAGCCTAGAAGACGACGATCGGCCGTTCCGACCTCCTGCACGGATGTGCAGGTCACGACGCGACGAGCTGCTCCGCCAGGTGCTCGTCGAGCACCAGATCGGTGATCAGGCGCGTGGCGATCGCTCCGCGCAGACTCGGCAGCTTCTGCGCGCCGGAGACCACGCAGATCCGGCGGGATGCGCGGCGCAGCACGGTGAAGCCCGGCCCGGTCGCCCGCGCGTTCAGCTCGATGTCCTGCCAGCTGCCGTCGCTGCGGAAGAACACCGTCGCGATGTCTCCGACGACCTTCTCCTCACGAAGGCTCCGGTAGTCCTCGCGGCTGAGGTACCCGCCGATGTACACGCGGCTGGGGACCTCGGCGAACGGCGAGCCGAGCCCGAACAGGATCACGTCCGCACGCGCCTGCAGGTCGAGCACGCGCCGCGTGCTCCGCTCCCGCCACATCGCCTCCTTCGTGCGCGGGTCGTCGAAGAACGCCGGCACGGGGAACTGCTGGACGCCGGCCCCGAACGCCTGTCCGAACCGCTGGAGGATCTCGCTGGCGTAGTCGACACCGGTGGTGAAGGTGTTCCCGGCGCCGTTGAGCTGGACCACGGTGGTGTTGTGGGTCTCCTTGCGGGGCAGGTGACGGCTGATCGCGTCCAGCGTCGATCCCCACGCGATCCCGAGGGTCATGTTCGACTCGAAGTGGATCGGCAGCAGACGCGCCGCGCTCATCGCCACGCGTTCGAAGCGCTCCACGTCGGACAGGTTCTGCGGCGTCGGCACGACGTGCGCGGCGATGCCGTACCGTTCGCGGATCGCCTCCTCGAGCCGCAGCTCCTCGCCCTGCGGCGGGTGGATCTGGATCTCGACGAGTCCCGTATCCCGCGCGTGGCTGAGCAGGCGCGACACCGAGGAACGCGAGGTGCGCAGTTCCCGGGCGATCGCCTCCATCGTCATGTCCTGCAGGTAGTACATCTGCGCGGCCCGCAGCGCCGAGGCTGCTCGCGGATCGCTGCGAGCCGTCATGCTCATTCCGCTCCTTGCACGTTCGTGCAACCGCGTTGCGCGGTTGTGCTGGGCCGCCCAGGATATACCCTGAAGGCCACGCGAGGAGAGACATGAGCACCAGCACCGGGATCGAACGAGACAGCGTCCGCGCAGCGCGTGAACAGGGCCGCACGAGCGTCGTCATCATCGGCGGCGGCATCAACGGGATCGCCACGTTCCGCGATCTCGCCATGCAGGGCGTCGACGTGCTGCTCGTCGAGCGCGACGACTTCGCCAGCGGTGCCACGGCGGCATCCAGCCACATGATCCACGGCGGCATCCGCTACCTCGAGAACGGCGAGTTCCGTCTCGTGAAGGAGTCGGTGCAGGAGCGCAACGGGCTGCTGAAGACCGCGCCCCACTTCGTCAAGCCGCTCGAGACCACCATCCCGATCTACTCCACCTTCTCCGGCATCCTCGCCGCCCCCTTGCGCTTCCTCACACACCGACAGGGCAAGCCGACCGAACGCGGCGCGTTCCTCATCAAGATCGGCCTGACCCTCTACGACACGTTCTCGCGCGACGGCGGCACCGTCCCGCGGCACCGGTTCCACGGGCGCAGGAAGTCCCTCGCGGCCCTCCCGGCGCTCGATCCGGCGGTCAAGTACACCGCGACCTACTACGACGCCTCGGTGCACGACCCCGAGCGCCTCGCGCTCGACGTGCTGAACGACGGCGAGTCCGCCCATCCGGGTGCGCGAGCGCTGAACTACGTGGAGGCCGTCGGGCTGGATGCGCAGGGCGTGCTGCTGCGCGACCGCGAGACGGGTGCACAGTTCCGGGTCGCCGCCGACGTCGTGGTGAACGCCTCGGGCCCGTGGACGGACCTCACGAACGAGGCGCTGGGCATGGAGTCGGCGTTCATGGGCGGCACGAAGGGCTCGCACATCGTGCTCGACCACCCCGAGCTGCTGGATGCCACCGGCGGACGGGAGATCTTCTTCGAGCACTCCGACGGCCGGATCGTCCTCATCTACCCGCTGAAGGACCGCGTCCTCGTCGGCACCACGGACATCGAGGCCGACCCGCGTGAGCCCGCCCGCTGCACAGAGGAGGAGGTCGACTACTTCTTCGCGCTCATCGCGCACGTCTTCCCCGGCATCCGCGTGGACCGCTCGCAGATCGTGTACCGCTATTCCGGCATCCGCCCCCTGCCGCACCACGACGACACGGCGCCGGGCTTCGTCTCGCGCGACTATCGGATCGAACGGCGCCAGGATGCCGGGACCGCACCGGTGCTCAGCCTGGTCGGCGGCAAGTGGACCACGTTCCGCGCCCTCGGCGAGACCCTGGCCGACCGGGTGCTCGCCGAACTCGGACGCGATCGCACGGCCGACACCAAGGGCGTTCGCATCGGCGGCGGCAAGGGGTACCCGAAGACCGCGCGGCGCCGCATCGAGTGGCTGCGGCAGTACGTCGGCGACACGGAACGCGGACGGGTGCTGTTCACCCGCTACGGCACCCGGGCCGCTGACGTCGCGGACTTCCTGTCGCAGGAGCACGACGAGCCCGTGCTCGGCGATGCGCTGTCCACCCGGGAGCTCGCCTGGATGGTCGCAGTCGAGAAGGTGCAGCACGTCGGCGACGTCATCTTCCGACGTACGAGCCTCGCGTTCACCGGCGACGCGGATGCCGCGGCCGTCCGGACGATCGCGACGGAGCTCGCCCCGCTGCTCGGCTGGAGCACAGAGCGCGTGGACGCCGAGATCGAGGAGACGCTGACGCTGCTGCGCGAGGCGCACGGCGTCGATGTCGGCACGTCCGCCTCGGTCTGAGCGGATCTGTCGCGCACGTTTGTGCAGATTGCCCCGTTCCGCGCCTCGCCGCGCCCGCGGGCGCAATACGCTCGGCGCTGGGTTCGACGTCCCCTGCCCGACGGGGCGCCCCGATACGACGTTTCATGAAGGAGTGAACGAATGAAGAGCGGACTTCTGCGCCGGAACGCGTTCTGGCTGGTTCTGTCCCTCGTCCTGTGCCTGATCTCGGCCGCAGGCGCCTCGATCGTCCAGACCGCGGCCGGTACGGTCGCCGTAAAGGACCTGCAGTGGGAAACATCCTCAGGCCGGATGCTAAACGCACTGCTGTATGTGCCGGACACGGCGACGGCGGAGGAGCCGGCCCCGGCCGTGGTCGTCAGCCACGGCTGGTGGAACAACCGGGAGATGCAGGACGCCAACTACGTCGAGCTGGCCCGCCGCGGATTCGTGGTGCTGTCCATCGACATGTACGGACACGGCAACTCGGACCCGTTGCCCGCCGACGAGCTGCAGGTCGGCGGAACCGGCATGTACGACGGCGTGAAGCTGATCGCGGATCTGCCCTACGTCGACGCGGAGCGCATCGGCGTCAGCGGACACTCCAACGGTGCGCGCGCCGCGAACTTCTCGGTCGCGCTCGACAACGAAGCGGACACGCCCCTGATCTCCTCGGTGTTCCTCGTCGACAACGAGGCGATGTACACCGACGAGTCCGGTGCCTACGCCAACCTCTACGGCACGCGCGACGTCGGGCTGGTCGCCGACCAGTACGACGAGTTCTTCTTCCGCAGCTATGACGCGCAGGGCAACGCCCTGACCACGCCGCGCGAATTCGCCACGACCCCGAACGCGCAGTCCTTCCTCAACTTCGGCGCGGACCCCGAGGATGCCGAGGCGCGCGAGGTCGACACGGTGTACACCGAGACGATCGACGGCGAAGAGGTCGTCCGCGTCCTCCACACCCCGGCCCAGACTCATCCGTGGAGCACGATCTCGAAGTACACCGTCGCCGACCAGATCGCGTTCTTCGATCTCACCCTCGAGGCGCCGAACCCGATCCCGCCGACATCGCAGGTGTGGCAGTGGAAGGAGTCCTTCACCGCGCTCGGGCTGATCGGCTTCGGCATCTTCCTCGTCGCGTTCACGCGCGCACTGTTGACGACGCGGGCGTTCCGCGGGTTGCGCGCCGAGCAGATCGGACCGGCCCGTCCCGCCGGTCGTGCCGGGTCCCTGTGGTTCTGGGGCGGGCTCGCCGTCTCGGCGATCATCTCGGCGCTCTCGTACGTCTGGCTGAGCCAGCAGACCTGGCTCGTCGCGATCACCCACAACGCGGTTCCGAACCCGGTTCCCACCGGATCGGTGTTCTTCATCGCCGTGTGGGCGGCCCTCAACGGCGTCGCCGCGATCGTCATCATGCTGGCCTCCTACTACCTGTTCGGGCGGAAGAACGGCACGAACCTCCGCGAGGCGGGGCTGCTGCCCGGCTGGGGTCGGCTCCTGCAGAGCATCGGTCTCGCGCTCGTCGTCGCAGTCGCCGCCTTCGGGCTCGTGTTCGTGGCGGACTACTTCTTCAAGACCGACTTCCGGTTCTGGGTGATCGCGGTGAAGTGGTTCCCGCAGGACAAGATCTGGTACGCGCTGTTCCTGCTGCCGCTGTTCCTGATCTACTTCGTGGCCAACTCGATCTCGATCAACGTGTTCAACCGCTTCACGCTCGCCGGACGCGAGTGGCTGAACACCGCCGTGCTCGCGCTGTTCAACGCGCTGGGCCCGATCATCCTGGTCGCGGCGCAGTACATCACGTTCGGCGTGACCGGTGAGCTGATCCCCGGCTTCGGCGGGATCTACAGCATCTGGCTGTTCCCGGTGATCCTCATCCTCGCCGTCACGGCGGTGATCTCGCGAAAGATCTACCGGGCGACGAAGAACCCGTACATCGCCGGCGTCCTCAACGCCGTCGTCGTCGCGGTCGTGTCGGTGTCGAATTCGCTCGTGATGACCTACTGACCGGGCAACGCGAAGGGGGCTTCGAACCGTACGGTTCGAAGCCCCCTTCGCGTGCGTCTCAGCCCTTGCCGAACAGCTTCTGGATCTCGGCGAGGTCGGCCTCGCTGGGCGCGGCCTGACCGCCGCCGAGACCGAAGCCCGATCCCGTCGGAGCAGCGCTGACGGGAGCACCGGCGTTCTCCGCGGCGCGCTTCGCCGGGTTCCCCGACCGCGACGGCCCCTTCGACTTGCCCTTCTTCCCGCGCTTGGCCGAGGCGCCCGGGCGTCCCATACCGGGCACCGGCCCCATCCCCGGGATCTGCGGCGTGCCGCCGCGCGCGACGGTCTTCATCATCTTCGCCGCCTGGTCGAAGCGCTGCACGAGCTGGTTGACGTCGGTCACGGTCATGCCGGAGCCGCGCGCGATGCGCAGCCGACGCGAACCGTTGAGGATCTTCGGGTTGCGCCGCTCCCCCGGGGTCATCGAGCGGATGATCGCCTCCGTGCGATCGATCTCGCGCTCATCGAAGTCGTCAAGCTGCTGCTTCATCTGGCCCATGCCCGGGAGCATCCCGAGCATCTTCTTCATCGAACCCATCTTCTTCATCTGCTGAAGCTGGTCGAGGAAGTCCTCCAGCGTGAAGGCCTCGTTCGCGAGCTTGTCGGCGACCTTGCGCGCCTCTTCCTCGTCGAAGGCCTGCTGCGCCTGCTCGATGAGGGTGAGGATGTCACCGAGGTCGAGGATGCGGCTCGCCATGCGGTCGGGATGGAAGGGCTCGAGATCGTCGAGGTTCTCACCCGTCGACGCGAAGATGATCGGCCGACCCGTGACCGACGCCACGGACAGCGCCGCTCCCCCTCGCGCGTCGCCGTCGAGCTTCGACAGGACGACACCGGTGAAGTCGACTCCCTCCTGGAACGCCTTGGCGGTGTTCACGGCATCCTGACCGATCATGGCGTCGATGACGAACAGGACCTCGTCCGGATCGACGGCGCGGCGGATGTCGGCGGCCTGCTTCATCAGCTCGGCGTCGACACCGAGACGACCCGCGGTGTCGATGATGACGACGTCGTGCTGCTGACGGCGGGCGTGCTCGACGCCGTCGCGCGACACCTTGACGGGGTCGCCGACGCCGTTGCCGGGCTCCGGGGCGTAGATCGTGGCGCCGGCCTGCTGAGCGACGACCTGCAGCTGGTTCACGGCGTTGGGACGCTGGAGGTCCGCGGCGACCAGAAGCGGGGTGTGCCCGTCCTTCTCGAGCTGCTTGGCGAGCTTGCCGGCGAACGTGGTCTTACCGGAGCCCTGCAGGCCCGCGAGCATGATCACGGTCGGCGGAGTCTTCGCGAACTCCAGGCGACGCTGCTCGCCGCCGAGGATGCCGATGAGCTCCTCGTTGACGATCTGCACGACCTGCTGCGCCGGGTTGAGCGCCTTGTTCACCTCGTCGCCGAGGGCGCGTTCGCGGACCTTGGCCGTGAAGTCCTTCACGACTCCGAGCGCGACATCGGCATCCAGCAGCGCGCGACGGATCTCGCGGACGGTGCCGTCGACGTCGCTCGCGGTGAGCTTCCCCTTCGTGCGGAGGTTGCGGAAGGTCTCGGTGAGCCGATCGGAGAGCGTGCCAAAGGTAGCCATGGTGCTCCCGATTCTACGCGAGGGGACGGCGGTGCTCGGCGACGGAGAGGCCGGGCCGGTCCATTCGCCTCAGATCCCCCCGGGGAGGTCGTGGATCGTCCCGAGCGCTTCGAGCAGCACGGTTTCCACGCTCCCCCGGCCGGCGCCCTGTTCGGCCCACACCCGCAGCGAGGACAGCACGGCCGCCGCGTGCGCGGCTCCGAGGATGTCCGCGCGGATCACGTCGATGCCACCTTCGACGGCGGCCTCCGCGATGGCCGCCGAAAGGCGCGCATGCCGCAGACCCGTGTCGCGGACGAGTTCGTCCTCCAGGCCCATCGCCGCGGCGTTGCGCAGCGCGAGGGCCAGCGGGTCCGGTGCGAAGTCCCGCACCACCAGGAGCAGGATGCCGCGGACGGCGTCGCCTGTTGCATCCGGCCCCAGCGACCGCAGCGAGGCGATGGCCCGGTCGATGCGCTCGTCGAGTCCGGACCACAGCACATCACTCTTGGAGGAGAAGTAGTTGAAGAAGCTCGAGCGGCTGACCCCGGCCCGGCGAGTGATGTCCGCAACCGAGGTGGACTCGTATCCCTGCTCGAGGAACAGCTCGCAGGCGGCCTCCGCCAGCGTCTCGCGAGACGAGGCACGGGGGCGTCCTGCGCGACTGTCCGTGGTCATCCCTTCACCGTACCGCCTCCCCATCCTCCGGAAGAGGCGTATTGTTGGACCGCATCCAACAACCGTGGAGGACAACCATGCTCGACATCCGGATCGCCGGACTCGACCCCGAGTTCATCCCCTATCTGGACGGCTGGGACCTGCAGCGGCGCACCCATGCCGATGTGGTCGCCGGTTCGCGCCCCGACACCCTGCTCCTGCTCGAGCACGAAGCGGTCTACACCGCGGGAAAGCGCACCGAGGCGCACGAGCGACCGACGGACGGTACGCCCGTCGTCGACGTCGACCGGGGCGGAAAGATCACCTGGCACGGTCCGGGTCAGCTCGTCGGCTATCCGATCGTGCGGCTGCGCGAGCCGATGGATGTCGTGGCGCACGTCCGTCGGCTCGAACGCGTGCTCATCGAGGTGCTGCGGCCGCTCGGCGTCGACGGTTATCAGGTCGAGGGACGCAGCGGCGTGTGGGTGCGGCGTCCGCTCGGCGAGGACAAGGTCGCCGCCATCGGCGTCCGCGTGCAGCAGGGCGTGACCATGCACGGCTTCGCCATCAACTGCGACAACACCCTGGCGGGGTTCAGGGGCATCATCCCCTGCGGCATCACGGATGCCGGAGTCACCACGGTGAGCGAGGTGGTGGGGGCGGACGTCTCCCCCGCCGACATCGTCGAGCACGTGTCCGCGGTCTTCGCCGCCGAGTACGCGGGGGTGCCCGCATGAGCGCCGCCCCCGAGGGACGCAGACTGCTGCGCCTGGAGGTCCGCAATGCGGAGACGCCGATCGAACGCAAGCCGGAGTGGATCAAGACGAAGGCGAAGCTCGGTCCCGAGTACCAGGCGCTGCACTCGCTCGTGAAGGACGAAGGCCTGCACACGGTGTGTCAGGAGGCGGGGTGCCCGAACATCTTCGAGTGCTGGGAGGACAAGGAGGCGACCTTCCTCATCGGAGGTTCGCAGTGCACGCGGCGATGCGACTTCTGTCAGATCGACACCGGGAAGCCCGCGGACTACGACACCGACGAGCCCCGCCGCGTGGCCGAGAGCGTGCGGCAGATGGGCCTGCGCTACGCCACGGTCACGTCGGTGGCCCGCGACGACCTTCCGGACACCGGCGCCTGGCTGAATGCCGAGACCGTCCGGAAGATCCACGAGCTGAACCCGAACACCGGCGTCGAGCTGCTCGCGAACGAGCACAATGCCGACCCCGCCTTCCTGGGGCAGATCTTCGAGGCGCGCCCCGAGGTCTTCGCTCACAACGTCGAGACCGTTCCGCGCATCTTCAAGCGGATCCGTCCCGCGTTCACCTACGAGCGATCACTGAGCGTCCTCTCGCAGGGCCGGGATGCCGGGCTCATCACGAAGTCGAACCTCATCCTCGGCATGGGCGAGGAGCCGGAGGAGGTCATCCAGGCGCTGCAGGACCTGCACGACGCGGGATGCGACATCATCACGATCACGCAGTACCTGCGTCCCACCCCGCGCCACCACCCGGTCTCCCGCTGGGTGAAGCCGGCCGAGTTCGTGGAGTTCAAGGAGGAGGCCGAGCGCATCGGGTTCCTGGGCGTGCTCGCGGGCCCCCTGGTGCGTTCGTCCTACCGCGCCGGCCGCCTCTGGGCGCAGTCGATGATCTCGAAGGGCCGGGAGATCCCCCCGCATCTCGCGCACATCGCCGAGGGCGCGGACCTGGGGTTCGCTCAGGCCGTCTGAGCGTCACGCGAGATCCGGAGGAACCGCCCAGATTCGGATGGTTCGTCAGCATTCCTCCGGATCTCGGACTTTCCTCCGGACCTCGCTGCGGCGCGGTTCAGTCGGCGCTCATCACCGACTGCACCGAGCCGTCCGACGAGAGGTTCACCAGCAGCACGTCGTCGGTGTCGTCGGCATCCAGGGCGTACTCGAGCACGGCAAACGGCTCGGTCCCCCCGTGCTCGTCCGCGAGGATCGTCATGCTCATCAGGCGCAGCGATCGGATGATGTCGACCGCGGCGTCGCCGGAGACGTCGACCAGGACGTCCACGAGGTCCTCGCCGTAGACCTCCTGCTGCTGCAGTATGTACTCGGTCACCTCACTCGTGCGGTCGTCGACCTCGGCCAGCATCCCTCGACGCGCCGTGGCATCGACGTCTTCGAGGCCGGAGATGAGGGCTGCCGCGATGTCCAGCGCGTCGGGCGACACATCGTCCTGGTCCGGGGCGGTCAGATCGACCGTGACGGACTGGTCGCCGAACTCCACGGTCTCCGACCAGAAGATCGATCCGTCCGGCCCCGAGGACAGGAGTCCGAAGTAGTCGTGTTCGATCGCCATACCGCTATGAAACCAGTCCCCGCCCGCTCGCGGTAGTGCTGATCACTGCCCGACCAGAGCCTGCACGAAAGCATGCGGCGTGAAGCCGGTCAGGTCGTCGATCCCCTCGCCCTGGCCGAGCAGTTTGACCGGGATGCCGGTGCGCTCCTGGACCGCGAGGACGAAGCCGCCCTTGGCGGAACCGTCCAGCTTGGTGATGACGAGTCCGGTCACGCCGGCGTGCTGGAGGAAGGACTCCGCCTGCATGACGCCGTTCTGTCCGGTCGTGGCATCCAGCACCAGCAGCACCTCGCTGATCGGCGCCTGCTTCTCGACGACGCGGCGGATCTTGGACAGCTCGTCCATCAGCCCGCCCTTGGTGTGCAGACGCCCGGCGGTGTCGATGATCGCGATCTCGATGCTCTGGCTCTTGGCGTACTCGACGGTCTGGAAGGCGACAGATGCCGGGTCCTGCCCCTCCTGCTGCGGACGCACGATCGCGGCCCCCGCGCGCTGGGCCCAGGTGGCGAGCTGGTCGACGGCGGCCGCCCGGAACGTGTCAGCCGCACCCACCACGACCGAGCGCTGATAGCCGCGCAGGAACTTCGTGAACTTGCCGATCGTCGTGGTCTTCCCGACGCCGTTGACACCGACGACGAGGACGACTGCCGGGCGCTCGGACAGCTTCAGCGTCGTGTCGAACTTCGCGAAGTGCTCCTCGAGCGTCTCCCGCAGCATCCGCTGCAGGTCTTTGGGGTCCGTGGTGCGGAAGCGGTCGACCTTCTCGCGCAGCTCGTCGACGATGCGCTCGGTGATGTCGGGGCCGAAATCGGCGGTGATCAGCGCCGTCTCGAGGTCCTCCCACGTCGTCTCGTCGATGGTGGGCTTGACGAACATGCCGCGCAGCGCGCGGCCGAGGGACCAGGACTTCTCCGCCATGCGTCCAGCCTACTGGGACGGGTACGGGACGTCGGGTGTCCGAGTTCCGGCCGTTTCCCTACCCGTACGGCGTGTCGGACGGACGGCGCCATCGACGCCCCGGCCGCGCACGCTATCGCCAAGGTTCGGCACGCGTGAGCGAAATCAGCTGGCCGCGGCGGCGCGATCGCCGACCCGCTGTCCGACGACGGCGGAGACGCCGTCCTGGCGCATCGACACGCCGTAGAGGGCGTCCGCGATCTCCATGGTGCGCTTCTGATGGGTGATGACGAGCAGTTGGGAGCTCTCCCGCAGCTGCTCGAACACCGTCAGCAGGCGCCCGAGGTTCGCGTCGTCGAGCGCCGCCTCGACCTCGTCGAGGATGTAGAACGGGCTGGGGCGGGCCTTGAAGATCGCGACGAGCAATGCGACCGCAGCCAGCGAGCGCTCCCCACCCGACAGGAGGGACAGGCGTTCGATCTTCTTGCCCACCGGACGCACCGCGACCTCGATCCCGGTGGTGAGCATGTCGTCGGGGTTCGTCAGCGAGATGCTCCCCGATCCGCCCGGGAACAGCAGCGGGAACACCTCGCCGAACGCCTGCTTGGTGTCCTCGAAGGCACTCGCGAAGATCGTCTGCATGCGCTCATCGAGGTCGGCGATGATCGTGAGGAGATCCTGTCGCGTCTGGGTGAGATCCGCCAGCTGCTCGGTGAGGAAGGCGTGGCGCTGCTCCAGGGCGGCGAACTCCTCGAGAGCGAGCGGGTTGACCCGGCCGAGCTGGGTCAGCTTGCGCTCGGCCTCGCGCAGTCGACGCTCCTGCACACGACGGTCGTACGGGACGCCGCCGCCGTCGGCCGCAGCGTCTTCGGCGTCCTCGACGAGAGTCCCAGCCTCGGCCGGCTGCTGCTCCGTCGGGTCGCGTGGGACGAGCTGGTCCGGCCCATATTCCGCGACGAGAATATCTTCGTCCAGCGCGAGCTCGCTGGCCACTCGCTCGAGCAGGCTCGTCAGGTGCAGCTTCTTCTCGTGGATCTGCAACTCGAGCCCGTGCACGCTCTCAGTGAGTCCGGCCAGGCGATCGCGCAGGCTGCGCTCCTGGGCGCGGAGGCCCGTGAGCTCCTCGTTCTGCGCCGACCGTGCGGCTTCCGCCTCGGCAAGGGCCACCCGTGCTTCGGTCACGGACCGATCGAGCGAATCCAGGATCCGCGGCAGCTCCTCGGCGACGCCGCTCGCCGCCTCCCGCTGCGCCCGCCGGATCACGGCACGTCGAGCGGCCTCGGCCGCGGCATCCCTCTCCTGCTCGCGCTGGCGCTCCAGCGCGGCGACCCGTGCCTGTGCGGATCGCACCCGTTCGCGCAGCGTCTCGATCTCGAGCCGGGCGCGCACCTCTCCCTCGCGGGCCGCCTCCAGCGCTTCCAGCAGGCCGTCGCGCGCGGAGGCGTCCAGAACGGGGCGCGGTGCCGATTCCGCCGCCTCGACCTCGGCCTTCGCCGAAGCCGCGGCCTCCTCGGCATCCGCGACGGCCGCCTGCGCCTGGGCGAGCCCCGCTTCGAGGCGCTCGCACTCCGCCACGGCGGACTCGTGCTGGACCGTGACGCGGTTGACCTGCTCGGCATAGGTCGCCAGCGCCGCGTCGTGCTCACGCAGCAGCCGCAGGCTCTCCTTCGCGTGGCGCCTCGCGCTCTCGACGCGCTCGGACGCCTCCTCCCGTGCGTCGCGCAGCGAATCGACGATCACGCGGATCTCGTCCAGGCGCTCCGCGGCCGCATCGCGCTCAGCGGCGAGCTCGAGGCGCGATCGTTCGGAGCCCGAACCGGATCGCAGGGTGTGCGCCGTCAAGACGTCGCCACCGGTCGTGACGATCGTGGTCGTCGTATCCGCCAGCGAGTCCAGCGCCGCACGCGCCTTACGCGCCGCGGACAGATCCTCGGCGATCAGCACGTGGGAGAGCACGCCGAGCACGCCGTCAGGGGCCGTCACGACCTCGGTCGCCGCCGTCACCCCGCCGATCCGGAGCTCGGATGCGGCCGGACCGGGCGCATCGGCGATCACGAAGTCGACGACGCCGCGGTCCGCCCCGTCGATCAGCGCGATCGCATCATCGACGCTGTCGACGAGCACTCCCTCGGCGAGGGGACCGAGCACGGCCGCGACCGCGGCCTCGAACCCGGCACGCACCTGGACGGCATCGCCGACCAGCCCACGGACACCCGGTCCGCCCGCCTTCACGATCTCGGCGGATCCGCCGGACAACGACAGAGCGCTACTCAGCGCCGCTGTCTTCGCCGTCAGCGCGTCCACCTCGCGTTCGGCGGCGTGCAGACGCTCACGCAGTCCGTCGCGTTCGGTCTCGGCCGCCGTGGCCGCGGCCTGCGCGGCCTCGTAGGCCGCGGTGTGCTCGGCCGCCGTGCCTTCCGGGGCCTCGGCATCCTCGATCGCCTCGAGAGCCCCGGCCGCCTCGCGTCTGCGGGTGTGCGCCGCCTCGAGAGCGTTCTCCTGTCGCAGCACGGCGCCACGGACGGCGGCGAGGGCGGATGCCGCGGCCTCCGCGTTCCCCCGCAGCGTCGTCAGCCGCATGTCGTACTCGGAGACGAGTGCGCTCTGCTCGGCGATGTCCACGTCGAGCGTGTCCAGTTCCGCACGCGCCTGGATCACCTCGCGGCTGGCGGCGGCCGCGGCGTCCTGCGCGTCTCCGAGCCCCTCGGAGATCGTCGTGACCTCCTCCTTGGCCTCATCGATCGTCGCCTGCGTGACCGTCACGGTCGTCACGGCGGCGTCGTCCTCCTCGGAACCGAGCAGCGCGAGCCGCTGGTTCGCCAGCGTGTACAGGCCGCGCATGCGCTCCTGCACCTGCTCGAGCCCGAACGCGACGCTCCGGGCCGCGTCGACGGCCGCGGAGTTCTGATCGGCCTCCAGCCGCGCGATCTCGGCGCGGACATGATCCGCCTGATCGGTGAGCACCAGTCGTTCGGTGTGGCGCTCCTGCTCCGTGCGCGTGTGATCGGCCAGAGCTGTCCGCAGCGCCACCACGTCGTCGGCGAAGATCCGTGCCTTGGCGTCCCGAACGACTGCGGCGATCGTCTGCGCCTCGCGCGCGATCTCGGCCTGCCGTCCGAGCGGCTTCAACTGGCGACGGATCTCCCCGGCGAGATCGCTGAGACGCGTGAGGTTGGTCTCCATCGCATCGAGCTTGCGGAGCGTCTTCTCCTTGCGGCGGCGATGCTTGAGGATGCCGGCGGCCTCCTCGATGAACCCGCGACGATCCTCCGGAGACGCCTGCAGCACGGTGTCGAGCCGGCCCTGACCGACGATCACGTGCATCTCGCGTCCGAGTCCGGAATCGCTCAGAAGCTCCTGCACGTCCAGCAGCCGGCAGCTCGCCCCGTTGATCGCGTACTCGCTCGATCCGTTGCGGAACAGCGTGCGGCTGATGGTGACCTCGGCGTACTCGATCGGAAGCGCGCCGTCGCTGTTGTCGATCGTCAACTGCACCTCGGCACGGCCCAGCGGTCCGCGGGTGGAAGTGCCGGCGAAGATGACGTCCTCCATCTTCCCGCCACGCAGCGTCTTCGCCCCCTGCTCCCCCATCACCCAGGCGAGCGCGTCGACGACGTTGGACTTGCCGGATCCGTTGGGGCCGACGATGCAGGTCACACCCGGCTCGAAGACGAACGAGGTCGGCTGCGCGAACGACTTGAAGCCCTTCAGCGTCAGGCTCTTCAGGTGCATGCGGGCACCACTCGACCGGGGAGAATCACGGCCGCTACGCTACCGGAATCCCGCGCCAGGACCGGCATCCCACACGGGACAGCGAACGATCCGACACGCCGCGACACGCCGACTTCCTGTGAGAATCCTTGACGCGACCCGCGCGGTTCGCTACCGTTGCACTCCGGATCGCCACACGAAAGGAGGTTACCGATGATGATTCAGCTCACCGCACAGGCCACAGGCCTCGATACGCACGCCTTTGGGGCGGCGCGTCCTGCGCACTCGGTAACCGCATCCTTCGGCGGCGGCCGCACCGCGCTGTCGTAGAACCGCAGCCTGAGATCGCGCGCCCTCGGTGGGCGCCTCTCCGCCGCATTCCGCGCGCCACGTCCCTCTGACCTTCCGCGTCACGGCCGTCCCTCTCCGCCGCCGTCGGATCCGCTGCCTTCGCGCACGCATATCCGCTTCCTCGGCCGTCTCCGGCTCCGCAGTCCGCGGACGCCTCGCCGTCGCGACCTCGTCGCCGTGCATCCATCACCATCACCATCACCACTGAAACGAGTACATCGTGACCATCGCACAGCTGCATCGCAGCACGTCCCACCCTCCCTGTCCCGAGGACCGCGAAATCCTCGAGATCCCCGTCCCGGTCGACCGCACGGAGCTCGCTCTGGCCGACCGGCTGTCCCTGCGGATCGGTCTCTGGCTGCTTCTGAGGACGCAGCGTCGTCGGACTCCGTCGGCGTCCATCGACGTGCCGTCGTTCTTCCCCGGCGCGCCGAACCTCACCCAGCACGAGGCCCTCACACTGCTGACGTTCGACCTGCAGCGCCAGCTGCGCTGACCGAAGGAGACGACATGAGCGTTCCGCTCACCGACACCGCCACGCTGCACCCGCTCGTGCTTCCCGCACGGGCGGGTGCAGCCCCCACCCCGCTTCTGCGGGAGTACGCCGAAGTGCGCAACGCCTCGATCCTGGAGACGACGGGGCGCGACGACGACGCTCTCGATGCGGACACGCTGCTTCCGCTGCTCTACGGCACGCCCGACCGCGATCGACGTCAGTGGTACATCGAGCAGGACGGCGAGATCGTCGGCTGCTGCGCGCTGGACCGCTTCATGGACGACGACGGCCGCACCGCGATGATCGGCCTCGCCGTGCTGCGGCGCGCGTGGGGACAGGGCATCGGTCGCGCGGCCTATGCGCATGTCGAGTCCGTCGCACGCGAGGCCGGAGCCGAGAAGATCCTGCACTGGGCCGAGCATCACGAGGACGGATCGGATGCCGCGCCCCTCGCATCCCCGACCGGGTTCGGCTCGGTGCCCGCGGACCGGGCCGCGCGGTTCCTCGCGCGCAACGGATTCCGGCTCGAGCAGGTCGAGCGCGCCAGCGCGCTGACCTGGACCGCCAGTACCGTCGATCGCCTGACGACGCTGCAGGACGAGGCCGCGGCACACGCCGCGGAGTACCGGGTCGTGCGGTGGATGCTCCCGACCCCCGTCGAGTACGTCGACGGGTACGCGTGGATGAAGTCGCGCATGTCCACGGACGCCCCGGACGCCGAGCTCGGGATGCCCGAGGAGACCTGGGACGCCGCGCGCGTCGCCCGGGAGGACGAGCGCACCGCGCAGAAGGGCTGGTCGCTGCAGGTCACGGCGGCACAGCACATCGAGACCGGTGAGCTGTGCGCGTTCAACGAGCTCACCATGAGCGCGGACCCGGCATCCGTCACCCATCAGTACGACACCCTCGTGCTGGCCGAGCACCGCGGCCATCGCCTGGGCATGCTCGTCAAGACCGCCGGGCTCCTGGCCTGGCGAGACGCACATCCCGACTCGCCGCGGGTGATCACCTACAACGCCGAGGAGAACCGGCCGATGCTCTCGATCAACGAGGAGATCGGCTTCGAAGCCTTCGCCTACGAAGGCGCCTGGAAGAAGGACCTGACATGACCGACACCCTGCTGCTCGAGGAGCTCGTCCTCCCGCAGACCCCGGATGCCGAGGACGCCGCGGACTTCCTCGCCGTCGTCGCCCTGAACAACGCCGTGTGCCGCAATGACGCCGGCACCGACGACTTGGCGCAGACGCCGGCGGAGATGCTGGCCGGATTGCGCGACACCGACGACGAGGTGCAGCGGATCTTCGTCGTGCGCGAGGAGGGGGCCGTCGTCGGATGCGTGATCGTCAGTCACGCGACGGCCGAACCGACGAGCACGCAGTTCGACCTGATGGTGCTCCCGGAGAACTGGGGGCGCGGCATCGAGGACGCCCTCCTCGCACGTGCCGAGGAGGAGACGCGTGCGCTCGGACGCGCGGTGATGCAGACCTGGACGCTGCACCCCGGAGCCACCGCCGGCGCCACGATCTCTCCGGCCACGGGCTGGGGCGTCGTCGCCGACACTCCCCTCGCCCGGCTGCTCGCGCACGACGGCTTCGTCCTGGAGCAGGTCGAGCGCAACAGCGCCTTCGACCTCGCAGGCCCCATGGACGATGTGCGCCGGGCACTCGACGATTCGATCGCCGCGGCCGGGCCAGACTACCGGCTCGTCGAGTGGACGATCCCGACCCCTCCGGACCTGGCGGAGGGCTATGCGTGGGCGCTGTCGCGCATGTCGACGGATGTCCCGGCCGGAGCTCTCGAGATCGATGAGGAGACCTGGGACGCGGCACGTGTCGAACGCCGTGAGGCACGGCTGACCGAGGGCGGACAGACGATGTCGGTCGCCGCCGTTCTGCACGTGCCGACCGGACGGCTTGCCGCGTTCAACGAACTCGTCATCGGCGCGGACCGCAGCGAGGTCACGCACCAGTTCTGCACGCTCGTCCTGCGCGAGCACCGCGGACACCGGCTCGGGATGCTCGTGAAGTGCGCGAACCTGCTCCGGTGGCGCGAGATCGCCCCCGACTCGCCGCGCGTGTCCACGTTCAATGCGGAGGAGAACCGGCCGATGCTCGACATCAACGAGCGGATCGGGTTCGCTCCCGTCTCGTACGCGGGCGCCTGGCAGAAGAAGCTCGGCTGAGCGGGGATCATCCTGACGGATGACGGATGCGGCGACAACTGCATCCGCGGACGGATGTCCCGCGCCCAACGGTCGATCAGGCTGGAAGGCATGAACATCCCCGTCCTCACCGCGCAATCCCTTCAGAAGACCTTCGGCACCACTCGCGCTCTGGCGGGGGTCGACCTCGCCGTGACACGCGGCGAGTCCGTGGCGATCATGGGCGCGTCCGGGTCGGGCAAGACGACCCTGCTGCACGTGCTCGCCGGGATCACGGCGCCGGATGCCGGGCGCGTCACGTTCGCTCCGGCATCCGGCGCCGCCGTCGACGTCACCGGCATGAACGAGTCGGAGCGCTCGCGGCTGCGCCGCGAATCCTTCGGCTTCGTGTTCCAGCAGGGTCTGCTGATCCCCGAGCTCACGGCGATCGAGAACGTCGCCCTGGCGCTGATGATCAACGGCACGCCGCGTCGTGCCGCCGAGGAGCATGCGGCCGGGTGGCTCGCCGCCCTCGGGCTCACCGGAATGGAGCAGCGCCGGATCGGCGAGCTCTCGGGCGGGCAGGCGCAGCGGGTCGCGATCGCGCGTGCCCAGGTCACCGGTGCACAGGTCGTCTTCGCCGACGAGCCGACCGGTGCGCTCGACTCGCAGACCTCCTCCGAGGTGATGAACGCGCTGCTGTGGTCGACCACCGGGCAGGGGCGCACCCTCGTGCTGGTCACGCACGACGCCTCGGTCGCCGAGCGATGCTCGCGCATCGTCCGCGTCCGCGACGGGCGGATCCTCCCGACGGAGGTGGCCGCGTGAACCCCCGCGTGCTCGCGCTGCTGCTGCGGCCCGCACCGGGCGCAGGATCGATCGTCGCACTGCCGATCGTCGCGTTCGGCATCGTCACGGCGCTCGTGCTCACCGTGATCGGCGGAGCGCAGACCTTCTGGACCTGGAACGACCCCGAGGGAGTCGTGTACCAGGGACTCGCCGCGATCGCGCTCGTGCTCCTCGTCGTGCCGCTGGCGGGACTCGGCGGAGCGGCCGCCCGGCTGTCGGCGCGGCGGCGAGACGAGCGCCTCTCCACGCTGCGGCTGCTCGGCGTCGCTCCGGGCGGCGTCGTCATCGCCACCGTCGTCGAATCCGTGGCGGTCGCCGCAGTCGGCGCGCTGGCCGGCGTCGCCGGCTACCTGGCCTTGTCACCGGCGATCGGACTCATCCCGTTCCGCGGCGAGCCCCTCGGCTGGGCCGGTGTACTGCTTCCGGCATGGCTGATCGCCGTCGTCGTCCTCGGAGTGCTTCTGCTGGCCGCGATCAGCGCCGTGATCGGTCTGCGCCGCGTCGTGGTCTCCCCGCTGGGCGTGCGCATGCGCACGGACGTGCCGAAGGCGCACTGGCTTCGCGCCGTGCTCGGCGTCACGGCCGTCGCGGGCGCATTCGTCGCGATGCAGGTCTTCCCCGGCATCGGCGGGATCGTCGTCACGATCCTCGTCGTCGCGGGACTGTTCGCCGTCGGCCTCGCCATCCTGAACCTCATCGGTCCGTGGGCCGTGGCCGTGCAGGCCAGGAGGCAGTTGCGCCGCGCCGAGCGTCCGGAGCGCCTGCTGTCGGCACGCATGGTGCTGGAGTCGCCGAAGGCCGCATGGCGTCAGGTGAGCGGCGTGACCATGGCGAGCTTCATGGCCGTCTTCGCCGGCAGCGGCGTCGCCGTCATGGACGTGATGAGCGCATCTTCCGCACCGGCAGACATCGCGCTGGCCGCCGACATCCGCACCGGCCTCATCATCACGCTCATCGGCTCGTTCCTCATGGTCGCCGCGTCCGTCGGCGTGAACCAGGCCGCCGAGATCCTGGATCAGCGGGACCTGCACCGGAGCCTGCATCACCTCGGGATGCCGCTGCAGACGCTGGACAGTGCCCGTCGCCGAGCGGTGATGGCACCGCTGCTGCTCACAACCATCGGGGCCGCTCTGTGCGCCGCGCTGCTGATCTTCCCTCTGATCGGAATCGCGATGATCATCGCCCCGATCTCCCTCGCGACGATCGCGCTCGTCGTGGCTGCGGGGGTCGGCGTCGTGTGGGCGAGCACCCGGGTGACGCGTCCGCTGCTGGCGCGGTCCTTCGCGGAGGCTTGAGCGCGGGCCGCGACGGCGGGCGCTCTGCGGCGTCCGCCGTCTGCGCGGGCGGGTCCGACTGTGCAGGTGCTCGCCGCGATGAGTTGAATCGACTCGATCGCGCTAAGCGCCCTGCCCGTCCTGCGGGTGCTGGTAAGCAGGGAAGAGTCAGCGTCTCCGCTGGCACCGCGGGCAGTAGTGACTGGAGCGGTTCATGAACGCGTCGCGCCGGATCGGGCCGCCGCACCTCGGACAGGCCTGCCCGGTGCGCCCGTAAGCGTTCAGAGAGTGCGCGAAGTAACCGGCCTGACCGTTCACGTTCACATACTGCGCATCGAAGCTCGTGCCGCCCTCGGCGAGGGCCTTGTCGAGGACGAGGCGCACTTCGCCGAGCAGACGCCGCACCGCGCGCGCCGACAACATGCGCCCCTGGGCCTCGGGGTGGATGCGCGCGGCCCAGAGCGACTCGTCGGCGTAGATGTTCCCCACACCGCTGATGAGCGTCTGATCCAGCAGGATGCGCTTGATCGCGCTCGCGCGTCGACGGACAGCCAGGACGAAGGCCTCGTCGTCGAAGTGCGGGTCCATCGCATCACGCGCGATGTGCCGGACTTGCGTGGGGATGAGGTCCTCGCCGTCGGCGACGAGGTCGTCGACGGCGAGCGATCCGAACGTCCGCTGGTCGGCGAAGACGACCGCGAGCGAGCCGTGCCGTGGATGCTCGATGCCGAGTCGGATCCGCTCGTGCCGCTCCGCCGGAGCATCCGGGGCGCGCAGAAGCAGCTGCCCGCTCATCCCGAGATGGGCCGTCAACGCGCGCTCCGCACCGGCCAACGGCATCCAGAGGAACTTGCCGCGGCGCGCGGCCGCGACGATGCCCGCGCCTTCCAGCTGTGCTGCGAAGTCCGCGGCCCCGGCGGGATGCCGCGTCAGAGCGCGCTCGTCGAGGACCGACACCGACGAGACCGTCGCCCCGACGACGGCAGGAGCGAGGCCGGCACGGACGACCTCGACCTCGGGGAGCTCAGGCACGATCGCTGAGCACCCGCCACGCGGTGAGCGCAGCGGCCATCTCGGCGGTCTTCTTGCTGGTCCCGTCTCCGGTGGTGGTGACGTCGCCGACCACCACCGTCGCGGTGAATCGACGATCGTGATCGGGACCGTCCGACTGCACCGAGTACTGCGGCGGCGGAGATCCGAGCCGAGCGGCGAGCTCCTGCAGGCTCGTCTTGGGATCCATCGCCGCGCCGTACCGCTCCGGGTCGGCGAGCAGTGGCTCGGTGAGCCGCAGCACCAGCTTGGTGGCGTGCTCGGGGCCGGCCGACAGGTACGTAGCGCCGATCACGGCCTCCATCGTGTCCGCGAGGATCGAGTCCTTGTCGCGTCCGCCGGTCTGCTCCTCGCCGCGGCCGAGCAGAAGATGTTCGCCCAGCCCGATGCCGCGCGCGACCTCGGCCAGCGCGACGGTCGAGACGACGCTGGCCCGCCGCTTGGCGAGCTGGCCTTCGTCGAGGTCGGGCTGCGTGGTGAACAGCATGACGGTCACCGCCTGCCCGAGCACCGAGTCGCCCAGGAACTCCAGTCGCTCGTTGTGCGGGATCCCGCCGTGCTCGTACGCGTACGAACGGTGGGTCAGCGCCAACGCCAGAAGCTCAGGGTCGATATCGACCCTGAGCTTGGCTGCGAGAGGCGCCGTCCCCCCGGGGACCTCCGTCACGATCCTGCGACCGTGATTCAGACGTCTGCGACCTTGCGGCCCTTGTACTCGAGGAAGAGCTCGGTGCCCTGCGAGTCGGTGACAACCTTCGCCTGGTGCGGGCGGCTGTAGACGACCTTGCCGTTCTCGACGGTCTTGACGAGCGCGACGGGCGCCGCCTTCCACTGCGCGCGACGCGAGCGGGTGTTGGAACGGGAAACCTTGCGCTTCGGGGGGTTACCGGCCATGGCTAACTCTCTTCTGTGTTCTCGGGCGCGCGGCTGTCTTCCGCACTCCTCTGGTCTGCGATCTGTTGGAGCGCACTCCATCGAGGATCGATGGGAGCGGCTGTCTCCGCCCCGGTGCTCTCGGTCAGTCGCTCACCCGTGATCGGGTCCAGACCCGGGCAATCCGGCTGACACACCGGCTGAAATGGAAGCGCCAAAACGGTCGCATCCCTGACAAGAGTTTCAAGATCCACGTGGTCGTCTTGAACCTCGAAGTCAGTTTCTTCTTCTCCAGGATACGCGAAAAGCTCCTGGAACTCGACTTCGACAGGCGCAGCGATGTCGGTGAGGCACCGTCCGCACACGCCTTCATAGGTTCCGTCGGCCGTTCCGGACACGAGAATCCCCTCGTGGACGGACTCCAGACGCAAGTCCAGATCGAGGTCGGACCCCTCCTGCAGGGCGACGATCCCCTCGCCCCACTGCTCAGGGAGGGTCACCGTGAAGGCGTGTTCGCGCATCTCGCCCGGATGCCGGACGATGTCGCGGACGGGCAGCACGAAGGGGCCGTTGAGTCGGGATTTCACGCTTCGATTCTACCGGCTCAGATGCCGCGCGCTCCGGTGTCCAGGAACTCGGCCACCGCCGGCGGAACGAAGGGCGACACGTCCCCGCCCAGACCCGCGACCTGCCGGACCAGAGAACTCGAGACGAGTGCGTGCGACGGGTCGGGCAGCAGGAACACCGTCTCGATGTCCGCGAGGTGGCGGTTCACGATCGCCATGGGCGACTCGTACGCGACGTCGATCTGCGAGCGGATGCCCTTCACGAGCACCCCGGCGTTCACGTCTCGCGCGTAGTCGACCAGCAGGCCCATGCTCCACGAGCCGACGATGATGTTCCCCGACATCCCGTCGTCCGAGATCGATCGCTCCAGCAGGCTCATGCGCTGGGCGATGGGGAGCATCGCCTCCTTGCCCGGGTTGTGCACCACGAGGACGTGGAGCTCGTCGTACAGCTTCGCCGCGCGACGGATGACATCGAGGTGACCCAGGGTCGGCGGGTCGAAGGAACCCGGCACCACGGCGATCCGGCTGCTCACTTCGACTCCTTCGATCGCTCAGTACGGCGCATGCGTCCCAGCCTAGGGCAGGAATCCCTCAGTTCTTCGCGAGCGCCGCGCGGTCCTCGGCCGTCACGCGCCGTGCGATCGCGTCGTGCAGACCGGGATGCCGGTCCAGCAGCGGATCCTCCTCGAGGATGTCCTCGGCGAGCCGCCTCGCCCTGGCGATGAGCGCGGTGTCCTTCACCACCCGCAGCAGCTTGAGCGAGGAGCGTACGCCGGACTGGGTCGCCCCCAGCACGTCCCCCTCGCCGCGCAGCTCAAGGTCGACCTCGGCGAGGGCGAACCCGTCCAGCGTCGCAGCGACCGCTTCCACCCGATCCCGGGCGAGCGTGCCCTCCTCCGCCTCGGTCACCAGCAGGCACAGGCCGGGAACGCCTCCGCGGCCGACGCGCCCGCGCAGCTGATGCAGCTGGGAGACCCCGAAGCGATCCGCGTCGAGGATGATCATGGTGGAAGCGTTCGGCACGTCGACTCCCACTTCGATCACCGTCGTCGCGATGAGCACGTCGATCTCCCCGCGCGCGAACGCCTGCATCACGGCATCCTTCTCCTCCGCGGGCATCCGGCCGTGGAGCACCGCGCGGCGCAGCTTCGCGATCCTCGGGTGCGTTGCGAGCGCCTCGTCCAGCTGGACGACACCCCAGCGCGGACCCGACGCTCCTTCCGGCGGCGGCTGATCCCCGATCTCGCCGGTCTTCGCGGCGGTGTCGATCGCGGCGCACACGACGAAGACCTGGCGCCCCTGATCGACCTCTTCCGCCGCGCGCTCGAAGACGCGGGCGAACCAGCCCGGATGCTCGGCGAGCGGGGCGACGAAGCTCTCGATTCCGGCGCGACCGGACGGCATGGTGCGGATGACGGACGTGTCGAGATCGCCGAAGACCGTCATCGCGACCGTCCGCGGAATCGGCGTCGCCGTGAGCACCAGCGCGTGCGGACTCGATCCCTTGGCGCGCAGGGCCTCGCGCTGCTCGACGCCGAAGCGGTGCTGCTCGTCGACGACGACGAGACCGAGATCGGCGAAGGTCGTCTTCTCCCCCAGCAGCGCGTGCGTGCCCACCACGATCAGAGCCTGACCGGACGCCACGCGCAGCGCGGCCCTGCGCCGTTCCGGAGCGGACATCTGCCCCGTGAGCAGCGTCGGCATCAGCTGCGGTGCGAGCTCGGGACCGAGCATCTTCGTGATCGAGCGCAGATGCTGTCCTGCGAGTACCTCGGTCGGGGCGATCAGGGCGGACTGCCCGCCGGATTCGGCCACTTGGAGCATGGCGCGCAGCGCGACGAGCGTCTTCCCCGAACCGACCTCGCCCTGCACCAGCCTGTTCATCGGCCAGTTCCCGACCAGATCCTCCGCGACCTCGGCGCCCACGGTCTTCTGATCCGCAGTGAGCTCATAGGGCAGCGCCGCATCGAACCTCTCGAGCAGCCCACCGGGCTCCGCGGGCCGGCGGGTCGCGCTCAGCATCCGCACGAACGCGCGCTGCTGCAGCAGCGCCGCCTGCAGGACGATCGCCTCGTGCATCCGCAGAGTCCGCACGGCGGGGTCGATGTCGTTGCGCGTCTCGGGCCGGTGGATCTGGATGAGCGCCGTCCTGGCGTCCAGCAGCCCCTCACTCCGGCGGACCTCCTCGGGCAGCGGGTCCGGGATGGCTCCGAGCTCGGGCAGCACCCGCTCGATGTGCCGCTGCACCGTCATGCTCGCCACCGCGGCCGTCGCCGGGTAGATCGGGATCGGGCGGGCGGAGCGGGCGTCGGCGCGCTTGCGGGCCTCCTCCTCGTCGTCGAAGAGCTCGACCTGCGGATGCGCCAGCTGCTGCTGGCCGTGATACTCGCCGACCTTGCCCGAGAAGATCCCCCGGCGGCCGGCCGTCATCTGCTGCGCACGCCAGTCGGCCTGCCCCTTGTTCTTCGCGAAGAACGTCAGCGACAGCGTGCCCACGCCGTCACCGATCCGGACCTCGACCATGGCTCCGGGTCGGTTGCGCATGACGCGCACGCTGGTGGAGAGGATCTCGGCGACGATGGTGACCATCTCCCCCACCGGGAGCTGGAGGATGGGCGTGAGCTCACCCGGGTCGGCGTAGCGGCGCGGGTAGTGCGTCACGAGGTCGGACACCGTCGTCATGCCGAAGGCGCGCTCGAGCGGCTTCGCCGCCTTGTCGCCGAGCGCGACGGTCAGCGGCGCGTCGAGACTCAAGGACATGGCTTCGAGTCTAGAAGGGACCGGGGACGTCGCCGGCAGCGTCGAGGCCGCCGTCACCCCGGTGCCTTAGGGTGAACGGGTGACCAGGATCATCGCGGGAGACGCCGGAGGACTGCGCCTCGCGGTTCCCTCGGCGGGCACGCGTCCCACGAGCGACCGCGTGCGCGAGTCGCTCTTCGGTGCGCTGGAGTCGGCTGATGCCGTGACCGGCGCGCGGACGCTGGACCTCTACGCGGGTTCGGGTGCGCTCGGACTCGAGGCTCTCAGCCGGGGGGCTGCCTCCGCCGACCTCGTCGAACTGTCCAAGGCCGCGGCAGGCATCGTCCGGCGCAACGCGGACGCGGTCTCGCGCGCTACGGGCAGGCCCGCCCGGGTGCACCATCTCGGCGTGCACGCGTTTCTGCTGCGTGCTTCCGGACCCTTCGACCTGGTGTTCTCCGACCCGCCCTACGACCTCGACGACGCGGCGATGACCGCTGACCTCCTTGCGCTCGCTCCTCTGCTGGCCGACGACGCCCTGGTCGTCATCGAACGCGCGAAGCGCTCCACGCCGCCGGATCTCGCCGCCGCCGGGCTCGAGCAGGTGCGCGCCAAGGTCTACGGCGACACGGCGCTGTGGTGGGCTCAGCCCGCGGTCGCGTCCCAGTCGCGGTAGGGATCCCAGCCTGAGACGTCGACCGGAGCGCCGTCGCACAGGACGGCGGCGGAACCGCGCTCGCGCACGATCCCGATCTCTCGGAATCCCGGAGCCAGCCGGTCCGGGGGGAACGTCGCCAGCAGCGCGTGGTCCTCGCCTCCGGCCAGAGCGCGCCGAGGGTCCGCCCCCAGTCGGTCGCCGTGGAGTTCCAGCGTCACCTCCGAAGCGTCCGCCAGCCGACCGGCGTCCAGCGCCAGCCCGTCCGAGACATCCATCAGGGCGGTCGCACCGGCTGTCGCGGCGGCGGCGCCGAGTCCGACCGGCGGGCGCGGGCGCAATTGCGCAGCCACGGCATCCGCTTCTCCCTCCGCGAGCAGCGCGGGGTCCACGGGGACGGGACGATCCCCGTCGCGGAAGCGTCCGAACAGTACGGCGAGACCGCGTGCGGCGTGGCCGACCTCGCCGGCGATGGCGACGACATCGCCGGGCCTGGCACCGGAGCGGGTGACCGGTGCGCGTCCTTCCAGATCGCCGAGCGCCGTGACGGCGATCGTCAGCACGTCCGACGTGGTCAGGTCCCCTCCCACGACCGCGCACCCGGGAGCGAGCGCGTCGCAGGCGTCTCGGAAGCCGTCGGCGAGCCGCTCGACGAAGGACAGGCGCATGTCGCGGGGAACAGCCAGCGCGACGAGCAGCGCCGTGGGCCGCGCCCCCATCGCCGCGATGTCGGCGAGGTTCACGGCGGCGGCCTTCCATCCGAGGTCATGGCCGCTGGACCAGGCGAGGCGGAAGTCCGGCCCGTGCACGAGCGTGTCGGCGGTGGCGACGACGGAGCCGCTCGGCGCGGCGATGACGGCTGCGTCGTCGCCGGGCCCGAGCAGGGTATGGATCGCGGGCGGCGTCCTGGTCAGGATCGCCTGCAGGATCCGCCCCTCGGAGAGCTCGGACAGGCGCGGATCATCGTCGGCTGAACGGGAGGGCATGCAGTCAAAGGTAGCCTGGAAGCATGCGTTCCCGTCTCGCCGCCGCCGCCGTTCTGCTGCTCGGAACGGCCCTGCTCGGCGGGTGCGCGAGCACCGTGCATCTCGAGCCCGCGCCCGCCGCCAACGACCCGCTCTGCGCCGAGGTGATCGTCAGCCTGCAGAACACGAACACGCTGGCGGGCCAGGACCGGCGCTGGACGGATGCCCAGGCGACCGCGGCCTGGGGCGCACCTTCCTCCGCCATCCTGCTGACCTGCGGCCTGGAGAAGCCTGCGCCGACCAGCGAGTTGCAGTGCGTGACGCTCGAGGGCGTGGACTGGCTGGTCGACGCCTCCGAGACGCCGATGGTGCGGCTCACGACCTACGGCCGCGAGCCCGCCGTGCAGATGTACATCGACACCGGCGTCGTGAGCTCCAACGACGTGATCAGCAACCGCGGCATCGTGGGTGCGGTCACCTCCATCCCCGCGGACGGCAAGTGCACCGCCCCGGACGAACTGCCCGAGGACTACGACCCGGATGCCGAGAGCTGACGCCCCTCAGTCGCGCAGCCCGGCTTCGATGAGTTCGGTGATGAGCTCGGTGTAGGTCAGCCCGGACGCGATCCAGCACTTCGGGAACATCGAGATCGGCGTGAAGCCGGGCATGGTGTTCAGCTCGTTCACCACGAGCTCCCCCGCCGGCGTCAGGAACATGTCGACGCGGGCGAGGCCGCGGCCGTCGACCGCCTCGAAGGCGCGGACGCCGACCTCCTGGATCGCGGCGGTCTCAGCATCCGTCAGGGTCGCCGGGCAGATGACGTCCACGCCGTCGCCGCCCAGGTACTTGCCCTCGAAGTCGTAGAAGCCTCGCGAGGTGAGGACGATCTCCCCCGGCACCGAGGCACGGGGACCGTCGGCCCGGTCGAGGATCGCCACCTCGATCTCGCGGCCGGAGACACCCGACTCGATGAGGACCTTGTCGTCCTCGGCGAAGGCCACCTCCAGCGCGGCATCGAGCTCGGAGGGATCGGACACCTTCGAGACCCCGACGCTGGAGCCGGCCCTGGCCGGCTTGACGAACAGCGGCAGGCCGAAGGCCGTGGCGGTGGCGCGCACGAGCTCGGTGTCCGCCGCCCAGTCGCGGCGACGGATCGTCATCCAGGGGGCGACCTGGATGCCCGCCGCCTGCAACGCGATCTTCATGAAGTGCTTGTCCATGCACAGCGCGGAATCCAGCACGCCGCCTCCGGCGTAGGGCACCTCCAGCGTGTCGAAGAACCCCTGGATCGTGCCGTCCTCGCCGTGCGGGCCGTGCAGGATCGGCAGCACCACGTCGATCTCGCCATGGCCCGTGATCGAGCCGTCCGGCGCCACGACGCGCAGCGTGCGGTCCCCTCCGGGCTCTGGCCAGAGGATCCGCGTGCCGTTGTCCGCCACCTCGGGCAGATGCGCCGCGTCCAGGGCGAACTTCTCCGGGTCGTCCGCTTCGAGGACGAACGCGCCCTCGCGGGTGATCCCGACCGGGATCACCTCGTACCGGTCACGATCGATCGCGTGCAGCACCCCGCCCGCCGTCGCGGAGCTGATCGAGTGCTCGCTGGAACGCCCGCCGAAGAGCACCACCACCGTCTGCTTTGCCATGATTGGTCCTCTCCCCCTGCGGGGTGTCGTCGTCTGTCGTCAGGTGCGGCGCGATGTCGCGAGGGTTCATGGTGCCGTCGAGCACCATCTTCACCTGCTGCACGATGGGCATGTCCACGTCGGCCTCGTGCGCGAGCTGCAGGATGGGCGCCACCGAGGCGAGCCCCTCGGCGGTCTGCTGCATCTGCGCGACCACGTCCTGGAATCCGTATCCCTGTCCGAGCAGCCGTCCAGCCGTGTTGTTACGGCTCAGCGGCGACTGGCACGTGGCGATCAGGTCTCCGAGGCCGGCGAGTCCCTGCAGGGTCCCGGGCTGAGCGCCGTAGGCGACCGCGAAGTCCGTCATCTCCACGAGACCGCGGGTGATGATCGACGCCTTCGTGTTCTCGCCGTATCCGACGCCGTCCACGATCCCGATCGCCACGGCGATGAGGTTCTTCAGCACGCCGCCGAACTCGGTCCCGATCACGTCCGTGTTCACGAACGTGCGGAAGTAGGAGTTGCGCGCTGCCCTGGCCACCGTGTCGGCAGTGTCCTGACTGCGCGAGGAGATCACCGCCGCCGTGGGCTGCTCGCGGGCGATCTCGAGCGCCAGGTTGGGTCCGGACGCCACTGCGATCCGCGCCGGATCGCAGTCGAGCTCGTGCTCGATGACCTGGCTCATGCGCTGCCCGGTGCCGCGCTCTACGCCCTTCATCAGGCTGACGATGGGCGCGGGTCCCTCCGCGATCAGGGGGCGCAGCGTCTTGAGATTCTCGCGCAGGGTCTGGCTGGGCACCGAGAGGTAGATCTGCTCGGCGCCGTCGAGCGCGGCCGCGAGGTCGTGCGTCGCATCGATCGAGCGGGGCAGGTTGATCCCCGGCAGGTATCGCGAGTTGCGCTTCGCCTCCGCGATCTCCTGCGCGAGCTCGGGCCGGCGCGCCCACATCGTCACCCGGGCGCCGCCGTCGGCGAGGATCTTTCCGAAGGTCGTGCCCCAGCTTCCGGCGCCGACGACGACCACTCTGGGGCCCGTGGCGGGGATTCGTCTAGGAGTCAAGGCGTCCGGTCTCCTTCTGGCCGTGATCGGCCGGGTTCCACCGTTCGGCGGGAGCCTTCTCGTTGCGGATCTGCTCGAGCAGGGCGGTGATCGCGTCCATCAGACGTGCGGTGGCCTCGTTGAGCGCTGTGGCGTCGCCGGCGCGCCCCTTCAGATCGGACAGGTCGATCGGGTCACCGATGATGATCCGGACGGGCTTGCGCGGCGGCCACAGCTTCAGCCCCTTCTGGTAGCGACCCATGATGTCCTGCGTGCCCCACTGCGCCATCGGGATGAGCGGGATGTCACCCGCCAGCGCCAGCCGGACCGCACCGGACTTGCCGCGCATCGGCCACAGGGCGGGATCGCGCGTCAGCGTCCCCTCGGGGTACACGATCACGCCCCGGCCGTGCTCCACGAGCTCGGTGGACTGTGCCATCGTCTGCTTCGCCGCCGACGCGGACGAGGCGCGCGCGACCGGGATCATGCCGGTCGCCCGCAGCGCCGCCCCGACGACCGGAACTCGGAACAGGCTCTCCTTCGCCATGAAGCGCGGCGCACGCCCTAGGCGCCACACCGCGGCAGCCACGATGAGCGGATCGAACTCCGAGTAGTGGTTCGGGGCGAGCACGTAGGCGCCCTCGCGGGGCAGCTTCTCCCGCCCGATGAAGGTCATCTTCGACAGGTAGGACACGATCGGAATGACCACGATCGCGAGCAGCCAGAACAGACTCGGACGGGACTTCTCGGGTGACCGGGAGCCCATGTCGCTCACCGGACGACGTCGAAGTCGGCGCCCAGGGCGTCGAGCTTGGCCAGGAACTTCTCGTATCCGCGGCTGAGGATGTCGACGCCCGAGACTTGCGACTGGCCCTGAGCGGTCAGCGCTGCGATCACGTGGCTGTACCCGCCGCGCAGATCCGGAACGACGATGTCGGCGCCATGCAGCGGCGTGGGGCCTGTGATGACGGCGGCCTGCTCGAGCTCACGACGCGGCACGCGGCGCGGTCCGTCCTGAAGGCCGTGCGGGTGCACGACGATGTCGGCGCCCATCTTGACGAGAGCCTGCGTGAATCCGAACCGGTTCTCGTACACCGTCTCGTGGACGATCGAGCGCCCGTCGGCCTGCGTGAGAGCCACGATGAGCGGCTGCTGCCAGTCGGTCATGAAGCCCGGGTGCACGTCGGTCTCGACGATCACGGGCTGGAGGTCTCCGCCTCGGCGGAACAGGATGCCGTCCTCCTGAATGTCGAACCAGCCGCCCGCCTTGCGGAAGACGTTGAGGAACGTGAGCATCTCCTGCTGCTTCGCTCCGCCGACGAAGATCTCGCCATCTGTCGCGAGTGCGGCGGACGCCCAGGATGCTGCCTCGTTGCGGTCGAAGATCGAGCGGTGGTCGTAGCCGCGCAGGCTGTCGACGCCCTCGATGAGGATCACGCGGTTCGGCTCGTAGGAGATGATCGCGCCCATCTTCTGCAGCACGGCGATCAGGTCCATGATCTCGGGCTCGATGGCCGCGTTGCGCAGTTCCGTGGTCCCCTGGGCGCGGACGGCCGTCAGCAGCACCTGCTCGGTCGCCCCGACGCTCGGATACGGCAGGTGGATGCTGGCACCGTGCAGGCGCTGCGGGGCCGACAGGCGGATGCCGCTGGGCAGCTTCTCGACGATCGCACCGAACTTGCGCAGCGCGTCGAGGTGGAAGTCGATCGGGCGGTCGCCAATGCGGCAGCCGCCGAGGTCGGGGATGAACGCCTGGCCGAGCCGGTGCAGCAGCGGGCCGCAGAACAGGATCGGGATGCGGGAGGCCCCGGCGTGCGCGTCGATCTCCTCCATGTGGGCGGATTCGACGCCGCTGGGGTCGAAGACGAGGGAGCCTGGCTCATCGCCCTCCTCCACCCGGACGCCGTGCACCTCAAGGAGCGAGCGCACCACGGCGACGTCGCTGAGGTCGGGCACGTCGCGCAGCGTGCTGGAGGTCTCGCCGAGGAGAGTGGCGACCATCGCCTTGGTGGCGAGGTTCTTCGCCCCCTTCACATCGACGCGTCCCCGCAGCGGGTGCCCTCCGCGGATGGCGATGACATCCCCGCTCAACGAGGGAAGGCCGTCCTGGAGTACGTCGCGCAGGGGTGTCGTCATTCGGGGCCTCACTTCACTTCCACGGATCACGGCGTCAGCCGCCGGGGCGGATGCCCCAGGCTCACGGTCCCCGCTCAGCGAACGGGAAGGGTCCGTGGCCGCCACGATTCGCGGCGGGCCTCGAACTGCGCGATCTTGTCTTCATTGCGCAGCGTGAGCCCGATGTCATCGAGCCCTTCGAGGAGCCGCCATCTAGTGTAATCGTCCACCCCGATGGTGGCCTGGAAGCGACCGATCGTGGCGGTGCGCGCCTCGAGATCGACCGTGATGGAGCGGCCGGGCTCCTCGTCGATCAGCGTCCAGATCGTCTCCAGGTCCTGCTCGGAGATCGTGGCGGCGAGCAGTCCCTGCTTGCCGGAGTTGCCGCGGAAGATGTCGGCGAACCGCGGGCTCAGCACCACTTTGAAGCCGTAGTCGCGCAGCGCCCAGACGGCGTGCTCGCGGCTGGATCCGGTTCCGAAGTCGGGTCCGGCGACGAGGACGGATGCCCCCTGGAACGCGTCCTGGTTGAGCACGAAGTCCGGATCCTGGCGCCACGCGTGGAACAGCGCGTCATCGAATCCGGTCTTGGTGACCCTCTTGAGGAAGACCGCGGGGATGATCTGGTCGGTGTCGACGTTCGATCGCTTCAGCGGGGCTGCGACGCCGGTGTGCGTGGTGAACTTCTCCATGGCTCAGACTCCCGCCATCTCTTCGATCGGTGCGAGATCGCTCGGGCTGGACAGCGTGCCGCGCACCGCGGTCGCCGCCGCGACGAGCGGCGAGACGAGGTGCGTCCGTCCGCCCTTGCCCTGCCGGCCCTCGAAGTTGCGGTTCGAGGTGGAGGCGCAGCGCTCGCCCGGTGCGAGCTGATCCGGGTTCATGCCCAGGCACATCGAGCAGCCCGCGAAGCGCCACTCCGCGCCGAAGTCGGTGAAGATCCTGTCCAGCCCCTCGGCCTCGGCCTCCAGGCGCACGCGAGCGGAGCCGGGGACGACCATGACGCGCACGCCGTCCGCCTTCTTGCGCCCCTTCACGATCGACGCGAAGGCCCGCAGGTCCTCGATCCGGCTGTTCGTGCAGGAGCCCATGAACACGGCGTCCACCGGGACCTCCTTGAGCGGAGTGCCCGGCGTCAGGTCCATGTACTCCAGTGCGCGCTCCGCCGCGGCGCGCTCGTTCGGGTCCGAGATCTGCGCCGGGTCGGGAACGGATGCCGACAGCGAACTGCCCTGCCCGGGGTTGGTTCCCCAGGTGACGAAGGGCTCCAGTTCGTCGGCGTCGATGAACACCTCGGCGTCGAACACCGCCCCCTCGTCGGTGGGCAGCGTCCGCCAGTACGCGACGGCATCCTCCCAGTCCTGTCCCTGAGGCGCGTGCGGCTTGTCCTTGACGTAGGCGAAAGTGGTCTCGTCGGGTGCGACCATGCCGGCCCGGGCACCGGCTTCGATCGACATGTTGCAGATCGTCATGCGCCCTTCCATGGAGAGCGCGCGGATCGCACTGCCTCGGAACTCCAGGACGTAGCCCTGGCCGCCGCCGGTGCCGATCTTCGCGATCACCGCGAGGATGATGTCCTTGGCGCTGACGCCGGGCTTCAGTTCGCCCTCGACCGTGATCGCCATGGTCTTGAAGGGCTTCAGAGGCAGCGTCTGCGTCGCCATGACGTGCTCGACCTCACTGGTGCCGATGCCGAAGGCCATGGCGCCGAACGCACCGTGTGTCGACGTATGCGAGTCGCCGCACACGACCGTGATGCCGGGCATCGTCAGGCCGAGCTGCGGACCGACGACGTGCACGATCCCCTGCTCGGCATCGCCCAGCGAGTGGATGCGCACGCCGAACTCCTCGGCGTTTCGGCGCAGGGTGTCGATCTGGGTTCGACTGGTGAGGTCCGCGATCGGCTTGTCGATGTCGAGGGTCGGGGTGTTGTGATCCTCGGTCGCGATCGTGAGGTCGAGCCGGCGCAGCGGACGGCCCTCGGTGCGCAGGCCGTCGAACGCCTGGGGGCTGGTGACCTCGTGGACCAGGTGCAGGTCGATGTAGATGAGGTCGGGTTCGCCGTTCTCGCCTCTCACGACGAGATGGTCGTCCCACACCTTCTCGGCGAGGGTGCGCGGGCGGGCGGGAATGTCGGTCGGGTCGATGGTCATGCGTCTTTCGTCTCCTGGAATCGCAGGGCGGCCCACGCGGGACTCCGCGACGAGAAAGGCCTAGATCGAGGTCTCGTCGCGGCTGCTAAGAAGGAGAACCACCCGCCGCATGCCGGTCAGTTTACACCGCTGCGACGGGTGGTCCTCGCCATCATGACCACGGTCAGTGGGTCGGCGGCTCCGGGTGCAGCTCCTGCGGAGCGCGACGCTTGTCCTTCGCCGAGGCGATGAGGCTGGCGATCGTGGCGACGCCCATCGAGACGAGGATGACGGTGAGCGACAGCCAGATCGGGATGTCCGGCGCCCACGCGATGTGCTGTCCGCCGTTGATGAACGGCAGCTCGTTGACGTGCATCGCGTGCAGGATGAGCTTCACGCCGATGAAGCCGAGGATGACGGCGATGCCGTAGTGGAGGTAGCGCAGGCGGTCCAGCAGATCGCCGAGCAGGAAGTACAGCTGGCGCAGGCCCATGAGCGCGAAGATGTTCGCGGTGAAGACCAGGAAGCTGTTGTGCGTGATGCTGAAGATCGCGGGGATCGAGTCGATCGCGAACATCAGGTCGGTGACCCCGATCGCGACGAACACCATGATCATCGGCGTCCACATGCGCTTGCCGTCGACGACCGTGCGGAGCTTGCCCTCGTCGTACTCGTCGCTGATGTCGATCCGGCGGCGCAGCATCCGGACGATGAAGTTCTCGCGCTTGGCCTCGCCCTCATGGTCGCCCTCGGGCATGGCCTGACGGATCGCCGTCCAGATGAGGAAGGCGCCGAAGATGTAGAAGATCGGCGAGAAGTTCTCGATGATCGCGACGCCCAGCAGGATGAAGATGCCGCGCAGCACGAGCGCGATGATGATGCCGACCATCAGCACCTGCTGCTGCAGACGCCGCGGCACGGCGAACTGCGCCATGATCAGCACGAACACGAACAGGTTGTCGATCGACAGGCTGTACTCGAGCGCCCAGCCGGTGAGGAACTCGCCGGCGTACTGGCCTCCGGCGATGAAGTAGAGAAGACCCGCGAAGACCAGGGCGAGGCCGACGTAGAAGGCCACCCACAGGGAGGACTCCTTGGTCGAGGGGATGTGCGGCCGCAGGCGCACGAGAAGCAGGTCGCCGATGAGGATGAGGGTGAGGACCACCAGCGAGGTGACTTCGAACCAGACGGGGATTACCAAGGGCGCACGGCACCTTTCGAGAGGGGACGGGAAAGAACCGAAAGTCTCTCCCACGCACCGAGTGCGCCGCACCCCCGGAGCAACGCTGTCGGTGCTCGTGATGACGAGGGCGCGAGGACGGGATACTCCCTCTCGCAGGTATTCATCGTAGCGGAGGTTCCCGGGCCCGATCGGCCATGATGGAATAGTCGCCGTGACTTCTCAGATCGACACCTCTGCCGACCCGCTCGAGACACCGCCGCGCAACGCTTGGGCGCGGTCCATCGGATCGCTGATCTTCGTCAGTCGCTGGCTTCAGGCTCCGCTGTACATCGGGCTCATCGTCGCTCAGCTCGTGTACGTCATCGTCTTCATGGTCGAGCTGTGGCACCTGATCGTCGAGGTGGTCGCCCACCCGACCGAGATCAACGAAGCCGTGATCATGCTCGCCGTCCTCGGCCTGATCGACGTCGTCATGATCGCGAACCTGCTCATCATGGTCATCATCGGCGGGTACGAGACCTTCGTCTCGCGAATCGACACCCAAGGCCACCCCGATCAGCCGGAGTGGCTCTCGCACGTCAACGCGAACGTGCTCAAGGTCAAGCTCGCGATGGCCATCATCGGCATCTCGTCCATCCATCTGCTGAAGACGTTCATCGCCGTCGGCGACCTGGACCAGGGCGGCAGCACCTTCGAGGGCACGAGATACACCCCCACCGGCGTCCTCTGGCAGGTCGTGATCCACATGGTGTTCATCGTCTCCGCCCTCGCGCTGGCCTGGATCGACCGGATGTCTCAGAAGACCGCCATCGCCGCGCATCACGAGGCCACTCACTGATCACGCGTCGATTCTGAGACGATGAGGCATCCTCCGACACTTCCCGGGTGAGAGACACCGAACGGAGGCAGGATGCCGGAACGATCGGAAGACCAGGAACGGGCGGCCAGGGCCGCGGCGGGTGATGAGAGCGCCTTCCGCGCGATCTACCGTGCGCACGTCCGGCCGGTCTACTGGATCGCGCACGGCATCCTCGGCTCGGCCGCGGATGCGGAGGACGTGACGCAGGAGACGTTCGTCGTGGCCTGGCGGAAGCTGCGGAAGCTGGAGCTCGCGGGCGATTCGCTGCTGCCCTGGCTGGCGACCATCTGCCGATTCCAGGCGGCGAACCGTCTGCGGCGCCGGATCCGCGACCGTGAGAACACGACGGATGCTGCGGACGAGGCGATCCCGGCCACGGTGAGCGTCGAGGAGCAGGTCATTTCGGCCGAGCTCGCCGCCCGCATCACCGCCGAGATCGGAACGCTCGGCGAACTGGACCGCGAGATCTTCCGGCTGTGCGCCTCCGAGGGCTACGCCTACCAGGCAGCTGCCGACGAGCTCGGCGTCAGCCACGCCGTCGTCCGCAATCGTCTCTCCCGTGTGCGCACGCAATTGCGCGGCACCGTCCAGGAAGTGAGAGACGCATGAACGAGCAGAGCACTGCTCTCCCCGAGCTGTCCGATGAGGCCGTGGCCCGCATCGAGGACGCCGTGTTCGACCGCATCGCAGACGAGCCGGCGAGAGCACTCCCGTCGTCGGCCGTGCGCGGCAGGCGCCGGCGGCGCTTGCTGACCGGCGCCGGCATCGCGGCGGCGTTCGCCCTCGGCATCCTTGTCACTCCCCCGATCCTGAACTCGGTCACCGCCACGTCGATCGTCGGGCTGTCGAGCTCGGATGAGGGCGGCGCTGCGCCGGAGATCGCCGCCGTGCCGGAGAGCGCCGGACAGTCGGATGGCGTCGCCCAGGAGAACGCGGCCGGGGCCGACACGGCCGTCGCCGAGGCGGATCGCGAGATCATCGCCACCGCGAACGCGAGCGTCGAGGTTGAGGACGTGTCCGATGCCGTGAGCGAGATCGGCGCGCTCGCCGATCAGCACGGCGGATACGTCGAGAGCACGAGCGTCTCGCGCAACACGTCGACGACGGACACGAGCATGCCCGTCCAGCCTGCTCCGGGATACGGCTGGATCAGCATCCGTGTCCCGTCCGCCGAGCTCACAGCCGTCATCGCGGAACTGGGCGATACGGGCCAGGTGCTGTCGTCGTCGATCACCAAGCAGGACGTCACCTCGACGGCCATCGATCTTCGCGCACGGGTCGACGCCCTCGAGGCGTCCGTCGCCCGACTCACCGAGCTGATGTCCCAGTCCGGCTCGGTCTCGGAGCTGATCGAGGCCGAGGTCGCGCTGACCGATCGGCAAGCGGAGCTGGAGTCCTACCAGCAGCAGTTGACCGCGCTCGAGGATCAGGTGGCCATGTCGTCGCTGCAGATCGAGCTCGTGCCCGAGGCGACCACGACGAAGGCCGATCCGGCCGGATTCTCGGACGGCCTGCTCGCCGGCTGGAACGGACTGATCGTCTCGCTCAACGCCCTGGTGATCGCCATCGGCTTCCTGCTGCCCTGGCTCGCGGTCGCCGCAGTCGTGCTCCTGATCGTCTGGCTGATCCGACGGTCGCGCCGGCGGCGGCGAGCGGGTCTTGACTCCTCAGAAGCCTGATTTTCCGGGATATACAAGAAGTCTTGTGAGAATGGGCCTCCGCGCTTAGCGTTGCCTGCGTGGAACCGATCTCCGTCATCACCGCCGTGCACCATCCGCTGCGCCGGCGCATCATCGATCACCTCGTGCTGCACGACGCGACCCAGGTGGGAACGCTCGCGCATGCACTGGACGCGCAGGTGGGCAGCATCAGCCATCATCTGCGGATGCTGCAGAAGGCCGGCGTCGTCGAACAGGCCGAAGACCCGAACGGGGACCGGCGAACGAGCTGGTGGCGCCTCGCACGCCGCAAATTCAGCTGGTCCGAGGCGGACTTCTCCTCCCCCGCCGACGCCCTGCTCGCGCGGGAGGCGCAACGGGCCAACGTCCGCCATCAGCTCGAGCTGCTGCAGCGCTGGCATCGTGTCTCGCGCGACAGCGAGATCGAGGGCTTCGCGACCGACACGCTGAGCTGGGCGACGCCCGATGAGCTGCGCGACCTCGGACAGCGCCTGAACGCCCTGCTGGACGAGTGGCGCGCCGACATCGACCGCTCGGACGGACAGGACCGGCTTCCGGTGTTCTTCTTCGCCCACGGCTTCCCGACGGAGGTGTGACGTGACCACGACGGCCGAACCCCGGATGCTGCACCGGCCCCCCGCCTTCTCGCGGGACCGCATGGTGCAGGCGTGGCTGCTGGTGAAAGCTCTCTCCGATGCCGGGGATGCGATCTTCACGATCGCCTTCGCCTGGACGGCGGTGCAGATCGCCTCCCCGGCGATCGCGGGACTCGTGATCGCCGCCGGCACGCTCCCCCGCGCGATCGTGCTGCTGATCGGGGGTGCCTATGCCGATCGCGGCGACGCCCGGCGTCTCATGATCGTCTTCAATGCGATCCGCGTCGGCGTCCTCGTGACCGTCGCGATCTGGTGCCTCGCGACGCCACCGACCGTGGCGCTGCTGCTCATCGCCAGCATCGCCTTCGGACTCTGCGACGCGTTCTTCGAGCCGGCCGCCGGGACGATGCCCCGTCAGCTCGTCGCCCCATCCGACCTGCCCGCGTATTCGGCGTTGAGCCAGACGCTGTCCCGTCTCGGCACGATGGCGGGCTCCGCGGCCGGAGGCTTCCTCGTCGCCCTGTTCGGCATCGTCGGCAGCGCCGGCGTGAACACGCTGACCTACACGGTCGTGATCGTGTTCATCGTGCTCTGGCTGCGACCGCGATTCTCGCTTCCTCGCGCCTCGTCCGAGCAGAGCGTCCTGCGCGGCGTCGCGGACGGGTTCCGGCACCTGCGGACCGAGCGCGCCACTCGCACCCTCGTCATCGCGCTGTCGGGACTGAACCTCGCCGTCGGGCCCGCAATCTCGATCGGCATCCCGCTGCAGGCCACGCAACGAGGCTGGGGGGCCGGAGCCGTCGGCATCTTCGAGGCTCTCGTCGGCGGCGGGGCGATGATCGGCGCGCTGATCGTCGTCCGGTGGCGGCCGCGGCACGAGGCCCGCGGCGCCTTCCTCGCTCTGATCGTGCAGGGTGCGGGCATCGTGGCGCTCGGTATCGGATCGCCGTTCGTCGTCGGCGCGGGGAGCTTCGTGATCGGCGTCACCGCCGGCTTCGCCTCGGCCCTGCTCGGCGCGACGTTCGCGGCGACCGCCGCTCCCGACTTCCTGGGGAGACTCGGATCGATCCTGCGGCTGGGCGACGACTGCCTGATGCCGGTGGCCATGGCGGCGTTCGGCGCGATCGCGGGACTGCTCCCGCTGTGGGTGCCGTTCGCGCTCTACGGCGGGGCCATGGCGCTGCTGATGACCGTGCCGCTCAGCAACCGCGCGTTCCGGACGATGTCGTTGCGCCGCGAGGACGCCGAGACTTCGGATGCCGGATCCGAGGATGCGGAGCCTGTGAATCCCTGATCGGATGCGGAGACGCGAAAACCCCCGGACGAACCGGGGGTTTTCGGTGTTGCGGTGACCCCAGCGGGATTCGAACCCGCGTTACCGCCGTGAGAGGGCGGCGTACTAGGCCGCTATACGATGGGGCCGTCTTGCGGAGCGTTTCCGTCCCGCGACAACCGTTCAAGTATGCCACGGGCATTCTCGCTCCGCCAAATCGAGGCCGCAGGCTGCGGCATCCCGGGCGTGGCGCGCGCGTACGGGGTTTGCCGACGCCGTCGGATGGGAGTTGACTCTTCACATGCGCGTCACGAAGTACGAACATGCCACACTCCGCATCGACGAGGCCGGGGACACCCTCGTCATCGACCCCGGCAGCTTCACCACTCCTCTGGACGACCTCAGCGGCACCGTGGCGGTCGTCATCACCCACGAGCATCCGGATCATTGGACGCCCGAGCAGCTGGACCGGATCCTGCGCGAGGCGCCGGGCACTCCGGTGTTCGCGCCGGCAGGGGTGGCCGCTGCCGCGCCTGACCACGAGATCACCGTCGTCTCCCCCGGCGACACCGTGACCGCCGGACACTTCACCCTCCGGTTCTTCGGCGGCGAGCACGCCGTGATCCACGCCTCGCTGCCCGCGATCCAGAACGTCGGCGTCCTGGTGAACGAGGAGCTCTACTATCCGGGCGACTCCTACGCCGTTCCCGACGGCGTCGCGGTGGACACGCTCGCCGCCCCGCTGGGGGCGCCTTGGCTGAAGATCGGAGAGGCGATGGACTTCGTCCTCGCCGTCGCACCACGGCGGGCGTTCGGCGTGCACGACATGACGCTGTCCGTGATCGGACGCGACATGCACCGCGGCCGGCTGGAATGGGCGACGGCGCAGAACGGCGGCGAGTTCTTCCGGCTGGATCCCGGCGCTTCGCTCGACCTCTGAGGATGGCCGACTCGCCCGCCGCCGAGCGCTCCCTCGGCGAGAACCAAGTGCGCACCCTTCTGCTCTCCGCCGCGCCCGAACTCGCCGCTCGACCGCTCGTCCTGGTCGCCGAGGGGTGGGACAACGCCATCTGGCGCCTGGGCGACGATCTCGCCGTGCGCATCCCCCGACGCGAGCTCGCCGTCTCGCTCATCCTCCACGAGCAACGGGTCCTGCCCGTCATCACCCCTCGGCTGGCCGCACTCGGAATCCGCACCCCGTCGCCCCTCGTCGCCGGGACCCCCGGTGATGCCTTCCCCTGGCCGTGGTCCGTCGTCCCCTGGATCGAGGGGACGACGGCGATGAGCCGGCCTCGCGCGCCCAACGGTCGGTGGGCACCGCAGCTCGCGGCGGCACTCGTCGCGCTGCACCGCCCGGCCGGCGAAGACGCGCCTCCGAACCCCCTGCGCGGCGTGCCTCTGTCCGCGCGCGACAGGGCCATCCGTCCGCGACTCGAACAGTTCGCCGATCTGCCCGCGTTGCGCGAAGCGTGGGATGCCGGACTCGCCGCGCCCGCGGCCGCAGAGCGCGTCTGGATCCACGGCGACCTGCATCCCGGGAACATCCTCGTGGACAACGGGGACCTCGCCGCGCTCATCGACTTCGGGGACGTCACCGCGGGCGACCCCGCCTACGATCTCGCTTCGGCCTGGCTGCTGTTCGATCGGGACGGCCGTCGGAGGTTTCAGGAGGCGACCGACGGGCGGTACGACCAGGCGACCTGGACGCGCGCGCGAGCGTGGGCGGCTTTCCTGGCTCTGGTCTTCCTCACGCTCAGCGACGACCGCCCCGATCATCGGGCGATCGGGGAGGAGACCGTCGCCGAACTCAGCGCGGACTGACTACGACTGCGACGACCGCACCCGGAGATCCCGCGCCAGATGATCGCGCTGCTCGATCAGGAGCCGGCGCAGCGCGCCGGGGGCGTCCTCGTTCTCCGCCAGCCAGGCGTCGACGAGTGCGAGCGAGTCGGACGCCGGGAACATCCCCGTCACGAGCCGCTTCGCGATCTCGATGCTCCGCTCGGCCCACGCCGGGCGGATCCGGGTGAAGTAGTCCGGATCGTGATGAGCGGTCAGGTCGCGGCGCCCACCGGCGCGGAATCCTCCGATCGTCGCGTCGAGATGGTCATTGGACAGACCGGCATCGGTCCAGGCCGACTGCCAGGCGGCATCCCGCACCGACCGATCGGGTTGGGCGGCCAGCGCCCTGATCGCCGCCGTCCGGCCGTCGGCGGTGTCGTCGCGCTGCCGCTCCGCCTCGATCTCGGCAGGCGTGATGCTTCCCGTGGTCGCCAGCGCGGTCACGAACTGCCACCGCAGCTCCGGGTCGACGGGGAGCCCGATCGGGCCTTCTCCCGCGAGGATCCTGCGCACCTCTGCTGCCGCACCCGCGTCATAGGCGGAGGCTGTGGCGAACGCCCTCGCCCACGACAGCTGGGAGTCACTGGCCGGTTCGGCGGCATACAGCGCCTGCTGCGCCGCGGACAGCCAGGCGGAGCGCTCTCCGGCCTGCGCCGCCTCGGGGACGTAGTGGCTGAGCGTGTATGCGGCGTTGCCGAGCACCCCCGCCAGCAGAGAGATGTTCCTCTCGGCGGCGGCGTGGGCGCGCACGATCTCCAGGTAGCGGGCGGCAGGAAGCTCCCCGTCCCGCGTCGCGTTCCACAGCGCCGACCAGACGAGACCTCGCGCCAGCGCATCCTCCAGGCTCGACAAGGCCGCCGTCACGGTCACCAGTGAGCGCTCGTCCAGCCGCGCCTTGGCGTACGTGAGGTCGTCGTCATTGAGCAGCACCAGATCAGCGTCGCCGAAGCCCACCGGCGTGCGCTCGTCGGCGATGTCGAGCTCCACCTTCTCGCGCAGCGCGAGACGCCCGTCCACGAGGTCGTACAGCCCGACGCGCAGACGATGCGGTCGAGTCGCGCTCTGCACCAGCATCCGCTCGCCTCGGGCATCCGTCTCCAGCCAGAGCGTCGACACACCGGTCGTCTCGAGCCAGGCGCGCGACCAGGCGCGCACATCGCGGCCGGACACCTCCTCGAGCTGCGCGAGAAGGTCCTCGAGGGTCGTATTGCCGAACGCGTGCGCGGCGAAGTAGCGCCGCGCACCTTCGAAGAACGCCTCCTCGCCGACGAAGGCGACGAGCTGCTTGAGCACGGATGCGCCCTTGGCATAGGTGATGCCGTCGAAGTTGAGCTTGGCCGCCTCGAGGTCGGGGATGTCAGCGACGATCGGATGCGTGGTCGGCAGCTGATCCTGCTGATACGCCCAGGCCTTGCGGCGGTTCGCGAAGGTCACCCACGCGTCCGTGAACCGGGTCGCGGCCGCCGAGGCGTGCGAGCCCATGTAGTCGGCGAAGGACTCCTTCAACCACAGGTCGTCCCACCACCGCATCGTGACGAGGTCGCCGAACCACATGTGCGCCATCTCGTGCAGGATCGTGTTCGCGCGCCCTGCGCGCTGGGCGTCCGTCGCCGCGCCACGCGGGATGTACGCCTCGGTGAAGGTCACCAGTCCGGGGTTCTCCATGGCGCCGAGGTTGTACTCGGGGACGAAGATCTGGTCGTACTTGCCCCACGGGTAGGGAGAGTCGAACGCCTCGGTGAAGAAGTCCAGCCCCTGTCGCGTGACGGTGAGGATCTCATCGGCCTCGAGGTGCTCCGCGAGGGAGGCGCGGCAGAGGACGCCGAGATCGACGACCTGCTCACCTCGCCGCCACGTCCCCTCGACCCGATGGTAGGGCCCTGCCGCGACAGCGGTGATGTAACTGGAGATCGGCAAGGTGGGTGCGAATTCGACGGTCTGCGCGGAGCCGTCCTCGATCGACGACACGGCGGACTGGTTGGAGAGCACCTGCCATCCGGCCGGTGCCTGCACCACGAATGTGTATTCCGCCTTCATGTCCGGCTGCTCGAAGCACGCCATGACGCGCCGGGAGTCGGCGGGCTCGTACTGCGTGTACAGGTACGTCGCGCCGTCGACCGGATCCACGAACCGATGCAGCCCCTCGCCGGACCGACTGTAGGCCCCGCGAGCCCGCACGACGACCGTGTTGGATGCCGCGAGGCCGGTGATCCGGATGCGCGCGCCGTCGTAGTCCACCTCCTGCGCCGCTCCGTTCACGACGACCTCGTCGACGGACTCGCCGATGAAGTCGATCCAGGTCTGCGTCGTCGTGGCGCCGAACTCCAGCGTCGTGGTCGTCCCGAAGCCGCTCCTGCCGGCATCCTGCGCCTCCCGCAGATCGAGGTCGACTCGGATGCTTCGCACGGTGACGGACGCGGATCGCCCGGCGGTCTCCTGGCGGGTCAGGTTCGCTGAGGTCATGCGTCCATCGTTTCACGACCGTGACCGGCGCTCGGGCGCACCACGGCCCGGGATGGGCTAGGCTGGGCCGACACCTTCACGATGGCGGCCGGGCTCTCCGACCGTGCATCAGCCCGAATGCCGCGCTGCGGCAGGGTGGCCGCTTTCCTCCGAATCCTCCGCCTCACCCCCTCACCATCCCCGGCATCGTCGCCGCCGCATTCGAGGGGCGCACAGACTGCACTGTCGAATCGTTCGCCAGTGCACGACGGGCCGAACATCGGCCCACGAACACAAAGGAAACACGCAGCATGGCCACTGGCACTGTCAAATGGTTCAACTCCGACAAGGGCTACGGCTTCATCGCTCCCGATGACGGTTCCGCCGACCTCTTCGCGCACTTCAGCGCGATCCAGGGCTCCGGGCACCGCAACCTCGAGGAAGCGCAGAAGGTCGAGTTCGACACGGAGCAGGGCCCCAAGGGTCCCCAGGCGACGAACATCCGCCCCCTCTGATCTGAACCCGATGGGCCCGGTCGCATCGCGCGGCCGGGCCCATCGGCGTCTCATGCCGGCTGCGTGTTCCCCAGCCGGTGTCCGAGAGCGGTGTACAGCGCTCTCGCCTCCACCGATGAGGCGCTGTCAAGGCTCTCGGCACGAAGCCCGGAGATCCGTAGCTTGTTGTCATCGAAGGAGGTGGCTGATGACCGACAACCAGCGCCACGAGGACGATGACGAGCGGATCGCGGCGGTGCCGCCGGGCGGCGAGGGCGCCGACAGCGGGGCGGTCGACGCGGTCGAGGTCGACGACGACGAGCAGGGCGAAGTCCCCGACATCTCGCCCCAGAACGACATCCCCGGGGTCGGGACCAGGCGCGCCGAGCACGGAGACGGATCCGGCCGCTGAGTCACCCGCCCCGCAGATCCTGCGCCAGCATGACGAGGATGCCGCTGGGTCCCCTGAGGTACGTGAGCCGGTAGACGCCTTCGTAGTCCGCGACGCCGCGCAGCGGATGACAACCGTGGCGCGCGGCGATCTCGAGAGACGCATCCAGGTCGTCCACCGCGAAGGCGACGCGGTGCATGCCGATCTCGTTCGGACGCGTCGGCTCGGTCTCGATCGCCTCCGGGTGGATGTACTCGAACAGTTCGAGCCGCCCGCTGCCGTCCGGAGTCTGCAGCATCGCGATCGAGGCATGGTTGCCGTCGAGCCCGACAGCGGTGTCCGCCCACTCTCCGCTGACCGTGTCCCGGCCGAGGACCGTGAGACCGAGGTCGGTGAAGAAGGCGATCGCTGCCTCGATGTCGCGGACCGCGATGCCGACGTTCTCCAGTCTGATGCTCATGCGCGCGATGCTACGCCTGCGCCGACGGGATCTGAAAGCACGAAATCCCCGCCGAAGCGGGGATCCTCACAGTGCTGGGGTACCTGGACTCGAACCAAGAACAACTGAACCAGAATCAGCCGTGTTGCCAATTACACCATACCCCAAGGGCGAAACCGGAGCCTCGCACCGAGGTTCAAGCTTACCCGACGCCGAGACAGGTTCCAAATGGAGCCGATCCGCCGCGCGTGGCGCGGTCACATCTGCACGACGTTCCCGGACTGCTCCGCCCTGATCCATCCGTCGAGGTCGAACCCCTGGTCCCTGGCGGCCTGCAGGAACTCCTCCTCGACGCTCTGCTCTACAGCCGGGCGGCGGGACAGGAACCACAGGTACTTCCGATCCGGGGTGCCGACGAGGGCGTGGCGGTAGTCCTCGTCCAGCCGCAGGATCCAGTAGTCCGCACGGGTGAACGGGATCCACCGCAGGGCGTCCGGGAGGAACGACACCCGCAGCCTTCCCGGATGCTCCCCGTCCGGAACCGCCTCGCCGACCGCCTGAGTCGGCTCGCCCTTCGCGTCGAGGCAGCGGTTGTCGACACGCACCGTGCCGTCGTCGTTCAGCGAGTACTCCGCGGTCACGTCGCTGGCCTCGTCATCCTCGAACCGCAACGGCAACCGGCCGATCTCGTACCAGAGTCCGAGATACCGGCCCAGCTCGACGGTCGCCACCGAGCGGACTTCTTCAGCCATGGTCATCTCCTCCTTCGGACGGGAGGATCAGGCTACGACGAGGCGACCGCGTCGCCGAGGGGGTTGCTCAGGCGGCGAGGATCTGCGACAAGGCGCGCAGACGTGCGAGCGTCGCGTCCTTGCCGAGCAGCTCCATCGACTCGAACAGCGGGGGCGACACCCGGCGACCGGTGATCGCCACTCGCGGCGGACCGTACGCGACACGCGGCTTCAGCCCGAGATCCTCGACCAGGGCCTTCGCCAGGGCATCCTGGATCGCCGAGGGCGTGAACTCGGTCAGCGGTTCGAGCGCCGCGACGCACGCCTGCAGCACCTCGACCGCGTTCGCCGGCAGGCCCTTCAGGGCATCCGCGTCGTACGACACCTCGTCCGCGAACAGGAAGCCGAGCATTCCGGGCACGTCCCCCAGCAGCTGGACGCGCTCCTGCACGAGCGGCGCCGCACGGAACGCCAGTACGAGCTGCTCATGTGTCGGCTCGTCGAAGAGGCCCGCAGCGGCGAGATACGGCACGATCCGCTCGGCGAAGTCCTTCTCGTCCAGCATCCGGATGTGGTCGCCGTTGATGGACTCGGCCTTCTTCTGGTCGAAGCGCGCCGGGTTCGGGTTGACGTTCTCGATGTCGAACGCCGCGATGAACTCCTCGAGGGAGAACACGTCGCGGTCAGGACCGATGGACCAGCCCAGCAGCGCGAGGTAGTTCAGGAGCCCTTCGTGGATGAACCCGCGCTCGCGGTGCAGGAAGAGGTCGGCCTGCGGGTCGCGCTTGGAGAGCTTCTTGTTGCCGGTCTCCCCCAGCACCAGCGGCATGTGCGCGAAGCGGGGAACGAACGACGTCACGCCGGCCTCGATGAGCGCCGCGTACAGCGACAGCTGACGAGCGGTCGAGGGCATGAGATCCTCGCCGCGCAGGACGTGCGTGATGCCCATCAGCGCGTCGTCCACCGGATTCACGAACGTGTACAGCGGCACGCCGTTGGGGCGCACGACGACGAAGTCCGGGAACGAGCCCGCCGGGAACGTCACCTCACCGCGGATCAGGTCCACGTAGGTGAGGTCCTCGTCCGGCACGCGGAGCCGGAGGGCCGGCTGACGCCCCTCGGCGCGGAACGCCGCCTTCTGCTCCTCGGTGAGGTCGCGGTCGAAGTTGTCGTAGCCCAACTGCTTGGCGCGGCCGTTGGCCTCGTTGCGGGCGTCGATCTCCTCGGCGTTCGAGTAGCTCTCGTAGAGGGCCCCGGTGGCGAGCAGCTTGTCGATGACCTCGCGGTAGATGTCGTGGCGCTGCGACTGGCGGTACGGCGCGTGCGGGCCGCCGACCTCGACCCCCTCGTCCCAGTCGATCTTCAGCCACGTCAGCGCGTCGACGAGCTGGCGGAAGCTCTCCTCGCTGTCCCGCGCGGCATCCGTGTCCTCGATCCGGAACACGAGCTTGCCGCCGTTGTGCCGGGCGTACGCCCAGTTGTACAGCGCGGTGCGCACCATGCCGACGTGCGGCAGGCCGGTCGGAGAGGGGCAGAAGCGGACACGGACGTCGGCACCACTGGCGGTCGTGGTGAGAGGGTGCGGAGTAGCCATAGCCCTTCGATTCTACGGGGACGGGGGTGCCGCACCGACGGCGACGACGGCGGTGTGCTCGAGCGGAACGGCGTCGCCCTCGGAGCGTTCAGCGGCGACGAGATCGAATCCCCGTCGGAAGGCGCCACGGCCTTCGGCGTCCAGCGCCCGGTAGAAGGCGCCTGCGGAGGCCACACCCCCTTCCGCAGACGCCCACAGGATCTCCGGAGCGACCCGCCAGATCCAGGTGACCTCGCTGGTCGTGACGTCGCGCCAGCGCCCCTCTCCCAGCATGGCCGCGAACCCGGACGTGGACCGGTCGAAGTCCTTCTCCGGGGGCAGCCGCTCGCCTGTCGGCGGCTCGAGTCCCGCACGCGTGCAGACCTCCAGCCAGAACCACGACGGCGAACGCACCCACGTGGTCGCCACGAGCGTGCCGCCCGGCACCGCGATCCTCGCGAGCTCCGCCGCCGACGCGCGCGGATCGGCGACGTGGTTGAGGACGAAGTTCGCCGTCACCGCATCGAAGACGCCGTCCGGGTACGGCACGTGCGGCAGGGCGGCGTCCACGATCCGGATGCCGGGATGGGTGCGCGCCGCGACAGCGCGCATCGTGGGCTCGGGTTCGACGCCCACCGCGTCCCAGCCGCCGTCGCGCAGACGCGCCGCCAGCGAGCCGGTCCCGGCTCCGACGTCGACGGCCGCCCGTCCGGCACCCGGTCCGACCGCGGCGAGGACCGCGTCCTCCGTCCCGGCGCACAGGGCCGCGTAGGATGCGGCGTACGCCTCACCGGTGCCGGACCACGTCTTCATCGGGTTTCGGCCACGCGCGGCATCCGGCCGTACGGCGACAGCGCCGTGATGGCGATCACCAGCGCGAACGCCGCGACGCCGAGGCCCGCGTACTGGAAGTTCGACAGCACGACGCCCGCCAGCACGGCACCGGCAGCGGCGGACAGGCTCATCAGGGAATCGCTGCGTCCCTGCCGGCGGGTGCGCAGCTCCGGAGCGGATGCCTCGGTGAGCAGCGCTGCCCCGGCGACGGTCGCGGCACTCCAGCCGAGTCCGAGGAGGATCAGCGCGGTCATGACACCCCAGGCCTGATCGTTCCATGCGATCGCGAAGACGAGGGATGCCGCGAGCAGTGCCTGGCCCAGCAGCACGACGCGCAGTCGCCCCCAGCGGTCGGCCAGGATGCCGAACACCGGCGAGAGCGCGTACATCCCGGCGACGTGCAGCGCGATCGTCACGCCCACCAGCAGCGAGACGTCGGCACTCGTCGCATGACCGCCGTGCATGCCCTGGGCCATGTGGGACAGATGGATCGGCGTCATCGCCATCACCGACGCCATGACCACGTGCGACCCCGCGATCGCGAAGACCGCGTAGCGCGCGACGACGGGCCGGTCGACGGCCGCGAGCGCGGATGCGGTGGCCGCGGCATCCCGGCTCAACCTCTGCGCTGCGAGCAGCGGGTCCGGGCGCAGCGCCACGAGATACAGCACGAACGCCGCGGACTGGGCGATGAGCGAGAACAGATAGGAGCCGGTCTGCGGCGGCATCCCGATGGCCTGCCCGACGATCTCGCCGGGGCCGAGCAGGAGCGGGCCCGCCACGCCGCCGATGGTCGTCGCCCAGACGACGATCGACAGGTCACGGCCGCGATGCCGCGGGGCGGCGAGGTCCGTCGCGGCGAAGCGGGACTGCAGGTTGCCCGCGTTGCCCGCGCCGATGAGGAGGATTCCGGCCAGCAGGAGCGGGAAGATCCGCAGGGCCGCCGCCAGGATCACGATGCCGATCCCGACGAGCGCGAAGAGGTTCCCCAGCGTGAGCGCCCGTCGACGGCCCACGCGGCTGGCCATCCGGGCGAGCGGGATGGCGCACAGTGCCGCTCCCAGCGTCACGGATGCCGTCGCGAGTCCGGACAGCGCATCGTCTCCGGAGATGTCGGCGGCCAGCAGGGCGCCGAGGGACACCGTCGCACCGAAGGCGATGCCGCCGAGCACCTGACCGAAGGACAGGATGAGGACGGTGCGGCGCTGGACGACCGCCTGCTCGGCCGCCGTCAGGACGGTCATGCCGCGGGTGCCGCGTCGCGCGCGGGATTGCGCAGGACGCCGATGCCGGAGACCTCGACCTCGACGGTGTCCCCCGCGGCGAACGGGCCGACGCCGGCGGGCGTTCCGGTGAGGATGACGTCGCCGGGAAGCAGCGTGAACACCGCCGAGGCGTACGCGATGATGTCGGAGACCGAGTGGATCATGTCCGTCAGGGGCGCCTGCTGGCGCACCTCGCCGTTCACGCGCGTGGCGATGGTCGCGGCATCCGCGTCGAACTCGGTCTCGATCACGGGACCGAGCGGGCAGAAGGTGTCGAAGCCCTTGCCGCGGGTCCACTGCCCGTCGCGGCGCTGCAGATCGCGGGCCGTGACGTCGTTGGCCACGGTGTAGCCGAAGACGTACTCCAGCGCGTGCTCAGCGGGCACGTTCTTGGCGATGCGGCCGATCACGACAGCGAGCTCGCCCTCGAAGTCCGTCTGCTCCGAGAGCGCGACGGGACGGACGATGGCGTCGCCGGGACCGATCACGGACGTGTTCGGCTTGAGGAAGAGCAGAGGCTCCTCGGGCGCCTCACCGCCCATCTCCTTGGCGTGATCGTGGTAGTTCTTGCCCACGCAGACGACCTTGGACCGCGGGATGACCGGCGCGAGAAGCGCTGCATCGGCGAGCGGAACACGCTCACCCGTCGTGTCGAAGCCGGCGAACAGGGGGTCGCCGGCGAGGACGACGAGCTCCCCCTCGTCCAGGATGCCGTAGCGGATGGCGTCGTTGTGGCTGAACCGAGCGATCTTCACCCGACCAGCCTACTCAGCCCGCGGCTGCCGGTGGTGGCCCCCTCCCCCATCTCCGAGACCTCTCCTGGTTCACGAGACCTCTCGATATCCACGTCGACAAGACGGGGTTTCGTCGGCAATGAGAGGTCTGTGTGCGGTCGGGATGCGGTCGGGGCAATCGGGGCAGCGTTCAGCGGGAGGGATGGATGCCGAAGGCGGCGAGCCGAGAACCGAGCGACTCCACGGTCCGGATGTGCGCGTGCCCCCCATCGCGCGAAACCCCAGCCGGTCACGCCGCGCACGTCGTCCTCGCGACGTTTCTCGGCCAGAACCGCCTCGGCGGTCGTCGACGCAGCGCGCAGGTCGGGCTCCAGGTACTTGGCCTCCCCGTCGAACTCGCCGAACTTCTGCGCACCCGGAAACCCGAAATCGACGAAGTACTCGTCACCCGCGGGTCCCGTCACGGGCACCTGAAGCGCGACGTCGCGGAAGCCGAGCTGATGCAGACGGAGGCGGCTCACGCTCTCTCCCGGCAGTTCCGCGCGTCCATCCGCGAGTCGCGCGACCCAGCGCGCCTGGCGCACGCCCCGAGCACCGGTGCCGCATCGAGCGAGAAGATCGTCCCGCCAGAGCGCGGCCCGCTCGGCATCCTGCACATGGTGTGAGACCGCGGCCGCACCGAGGGCGGCGTCACCGACGGCGAGTGCGCCCTCGCGCGGAAGGGTGCGGGCCAGGTCGAACGTTGTCCGGACCAGTGATGTGCAGCGGAGTCCGTGCCGGATCGTGATGTCGTCCTCATGGACGACGAGCGCGTGACGCATGACCCCTGGCGCTCGCCGTGAGTGACGGGACCCGGCGATGAGGACGTGCACGAAGTCGTCCCGCATTCCGTAGAGCGGCAGACCCCAGAGCGCGGCAGCCGATGCATGGGTGAACACCGCGCTCGGACTCGAACGTGCGAAGGCGAAGACGCGGAGGAGATGCCTTCCCTCCTCCCAGAGCGACCGCCAGGTCGCCCCGTCGACGTACTGTCCTCGATGAACGCGGATCAACCTCCCCTCGCGCACGAGTCCTTCCAGCATCCGATCGGTCAACCCGGTGTCCAGCAGCTGGGAGCGATCGCGCAGCAGGTTGCCCGCGTCCTCGACGGTGATCCGCTTGCCCATGCCCTCATGGTGCGTGAAACGGGAGAGCCGATCGGTTCTCATCCACAGGTCCGGCACGCTCGGGTCCCGAAGTCATCCGAATCGCCGATCTGTGCAGGGCGAGTTCGCACCCGCGACAGACCTCTCCTCAGCAACGAAACCCCGTCGTAGTCACGTGAATACGACGGGGTTTCGTCAATAACGAGAGGTCTCCCGGAAATGGGGAGAGGTCTGGAGGATGGAGTGGGTCCGGGATCGCGGCGTCCGGGATCGGGGCGTCCGGGGCACGGTCCGGACGGGGACGTCCGAGACCGGGGCGTCCGGGCGCGCGCGTCCAGGGTCGTGCGCGAGGACGTGTCGAGCGGTCAGGCGTCCAGGCGGAGCAGCCAGCCGTGCTTGTCCTCGCGGCGACCGTACTGGATGTCGGTGAGCTCCTCGCGCAGCGACAGGGCGAGGTCGCCGGTCGGCTGGCTCTCCTCGAACTCCGCCGTCACCAGCGCACCGATCGGCGTCACGACCGCCGCCGTGCCGCACGCGAAGACCTCGACGATCTCGCCGGACGCCACGCCGTCGCGCCACTCCTGCAGGGAGACGGGCCGGCGCTCGACCGTGTGACCGCGGTCCTCCGCGAGCTGCAGGATCGAGTCCCGCGTGATGCCCTCGAGGATGCTGTCCGACTCCGGCGTCACGACGCGCCCGTCCTTGAACACGAACACGACGTTCATGCCGCCGAGCTCCTCGACGTTGCCGTCCTGATCGAGGAAGACGACCTGGTCGCATCCCTTGTCGTACGCTTCGGCCTGCGGAAGGAGGCTCGATGCGTAGTTGCCACCGGTCTTCGCCGCCCCGGTCCCGCCCTTGCCGGCGCGCGCGTACGTCTCGGACAGCCAGATCCGGACGGGCTTGACGCCGCCCTTGAAGTACGATCCGGCGGGGCTGGCGATCAGGTAATAGGCCACCTTCTGCGCGGGGCGCACGCCGAGGAACGCCTCCTTGGCGAACTCGAACGGCCGCAGGTAGAGGCTCTGGTCGGCCCCGGACGGCGTCCAGGCGCCGTCGACGGCGATCAGCTCGCGCAGCGACTGCAGGAAGTACTCGGTCGGCAGCTCCGGCAGCGCCATGCGGCGGGCACTGCGCTGCAGGCGCTCGGCGTTCTTCTCCGGCCGGAAGGTCCAGACCGACCCGTCCGCGTGCCGGTAGGCCTTGATCCCTTCGAAGATCTCCTGCCCGTAGTGCAGGACGGCCGCGGCAGGGTCCAGCGGGATCGGGCCGTACGGCTGGACGCGCGGGCGATGCCAGCCGCCCTTGGCCGACCAGCAGATGTCGACCATGTGATCGGTGAAGACCGTGCCGAAGCCCGGGTCCTTGAGCAGCTCTTCACGCTCAGCCGCGGACTTGGCGGCGAGATTGCGTGTCACGGAGAACTCGAGCGGGGCGAGTCCGGTATCGGTCAGTGTCATGTTCACATCCTGCGTTCGATGCGGGCGATGCCCTCAGACTACGCCTGAAGCCGTGCGATGATCGCGTCGCCCGTCTGGCCGGTGGTGCGCGATCCCTGGCGTGCGGCGATGTCCTCCTCGACCGCGCGGCTGATGCGGGCGGATTCGTCGCGCAGCCCGAGGTGGTCGAGCAGGAGCGAGACGGAGAGGATCGCGGCGGTGGGATCGGCCTTCTGCTGACCCGCGATGTCCGGCGCCGAACCGTGGACGGGCTCGAACATCGAGGGGAAGTCTCCTCGCGGGTTGATGTTCCCCGAGGCGGCGAGGCCGATGCCACCGGTGACGGCGCCGGCCAGGTCTGTGAGGATGTCGCCGAAGAGGTTGTCGGTGACGATGACGTCGAAGCGGGACGGGTTCGTGACCAGGAAGATGGTTGCCGCGTCGACGTGCAGATAGTCTACGGCCACCTCCGGGTGCTCCTGCGCCACCTCGTCCACGACCCGCTGCCAGATGGAACCGGCGTGCACGAGCACGTTCGTCTTGTGCACGAGCGTCAGCCTGCGGTTGCGGCGCTCGGCGAGCTCGAAGGCGTATCGCACGACCCGCTCGACGCCGAACGCCGTGTTCACGCTTGTCTCGTTCGCGACCTCGTGCGGCGTCCCCTTGCGGATCGCGCCGCCGTTTCCGACGTACGGGCCTTCGGTTCCCTCACGGACGACGACGAAGTCGATCTCCCCCGGATCCGCGAGCGGTCCCGGTGCTCCGGCGTACAGCTTCGAGGGCCGCAGGTTCACGTAGTGGTCGAGGCTGAAACGGAGCTTCAGCAGCAGGCCGCGCTCGATGTTCGCGCCCTTCAGACGCTCGTCGCCCGGCTGTCCCCCGACGGCGCCGAGAAGAATGGCGTCGTGCGCCGAGATCGCGGCGAGGTCCTCATCCGTGAGCGTGTCGCCGGTCTCGAGGTAGCGGCCGGCGCCGAGCGAGAAGCGCGTCCTCTCGAACACCACGTCGCTGGACGCCGTCACGGCCTCGAGCACGCGCTCCGCCTCGGCGATGACCTCCGGGCCGATGCCGTCACCGGGGATGACGGCCAGCTTCACGACACGCGACATGACACTCCTTGCATCGGGGATTCCTCCCCAGCGTACTGGTCAGCGCGTGCGCGACGTGCGCAGTGTGACGGCCGCGATGACGCCGGCGACGATGACGAGGCCGGCTCCGATCAGGGAGGTCACGGTCACCCCCGAGCCGAAGGCGGATGCCGCGGCCGACCACAGCGCGTCCCCGAGTTCCGCGGGCAGCTGGTGAGCCTCGGTGTACGCGCCGGCGAGGGTCTCCCTGGCGGCCTCCGCGGCACCGGCGGGGATGCCTTCCGGGATCACGAGCGCTCCGCGGTAGAAGGCCGTGATGAGACCTCCCAGAACGGCGGTGCCCAGCACAGCCCCCAGCTCGTACGCGGTCTCGGACACGGCGCTCGCTGCGCCCGCCTTCTCCGCCGGCGCGCTGGAGAGGATGAGCTCGTTGGAGATCGTCTCCGCCGCACCGATGCCGATGCCCAGGACCACGAACGCGAGGATCAGCGGCAGCACCCCGTGATCCTGCGTGCTGAAGGCCACGAGCAGATACCCGACGACGGAGAACACCAGCGCCGACGGGACGACGATGTGGGACGGGACGCGGCGCGAGATCGGCACCACGGTGAGCCCTGCCACGATCATGGCCGCCATTCCGGGGACCAGTGCGAGCCCCGCCTGCATCGGCGACAGACCCAGCACGAGCTGCACATGCTGCGACACGAAGTACAGGAAGCCCACGAGCGCGACGACGCTCAGCAGGTTCACGAGGATCGCACCGGAGAACGAGCCGCGGCGGAACAGCTGCATGTCCAGCATCGGGATCTCCGCGCGCAGCTGGCGGCGCACGAACAGGGTTCCCATCAGCGCGCCGAGCAGCGCCCAGGCCCCGGCGGCGAACGTCGGACCGTCGACCGCGAGCGACTTGATCGCGTACACGACGGGGATCATCGTCGCCATCGACAGCAGGATGCTGATCGGATCGATCCGGCCAGGGTGCGGGTCGCGGCTCTCGGGCACCAGGAGGGGCGCCGCGATGAGCAGCGGGATGAGCACGGGCACGGCGATGAGGAAGACCGAGCCCCACGAGAAGTGTTCGAGCAGGAACCCGCCGACGATCGGGCCGAGCGCGGATCCGGCCGAGAACGCGGACGCCCACACCGCGATCGCGAAGCGTCGCTGGTCACGATTGCGGAAGATGGAGCGCAGCAGCGACAGCGTCGACGGCATCAGCATCGCCCCGAAGAAGCCGAGCAGTGCGCGGGCCGCGATCAGCAGGCCCGCGGTGGGCGCGAAGGCGGCCAGCGCCGACACGGCGGCGAAACCGGTGGCACCGATCAGCAGCATCCGCCGGCGGCCGAATCGGTCGCCGAGGGTCCCCATGGTCACGAGGAGTCCGGCCAGCACGAGCGGGTAGACATCGATGATCCACAGCTGCTCCGTGCCGGAGGGCGACAGCGCGATCGCGATCTCCGGCAGAGCGAAGCTGAGCACGGTGTTGTCGACCGACACCAGCAGCACGGGGAGCATGAGCACGATGAGCGCCCACCATCCACGAGCGCCGACTCGGGGCGCGTTCAGCTCTGTCTCCGTCGCCGGGATCGACGCGGTCATCTTCCACCTCTGCACTCTCTGGGACGTTACTTAACCGTCCGGCTGGTATAGTAACAGATGTCGACCTGATCACGCCCTGAGCAGAGGTGCCCGATGCCCCGTCCTCCCCTGGCCCGCGAACGCGTGCTCGATGCCTTCGAGGCGATCCTCATCGACGACGGGGAGCGCACCGCGACGCTCGAGGCGACGGCCAAGGCCGCCGGGGTGTCCAAGGGCGGACTGCTCTACCACTTCGGCTCCAAGGACGATCTGTCCGCCGGGCTCGTGGAGCGCCTCGAGCATCTGACCGATCTGGACCTCGCCCGCATGGCCGAGGCGCCGGAGGGTCCGGTGGCGTACTACATCCGCACTTCCGTGATGGAGGACGACGCCCTCGACCGCGCCCTGATCGCCGTGTCCCGGCTGGCCCAGGGCGGCCATGCCGCGGCATCCGATGCCCTGCGCGAGGTGCGCCGTCGCTGGTCGGAGACGATCCGCCCTCACGTCCGCGACGAGACGGCTCTCGACCTCGTGATGCTGGTCAGCGACGGTCTCTACTTCAACAACTCGCTCGACGTGAACGGGCCGGAACGCCTCGTCCCGCACGGGCCGGAGCTCCAGGCGCTCATCGACCTCGTGCTCAGAGCGAGCGCGATCACTCCTCGACGATCTCGATCTGCTTGATCACGGTGGCGTCGATGTCCTTGCCGACCTCGGCCAGCAGCTCGTCAGGAACGCGCGAGTCGACCGTGAGGATGGAGAGCGCCTGACCGCCGGCCTCGCGACGTGCGATCTGCATCCCGGCGATGTTGATGCCCGCATCGCCGAATCGCTGGCCGTACACGGCGACGATCCCGGGACGGTCCGTGTAGAGCATCACGATGTGGTGCTTCTCGAGCGGGACCTCGATGTCGTATCCGTTGACCCCCACGATCTTCTGCACCATCCGCGTGCCGGCCAGCGTGCCGGCCACCGTGAGCACGGTCCCGTCGGCGAGGGCGCCGCGGAGCGTGGTGAGGTTGCGGTACTCGGGGCTCTCCTTCTCGACCACGAGGCGCGCCTCGATGCCGCGCTGCTCGGCGAACAGGGGGGCGTTCACGTAGGAGACGTTCTCGCTCACGACGTTCGACAGGATGCCCTTGAGCGCCGCGAGCTTGTAGACGCTCACGTCGTAGTCGGCCAGCTCTCCGCGCACCTCGATGTCGAGGCTCGTCAGCGCCGAGGACGCCAGCCCGCTGAACACCTGGCCCAGCTTCTCGACGAGGTCGATGCCGGGGCGCACGAACGGGTCGATGACGCCCCCCGCCACGTTCACGGCGTCCGGAACCAGGTCGCCCTCGAGAGCGAGCTTCACGGAGCGGGCCACGGACACACCGGCCTTCTCCTGGGCTTCGTCGGTGGAGGCCCCGAGATGCGGCGTGACGACGACGTTCGGCAGCTCCAGCAGGGCACGGGCGGATCCGCCCTCGACCGGTGGCTCGGACGTGAACACATCGAGTCCCGCCCCGGCGATCTCACCGGCGACGAGCGCGTCGTGCAGCGCCTCCTCGTCGATGAGTCCGCCGCGGGCGACGTTGATCACGTAACCGGTCTTCTTCATGGCGGCGAACTGGGCCGCCCCGATCATCCCGGTGGTCTCCGGGGTCTTGGGCATGTGGATGGTGATGAAGTCGCTCTCGGCCACGAGCTCGTCGAGCGTGCGCAGCTCGACGCCGAGCTGCTGTGCGCGTGCGCTCGTCACGTACGGGTCGTAGGCGACGACCTTCATCCCGAAGCTCTGCATGCGCGCTGCGACGAGGGCGCCGATGCGGCCGAGGCCGATCACCCCGAGCGTCTTCTCGAACAGCTCGGTTCCGGTGTAGGAGCTGCGCTTCCACTCCCCCGCCGCCAGCGACGCCTTCGCCGCCGGAACGTGACGGGCGAGGCTCAGGATGTGCGCGCAGGTCAACTCGGCCGCGGAGATGATGTTGGACGTGGGCGCGTTGACGACCATGACGCCCGCCGCGGTCGCGGCCTTGATGTCGACGTTGTCGAGGCCGACGCCGGCGCGGGCGACGACCTTCAGCCGGGGCGCGTGCGCGAGGGCCTCGGCGTCGACCTTCGTCGCCGAACGGATCAGCACCGCGTCCGCATCGGCCAGGGCCGAGAACAGCGCCTCCCGGTCCGTCCCGTCGACATGGCGGATGTCGAAGTCGGGGCCGAGGGCCTCGATCGTGGCGGGCGAGAGAACTTCGGCGATGAGCACGACGGGCTTCGGCACAGCGGATCCTTCGGGGTGGGCGTCACGACGCGGATGGGATCGATGCGCCGCACGCCTTCGGGGCGCGATCGGTTCCACTGTACCGGAGCAGGGATGCCGCCCCGCGCCGTGTGACAGCTCGGACTCAGGCGTCGAGGACGACCAGTGCGTCCATGTTCAGGATGCTGTAGCCGACGAGACTCAGCCAGAACACGGCCACGACCGAGAGCCCCGCGAGCATCACCAGCGCCAGTTCGCCGACGTTGCGGCGCCGACCGATCGCGTAGGCCAGCGCGAAGACGATCGCCGGGAACACGGCGCCGAACACCAGCGTGATCCAGCCGGTCGGAGTGAGGCCCGCCGGCTGAGCCATCGCGATGAGGTGCGCGATCGCGTTCCAGACCGCGTACGCGTAGAAGAGACCGCTCACGCCGACCACGAGCGCGGTGAGCCAGCGCGGGCCTCCACGCGTCTCGGCGGCGGAGGCGGACGAGGTGTTCTCCGTCATGATCCGATCGCTCCCATCATCACGAAGGGCCACGGCACGAGCAGCACGGCCCCGGCGAGCAGAAGGAGCACGCGCACCCAGGCCGCTCGGCCCCGCGTCAGCACCCACGCCACGAGCATCCAGAGCGCGGGAGCCGCGATCGCCAGCACGAACCACGGCAGATACATGGCATCGGAGACGATGAGGTTGGCGAGGGGCTTGATATTGATGCCGCCGATCACCCAGCCCACCGTGTAGAGCAGGTAGATCCCCCCGAAGACGCCGACGAGCAGCAGCATGGCAGTGCTCATCCCCGCAGGCTCGACGTCGGATTCCGCAGGCGGCTCGTCGGAGTCCGCCTCCGCGGACTCGCCTTCCGTGATGACGCCGTCGCTTCCCTTGCCGACCGCGTTCCAGCCGGGCGGCAGCGAGGCTCTCCTGGGAGGTCGATCGTCGTCGCCCTCCCAGGAGAGCGCATCTTCGGCATCCGATGTCATGACTCCAGCGTAGCGATGCCGGGAGCCGTCCCAGTAGGCTCGGGGCCAGCTATCGACGAGGGGAAGCACACCGTGGCTGAGGGCAAGAACGAGGCCGTCGACAGGACCGGCGATCCGACAGAGGCAGCCGCACCGACCGGCGGCGCCGAGTGGAAGCCGACGCCGGCGGCCAAGCAGAAGTCCTTGACGTTCCGCTGGATCGCCGTGGGGCTGTGGGTGCTCGCGATCGCCGCCGAAGCCGTCGGGATCTTCTGGCTGCTTCGCCAGCGGGTGTTCGTCGGCGAGGACGGCACCCTCGTGCGCGATCCGGACACCGGACTGCTCGAGGAACAGGGCGTCGAAGCGCAGTTCCCGCAGTGGGCCTTCATCGCGCTGATCGTGCTGCTCGTCGTGATCGCCGCGCTCTCGATCGGCGGCTCGCTGCTGTGGAAGAAGGCGAACCGCCTCGACCCGGCGAAGAAGTCGGAGACGGTGAAGTTCTTCGTCCAGAACCAGCTGGGCGTGATCATCGCCATCATCGCGTTCGTCCCGCTGATCATCCTGATCTTCCTGAACAAGGACATGGACAAGGGCCAGAAGGCGACAGCCGGCGTCATCGGCATCGTCCTGGCGGGGATCGCCGTCTTCTTCGGGATCGACTTCGATCCGCCCTCTGTCGAGCAGTACACCGCGGATCAGTCCGCCGTCATCCAGCTGCTCGGTGAGGACCAGGTGTACTGGGTCGAGGGCGGGCAGGTCTACCACGTGTGCGACGAGGTGTCCGACATCCAGACCGGCAGCGAGATCATGTCCGGGACCACGGCGGAGGCCATCGAGGCGGGGAAGATCCGGCTGACGCTGAAGTTCGAGTCCGAGATGCGCACCTGCGGTCTTCCCGTGCCGGAGAACGCCGACGAGATCACCGAGGCGCTGCGCGCGATCCAGGCCGGTCAGGTCGACACGCCGCTTCCGGCGCCGGTGTGGGCGAACGATGTCACTCCGCCGATCATGGTGGAGGACGCGCCCGCAGAGCAGTAGCCGAGCAGCGTTCGACGGGGACTCGGTCGGCCAGCGCGTCGGACGGTATCAGTCGGTCAGTGCGTCGGACGGTATCAGTCGGTCAGCGCGTCGACCAGTCGGTCCTCGGCCGCAGCCAGGTGCTCGGCGAGCAGTGCTGCGGCGACGTCGCCGTCCCCGGCGGCCACGGCATCCAGGATCGCGGCGTGCTGCGCACCGATCACGGCCGCGTCCAGCAGGCGTCGGCCCTGCACCTGCGCCATGCACAGCCGCACCTCGTCCAGGACGCTGCGGTACATGCGCGACGTGCGGTCGCTGCCGAGCGCGTCGATGATCGCGGTGTGGAAGCGCAGATCCGGGTCCACGGTCGCCGGGTCCGGCCCCGCCGGCAGGGCGAGGATCTCGGCGTTGGCCTCGGACGCCGCCGCCGGCGACTCCCTCACCGCAGCCAGTTCCCGCAGAGCCGCGCTCTCGAGCCGGGTGCGGGTGCGATAGACGTCGCGCACCATGCCGGCGTCGATCGCGACCACGCGGGCGCTGCGATGCGCGGTGCGCGCGAGCAGACCCGACGCGACGAGCTGTTCGATGGCCGCCTTCGCACTCGGGCGCGCGACGTCGTAGAGCGCGGAGACCCGCGCCTCGGTGACCGCCTCTCCGGGGCGGAGGCTTCCGTCCAGGATGCGGGCACGGAGCCGTCGCGTCACGGCCTCCACGACGCCCACCACGCCGAGAGCCTGTTCCGGTGCGATCGTCATGTCGCCAGCCTAGGCGACGCTAGACTGCTTCAGTATTCTTGTCAGACAATCTGAAGCGAGGAAGCTCCGTGTCCACTGCGCTCGCCACTCCCCTCGACGTCGACCTGCTCGGCCCCTGCACGGCGGTGACGGCGCGCTCGATCGATCGGTTCGCCCGCGCCCATGACGCATCGCACTACCTGCTGGTGCCCGACGCAGTGCTCTGCCCGCAGGATGCCGAGGGCGTCGCGCGCGCGTTCGACGCGGTGCGCGCGGCCGGGCGGACGCTCACCTTCCGATCGGGCGGCACGAGCCTCTCCGGACAGGGAGTGACGGGCGACATCCTGGTCGACACCCGCTCGGCGTTCCGCCACATCGTCATCGAGGAGGACGGCGCTCTGGTGCGCGTCGGCCCCGGTGCGACGGTCCGCCAGGTCAACACCCGCCTCGCACGGTACGGCCGCAAGCTCGGTCCCGACCCGGCGAGCGAGATCGCGTGCACGATCGGCGGCGTCGTGGCGAACAACTCCAGCGGCATGGCCTGCGGCATCACGGAGAACTCGTACCGCACGATCGAGTCGCTCCTTCTCGTGCTGCCCAGCGGCACCGTGCTCGACACGGGGGCCCCGGATGCCCTGGAGCAGCTGCGCGCCGCCGAGCCGGAGATCGCGGACGGTCTCCTCGCCCTGCGACGGCGGCTGATCGACTCCCCCGAGGCCGCCGCCTTCGTGCGTCAGCAGTTCTCGATGAAGAACACCATGGGCTACGGGCTCAACTCCCTCCTCGACTTCGAGGATCCGGTGAAGATCCTCGAGCACCTCGTGATCGGCTCCGAGGGAACTCTCGCTTTCGTCGCAGAGGCGCGCTTCCGCACGATCCGCGTCCGGCCGCAGATCGCGACGGGGCTTCTCGTCTTCACGACGCTGGCGGACGCCATGGCGGCACTCCCCGCTCTCGCGGCGCAGGGGCTCGCCACGATCGAGCTCATGGACGCCGCGTCGCTGCGCGTCGCCCAGGGGCTCAGCGACGTTCCGGCATCCATCGCCGAGATCGCCGTCGACGGTCACGCGGCGCTGCTCGTCGAGGTGCACGCATCGGATGCCGCCGAACTGGTCACCGCGTCGGAGGCGGCCCTTGCACGGTTCGCTGAACTGCCACTCGCCGTCGCCCCGAGGCTGACCACGGATGCCGCCGAGCGCGCATCCCTGTGGCACGTCCGCAAGGGACTGTACACAGCGGTCGCCGGCGCCCGCCCCTCGGGCACCACCGCCCTGCTGGAGGACATCGTCGTGCCGGTCGACCGACTGCTGGTCACCTGCGAGCGCCTGATCGACCTGTTCGCCGAGCACGACTACGACGGGTCGGTCATCTTCGGGCACGCCAAGGACGGCAACGTGCACTTCCTGCTCAACGAACGCTTCGACGATGCCGAGAGTCTGGCGCGCTATCGCCGCTTCACCGCCGACCTCGTCGACCTGGTGCTCGGGCAGGGCGGCTCGCTCAAGGCCGAGCACGGCACGGGGCGGATCATGGCGCCCTTCGTGCGCCGGCAGTACGGCGACGAGCTGACCGACATGATGTGGGAGATCAAGCGCCTGATCGACCCCTCGGGCATCCTGAACCCCGGGGTCGTGCTGTCCGAGGACCCGGAGTCCTACCTGCGCGATCTCAAGCGCGTTCCCACGGTCGAGGCCGAGGTGGACCGCTGCGTCGAGTGCGGGTACTGCGAGCCGACCTGCCCGAGCAAGAGCATCACCCTCACGCCCCGTCAGAGGATCGTGCTGCGGCGCGACATGGCCTGGGCCGAGGAGCAGGGCGATGACGAACTGCTCGCGGAGCTGCGGGCGGACTACGACTACGAAGGCGTCCAGACGTGCGCCGTCGACGGGATGTGCGGCGTGGCCTGCCCGGTCGACATCAACACCGGTGACCTCGTGCGCCGGCTGCGGGCCGAAGAGGCGTCGAAGGTCGAGGACGGCCTGTGGGATGCCGCGGCACGGAGCTGGGGCGTCGTCACGAGGGCCGGCGGCGTCGCCCTCACCGTCGCCGACGCGCTTCCGGCCCCGCTCGTGACCGGCGTGACACGGCTCGGGCGCGCGCTGCTGGGGACGGACACCGTACCGCTGTACGACGGCGGCCTGCCGCGTGGAGGTTCGGCGCCGCCGCGCCCGGTCTCGCCGGCCGACGCACAGGTGGTCTTCTTCGGCGCATGCATCGGGACGATGTTCGGTGCCGAAGGCCACGGCGAGGGTTCGCGCGACGCGGTGCTGGCCCTGCTCGAGCGGGCCGGGCTCACGATCGCGATCCCCGACGAAGCGGGCGGGCTGTGCTGCGGAACCCCCTGGAAGTCCAAGGGGCATCTGACCGGCTACGACCGCATGACCGACCGCGTGCTCGCCTCGCTGTGGGAGGCCAGCCGGCAGGGAGAGATCCCGGTGGTATGCGATGCCGCATCCTGCACGGAGGGGCTGCACGTGATGCTCGCGAAGGCCGCCGCGAAGCATCCGGAGTTCTCGGGACTGGTGATCGAGGACGCCACCACCTACCTCGCCAGGGAGGCGCTCCCCCGGCTGGAGGTCACGCGCCGGCTCGACCGCGTCGCCGTGCACCCCACGTGCTCCACGACCGCTCTCGGAGCCACCGGCGCCCTGACGCAGCTGGCGGCAGCGGTCGCCGAGGAGGTGTACGTCCCGGACGGATGGGGATGCTGCGCCTTCGCCGGGGACCGGGGCATGCTGCATCCGGAGCTCACGGCCAGTGCGACGGCCGTGGAGTCCGCGGAGATCGCGGCCGCCGACGCGGAACGCGGCTTCGACGCGTTCGTCTCGGCGAACCGGACGTGCGAGATCGGGATGACCCGGGCCACCGGAAAGCCCTACCGCCACGTCGTCGAGGTGCTCGAGGAACTCACCCGCTGAAACGAGGAACGGGCGTCCCGAAAGAGACGCCCGTTCCTCGTCGTGGAGGTGATCAGCGCGCGGCGCTGCCCTCCGTGTAGTCCTCGTCGGTCTGCTTCCAGGAGAACAGCGAGCGCAGCTCCCGACCGGTGACCTCGATCGGGTGACCCTGCTCCTTCTCGCGGAGGGCGAGGAACTCGGTCGCACCGTTGTCCTGGTCCTCGATGAAGCGCTTGGCGAACGCGCCGGACTGGATGTCGGCGAGCACGCCCTTCATGTTCTCCTTGACGCGGGCATCGACCACGCGCGGTCCCGACACGTAGTCGCCGAACTCGGCCGTGTCGGAGATCGACCAGCGCTGCTTGGCGATGCCGCCCTCCCACATGAGGTCGACGATGAGCTTCAGCTCGTGCAGCACCTCGAAGTAGGCGATCTGCGGCTGGTAACCCGCTTCGACGAGCGTCTCGAACCCGGCCTGGACGAGGTGGCTCATACCACCGCACAGGACGGCCTGCTCGCCGAACAGGTCGGTCTCGGTCTCCTCGGTGAAGGTCGTCTTGATGACGCCCGCACGGGTGCCGCCGATCGCCTTGGCGTACGAGAGGGCGACGTCCCAGGCCTGGCCGGACGCGTCGCGCTCGACCGCGATGATGTCGGGGATGCCGCGGCCGGCGACGAACTCGCGCCGCACCGTGTGGCCGGGGGCCTTCGGGGCGATCAGGATGACGTCCACGCCCTCCGGCGCGTCGATGTAGCCGAAGCGGATGTTGAAGCCGTGCGCGAAGGCGAGCGTCTTGCCCGCTGCCAGGTTCGGGGCGATCGACTCGGAGTAGATCGTGCGCTGGTGCTGGTCCGGCGCGAGGATCATGATGAGGTCGGCCCAGGCGGTCGCGTCCGCGACGTTCTTGACCGGGAAGCCCGCTTCCTCCGCCTTGACGATGGACTTCGAGCCGTCCTTCAGGGCGATGGCGACCTCGACGCCCGAGTCGCGCAGGTTCATCGCGTGGGCGTGGCCCTGCGAGCCGTAGCCCACGATCGCGACCTTCTTGCCCTGGATGAGCGACAGGTCGGCGTCGGCGTCGTAGAAGATCTCAGTACTCACTTTGTGTTTCTCCTTGATGGTGGTCTGGTCATGAGTGCGTTCCGACTCGTTCCGCTCGCTCGACGAGCGGAACGGAGTCAGCCGCGAAGGACGCGTTCGGTGATGCTCTTGCCGCCGCGGCCGATGGCGAGCAGCCCCGACTGCGCGAGCTCCTTGATGCCGAAGGGCTCCAGCGCGCGGAGGATCGCATCGATCTTGCCCTTGTCCCCCGTCACCTCGATCACGACCGCGTCGGCCGCGTAGTCGACGACCGAGGCGCGGAACAGGTTCACGATCTCGAGCACGTTCGAGCGGGTGGCGTTGTCGGTGCGCACCTTCACGAGCACGTGATGGCGCTGGACGGAGGTCGCGAAGTCGAGCTCGACGATCTTGATGACGTTGATGAGCTTGTTCAGCTGCTTCGTCACCTGCTCGAGCGGCAGGTCCTCGACGTCGACCACGACGGTGATCCGGGAGATGCCCGGCACCTCGGTCACCCCGACGGCGAGGGATTCGATGTTGAAGCCGCGGCGGGCGAACAGCCCGGCGACGCGGGTCAGCAGGCCGGGGGTGTCCTCGACGAGCAGGCTCAGCACATGAGTCGACATGGTCTCACTCCTCCCCTTCGAACGACGGCGCATGGTCGATGGCGTACTGGACGTAGCTGTTGCTGACCCCCTGGGGCACCATCGGCCACACCATCGCGTCGGCGGACACCACGAAGTCGATCACGACGGGACGGTCGTTCGTCTCCAGCGCCTGCTGGATCGCGGCATCCACGTCCTCCTCCTTCTCCACGCGGATCGCGAGGCAGCCGTAGGCCTCGGCGAGCTTGACGAAGTCGGGGACACGCACGGTGCCGTGCCCGGTGTTCAGGTCGGTGTTGGAGTGGCGGCCGTCGTAGAAGAGGGTCTGCCACTGGCGCACCATGCCCAGGGACGAGTTGTTGATGATCGCGACCTTGATCGGGATGCCGTTGATCGCGCACGTCGCGAGCTCCTGATTGGTCATCTGGAAGCATCCGTCTCCGTCGATCGCCCACACGACGCGATCGGGCTCGGCGACCTTGGCACCCATGGCCGCCGGAACCGAGTAGCCCATGGTGCCGGCGCCGCCCGAGTTCAGCCAGCTGTTCGGTCGCTCGTACTTGATGAACTGCGCGGCCCACATCTGGTGCTGCCCCACGCCGGCCGCGTACACGGCCTCGGGGCCGGTCAGCTCGCCGATGCGCTGGATGACGTACTGCGGGGAGAGCAGCCCGTCGCTGGTGGGCTGGAATCCGAGCGGGAACTCGTCACGCAGCCCGTCCAGGTAGGACCACCACTCGTCGATGTCGGGCTTGGCGTTGCTGGTCGTGCTGCGGAACGCGGTCTCCAGGTCCACCAGCACGTCGCGCACGTCGCCCACGATCGGGACGTCGGCGGTGCGGATCTTGGAGATCTCGGCCGGGTCGATGTCCACGTGAACGACCTTCGCGTTCGGGGCGAACAGCGCCGCCTTCCCCGTGACCCGATCGTCGAACCGCGCGCCGAGGGCGACGATGAGGTCGGACTCCTGGAGCGCCAGCACTGCCGGAACCGTGCCGTGCATGCCGGGCATGCCGAGGTGCTGCGGGTGGGAGTCCGGGAAGGCGCCCCGCGCCATCAGCGTGGTCACGACCGGCGCCCCGGTCGCCTCGGCGAGACTCTTCAGCTCCTCGGAGGCGCGTCCGCGGATCACGCCGCCGCCGACGTAGAGCACCGGCTTCTTCGACTCGGCCAGCAGGGCGGCCGCGGCCTGGATCTGCTTGCCGTGCGCCTTCGTGACGGGACGGTATCCCGGCAGGTCGACCTTGGGCGGCCAGATGAACGGCGCCTTGGCCTGCTGCGCGTCCTTCGTGATGTCCACGAGCACGGGCCCGGGACGGCCGGTGGAGGCGATCTCGAAGGCCGCGGCGACCGCTCCGGGGATCTCGTGCACGTCCTTGACCAGGATCGAGTGCTTCGTCACCGGCATCGTGATGCCGACGATGTCGGCCTCCTGGAAGGCGTCCGTGCCCATCAGCGTGGAGAACACCTGCCCGGTGATGGCCACGATCGGGACGGAGTCCATGTAGGCGTCCGCGATGGCCGTCACGAGGTTCGTCGCCCCCGGTCCGGATGTCGCGATCGTGACGCCCACCTTGTTCGAGGCCGCGGCGTAGCCTTCGGCCGCGTGGCCGCCGCCCTGCTCGTGCCGCACCAGGATGTGACGCACCTCGGTGGAGTCCAGCAGCGGGTCGTAGACCTCCATGATCGCGCCGCCGGGGATCCCGAACACGTCGGTGACGCCGAGCAGCTCGAGCGAACGCACCAGCGCCTGGGCGCCGGTGAGCTCCGGCGCTGCGGTCTGACGGGCGGGCGGCCGAGGCACGGCCGACACGGAATCAGCAGTCATGTGTCTTTCCTTGGATCTGATGAGCGGTCGTCGGGGCCGCGGGCTCGGGCGCCCGGGGCTCAACCGGTGGTCGCACCCTCGGCGGCAGAGCGCACAAGGGCTGCGTACTTGGCAAGAACGCCACGGGTATAGCGCGGGGGAAGCGGCTCCCAGCCAGAGCGGCGGGAGGCGAGCTCCGCCTCGTCGACGAGTAGGTCGAGAGAACGAGCTGCGATATCGACCCGTATCAGATCACCATCGCGCACGAAGGCGATGGGACCGGCGTCCACCGCTTCGGGTGCTATGTGGCCGATGCACAGGCCGGTTGTGCCGCCTGAGAATCGTCCGTCTGTCAAGAGTAGTACATCTTTTCCGAGTCCCGCGCCCTTGATGGCTCCGGTGATCGCGAGCATCTCCCGCATGCCCGGTCCGCCCTTCGGACCCTCGTAGCGGATGACGACCACGTCGCCGGCCCTGATCCCGCCCTCGGCGAGGGCGTCCATGGCGGCGCGCTCGCGCTCGAACACGCGCGCAGGGCCCTCGAAGACGTCGGCGTCGAAACCGGCGGACTTCACGACGGCGCCCTCCGGCGCCATCGATCCGTGCAGGATGGTGATCCCGCCCGAGGCGTGGATCGGGTCGTCGAAGGTGTGGATGACGTCGCCGTCGATGGGGTCCGGATCCAGCTCGCGCAGATTCTCCGCGATCGTCTTCCCGGTGACGGTGAGCGCGTCGCCGTGCAGCAGACCCTCGTCGAGCATCGCCTTCATGATGACCGGTATGCCGCCCTGGCGGTCGACGTCGTTCATGACATAGCGGCCGAACGGCTTCATGTCCGCGATGTGCGGCGTGCGGTCGCCGATGCGGTTGAAGTCGTGCAGGTTCAGCTCGACCTGGGCCTCGCGCGCGATCGCCAGCAGGTGGAGCACGACGTTGGTCGAACCACCGAGTGCCATCGCCAGTGCGATCGCGTTCTCGAAGGACTCCTTCGTCAGGATGTCCTTGGTCGTGATGCCCTGGCGGAGGAGGTTCACGACCGCCTCGCCGGACCGGTGCGCGAACTGGTCGCGACGGCGATCGGCGGCCGGCGGCGCGGCCGAGCCGGGGAGGCTGAGTCCGAGCGCCTCGGCGACGGATGCCATGGTGTTCGCCGTGTACATGCCGCCGCACGCGCCCTCCCCTGGGGCGAAAGCGCACTCGATCCGCTTGAGGTCCTCCTCGCTCATGCGGCCGGCGCGGCAGGCTCCGACCCCCTCGAAGGAGTCGATGATCGTGATGTCCTTCTCGGTGCCGTCGGACAGCTTGACCCATCCCGGCGCAATGGACCCGGCGTAGAGGAAGACGCTCGAGAGCCCGAGACGGGCGCTCGCCATGAGCATGCCGGGGATGGACTTGTCGCAGCCGGCCAGCAGGACCGTGCCGTCCAGGCGCTCCGCCATGATGACCGTCTCGACGGAGTCGGCGATCACCTCACGCGAGACGAGGGAGAAGTGCATGCCCTCGTGACCCATCGAGATGCCGTCCGAGACGGAGATCGTGCCGAACTGCAGAGGGTAGCCCCCGCCGGAGTGCACGCCCTCCTTGGCGCCCTGCGCGAGGCGATCCAGGCTCAGGTTGCACGGGGTGATCTCGTTCCAGCTGGATGCGATGCCGATCTGCGGCTTGTCCCAGTCCGCGTCCCCCATGCCGACGGCGCGCAGCATGCCTCGCGAGGTGGTGGCTTCGATGCCGTCGGTGACGACGCGGCTTCGGGGCTTGATGTCGACGGACGCGTCCGTGGAATCCTGCGGGGCCATGACGGCAGTCTATTCCCGTCCGGCGGCCCGCTCGGTGGCCACCTGCGCCAGAAGTTCGGCGATCTGCTGTGGGTTCTCCACACGCAGCGTCGCGGCGGTCTCCCCCGGGCCGACGCGCACCCCCAGATCGCCCGGCTGGAGCACGCGCATGGCGTCCTCGTCGGTCACGTCGTCGCCCGCGAACAGGATGCCGGTGGCGTCGAAGTGCTCGCGCAGCGCGCTCATCGCGGCATCCTTCCCCTCGTCCCGCGAGGAGAACTCCAGCACGCGATGGCCGGAACGGCGGCGCCAGTGCGGGAACCGCTCGGCGACGAGCGCGTCGATCTCGGCGAACACGGCCCGCTCGACCTCGGGCGTGGCGCGGCGCGTGTGGACGCCCATGCCGAACGTCTTGGGTTCGAACTCGGCGCCCTCGTAGCGCTCTATGATCGGTCGCGCCGCGGCCCACAGCTCCTCGCGGGCTCCCTCAGCCGTGGCCTCGCCGGTGGGCTCGGCGTGCCCGGTGCCCGGGAACCAGTACTGCGCCCCGTGCGATCCGGCGAGCGCGACGGCGGAGTCGTCCTCGTGCTCCGTGATGATGCGCAGGTCGTGCATGCTGCGTCCGGACACGTAGGCGATCAGCGTGTCCGGGAGCTCGACCAGTCGATCCAGTTGCGTCTTGACCGTCGGAAGGGCCCGAGCGGCCATGGGCTCGGCGACGAGCGGCGAGGCCGTCCCGTCGAAGTCCAGCGCGATCACGAGGCGCGGCGTGGTCGCGATGGCGGTCAGGTCGGCATCCTCGGTTCCGGGCGTCCAGGTGCGGGTCACAGCGGTGTCTCCTTCAGCAGGCGGGCTTCTCCGCTAGCCTCTCACGCCCGGCGACTCCGCCCGGAATCGCGTCAACCGTCGCGGCGGGCGCCGTCCAGCGCGGCGAGGAACGACGAGGACCACGCGCTCACGTCGTTCTCCAGCACGCGTTTGCGCAGCGCCCGCATCCGCTTGCCCTGCTCGGCGGGGGGCATCTGCACCGCGGTCATGATGGCGTCCTTGAGGCCCTCGATGTCGTGCGGGTTGACGCGCACGGCCTGACGCAGTTCGTCGGCGGCGCCGGTGAACTCGCTCAGCACGAGCACGCCGCGGTTGTCCTGCCGCGTGGCGATGTACTCCTTGGCGACGAGGTTCATCCCGTCGCGCAGGGCGGTGACGAGCATGACGTCCGCGGCGAGGTACAGTGCGACCATCTCCTCCCGGGGGAATCCCTGGTGGAGGTAGCGGATGGCCGTGTGCCCCATGGTGTCGTAGTCGCCGTTGAGGCGGCCCACGGACAGCTCGATCTCGTCGCGCAGGTGCACGTAGCTGTCGACGCGTTCGCGGCTGGGGCTCGCGACCTGCACGAGGGTCACGTCCTCGACGCTCAGGGTCCCCTGCGCGATGAGCTCTCCGTACGCCTTGATGCGGTGCCGGATGCCCTTGGTGTAGTCCAGCCGATCGACGCCCAGCAGGATCTTCTTCGGGTTGCCCAGGCTCTCCCGGATCTCCGCCGCCCTGGCCTGGATGTCCGCGCGCCCGGCGAGCTCGCGATAGGGCGTGGTGTCGATCGAGATCGGGAACGCCTTCGCCACGACGGTGCGGGTCCCGTCCTCCTCCGGGACGGTGACGAACGCACCCTTGACCTCGTAGCGCAGCCGGCGCCGCACGGCCGAGAGGAAGTACGAGGCGTCCTGTGCGCGCTGGAAGCCGATCACGTCGGCCCCCAGGAGCCCGCGCAGGACCTGGTCGCGCCACGGCAGCTGCGCGTACAGCCCGTGGGCGGGGAACGGGATGTGGTGGAAATAGCCGATCGTGACGTCCGGCCGCAGAGCCCGCACCATCTCCGGCACGAGCTGGAGCTGATAGTCGTGCACCCAGACGGTCCCACCCGGTGCCACGGCGTCCGCCGCGGCCTCCGCGAAGCGGCGGTTCACCGTGACGTACGCCTCCCACCACTCGCGGTGGTACTGCGGCGGCGCGATCACATCGTGGTAGAGAGGCCAGATGGTGTCGTTCGCGAAGCCCTCGTAGTACTCCTCGACCTCCTGCTCGCTCAGCGCGATGGGGATGAGCCGGATGCCGTTCGCCTCGAACGGTGCGAGCTCGAGGTCGGCCTGGCCCGGCCAGCCGACCCACGCACCGTCGACCGAGTGCATGACCGGCTCCAGGGCGGCGACCAGTCCTCCGGGGGAGGTCCGCCACGTCTCCTCGCCGTCCGGACCCTGGACCCTGTCCACCGGCAGACGGTTGGCGACGACGACGAATTCCGCAACGGCCATGGAGACTCCTCACCCGGATCGGTGACTCCAGCGTAGCCGCGATGACCTCGGCGCCCCGCCGCGCGGCGTCACACAGCGCGGCGAGCGCCGCCCCGGCCGCTGAGGAACCAGTTGACGACACCGCTGAGCAGCACGATCGCGGCCGCGGCCGCCGGCAGCAGCAGCGCCGCGGGGGTGCCGAGTCTCTCGGCCACCTCCCCGGTGATCGCCGAGGCCGCCGCCTGGCCGACCACGACGCCGGATCCGAGCATGGTCATCACGGTCGCGGAGCGGCCCAGCGGACTGCGCGCGGCTCCGAAGCTGTACTGGGTCACGAGCGTGGGCCCGATGCCGATCCCCATGACGGCGAGAGCCAGGATCATCGCACCGACCGAGGACGCCGTCGCCACGACAAGCGTCCCGGCGAACAGGACGGCGGAGAACACGAGCCACCGCGCCCGCAGCGTGAAACGCGCGGGCAGCCAGGCGACGCCCAGCGCGAGCGCCGCCGACCCGATGCCCATGACCCCGTACAACAGACCCGCCTGCTCGGAGTCCCCGCGATCGGCCATGAACGAGGTGAGCGAGGTGAGCATGGAGCCGAAGAAGAGCCCCACGCCGAAGATCCCGACGACGACCACGAGCAGCGCCGGCCGGAACAGTTCGGAGGCGCGTGAGGGCGCCGAGCCGTCGGCATGGCGCTCGGCCGAGATGTGGCGGCCGGTGCGGTGCAGGGCGAAGGCGACCACGAACACGAAGGTGAGGGCGGCGGCTCCGACGAGCGGAGCCCACGGCGCGATCGCCGACGCCAGGATGCCCACGAGGAACGGGCCGAACACGAACACCGTCTCATCGGCCGCCGACTCGTAGGAGAACGTGCCGGAGATGATCCGGGTGCGTTCCCTCTCCGGCATCCGCTCGGTGATGATCGCGACCAGGCGCGAACGCGACATGGGTGACACCTGGGGCGCGGAGGCACCGATCGCCAAGGCCGTCAGGAGGACGACCGCATCGACGGCGGGGCTGTAGACGACCGCGGCGAACACGGCCAGCATCGTGCCGTTGACGAGCGCTGAGACGAGCAGAACGATGCGCTGGCCGTACCGATCGGCGGCCGCGCCGAGCAGTGGTCCGACGACGGCCGTCCCCAACCCGACGGCGGCCGAGGTGAGTCCGCCGAGCGCCAGCGAACCGCGGGCCGAGACCACCACGGTCAGCACGCCGACGACCATCATCGCGAACGGGAGCCGCGCGACGAAGGCGATGAGGAAGTAGGGCAGTCCCGCCAGGCGCAGCAGGCTGGGCTGTGCGGCGCTGTCCGCCGCAGGGATGTGTGTCTGGGTCATGGCTCTCGCGCGCCCGTGGACGCGGGGATCGGGTGCCGCCGCTGTCCGCCGGGATGCCGACGGCCGGTAGATACACAGCTGGGGCGCCGAAGCGCCGCCCACATTCTAGCCGCGGCCACCTGGACGAAACCAGGGCCCCCTCCCATCGCACCGCGTCGACTACGTTTGAGCCATGCGTTACCTTTTCAGCACCGGACTTGTCGCGGCGATCTCGGCGGGCGTCTCACTGCTGCGTGGCACGCGTTCGGAACCGGTGACCTGGCGCGCGGTGCTCTCGTGGGTCAGCTGGGGCATCACGATGGCCCTCGCCATCGGCGCGGTGGTGGATCTGAGTCGCGAGCGGCGCGGCATCGCGGTCGATGCCGACTCTCCGCAGTCCGTCAAGAAGGCGAAGAAGGCGCAGCGTCTGCAGTTCCGGTCCCAGAAGGCGCTCGCCGACGCGCAGGACCACGCCAAAGAGCGGCGCTGACCCAGACGCGCGCAGCACAGCTCTCAGCGCGTGAGGATCAGCGCTTCGCCCTGACCACCCCCGCCGCACAGGCCGACCGCCACCGTGCCGCTCCCCCGCCGGGCCAGCTCGTGAGCCATGTGCACGACGAGCCGATTGCCGCTGGCCCCGATCGGGTGGCCGATCGCGATGCCGCCGCCGTGCACGTTCACGATGTCGGCGGACAGCCCGAGCTCGGACTGCGAGCGCGCCACGACCGCTCCGAACGCCTCGTTGATCTCGACGAGGTCCAGATCCGCCGGCGTGATCCCCTGCTTCTCGCAGGCGCGCTCGATCGCCCGCGCCGGTTGCGCCTGCAGTGAGTTGTCCGGGCCCGCGGTCTGCCCGCTCGCCCCGATCACCGCGAGCACCGGCCAACCCTGTGTGTCGGCATTCTCCCGCGTCGTCACGACGACCGCTGAGGCCCCGTCCGAGATCTGCGACGAGTTTCCGGCGGTGATGGACCCGCCCTCGGCGAAGGCGGGGCGCAGCCCCGCCAGCGTCTGCACGGTCGTCCCCGGCCGCACGCCCTCGTCGGCCGTCACGCGCACGGGATCGCCCTTGCGCTGCGGCACCTCGACGGGCACGATCTCCTCGTCGAACACGCCGGAGGCCTGCGCGGCCGCGGCGCGCTGATGGGACTGTGCGGCCACGACATCCTGCGCCTCGCGGGTGAGCTCGTACCGTGCGTTGTGCCGCTCGGTGGAGGCGCCCATGCTCTCCCGGTCGTACGCATCCGTGAGTCCGTCGTAGGCCATGTGGTCGAGCACCTCGACGGTGCCGTAGGTCCAGCCGTCGCGCGACCCCATGAGAAGGTGCGGTGCGCGCGTCATCGACTCCATGCCCGCGGCGACCACGGTGGTGGCGTCGCCGGTGCGGATGATGCGCGCCGCGTCGATCACGGCGGTGAGCCCGGAGAGGCAGACCTTGTTCACGGAATGGGAGGGGACGTCCCAGCCGATGCCCGCGCCGATCGCGGCCTGGCGTGCGGCGTTCTGGCCGGAGCCGGCGGCCAGCACCTGGCCCACGATCACCGCATCGATCGCGTCCGGAGCGATCGAGGCCTGCTCGAGCGCGCCGCGGATCGCGAACGATCCCAGTTGCGGGGCTGTGAACGACGCCAGCTGACCTTTGAGGCGTCCCTGCGGCGTGCGGGCGGCTGCGACGATGACGATGTCGGTCATGAGAGCTCCTTCAACTCCTCGGAGACGGACAGTTCGGGCTCGGTCGCGTCGAGCACATCCTGCACGCTCACCCCGGGCGCGGTCTCCACGAGCACGAGGCCCTCCTCGGTGACGTCGATCACGGCCAGGTCCGTGATGATGCGGTGCACGACGCCGCGGCCGGTCAACGGCAGCGAGCAGTCGTCCACGATCTTGGGCGACCCGTCCTTGGCGACGTGCTCCATCAGCACGATGACGCGCGCCGCGCCGTGCACCAGATCCATGGCACCGCCCGGACCCTTGACCATCTTGCCGGGGATCATCCAGTTCGCGAGGTCCCCGGATGCCGACACCTGCATGGCCCCCAGGATCGCGGCGTCGATCTTGCCTCCGCGGATCATGCCGAAGCTCGTGGCGGAGTCGAAGAACGCGGAGCCGGCCAGCACCGTGACCGTCTCCTTGCCGGCGTTGATGAGGTCGGGGTCGACGGCGTCCTCCACCGGGTAGGGGCCGACACCGAGGATGCCGTTCTCGGACTGCAGCACGACCGTGACGCCCTCGGGCACGTAGTTCGGCACGAGGGTAGGCAGGCCGATGCCGAGGTTGACGTACGAGCCGTCCTGCAGCTCGGCTGCGGCTCTGGCGGCCATCTGCTCGCGGGTGAGCGGCATTGTCAGGCTCCTTCCTTCGCCGCCGGTGCGGAGACCGTGCGGCGCTCGATGCGCTTGGGGGCGTCCTCGCCCACCTCGATGATGCGATGCACGAAGACTCCGGGCAGATGCACCCGGTCAGGGTCGATCTCGCCCGGCTCGACGAGCCGCTCGACCTGGGCGATGCACACCCGGCCCGCCATCGCCGCGAGCGGGTTGAAGTTGCGCGCCGCCTTGTTGAACACAAGGTTCCCGTGCCGGTCGCCTACGGCGGCGTGGACCAGTGCGTAGTCCGTGGTGATCGCCTCCTCCAGGACGTACTCCCGCTCGGATCCAGCTTCGCCGAAGGAGCGCACGTCCTTCGGCGGCGAGGCGACGGCGATCGTCCCGTCGGAGTTGTAGCGCCGAGGCAGACCGCCCTCGGCGACCTGCGTGCCGACCCCGGTCTGCGTGTAGAACGCGGCGAGGCCCGATCCGCCGGCGCGCAGCTTCTCGGCGAGCGTCCCCTGCGGGGTGAGCTCCAGTTCCAGTTCGCCGGAGAGGAACTGCCGTTCGAACTCCTTGTTCTCGCCGACGTACGACGACGTCATCTTGCGGATGCGCTGGGCGGCGAGCAGGATGCCGAGGCCCCAGTCGTCCACGCCGCAGTTGTTGCTGACGATGCTGAGCTGCGTGGTCCCCTGTGCGAGCAGCGCCTCGATGAGGGCGATCGGGTTTCCGGAGAGCCCGAAGCCGCCCACGGCGAGGGAGGCGCCGTCCGGGATGTCGGCCACGGCCTCGGCCGCAGAGCCCCATTGCTTGTCGATCACGCATCACTCCTTCGTGTGAGTCCTCCCTCCAGCATCCGCCCGTGGCAGTCAGAGCCGAAGCCGGATCTTGCCATGTGGTCGGATGGCCGATTAGTGTCCACCATATGGAACGGTCACCGACGAGCGTGCCCGGAGCGCAGGCCGTCGCCCGCGCGGCGCACCTGTTGCGCCTGGTGACCGCCGGTGGCGGGGACGGGGCGGGACTGCAGGAGCTCGCGCGTGCCGCCGATCTGTCCCGTTCGACGGCGCACCGGCTGCTGTCGGCACTGCGCGCGGAAGGACTCGTCGACCGCGACGAGGCCACGGCGCGCTGGATGCCGGGTCCCGAGCTGTTCCTCATGGGGACCGTCGCCGCGGCGCGCTACGACGTTACGGCCCTGGGCCGCGACATCGTGCGCTCTCTGGCGGTGAAGACCGAGGAGAGCGCGTTCCTGTCCGTCCGGCGAGCGGACGAGACGGTGTGCCTGCTGCGCGAGGAGGGATCCTTCCCGATTCGCTCGTTCGTCCTCAGTGAAGGCGTGCGGTTCCCGCTCGGGGTCGCCAGCGCGGGACTCGCGATCCTGTCGTTCCTGCCTGCCCACGATGTGGATGCTTATCTCGAGCGGCATCCCGAGCTGCCCGAACGCTGGGGGCGGTCGCACGCCGAGAAGCCGCTGCGCTCGCGGCTCGCGGAGACCAAGGAGCGCGGCTTCGCCATCAATCCAGGGCTCATCGTGGAGGGCAGCTGGGGAATCGGCGCTGCGGTCTTCGATCGGCAGGGTCGCCCGGAATGGGCGCTGAGCCTCACCGGCGTCGAGTTCCGGTTCGGCCCGGACCGGATCGCGGATCTCGGGCGCACGCTCCTGGCGCACGCGCATCAGCTGTCGGCGCGTATCGCAAGCGCTCGGCGCTGACCCGACCCCATGTATACCGAGTGATATATACTCTTCGGTATGAATCGAGCCGACATCATCCCGTCGATCGTGCTCTCCGCGCACGCGCTCGCCCGTATCGCCGCCCAGGATGCCCGGAACGAGGCGCCCTCGGCGCAGTGGCGCGTCCTCAGCATCCTCGAGCGAGACGGCGGGGTCCGCGTCGGAGCCCTCGCGACCGCCGCGAGGACGACCCAGCCCGGGATGACCCGGCTCATCGGCGACCTCGAGCGGACCGGCCTCGTCCGGCGCTCCGCTGACCCGGCCGACTCCCGAGCGACCGTCGTGACCATCACCGCCGAAGGCGTCGACGCCCTTCACGCCTGGCGCGCCGAGTTCCGCGCCACCCTCGAGCCGCGGTTCGCCGCCCTCGACGAGGACGACTGGGCAGCACTGTCCCGCGCCGCCGAGATCCTCGCGATCCACTCGGCCGAAAGGCCCCTCACGGAGACAGGAGACAGGGAATGAGCAGCGCGACAGCGACCGGATCAGTGTGGAGGCAGCCGGCACAGGTCTGGGCCGTGGCGTTCGCGAGCGTCGTGGCCTTCATGGGCATCGGTCTGGTGGATCCGATCCTCCCGGCCATCGCCGAGTCCCTGAAGGCGACGCCCACCGAGACGGAGCTGCTGTTCACCAGCTACCTGCTCATCACCGGGTTGGCGATGCTCGTCACCAGCTGGATCTCCAGCCGCATCGGTGCGAAGGCGACCCTGCTCATCGGCCTGGGTCTCATCGTCGCGTTCGCACTCGCGTGCGCGCTGAGCGGCAGCGTCGACGCCATCATCGGCTTCCGCGCCGGATGGGGCCTGGGCAATGCGCTGTTCATCTCCACCGCGCTCGCGACGATCGTCGGCTCGGCCGCCGGCGGCAGCGCCGCGGCCATCGTGCTGTACGAGGCGGCGCTGGGGCTCGGCATCGCGATCGGTCCGCTGCTGGGCGGCCTGCTCGGCGAGGTGAGCTGGCGCGGCCCGTTCTTCGGTGTGGTCGCCCTCATGGCGATCGGGTTCATCGCCGTGCTCACGCTGCTGCGCCCGACAGCCGAGAAGCGCGAGCCCGTGCCGTTCTCGGCCCCGTTCCGCGCTCTGGGACGTCCGGCACTGGCGATCCTCGCCGTGACGGCCCTGTTCTACAACATCGGGTTCTTCGTCCTGCTGGCATTCTCGCCGTTCCCCCTCGGATTCGGTGCCATGGGCATCGGCTTCACGTTCTTCGGCTGGGGCGTTGCCCTGGCGATCACGAGCGTGTGGGTGGCCCCGTGGATGATGCGCCGGAGGCGCCGCACGACGATCATCCTCACGATCCTGCCGCTCCTCGCCGTCGATCTGGCCGTGGCCGGGTTCGTCGCCGAGAGCGCTCCCGCCCTGATCACCTGCATCATCGTCGGCGGTCTGTTGCTCGGCGTGATGAACACCGTGCTGACCGAGGCTGTGATGGAGGCCACGGATCTTCCACGGTCGGTCGCCTCGTCCGCCTATTCGGCGGTCCGCTTCATCGGCGGCGCCATCGCCCCGCCGGTCGCCGCCCTCCTGTGGCATCACTTCAACGCCACCGTGCCCTATCTGTTCGCCGCAGCATCGGTGCTGATCGCCGCGCTCACGGTGTTCCTGGGACGCCGCATCCTCGCTCACATCGATGACGAGGCGGACGACGCGACCCGGGAGGACGCCGAGGCGATCCTGATCGGCGACGCGGCCTGAAGCGTCGGCGCACGCGCTACGGTGTCGTCATGACCGACCCGGATTCCCTGCCAGAACGCTCGCGCCTCGTCCACCAGCACCTCGCGGATGCCGGCGTCGACGCCGCCATCCGTGTCCTTCCGGACTCCGCCCGCACCGCGCCCGAGGCGGCGGCGGCCATCGGGTGCGCGGTGGCCGCGATCGCGAACAGCCTCGTGTTCGTCGCCGACGGCGAGCCCGTGCTGGTGATGACGAGCGGCGGCCATCGCGCCGATCCCGTCGTCCTCGCCGAGCAGATCGGAGCCGAGGAGGTGGCGATGGCCCCGGCATCCGTCGTCCGCCAGGCCACCGGTCAGGCGATCGGCGGAGTGGCGCCGGTCGGGCACCCGAGCCGGCTGCGCACCTTCGTCGACGAGACGCTCGCCGGGCACGACGAGATCTGGGCGGCCGCCGGCCACCCGCACACCGTGATGCCGCTGACCTTCGACCTGCTGAAGGACGTGACCGCGGCGCAGGTCATCGCCGTCACCCGGGACTGACCAGGGCGCGTGGGATCCCGACCGTCCTTGTCACCGCAGCCGACGAGTGTCAGAATCCCGCTCAAGGCGAACTGCGGAGGGAAGGCGATGTCCGGTTCTCGACGAGCGCTGCACGCGACCGTCCTCCTCGCGGTGGGAGCGACCGCTGTCGCCGGTGGTGTCGTGCTCCTTACTGTCATGGCGGCCGCGATCCTCCGAATGGGCTTCCACTCGCTCCATGCGCTGTTGAGCTGGCTGCCGATGTTCGACACGGTCGCGGCCAGCCGTCCCGTCCCGCAATACGATTTCCTTTCGCCGAGTCTGGCTGCGCTCGGCGGGATCATGCTGTTCTCCGTCGGCTGGGTGGCGGTCGTCCGCGGCGTGACCGCTGCGTGGCCCGCTCGCTTCGACCGCACTCACCGGAATCTCGACGCAGACGGCCATGCGGTCCTCGGCAACGAGACGACGGTCTCCTGACGAGCAGGAATCGCTTCACGGCGCCGGAACGCGGATGATGCGATCGTCGCCGTCGCGCGGCCGGCCGCGGCCGTCGGTGTTGTTGGTGAGGAGCCAGAGTGCACCGTCGGGTGCGACGACCACGTCTCGGAGACGCCCGTACTCGCCGACGAACAGCTCGGTCCACGCGGCCAGGTCCCCCAGAGGCACCACGCGCAGCCGCTCGCCGCGCAGATTGGCGATGAAGATCGATCCGCCCGCGATCGCGACGCCACTCGGGCTCGCTTCGGCCGGCGGCCACTGCTGCACCGGGTCGACCATCGCGGGCTCGCCACCGGCTCCCTCGACCTCCGGCCAGCCGTGATTCCCGCCCGGTTCGACGACGTTGAGCTCATCCCAGGTGTCCTGCCCGAACTCGCTCGCGTACAGGACACCGTCCTCGTCCCACGCGATGCCCTGCGGGTTGCGATGCCCGTAGCTGTAGACGGGCGACCCGGGGATCGGGTTGTCCGGCGGGATGTCGCCCTCCGGTGTCAGCCTCAGAATCTTGCCGGACAGCGAATCGAGGTTCTGCGCGGCGGCGCGGTCCCCGGCATCCCCCACGGTCGCATACAGCATCCCGTCCGGGCCGAAGGCGATGCGACCGCCGTTGTGGGTGCGCGCCGCCGGCATCCCCGCGTGGATCGTCTCTGCCTCGCCGAGTCCGAGCGAGCCGGGCGCTCCGGTCAGCGCGAACCGGTCGATGCGGTTCTCGTCCGCCGCTGTGAGGTACACGTACAGATGCTCGTCGTGCGCAGCGATGCCGAGCAGTCCGCCCTCGCCTCCGGAGACCACGCCGGGGACGATCCCCGCCTCCCGCACGGCCCCGTCATCGCCGATCTCGAGGATGCGCGCCGAGTCCCGTTCGCTCACGAGCGCCGCACCGTCGTGGAAGGTCACCGACCACGGTGCGTCCAGTCCGTCGGCGATGACGGCCACGGCCTGCGGACTCTCCGGCGTGGCGGTATCGGAGGTCGCCTGCGGGGACGGGGCGACCGATGGCGACGGCTGCGCGGTGCAGGCCGTCAGGACGATCACCGCGACGACCGCCCTGAGGATGCTGAGACGTCGGTGATGCCCGTTCATGATGCGCTCCGTCCCGTGTCAGTCCTCCGGCGAGTCGAGCACCTCATCGACGAGCGATATCCCGCCCGTCGAGTTCGCTGAGTGCATCAGAGCCTCGATCCAGCGTGGATTCAGATCTGGCGGATCCGGGGATTCGAAGGTGAAGCGCAACGGTATCGAAGGGTGGATCCAGATCGTGGACCGCCCGACGGGATCGCCGTCCGGATGCTGCCACGAGAGGGTGAAGGACTCCTGCCGGCGCAGTTTGGTGGCGATGACGACCTTGAGGTGCGCCAAGGCACGGTCCTCGATATGGATGGCGTCACTGGAGGCGCCATAGTGAAGAGTGCCCATGAGCTGACGGTATACCATTTCGCTCCCTGCCGACCGCTGAGCCTGGTGACCGGCAGCCCACCCGTCAAGAGCGACGGATGAGCCACCGGCGCGCGGAGGTTCAGACAGATGTGCTCCCGCCCGAACGGGGGCGTCTGAGCAGCTCCGCGTTCACGGTACGACGACTCCGCTCGAAGCGACGAGGGCCTTGCTCTTTGCCACGGGAATGCGGTAGCTGCCCCTGGAGGACGCCGCGGAGGGCTACCGGGCCATGGACGAGCGCCGCCACGAAGGCGCTGCTGACCGTCTGAAGCGGCGGAAGACGAATGAGGGCGGGATCCGTATGGATCCCGCCCTCATTCGTTGCGGTGCGCCCCCAGGGACTTGAACCCTGAACCCACTGATTAAGAGTCAGTTGCTCTGCCGATTGAGCTAGAGGCGCATGACCGGGGCTTCCCGGCCGAGGAATTACGTTACCAGCTTGTGGCCCGCAAACGAAATCGGGGCGGCTCCGCCGGGGAGCGCCTGTGAAGACGGCCTCCGCGCCCGGGGCCGCCCCGCTCCGACGGCTATCCTGGACGGGTGACCGACTCCCCCGCTGCCGACTTCCGGGGTGACCTCGACCTCGCCCTACGCCTCGCCGAAGCAGCCGACGCGCAGTCGCTGCCCCGGTTCGATGCCGCCGACCTCGAGATCTCCCGCAAGGCGGACCGATCGCACGTGACCGATGCCGACCTGGCCACCGAACGCGCGATCCGCGAGATCCTGGCCGAGGAGCGGCCGGCCGACGGCATCCTCGGCGAGGAATACGGCACCGAGGGAGACACGCACCGCCAGTGGATCATCGACCCGATCGACGGCACCGCGAACTTCCTGCGCGGCGTGCCGCTGTGGGGGACGATGATCGCCCTCGCGGTCGACGGCGTCCCTCAGGTGGGCGTCGTGAGCATGCCTGCCCTGGGCCGCCGCTGGTGGGCCGCGACCGGACTCGGAGCCTGGACCGGGACCGCCGAGGCTCCGCGTCGGCTCGCTGTGTCCGCCGTCGCCGACCTCGACGACGCCAGCGTCAGCTTCCAGAGCATCGCGCAGTGGGCGGATGCCGGGAAGCTCGATGCCCTCGTCGCGCTCGCGGCGCGCGTGTGGCGCGACCGCGCCTACGGCGACATCTATTCGTACATGCTGCTGGCCGAGGGGCGCATCGACATGGTCGCCGAGTTCGGTGTCAAGGAGTACGACATCGCCGCTGCCGTCCCGATCGTCCGCGAGGCGGGCGGGCGCATGACCTCCTTCGACGGGATCGAGACGCTCTCGGCTCTGTCGACGCTCGCCACCAATGGAGTGCTGCACGACGCATTCCTCGACCTCCTGCATTCCTCCGTCTGACGCCGAACCCGACAAGGCCCGAGATGATCCCCCGCATCCCCCTCGCCGCAGCCGCCGCACTCGCGCTCGCCCTGACGCTCGTTTCGTGCGCCCAGACACCGGAACCCGTCGAGACGGAGACCGCGGCGCCGCCCGCCCCCGTGGAGACCGAAGTGCCCGTGGTGGACGAGCCGACGACGACGCCGGAACCGGAGGCCGAGCCCACCTGCGAGACGATCATCACGCCCGGGTACGTCAGCAGTCTCACGGACCTCGGGTGGTCGGCGAAGGAATCCGAGTTCCGCATCGGCGAACTGGTCGTCGAGGACGGCATCTACTGCTCCTGGGCGAACTGGGAAGAGGCATCCGATCACGGGCAGTTCTTCGCGTGGGGCGAGCTGACGACGGACCAGGCCGCGGCGGCGCAGAGCGCCCTGCTGTCCCAGGGATGGGTCCGGGAGAACGAGGACGGCGCGGTGTACTTCACCGAGCCCGCCGAGTCCGCCTTCCAGACCGATGAGAACGGCTACGGCATGACCTACCTCTTCGGCGACGGCTGGGTGCGGTTCGCCGACACCAAGCAGAGCCTGCTGCTGATCACCTGGACCTGATCACAGGCACGAAGAAGCCCCGCCTTCCCTGACGTCGCAGGGAAGGCGGGGCTTCTTCCGTGACAGCGGTTCGGTGGAGCTGGGGGGAATCGAACCCCCGTCCAACGCTGAGTCTCCACGCCTTCTCCGGGCGCAGTCTGTGCAGACGTTCTGCTCGGCCCCGACCTTTGTCACAGACACCCAAGTCGACAGGCCCAGTCTGGGAAGAGTCCCATGTGACGTCCAGACGCCGTCACACAGCGAGATTCCTAGATGACGCCAGGATCCGTATCGGAATCACATACGGTCTGACGGACTATCGGGCTCGCTTAGGCAGCGAGGGCGAAGTCAGTGCGCTTTGCATCGGCACTTATTGTTTTGCAGGGAGCGTTCACGAGATAACCCTGCATCCTCGGCCCGCTTCTCGTGGATTCACAGGCGCTGTCGAAACCGATCAGCCCCGAGTTCCTTCTTGCGAAGGGACCGCTGTCACTCTGTGGAATTGCCAGGCCGGATGCCGAAGCACCCGAGCGTTACAGCTTACAACGTCTCGGCGCCATCCGCCATTCCGCTGGAGCTGCGATGTTTCCGGACTCTACGCCCATCGCTCGCGTAGAGTCAGCTCATGAGCGAGGTCACGATCACCGTCCGCGGCGAGAGCGAGGCGCGGATCGCGCCCGAGCGCGCCACGATCCACGCATCCGTCCGCACCGACGGACCCGATCGCGCCGCCGTGGTCGAGCGCGCGCTCGCCCTGGCAGAGCCCGTGCGCACCGGACTCGCCGAACGAGAGGATGCCGGAACGGTCCTGGAGTGGACGAGCAAGCGCCTAGCGGTGCGGGCCGAACGTCCCTGGAACAGCGAGGGCAAGCGTCTCGCCCCGGTGTACTACGCGACGGTGGATTTCACGGCCACGTTCGGCGAGGCGTCCGAGTTGTCGCTGTGGGTCTCCGATGTCTCCGCGTGGGACGGCGTGGAGATCGGCTGGGTGAACTGGCATCTCACCGAGCAGACCCGGGCCCGCATCGAACGCAACGTCGCGACCGCCGCCGTCGGCGTCGCCGTCACCCGCGCCGAGGCCTACGCCGGAGCGCTGGGACTCGCCGACATCAGACCACGCGAGATCGCCGACGTCGGACTCATCTCCCCCGGGCAGCCCGGACCGGCGGCTCCGGCCTTCAAGGCGCGCGGGACGGCGTTCGCCGCAGCCGACTCCGCCCCGGCGATGGAGTACGAGCCGGAGGAGATCGTGGTCTCAGCCACCGTCGAGGCGCGCTTCACGGCGCGTTGACGCGTCGCGCGGGCGGCAATGCCGCTCGGATCCGGAGATCCTCCCGAGATCCGGATACGTGAACGCCATCCGTCCGGATCCCGGGCGTTGCTCCGGATCTCGGACGGCGGGGTCAGGCGACCGTCGCGAACGGCGCGAGGTCGGCCGCGAGACGCTCGGACACCCGGGCGTGCACGGCCGTGCCGTGCTCGGTGTGCTCTGCGGACAGCAGCATGCCGGTCTCGTGGATCGCCGCGACCAGGTCGCCCCGGTCGTACGGCACGAGCGCATGGATCTCGACCGCGGGCTTCGGCAGCGCCTCCTCGACGGCCTGCCGCAGCTCGGGGATGCCCTCGCCCGATCGCGAGGAGACGAAGTGCGCGCTCGGCTCGAGGCCGCGCAGCACGAGCCGCTCGTCCTCGTCGATCAGATCGGCCTTGTTGAAGACGACGATCTCCGGCAGGTCGCGCACGCCCACGTCGCCCAGGACGTCGCGGACGGTCTGCAGCTGGCCGGCCGGGTCGGGGTGCGATCCGTCGACGACGTGCAGCACGACGTCCGCGTCCCCGACCTCCTCCAGCGTGGACCGGAACGCCTCGACGAGCTGATGCGGCAGGTTGCGCACGAACCCGACCGTGTCGGTGAGCGTGAACACGCGTCCGTCCGCCGTCTCGGTGCGGCGCACGGTCGCGTCCAGGGTGGCGAACAACGCGTTCTCGACGAGCACGCCGGCGCTGGTCAGCGCGTTGAGCAGGCTGGACTTGCCGGCATTCGTGTACCCGGCGATCGCCACCGAGGGGATCGTGTTGCGCTTGCGCTCGGCGCGCTTGGCCTCGCGTGCGGGCGCGAAGTCGCGGATCTGCCGTCGCAGCTGCGCCATCTTCGTACGGATGCGGCGACGATCGAGCTCGATCTTCGTCTCACCGGGTCCGCGCGAGCCCATGCCCGCGCCACCCGCGCCGACCTGTCCACCGGCTTGGCGGCTCATGGAGTCACCCCAACCGCGCAGGCGGGGAAGCAGGTACTCCAGCTGGGCGAGCTCGACCTGCGCCTTGCCCTCGCGACTCTTGGCGTGCTGGCTGAAGATGTCGAGGATCACCGTGGTGCGATCGATCACCTTGACCTTGACGACGTCCTCCAGCGCACGGCGTTGGCTGGGCGCGAGCTCGGTGTCGGCGATCACCGTGTCGGCGCCGACAGCGGCGACGATGTCCTTCAGCTCCTGCGCCTTGCCGCGTCCGAGATACGTGGCGGGATCAGGATGCGGACGGCGCTGGAGCAGGCCGTCGAGCACGGCGGCGCCGGCGGTCTCCGCGAGCGCAGCGAGTTCGCGCAGCGAGTTCTCCGCGTCGTCCTGCGCCCCCTGCGGGTAGACGCCGACGAGCACCACGTTCTCCAGACGCAGCTGGCGGTACTCGACCTCGGTGACGTCCTCGAGCTCCGTCGACAGGCCGACGACCCGTCGTAGGGCGTGCCGGTCCTCGAGGTCCCATTGGGCGCCGTCGGCGTCGGTGTGCGTCGCCGTCGCGGCATCCTGGATCGCCTGTGCGGCGCCGAAGACATGCGCTTCCGTGCGCTGCTCGGCGTTCGCCAGGACGCGGTCCAGCGTCTCGGCGGTGCGCTTGTCGTTCGTGGTTTCCGTCATCCGTCCCTGTTCTCTGTCTCTCACGTGGAGCGCCTTAACCTTAACCCCCGCTGTCCGGTACGCTCGCCTCTATGGGGTCCGACCACTACTTCACTGCGGGCCCGGCAAGCCCCGAGAATCTGCGCACGATCGATGTGACGCTGGCCGGTCGGCCGGTCACGGTGACGACCGCTGGGGGTGTCTTCAGCCCCGATCGGCTGGATGCCGGCACTGCAGTCCTCTTCGCCAACATGCCTCCCGTGCCGCCCGGCGGCAACCATCTCGATCTCGGAGCCGGATGGGGGCCGATCAGCCTGACCATGGCGATGCTCGCTCCGCATGCGACGATCTGGGCCGTCGATGTGAATGAGCGGGCGCTGGATCTCGTCCGGCGCAATGCCGAGTCCCTGGGTCTCGACAACATCAACGCCGTGCGCCCGGAGGATGTTCCCGCTGAGGTGAGCTTCCGCACCATCCGGTCCAATCCGCCGATCCGGGTCGGCAAGGACATCCTGCACGACATGCTCGAGCACTGGATCCCCCGTCTCGATGAGCGCAGCGACGCCTGGCTGGTCGTGCAGCGCAATCTCGGGGCGGACTCGCTGCAGCGTTGGATCGCGGCGACCTTCCAGCCCGGCTACAGCGTCTTCCGCGCCGCGACGGGCAAGGGATACCGAGTGCTCAAGGTGCGTCGGCACGGTACTCCCCCGACGGAGCCGATCGCGCTCGGCTGAGTCGCTCTCGACGGCGCAGACGCCCCTGACGCGGATCGCCGTTCAGGCCAGGTCGATCTCACCGCGGAACACGAGCTGCGCCGGACCGGAGAGGGCGACATGCTCGCCGTCCTCGGCCGGGAACATCCGGACGCCGAGCGTGCCGCCCGGCACCTCGACGCGCCAGTTGTCCGGAGCACGGTCGCCGGCCCAGTAGCGCACCGCGAGGGCGGTAGCTGCGACACCGGTGCCGCAGCTCAGCGTCTCTCCGACACCGCGCTCGAAGACGCGCATCGACACGTGCCCTATGCCGTCGCGCACCAGCGGCTCCCCCGGGACGACGAACTCGATGTTCGCGCCTGCGGGCGGGTGCGGGTCGAGAATCGGCGCGTACTCGAGCTCGAGGGACGACAGCTCCTGCTCCGAGGCGAGCGCGACCACCACATGCGGGTTGCCGACGTCGATGCCGAGCCCCGGACGAGCGACGTCGAGTCCGCGCACGCGGGCGAGCGGATCGCTGCCGGAGAGCTTCCAGCGTCCGAGATCGACCTGGTAGCCGGTCTCGCTCCGTGTCACGTCGCGCACGCCGGCCCGTGTCCCGATCGGCAGCGTCGATCCCGCCTCGATCGTCGCCAGCCCCGCGCGCACGAGGAAGTGGGCGAAGACGCGGATGCCGTTGCCGCACATCTCGGCGATCGACCCGTCCGCGTTGCGATAGTCCATGAACCACTCGGCCGCGGGCTCCTCCGCCAGCGACGCGGCGCCGTCGGCGATGGCGTTCGAGCGGACCACCCGCAGCACCCCGTCGGCGCCGATGCCGAAATGGCGATCGCAGATCGCGGCGACCTGATCGGGGCTCAGCTCGAGCTCGCCGTCGGGATCGGCGATGATGACGAAGTCGTTGCCCGTGCCGTGCCCCTTGGTGAATGCGACCATGCAGCAAGTCTATTGATGGTGCTCGCGAACCGGCGATCTGCCGCTACCCCATCGGCGACGACACACCTCCGTCACGACACGAAACCGAACGTCGACTCCACCGGCAGCCCTCCGTCTCGCAGCCCGTGCAGCACCGACAGCTCGTAGTCGGGAACGGGATCGGGAAGAGCGTCCAGCGACCACCAGCGCAACTCGACGGCCTTGTGCGGCTCCTGGACCACCGGCTCGCGGTCCCAGGCGGTCGCCGTCCAGAACCACTCGACGCGCTGCTCACGCGGATGATCGGTGCCGTCCGTGCGGTGCATGACCGTCGCGAGCTCGAGATCCTGCGGCCGCAGGACCACGCCGAGCTCCTCGGCTGCTTCACGCACCGCCGCCTGCCTCGCCGTCTCCCCGGGCTCGACGTGGCCCGCGGCTCCCGCCACCCAGTGTCCGTCCATGTAGCCGGTGTTCCGGCGAAGCTGGAGCAGAACCTCGTCACCACGGCGGAGGAACACGTATGACGCGGGGATGAGCGCGAATGCGTGTGCCATCCCGCCAGCCTATTCGGGCCGAACGACCCGATAGCGCCCGCACAGGAAGTTCCGATTGCGGGCCACGTCGAGGAGCTCCAGATCCAGCGCACGGGGCAGCACCGGTGCACCGGCACCGAGGGTCACGGGTGCGTACTGCACCCAGACCTCGTCGAGCAGGCCTGCGTCCGCGAACTGCCCCGCGAGGTCTCCGCCGCCGACGATCCAGAGGTCCTTGCCGGCCGCGGCCTCCGTCATCTGCGCGTGCACGTCGCGGACGTCCGCGTGGGTGAGGCGCACGTCGCCGGCATCCGGAACCGGCAGATCGCGATGCGTGAACACCCAGGTGGGCTGTTCGTAACCCCACGCGCCGTTCTCATGACGCATGACCCACTCGAACGTCGACGCGCCCATCGCCAGCGCCCCGATGCCGGAGATGAACCCGCCGTACGACATGGGCCCGTTCTCGTCGATGTCCTGCTTGAGAAGCCAGTCGAGGGAATGATCGGGCGTCGCGATGAAGCCGTCCAGGCTCGTGGCCGTGTAGTAGTGGGTGGTCATGACCCCAGGATGGCATCGACGTCCGACACCGGCGAGACCCAGTCGATGCCGGGGTACCTCTTGAACCACGACACCTGGCGCCGCGCGTACCGTCGCGTGAGCGCCTGCGTCTCGGCGATCGCCTCGCCCTGCGACATGTCCCCCGCGAGCTGCGCGAGCGCCTGGGCGTACCCGATCGCCCGGCGTGCCGTCACGCCGTCCTCGAGTCCCCGCTCCCGCAGCGCCACGACCTCGTCGAGCATCCCCTGCTCCCACATCCGCTCGACGCGACGGTCCAGGCGCTGCACGAGTTCAGGGCGCTCGACGTGCACGCCGAGGATGCGCGTGTCCGGCATCCACGGCAGCGGCGATTCCGGCAGCGCGGCCCCGTGCGTCGACGCCCCCTGCTCCAGCACTTCGAGCGCCCGCACGATCCGGCGGCCGTTCTTCGGATCCACTCGGGCGGCGGTCGCGGCATCAAGAGCCGTGAGCCGGGCGAAGAGCGCGCCGGCGCCGTGCTCTTCCAGCTCCCGTTCCAGGCGTTCGCGCACCGCTGCATCCCGGGGTGGGAAACGGAAGTCGAAGATCGCACTCGAGACGTACAGACCCGAGCCCCCGACGAGGATCGCGTCCCCGCCGCGGGCGAAGATCTCCTCGATCATGCCGCGCGCCAGCGGCTGGTACCACGCCACGGCGGCCTCCTGCGTCACCTCGCGCACGTCGAACAGGTGGTGCGGGATGCCGCGGCGCTCGTCGACCGGCAGCTTGGCCGTGCCGATGTCCATGCCGCGGTACAGCTGCATGGCGTCCGCGTTGACGATCTCGGCGGGGTTGCCGCGTTCCCGCAGTGCGCCCGCCAGTCGGAGCGCGAGATCGCTCTTGCCCGTGCCGGTCGCTCCGACGATCGCCCAGAGACGCGCGGTCACGCGAGCATCCTTCCCTCACGCGGCGAGACCTCTCCGTGTTCACGAAACCCCGTCGTATCCGCGTGAACAGGACGGGGTCTCGTGAACAAGACGGGGTCTCGGTGGAGGATCAGCGTGCTCACACCCCGACGCGCAGCGTCGGCAGGCCGAGCGACACGGCACCGGAGGAGCCCGTCGAGCCGCCGGGAGCGGGCACGGCGCAGGACTCCGCCTGCGCGCGGTCCCACGCGTCGCCGCCGCGCGTACGGCGGATCCTCAGCGGCGCCCCGGTCGGATCGTCCGCGAGCAGATGGAACGGTGCTCCGTGTGTGATGGTCACGGTCACGACGTCGCCCGGACGCGGGATCTCAGAACCCTCGGTCACCTCGAAGTGCACGAGCCGGTTGTCCTCGGCGCGACCGGTGAGACGATGCGTCTCGGCATCCTTCTTGCCTTCTCCGACCGACACCAGCACCTCGACCTCGCGGCCGACCTGCTTCTGGTTCTCCTCCAGGGAGATGCGCTCCTGCAGGGCGATCAGTCGGTCGTAGCGGGCCTGCACGACCTCCTTGGGGACCTGGTCCTCCATCGTCGCGGCCGGCGTCCCCTCGCGGATCGAGTACTGGAACGTGAACGCGTTCGCGAAGCGCGCCTGCTCGACGACCCGCATCGTGTCCTCGAAGTCCTCGTCCGTCTCCCCGGGGAATCCGACGATGATGTCGGTCGAGATCGCCGCGTTCGGGATCCGCTCGCGGACCCGGTCCAGGATGCCGAGGAAGCGCTCGCTCCGGTACGACCGGCGCATCGCCTTGAGGATGCGGTCGCTGCCCGACTGCAGAGGCATGTGCAGTTGCGGCATCACGGACGGTGTCTCGGCCATCGCCGCGATCACATCGTCGGTGAACGCCGCCGGGTGCGGGCTCGTGAAGCGGATGCGCTCGAGTCCCTCGATCTCGCCCGCGGCGCGCAGCAGCTTGCCGAACGCCTGACGGTCGCCGAACTCGACGCCGTAGGAGTTGACGTTCTGCCCGAGCAGGGTGACCTCGATCGCGCCGTCCTCCACGAGCAGGCGGATCTCGTTCAGGATGTCGCCTGGGCGTCGGTCCTTCTCTTTGCCGCGCAGGCTCGGCACGATGCAGAACGTGCAGGTGTTGTTGCAGCCCACCGAGATCGAGACCCAGCCGCTGTGCGCGGAGTCGCGCTTGGTGGGCAGTGTCGAGGGGAAGACCTCCAGCGACTCCAGGATCTCCAGCTCGGCATCGCCGTTGTGACGGGCGCGCTCCAGCAGACCAGGAAGCGAACCCATGTTGTGCGTGCCGAAGACGACGTCGACCCAGGGCGCCTTGTCGAGCACGGCGTCCTTGTCCATCTGCGCGAGGCAGCCGCCGACGGCGATCTGCATGCCCTCGTGCTTGTCCTTGCGGCTCTTCAGGTGCCCGAGGGTTCCGTAGAGCTTGCCCGCCGCATTGTCGCGCACAGCGCACGTGTTGATGATGACGACGTCGGCTTCTTCGCCGGCAGCCGCCTTCACGTAGCCGGCGCTCTCCAGAGACCCCGACAGCCGCTCGGAATCGTGCACGTTCATCTGACAGCCGAAGGTGCGCACTTCGTAGGAGCGCTGCCGACCGTCGGCGTCGACGGCGGCGGAGGAGGGCGCGATGATCGTCGGCTCGCTGCGCGGAGTAGTCATGATGAACACATTCTACGTTCGACGGATCAGAGCGGACGTGCGCTCCGCGATGCAGACGCAGATCCGCACCGTACACGGGCGGATCAGTCGAATCGGACGCCCGAGGACGGCCGGCCGAACGACTGCTCCGCCATCGCCGTCCGCACCACCGCGGACACCACCGAACCGGAATACCCGCGCCGGGCGAGCTGACCGGACAGTCGACGCTTCGCCGTCTCCGCATCCAGGCGGGTCATCCCGCGCAGTTTCGTGCGCGCGAACTCGAGAGCACGCTCGAAATCGTCGTCCGGAAGCTCTTCGAGAGCGGCATCGGCGATGTCTCTCGGAATGCCGCGCTGAGCCAGCACTCGCGCCAGCGCCACGCGCCCCTGCCCCTTCCGTTCGTGACCGGCGGTGACGAGGTGTCCGGCGAGCAGGGCGTCGTCGAGGTAGCGCAACGAACAGAACTCGTCGATGATCTCGTCGACCTGGGCCTGCGTGATGTGCAGTCCCCGCAGGAAGGTGCTCGCCTCCGCGACCGACATCGATCGCGCACGCAGCTTGCGCACCAGCGCCTCGGACGCCTGGGCGGCGAGCTCGGCCGGATCGGGGACGCCCTCGTCGGTCCCTTCCGACGGCGGCACGCCGCGGCCCGACTCCTCATGCGGTCGCAGGGCGCGTAGGCGCGTCATCGACGCGGGTGCGCGCTCCCCCGCACCGTTCCCCGAGGGATCCGGACGAGCGCCGGCGCGGGAACCGGCGCTCGGATGAGCGGCGGAGCGTCGGCCCCGCGCCGGATGGCGATCGCTCGGGTCGCGGCCCGCGTCCTCGTCATCCCAGGTGGATCGCCAGGTCCCGGACGATTCGTTCCGTGGCGACACGGCGCGGAACGCCGCATCGCCGGACGCAGACGCCTCAGCCTCCGCCCGAGGTGCCCCAGGCCCGTTCTCTCCGGATGCGCTCTCGGTATCCGCGGTCCCGCGGGACCCTCCGAAGAGCGGGATCACGGGGGCGAGGTGCTCCTCGCCCCCGTTCTCACCGTTCATCACGCCGGACGGCGCTGCGCGAGTTCGTCCGCGGCCTCAGGCGCAGCCGCGGCACCGCCGATGCCGAGCTTCTGCTTGATCTGCGTCTCGATCGCGAGCGCGATGTCGGGGTTGTTGATGAGGAACGTGCGCGCGTTCTCCTTGCCCTGACCGAGCTGGTCCCCGTCGTAGGTGTACCAGGAGCCGGACTTCTTCACGATGCCATGCTCGACGCCGAAGTCGATCAGGCTCCCCTCGCGCGAGATCCCGATGCCGTACAGGATGTCGAACTCGGCCTGCTTGAACGGCGGAGCCATCTTGTTCTTGACGACCTTGACGCGCGTGCGGTTTCCGACCGCCTCGGCGCCGTCCTTGAGGGTCTCGATACGACGGATGTCCAGACGGACCGACGCGTAGAACTTCAGCGCCTTACCACCGGCGGTCGTCTCGGGAGAACCGAAGAACACACCGATCTTCTCGCGCAGCTGGTTGATGAAGATCGCCGTCGTCTTGGTCTGGTTCAGGCCACCGGTGAGCTTCCGCAGCGCCTGGGACATCAGGCGCGCCTGCAGGCCGACGTGCGAATCACCCATCTCACCCTCGATCTCGGCACGGGGCACGAGGGCCGCGACGGAGTCGATGACGACGAGGTCGATCGCGCCGGAGCGGATCAGCATGTCGGCGATCTCCAGCGCCTGCTCACCCGTGTCCGGCTGGGAGACGAGGAGCTGGTCGATGTCGACGCCGAGCTTCTTGGCGTAGTCGGGGTCGAGGGCGTGCTCGGCATCGACGAATGCGGCGATGCCGCCCGCGCGCTGGACGTTCGCGATCGCATGCAGCGTCAGCGTGGTCTTACCGGAGGATTCCGGTCCGTAGATCTCGATGATGCGGCCGCGCGGCAGTCCGCCGACGCCGAGGGCGACGTCGAGGGCGATGGAGCCGGTGGGGATGATCTCGACCGGAGCACGCTCGTCGCTGCCCAGTCGCATGACCGAGCCCTTCCCGAACTGGCGGTCGATCTGGGCGAGGGCCGATTCCAGGGCCTTCTCGCGGTCTGCGGGTGATGGCATGACATGCTCCTTCTGCTCGCGCTGCTGCCGCCTGTAGGCTGTCGCGGCCGTCCCCGGCTGGGGCTGACTCTCCGACAAGGCGTATGGCTCTCGGCCATGTCCCCCACGGTAGGCGGGACCTCCGACATCGCGTCGCAGGTACCCGGAAACCGTGGACAAGACGGGGCCGAAGACCACTTGTGCAGAACGATACGCCGCACCTCGAACGGATCTTCGACGACACGCCGATCGGCTTGCCGTTGAAGGCGCACGTCAGATCGAGCGCCCGACCACCAGCCGCGCCGTCAGCGCCGGCGCGGCTCCAGGCGTCCGACGCCGTGCCGGCGCTCGACGGGCACATCCGTCTCCGCGCACAGCGCGAGCCAGATGTCCCGCGGAGGGACACCGGCCTCGAGCGCCTCGGCTGCCGTCCTCGACCCCACCGCGCCGAGCACCAGATCGTTCACCAGCGTCGCCGCGCGTGCGCCGAACTCGACCTCCACGGCGCGGAGGAACTCGCTTCGTCGCATCGCCGCTCGTCAGTGCAGCGAGAGCTCGGGCTCGATCGAGGCGACGAGATCGTCCGGCACGACGTCCGGGAAGACCTGCAGCCCCTCGAGCACCGAGATGCGGTCGCCGACCTCGCGCATGATGGTCGAGATGGGGACATCGAGAGCTTCGGCCACGGAAGCGAGGATCTCGCTCGAGGCCTCCTTCTGACCGCGCTCCACCTCGCTGAGGTAGCCGAGCGCGACGGAGGCCTTGCTGGCCACCTGACGGAGCGTGCGCCCCTTCTGAAGGCGGAAGTCCCTCAGCACATCGCCGATCTCCTGGCGTACAAGAATCATCGGAACCTCCTCTCGTTCCCCGTCGCCGAGTCCGGCGTCGAGCGGATCGCCAGTCTAACCCGACCGGCTGGGGAAAAAACTACCGTTTCACTCTGTGGTTTGGTTGTGAGCGCAGCATCCTGAGCGTTGAACACATAGATGACAACCGCGACGCGGCCCGCGCTATTCCTGCACCGCCCGCAACGCCGCGGAGATGACGGCATCCACGGACTGCCGGCGGATCTCCTCGCGATCCCCGCCGAAGCGGAACGAGAACGACTGCACGCCGTCCGGAGTCGCCACGCCGACATGCACGGTCCCCACGGGCTGGCCGTCGGGCGAAGCAGGGCCCGCGATACCGGTGGTCGAGATGCCGACATCGGCCGGACGCCCCTCGACCGCGACGGCCACCCGCACGCCGTCCGCCAACTGCTCAGCGACCTGCGGATGCACCGGACCGTGCTCGGCCAGCAGATCGGCGTCCACGCCGAGCACCGAGTGCTTCACCGGAGTGGCGTACGCGACCACCGCGCCGTTGAGCACCGACGATGCCCCGGGGACCGCCACGATCGCCGAGCTGACCGCTCCCCCCGTGAGCGATTCGGCGACGCCCAACGTCCACCCGCGCTCGCGCAGCGCCGCCACGAGTTCCGCCGCGACCGTCATGCGCCGCCCTCCGACCGAGCGCCGCGCACCTGCGCCACGACGTAGTCGACACCGCTGACGATCGTGAGGACGAGCGTCGCGTACATCAGGACGACACCGATGCCGGTCCACCAGTCCATGCCGATGAGCTCGTGAAGCGGCAGCAGCCACCAGCCGAGGGCGACGCCCTGGAAGGCCGTCTTGACCTTCCCGAGCCACGCCGCCGCGACGATGTGCTGCCTGGCGACCATGAAGCGGTGCACGGTGATGCCCCACTCGCGGATCAGGATCAGGACCACGATCCACCACGGCCATTCCCCGAGAACGGCGAGACCCACGAACCCGGCTCCGGTCAGCAGCTTGTCCGCGATCGGGTCCCAGAGCTTGCCGAAGTCGCTCACGATGTCGTAGCGCCGTGCCAGGTAGCCGTCGACCCAGTCCGTCGAGATCGCCAGCACGAACAGGACGCCCGCGATCCAGCGCAGGACGAGATCGCTCGCGCCGTAGGTCCCGCCGGCCAGCAGGAGGATGAAGAACACGACCGCCAGCGGGATGCGGGCGACGGTGATCGCGTTGGGAAGCTGCCGGGGGATGGCCATCAGTCGCGCCCCGTGAGGCCCCAGGCGTCCTCATCGCCGTCACCCTCGGCCTCGACGACCGGAAGACCGCGGAACTGCTCCTCGACCGGGTCGAACGCCTCGTCCGCCGGCGTCGCTGCTGCCGGTGCCGTGGCCGGGGCGGGCGGGTCATCGCCGCGCAGCCGCGCGAGCACGGCGGGCAGCTGCTCGGCCGTGACGAGCACGTCGCGCGCCTTCGAGCCCTCGGAGGGGCCCACGATCTCGCGGGACTCCAGCAGATCCATGAGCCGCCCGGCCTTGGCGAAGCCGACCCGGAGCTTGCGCTGCAGCATAGACGTCGATCCGAACTGGGAGGACACCACGAGCTCGGCCGCCGCGAGCAGCAGTTCGAGGTCGTCGCCGATGTCCTCGTCGATCTCCTTCTTCTTGCCCTCCACGGCCTCCGCGACATCCGGGCGGTACTCGGGCCTGGCCTGCGCCGTGACGTGCTTCACGACGGCGTCGATCTCGCTCTCGTTGACCCAGGCGCCCTGCAGACGGAACGGCTTGGAGGAGCCCATCGGGGAGAACAGCGCGTCACCCTGACCGATGAGCTTGTCGGCACCCGGCGCGTCCAGGATGACGCGGCTGTCGGTGACGCTCGTCACCGCGAACGCGAGGCGCGAGGGCACGTTCGCCTTGATGAGGCCCGTGACCACGTCGACGCTCGGACGCTGCGTGGCCAGCACGAGGTGGATGCCGGACGCACGCGCCAGCTGGGTGATCCGGACGATCGAATCCTCGACGTCACGCGGGGCGACCATCATCAGATCCGCGAGCTCGTCGACGACGACCAGCAGGTAGGGGTAGGGCTTGAGCACGCGCTCGCTGCCGACCGGGACCTCCACCTCGCCCGCGCGCACCGCGCGGTTGAAGTCGTCGATGTGACGGAACCCGAACGACGCGAGGTCGTCGTAGCGCATGTCCATCTCCTTCACGACCCACTGCAGCGCCTCGGCGGCCTTCTTCGGGTTCGTGATAATGGGGGTGATCAGGTGCGGGACTCCGGCGTAACTGGTGAGCTCCACGCGCTTCGGGTCGATGAGGACCATCCGCACATCGGCCGGCTTGGCGCGCATGAGCAGGCTCGTGATCATCGAGTTCACGAAGCTCGACTTTCCGGAGCCGGTGGAGCCGGCCACGAGCAGGTGCGGCATCTTCGCGAGGTTCGCGACGACGATGTTACCGCCGACGTCCTTGCCCACGCCGATCGTCATCGGGTGGGTGCTCTTCTGCGCCGCCGGCGACCGGAGCACGTCGCCGAGGGCGACCATCTCCTTGTCGGCGTTGGGGATCTCGATGCCGATCGCGCTCTTGCCCGGGATCGGCGAGAGGATGCGGACATCGTTGGAGGCGACCGCGTAGGCGATGTTGTTCGCGAGCTGGGTGATCTTCTCGACCTTGACGCCGTGACCGACCTCGACCTCGTACTGCGTCACCGTCGGTCCGCGCGAGAACCCTGTGACCTTGGCGTCGACCTTGAACTGCGTCAGCACGCTCGTGATCTGCTCGATCACGCGATCGGTGGCCTCGGAGCGCACGACGGGGGGCGGCCCCTCGGCCAGAACGGACTGCGGCGGCAGATGGTACGGGGCCACGGGCGCCTGCGGGCCGCGCTCCCCCGAACCCTCGGTCCCGAAGCCGTCCAGGCCGGGCAGCTCTCCGGTGTCCCCGGTGTCATCCATGAGCGCCGTGGTCTGCTGCTCGGACAGCATGGCCGTCAGCGCCTCGACGTCCGTGAGGACCTCGGTCGCGGCATCCTGCGGGTCGGCCACGACGACGGCCTGATCGTAGGCGGGCGTGCTCTGAGCCGGCAGGAGCTCGGTGAGATCCTGCGAGCCGACGCCGGAGTCCGGATCCTCCTCGCGCCCGGTCTTGTTGCGACGCCACCAGGGAAGCACGTCCGGGTCGTCGGACTTGTCGGCCTCATCCACGACCGGAAGCTCCTTGGTCGGCTTCTCGGGCCTCTCGGCATCGAACATCCAGGCGTACAGGTCGCCCAGGCGCTGTCCGATGCGGTTCGGCGGGGTCTTGGTGAGGATCAGGATGCTCAGGGCGATGAGCAGGCTGAGGACGACGTACGCGGCGATCGGCGACAGGAAGGCCAGCGGCTCGCCCAGCATCCAACCGAACAGACCGCCCGCGGCGCTCAGCGCCGCCGGTCCGTCGCTGGGGTGCGGTCGCCCTCCCGCGACGTGGCAGATGCCCGCGATGGACAGCACCATCAGGGCGAAGCCGATGCCGATGCGCCCGTTGTCATGCACGGACGACGGATGCCGGAACAACCACCCGGCCAGCAGCAGGAGCAGCACGGGCATGAGGAACGCCTCGCGGCCGACGGCGAACCCCACGCTGTACGCGCTGATGGTCTGAGCGACCTCGTTGCCGATGAAGAACCATTCGTTCACCGCACCCAGGCACGCCAGCAGCAGCAGGAACAGCGGGAACCCGTCCCGTCGGTCGTCCTTCTCGAGCGTCTCCGGGCCGAAGGCGCGGAACAGACCGCCGACGCCGTGCGCCAGCCCGATCCACGCACGTGCGATCAGCGGCGGCCGGTCGGCGTCGTCGATGTACTTCTTCGGTGCGGGCGCGGCCTTCGCGGACGACCGCGACGCCGACTGCCGCTTCGAGCGCGCCGAAGCGCTCTCGGACGCGCGTTCGGACTTCGTGGTGCTCCTGGCCATGTCCTCAACGGTACGGCCGGTGGCCGACATCCGCCCGCAGTGACGCGGCTTTCAGGCCGATCGCGGGCGTGTCACGCCTCGATCACGAGCGGCACGATCATCGGGCGGCGGCGCAGCTTCTGGTTGACCCAGCGGCCGATCGTGCGGCGCACGACCTGCGACAGCGCGTGGGTGTCGCGCACCCCGTTGCCGGAGGCCTCCTTCAGCGCGGCCACGATCTTCGGGACGACGTCCTCGAACACGGCGTCGTCCTCGGCGATGCCCCGGGCGTGGATCTCGGGTCCGGTGATGATCCGGCCGGTCGCGGCATCCACGACGACGATCACGGACACGAAGCCCTCCTCGCCGAGGATGCGGCGATCCTTCAGATCGGCATCGGTGATCTCGCCGACCGTCGATCCGTCCACGTAGACGAAGCCGAGATCGAGCTGACCGGCGACGCGGGCCGCGCCGTCCTTCAGATCGATGATCGTGCCGTTCGAGGCGATGATCGTGTTGTCCTCGGGAATCCCGGTGTCCTGCGCCAGCTTCGCGTTCGCGATGAGGTGGCGGTACTCGCCGTGCACCGGCAGGACGTTCTTCGGCTTGAGGATGTTGTAGCAGTACAGCAGCTCGCCGGCCGCGGCATGACCGGACACGTGCACGCGCGCGTTCGCCTTGTGCACGACGTTGGCGCCGAGTTTGGTCAGACCGTCGATCACGCGGTAGACCGCGTTCTCGTTCCCGGGGATGAGGCTGGACGCCAGGATGACCGTGTCGCCGTCGCCCGGTTCGATGGCGTGGTCGAGGTTCGCCATGCGGCTGAGCACGGCCATGGGCTCGCCCTGGGATCCGGTCGACATGTAGACGATCTGGTCGTCGGGCAGATCACGGGCCTTCTTGTAGTCGATGAGCACGTTCTCCGGGACCTGCAGGTACCCGAGCTGCTCGGCGATCGTCATGTTGCGCACCATGCTGCGCCCGAGGAACGCCACCCGACGGCCGTGCGCTGAGGCCGCGTCGATGACCTGCTGGACGCGGTGCACGTGGCTGGAGAAGCTCGCGACGATGACGCGCCGCGGCGCCTTGCCGATGACCTGATCGAGGACGGGCCCGATCGAGCGCTCGGTCGGGGTGAACCCAGGGACGTCCGCGTTGGTCGAGTCGACGAGGAACAGATCGACCCCCTCCTCCCCCAGCCGGGAGAAGGCGCGGAGGTCGGTGATGCGGCCGTCCAGGGGCAGCTGGTCCATCTTGAAGTCGCCCGTGGCCAGGACGAGGCCGGCGGGCGTGCGGATCGCGACGGCAAGGGCGTCGGGGATCGAGTGGTTGACGGCGACGAACTCGAGATCGAACGGTCCCACCTTCTCCTGCTGACCCTCCTGCACGGTGAGCGTGAAGGCCTTGATCCGGTGCTCCTTGAGCTTCGCCTCGACGAGCGCGAGCGTGAGACCGGAACCGATCAGCGGGATGTCGTTCTTCAGGCGCAGCAGATACGGCACCGCGCCGATGTGGTCCTCGTGACCGTGCGTGAGCACGACGCCCACGATGTCGTCGAGTCGGTCGCGGATGGGCTCGAAGTCGGGCAGGATCAGGTCGACGCCCGGCTGGTGCTCCTCAGGGAAGAGCACGCCGCAGTCCACGATGAGGATCTTGCCCTCGTACTCGAAGATGGTCATGTTGCGGCCGACCTCGCCGAGACCGCCGAGCGGTGTGACGCGCAGGGTCCCTTCCTCGAGAGGTGCCGCTTCAGCGATCGGGATGGACATGCTGTCTCCTCAGTCGGGCGCGTCGCGCGCCCGGGTCGTGCGTCAGGCGCGCTCCGCGCCCGTGTCGTCTCAGCGCGTCGTGCCGTGCACCTTCGGCAGCGCACCGCCGGCGGCCGCGTTGCGGTCGGGGCGGAAGTTCGAGAAATCGGCACCGGGGACATCCCTCACGAGGGCGAGCTCGTCCTCGATGAGGGCGGCCTCCCACTCCTCCGGTCCCACCAGGGGCAGCCGGACGCGGGGGCTCGAGATCCGCCCCAGGCCGTGCAGGATGTACTTGGCCGACACCGTGCCCGGCACATGCGTCATGACGGCGCGCACGAGCGGTTCCAGACGCTTGTGCTCGGCCGTGGCGGTGGCGAGGTCGCCGCGGTTCACGGCGTCCACGATGGTGCGGTACGGCGTCGCCGTGATGTTCGCGGTGACGCCGATGAGGCCGGCGGCGCCGATGGCGAGGTGCGGCAGCACGTTCGCGTCGTCGCCGGAGAAGTACATCAGGTCGGTCTGGTTCAGCACGCGGCTCACCTCGCTGAAGTCGCCCTTGGCGTCCTTCACCGCGAGGATGTTCGGATGCTTCGCCAGCCGCAGGATCGTCTCGTACCGGATCGGCACGCCGGTCCGCCCCGGGATGTCGTACAGGATCACGGGGAGGTCGGTCGCGTCCGCCACGAGGCGGAAATGCGTCAGGATACCGGCCTGCGTCGGCTTGTTGTAGTACGGCGTGACGATCATGATGCCGTCGGCGCCGGCCTTCTCGCTGGCCTTGTAGAGCTCGATCGCGTGGGCGGTCTCGTTGGAGCCGCCGCCGGTGATGATCTTGGCGCGTCCGCCGGAGACGGACTTGCCGACCTCGACGAGCTTGAGCTTCTCGGCATCCGTCAGGGTCGAGGTCTCGCCCGTCGTGCCCGTCACGACGACACCGTCCGCACCCGCGGTGATGACGTCGTCGATGTGCTTCTCGACGGCGGGCCAGTCGACTTCGCCGTCGGCCGTCATCGGAGTGACGAGCGCGACGAGAACCTGTCCGAAGGGGTTGCCCGAGTGCGTCATGGTCCCAGCGTATCGGTTCGGCGCCCGCGCCCGTGCGGGGCTACACTCGCCCGCATGGCCTGGCAGACCGCGGATTCCCGCATCGTGTACGAGAATCCGTGGATCTCCGTCCGCGAGGACGCCGTCGTCGGGCCGGGTGGCCCCGGCATCTACGGCGTGGTCACCATGCGCCATCCCGCCGTGTTCGTCGTCGCCGTCGACGACGAGGAGCGGGTGTGCCTGGTGACGCTCGAACGGTACACCACCGGACGCTCGGTCGAGGTCCCTGCGGGAGGCGCCGACGGCGAGGACCCGCTCACGGCGGCGCGACGCGAACTGCGCGAGGAGACGGGCCTGCAGGCAGAGGAGTGGACGCCCCTCGGCACCATGAACGCGCTCAACGGCGTCACGGTCGCTCCGGAGCACGTGTTCCTCGCGCGCGGGCTCAGCGTCGCCGACGCAGCGGACGCCCGCGCCGAGGAGGGCATCGACGACGTGTCATGGGTCCGGTTCGACGAGGTCCTGCGCATGATCGCCGACGGCCGGATCACGGACGGCGAGACGGTTGCGGCCATCGCCTATGCCGCCATCCGTCTCGGTCGCTTCCAGTGAGTCCGCGCGCTCTCAGACCCGCCCTCGGCGCGCGACGCGGGAGGTGAGCGAAGCCGGCAGCAGCTTCGTCAGCGCGACGATCGCCTTGTAGCGCAGGGACGGGATCGACACGGCTCGTCCGCGCGCGGCATCCCGCAGTCCCTCCCGCACGACGACGTCGGCGTCGAGCCACATCAGGGACGGGATGCCCTCCTGCCCGGGCGGAAGCCCCATGCGCTGGTGGAAGGTCGTGTGCGTGAAACCCGGGCAGAGCGCGGTGACGGAGACGCCGTCCGCGGCGTACTCGGCGTTCGCCCAGCGGCTGAAGCCGATCAGCCAGGACTTGCACGCCGAGTACGTCGACCGCGAGATGAAGCCCGCGACCGACGCGACGTTGATGATGCGCCCGCCACGGCCGCGCATCACGCCGAGCGCCGCGTGCATGAGCCGCATCGCCACCTCGACGTGCAGACGCAGGTGCCGCACCTCGTCGTCGATGTCATTGTCGGCGAAGCCCAGGGGCAGCCCGAAACCAGCGTTGTTCACGAGCAGGTCGATCGGCGCGGACGCATCCATGACACGGGCCGTGACCCGCTCCAGGTCGGCGTCGTCCAGCAGGTCCGCCACGATCACCTCGACGGAGACGCCATCGCGCACGCGCAGTTCGCCGGCGAGCTCCTCCAGTGCTTCTCCGGAGCGCGCGACGAGGACGAGGTCGGCACCGCGTCCGGCCAGCTGCCGGGCGAACTCGGCTCCGAGACCCGCGCTCGCGCCGGTGATGAGGGCGGTCGGCATCAGCGCTCGTATCGCAGGAAGCGGTAGCGGGTGCCCGTGCGGGATGTCTGCCACTCCCCCTCGCGGACGAGACGCCAGCCGGCCTTGTCGGGCGCGTAGGCGTCTCCCGTCACCGCAAGATCGATCTCGGTGACCTCGAGCCGATCCGCGTCGCCGATGACCTGGCTGAAGATCTCGGCCCCGCCGATCACCCAGACCTCATCGCGCCCGCGGACCGCCTCGGACACGGTGGCCGCGCGCCGCGCGCCCTCCGCCGCCCAGTCCTGCTGCCGGGTGATGACGATGTTCTCGCGCCCGGCCAGGGGGCGGAACCGGTCCGGCAGGGAGTCCCAGGTCTTGCGTCCCATGATGACCGGGGCGCCGAGGGTGACGTCCTTGAAGTGCGCGAGGTCCTCGGGGACGTGCCAGGGCATGCCGCCCTCGGCGCCGATCACGCCCCCGTGCGCCTCTGCCCAGATGAGCCCCACCCAGGTCATACCGCCACCGCCGCTCGGATCGGAGGGTGGTGCTGATAGTCCTCGATGACGAAGTCGTCGTAGACGTAGTCGAAGATCGATTCCGGCGTCCGCGCGAAGCGCAAGGTCGGATACGGGTACGGCTCGCGGGTGAGCTGCTCTCGGACCTGATCGACGTGGTTGTCGTAGATGTGGCAGTCGCCGCCGGTCCAGACGAAGTCGCCGGGTTCGAGACCGACTTGATGGGCGATCATCTGCGTGAGCAGCGCGTAGGAGGCGATGTTGAACGGGACGCCGAGGAACAGATCGGCGCTGCGCTGGTAAAGCTGGCAGGACAGCCTGCCGTCGGCCACGTAGAACTGGAACAGGGCGTGGCACGGGGCGAGTGCCATGTCGGGGATGTCGGCCGGGTTCCACGCGGACACGATCAGCCGGCGCGAGTCGGGCGACTGCCTGATCTGCTCGATCACGTCGGAGAGCTGGTCGATGTGACCGCCGTCCGGAGTCGGCCAGGAACGCCACTGCACGCCGTAGACCGGGCCGAGATCTCCGTCTGCATCGGCCCATTCGTCCCAGATGGTCACGCCGTTGTCCTGCAGCCACCGCACGTTGGAGTCGCCGCGCAGGAACCACAGCAGCTCGTAGGCGATGGACTTGAAGTGCACGCGCTTGGTCGTGATGAGCGGGAACCCCTGCGACAGGTCGAAACGCAGTTGACGGCCGAACACGCTGGTCGTGCCCGTCCCGGTGCGATCGTCCTTGTGCGCGCCGTTTTCGAGCACGTCGCGCAGGAGGTCTTCGTAGGGCGTCGGGACGGCTTCGCTCATGCTCCACACGATACCCGCCCTCGGCGACACCGGCGCGTTCGTCATGGTTCGCAACAACGGCCCAGGACGCGACGGGACCGCCGTACCCTCGATCCATGTCGCCTGCACTCGCCCTGGGCATCGCGGGAGCGCTGATCGTGCTCGCCGTGGTGATCGGGGCGCTGCTGCGACGGCTCGACGGCCGGCGTCGCGGAGGAGGGCACCTGAGATTCGATCCGTCCGACACGGAGGACGAGCTCGGGTCACGAGCCACGCTCGTGCAGTTCAGCACGGAGCTCTGCACACGCTGCCCGCAGGTGCGCCGGATGCTGAGTGCTCTGGCGGGTCGTGAAGACGGCCTCCGTCATCTCGAGGTCGACCTGACGCACCGCCCGGACCTCTCTCGCCGCTACCACGTCCTCCAGACGCCGACGACGTTCGTCGTCGACCGCGAGGGCGCCGTCCGCGCCCGTTTCAACGGCGTCCCCCATCAGCACGCCCTGGCCGAGGCGCTCGCCGCCCTCTGACGAAGGAGCCGACATGTCCGAACCGATTCCCGCCGGCATCGATCCGCGCGGACCGCGATTCGCGGCCGGCATCACTGCCGTGCTGCTGCTGGTCGGTCTGGTGCTGTCGCTGGTGGACACGGCGATCCTGAGTCCGGGTTTCCTGCTTCTCACCCTGATCGCGCTGCTCTTCCTGTGGGGCGCCGCTTGGCCACGCACAGCGCCCTGGGGCGTCGTCTTCCGCCGCCTCGTGCGCCCCCGGCTGGCTCCTCCGGCCGAGCTCGAGGACCCGCGGCCGCCGCGTTTCGCGCAGGGCGTCGGCCTGTTCGTGCTCGGCGTCGGCCTCGTGCTGCACCTGATCGGCGTGCCCTGGGCGCTCCCCGTCGCCGCGGCCGCCGCGTTCCTCGCCGCCTTCCTGAACGCGGCCTTCGGCTTCTGCCTGGGCTGTCAGATCTATCTGCTCCTGCAGCGGGCGGGCATCGTCGGACACACGACGCGCGCGGCCTGACGGGGCGGTTCCCCCGGCATCGTCCGATCGCTAGGCTGGCCCCACACCCCGCCCGCTACCCCGGAGGAACACCATGCCCGTCACCAGCGAAGCCACCACCACCTGGACCGGTTCCCTCAGCGAGGGTTCGGGCACCGTGTCGTTCGCGTCCTCGCACCTCGGCACCTTCCCGATCGACTGGAAGGCCCGCAGCGAGGGATCCGACACGACCACGACGCCGGAGGAACTGATCGCGGCGGCGCACGCGTCGTGCTTCAGCATGGCGCTCTCGCACGCCCTGTCCGAGAACGGCACCCCGCCCGAGCGCGTCAACACGACGGCCTCGGTCACGTTCAAGCCCGGAACCGGCATCACGGGCAGCCACCTGAACGTGAACGCGTCCGTGCCCGGTCTGTCCGCCGAGGCGTTCCAGGAGATCGCCGAAGGCGCCAAGACCGGTTGCCCGGTCTCCCAGGCGCTGTCCGGCATCGACATCACCCTCGAGGCGACGCTCGCCTGAGCGGGATCGACGACGAGCGGGCCCGCGTCAGCGGGTCTGCTTCTCGACTCTGATCGCCTCGCGGATGCTGGCGCGGGCGTCCTTGCGGCGTCCCGCCGCGTCCTGAACAACGCCCAGCCGGTACTGCGCACGCCAGTCCTCGGGCGCCTCCTGCGCCGCGGACCGATAGCGGGAGACGATGCCCTCGGCGTCCTCGGGCGCGATCCTCCCGCTCGGTGTCAGCTCGGTCTCGGCCTCGGGCATGCCGCCCTCGGCATCCAGCCTCCGGCCCAGCCGGTCCGCCGCGACACCGAACTGGATCTCGCGCACCAGCGCCCAGACGCCGATCAAGGGCAGGACGATCAGGGCGATGCCCATCGCGACGGCGATCGGATCGCCCGTGCTGATGTACAGGAAAGCCTGCTGCCCGGCGACGACGAAGTAGAGGATCAGGCACACGCCCATCAGGGCGACGCCGATGCGAGTCGTCACGAGCGGGCTCGGATGCCGATGTCGATGATGTTCTCCAGCCCGACGACCACGCCGCGTGCGCTCAGCGCATAGGGCACGGCGAGGCGGATGCCCGGCGCGTAAGCGAGTGCGGGCTCCACGGTGTCGTGCGTGACGGTGAGCGACTCGCCGGGACCCGACAGGATGACGTCCTGGCGGGCGATGACCCCGGGACGGCGCAGGGAGTGGATCGGCACCCCGGCGACCTGCTGGCCGCGTGCGCGCTGGTCGACATGCGGGGCGCTGACCGGTCCCTGATCGGCACGCGCGGCGGCGAGGAGTTCCGCCGTCCGCACGGCCGTGCCGCTGGGCGAATCGATCTTCGTGTCCCGGTGCGCCTCGACGATCTCGGCGGAGTCGAAGTAGGGAGCCGCGGCCGCAGCCAGGGCGGAACCCAGGACGGACCCGAGCGAGAAGTTCGGGATGAACACCGCGCCGGTCTCCGCGGCATCGACGAGCGGGCGCACCAGGGCGATGCGCTCGTTCGACCAGCCGGATGTGCCCACGAGCACGTTGATGCCGCGCTCGACGGCGGCACGGACGACCTCGACGCTCACCTGAGGAGTCGAGGCGTCCACGACGAGGTCAGCACCGTCGAGCTCCGACCAGTCGCTGCGCGAGGTCAGCACACGGGTGACCTCGAAACCGTCGAGGCCGCCGATCACCTCCCGGATGATGGAACCCAGCTTCCCGGTTCCTCCGACGAGTGCTACCTGCGTGGTCATGTCTCCAGTCTATTTCGCCGCGTCGTCCGCCGGCTCCCGGCCGCTCGGCGCGGCGCCGTCGGCACGTCGCGCCGAGCGGACGGCCGATGGACCCGGGATCGGGGACCGCGCAGCGGAGGTAGCGTTGATCTCATGCTCGTGTTCCGCGCCGTCTCCCCCGCCGATCCCGAAGCGCACGACATGCTGGTCGACTATTTCGCGCTGCGCGCCGCGGAGTTCCCCGGCGGCACCTACACCCCGACGTTCCCGACGCCCGACGCGTTCCGACCTCCCGCAGGAGTGTTCCTGCTCGCAGGGCCGGACGGTGAAGCGGTCGGCTGCGGGGGAATCCGCCGGCTGGAAGACGGGGATGCCGGCATCCGCTACGAGGTGAAGCACCTCTTCCTCCGGCCGGAGACGCGCGGGCAGGGCTGGGGTCGCGCGATCCTCGAAGAGCTCGAGCGCCGCGCCATCGAATGGAGCGCCGCCGAGCTCGTGCTCGACACCCACCACACGCTCGAGGCGGCGGGCGCACTGTACACGCGCAGCGGCTTCGAGCAGGTCGATCCGTACAACGACAATCCGAACGCCACGCGCTGGTACCGCAAGCGGCTCGCCTGAGTCAGACCGGGACGGCGTCCGGGAGTCCCGTGCGCAGCTCGACCGGGAGGTGCCCCAGGTCGTTGTGCGTCAGAAGCGTCCACGGGCGGCCCTGCTTCTGGGCGATGACGGTGAGACCGCAGTGCGCCTGGTTCAGGGTCATCCAGCGCCATTCCGGAGCGCCGAGCACCTCCCGCACGAACCACGAGATCACGAAGTTGTGCGTGATGAGCACCTCATGGACGTCTCCCTGCTTGCGCACCAGGAACTCGTTCACGGCATCCGCCATCTGCGCGCCGCCCGCCTCGATCTCCGCATCGGTGACCGAGCCGAAGAACGGCTCGAACGCCGCGGGGGTGTCCTCCGTGAGGCCAGTGGGCACGCAGTCGAACAGCAGAGCGGACGGCTCGGGGTCCACCGCCGGCAACCGTGCGGCGATCGCGCGCGCCGTCTCGGTGGCGCGCAGCAGGGGCGAATGCCAGACCGCGTCGAGCGGGAGCCCGGACAGCCGGTCGGCGATCAGTTCCGCCTGTCGTTGCCCCCGGGGAGAGAGCGGTCCGTCATCGACACCGTGCTCGGCATCCTGATGTTCACCATGTCTGACCAGATAGATGTAGTGCGTCACAACCCGCTCACTTCGCAGCCCGCCCCCTTCGGCGGGCCTCTCCAGCCTAGTCGAGACGAGCGCGTGTTCAGTCGCCCGCGCGGGTGAGGTCCGCGATCTGCGCCCTCGACAGCGCGACCCCCGCTCCCTGCATGAGCTCGTCGACGTGCTGCGTCGCGAACGTGTTGACGATGGGAGCGACGACCGTGCGCTGCGCGAGCAGCCAGGCGATGGAGACCGCCGCGACCGGCACGTGCAGCTCCTCCGCGACCTGGTCGAGCGCCTTCAGGATGCGGATCCCGCGCCGGTTCAGGTGCTCGCGCAGCTGCAGCCCCCGCACGCCCTGCGACGCGAGGGCCTTGTTGCGGTGACGTCCGGACAGGAACCCGTGCTCGAGCGCGTGCGAGGGCGTCACGGCGAGCGTCTGCGCTCCGGCGACGAGCCGCATGTCGCCCTCGAAGGGCTGGCGGCGCACGAGGTTGTAGGGAGCGTCGAGCACCTCGATGCGCGGGTAGCCGGCCGAGGCGAGGATACGCGCTTCGACCAGGCGCTCCGGCGAGAACCCGAACGCTCCGACGACTCCGATCTTGCCGGCCTCGCGCAGCCACTCCACGGTCGCCAGCGTGTCCTCGATGTTCGTCGTCGCGTCGAACGTGGCGTCCAGGTACAGCACATCGATCCGCTCGACCCCGAGCCGCGTGAGCGACCCCTCGACGGCGCGCACCAGGTTCACCGACCCCAGGCCGGGATTGTCTGCGTGCGAACCGATCCGGGCGCTGAGGACGATGCGATCGCGGCGGCCGCGCGAGCGCAGCCACTGTCCGATGATGTGCTCGCTGCGTCCGCCCGAGAAGCCGTCGGCCGTGTGGATCGCGTTGCCGCCGATCTCCACGTACCGATCCAGGATCTCGTGGCTGGTCTCGAGGTCGACGTTCCAGCCGAACTCGGCCGCGCCGAGCATCAGGGGGAAGGTCTCGAATCCCGTCTCGCCGAGGGGCACGCGCAGGGTCTCGCCGACGCCGGGCCCGACCACAGGGATCGGGGCGGACGGATGCTGCGGATGCGCACTCTGGGCGGCCTCGGGTGTCCCGGCGGTACCGACGCCGAATATCCGCATGCTCTCACCCCCGCGAGTCGACCTGCACTGTCATGCGCTGTGTGCACCCCCCGGTGCTTTCCTTCGAGAGTAGAGGACGATCGCGCGCGGCCCGGCCGTTCCGGCGAACGGCAGGAGAATTCGGCATAACGTTTTCATCACGCCGGGCACGGCGAAGGCCCGGATCAGTCCGCGACGGGACGGATCCGGGCCTTAGAGAGGATCAGGCCTCCGCGGTCTCCGCGGACTCGGCGGGCGCAGCGTCCGCAGCGGGGGCGTCGTCCAGGACCGGCTCCAGCGACAGCTTGCCGCGGTCGTCGATCTTCGTGATCTTGACGAGGATCTTCTGACCGACCGAGAGGACGTCGTCGACGTTCTCGACGCGCTTCCCGCCGGCGAGCTTGCGCACCTCGGTGACGTGCAGCAGGCCGTCCTTGCCGGGCAGCAGCGAGATGAAGGCGCCGAAGGTGGCGATCTTCACGACGGTGCCGAGGAACTGCTCGCCGACCTCCGGGTTGGTGGGGTTGGCGATCGCGTTGACCTGAGCACGGGCCGCCTCGGCCGATGGGCCGTCGGTCGCGCCGATGTAGACGGTGCCGTCCTCCTCGATGGAGATCTGCGCGCCGGTCTCGTCCTGGATCGCGTTGATCGTCTTGCCCTTCGGGCCGATCAGCTCGCCGATCTTGTCGACCGGGATCTGGACGCTGATCACGCGCGGCGCGGTCGGCGCCATCTCGTCCGGCGTGTCGATGGCGGCGTTCAGGACGTTCAGGATCGTCAGACGCGCGTCCTTCGCCTGCGTCAGCGCCCCGGCAAGGACCTCCGACGGGATGCCGTCGAGCTTGGTGTCCAGCTGGATGGCCGTGACGAACTCGCTGGTACCGGCGACCTTGAAGTCCATGTCACCCAGGGCGTCCTCGGCGCCGAGGATGTCCGTCAGCGCCGCATAGCGGGTCTGACCGTCGACCTCGTCGGACACCAGGCCCATCGCGATGCCGGCGACGGGAGCGCGCAGCGGCACACCCGCGTTCAGCAGCGACAGCGTCGAGGCGCAGACGGAGCCCATCGACGTCGAGCCGTTGGAGCCGAGCGCCTCGGACACCTGACGGATCGCGTACGGGAACTCCTCGCGGCTGGGAAGCACCGGCACGAGCGCGCGCTCGGCGAGGAAGCCGTGCCCGATCTCGCGACGCTTCGGCGACCCGACGCGTCCGGTCTCACCGGTCGAGTAGGGCGGGAAGTTGTAGTGGTGCATGTAGCGCTTGCTCGTGGTGGGCGACAGCGAGTCGATCTGCTGCTCCATCTTGAGCATGTTCAGCGTGGTGACGCCCATGATCTGGGTCTCGCCGCGCTGGAAGATCGCCGATCCGTGAACACGCGGGATGACCTGCACCTCGGCGTCCAGCGGACGGATGTCCGCCAGGCCGCGGCCGTCGATGCGGACGTTCTCGGTGAGGATGCGTCCGCGGACGATCTTCTTGGTGACCGACTTGTACGCCGCGGCGAACTCGAGGGTCGCGACGGCCTGCAGCTCGCCCGCCTCGACGGCGGCGATCAGCTCGCCCTTGACGCGCTCCTTGATGGCGTCGTCGGCGTTCTGGCGCTCGGTCTTGTCGGCGATCTGGTACACGTCGCTGAGCTCGGCGAAGGCGCGCGAGGAGACGAAGTCGTAGACCTCTTCGCTGTACGGCAGGAAGACCGGGTAGACGCCCGGCTCCTTCGACGCCGTGGCGGCGAGCTCGGCCTGGGCCTTGACCAGCTGCGAGATGAAGGGCTTGGCGGCTTCCAGGCCCTGCGCGACGATCTCCTCGTTGGGCTTGGTGGCGCCGGCCTTGATCAGGTTCCAGCTGTTCTCGGTGGCCTCGGCCTCGACCATCATGATCGCGACATCCTCGGAGCCGTCGGCCTTCGTGACGACACGACCGGCGACGACGAGGTCGAAGACGGCCTGCTCGACCTGCGAGGCGTCAGGGAACGCGACCCACTGGTCGGCGTGCTCGCCGTGGCCGGGGATGAACGCGAGGCGCACACCGGCCACGGGGCCCGAGAACGGCAGACCCGAGATCTGCGTGGACGCGGATGCCGCGTTAATCGCCAGCGCGTCGTAGAACTCGCCAGGGGCGATCGACAGCACCGTGATGACGATCTGGACCTCGTTGCGCAGGCCCTCGACGAACGACGGGCGCAGCGGACGGTCGATGAGACGGCAGACGAGGATCGCCTCGGTGGACGGGCGGCCCTCACGACGGAAGAACGAGCCGGGGATCTTCCCCGCGGCGTAGGAGCGCTCCTCGACGTCCACCGTCAGCGGGAAGAAGTCGAAGCCCTCGCGCGGGTGCTTGCCTGCGCTCGTGGCCGAGAGGAGCATGGTCTCGCCGTCGAGGTACGCGGCGACAGCGCCCTGAGCCTGCTGCGCGAGGCGGCCGGTCTCGAAGCGGATGGTGCGGGTGCCGAAGCGGCCGTTGTCGAGAACGGCCTCGGTGGCGGTGATTTCAGGACCTTCCAAGAGGTCTCTCCTTCTTTGTTTCCTCTCGCGGGTCCGTGTGATCCGCGAGCGTGCATCGGAGCGGAGACGGAGAGTCCGGGCGCGCGGGCATTCCCGCGAATCTCACCTGCGCTGGCCACCAGTAGAAGACCACCCGACCCGAATGGCCGAGGAACCCACCACAGGGGACCAGCTTCTCGCCGATCCGCTCCAGGTCAGCTTATCAGCGCGACGCGGAATCCCGCGATGACGGCCGGAATCCGAAGCCGTCACCGGCCGGTCATTCCCCGTTCACGCGGTCGTCGCACGCCCGTGCCGCGGTGGCGCTGACATGTCCCCATGCACCTGTCTGTCATCGGATGCGGGTACCTCGGAGCCGTCCACGCCGCAGCGATGGCCTCGATCGGACACGAGGTCGTCGGCGTCGACGTGGATGCCGGCAAGATCGCAGCGCTCGGCACCGGACGCGCCCCCTTCTTCGAGCCTGGACTCGACGAGCTGCTGGCCACGGGCCTGGCCACCGGACGCCTGCGGTTCACGACCGACGTGGCCGAAGCGGCCGACGCGGACATCCACTTCCTCGCCGTCGGCACGCCTCAGCCCGCCGGCGGGCACGCCGCGGACCTGCGCTTCGTGGATGCCGCGATCGACGCTCTCCTCCCGCATCTGCGACCCGGTCGACTCGTCGCCGGCAAGTCGACCGTTCCGGTCGGGACGGCCGATCGCATCGCAGAACGACTCTTCCCGACCGGGGCCGTCCTGGCCTGGAATCCGGAGTTCCTCCGCGAGGGCTGGGCGGTGCACGACACGATCACCCCCGACCGGATCGTGGTGGGGGTGCCCGACGGCGCCCGCGGCGAGCGCGCCGCAGACCTGTTGAGGGCGGCGTACGCGCCGGCGATCGAGGCGGACACGCCGTTCCTCGTGACCGACCTGGCCACCGCCGAGCTCGTCAAGGGAGCGGCCAACGCCTTCCTCGCGACCAAGGTGTCGTTCATCAATGCGATGGCCGAGATCGCGGAGGCTACCGGCGCCGACGTCACCCTGCTCGCCGACGCGCTGGGGCACGACACCCGCATCGGCCGACGCTACCTCGGCAGCGGGATCGGATTCGGCGGGGGCTGCCTGCCCAAGGACATCCGGGCCTTCGCTGCGCGCGCGGAGGAGCTGGGCCGCGGCGAGTCGGTGGGCTTCCTGAGGGAGGTCGACGCGATCAACCTGCGTCGGCGCGAGCGCGCCGTGCAGCTCACCGTCGACGCGCTCGGCGGCCGCGCGCACGGGAAGCGCATCGCCGTGCTGGGCGCCGCGTTCAAGCCGTTCAGCGACGACATCCGCGACTCCCCCGCCCTGGAGGTCGCGGTGCGCCTCCGCGGCCTCGGGGCGGACGTCGTCGTGACGGATCCGGCGGCGCTGGACAACGCGCGCGCGGTCCATCCGCAGCTCGAGTACGTCCACGGGCGGGATGACGCGCTGCGCGGTGCGGACGCCGTCGTCCTCGTGACCGAGTGGGACCTGTACCGCCGCGAGATGGACCCACAGTCCGCGGGAGCCCTCGTCGCACAGCGGATCATCGTCGACGGGCGCAACTGCTTGGACGCCGACGCCTGGAGGTCGGCCGGCTGGCGCTACCACGGCATGGGGCGCCGCTGACCCGGCGGCGCGACCCGGACCCGGCCTCAGCGCACCGGCGCCTCACGCAGATTCGAGGACCGGCCGATGTAGACGTAGTCGTCGTGCTTCGCGACGCGACCGTCGCCCGCCACCCGACCGCGCAGGCGCCGCCATGCCCACGGCAGCGCATGCTCGCGCCACCAGGCGACACGGGTCGCCGCATCCGCATCGTGCAGCACGGCGTCCAGCGCGCCCAGCGTCTCGGCGTGCGGAACGTCCAGCACCTCGCCGGCGCGATAGGCGAGGAACCGGTGCCCACGGCTTCCGAGGTGCACGAGATCCTCGCCCCAGTTCGAACGATCCGCCAGCGAGGGGTGCAGATCGGTGTCCAGGAGCATGGCGCCGGTGCGCTCCGCGATCGCGGCTAGGTGCGTGGCGAACGCTGCGAAGCGGCGCGCGAACATCCCGGCCGCGCGCCGGTCGGGCAGGAACGGAGTCACCAGGAGGACGTCGGCACCGTCCTCCCGCAGCGTGCGCACGGCGTCCTCGAGCTGCGCGGCCAGGGCCGCGGCATCCGCGTGCGAGCGCACCAGGTCGTTGGCGCCGATGAGGATCGAGACGAGATCGGGGCGGAGCTCGCGAGCCCGCTGGAGCTGCTCCGCGCAGACGTCCGCGACGCGGCGCGAACGGACGGCGAGGTTGGCGTAGTGCAGTCCCCCGCGTGCGGCCAGCAGCAGCGCGAGCCGGTCGGCCCATCCCCGCAGAGCGCCATCCGGTGCGGGATCGCACAACCCCTCGGTGAGGGAGTCGCCGAGGGCGACGTAGCGGCTCCACCGCCTGCCCGGGTACGTGCGGACCGGTTCGGGGCGGATCATCCGCGGCGAGCGCAGCGAGCGATCCACGCGGTGCAGGGTGCGCGCCTCCTCGAAATGGCCGAGCAGCTGCCCGCACACCGCCTCCCAGCTGCGCCCCTCGACCGCAGCGCGTCCGGCCGCCCCGAACGCGCGGCGCTTGCGCGGGTCGCCGACGAGATCGGTCACCCGCATACGCAGATCGTCGAGATCTCCGGGACGGTAGAGCCAGCCGTCGACGCCCATCCGAACGAGATCCAGAGGACCTCCGCTGCCCGTCGCCACGATCGGCACACCGCTGGCGTGCGCCTCCTGCAGGGTCTGCCCGAAGGTCTCGCTCTCACCGGGGTGCACGAACACGTCGAATGACGCCATCGCCACGGCGAGGTCGTCTCCGCCCAGGTGCCCGAAGAACTCGGCGTGCGGCAGGACCGTCTCGAGCCGGCCTCTGGCCGGACCGTCGCCGACGATCACCAGACGGACGCCGGGGATCCCCTGCAGGACGCGGAGGTCTTCGACCTGCTTCTCGGCGGCGAGCCGGCCGACGTATCCCACGATCACGTCCCCCGCGCCCGCCCCGCGTCGTGCGCGCCGCTGCGGCGTGAACCGCTCGGCGTCGACTCCGCGGCCCCAGCGGCGGATCCGGTCGATGCCCAGCGCCTCGAGCTGCCGTTCGGACTCCGAGGACGGTGCGAGCGTCAAGGTGGCACGACGATGCAGCCGGACGATGTGGTTCTGCGCGAACGTCGTCGTCGCCGCGAGCCGGTAGCGCTCGGTGTAGGCCGCGACATCCGTCTGGTAGGCCGCGACCGCGGGCACGTCGAGACGGGCGGCCGCCAGGGCGCCGCGCCAGCCGAGCGCGAACGGCGAGGCGAGATGGACGACGTCCGGCCGGAACCGGCGCAGCGACTCGGCCACCCGATGCGCCGTGACGGCACCCACGCGGACGTTCCGGTATCCGGGCAGGGCGAGGCTCGGCACGGGTTCGATCGCGGCGGCATGGACCGAGGACGGGATGCCGACGGCATCCGGAGCGATCACGTGGGCATCGTGCCCCGAACGCTCGAGGTGACGGAGGATCTGCAGGACAGAGCCCGTCACACCGTTCATGTGCGGCAGAAAGGATTCGGTCACGATCGCGACTCTCACGGTGCCAGGATGCCGCCCCGGCGGCACCCGATCCGGCGCCGGCCCGCGGCATCCCTCAGAGTTCACCCGTTGCACGACTGCCCTTCACCCGCTATCCCCGATTCGGTTCCCGTTCACCTCCGATCGCGAGAGTGGACGGGTGATCACGGAAGACGTCGCCGGCCTCGTCACCGGGCCCTGGGCGCTCGCGATCATGGCGTTGCTGGTCCTGGGCGACGCCTTCTTCGTCGTGGTGCCGGGTGAGATCGCGGTCACGGCCCTGGGAGCCCTCGCCATCTCGACCGGGGCGCCGTCGCTGTGGGCCGTCATCGCATGCGCCGCCGTCGCGGCCGCGTGCGGTGATCTGCTCTGCTACGCGATCGGGCGGTGGGCCGGCACCGGCCGCTGGCGCTGGATGCGCGCGCGGCGCATCCAGCAGGCCCAGCGGTGGGCGCGGAATCGGCTGGAGTCCGGAACCGCGGTCGTGCTGTTCACCGGGCGGTTCATCCCGTTCGCACGACTGGCGATCAACCTCGTGGCCGGGGCCACGCGGATCCCGCTGCCGCGCTACGGCGCACTCGTGGTGCTCGCCGCGACCGGGTGGGCGGCGTATCAGGCCGCGATCGGCGCGGTCATCGCGGCGATCTTTCCCGGCGGGCCCGTCGTCGCGATCGCCGTCTCTGTGGCGACGGCCGTCGCGCTGGGCGCGCTGATCGACCTGCTGCTGCGCCGGAAGGCGCGGAGGGCGCCCTCGCCTTCGACGCCGGCATCCGACTAGGCTGACCGCATGAGCACGGCAGACGACGCGGTCTCGTCCTCAGACGAGATGAAGCGCAAGTTCAAGGAAGCGCTCGAGAAGAAGAACGCGCAGCAGCGCCAGGGCGAGGCCCACCTGGACGGCGATTCCGCCATCCACGGGACGCACGCCGCCCAGACGCACCGCGAGTTCCGACGCAAGAGCGGTTGACCGCACAGAAGGCCGCCCCCTGCGGGGCGGCCTTCATCCTGCCCGCTTCACTCTCCGGCCAGGCCTCCCAGCAGATGGCCGAACGAGCGGCCCTCGCCGAGATACGTGGCCGGGTCGAACGGATCCCCGGGGTCGGCGGCTTCGCGCCGGGAGATCGCGTCGGCCAGCTCCTTCGCCCCCTTCTCCACCCGCTTGGCGAGCGGTGCTACGTCGTCGCCCGCGCCGCCCCAGTCACTGGAGGCCGCGAACACACCCGTCGAGACCGGCTCGGCGTGCAGATAGGCGAACAGCGGCCGGATGGCGTAGTCGATCGCCAGCGAATGCCGAGCCGTTCCGGCGTTCGCCCCGATCAGGACCGGCTTGCCGGTGAGCGAATCCGGATCGAGCACGTCGATGAACGACTTGAACAGGCCCGAGTAGCTGGTCGAGAAGATCGGTGTCACGGCGATCAGAGCGTCGGCGGAGACCACGGTGTTGATCGCCGTCTCCAGCGCGGGAGGGGCGAACCCCGTGAGCAGGTTGTTCGTGATGTCGTGTGCGATCTCGCGCAGCTCGATGACGTCGATGCTGACGTCGACGCCCTGCTCGGTCAGCAGCCGCGCGGTCTCGGCGGCGAGCCGATCCGCGAGCATGCGGGTCGATGACGGATTCGAGAGTCCTGCAGAGACGACGGCGATGCGACGCGTGGTCATCTCAGACCTCCTTCCGGCCGAGCCCGAATGCTGCACCGGCGGGCTCCGGGGTGTCCTGGTACGGGGATCCTGCGGTGAGGTTGTCGCCCCGATTCGCTCCGGGACGCGCCTCGCGCGCCGGTCCGTCGCCGAAGGCCGCCCTGACGAGGGATGCGTGCGTCGGAGCATCCGGAACGGTCGCCGGACGGTCCTTTGCCAGTTCCCGGCGCAGTGCCGGAACGACCTCTCCTCCGAGGATGTCGAGCTGCTCGAGGACGGTCTTCAGCGGCAGCCCGGCGTGATCGACGAGGAACAGCTGCCGCTGGTAGTCGCCGAATGTCTCGCGCATGCCGGCGTAGCGGTCGATGACCTGCTGCGGCGAGCCGACGGTCAGCGGCGTCATCTCGGTGAAGTCCTCCATGCTGGGGCCGTGACCGTATACGGGCGCGTTGTCGAAGTACGGCCGGAACTCGTTCACGGCGTCCTGCGAGTTCGCGCGCATGAAGACCTGTCCGCCGAGGCCTACGATCGCCGTCTCGGGGCTGCCGTGTCCGTAGTGCTCCCACCGCTGGCGGTACAGCTCGATGAGGCGCTGGTAGTGCTCCTTCGGCCAGAAGATGTTGTTCGCGAAGAACCCGTCCCCGTAGTAGGCCGCCTGCTCGGCGATCTCCGGCGTGCGGATCGACCCGTGCCACACGAAGGGCGCCACGCCGTCGAGCGGACGCGGAGTCGAGGTGAAGCCCTGCAGCGGCGTGCGGAACTTCCCCTCCCAGTCGACGACGTCCTCGCGCCACAGCCGGTGCAGCAGGTTGTACGACTCGATGGCGAGCGGGAGGCCCTGACGGATGTCCTTGCCGAACCAGGGGTACACCGGGCCGGTGTTTCCGCGGCCGAGCATGATGTCGGTGCGCCCGTCGGACACGTGCTGCAGCATCGCGAAGTCCTCGGCGATCTTGACCGGGTCGTTCGTCGTGATGAGCGTGGTCGACGTCGAGAGGATGATCCGCTCGGTCTGGCCGGCGATCGCGGCGAGCGTCGTGGACGGCGACGAGGACCAGAACGGCGGATTGTGGTGCTCGCCGATCGCGTAGACGTCGAGGCCCACCTCTTCGACGTGCTTGGCGATCGTGATGGCGTCCTTGATCTTCTGCGCCTCGCTCGGGGTCTCTCCCGTGACGGGGTTCTGCGTGATGTCGCTGACGCTGAAGATGCCGAACTGCATCCCCGCTGTGGCGGTCTGCTCGCTCATGTGATGCTCCGTGTTCTCCGGAACGGATGCTGTGGCATCCGCTTCTATTCATCTGAATGTATCTGTGACAACGCGCCGGGCACAACTTTATTCCCCGCCGGTTCCCGTACCCTCGGAGGATGAGCAGTGCCGCGCAGACGCCGACCGGCCCCGAGACCGGATCGATCCCGCGGCCCCGGCGCCGGGTCCCGTTCTGGGACAACGCCCGTTACGCCTGCATCGTGCTCGTGGTCCTGGGACACGCGATCCAGCGCCTCACCTACGACTCCGACATCGCGATGGCGCTGTACCTGTCGTTCTACGCCTTCCACATGCCGGCGTTCGCGATCATCGCGGGGTACTTCTCGAAGTCCGCTCCACCCACCAGGCGCCAGATGGCGCGGATCGTCACCGACATCCTCGTGCCCTACGTCGTCTTCGAACTGCTCTGGACGCTGACCAAGTGGCTCGTCGAGGGCCAGGCGACCCCGAACCTCACGCAGCCGTCCTGGACGCTGTGGTTCCTGCTGGCGCTCGGCATCTTCCGCCTCGTGCTGCCGTACCTCGCGCTGCTGCGCTGGCCCGTGCTGTGGTCGCTGCTGATCTCGATCGGCGCCGGATACCTGCCCAACGTCGACAGCACCTTCTCGCTGTCGCGCACGCTGGGGTTCCTGCCCTTCTTCGTGCTCGGGTGGTGGCTGCGCGAGCACGACCTCGTCGCGCGCTTCCGGCTCATCGACTTCCGCCCGTGGTGGCTCAGGGCGATCGCCGTGGTGGTCTTCGCGGTGGACGGCTTCTTGGCCTGGAACTGGGTCGAGCTCTGGTCCAGCATCGACCTGGACAAGTGGTTCTTCTACGTCGACTCCTACTCGGACCTCGGCAGCGATGAGTGGTGGTCGGGCGCCGTGCGACTGGCGCTGATCGCGATCGGACTGATGCTGAGCGCGGCGTTCTTCGTCCTCATCCCCCGGCGGACGACCTGGTGGACGCGGTTCGGCCAGTACACGATGTACGTCTACCTGCTCCACTCCTTCGTGCTCTACCCGTTCCGCGAGTCCGGCATCCTGCGCAACGCCGAGCCGACCTGGCTGTGGCTGCCCAGCGTCATCCTGCTGTCCGTCGCGATCGCGGTCGTGCTGGCGACCAAGCCCGTCCGCTGGCTGTTCCGCCCGCTGGTCGAACCGCGCCCCGCGTGGCTGTTCGCGGACCGATCTCTGGTCCCGAAGCCCGGACGGCGCAACGACCCGACCGGGTCGAGGCGGCCGCGCGAGTGATTCGGAGCGGTCGGTAACGCGGCGCAACACGGCTCGCCGAGCACGAGGACTCGTCCTAGCCTCGGGTCATGGCAGACCTGAACCTTCCGATCCTCGACCTGTCCCGCCTGGATGCCGGGCCCGAGGCCGCAGCGCAGTTCCTCGAGGACCTGCGCGCGGCGACGCACGACGTCGGCTTCTTCTACCTCACCGGCACCGGCGTCTCCGCGGACCTCACAGCGCGCCTGCACCGCGCGGCCCTGGACTTCTTCGCGCTGCCGGAGGAGGACAAGCTCGCGATCGAGAACGTCAAGAGCCCGCACTTCCGCGGGTACACCCGCATCGGCGGCGAGCGCACGCAGGGAGAGGTCGACTGGCGCGAGCAGATCGACATCGGCCCGGAGCGCGAAGCGGTCGACGGCGGGCCGGCGTTCAACCGCCTGATCGGCCCGAACCTCTGGCCCGCCGCACAGCCCGAGCTCCGCGAGGTCGTGACGGAATGGCATGCCCGTCTCAGCGACGTGGCCCGCCGCCTGCTGCGCGCCTGGGCGCTGTCCCTCGGCGCGGAGGAGGACTACTTCGAATCCAACTTCGGAGAGCCCTCGACCCTCATCAAGATCGTCCGCTACCCCGGGACGACCGAACCGGAGCCGCAGCAGGGCGTCGGGGCGCACAAGGACTCGGGCGTGCTGACCCTGCTCTGGGTCGAGCCGGGCAAGGGCGGCCTGCAGGTCGAACGCGACGGGACCTGGGTCGCCGCTCCCCCGGTGGACGGCGCCTTCGTCGTCAACATCGGCGAACTGCTGGAGTACGCGACGGACGGATACCTGAAGGCCACGAACCACCGCGTGATCTCGCCGAAGGCCCCTGACGAGCGGATCTCCGTGCCGTTCTTCTTCAATCCGGCTCTCGACCGGAAGCTGCCGCTGATCGACCTCCCCGCCGATCTCGCCGCCCAGGCCCGTGGAGTGACGCAGGACCCGAAGAACCCGATCCACAGCCTGTACGGGGAGAACGCCCTGAAGTCCCGCCTGCGGGCCCACCCCGACGTCGCGGCGCTGCATCACCCGGATCTCGTGGGCGCGAGCGCCTGAACGACGACGAGGCGTCCGTCCCGCGCGTCGGGGACGGACGCCTCGTGCGCGCGCCGCGTCAGGCCGCGGGCTCCTCGTGATCGGTCGGCGTGTGGATGATGTCGAAGTAGACCTCGGTGTTCTCCGGGTCGGGGAACACGCGGTAGGTGAACTCGTCCTCGGTCAGGGTGACGATGTCCGAGTCGCGCTCGAACAGCACCTCCCCGGCATCGTCCTTCGCCACGATGTGGCGCGTCGCGCCGTCGGGCGTGACGGTCCAGTCGCCCTGCATCTTCTGGGTGTCGTCGAGGTTGTACATCGTGAAGGTGCCACCGTCGTCGAAGTACGCCCAGCCGACGAACATGCTGACGTTCTCGTCGTCCAGTGGGACATCCGCTCCCGACGCGTCGGTCGCGCCGGTCGTCTCCCACGCCGTGGAGGCCAGCACGTCCGACGGGGTCGGCGTCGAGGCCTCCTCCGAGGCCGCGGCGGAATCGGCCGTGGCGTCCGTCTGGCCGGTCGCTCCGGCGTTGCATCCAGCGAGCACGCCGAGGGCGATGAGCGCGGACGCGGCGATCGAGACCGTCTTCGTGGAGGTCTTGAGCTTCATGGGAGTGTCCTCTCTGGTGATTGCGTTCCGGCGTGCGCGTCGAGCATCCGCCGTCTTCTCCATGCTTCGCGGTCGGGGCGCGCCGGTCATCGCCCGACGGGTCGGAAACGGATAGCCGATCGGATGACGCGCACGATGGCCGGTCGGTGCGAGGCTGTCCATCACCCCGGCGAAAGGCTCTGCATGCCCCTCCTCCCCTCACGACCACGAGTCCGACGGCTGCGGGCGCGCCTCGCTTTCGCGGCAACCGCCCTCGCCCTCACCGCCCTGTCCACGACCGCGTGCTCTGCGGACGGTGCCGGGGCGACGGATGCCGGCACCGCCGCCCTGTGGCAGGCCGTCGAGAACGGCGACCCTGCGGCGGTCCGCGACGCGCTCGAGGCCGGCGCCGACCTGGAGTCGCGCGGCGAAGGAGAGGCGACGCCGCTCGTCGCGGCCACGAAGGCGGGTCGCACCGAGATCGCGCTGATGCTGCTGGATGCCGGAGCCGACCCGGATGCGAAGGACGGGATCGAGGACTCGGCGTTCCTGTACGCGGGAGCCGAGGGCCTCGACGAGATCCTGACGGCGACGCTGCGGCACGGCGCGGACGTCACGAGCACGAACCGCTTCGGAGGGACCGCGCTCATCCCGGCGAGCGAGCACGGCCACGTCTCGACGGTGCGGATCCTCATCGAGGCCGGGGTCCCGCTCGACCACGTCAACGATCTGGGCTGGACGGCCCTCCACGAGGCGATCGTGCTCGGCACCGGCTCGGCGGACCACATCGAGACCGTCCGACTGCTGCTCGAGGCGGGAGCCGATCCGACGTTCCCCGACGGGGGCGGCTCGCTCCCTCGGGATCTCGCGGCCGCCGCGGGTCAGGACGAGATCGTGGCGCTCCTCGACGCCGCCTCCTGAAGACCCCGCGTACGACGAAGGCCTCCCCGCACCGGCGGGGAGGCCTTCTCAAGAATGTTCTGCGCGATTGAACGCTGGGACGCGGTGCGTTATCGGCGGAGTCCCAGGCGCTGGATCAGCGAGCGGTAGCGCTCGATGTCCACGCTCTGGAGGTAGCCGAGCAGACGACGGCGCTGACCGACAAGCAGGAACAGGCCACGACGCGAGTGGTGGTCGTGCTTGTGCTCCTTCAGGTGCTCGGTGAGGTCCTTGATGCGCTGCGTCAACATCGCGGCCTGCACCTCGGGGGATCCGGTGTCACCGGGGTGCGTCGCGTACTCTTCGATGATCGCCTTCTTGACGTCTGCTTCCAGTGCCATAGATTCGATCCCCTCTCTGCTTGTTGCGCGGCGCCCGACGCCTGATGCGTGGGCTCTCTTTATCCGCGGCCGATCGAACGGCAACTGAAAGAGTCTACCAGTCCGCGGCCGCGCTCCGGCACATCTCCCGACCGATAGCCTCGGGGAGTGTCCTCCGCGCTGATCGATCTCCGTCCGTTCCGCGCGAGCGGCGCCTTCACGCGGATGTGGATCGGCTCGACGCTCGCCGGGCTCGGCGGCCAGCTCACGATCGTCACGGTGATGCTGCACGTGTTCGACCTGACGCACAGCACGTTCGCGGTCTCCATGATCGCAGTGGCGGGACTGCTGCCGATGATCCTCGCGGGCCTCTACGGCGGCATGCTCGCCGACGCGTTCGACCGGCGGCTGGTCGCTCTGGTCGCCGCCGTCATCGGCTTCCTCTCCACGGCGCTGCTGGCCCTGCTCACCTGGACGCACCTCGAGACGATCTGGTGGCTGTACGCGCTCAGCATCATCAACTCCGCGGCCAGCTCGGTCGGCATGGCCACGCGCACCGCGATCGTGCCGAGACTGCTCCCGCGCGACCTGCTGGCCGCGGCATCCGCCCTCAACGGGGTCACGCTCGGACTCATGGTGATGGTCGGACCGGCGCTGGCCGGGGTCCTGGTGGCGACGACGGGCTACGGCTGGACGTACACGATCGACGTCGCCCTGATGCTGGCCATGTTCCTGGGTCTGTGGACCCTGCCCGCCCTGCGCCCGGAGGGGCCGGTCGTCCGCCCCGGCCTGGAGTCGCTCGTGGACGGCTGGCGATTCCTCAAGCGCGCCGGCAACATCCGGATGCAGTACCTGCTGGACATCATCGCGATGACGTTCGGGCAGCCGCTCGCCCTGTTCCCCGCTCTCGGGACGGTGCTGCTCGGTGGAGGCGCCGTCACCACCGGAGCGCTGACGGCCGCGGTGGCAGCCGGGACCTTCCTGTCCAGCCTGTTCTCCGGACGCATCGTGCGCTATCGCTGGCACGGGCGCGGCATCGAGCGCGCGATCCAGGCCTACGGCGCGTCGATCCTCGCCTTCGGGGCCGTGCTCCTGATCGGGACGACGCTGCCGCCGGCATCCGAGACGACCCCGCACCTCGTGCTCATCGCGGCGGCCTGCGTGGCGCTGGCCGCATCGGGCGCGTCCGACAACATCAGCTCGATCTACCGCAACACCATGATGCAGGCTTCCGTGCCCGACGGGATCCGCGGACGTCTCCAGGGCATCTTCATCGTCGTGGTCGCGGGCGGACCCCGCATCGGGGCGCTCTACGCCGGCACCCTCGCGACCCTGACCGCGCTGTGGTTCCCGCCGCTGCTCGGCGGCATCCTGGTGATCGTCCTCGTCGCGCTCCTCGCTCGTGCGCACCCGCGTTTCCGCGCCTACGACGCCGAGAACCCCGAACCCTGACGGGCCCGGGGTTCTCGTGCGACGCGGCGGGTCAGTCCTGCTGGAGCGCGCCCTGCAGGTCGAGGTTGATCGTGATGTCCTTGCCGACGAGGACGCCGCCGGTCTCGAGCGCGGCGTTCCACGTCAGGCCGAAGTCCTCGCGGTTGATCGTGGTGGATGCCGAGGCGCCCGCCTTGTAGTTGCCCCACGGGTCCTGGCCGAAGCCCCCGAAGTCGAACGCGAAGCTGACCGGCTTGGTGATGCCGCGGATGGTGAGATCGCCGTCGACGAAGAAGTCGCCGTCCTCGACGCGCGCGCCGGTGGAGACGAATTCCATGGTGGGGTGGTTCTCGACATCGAAGAAGTCGGCCGAGCGCAGGTGGGTGTCGCGGCCCTCGTCCTTGGTGTCGACCGAGTTCACGTCGACGCTGGCCGTCACGGTGGCCTCGAGCGGGTTCTCCGGGGCGATGAGGGTGGCGCTCTTCACACCGAAGGTGCCTCGCACCTTCGAGATCATCATGTGGCGGACGCTGAAGGTCACCTCGCTGTGAGCGGGGTCCAGGGTCCATGTGCCTGCACGGTAGCCGGGGATGTCGATGGTGGTCATGTGTTCTCCTCGAGGAATCGGGCCGCTGCCGCGGCGTCGATAAAGCGTAACTCGTATGCGCGTGAATGTATTCCGAACAGATCGTGACGCGAGGAAGGCCTCCACCCCGATCGGGATGGAGGCCTTCGCGCATCACCGGATCAGCCGACGGCGACGAGGTCGATGATGAAGATCAGGGTCTTCCCGGAGAGGAAGTGCCCGGCTCCGGCCGGGCCATAGGCGAGGTGCGGAGGGATCACGAGCTCGCGGCGTCCGCCGACCTTCATGCCGGGAATGCCGTCCTGCCAGCCCTGGATGAGGCCGCGCAGCGGGAACTGGATGGTCTCCCCGCGCCCCCAGGACGAGTCGAACTCCTCGCCGGAGTCGAACTCCACGCCGGCGTAGTGCACGGTCACGGTGTCGCCGGGCTTCGCCTCGGCGCCGTCGCCTTCGATGATGTCGCGGATGACGAGCTCCGCGGGAGCAGGACCGGTGGGGGCGTCGAATTCAGGCTTCGTACGATCAGTCATGTCTCCATCCAACCCGAGGCTCCCGCGAGGGTCAACGCACCGGGACCTGCCCACAGCGAACAACGTCGCGGCCCGGGGTCTTGACAGCCGTGCGCGACGGGTGCACCCTGGTCTCAGATCAACTCAGCGCCCGGGAGACATGCAGGCATCGCCGCAGCACCGGGCGCTGAGTCTTGCTACCAGCGGTTCAGTACGCGAGCAGCGCCGCGCGGGCCGCCCTCGTGCGCATCAACAGCGCCCGCTCGTCCTCCGCGGCATGCACGTCGCGTCCCGCGATGGCGCGCTGACGCACGGCGGCGAGCGCCGTCGCATCCTTGATGAACCCGCGCATGATCGGGCGCCGATCGCCCCGCAGAGTCGCCGCCCAGCGCAGGCCGACCTTTCGTCCGGCCGGAGTCGCCAGCATGTCCACCTCCTGCGGCGTGAACCAGCCCGCCGCAGCGTACTCGGACAGCCTCTCGCGCGTGAGCCGCGCCTCCTCCCGCTTGAGGGCGACGATCCCGAGGACGAAGCCGATGAACAGCGGGATCTGCAACGTGACGTACAGCAGGAAGAAGTTGGCGAACGTGGCTGAGCCGTTCCAAAAGCCGTGCAGCAGGATCGCACCGACGAGCCCAACGGCCCCTGCGCCCAGCGCGCCGCCCGCGGACGCGCCACGACGCGCGGCGAGTCCGATCGCGAAACCGGTCAGGGCGGTGAACATCGCGTGGGCGAACGGCGACATGAGCCCTCGCAGCACGAAGGTCACGGTCAGCTGTTCTCCCCCGCCCTCGATCAGGCTGATCGCGAAGTACTGGATGTTCTCCGTGAACGCGAAGCCGGCACCGACCAGCGCCCCGTAGACGATGCCGTCGACCGGGCCGTCGAACGTGCGACGGGCCATGAGGAAGATGAGGAACACGCCGAGCCCCTTGAACACCTCCTCCACGATCGGCGCCTGCAGGACGGCGGACGCATCGACATCGCGTGCGCCGAACAGCACGGTCAGTCCGACGTCGACGAGCAGCGTCAGGCCGACCGCTGCGATCGCTCCCCAGGCGATCGCGAAGAACACGATGCGCTTCGGCTCGGGCTCCCAGCGGTCGATGAGCCGGACTCCGAAGAACACGATCGAAAGGGGAACCAGCGCCAGCACGAGACCGATGACGGAAGCCACGGACCCGAGCGCCCACACGAAGTACCCGGCGAGCGCGATCAGCAGGAAGCCGAGCACCGCGAACAACCAGATCGAGACCGTGCGCCCCTTCTTGACGGGCATGGGAAGCTCCGGGATGGCCGGGGCCGGTGACGGCGCGGCCGGCGCCGAGGGAGGCGTGTACACCGCAGGCTGCGCGAGCGCGGACGCGTACACGGGCCGCGCGAAGGCCGCCGGCGTGTACTGCGGCTGCTGCGGCGGTGCGTACAGCGGCTGCGGCGGCGCCGGCTGAGGGACCCGGTGCGCCGGCGGCGGGACCTGCGGCGCCGGCGGGGTGTACTGCGGCTGCGGCGGCGGGGGCGTGTACGGCTGCTGCGGGTGCTCGGATCCTCCGGAGGTCATAGGACGAGCCTAGAGCCACTGCCGCTCGTCTCCCCCGGACATCCGGGTAGCGTAGGAGCATGCGATTCGCCCACCTGGTGCGTTCCGACTCGCCCGATGCCGTGCTCGCGGTCATCGACCGCGCGGACGCGATCCTCGTCTCCGACCTGATCGATCAGGCCCCCGCGACGCTGCAGCATCTGATCGATGCCGGCGACGCGGCGCTGGATGCCGTGCGCGTCGCCCTCGCGCAGGGCACCGCCCCGCGGCATCCGGTCTCCGAGGCCGTCTGGGCGTCGGCCGTCCTCGCACCTCCCGTCGTCCTGGCCGTCGGGCTCAACTACGCCGCCCACTCCAGCGAGCTCGGCCTCAAGACCGACACCGCCCCCACCGTGTTCACGCTGTGGCCGAACTCCCTGACCGGACACGAACAGACCACCTCCTGGCCGCGCGTTCTCAGCGAATCCGTCGACTACGAGGCCGAGCTCGGCGTGATCATCGGCACGCCGGCGAAGGACGTCTCCGTCGAGGACGCCCTGGACCACGTCTGGGGCTACACCGTCGTCAACGACATCACGGCGAGGGACATCCAGTTCGCCGAGGCGCAGTGGTCACGCTGCAAGTCCTTCGACGGGTTCACCCCCACCGGCCCCGTCGTCGTCACCGCCGACGAGGTCGCCGATCCGCAGGACCTGCACATCTGGACCGTCGTCGACGGCCACACCGTCCAGGACGCGTCGACGGGACAGATGGTGCGCTCGGTCGCGAAGCTCATCTCCCACCTGTCGCAGTCGATCACGCTGCTGCCCGGCACGCTCATCTCCACGGGCAGCCCCGGCGGCGCCGGCTACTCGCGGGACCCGCAGATCTTCCTCCGCGACCGCTCGACCGTCACGGTCGGCATCGACGGCATCGGCGAGCTGACGACGCACTGCCGCATCCACGGCTGAGCATCGGGTCCGGGGTCATTCCTTCACGATCGGGATCGCCTGCGTGACGGCCTCCAGGCCAGACAGCCGCGCCGGCGAGAGCTGCTTGGTGACCTCGTCGCGCGTCATGAGCTCGGCCTCGACGACGAGGTCGGCCACATTGCGGTTCGTCAGCAGGGCCGTCTTGGCGAGCGCGGCCGCCGCCGCGTAGCCGATGAAGGGCGTGAGCGCCGTGATGACACCGACCGACGCGCCCACCATGGCGCCCAGGCGATCGGAGTTCGCGGTGATGCCGTCGACACAGTTCACACGCAGCGTCCACATCGCCTGGCGCATCCAGGTGATCGACTGGAAGATCGAGTGCGCGATGACCGGCTCGAACGCGTTCAGCTGCAGCTGCCCGCCCTCGACCGCCATCGTCACCGTGGCGTCGGCGCCCACCACCGAGAACGCGACCTGGTTGACGACCTCGGGGATCACCGGGTTGACCTTCCCCGGCATGATGCTGGAGCCCGCCTGCTTCGCCGGCAGGTTGATCTCGCCGAGACCCGCCTGCGGGCCCGACGACAGCAGCCGCAGGTCGTTGCAGATCTTGGACAGCTTGATCGCGTTGCGCTTGAGGGAGGACGAGAACGACATGAACGCACCCGTGTCGCTCGTGGACTCGACGAGATCGGATGCGGTCTCCAGGTCGAGGCCCGTGATGTCGCGCAGATGCGCGATGACGGCTCGCGCGTAGTCGGGGTGCGTCGTGATGCCGGTCCCGATGGCGGTCGCACCCATGTTGACCTCGTACATGAGCGACGCGTTCTCGGTGAGTCGGCTGTGATCCTCGCCGAGAGTCGTGGCGAAGCCGTGGAACTCCTGGCCGAGCGTCATGGGCACGGCGTCCTGGAGCTGCGTGCGCCCCACCTTCAGGACGTCGTGGAACTCGCCCGCCTTGGCCAGGAACGACCGGCGCAGCAGGTCGAGCTCCTCCAGGAGGGAGCGCAGGTTCAGCGACAGCCCGACCTTGATCGCGGTCGGATACACGTCGTTCGTGGACTGGCTGCGGTTGGTGTGATCGATCGGCGAGAGGAACGCGTAGTCGCCCTTCGGACGGCCGGCCATCTCGAGCGCGATGTTGGTGATCACCTCGTTCGCGTTCATGTTCGTGGACGTGCCCGCGCCGCCCTGGATCACCCCGACCGTGAACTGGTCGTGGAACTCGCCGTCGATCACCCGCTGCGCGGCCGCGTCGATGAGGTCGGCGCGCTCGGCGTCCAGCACGCCGATCTCCTTGTTGGCGCGCGCGCTCGCCTGCTTCACCATCGCGAGGGCCCGGATGAGATCCGGATACACCGAGATCGGCCGCTTGCTGATCGGGAAGTTCGCTCCGGCGCGGGCCGTGTGGATGCCCCAATAGGCATCCGCGGGGATCTCCATGCTGCCGAGCGAATCGCTCTCGGTACGGGTCAGGGCAGGCGCATCAGCGGCCATGTGTCACATCCTCGTGGGTCGTGGCTGGGTGGGAAGCGGGGGATGCTCCCAGTCTAGTCCGCGGCGCTGCGCCACCCCGGCTTGCGCGAGAACGCCTCGAGCCGCTCGGCCGGGGTCAGAGCGGCCATGCGCTCCAGCCACGCCTCCGAGAACGTGTCGGCGGTGGCGGCATCAGTGACCGGCACCACCGTGTGCGTGATGGTGTCCGGGTAGACGTGCACCAGCTGGAACGACTGCGCCGCATCCATCCCGTTGACCTCGGCGGGCGGGCGCGCGACGTTCATGGTGTAGCAGGTCGCCGAAGCGACGCTGACCGGAACGCCCGCGAACGTGCCCTGCGAGGAGTAGTGCAGGTGACCGGCGAGGATGGCGCGGACGTCCGTGCCGCGGATGACGTCCGCCAGTTCGTCCTGATGCCGCAGCTCGAGGATGTCGAACAGCGGGACGTGGCTCGGAAGCGGCGGATGATGCATCGCGAGGACCGTGCCGTGCGGTGCGGGGGTAGCGAGCTGGTCGGCCAGCCAGGACAGCTGCGCGTCGTCCAGATCGCCGTGGTGCCAGCCGGGCACGCTGGTATCCAGCGCGATGAGACGCAGACCGTGCAGATCGCGGACGACCGTGACCGGCTCCTCCGTGGCCGCGGCGTCCAGCAGCTCGCGGCGAAGGACAGGACGCTCGTCGTGGTTGCCGGCCACCCACACGAGTTCGGCACCGAGGCGGGCGGCCACCGGCTCCACGGCATCGCGGAGCCGACGATAGGCGTCCGGTTCGCCGAGGTCGGCGAGATCGCCCGTGATGATGATCGCGTCCGGCGACGGGTGCGCCGACGTGATCGCCTCGAGGGTCCGGTCGAAGGTCTCCGCGACGTCGAAACGGCCGGCGAGCTGCGCACCGCCCGCGAGGAAGTGCGGATCGCTGACGTGGACGAGGGCGTGCGACGCCGGCTGGTGGCGACCGAGGACGTGAGTGCCAGGCATGGCCCCAGCCTACGGCGAGGTCAGTGCCCGATCACGATGATGAGGATGCCGGCGACGACGGCCGCGGCGCACATCACGAAGCAGGCGTAGGCGCCGATCAGCGCCAGCCGCTTCTGGCCGTCCGTGAGTGGACTCTTCTTCGCGGCCTTCGCGGCCTGCTTCTCGGCCCGCTTCAGCTCCTTCTCGCTGATCACGGTGATCGCGTCGGTGAACTCGGCGGGGCTCACGACCGGGGCGTGGCCGCTGCGGACCAGCAGGCGCAGGCCCAGGGCGTAGAAGGTGACGATGGAGGCTGCTCCGATGAGCGCCGCGGCGAAGACCTGCAGGAAGGCCAGCCAGTCGATGGAGATGCTCATTCGCCCTTCTCCTGCTTCGCGTCGCCGTCGGCGGCGAGGGGCTGCTTCTTCTTCGCCTTCGCCTCGGCCTTGGTCTTCGAGTCCGCCTTCGCCTTCGCCTTGGCGTCCGCCTTGGCCTTCTGACGCGCCTTCGCCTCGGCGCGGGCCTGCTCGATGCGCTGCTGGCGGCGCGTCGGTGGCGGAGTGTCGGGCAGCTCGACCGCGTGGCCCGACTCGGCGACATCGCTCATGGCGTTGGCGTGCGTCACCTCGTTGCGCTTGGAGCGCAGGAAGAGTCCGAGGATGATCACGACCGCCAGGACGGCATCGATCGCCACGCCCCACAGGCCCATCCACAGCACGAGCAGCGCCGCGAATGCGCCCACGGCCCCGGCGGCCGGAAGCGTCAGCAGCCATCCGATCGCGATGCGCCCCGCGGTGCGCCAGCGGACGGTGGAACCGCGGCGGCCGAGACCCGAGCCGATGACCGACCCGGAGGCCACCTGCGTCGTCGACAGCGCGAAGCCCAGAGCGCTTGAGGCGAGGATCGTCGCGGCCGTGGAGCTCTCGGCCGAGAAGCCCTGCGCGGGCTTGACCTCGGTGAGGCCCTTGCCGAGGGTCCGGATGATCCGCCAGCCGCCGAGGTAGGTGCCGAGAGCGATCGTGAAGGCGCACGCGACGATGACCCAGAACTCGGGTTCGTGGTGCGCCGCGGACTGCCATCCGATCGTGATCAGCGCGAGCGTGATCACGCCCATCGTCTTCTGCGCGTCGTTCGTGCCGTGCGCCAGCGCCACGAGCGAGGACGTGAAGATCTGCCCCCAGCGGAAGCCGTCGCGGCCGTCCGGCTTGTTGTCGTAGCGGCGTGTGATCGCGTACGCGATCTTCGTCGCGATGAACGCGATGATCCCGGCGGTGAGCGGGGCGATCAGGGCCGGGAGCACGATCTTCGACAGCACCATGCCGAAGTCGATGCCGCCCAGCCCCGCGCCGACGAGCGTCGCGCCGATCAGTCCGCCGAAGAGGGCGTGCGAGGAGCTGGACGGAAGACCCAGGAGCCACGTGAGCATGTTCCAGGTGATGGCGCCGATGAGGCCCGCGAAGATCAGCGCCAGGAAAAGTTCGGCGCCGGACTGCCGGATGGCGTCCTCCTGGATGATGCCGCCGGAGATGGTCTTGGAGACCTCGGTGGACAGGAAGGCGCCGACGAGGTTCAGCACGGCCGCCAGCAGCACGGCGGTCTTGGGCTTGAGGGCACCGGTCGCGATGGGCGTCGCCATCGCGTTCGCGGTGTCGTGGAAGCCGTTCGTGAAGTCGAAGAAGAGTGCCAGCAGGATCACCAGCACGACGATGAGGGCTGCGGTTTCCACCGTTCGCTTTCGGTCGTTCGGGAAGGGAGGTGTCGACGTGATCGACGTGGTGAACGAAGAGTTCACCGTGGGTTTTACTTCCGTTTACCGGCCCCGGTAAATCCTCCCATCGTCGCCGGTGCCGGTCAACTCGGGCTCGGCTAACGTGGAACGGTGATCGACGCCCCACGCCCCGCCCGCCGTCCGCACGTCCGCACGCACCACGGGGACACGTTCCAGGACCCCTACGAGTGGCTGCGGGACAAGGACTCTCCCGAGGTGATCGCGCACCTCGAAGCCGAGAACGCGTACGCCGACGACGCCACCGCCCACCTGGCCGGTCTGCGGGAGCGGATCTTCGAGGAGATCAAGGGGCGCGTCCTCGAGACGGACCTCTCGGTGCCCACGCGCCGCGGCGACTGGTGGTACTACAGCCGCACCGAGGAGGGCGCCCAGTACGGCATCCACTGCCGAGCGAAGGCCGCCCCCGACGACTGGACTCCCCCGGTGCTCGAGCCCGGTGTTCCGGTGCCGGGCGAGGAGATCCTGCTGGACGGCAACGCCGAGGCGGAGGGCCACGAGTTCTTCGCCCTGGGGGCGTTCGACACCTCGGACGATGCGACGCGGCTGCTGTGGTCGACGGACTTCGCCGGCGACGAGCTGTACACCGTGCACGTGCGCGACCTCGTTACCGGGGAGACGCTCGCCGACGAGATCCCGGACACCGGCGGCGCCTTCTTCACGCCCGACGGGACCGGGATCCTCTACACGACGCGCGACGACGCGTGGCGTCCGGACACCCTGTGGCTGCATCGCCTGGGAACGCCCGTCGAGGACGACGTGAAGCTCTTCCACGAGCCGGATGAGAAGTTCTGGCTGGGTGCGGGCATCACGCGCAGCCGGAAGTACCTCGTGATCGGCGTGGGGTCGAGCATCACGAGCGAGGAGTACGTCGTCGACCTGTCCGGGGATGTGACCGCGACGCCCCGCCTGGTGTGGCCGCGTCGGGAGGGCGTGGAGTACTCCATCGAGCACGCCGTGGTCGACGGAGAGGACCGGCTCTACGTCCTGCACAACGACGAGGCACTGGACTTCGAGCTCGTGTCGGTGGCGGCGTCCGACCCGCAGGGCGAGCGTCGTGTCGTGCTCGCGCATGAGCCCGGCCGCCGACTGCTGGGCATGGACGCCTTCCGCGACTTCGCGACGGTCGAGTATCGCCGGGAGGGTCTGGAGCGCGTCGGCCTGCTCGATTACGCGACGGATGCGGTCGAGGAGCTGTCCTTCGACGAGCCGCTGTACTCCGCGGGGGTGAGCGGGAACCCGGAGTGGCATTCGCCGTTCCTGCGGCTGGGCTACGGCTCGTTCGTGACTCCGGGCACCGTGTACGACCTGGACCTCGCCACGCGAGAGCTGATCCTGCGCAAGCGGCAGCCGGTGCTGGGAGGCTACGACCCGGCGGAGTACGGCCAGGAGCGGGCGTGGGCCGCGGCACCCGACGGCACCAGGGTGCCGATCTCCCTGGTGTGGAAGCGCTCGTTCGGAGCGCCCGGCGACGCGCCGAGACCGCTGCACCTGTACGGCTACGGATCCTACGAGCACTCGATCGATCCCGGGTTCTCCGTCGCGCGGCTCTCGGAGCTGGACCGCGGCGTCGTCTTCGCTGTCGCGCACGTGCGCGGCGGAGGCGAGATGGGACGGCAGTGGTACGAGGACGGGAAGCTGCTGCACAAGCGCAACACGTTCACGGACTTCGTCGCGTGCGCCGAGCATCTGGTGAGGACCGGCGTGACCACTCGGGATCGGATCGTGGCCGAGGGCGGCAGTGCCGGCGGCCTGCTCATGGGCGCGGTCGCGAACCTCGCGCCCGAACTGTTCGGAGGCATCCTGGCATCTGTGCCGTTCGTGGATGCGCTCACGACGATCCTCGACCCGTCGCTGCCTCTGACCGTGATCGAGTGGGACGAATGGGGAGACCCGCTGCACGACCCGGAGGTGTACGCGTACATGAAGTCGTACTCCCCCTACGAGAACGTCCAGGACGGCGTGCGCCACCCGCGCATCCTCGCCATGACCTCGCTCAACGACACGCGTGTGGCGTACGTGGAGCCGGCGAAGTGGGTCGCGCGGCTGCGGGACGCCGGGGCGAGCGACGTGCTGATGAAGTGCGAGATGGTCGCCGGTCACGGCGGCGTCAGCGGGCGGTACAACTCATGGCGGGAGCGCGCGTTCGAGCTGGCGTGGATGCTCGACGTGCTGGGCCTCGCCGAGTAGCCGCGCGCCGCGGCCCGACCGGGTCTCCCGGATCCGGAGGATCGCTCCAGATCCGGAAAGTCGCGCCCGATTCGTCCGGATCTCACGCGATCCTCCGGAATTCCGTGTCGCCGTACTCGTCCTGCACAGAAGGACGTGAGACGGGGTCTCTCCACAGCACAACGAATCCGGTGAGTCGTGGTCTTTCCACGCAGGCATAGTGGCGGCATGTTCCTCGAGGAGTGGCTCCGCCGTCGCGGCGGCGCAGCGCATACATCGGACATCTATGCGGCCGGGTTCAGCAGGTCGGCCGTCTCGGCATCGGTACGCGGCGGCGGGGTGCTTCGGATCCGTCGATCCTGGATCGTGCTCGACGACTGCGATGCCGCGATCGTCGCAGCGGTACGCGTCGGCGGCCGCCTCACCTGCGTAAGCGCCGCCGAGAGGATCGGTCTCTGGACGCCTGCGCATGAGGATGTGCACGTGGTGGTCGCTCCAGGTGCCACACGACTGGAGTCCACCGGACTTCGCGTGCACTGGTCCGGCGGGCCGGCTCCGGTCGGTGCACGGGCCACGGTGGATCCCCTCATCAACGTGCTCCATCACGTCGCCCGGTGCGTGGAACCCGTCGGCGCCATGGCGATCTGGGAATCGGCGCTGAACAAGCGTCTGGTCGATGCTTCGGTTCTGCAAGGCATCCGCTGGCGAAGCACGCGCGCGCGCCGACTGGCCGATCTCGCCGGCGCGCTGTCCGACTCTGGCCTCGAGACGCACTTCCTCGAGCTCATGCGGAGCGTCGGCATCGCCGTGCGTCAACAGGTGTGGATCGATGGGCACCCGGTCGACGCGCTGATCGGCGATCGCCTCGTCGTGCAGCTCGACGGGTTCGCACATCACAGCGATCCCGTCGCTCGCCGCCGTGACATTGAGGCGGATGCGCGGCTGCGGCTTCGCGGCTACACCGTCCTGCGCTTCGATTACGTCCAGGTACTGTTCCAGCCCGAGAAGGTCGTGGAGATCGTCCGCTCTGCCGTCGTGCAGGGACTGCACCTGGCGGCGTGACCACGTCACCCGGTGCGATCACCACCAGACACCGGGATCCGAACGATCGCTCCGAATCCGGAAGAACCGGCGGCAGAACTCCGGACCTGAAGCGGAAGTCCGGATCCGAAGCAGAACGCGGTCGTCTCGCCACGCGGCGAGCCCGGCGGGTATCAGCCGAACAGCGCCGCGGCCTCGTCGTAGCGGTAGCGCGGGACGGTGTTGAGCTCGCCGAGCGCGTCTGCGAACGGCACGCGGACGATGTCGGTGCCCTGCATGGCGACCATCTGACCCCACGCGCCGTCGACGATCGCATCCGCGGCGTGAAGGCCGAGCCGCGTTGCGAGCACGCGGTCGAAGGCGGACGGGGAGCCGCCGCGCTGGATGTGTCCGAGGATCGTCGCACGGGTCTCGATGCCGGTGATCCGCTCGATCTCCGGGGCGAGCTGGTCGCCGATCCCGCCGAGGCGAGGCCGGTTGAACGCATCCAGGCCCTTGTCGCTGTACGCCTCGTCCATGCCGAGGAGCTTGAAGCCCTCGGAGACGACGACCAGCGGGGCCCGACCGCGATCGTGGGCACTGGTCACGAGCTCGGCGATGTCGTCGATCGACATCGGCACCTCGGGGATGCAGATCACGTGCGCACCGGCGGCCATGCCGGCGTGCAGCGCGATCCAGCCGACGTGGCGCCCCATGACCTCGGCGACCATGCAGCGCTGGTGCGAGTCGCCGGTGGTCCGCAGACGGTCCATCGCGTCGGTGGCGATGTTCACCGCTGTGTCGAAGCCGAACGAGTAGTCCGTCGCGCGCAGGTCGTTGTCGATCGTCTTCGGGACGCCGAGCACCTTGATGCCGTCCTTCGCCAGCCGGTCCGCCGCGGCGAGGGTGCCTTCGCCGCCGATCGCGACGATGCCGTCGATCTTGTGGCCGTACAGCGTCTTGGCGATGTTGTCGGCCCCGCCGCGCTCGCCCTCGTAGGGGTTGGTGCGGCTGGTGCCGAGGATGGTCCCGCCGACCTTCGACAGCCCCTTGACCTCGTGCCGGGTGAGCGGCATGAAGTCGCCCTCGACGACCCCGCGCCACCCGTCGCGGATCCCGACGAACTCGAGGTCGTACGCCGTCGTGCCCTTGAGCACGATGCCGCGGATGACCGCGTTCAGGCCGGGGCAGTCGCCGCCAGAGGTGAGGATGCCGATCTTCATGCTGCTGCCTTCACTCGTTCGATTCGGGAGGGGGACGAGGCGACGCTGCCTGAGATCGACACTAGTGCCGATCGGCTCCCACGCGCCATTCCAGGCGTCGAAAACGAAGGTTCTTGCGCGGCTCAGACCACAATCTCGTCGATCTTCGCGCTCCGCCGTCGAAACGGGGTCGAACGGGCCTCAAGAAGTCCTGTTCTTAACGCCCGTCCTCTCCGCCCAGAGCCTGCCGCAGCAGGTGCATGAGCGCGGCCAGCTGCACCGACTCGCTCGCGGCCTCCGCCATGGCCTCGCCGTCCAGGGCACGGGCCGCGAGCCCCTGCTTCTGGTCGATGAGTTCGGCGATCTTGGTGTCGATCGTGTGCGCCGCGATGATCCGCCATGCCGTGACGGGCTCGTCCTGCCCGATGCGGTGCACGCGGTCGATGGCCTGCGTCTGCTCGGCCGCCGTCCAGCTGAGCTCGGCCAGGACGACGTTGGACGCCGCCTGGAGGTTGAGCCCGACGCCGGCAGCCGTGAGCGAGCAGACCGCCACACCCACGCCCTCGTCGCCGTTGAAGTCGTCGATCGCCTGCTGACGCGCCGGTGTCGTCTGGTCGCCGCGGATCGAGACGTAGCGGATGCCCGACGCCGCGAAGTGCGCCTCGGCCTGGTCCATCACGTCGATGTGCTTGGCGAAGAACACCACCTTGCCCACCGAACGCTGCAACTGCGCGGCGTAGTCCGCGGCGAGCTGCGCCTTGGCCTGACCGATCCTGCGCACCATCGTGAAGACGTTGTCGCCCCCGGTGCCCGCGGCCTTGGACTCCTCGAGCTCCCCCGTCGCGACCAGTCGGACGATGTCGTCGTCGATCTCGCCGGGCGCGAGGCCGCGGTCCCCGCGCGCCTCGATGATCCTGCGGTACTTCGCCGCGAGACGCTCGCCGAGTTCGCGCTCGGCCTGACGGATGCTGCGCCCGTACTCGTCGTCCAGTTGGACCGGGAGGTCGGCGATGAGCTTGTCCGGGAGGTCCGCCGCGACGTCCTTCTTCTTGCGGCGGACGATGCCCATCGAGATGACGGCGTCGCGGGCCTCGGCGTAGAACGACTTGTCCGCCGGGGTGAGCCCGGTGGCATCGAGCTTGTCCATGAGCTCGGGCCCCGGCTTGTCACCCGTGGTCCATCCCAGGAATCGCCAGATCGCGTCGAAGTCCTCGACGTCGTTGATCAGCGGCGTTCCGGTCAGCGCCATCAGGAGCGGCTTGCCGCCAGGCGTCTGCTCCCGGACGCGGGAGGCGAGCGCGAGCACGTTCTGCGAACGCTGCGAGGTGAGGTTCTTGATGAAGTGCGCCTCGTCGACGACCATTCCGCGCAGCCCGATGGACCCGAGCCAGGAAAGGTGGCGGTCGAGGATCTCGTAGTTGACGATGAACACGTCGGCGAACGCGTCGATGTCGTCGCCGTCCCCCTGGATCACCGTCGCCCTGCGCTGCGGCGTCCACCGCTCGACCTCGCGGGCCCAGTTCATCTTCACGACGTTCGGAACGACGGCCAGCAGCGGGTACGCTCCCGCGACGGACGCCGCCAGCACCGACTGCGCGGTCTTGCCGAGTCCCGGCTCATCCGCGAGCAGGAAGCTGCGGTGGCCGGCCCTCACCGACTCGAGGAAGCGCGACTGGTGCGCCATGACGTCCAGCCCCTTGGGCGAGACGTGGTCGAACTCGGGCGTCGGCGGCAGATCCATCGTCGCCGAGGCGCCACCGGCGCCGGTCTCGAACGCCTTGTACAACGGGCCCATGAGCTCCCACCCGTCCAGCCGACGGCGCGGCGTCGATGCCGGACGCGGGGTCAGGTCGGGCGCGAGGAACGGGTTCGCGAGCTGCCTGGCCTCGACCGACGGCGGGGTCACCTGCCGCTCGGCTGCGGCCGCCGGAACGACGGATGCCTGCACCACCGGCGCGATGTCTGTGATGATGAGCTCTTCCGGCGCCAGCTCCGCACCGGATTCGAGGAGCCAGTCCCTGCGCATGCGCTTGGCCACCGGGCTCGTGGCCGAGTCGACTTCCAGCAGCTGGATCAACGAGGTGTCGCGCGCCGCCGTCTTGGCGAGGATCGTGGCGACGCCGTCCAGCCGCTTGAGCAGCTCCGCCCTGGCGGCGTCGGCGATCTCGCCATCCGCCTTGACCCGTGCGCGCTCCTCGCGAACGAGAAAGGCGATGACCTGGAACTTGACCCGGTTGGTCGGTCCCAGCTTCCCCCGCTGCGCCTTCGCCTCCACCTCGCGCACCTTGCGCGCGAGGATCGGGATCAGCGGTGCCTCGTCGTCTCGACGGGACGTCTTCCTGCGCCGCGTCGCGGCGGTTGCCGTAGTCGGCATGCTCCTCCTGAGCGTGAATCGCCGGAGTGCCGCAGACGGCCTCCGAGCCGTTCTCGATGTCCGCGTGTGGCGCCAGCCAGGACCGTGCGGACGGGATCAAACCCGACTCCCCCGCGTTCGTCACATCGAACGCGCTGTAGAGCCTGCCGCCATTTTACGCCATCACCGGGCCCGCGGGTGCCGTCGCCGAGCGACCGGCGCGGCGCAGCGCGACGAGCGCGACCACGATGACCGCGACGAACGTCGTCGACAGCGCGATCAGGGCGAACCAGTTCGCATCCAGCGCGAGCACGATGCCCGCCGAGCTCACGGTGATGCCCGCCGCTGCCAGCTTCCCGCCGAACTTGAGCCCCTGCGCAGGCCCGAGCCGGCCCGGGGTGCTCTGACCTCGGGCGAGCAGCAGATCGGCGAAGGCATCGAGCGCGGCGAGCAGCGCTGCGGCGTACGCCATCGCGCACCCCAGCGCTCCCCAGAGGTTCGGCGCCTTGGGCGCCTCCGCCACGACGATCTGCCACAGCTCCACGCGCCCATGGTAGAGGCAGCGGGCCGTCCGGCGGAAGAGCTCGTCTCAGTCGCCGGCGCTCAGCAGTTCGCGCGCTGCGTCGACGTCCGCCGCGATCTGGTCCTTGAGCTTCTCGATGCCCTCGAAGGCCACCATGCCGCGCAGTCGGTGCGTGAACTGCACCGTGACATCGTGCCCGTACAGGTCGAGCCCGGCCTCGTCGAGCACGTGCGCCTCGACCTGCCGGCGCGGCACGTCGTCGAAGGTGGGGTTCGTGCCGACCGACACCGCCGCCGGATGCCGGATGCCCGTGTCGTGGTCCATGAGCCATCCCGCATAGACGCCGTCCGCCGGAACCAGAGCGTCCACGGCATCCGACAGATTGGCGGTCGGGAACCCGAGCTCCCGGCCGCGCTTGAGCCCGTGCACGACTTCGCCGCGCACGTCCACGGGCCGCCCGAGCAGCTCCTGCGCCTTCTCGACGTCGCCCTCCGCGAGCAGCTCGCGGATCCAGCTCGACGAGACCCGGCGCTCGGACCCGGTGGGGAGGACGTCTTCGACCAGGTCGACGGTGAAGCCGAGATCGGCCCCGAGCCGCCGCAGCAGCTCGGGAGTGCCGGCACCGCCGCGGCCGAACCGGAAGTCGCGGCCCACCAGGATCGTCTCGATGCGCAGGGCGTCCACCAGGATCGTGCGGACGAAGTCCTCGGCCTCCCGGTTCGCGAGCTCGGCGTCGAAGCGGAGCACGAGCGTGGCGTCCAGTCCGAGCTCCCCCAGCAGCTCCAGCTTCCGTTCGGTGCTGACGACGTTCTCGGGGCAGCGTTCCGGCCGCAGCACCGAGAGCGGATTGCGGTCGAACGTCACAGCGACCGCGCGCGCTCCGGTGGCCGCGGCGTCCTCGCGGAGCCGGGCGATGACCGCTCGATGCCCCGCGTGCACGCCGTCGAACTTTCCGATCGCGACAGCCGACCGGCCGAAGTCGTCCGGCACCTCGGCCGGATCACGGAAGACGATCATGCCTCAACCGCGGCGGGTCGGTGCGAACGCAGCCACCACAGGCCGAAGAGCGGCAGGACCAGGGGGATGAACACGTACCCGCGGCCGTACAGCGACCACACCGTCTCGTGCTGGAAGAGCTCTGGCAGCACCAGGCTCAGCGTCCCCACCACGAGCACGCCGGCGAGCTCGAACACGATCGCGATCCACGCGATCGTGTACCACCCCCGGCGATTCGAGAGCACGAGGGCCAGAGTCGCCAGGATGTACACCACCGCGGCCGCGGCGGACAGCGCGTAGCTCAGCGGCGCCTCGTCGAAGCGCTGCACGATCTGGACGAAGCTGCGGCCGGTGGCCGCCAGCGCCATCACGGCGTAGACGATGACGAGGACCCGTCCGATGCCGGTCATCCTGGTGCGGGTGGCGGTGGTGCTCATAGCGCCTACCAGTTTAGGCGGGTGCGGATCCGGGTATGCGCGCGCCCGATGTCGTCACGCGATCTGCACGGTCCAGATCACCTGCATCCGCCAGGCCATGACGGCGACGGCCAGGGCGACGACGCCGAGGATCACGGTGCTCCACCTGCTGCGCTCCATGAGGGCCCACAGAACCCCGCCGATCGGGAGCAGGACGGCGGACACGAGGTACACCCAGTACTCCAGCAGGTCTCCGGTCGGAGGGTTGCCGGCAACCGGGGCGATGATCGCGATGACGACCTGAACGATCAGCAGCAGCTCGACGAGCGCGAGGCTGCCCACCGTGTAGTCGCTCGGGCGTCTGCCCGACAGTCCCGCCGTCACGCAGAACAGGCCGACCGCGACCGCCACCACGATCTGCAGGATCGTGAACCAGAGGATCATCGGGCCTCCTCGGGCATGTTCATCGCGCTCTTGAGGTCGGCGCCACGGCGCTCCACGATGCCGACGAGTGCTCCGTCAGGGTCGATCGCCGCGGCGGGAAAGGCCGCGACACGCGCGGCCTGCCCCGCGAGCCGCTTGCCGTGGCGGAGGTCGCGGGCCTCGTCGCCGGTCACGTCGAGACGCGCGAGAACGCGGGCGGCTGCCTCGGCCGGGCTCAACGCGGTGGCGTCCGCGAGTCCGTCGACCGGCACGGCGTCGGCGACGTCGAACGGACCGACCCGCGTGCGCCGCAGAGCCGTCAGATGGCCGCCGACGCCGAGGTCGGCGCCCAGGTCGCGTGCCAGCGCCCGGATGTATGTGCCGGAAGAGCAGTCCACGACGACGTCGAGGTCGATCGCGCCGTCGACGTCGCGCCGTCGGAGCACGGCGAAGCGCGAGACGGTCACCTGCCGGGCGGCCAGTTCGACGCTCTCCCCCGCCCTGACCCGGTCGTAGGCACGTCGTCCGTCGACCTTGATCGCCGACACGGCGCTGGGGATCTGCGAGATCGCGCCGGTGAGCGCCGCGACCCCGGCCGCGATCCGCTCGTCGGAGACGGCCGCGAGCGCCGCGGCGTCCGCCGTCGTCAGCGGTTCCCCCTCGGCATCGTCGGTGGACGTGGTCGCCCCCAGACGGATCGTCGCCGTGTAGGTCTTGTCAGCGCCGACGATGTAGGTCAGCAGCCGCGTGGCCCCCTCGATGCCGATGACCAGCAGGCCCGTCGCCATCGGATCGAGCGTTCCGGCATGGCCGACCTTGCGGGTGCCGAACGCGCGACGCGTGCGCGAGACGACGTCGTGACTGGTGATTCCGCCCGGCTTGTCGACGAGCAGGATGCCGGGTGAGACCATCCCCCCAGCCTACCGAGCACGCGAGCAGCGATCAGCCGCAGACCTCGTAGGAGGGTTCGTCGCGAGTGGTGACGGTGACCGCCCACGCGAGGTCGGCTCCCGTGAGGAACTGGAAGAAGATCTGTGCCTCCCCGTCCGACGGGATCCGGATCCACTCGCCGTCCACGGCGCCGGTGCCCTCCTCGGCATCCGGATATCCGGCGAGGATCTCGTCCCGAGCCGCGCCGACGCCCAGCCCCTCGGCCGTCACCGGACCGACGGGTCCGCTCACGGCATCCGCCATGGTGGATGCCGAGACCTCCGAGATCGGGTCGCTCTGGTTCTCCGACCCGCGCACGAAGTGCATGCTGTATGACGCGTCGGGCGCATTCCAGAACGCCGCCCATGAGCAGGCCGCGCCGTCGCTCGTCCAGCTGGTGGGCAGGTCCGCCAGGGTGCCGTCGAAGTCACCGCCGATGTGCACGGGTCCGATCCCCTCGGCGCTGATGGTCCACGTCGCCGGATCCGCAGGATCCGGTGCCGGAGTCGGCGATGCGGTCTCCTCCGCCGTCGCCGTCGACGTCGGCCCGGTCGTGGACGGCGCGGTCTCCGGTCCCTCCGCGGCCGTGGAGCATCCCGCCAGCAGCAACGTCACCGCCAGCAGCGCAGCGGCGCTCCGGAAGACTCTCATGGCGTCCCTCCCTGCTCTCCCCCGTCGATGAGCATGGATCGTCCGTCTAGGCTAACCAGGTGCCCCCGACTCCGACACCCCTCCCCGACCTCAGCGGGGTCTCGGACTGGTATCTGTCCGAGGCTCGGGACCTGCCGTGGCGCCGACCGGAGTTCCATGAGGCGTACGGCGCCTGGGGCGTCCTCGTGAGCGAGTTCATGCTCCAGCAGACGCCGGTGACGCGGGTCATCCCTCACCTGGAGGCCTGGCTGAGACGCTGGCCCACGCCGACCGCGATGGCCCTGGCGACGCCCGCGGAGGTCGTGACGCAGTGGGCGAATCTCGGATATCCGCGCCGGGCGCTGTGGCTGCACGGCGCAGCGATCGCCGTCGCCGAACGCCACGACGGCGTGGTGCCTCGCGATGTAGAGGCGCTCCTGGCACTGCCGGGGATCGGCGACTACACCGCCCGCGCCGTGGCGGTGTTCGCCTACGGGGATCACCACGCGGTCGTCGACACCAACACGCGCCGTGTGCTCGCCCGCGCCGTCGGGGGCGCAGCCCAGCCGGGGTCGCCGTCACGACGGGATCTGGCGACGATGGCGGACGCCCTTCCGGCCGAGCCCGCGGAATCCGCGCTGTTCAACGCGGCGATGATGGAGCTCGGGGCGGTCGTCTGCACCGCGCGGTCCCCTCGGTGCGACCGCTGCCCGATCCACCGGGAGTGCCGCTGGCTCGCCGCGGGCCGTCCTGCCGGCGAGGACACCCGCCGCAGGCAGGCCCGGTACGAGGGGTCCGACCGTCAGGCGAGGGGGGCCGTGCTGCGGACGCTGCGGGACGCGGCTCCGGCCGGCGTCCCGCAGGTCAGCGTCATCCCGGACTGGCCGGATCCCGTGCAGCGCGATCGGGCGATCGACTCGCTCATCGCCGACGGCCTCGCCGAAGCGTCGGACGGGTTTCTGTCGCTGCCGGGATGACCGGGTCAGAGGTGCCGGCCGGTGCGGTGCGCGAGCACGATGAGCTCCGCCCTGCTGCGCACGTCGAGCTTCGCGAAGACCCGGCCGAGGTGCACCTCGACGGTGCGCACCGACAACTGCAGCCGTTCCGCGATGTCGCGGTTGGACGCGCCCTCGACCACGAGCATCGCGACCTGGAGCTCGCGCTCGGTGACGAGCGGCTCCCACGCCGCACGGCAGGCCGCCAGCGGATCCACCACGGGGATCGGCACGGTCTCCAGCCCCGCGAGCTGCTCGATCTGCTCCCCGAGGCGGACCAGCCGGCGACCGACGCTGTCGCGCCAGGCATCGGCTCCGGCATCCGTGAAGAGACTGTGCGCCGAGTGCAGGTGCCGCCGGCCGGCGACGCGGTCTCCGCGGATCACGCACGTCGTTCCGAGCAGCGCCTCGACGCGAGCGCGCGTGAACGGCGATCTCACCGCGCGCACTCGCTCGGCGATCGACGGGTACTCGTGCTGCCATGCCCCCTGGGCGACTGTGCGGATCCGCCGGTACAGCTCCGACGCCAGGCGCTGATCGGGCGGTTCGACTGCGGGAGATGAGTCCCCGTCCCCGAGCTCCTCGAGTCCGGGGACGGCAAGCGGTGGAGCCGGTGCGCCCCGGTCGTGCCACAGCCGCATGTGCGCGGCGGCCTCCTGGACCGAGCCCGCGAGGTACGCCTGAAGCGCCCGGTCCACGAGGGCATCGAGCCGGATGCCGGTGGGCAGCGCATCCGTCGCGCTCTGCGTCGCGAGTCCGATCCGGCCGAGTATCGCGAGGTCCAGTCGCCGGGCGAGCACGACGCCGAGTCCGGCGAACGGCAGACCGATCGGAAGGCGGACGAGCGCGTCGTCGAGGCGGGCACGGGCGGCAGCCGCATCGCCCTGCCAGAAGCGCAGCAGCACCTCGACGACGGCGCGATACGCGCCGGCCAGCGGTGTGCGCTCGAAGCCGTGCAGGAAGGGGTCCTTCTCCTCCGCGATGCCGGCCTCATGCCGGGCCAGGATGCCGAGGCCGTCCTCGATCTCCCCGTCCAGGGCTCTGCGCACGGCGGCCGCGACGCCGAACGACAGCGTGCCGTCCGGAATCGGATCAGACGGGTCTCCGCTGAGCAGCCAGCACAGGGCGGCGGCAGGATCCCGGATCGCACCGCCGGCGCCCGCGCGGACATCCGCCTCGCGGGCCTCGGCCAGCCACATGCGCATGGCGGCGTCGGCACCGCGCTCCGCGGACAGCATCGCCGCCATGCCGGCCGTCCGCGCCCAGGCCGTCCAGCTCGCCGCCTCGTCGTGGTCCGGACGGTGCGCCGCCGGATCCGCGATGGGCAGCGCTCCGCGCAGCGCCGTCTCCGCGATCACGAGAGGCGTGAGGGCCCGCGTCCGTTGCTCCGCGGTCCCCGCCGGGAACAGGCTGCCCAGCCAGTCGACGGCATCCGCGACGAGCCCGGCGCAGAGAGCGGCGTCTCCGGCGACTCGCCTGGCGTCCTCGGCCTGGATGCCCTCGGCGTGGTCGAAGGCCTCGACGGCGACGTGGAAGGCGGAGAGCGACTGCCCCTCCGCCAAGAGCCGGCGTGCGGCAGTGAGCAGGACGGCGGCCGCGCCCGGTGCCTTGGCGCTCGCGCCGCGTGCCGTGTGCCACGCGGCCCTGACCTCGTCTCCCGCCTCTGCGTGGTGGATGCTCAACCGCTCGTGCGCCGACGCGGATTCCGCCGCCGTCGCGGACGCCTGGAGCCATTCCCCGAGCGCGGGTTCGCGCAGCGCGACGCGGCCGGCCGCGACGTCGAGGCATTCACCGAGGATGCCGACCGAGAGCTGCTCGGTGGTCAGACCCGTGACGGCGAGGTAGGCATCGAGGCGGTCGGTCGAGCTCAGCGCGAGCACCACGAGGGCATCGCGCTCCGTCGACCCGGCGGCGAGCCGCTCGACGGAGGACGCGATCGCCTGCGGGACGGGCAGTGGCACCGGCAGCGCCCGATGCCCGTGGCGCTGCGCAGCCGTGAGCGACAGGGCGATCTCGCCGAGCAGGGCACGGTCGGTGCCCGCGCGCGCCTGCAGCCGGGCGAGCACGTGCGGTGCCACGACGATCCCCTGGGAGCGCAGCTCGGCGACGGCATCCAGCACGACCTGCGCGTCCGGCCCGCCCTCGGGGCGGGCGTCGGCCGCGCGCCGTGCGCCGGTGTCGCCCATGAGACCCGCTCTCCCGACGCCGCGGAAGCGGCGCGATCGGCGAACAGGCTAGCAAACCGTCGACGGCCGCGCGTGCAGCGAGGCTCTGTCTGCCGGGAACTCAGTCCTCGTCGTCGTCCGACCGATACGGGTCGGCGTCCCCGGCGTGCGTGGCCGTGGAGGCGAGTTCCGCGACCGCGGCGTCCCGCTCCTGCGCCTCGCGCAGCAGCGCGGAGATGTGGTCCGCGGTCTCGGGCAGGGCGTCGGGGATGAACTCCAGCGTGGGCACGAGACGGGTCGAGAGCTGACGTCCGACCTCGGTCCGCAGCATCCCGGTCGCCGAGGTCAGGGCAGCGGCGCTGGAGACGCGCTCCTCGTCGGTGCCCAGCACGGTGTAGAAGACGCTGGCGTGCTGCAGATCGCCCGAGACCCGGACGTCGGTGATGGTGACGTAGCCCAGACGCGGGTCGCGCAGGCCCTTGTCGAGCCGCTCCGCCAGGATGACGCGGATGCGATCCGCGAGGCGTGCCTGTCGTTCTCCAGCCATTTCCTTCTCCCTCGTCGAGACTCGTCGGGCGGGGATGCGCAGTGCATCCCCGCCCGACGAGTCACATGGCGATCAGCCCCGCGGCTTCTCCACCATCTCGGTGGTCTCGATCTCGTCGCCGACCTGGATGTCGTTGTACTTGCCGAGGCCGATACCGGCCTCGAAGTCCGTGCGGACCTCGGTGACATCGTCCTTGAAGCGACGCAGCGACTCGATGGCCAGGCCATCGGCGATGACGACGCCGTCGCGGATGACGCGCGCCTTGGCGTTGCGCGTGATGGTCCCCGACCGCACGATGACACCGGCGATGTTGCCGAACTTCGAGGAGCGGAACACCTCGCGGATCTCGGCGACACCCGACTGGACCTCTTCGAACTCCGGCTTGAGCATGCCCTTGAGGGAGTTCTCGATCTCGTCGATCGCGTTGTAGATGACCGAGTAGAAGCGGATGTCCACGCCCTCGCGCACCGAGGCCTCACGGGCCTTGGTGTCGGGTCGGACGTTGAATCCGACGATGATCGCGTTGTCGATCGTCGCCAGGTTCACATCGCTCTCGGTGATCGCACCGACGCCGCGGTGGATGATGCGCAGCTGGACGGAGTCGTCGACCTCGATCTTGAGCAGCGACTCCTCCAGCGCCTCGACGGCACCGGACACGTCGCCCTTGATGATGAGGTTGAGCGTCTCGACCTTGCCCTCTTCGAGAGCGCGGGTGAAGTCCTCGAGCGAGATGCGCTTGCGGGCCTTGGCCAGCTGGGCGTTGCGCTCGACGGCTTCGCGCTTCTCGGCGATCTGGCGGGCCATCCGGTCCTCTTCGGTGACGATGAACACGTCACCGGCGCGGGGCACGGAGTTCAGACCCTGCACCTGGACCGGACGGGACGGTGCGGCCTCCTCGACCGCATCGCCGTTCTCGTCGATCATGGCGCGCACGCGTCCGTAGGCGGTGCCCGCGACGATCGCATCGCCGATCCGGAGGGTTCCGGACTGGATGAGCACGGTCGCGACCGAACCGCGGCCCTTGTCGAGCTTCGCCTCGATGGCGACGCCTCGAGCGGCCTTGTTCGGGTTCGCGCGCAGGTCGAGACCCGCGTCGGCCGTCAGCAGGACCGCGTCCAGGAGCTCCTGGATGCCGGTGCCGGCACGGGCCGAGACGTCGACGAACATGACGTCGCCGCCGTACTCCTCGGCCACCAGTCCGTACTCGGTGAGCTGCTGGCGCACCTTCGCCGGGTTGGCCTCGGGCTTGTCGACCTTGTTGACCGCGACCACGATCGGCACGTTCGCCGCCTGGGCGTGGTTCAGCGCCTCCACCGTCTGCGGCATGATGCCGTCGTCGGCCGCGACCACGAGGATCGCGAGGTCGGTCACCTGCGCACCGCGGGCGCGCATGGCGGTGAACGCCTCGTGACCCGGGGTGTCGATGAAGGTGATGGCGCGCTCGATGTCCTCGTGCTCGGTCCAGACCTGGTAGGCACCGATGTGCTGGGTGATGCCGCCGGCCTCGCCCTCGATGACGTTGGTCTTGCGGATGGCGTCGAGAAGGCGGGTCTTACCGTGGTCGACGTGACCCATGACGGTGACCACCGGAGGACGGATCTCGAGGTCGGAGTCGTCCTCCTCGGCCAGCTCCTGCTCGAGGTCGAGACCGAAGCCCTCGAGGAGCTCCTTGTCCTCGTCCTCGGGCGAGACCATCTGGATCTTGTAGCCGAGCTCGGCTCCGAGGACCTCGAAGGTCGCCTCGTCCAGGGACTCGGTGGCCGTGGCCATCTCGCCCAGGTTGAACAGGATCGTGACGAGCGTCCCGGGCTGGACGGTGTAGCCGTTCAGCGCCTCGAGCTTGTCCGCGAAGTCGGCGATCGAAGCGCCGCGGCGGAGCCGGATGGTCTCGCCGTTACCCTTCTGGACGTTGACGCCGCCGACGACCGGCGCCGACCGCATCTCGAATTCCTGCCTCTTCGCCCGCCGCGACTTGCGCTGCTTGCTCTTGCCGCCTCCCTTTCCGAAGGCTCCGGCCGTGCCACCGCCGGGTCCACGACCGCGGCCTCCGCCGCCACCGGGACGACCGGCGAAACCGCCGGCGGGACGCTGGAAGCCACCGCCCGCACCGCCGCCGCCTGGGCGACCGGGGCCGCCGGGACGCTGCTGGAACGGAGCGCCGGGACGACCGCCCTGACCGCCGCGCGGAGCGCCGGGACGCGGCGAGCCGGGACGCGGGGCACCAGGGCGCGGAGCGCCGGGACGCGGAGCCTGCGGCCGCGGGATGTTACCCGGGGTCGGACGCTGGCCCATGCCCTGCGAAGAGGCGAACGGGTTGTTGCCGGGACGCGGGCCGGCGGGACGCTGGCCCATGCCCTGCGAGGACGCGAACGGGTTGTTGCCCGGGCGCGGAGCACCGGGCTTGGGTGCGGCCTTGTCCCCGGGCTTGGGGGCACCCTTGTCGGCGGGCTTGGGTGCAGCCGGAGCGGGCGCCGGGGTCGGCGCGGAGGGCGCCGGGGCAGCCGCGGCCGGCGTCTCGGGGGCCGGCTTCGGGCCCGGCTTCGGACCGGGGGTCGGCGCCGCGGCGCCGGGCTTGGGGGCGGGCGCAGCCTTCGGCTTCGCGGGCTCCGCCTTGGCCGCGGGCTTCGCGGCTCCGTCGGCCTCGATCGCCGCGCGCAGCTTGCGCGCCACCGGCGGTTCGATGGTCGACGACGGGCTCTTCACGAACTCGCCGAGCTCCTTGAGCTTGGCGAGTGCGACCTTGCTGTCGACGCCGAGTTCAGCGGCGATCTCGTGCACACGTGGTTTGGCAGCCACAATTCTCCTGTCTGGGTCGGTCCACCCAGGCAGGGCAGACCACTAGTCGCGGACGGGTCTCATTTCGAGCCGTTCACTTTGTTTCCATAGCCGTTCAGCCTTTGTTCTGCTGGCAGTACTGTTCGATGGTCTGCGTGTCGAGCTCGGCTGCGACACGAAGTGCTCGCGCGAAGGCCCGGCGCCGCAATGCCTTGTCCAGGCAATCCGGCTCCGGATGCACCCACGCGCCGCGTCCCGGAAGCACCGCGCGCTCATCGATGACGAGGGCGCCGTCCTGGGCGACCACCCTGAGGAGGTCTGACCGGGAGGCACGTGCGCGGCAACCGACACACGTTCGTACGGGTTCCATCCTACACCTCGGTGCCGATGCCCGAGCGACGCCGGCCGGTCGTGGCGGTCGAGATCATTCGTCGAGGATGCTGTCCGGCTGGATGTCGATCTTCGCTCCGGTCAGCTTGGCGGCCAGACGCGCGTTCTGCCCCTCCTTGCCGATCGCGAGCGAGAGCTGGTAATCCGGCACGAGGGCGCGGACGGCCTTGGTGCCGGCATCCAGGACGAAGGCGCTGGTCACCTTGGCGGGCGACAGCGCGTTCGCGACGAACGTGGCGAGGTCGGGGTTGTGGTCGACGATGTCGATCTTCTCCCCCGCGAGCTCCTCCGTGACCGCCCTGACCCGACGGCCCAGCTCGCCGATGCATGCGCCCTTCGCGTTGATCGACGGGTCGTTCGCCTTCACGGCGATCTTCGTGCGATGCCCGGCCTCGCGCGCGAGCGAGACGATCTCGACCAGGCCGGCCGCGATCTCGGGGACCTCGAGGGCGAAGAGCTTGCGCACCAGGCCCGGGTGGGTGCGGGAGACGGTGATCTGGGGACCCTTCAGCCCCTTGGCCACGCTGGTCACGTAGACCCGCAGACGCGATCCGTGCGAGTACTCCTCGCCGGGGACCTGCTCCTCGGGAGGCAGGATCGCCTCGACCGAGCCCAGGTCGACGTGGATCATCCGCGGGTTGGGGCCCTGCTGGATGACACCGGCGACGATGTCGCCCTCCTTGCCGCGGAACTCGCCGAGCACGGCGTCGTCCGCGATGTCGCGCAGCCGCTGGCTGATGACCTGCTTGGCCGCGAACGCGGCGATGCGGCCGAAGTCGTCGGGAGTGGCATCCTCTTCGCCGATGACGGCGCCCTCGTCGTCCGTGACCGGCTGGAGGACGGCGACGTGTCCGGTCTTGCGGTCGAGTTCGACGCGGACGCCCGCGGGGACCGCTCCGTCCTCGGAGATGTGCTTGCCGTAGGCGGTCAGCACGGCCTGCTCGATGATCGCGACGAGTTCGTCGAACGGAATCGCCTTCTCCTTCTCGATCCCGCGCAGCAGTCCGAGTTCGATATCCATGGCGGCCTCCCTGTTCAGCTCTCATCCGCGGCATCCGCGGGCATCCGACCAGGATACCGGAACCGGCGTCCCTGAGCCGAGCCGGCGGATGCGCAGCGCCCTCCGGTGCGCCGGCGGAGAGCGGCGGCGCACCGGAGGGCAGGAGGCCTCAGGCCCGGTGCACCTGCACGACGGAGGGGCGCGGGGCCGTCGCCACATCCCCGGGCGCAGTGGAGCCGTAGTCCGGGAAGAGCGAACGCGGCGCGTCGAACGTGCCGTCCTCGCCGGGGTGCTGCACGGCCACGAACACCAGTCCGTCCTCGTCGTGGATCACCGGGCCGCAGGTCTCGGCATCCCGCGGGACGGCGAGGAACTGCTGCACGTGTCCGCGCTCCGAGCCCTTCAGCGGGACCTTGAACAGGCCGTCGGCGTATCCGATCGTGCCCGGCTGGCCGTCCGTGGAGATCCACAGGTCGCCGTGAGAGTCGAAGGCCAGGTTGTCCGGGCAGGAGATCGGCGACACCTTGTCCTTGGGGAAGCCCGCGAAGTACGCGTTCCCGAACGTGTTCGGGTCGCCGCACAGCAGCAGGACGCTCCAGCCGAACGTGGTTCCGCTCTGGCCGGCCGTCTCCGTGATCTCGAGCACGTGACCGTAGCGGTTGCCCGCGACCGGGTTCGCCTCGTCCACCGCGCTGCGGGCGGAGTTGTTCGTGAGCGCGACGTACACCTTGCCGGTGACGGGGTTCGGCTCGACGTCCTCCGGGCGATCCATCTTGGTCGCGCCGACGGCGTCCGCGGCGAGCCGCGTGTACACCAGGACCTCCTCGGTGCTGAAGCCGGGGACGACACTCTTTCCGCCCTGGGTGAGCGGGATCCAGACACCCGAGCCGTCGAAGGCGCCGTCGGAGGGCAGCTGCCCCGTGCCGGTGATCTCGGCGGCCGGCGAGTCGCCCGTGAAGCGGGCGACGTACAGATCGCCCTCGCTCAGCAGACGCAGGTTCTTCTTGCGGGACCCCGAGATCCGGTTCTTCGAGACGAACTTGTACAGGTAGTCGTTGCGCTCGTCGTCGCCCATGTACGCGACGACCCGGCGGTCCTCCGCGACGCGGACGTTCGCTCCTTCGTGCTTGAAGCGCCCCATCGCCGTGTGCTTGCGCGGCGTCGAGGTCGGGTCCTGCGGGTCGATCTCGACGATGTACCCGAACCGGTTGGGCTCGTTCACGTATGCGGGGTCGTGCGCGTCGAAGCGCGGGTCGTAGGTCTCCCACCCGGTGGAGGTCGAAGTCGTGCTCGACGAGCTGTAGCGCTTCTGCTCCGGGGTGTCCGCCGCCCAGGCGAAGTAGCCGTTGAAGTTCTCCTCGCCGGACAGGATCGTGCCCCACGGCGTCGTTCCGCCCGCGCAGTTGCCGAGCGTGCCGTGCACCCAGCGACCCTCGGGATCCGCGGCGGTCTTCACCAGATCGGAGCCCGCGGCCGGACCGGTCAGCTCGAACACCGTCTCCACCGTGATGCGGCGGTTTCGGCGGCCGTCCACCACGTAGCTCCACGGCCGGCCGGTCCGACGGCGGCGGATGTCGACCACGGAGAGTCCCTGGGCCGCCTTGTAGATGTCGCCGCGGCGTCGCAGCTCGGCGGCGTCCGAAGTGGCCGGGAACATGAGTCCCGGGTTGACGTACTCGTGATTGTTCACCAGCACGCCGGTCTTCCCGCTCGGATCCGGGATGATGTCGAGGTAGTCGCTGTTGTAGCCGAACTGCTCGGCCTGCGCCTCGGGCGTCTGCGCGGCGATGTCGAAGGCCGGCGTCCGTGAGAAGAGCGGGTCGCCCCAGCGGATCAGAGGGCTCCAGTCGTACCCGCGCGGCACGGTGAAGGCATCCACTTCGGCCGGGACCGGAGCGATCGCCTCGAACGGCAGCCGGCCCCGCCCCGGCCGCCCGAAGGACGCCCCAGGACCGGACGCACCGGCGGCGACCGGTGCGGAGGTGGGGGCGCCGTCGCCCACGCCGACCGCGATGGCGACCGCGGCGGCCCCCATCCCCAGCAGCGCGCGGCGGGAGAACACGGCCGAGGCGATCGTGCGGAAGTGCTCGTTCTGCGAGGTGTTGCACTCGGGCCCGAGGCAGGCGTTGGCGCACTTGAGCTCGCACGTCACGGCGGAGCGTTTGCCGCTCACGTGCGGGGCCATCGGCAGGGAGCGGCGGGGGATGTCGGTCAGGCTCATCATCGGTCCTTCGAGATCAGATGCTGTTGCCCGCGCCACCTTCCTCGCATCCGATGACGTCCGCGTGAACGGTCGCTGAATGCCGCGTTTCCTCAGTCCGCGGACGGCAGCGCGTTGAGCGCGTCGATCAGGCGGTAGAGGCCGCCCACCTCCCGCTGCCGCAGGCGCAGGGCGATGCGCGGCAGATGCACGCGGTCGCGATCCGAGACCTCGGCGGGAAGGGCATCGCTCCGCTCGATCCGGCCCGAGGCCACGAACGGCGCGAATTCGACGTTCAGCGCCTCGATCTCGGCATCCGTCGGGGTGTTCTTCAGCCGAAGGACGAGGACGTCGTCCACCCACCGCAGGGAATCGTAGTTGCGCCAGAAGCCGGTGATCCTCGTCACCGCCTGCTCGGGAGAATCCGTGACGAGGACGCGATCGAAGTCGTCCGGGGAGATCACGCCGGCCGGGATCAGCTGCTCGACGACGAACCGCTCGAGCCCCTGCCAGAACGTGCCGCCCGGAGCATCCAGCAGGACGATCGGGGTCGGCTCGGCCTTGCCGGTCTGCTGAAGAGTGAGCAGCTCGAACATCTCGTCCATGGTTCCGAAGCCGCCGGGCAGGCAGATGAATCCGCTCGACTCCTTCACGAGCATGAGCTTGCGGGTGAAGAAGTACTTCATCTCGACGGAGTGGGCGTCCTTCGCGACGACCGCGTTCGGCTTCTCCTCGAAGGGCAGGCGGATGGACACGCCGAGAGCCATCTTCTCCCCCGCCCCCTCGGCCGCGGCCTGCATGATGCCGGGGCCGGCACCGGTCACGACCATCCATCCGCGTTCGGCGAGCTCCGTCGCGACTCCGCGGGCCGACCGGTACAGCGGATCCTCCGAACGCGTGCGGGCCGAACCGAACACGGTCACTTTCGGCACGTCCGAGTACGGCTGGAACAGGCGGAACGCGTCGCGCATCTCGCTCAGCGCCGACGAGGCGATCTTGAGGTCGAGCCGATCGGTGCGATCCTGCCCCAGCTGGATGCCGGAGAGCAGGATGCGGGTGATCAGTGCGCGGCTCGACGTGATGCCCGCCTCGTCCAGCAGTTCATCGATCCGGGTCGTCAGCTCGTCCATGGTTCTACTCTGACATGCAGGCTCACCCGTCCGGGTGAGAGCACGCGCGCCGAGCGGGGTGGTGCTCCAGAATGGTTCCGCTCGCGGCACAGCGGGACATCGGCGGAGGGAGCGGCCTCATGGGCGGGATCAGGGACCGGATCGCGGCCAGGCGCCGGGCGCGCACCGAGCTGAAGAATCCGGCGTACGAGATCTTCATCGGCATCCTGTCCCTGCTGTCGATCATGAACCTGGTGTTCGTCTACGCCCTGCACGGCGACACCGCCATGCAGGTCGTGCTGGCGGTGATGAACGGCGTCTTCAGCGTCATCTTCCTGATCGACTTCGTGTATCGCATGGCGACCTCGACAGCGCCCTGGCGCTACTTCTTCCGCGGGTTCGGATGGGCGGATCTGCTGGCGAGCCTCCCGTTCCCTCAGCTGAAGGTGCTGCGGGTGTTCCGGCTGCTGCGGGTGCTCCGGCTGATGCGCGACCTCGGCCCGAAGCGCATCGCGACGACGCTAGTGCAGGATCGCGCCAACAGCACCCTGATGACCCTGCTCCTGCTCGGCATCCTCGTGCTGCAGTTCGGCAGCCTGTCGGTGCTGGCGGTCGAGGAGGATGCCGACGGCGCCAACATCACCACCGCGTCCGATGCGCTGTGGTACACGATCGTCACGATCGCGACGGTCGGGTACGGCGATCAGTATCCGGTGACGCAGGCCGGACGCCTGCTCGGAGTGCTGATCATCGTTGTGGGAGTCGGCATCTTCGGAACTTTCACCGGCTACCTCGCGAATCTGTTCCTCGGGCCGTCCGGGAAGACAGAGGCCGGACCGGACCGGACCGAGAAGACGTCCGACCCCGCCGACGGTGCGAATGAAGATGAAGCTGCCGGACATGCGGCGGCCGCCGGGGTCGCGGCGGGAGCCGCGTCCGGTGCCGTCGCCGTCGGGGTCTCCGCGGGGCGGCGAGCGGACGCGGCGGACGCGGACGACCGGCTGCGTGAGCTGCTGGAGCGCGCCGAGCAGCTCACGGCCGAGCTCCGGCGGATGGTAGCTGAACGCCGCGGAGGGCCTGCGGAGGAGAACCCCTCAGCCGGGGAGCACTGACCCGATCAGGCAGTCAGGCGCGCGATCGCGTCGTCGAGCGCGAGTGCTTCGCGCTCGCCCGTACGGCGATCCCACAGCTCGACCTGGCCTTCGGCCGCCCCGCGTCCGACCACGAGGACGCGCGGAACGCCGACCAGTTCGGCATCGCCGAACTTGACACCGGGCGACACCTTGGGACGGTCGTCGTAGAGCACCTCGAGTCCGGTCTCCTCCAGACGTGCGGCGGCCTGCTCCGCGACGTCGAACGCGGCCTGGTCGCGCCCGGCAGCGACGACGTGCACGTCGAACGGCGCGACGGACGCCGGCCAGATCAGTCCCTTGTCGTCGTTGTTGAGCTCGGCGATGATCGCCAGGATGCGCGTCACACCGATTCCGTAGGAGCCCATCGTCACAGTGACGAGCTTGCCGTTCTCGTCGAGGACCTTCAGGCCGAGGGCCTCGGCGTACTTGCGTCCCAGCTGGAACACGTGGCCGATCTCCATGCCGCGTGCGAGCTCCACCGGTCCGGAGCCGTCCGGGGCCGGGTCGCCGTCTCGCACGTTCGCGATCTCGACGACGCCGTCGGCGAAGAAGTCGCGCCCGGCGACGACCGAGTGCGCGTGCTTCTGATCGATGTTCGCGCCCGTGACCCAGCGCGTGCCCTCCGACACCCGGGGATCGACGAGATAGCGGATGCCGGTCGCGGACTCCTCACCCAGGACGGCGCCCGCGGGCGACCACGGGCCGATGTACCCGCGTACGAGCAGGGGGTTGTTCTCGAAGTCCTCGGCGGTCGCGGTCTCGACCTCGGCCGGAGCGAACGCGACTTCGGCGCGCTTCTCGTCGACCTCGCGATCGCCGGGGATCCCGACGACGACGAGCTCCCGGGTGCCGTCGAGGTGCGTCAGGGCGAGCACGACGTTCTTCAGCGTGTCCGCGGCCGTGTACTCGCCGTCCAGCACGGCGTTCGCGTGCGCCACGAGCGTCTCGATGGTCGGGGTGTCGGGAGAATCGAAGATCGTCGCCGCCGGCGCATCCGAGAAATCGACGGGGTCGGGCACCGCAGTCGTGAACGCCTCGACGTTCGCCGCGTATCCGCCCGCGGAACGGACGAACGTGTCCTCGCCGACAGGGGTCGGGTGGAGGAACTCCTCGCTGCGGGATCCGCCCATCGCACCGGCATCCGCCTGGACGATCACGTACTCCAGGCCGAGGCGCTGGAAGATGCGCTCGTAGGCGTCGCGCTGGGCCATGTAGGACGCGTCCAGCCCGGCATCCGAGGAATCGAAGGAGTAGGCGTCCTTCATGGTGAACTCACGGCCGCGCAGGAGGCCGGCACGAGGACGCGCCTCGTCACGGTACTTGTCCTGGATCTGGAAGATCGTGAGGGGCAGGTCCTTGTAGGAGGAGTAGAGGTCCTTCACCAGAAGCGTGAAGGCCTCCTCGTGCGTCGGCGCCAGGAGATAGTCGCCACCCTTGCGGTCCTGCAGACGGAACAGCAGATCGCCGTACTCCTCCCAGCGACCGGTCGCCTCGTACGCCTCGCGCGGCATGAGCGCGGGGAAATGCACCTCTTGCGCACCGGCCGCGGTCATCTCCTCGCGGATGACGGTCTCGATCCGCGCCTTCACGCGCAGGCCCAGCGGCAGCCAGGCGAAGATGCCGGCCGCCTGCGGTCGGATGTACCCGGCGCGGATCAGCAGCTTGTGGCTGGTGACCTCGGCGCCGGCGGGGTCTTCACGGAGCGTGCGGAGGAAGAAGCGGGAGAGACGAGTGACCACGGCCCAAGTCTAGTGACCTGCGGTCACCCGTCCGTCCGGCTCAGTTCAGGGCGCGGGTCCCCTCGGGAATGGCTCCGTCCGCGTACAGGCTGGAGGCGAGGTCCTGCAGCGCCGTGAGCGCGACCCGCTGCGTCATCGGACCGTACGAGATCCGGGCGACACCGAGCGCCTCGTACTCCGCCGCGGTCAGTGCGCCGGGCAGTCCGATCACGCTGATGCGGTTCTCTCCGATGCCCGCGACCAACTGGCCCGTCACCTCGGCGTCCAGGACGCCCGGCACGAACACGGTCGTCGCACCGGCGTCGAGGTAAGCACGACCGCGTTCGATCGCGTCGGCGATGCTCTGCGCGACCGGACGGTCGCCGGCGCGCACGAACGCGTCGGTGCGCGCGTTGAGGGCGAACGGAATTCCCTCGGCCTCCCCCGCGGCGACGATCGCGGCGACATCCGCCACCGACTCGGCGAGGGGCTTCAGCCGGTCTTCGATGTTCGCGCCGACGACTCCCGCCGCGATCGCGAGACGGGTGGTCTCGCCGGCGTCCCCGTAGCCGTCGTCGAGGTCAGCCGACACCGGCACCTCGACGGCCGCGGCAATACGCGACACCATGTCGAGCATGAGCTCGCGCGGGATGCTTCCGTCGGCATAGCCGAACGTGGCGGCGATGGAATGGCCGGCGGTGGCGATGGCGGCGGTCTCGGGGAGCGCGGCGACAGCCTGGGCGGACACGACGTCCCAGACGTTCACGACGCGCAGGATACCGGGGGCGCGGTGGAGATCGACAAGGGTCTGGGCCTTCTCAGCAACGGTCATGCGTCCACGCTAATGCCCATCGATGCGAGTGGGCCTGACTAGTCTCGAAGCATGCCTCAGCGTCGCGCACATGTCGCCCCTTCCGTCGCGCAGAGCGAGCTCGCCGAAGCGCTCGCCGCACTTCGCGCGTCTCTGGACGCCCCGGTCGAGTTCTCGCCGGAGGCGCTGGCCGAGGCATCCGCGTCCGCGGCTCCGGAACCGGAGGTCGACCTGCGAGACGTGCCGTTCGCGACGCTGGATCCCGCGGGTTCGAGGGATCTCGATCAGGCGTTCCATCTGGCGCGACGCGGGAACGGATTCGAGGTGCGATACGCGATCGCCGACGTCCCGGCGTTCGTCCGCCCCGGTGGAGCGCTGGATGCCGCGGCGCGCGAGCGCGGTCAGACCCTCTACGCGGCAGACGGGTCGATCCCGCTGCACCCGCGTCCGCTGAGCGAGGACCGCGCCTCGTTGCTGCCGGACGTCGAGCGCCCCGCGCTGGTGTGGACTTTCAGGCTGGACGAGGCGGGAGCCGTCGACGGCTTCCGCCTGGAACGCGCACTGATCCGATCCCGCGCGCAGCTGGAGTACACGAGCGTCCAGAAGGCGCTCGCCGCCGGAGAGGACTCACCCGCGGCACTGCTGCCGGTGATCGGCGGGCTGCGGCAGGACCTCGAGCGCGAGCGCGGTGGCGCGAGCCTGAACGTCCCGGACGAGGAGGTGCTGCGCGCTGCGGACGGAACGTATTCGATCGTCCGGCGTCACCCGCTGCCCGTGGAGGACTGGAACGCGCAGCTGTCGCTGATGACGGGCATGGCGGCCGCGACACTCATGATCGACGCCGGCGTGGGCGTGCTGCGCACCATGCCGGAGCCGGACGCCGCGGCCTTCGACGCGTTCCGGCACCAGACCGAGGCGCTGGGGAGGCCGTGGACCTCCGGCGGCTACGGCGAGTACCTGCGGAGCCTGGACCGCTCGGATCCGCTGACCCTTCCCGTGCTGGAGGCGGCATCGACGCTGTTCCGCGGAGCCGGGTACGAGGTGTTCGACGGGAGCGTCCCCGACGGGATCGAGCAGGCCGCCATCGCGGCGCCGTACGCGCACGCGACGGCGCCCCTGAGGCGGCTCGTGGATCGCTGGTCGCTGGCGATCTGCCTCGCCGTCTCGAACGGGCAGGATGCCCCGGCCTGGGCCCGGGATTCGCTGGCCGAGCTGCCCGAGCTGATGCGCGCCTCCTCTCAGCGCGCATCGCGCCTGAACGCCGACACGATCAACTGCGTCGAGGCGGCGCTGCTCTCGCCGCGCGTCGGCGAGCGCCTCGACGCGACGGTGATCGCGGTCAGGGAGGATCGGGCCACCGTCCAGATCGCCGAGCCGGCGGTCACGGCATCCGCTCCCCTGCCCGCCGGAGCCGTGCCGGGCGACGCGGTCTCGCTGCGGCTCGTGCGCGCCGACATCGCGAAGGGCGAGGTGGAGTTCGCGCTGTGAAGGGCGTGGGTCGAGAACGGTCCTCCTGATTCGTCACCCGCTGAGCTCGTGGGGCAGCCGCAGAATGTCTCGCAATGTCTGCGCGAACGGTTCGCGATCTCGGCTCGGCACCCACATCGCCTCGTCGTGACGCTGATACAGCCGGTCTCCCTCGTGCCGGGGGAAGACGTGGACGTGCAGGTGCCAGACGTCCTGGCCCCCGGCCGGCTCGTTGTGCTGCCGGATCGAGACGCCCGCGCAGTCGTAAGACGCACGGATGCCGCGGGCGACGAGCTGCGTCAGCGACCACACCGCGGCCGCATCCTCGGGCGCGAGGTCGTACAGGTTCTCGACGTGCACTCGTGGAATGACGAGCACCGCACCGGGATTGCCCGGCCACCACTTCGGCGCGATCCGGGCGTAGGCGCGCTCAGTGACGGCCACGACGTCGGTCGGCTGGTTCCGCTCGTCGAATCCTCCCTGCTGCAGACGGCAGAACGGACAGTCGTAGTCGGCGGGTTGGTGTGAGATCGCTGCCATCGTCACCGCTCCGTCGCTCCGTAGCAGGCATCGGGACGGCTGAGCCAGACGGTCTGCATGGGTACAGTCAATCAGCCGCCACTCGTTATCCATCCGTTATCGGATCACGTCGGATTCGAATCGAATCCACGTTCGAATGTCGGAGGCCCGCAGCATCATGAGGGTATGAACTTCTTCACCGAGATCGACCAGCAGATCACCGCTCTGCGGTGTCTGCTCGGTGAAGATGCAGCGGTAGAGGAGCTGGCCGGATCACTGCGGGCGTTGAGCGACGACGATCTCGTCGAGGTGATGCGCGCCGCGGCAGCCCTGTCGAGGTGCGTCGAGAGGGTGGCCACGCTGGGCGCCGGCATCATCGCGGCACGCTCGGATCGATCTGCCGGACACGGCGGTCTCGCACAGTCACGCGGGCACCGCGAACCCGCGGACCTGCTGCAGGAGCTCACCGGCGGCTCCCGGGCCGATGCGACGCAGCGCATCCGGGTCGGCTCGACGCTCCTCGAGACCGTCGATCATCCGGCACAGGACGGCGCAGCCGTCCCTCCTGCTGTCGACGGTTCGGGGGATCAGGAGCCGTCTTCGGCGGGGCATGCACCGACTCGCCCCTGGCACGCTCCGGCTGACGATGCCCTGCTCGCCGGGCGGATCTCCACGGCGCAGCATGACGCGATCGTCCGCGGACTGGACGCGCCGCCGCGCGGCGCGCCGGACGGTGCGGAACTCATGACCGACACGGCAGCGGTCCACGAGGCATGGCTCGTCGCCACCGAGGACCTCGTCACCGAATCAGCCCATCGCACGCTGGAGGAGCTCCGATCAGCCGCGCGTTCACTGCGCGACATGCTCGATCCCGATGGCGCCGAACGTCGGTACCAGGAACGTCACAACGCCCGGTCCTTCCGGATGTGGACCGACCGAGACGGCGTGCATCATTCATCGACCGTCTACGACGAACACGGCTACGCGCTCATTCGGAGTATCCACGACGCAGCGCTGAGACCTCGGCGAGGCGGCCCCCGCTTCGTCGACGAAGCCGACAGACAGGCAGCACAGGAACTCATCGAGGATCCGCGCACCAACGAGCAACTCGCGTACGACCTGATGATCGACCTGATCCATGCCGGCGCGACTGCCGAATCCGCCACCGTGTTCGGCGTCAAGCAGGCCGGCGTCCGCATCGTGCAGACCGTCGGCGCCGAAGGCGTTCACCGGTCCGCGCACACCGAGGACGGTCTCGTCTCCCTTCCCCGGTCGGCTGTCGAGCAGCAGGTCTGCGACACCGGGGCGCTGCCGATCATCGCGGATGCGCTCGGCAATCCTCTTCAGGTCGGACGCGAGCACCGGTTGTTCACGCCGAGGCAGCGCATCGCTCTCGCCATTCGCGACGGCGGCTGCCGATGGAAGAACTGCGACCGCCCCGCCTCCTACGGCGAAGCGCATCACATCGACGAATGGTCCCGAGGCGGACGCACCGACATCGATCGCGGGATTCTGCTCTGCCGTTTCCACCACATGCAGCTCCACAACGGAGGATGGCGGATCACCCGGGACGGCACCGACGACTTCGTACTCCATCATCCGAGCGGCAAGACGTACGATCTGCCGCCACGCCTCCATCTGCGGTACGCCTTCGCAGACCTCGCCCCGCCGCCGAAACGGTTCCGCCCCGCCGCGTGAAGACGGTCGGTTCAGCCACCGGTGGTGGAGGAAGCGGGTCAGGTCCCGGCGCCTCCCGGGCACGACACGCCTGTCGGCGCCACCGGGCGAGTCCACGGCAGCACGAGAAGGTTCTGCCGCCTCTGGGCACGACCCGGCTGTCAACGGCGCCGACAGATTCGGCGCGCGCTGAGATCCAGCGTCCGCGGAACCGACTCGACTACGACGACGGCACGACGGTCGTCGTCATCACCAGCAGCTGCGGGTCGGACAGATCAAGAGACACCGAGATCGCGGTGAACTCGGACAACGAACGCACATGCGTTCCACCGCACGGAATCGACGCCACGCCCTCGGGAAGCTCGCACTCCCACCGCCGCCGGTCCACGATCGTTGGCCCCTCCGCCACCACGCGGCTCGACGCCCCCGCAGCGACCCACGCGGACAGCTGCGCGTTGATCCGATCCTCGCGCTCGGCGAGCGTCGCCCCGAACGACTCGGTGTCGAACCCGGCACGGCGAAGACTCTTCCCGAGTCGATACTCGTCGACCGCGCCGTCCTCACGGATGCGGCTGGACTGGTTGGAGCGCCCCTCGAAGTCCGGCGTCCCCAGAGCATCCGCCCCCGGGTCCTTGCGCCACAGATCGGCTACCGCCAGATCCAGCGCCAGCGACGCCAGGTGGCACGCCGTGTGTCCACGACTCAGACCCGCGCGCCGACCGGCATCCACCGACAGCGTGACCGCAACGCCCTCGACGAGCCCGACCGGCACCTCGCCCGCCAGCACGTGCCCGACGAGCCACGTCCATCCGTCCGCACCGCGCTTCACGGGAATCTCCTCCCCGACCGCGAACACGCCCTCGTCCGAGACCGCTGCCATCACGGCCTCCGTGACGACGGCCGAGCCCCAGGCTCCGGTGATCGTCCCGCTGTCGCCCGGCTGATCGGGCCACGTGTGGTCGACAGGATGGAACGGCGTCTCCTCGACGACCACCAGAGGCCGCGGCATCCGCTCCACGCGGAGCACCGTGGAAGACGACTCCACCGCTCCGAAGTCCACCTGCGTCGCGTCCATCAGTGCCCCGGCGGGATGGTGAAGCTCGCGACCAGGCCGCCGTCCACGACGAAGACTCCATCCGACTCCCCGGTGAAGACCCGGCTCGCCCATGCGAAGCGGATCCGCGTGGTGTCGCCCTCGGTCTCGGCGGACAGCACCGTCATCCTGGCTCCGGCCCCGATGGCATCCGAATCGGCCCAGCTGCGCACACCGCTCGGCCCCGCCTTGACCGTTCCCCAATCGCTCACGAACCCCTCGGGGGTGAAGGCGGCGACGAACGCATCCGTGTCCGCATCGTTGATCGCGTCGACCAGCGCCTGCACCGGCGCGGGAAGTGCTGCTTCGGACATCAGGCCTCCTGATTCAGTCGGTCTCGTACTCGCCGGTCACCGCGACGCGCACGGTGATCTCGGGGATCGTCAGATCATCCGGCGCCCCGCCACCGGCCCCGCGCACACCCACGGGAGCCGCCTGCTGAGCCTCTCGGATCGCCGTCACACGACCGACCGCCGCGCCCAGCGCGGCCGCGAAGTCGTCGGCCTTCGTCCGCGCATCGCGCACCGCGACGCCCCGTAGATCCCGCGTGACCCGGAGCTTCGTCGCCTCCGTCAGAGCCCAGGACGGCGACACGGTCGCCCCCAGGGCGCTCAACGTTGCCACGACGTCGGACACGACCTCGAGCCGGCCGAGCTTGATCCGCACCGCACCGGCGGTGACGTGATCCTGGTGCTTCCGGCCGTCCTTGTCTGTCCAGGTCCGCACGTTCGTGCTGAGCGGATCGACCGAGTGCCACGTGGCCGCTCCCGTCTCGCGCAGGCTCGCCGCCTCGCGAGCGAGCCTGGCGTGCACCGCTGTCCCCTGCGCGATCGACTCGGGTCGGTCACGATGCGCGATCGCCACCCGCGCGGTCAGCGTCACCCTCTCGGCCGCGAGGTGCCGTTCGCCGAGCCCGTCGACCGTGATCGTCGTCATGCCGGTCTCACGCCGTGATGACCTGGGCGGTGCCGAGCGGAGCATCCGGACCCATCTCGGCGGCGATGCGATTCGCCTCCTCGATCAGGGTGGCCACGATGTCGTCTTCCGGAACCGTCTTGATGACCTCGCCCTTGACGAAGATCTGCCCCTTGCCGTTCCCTGATGCGACGCCGAGGTCCGCTTCGCGCGCCTCACCGGGCCCGTTCACGACGCAGCCCATGACAGCCACGCGCAGCGGCACAGTCATGTCCTTGAGCCCTTCCGTCACGTTCTCGGCGAGCGTGTACACGTCCACCTGGGCCCGACCGCACGACGGGCAGGACACGATCTCGAGCTTGCGCTCCCGCAGGTTCAGCGACTGCAGGATCTGATGACCGACCTTGACCTCCTCCGCCGGCGGAGCCGACAGCGAGACGCGGATCGTGTCGCCGATCCCCTCGCCCAGCAGGATGCCGAAGGCCGTCGCCGACTTGATCGTGCCCTGGAAGGCGGGCCCCGCCTCCGTGACGCCGAGATGCAGCGGCCAGTCGCCGCGCTCGGCCAGCTGCCGGTACGCCTTCACCATCACGATCGGGTCGTTGTGCTTGACGGAGATCTTGAAGTCGTGGAAATCGTGCTCCTCGAACAGCGACGCCTCCCAGACGGCGCTCTCCACGAGCGCCTCCGGCGTGGCCTTGCCGTACTTCTCGAGGAGGCGCCGGTCGAGGGAGCCCGCGTTCACGCCGATGCGCAGCGACACTCCTGCATCCTGCGCGGCCTTGGCGATCGCGCCGACCTGGTCGTCGAACTTGCGGATGTTGCCGGGGTTGACTCGCACCGCCGCGCATCCGGCGTCGATCGCCTGGAACACGTACTTCGGCTGGAAGTGGATGTCCGCGATCACCGGGATCTGGCTCTTCTTGGCGATGATGTGCAGCACATCGGCGTCATCCTGGGACGGCACCGCCACGCGCACGATCTCGCAGCCGGACGCCGTCAGCTCGGCGATCTGCTGGAGCGTGCCGTTGATGTCGGTGGTCTTCGTGGTCGTCATCGACTGGACGCTGACGGGGGCGTCGCCGCCGACCAGCACCTTGCCCACCTTGATCTGGCGGGACTTGCGGCGCGGGCTCAGGACTTCGGGGACGCGAGGCATCCCAAGATTGACTGCTGGCACCCCTCCAGGTTACGCGGCCGAAACGTGGCGAGGCTGGATACACGCAGTGTGATAGTTTCAGCGCATGCTCGCGAACCGCACGTGGTGGCCCGCCTCCTAGGCGGTGTGTTCGCGTTCCCACGACCCAGACCGCCGTCGCCGGCGGTCTTTTCGTTGAGTCGCGCCGGATGCCCGATCCTCAGGAGACACCGATGATCACCCCGCTCGCCTCCGACCCGAGCGCGTCCTTCGTCCTCATCGCCCGCGACGGCGCCGACACCGTCGAGCTGCTGACCGGCGAGGTCGTCGACGTGGACCTGCTCGCCGACATCCCGCTCACCTCAGACGGCACCGCGGGCGGGGCACCGCAGGAGGTCTTCGCGCTCGTCCCGTACCGCCAGGTGCGCGAACGCGGATTCGAGGCACGGGAGGACGAGACGCCGCTGCGGTGCATCATCGTCGACCGCCACGAGCACCTCCCCGCGGAAGAGCTCATCGCGTCGCTGCCGCACGATCCGATCACCCTGCACGGCGCCGGCTTCGACATCTCGGACGACGACTACGCCGCCGTGGTCGAGCGCGTGATCGCCGAGGAGATCGGGCGAGGCGAGGGCGCGAACTTCGTCATCCGACGCGACTACATCGCCCGCTTCGAAGGCGACGACCGCACCGCGGCGTTGACCTGGTTCCGCGCGCTTCTCGAACACGAGCGCGGGGCCTACTGGACCTTCGCCGTCATCACCCCCGGACAGATCCTCGTCGGCGCGAGCCCCGAGGCGCACGTCGTGGCGCAGGACGGCATCGTCACGATGAATCCGATCTCCGGCACGTTCCGGCATCCGGCAGGCGGCGCGACCAAGGAGTCCCTGGTCGAGTTCCTCTCCTCCACGAAGGAGACGGAGGAGCTGTTCATGGTCGTCGACGAGGAGCTCAAGATGATGAGCGCCGTCTGCTCCGACGGCGGGCGCATCACCGGCCCCCACCTCAAGCAGATGTCTCGCCTGACGCACACCGAGTACATGCTCCGCGGTTCCAGCCGGCTCGACCCGCGCGACATCCTGCGCGAGACGATGTTCGCGCCGACCGTGACCGGCTCTCCCATGCAGAACGCCTGCACGGTCATCCGCCGCCACGAGCAGAAGCCCCGCGGCTACTACTCGGGAGTCGCGGCGCTGTTCACCCCGAACGCGCACGGCGGTCACGACCTCGACGCACCGATCCTCATCCGCACGGTGTACGCGAACGACGGCGCGCTGCGCGTTCCCGTCGGAGCGACCCTCGTGCGCCACTCCGACCCGCACGGCGAGGTCAGCGAGACGCACGGCAAGGCGGCGGGCGTCCTCGGGGCGATCGGCGCGATCGACCGCGACGAGGCAGCGGATGCCGATGCGCCGGCTGCGCCGGTCGACCTCGCCGCCGATCCCGAAGTCGCCTCGCTGCTCGCCTCGCGCAACGCGCGACTGGCGGAGTTCTGGCTGAATCCCCAGTCGGACGGCTCCTCCGGCCCGTTCGCGGGGCGGACAGCGCTCGTCGTGGATGCCGAGGACCGCTTCACCACCATGCTCGCCCACCAGTTGCGCCACCTCGGACTCGACGTCCGCATCCTGGCTTGGCACGAGACGACGGAGTCGGATGCCGATGCCGCCGACCTCGTCGTGGCCGGACCCGGGCCTGGTGACCCGCGCGACGAGTCCAGCCCGCGCGTCGCTCGGATGCGAGAGCTGGTCTCGCGCCGCCGCGCGCAACGGCGACCGCTTCTGGCTGTCTGCCTGAGCCACCAGATCCTGGCGGACGGCTTCGGGATCGACCTCGTCCCGCTGGACAGCCCCCACCAGGGCCTGCAGAAGGTCGTGCGGGTGTTCGGCGAAGACGCGTCGATCGGGTTCTACAACACGTTCACGGCCCGTGTGACGCCGGGGACGACGCGCGTCGGCGACGTCGAGGTATCGGCGGATGCCGTGACGGGCGATGTGTTCGCGTTGCGCGGGCTGCGTCTGGCCAGCATCCAGGGACACCTGGAATCGATCCTGTCCCGCGACGGCATCCGCACACTGGAGCGCCTTGTCGCGCACGCGCTGAGCTGACCGGTGGCGCGGGCACGGGTCGGCCGGACCGTGCACCAGCCGCTCCGACTATCTCTGCTGCGTCTGCTGTATTACCGGAGCGCGCTGACCGACATCACCTGACTGGCACACCGACCAGCCGCACAGGCCGAGCAACTCCGCCGACACGCTGACGACGCCAGCTGACCGACGTGTACGGGATCGGGCCTCACTCGGACGAGCCGTGCCGAGCCGACGGTGCTCCGCCCGGGGAGGCGCCCACCGACGACCGTGCGTCATGAGCGGACGCGGACGCGTCGCCCTGCGTTCGGTCCAGCCGTGCAGACCTTGGCTGCGGCACCCGCTCGGGAGCTGGCCCGGCCGCTCAGGTCGCCAGGCGGCGTGCGAGCAGCCGACGCTCGGCCTCGTTCGCTGTGTGCGCCAGCGCCTCACGGTCGGCATCAGTCGTCTCCGTCACGCGACCGGCGCGCCGCAGCAGCTCCGCGCGGACGGCGTGCCACAGGTGGTACTCCCCGAGCCGTGAGCGCAGACCGTCCAGCTCTGCCAGCGCGACCTCGGGACCGGCGACCTCGCCGAGGGCGACAGCGCGGTTCAGACGCACCAGCGGCGACCGGTCGAGCGCGAGCAGCAGGTCGTACAGCACCAGGATCTGCGGCCAGTCGGTGTCGGCGGACGCGGGCGCATCAGCATGGCAGGCCGCGATCGCCGCCTGCAGCTGCCAGCGGCCCGGTCGGTGAAGCGCGGCGGCCCGTTCCAGCTCCGCGCGCGCCTGCGCGAGCAGTTCGGCATCCCACCGGGAGCGATCCTGCCGCGGCAGCGGGACCAGGTCTCCGTCGACGGCCCTGGCGCCCTCGCGGGCGCGGTGGAACAGCAGCAGCGACCGCAGTCCCGCTGCCTCGGCATGCGCGGGCAGCGCCTCGGCGATCACGCGCGCGAGCCAGAGCGCGTCGTCGGCCACGTCGCGATCGGCGCCGGCATCCTCTCCCGGGCGCAGATGAGCCGTGTCGTACATCACGCTCACCATCGTCAGCACCACATCGAGCCGCTCAGCGAGATCGGCACCCTCCGGGATCCTCAGCGGGATACCTGACGTCGTGATCTTGCGCTTGGCACGAGAGATGCGCTGGGCCACCGTGGCCTCCGGCTCGAGCGTCGCCCGCGCGATCTGCCGGGTGGTCAGGCCGACGACCGCACGCAGAGACAGCGCGAGCTGCGCCTCTGCGGCGAGCGCCGGATGGCAGCAGCCGAACAGCAGCGGGATCCGCTCATCCGGACCCGTGTCAGCGGGTGCGGGATCCGCGGCGGCGACGAGCGCGAGCTTGTCGCGATAGCGCCGCTCGCGCCGCACACGATCCAGCGCGTCGTGGCGTGCCGCCGCGGCGAGCCAGGCGCCCGGCCGCGGCGGCACCCCCTTCGCCCGCCAGGTGCGCAGCGCCTCCTCGACGGCGGCGGAGACGGCTTCCTCGGCGATGTCGAAGCTCCCGAAGGATCGGGCGAGCGCCGCGACGATGCGTCCGGCTTCGTCACGGACGGCCGCGGCGAGCGCCTGGTCGCTCATCCGGCGAGCCCCGCCCGTCCTTGGCCGCTTTCCGATCCGCTGACGGGCGCGGAACCGCCGTCGTCCTCGAACCGGCTGTAATCCTCGACAGCGGGCCGGATCTCCAGCGACGTCCCCGGCAGATCAAGCACCGGCCACGTCTTCGCGAGGGCGATCGCGGCATCCAGATCGGGGACGTCGATGATCGAGAAGCCCCCGATCACCTCCTTCGCCTCCGAGAACGGCCCGTCCACGACCAGCGGGCGGCCCTCCGCCGCACGGATGGTGGTCGCCGTGACGACGGGTTGCAGCTCGGCTCCGCCCGACACGATGACGGCGGAGTTCGCGGCGAACCAGTCGTAGATCCGCTGGTAGACCGCATCCGCGACCCCGACGTCCGCCTCCGCATCCAGCGCCGGAGTCGACGCGAACATCAGGACGTACTTCATGGCGCCGGCTGTTCTCCGGCGACGTCGGCGAACAGCTCCTCGTCCTCGAACATCGGACGGATCTCCACCGCCTTGCCGGGAAGGGTCAGTTCCGGCCAGGTGCGCGCCAGCGCGACGGCGGCGTCCATGTCGGGGACGTCGATGATCGAGAAGCCCCCGATCACCTCCTTCGCCTCCGAGAACGGCCCGTCCACGACCACCGGCGACGGGTCCCCGGCACGGACGGTCTTGGCCGTGGGCGGGTCCTGCAGCGCGGCCCCGCCGTCCGCGATGACGGCGGCGTTGGTCTCGAACCAGCGGTAGATCTCGGTCAGGAGCTCCTCGTTGCGCTCCGGGGAGACAGTGCGGTCCAGCTCGGGCTGGGACGTGAACATCAGGACGTACTTCATGGTGATCCTCTCTGTCGCGGCAGACGGTCACTCGACCGTCCCATGCAATCAGCGAACGGACAACCGGATTCTCGACACCGCCGGGAGATTCACCCGCCCAGCAGGTCGACGGGGTTGAACAGGTCCGCGATGAGCAGCAGAGCCCCCATGGCGATCAGCAGCGTGGCGACGACGACCGTCAGCGGCACCAGCCGGGTCGCGTCGATCGGCGCGGGAGGCGGACGACGGAACAGCTTCGCCCAACCACGGCGGATCCCATCCCAGATCGCGACGGCGATGTGTCCGCCGTCCAGCGGCAGCAGCGGGATGAGGTTGAACACGAACAGCGCGACGTTGAGCGAGCCGAGCAGGTTCAGCAGCACGGCGAAGCGGTTGAGCACCGGCGCGTCCGTGGCCGCGACTTCTCCGGCCAGCCGACCGACGCCCACCACGCTCAGCGGTCCCTCCGGGTCGCGCTCCCCGCCGGTGAAGGTCGAGACGGCGACATCCCACAGTCGCACGGGGAGGGTGGCGATCATGCTCGTGACCCGTCCGGCCGTCTCCATCGTCATCTCGAAGCCGGTGCTCAGCGGCTGCGGCACGAACCCCATCTGCGATCCCATGCCGACGTAGCCGACCTCGGCCACGAGCTCTTCGCCGTTCTCGTCGACAAGGGGCTGCCCGGAGGCATCCGTCAGCGTGCGCTCGGCCGCGATCGGCGTGACCGCCAGCGTGACCTGCTCGCCGTCCCGGTCGACGACGACGTCGAGCGTCTCGCCGGCGGAGGCCTGCACGATCTCCGTCGCCTCCTCGAACGTCGAAACCGGGGTGCCGTCGATCGACACGAGCACGTCACCGGGCTCGATGCCGGCCTCCGCTGCGGGCGCGATCGGATCGCCGGGCGCGCATTCGGTCTGGGAGGTGCCGGCGGGCAGCACGCACTCCGAGACGGAGGCGATCGTGGTCGTCCCCTGCTGCAGGCCGATCCCGGAGGCAAGGACCGTGAAGATCACGATCGCGAGGACGAGATTCATGACCGGGCCGCCGAGCATCACGATGATGCGCTTGACGACCGGCAGCCGGTAGAAGACCCGATCCTCCTCCCCTGCCGCGATGGTCTCGTCGTTCGCCGTGCGGGCGTCCTGGATCAGCGTGCGGAAGACGCCTCCAGCGGGCCGGTCGTCCGTGGATGCCGGATACATGCCGGACATCGAGATGAACCCGCCCAGCGGCAGCGCCTTGAATCCGTATTCGGTCTCGCCGATCCGCCGGGACCACAGTCGAGGCCCGAACCCGATCATGTACTGCCCCACGCGCACGCCGAACAGCTTCGCCGGGACGAGGTGGCCGACCTCATGCAGCCCGATCGATACACCGAGGCCGACGAGCATGAAGAGGATGCCGACCACGTAGAGCAGGATTTCCACCAGATCACCGTACTGGCCTGCGGCGAGGAATCCGCTGAGTCCGCCGCATAGACTCGTGGGGTGACCTCCCGGCAGCTGCGACTGAAGCGCGCGGCCGCGGCGTCCTCCGCCGCGACCGTCCTCGCCGCCGTCTCGCACACGATCGGCGGCGGGATGCCGCCGCATCCACTGCTGGTCGCGGCCGTCTCGGTGCTGCTGATCCCGCTCGCCGCCGCGTTGATCGGTCGCGGTCCGTCCGCTGTGCGCACCGTGCTCACCGTTCTCGTGTCGCAGGTGGTCTTCCACGTCCTGTTCCAGGTGCTGGGCGGCACGCTGACCGACCGCGCCGCACCGTCCGTCGGGCACGAACATCACCTCGTCGTCCTCGGACCGGTCGTGGCCGCGGCCGCTCCGGATGCGCCCATGCTCGTGTCGCACCTGCTCGCGGCGATCGGGACGGCGCTGCTGATCTGGCACGGGGAGCGGATCCTGCGCGGCATCGCCCGCTGGGCGCGTGCACGGCTGCTGCGCACCCTGCCGACGCCGCCGGTGCTCGCGCGGGTCCGTCCCGCCCCGATCGCTCCCGTCCTCGCGAGCACGCTGACGCCTCTGTCCGAGACCGTCAGCCGACGCGGCCCTCCCCGATTCTGATCCGCGCCTCCCGCACGTCCCCTCACGGAGAAGTGCCCGATGTGCGTGCCCGCCGGAAGCCGGCAGACGACGTCACCGCGCCCGCGGTGACGCAGATCAGACTCAGGAGAAACACTCATGTCCTTCAGCCGTCGCGGCGTCCTCGCCGTCATCCTCGGCACCGGCCTCGCCGTCGCCGCCCCGTCCCTCGCGTCAGCGCACGTCGGCGTGACACCCGACTCCCTCGCCGCCGACGAGGCGACGGTCCTCACCTTCTCGTTCACCCACGGCTGCGAGAACTCCCCCACGACCGCCCTGCGGATCACGATGCCGGACGGCCTCGCCTCCGTCTCCCCGAGCGTCGACTCCGGCTGGGGCATCGCCGTGGAACGCGGCGACGACGGACTCGTCGACACCGTGACGTACACCGCGGTGACGCCCGTGCCCAGCGATCTGCGCGGTGCCGTGAGCATGCAGGTCCGCCCTGGAGAGGATGCGGCGGAAACGCTGGCCTTCCCCGTGGAGCAGATCTGCGAGACCGGTGCCAACGAATGGGTCGAGCTCGCCGAGGACGGCGAGGATCCGCATGATCTGGACGCTCCGGCCCCGGTGGTGGCGCTCGTCGCCGGCGAGTCGGACGGCGAGGACGGACACGGCGAGCATGCGGCATCCGGATCCGCGACGGATGCGGAGGCGGCGACCGGCGATCCCCTCGCCGTCGCGCTCGGCGCCGGCGGTCTCGTCGCCGGGGTCGCCGGCCTGATCGTCGCCATCCTGGCCTACCGGCGCCGCAGCTCCTGATGCGCGTGCGGGCCGGTCCTCCGATGACCGGCCCGCACCGCAGCCCGAACCTTGGCGCGCCGCGCGCCGCGAACCGTCGTCCCCGCCGCCTTCGGCACCGGGCGGACGAACCGGGGTATCCGCACGATCCGTTGCCCGACCGGACGCGGCCCTGCTGTCGCCCCCTGCAACGACGTGAGCTCACCGGACGATCCGCCGTCACGGCGCTCGGCAGGCAGGAGTACCGGGCCATGTCCGTCCGCCGGAACGCCGACTTCGATATCCGGATCGGAAGGCACCGGCGCCCGCGTGAGAAACTGGTCTCGTCATGGCCACAGAACCCGAGTCCGCTCCGCTGCCACCCGTCCTGCGTCCGGAGAATCCTCCCCGGCATCCGCTGAGCGAGCTCGCCGCCCGCTTCGATCTCGCCGTGCGAGGCCATGTCGACGACGTCGTGGTGCGCGGGATCTCCCTCGCGACCGCGGATCTGCGCTCCGGTGAGGTGTTCGTCGGAATCCGCGGAGCCCGCCGGCACGGAGCGGAATTCGCCACGCAGGCCGCTCAGCAGGGCGCCGTCGCCGTCCTCACCGACCGCGACGGCGCGGAGATCGCAGCATCCAGCGGCCTGCCGGTCCTCATCGCCGACGATCCGCGCGCCGCACTCGGCGACATCAGCGCATGGCTGTACGGCACGGACCGCGACATGCCCGAGCTCTTCGCCGTGACGGGGACGAACGGCAAGACGAGCACGTCCCATGTTCTCGAGGGGATCCTGGGCCAGCTCGGCGTGGTCACGGGACTGAGCTCCACGGCCGAACGCCACATCGCCGGTCGGAGCATCGTCTCGCGCCTGACGACCCCCGAGTCGTCCGAGATGCACGCTCTGCTCGCCCTCATGCGCGAACGCGGCGTACAGGCCGTCGCGGTCGAGGTGAGCGCCCAGGCACTGTCCCGGCATCGTGTCGACGGCATCGTGTTCGATGTCGCGGGCTTCACCAACCTCACGCACGACCATCTCGACGACTACGGCGACATGGAGACCTATCTCGAGGCGAAGCTCGCGCTGTTCCGCCCGGATCGCGCGCGTCGCGGCGTCGTGTGCGTCGACACGGCGTCCGGATGGGAGGTCGTGCGCCGATCGGAGATCCCGGTGGTCACGGTCAGCGCCCCGCAGCTGGCGAAGGACCCGGATGCCGCGGCCACCGCGGACTGGACCGTGCACCTCGACGAGGAGAACCAGCGCGGATCGACCTTCACCGTCCGCGCCCCCGACGGCGCCTCGCTGACGACGTCGATCCCCGTGATCGGCGCCCACATGGCCGCCAACGCGGCCCTCGCGATCGCGATGCTCGTGGAGGGCGGATACCCGTTCGCCCGGATCGCGGAGGCGCTGAACCGGGACGGCCGCATCGACGCCGCACTCCCCGGGCGCACAGAGCTCGTCTCGGGCTCCGCGGGCCCGGCGGTGTACGTCGACTTCTCGCACACACCCGATGCGTTCGAGAAGACGCTCGCCGCCGTGCGGAAGGTGACGCCGGGGCGCGTGCTGATGATGTTCGGCGCCTCGGGCAACCGCGACACGCTGAAGCGTCCCGTCATGGGACGGGTCGCCGCCGAAGGGGCGGACATCGTGGTCGTCACCGACCACCACCCGCGCTACGAAGCGCCTGCTCCGATCCGCGCCGCTCTCCTCGAGGGCGCACGAGGGGCGGGGACCGCGGCCCGGATCCTCGAGGTGGCGGCTCCCGAAGAGGCGATCCGCACGGCAGTCTCACTGGTCGGCGAGGGCGATGCCATCCTCTGGGCGGGCCCCGGACACCAGGACTATCGCGAGATCGACGGCGTGCGCACCCCGTTCTCCGCCCGCACCCTGGCGCGACAGGCGCTGCAGGACGCCGGCTGGCCCGTCGCCTGAAGCGGGATCGCCCGCCGCAGCGCCGCGCGCGATCCCGCAGGTCGACACGTAAGCCGTCGCGCGCCGCCGTTCGGCGAGGCGATCAGGAGGCGATGATCCGGTCGGCGCGCTCGCGTGCCCAGCGCTCGGCCTCGTGCAGAGAGGCGACCGAGAGCGTCTCCGGCGGCTCATGCGCGTCCACCACGGCGGAGATCGTGTCGACGATCCCGAGGAACGGCAGACGCCCCTCATGGAACGCGTCGACCGCCTGCTCATTCGCGGCGTTGTAGACGGCCGGGAACGTCGAGCCGGCTCGTCCCACCGCCTTGGCCAGCGCGACGGCCGGGAACGCGTCGTCGTCCAGGGGCTCGAAGGTCCACTGCGCGGCGGTGGTCCAGTCCATCGGACGCCCGACGCCGCCGACCCGGTGGGGCCAATCCAGCCCGAGGGAGATCGGCAGGCGCATGTCCGGCGGTGAGGCCTGGGCGATCGTGGACCCGTCGATGAACTCCACCATCGAGTGCACGATGGACTGCGGGTGCACCACGACGTCGATGTCGTCGTAGTCGACATCGAACAGCAGATGCGCCTCGATGACCTCGAGGCCCTTGTTGACGAGGGTTGCGGAGTTCGTCGTGACGACGCGCCCCATGTCCCAGGTGGGATGCGCGAGCGCCTCGGCCGGGGTGACATCCGCCAACTCGTCGCGCCGACGCCCCCGGAACGGCCCGCCAGAGGCCGTGACGATCAGGCGGCGGACCTCGTCCTTCCGGCCGGATCGCAGGGCCTGGGCGAGCGCGGAGTGCTCCGAGTCGACCGGGACGATCTGCCCCTCCGACGCTGCGGCGAGCACCAGATCGCCGCCGACGATCAGCGACTCCTTGTTGGCCAGAGCCAGCGTCCGACCCGCCTTGAGCGCCTCGAGGGTCGGCCCGAGTCCGATCGATCCGGTGATGGCGTTGAGCACGACGTCGGCCTCGACGTCGCGCACCAGTTGCTGCGCGGCCTCCGCGCCCAGCGCGGTGTCCTCCACACGGAACTCGGCCGCCTGCTGCGCGAGCTGCTCGGCGTTCGATCCGGCCGCGAGACCCACCAGCTCGAAGCGGCGCGGATTCGCGCGGATCACCTCCAGCGCCTGAGTGCCGACGGAGCCTGTGGAGCCGAGGACGATGACGCGACGCATGCCGCCAGCCTACGCGCCCGGCGTCCCGTTACTGGACCGCGGTCTGGTTCGCGAGGATGTCGATCACGAAGACGAGCGTCTGCCCGGCCAGCTCGTGCTCGCTGGATCCGGCCTCGCCGTACCCGAGCGCGGGCGGGATCACGACGAGCACCTGGGAGCCGACCTTCTGACCCTCGAGCGCCTGGATGAAGCCCTCGACGTACGTGTTCCCCTGGATGGAGATCGGTCCGTCGTTCTGCCAGGAGGAGTCGAAGACCTCGCCGGTGTCCCAGTTCACGCCGTGGTACTGCAGAAGCGTCGTGTCGCCCGCGGCGACCGCGGCGCCGTCGCCCTGCTTGAGCACGGAGATCTGGAGGTCGGACGGGGCGTCCGCGTCCGGGATCTCGACACTCGGCTCGCCGTCGTCGGCGAGCGTCACGGCCGGCATGCCGTCGGCGGGTTCCTGCTCGGTGCCCCACGCCGCGGTCGGGGTGATCCCGAGGACGTCGATGATGTAGAACTGAGCGGCGGCCTGGTCGCTGGTCGGGAAGGCGACCGATAGGCGGGACCCGACCGTCGCGCAGCCCAGGACCTGGGCGAGGGACGCGTCGGCGGTGATCTTCGCAGGCAGCAGCTCGGCCGCCGTGTAGCCCGCATCGCCGAGACGGTCGCCGGTCTCGGCGTCGAAGGCGCTGAGCGCGTACGAGACGTAGTCGCCGTCGGAGATCTCCTCGCCGTCGCCTTCGCTGACGACCGTGCGCTGCAGCTCGTCGACGGTCTGGCCCAGCTCGAACGTCGCCGCGGAGACCTCGCCGAACGTGCCGTCGATCGTCACGCTGTCGGAGGCATCCCCGGATGCCGCGGCCACCGCGCACAGGTCGGCGGTCGCGTCGGGCGTCTCGGTGGACTCGGGCGCCGCGCCGCCGCTGCAGCCCGCCAGGAGCAGGGTCGCCGCGGCGACGGTGGAAAGGAGGGCGATCGGACGCGTGCGCACAGTGAGACCTCGAGTCGGGGATGGGACCCCCCTATCCTGGCGCATCTCGCCTTTGCTCGCGCTGGGAGTCGCCGTGTCGCACGAACCGGCGGTGCATTCCGGTCACGGAATGATCTCGGGCGTAGGCTGGCAGGATGACCTCTGAGCCGTCCGACGCGCCCGAAACGCCGGTGGAAGAGTCCGACAGTCCGCGTCGTGCGGGCTTCACCTACGCGCTCGGCCGCGCCGTCATCGGCCCGCTCGCGCGCCTGGTCTACCGGCCCAGGGTCGAGGGCAGGGACAACGTTCCCCGTACCGGACCGGTGATCTTCGCCAGCAACCACCTGTCCTTCATCGACTCGATCGCGATCCCGGTGGCAGCTCCCCGGCCGGTGCACTTCCTCGCCAAGTCGAGCTACTTCGAGGGGACCGGCATCAGCGGTGCCCTGAGTCGGACGTTCTTCCAGTCCATCGGCGCGATCCCGGTGCGCCGCGGCGCCGGTCAGGCCGCGCTCGACGCGCTGGATCAGCAGCGCAAGCTCCTCGACGACGGCCTCGCCGTCGCTCTCTACCCGGAGGGAACGCGCTCCACCGACGGCCGGCTCTACAAGGGCCGTACCGGCGTCGCGTTCCTCGCACTGCAGACCGGCGCCCCTGTCGTGCCGGTCGGTCTCATCGGCACAGACCGCGTGATGCCGAAGGGCGCGAAGATGCCGTCCCTGCGCGAACGCATCACGGTGCGCTTCGGCGAGCCGATCGACGTCTCGTCGCACGGTCCGGCGTCGAGCGGCAGGGCACGTCGTCTCGCGACGGACGACATCATGGCCGCGATCCATGCGCTGAGCGGACAGGAGCTCGCCGACGCCTACAACGAGGCGCCGGCTCAGGGCACGATCGAGAAGATCAAGCAGGCCCTGCCGCACGAGCGGCGCTGATCAGGTCGCCGCGGTCACCGCGGCTTCATGGCGCACCGGGAAGTTCACCGAGTTGGCGATGAAGCACCAGGCGTTCGCCTGGGCGTGCGCGTTCTCGGCCGCTTCGATCATCGACGCCTCCGCCACGACGACCTCGGGGTGCAGCACGACCTCGGCGAACGCTCCTCCGCCTCGGCCGTCCTCGCGCATCACGCCGGTCGCCCTGTCGCGGTACGAGACGACGACGACGCCCGCTGTGACGCACGCGTGCAGGTACGACAGCAGGTGGCACTCCGACAGAGCGGCGAGCAGCAGGTCCTCGGGGTTCCAGCGCGTCGGGTCGCCGCGGAACGGCTTGTCCGAGGAGGCGAGCAGCTCGCTCTTTCCGGCGATCTCGATCGTGACGTCGCGCGCGTAGTCGCGGTATCCGCTCGTCCCGCTCCCCCGATTCCCGGTCCAGGTCGATGTGAGTTCGTAGTGGTGTTCGCCCAGGCTCATACCCTCAGTCTGGCCTAAGCTGGTCGGGTGCTGGAGACTCTCACCGTCGCGGATGCCGTCGAACTCGCCGTCGTCGAGCGGAGCGGCTTCATCGAATCCCGCCATGCCGGCGCCGCGGTCGTCCTGTCTCCTGACGGCGATGTCGTCTCCCGCCTCGGTAACGCGGACGCGCTGATCCTTCCGCGGTCGAGCCTCAAGCCCCTGCAGGCAATCGCCTGTGTCACAGCGGGCGCTGCGCTCGAGGGCGAGCAGCTGGCGCTGTCGACGGCGAGCCACGTCGGCACCGACCGGCACGCGGCGACGGTGCGCGACATGCTCGTCGAAGGAGGGCTCACCGAGGATGATCTCGCCTGTCCTCCGGCATGGCCGTCGGACACGACAGCGCGGGACGAACTGGTGCGGGAACACGGCTCCCCCGCACGGATCCGGATGAACTGCTCCGGCAAGCACGCCGCGATGCTGCGCGCGTGCGTGGCCACCGGGTGGCCGACGCAGGGGTACCTGGATCCCGCGCATCCGCTGCAGGCGCACATCCGCGAGGTGATCGAGCGTCTCACGGGTGAGAAGGTCGCGCACACCGCGGTGGACGGATGCGGTGCTCCCGTGTACGCCATGACGCTCACAGGTCTCGCGCGCGCCATCCACCGCATCGGCTCGGCCTCGGACCGCTCCCCCTTCGCCCTGCACCGGGTCGCCGGGACGCTCGTGCGCACGGTGCGCGAGCATCCGTGGACGATCGAAGGTCCAGGGCGTCCGGACACCATCGCGATCGAGACGCTCGGCGTGTTCGCCAAGGGCGGTGCGGAGGGCGTCATGGTCATGGTCGCCCCGAACGGGACCACGGTCGCGCTGAAGATGCTGGACGGATCGGCGCGCGCTTCCACGATCGTCGCGGCGACGCTGCTCGCCCGGGCCGGCGCGCTGGCCGACGCGGACGTCCGGTCGCTCGCCGAAGCACTTCCCCTCGCCGTCACCGGCGGAGGGAGCGATGTCGGGGTCATCCGCCCCGGCGTCGCCGTCTGAGCCCCCACCAGGGGCGGTGAACCCCCTCGATGAGGAGGGGAGGAAAGGAGCCACGATGAGGATCAGCGTCCCCACCGAGGTGAAGAACAACGAGTACCGGGTCGCACTGACCCCGTCCGGTGTGCACGATCTGGTGCAGGCGGGTCATGAGGTCGTGGTCCAGTCGGGTGCCGGTGCCGGATCGTCGATGCCGGATGCCGAGTACGCCGAGGCCGGAGCCGTCCTCGTCGAGGACCCGACGGAGGTCTGGGCGCGGGCCGAGCTCGTGATGAAGGTCAAGGAGCCCATCGCCGAGGAGTACGGTCATTTCCGCGAGGACCTCGCGCTGTTCACCTATCTGCACCTCGCTGCCGATCGGCCGCTCACCGAGCGCCTGGTCGCTTCCGGCATGACGGCGATCGCGTACGAGACGGTGCAGCTGCCCGGAGGCGGGCTCCCACTGCTGGCTCCGATGAGCGAGGTGGCCGGTCGTCTGGCGCCGCTCGTCGGCGCCCACACACTGATGCGCTCTCAAGGCGGTCTCGGCCTGCTGATGTCCGGTGTCCCCGGCACGCGGCCCGCACGTGTCACGGTCATCGGCGGCGGTGTCGCCGGAGCGAACGCCGCGGTCATCGCGAGCGGCATGGGCGCGGATGTCACCATCTTCGACACCAACATCCCCCGGTTGCGGATGCTCGACGATCACTTCGCCGGCCGCGTGAAGACGGCCGCTTCCAATCCGCTGGATCTGCGTCGTGCCGTCGTGGACTCGGATCTCGTGATCGGGTCGGTGCTCATCCCGGGCGCACGCGCACCGAAGCTCGTCACGAGCGCCATGGTGGCGCAGATGCGACCGGGCAGCGTGCTCGTCGACATCGCCGTCGATCAGGGCGGGTGCTTCGAGGACACCCACGCGACGACGCACGACGACCCGACGTTCCGCGTGCACGGCACCGTCTTCTACTGCGTCGCGAACATGCCGGGAGCCGTCCCGAACACGTCGACTTCGGCGCTCACGAACGCCACGCTGCCCTACGCGCGCGCCATCGCGGCCGGCGGGTGGCGTGCGGCCATGTCGGCGGACCCTGCCTTGGCCGCTGGGCTGAACGTCAGCGGCGGTCACGTCGTGAACCCGGGTGTCGCCGCCGCGCACGGATCGGAGCTGGTGCCGGTCTCCGACCTGCTCTGACTCAGCCAGCGGCTTTCGGCAGGATGACTCGCTCCGGCGGTCCGCCGTCCAGCACCCGCCACGCGCGCCCCTGGTGGGGGCGCGCGTACGGCGGCAGCTCCCGGACGCCGACCAGGGTGCGCAGCTGGGCCGCGCATTCGGACAGCACGAGGATCTCCCCTTCGGCGCGGACGCGCTGCCAGCGCGTCCAGTCCCGCTGCCAGCTCTCCGCGTCGCCGACGATGATGCAGCCTGCGTCTCCGGCCCGCCCGCTGGGGATGCCGGCGGGCCGGGTGCGCGGGTCGTCCCCAGGCCGGGTGCGCAGGTCGTTCCCGGGTTCCGCGCCCGATTCATCCCGTGGTCTCGTGCGAGGGTCGTCCCCCGCCCGCGTGGGCAAGCCGTTCGCCGATCCCTCGGACTGCACGGCGGCAGGGCCGGCGGGCACCACCTGCCACGCGGGACAGGCCTCACGCAGGGCGTCGAGCAGGCCGGCGGCGCCCGTGCTGATCACGGCGACCAGGCGCCGTTGCGGGATCCACCCGGCACGGGACTCGGCGCTCGCCGCCGCGCCCGCGGACGACGCGGCCTCCATTCCCGGATCGGCCCACGCGACCTGCACCTCGCGCTCGCCGAGATGCCCGCGTCCGGGTGGCCGGTCGCGCCGGAACGTCGCCGACTCACCTCCCGCGGCGAGATGATCGCCGCGGGTAGGAAGCCGCAGCAGCAGCCTCTCGGACAGCGCATCCAGGATCCGCGCCGTCGCCCCGGATGCGCGCCCCGCCGTCACGACCACGCAGCGCTCCTCGGCCGCCCGCACGAACTGCTCGAAGCGCTCCGCGAACGCCAGCGCGTACTCCGTCGGATAGGCCGAGAGCAGGCGATCCAGGTCGTCGCACAGCACGAGCCGCGCCGGCTCCTCGCCGCGCTCCAGTGCCCCGAGCGCGTCCCACGCGTGCTCGGGGTCCGCGGGGATCGTGAACGCGCCGGCCTCCTGGCTCCGCAGCACCCGCAGCAGCGAGCTCTTGCCCGCCCCCGGCCCGCCGATCACCCCCAGACCGCGCTCGCGGCCGGGACGCAGGGTGATCACCGGCTGCCGCTGCCGGTGCGGCTCGTCGGCGAGTCCGATCGCGATCTCCCCCTCGGCCGTGCCGGGCAGCTCGAGAAGCGGCAGACGAGTCGGGAGCGCCGGGAGCCAGGGCCCGGACGGTCGTTCGGCGTGCGACCAGAGAGCGCCGATCGCTCGCAGGTCCTCGGGGCCGGTCAGCGCCACGCGGAGAGGAGCAGCCTCGGCATCCTGCGGCCGGCGCACGAACGCGATGCCGCGCGATCGCGAACCGCCCTCGAGCTCCGCCGCCGCCTCCGATCCGATCACCAGTCGGCTGTCCGCGGGATCCGAGACGCGCAGGGACATGCGCAACGGGCAGTTGGCCGCCAGGGCGTCTCTGATCACACCGGCCGCGCGCTGCGTGCCGAGGATCAGATGCATCCCGAGAGCGCGGCCGCGCGCGGCGATGTCGGTGAACACCGCGCCCAGATCCGGATGCTCCTGCACGAGTGCCGCGAACTCGTCCACGACGATCACGAGGCGCGGCATCCGCACGCCGGTCCCGGAGATGTCCTTGGCGCCGGCCTCCGCGAGGACACGCTCCCGGCGTCGCAGCTCGGACGTGAGGCTCTCCACCCCGCGGCGGGCTCTGTCCTCGTCGAGGTCCGTCAGCACGGCCGTCACGTGCGGCAGGCCGGCGAGCGGATCGAAGGCGGTGCCTCCCTTGAAGTCGGCGAGCACGAACACGACCTGATCCGGGCCGTGCGTCCGGGCGAGCGAAGCGACCCAGGTGATCAGCAGTTCGCTCTTACCGGCGCCGGTCATCCCGGTGACGATGGCGTGCGGTCCGTCGGCGACCAGGTCGACGGCGCCCGCGGCATCCACCCCCGTACCGAGCACCGCAGGCAGAATACCGCCGGGTTCCGCGGCGAGCTCGGACAACCTCACGCGATCCGGAAGCTCTGCTTCCCCGACCGCGCGATCGGCACTGGCCAGCGCCAGCGCCTGCAGCTGCGCCGCCGACACGCATTCGGCGGTGATCCGCTGCGTGCGGTCGCCGATGCGCAGCAGGGCATCGGACGGATCCACGCAGTCGATCACGGTCGTGATGCCGTCCGGGACCGGGTCGTCGGGCCCGCACACCCGGATCGTGGAGTCGGCGACGGCGGCCGGCGTGTCCAACCCGATGCTCACCCGCCAGGCACCGCGCGGCGACGAGCGCGCCTGAGCGAAGGCCCACCCCTCCGGCAGCGGTCCGACGAGGGCGAGCCTGCCCGGCAGGTGGCGCAGGCACAGTTGAGCGAGCAGCGCCCTGGCGATCGCGAGGCCCACCGGACGCGGGGCGCGGATGCACACCCCGCGTCCCAGCGGAACGGTGACGGGGGCGTCGACCAGCGTGGCGGCGCGGCGACGAAGCTCGCGCCCGCGGCCGTCGTCGCCTCCGGTCACCCGGGTCTCGCTGGTCCGCTCACCGCGCCCGATCACGACGACGGTGCCGGCGTCGACCGGATGGTCGTCGTGCAGCGGCTCGGCGATCAGGCAGCGCGCGACATCCGGATGGCGGCGCCACAGCCGCTCCCCCTCCTCGAGATGACGTTGGGTGATCTCGGCCTCGGCGCGAGCCCACGCGTCCTCCGCCGCGACGGTCAGGCGCTTGAGCTCACGTCGACGCTGCCGGATGCCGTCGAGCAGCGATCCGCCGATCATCAGCGGCCCCAGCAGAGCGAAGCACAACGACAGGACCGATCCGGTCACTGTCCACAGGACGATCCCCGCGGCGACCGGCACGAGAGCCGCGACGAAGGGGATCGGCGGGCGACGGGGCGGCTGCACTGCGGCAGGAAGGGCGATGGGTTCGGACGACATGCCCCCAGCGAACACCGTCCGGACACGGCGGAGACCGCTCTCCACAGGAGGCGGGCGAAGTCCTGCGGATCAGTCGGCTGTGGAGGGCGAGTGCTCGGCGACCTGGAGCACGATCAGGGTGACGTTGTCCCTGCCGCCGTTCTCCAGTGCGGCTTCCATCATGGCGTCGACCGCCGCCGCAGGGTCCGCGTGCTCGCGCAGGAAGTGCTGGATGCCGTAGTCCGTGAGCTCTTTCGTGAGTCCGTCCGAGCAGATCACGAAACGGTCGCCGTCCCTCAGCTCGATGCCCAGATAGTCGGGGGCGAACAGCTCGCTCGCGCCGACGGCCCGGGTGATGACGTTGCTGTAGGGATGCCCCTCGGCCTCTTCCGGGCTGAGGCGGCCCGAGGCGATGAGCTCCTGGACCACCGAGTGGTCGGTGGTGACCTGGACCAGTTGATCGTCGCGGAGGAGATAGACGCGCGAGTCGCCGATGTTCAGCGACACCCAGCGCGGCGGATCCGCGTCGAGGTCGAGGAAGACGCCGGTCAGGGTCGTGCCGGTCCCCTCGTCGGTCGTGTCGGGATGCGACGCGATGTCCTCCACGGCGAGTGCGAGGGCGCTCTCGATCGACTCGGCCGCGACGCTCCCGGACTCCACGACGCTCTTCAGCCGCGCGATCGTGCTCTGGCTCGCGATCTCGCCTCCGGCATGTCCACCCATCCCGTCCGCGACGACGAAGAGCGGGTAGTCCGCGAGGAAGGCATCCTGGTTCGTGTCGCGCCGACGACCGCGGTCGGTCGCTCCGGCCCAGCTGAGCGTGAAGCGGTCGTCGACGTCGAGCGTGTTCGCTGTCGTGTCAGCCACGAGCTTCCTCCGAAGTGCCTGCGGCGATCCGGGCGGCCGCACGACCTCCACACATCGTAGTGGACGCGGGATGCTGCGAGTACGCCATGCTTCCACGCTATCCGGTAACGGGCGGGGCGGATGCCGGATACGCCGAGAGCCCCCGATCGGAATCGAGGGCTCTCGGACTGCGGTCGATCAGGCCGGCGGCTGGTCCGGGTCGGTCGGTGCGGCAGGCGGGGCCGGAGGCGTCGTCGGCGGTGCCGGGGGCGTCGCGGGCGGCGGCGTGCTCGGCGCGGCCGGCGGCGTGTTCGGGGCCGGAGGCGTGCTCGGTGCCGACGCAGGCGGGGCCGCCGGAGGAGCCGGCGGTGCCGGGGGCGTCGTCGGGGCGCCGGTCGGCGGGACCGCGGGTGCCGCGGGCTGCTGCGGGTATCCCGGCTGGGCCGGCTGACCATAGCCCGGCTGAGCCGGCTGCTGCGGGTACCCGGGCTGGGCCGGCTGACCGTATCCGGGCTGAGCGGGCTGGCCGTAGCCGGGCTGTCCGTAACCCGGCTGAGCGGGCTGACCGTATCCCTGCGGGGCGCCGTAGCCCGGAGCCGCGCCGTACGCGGTCGCCGGCGGGTTCTTCGGCTGGACGGGGATGCCGGCCCAGACGGTGTCATCCGCGAGGAACTTCTGGCCTGCCCACGGAGCTCCGGGGACGTTCGGGTTCCAGCGCGACTTGTCGAAGGCCAGGATGCCCTCCCACACGAGCGCGAGGAAGATGAACAGGACGACCCAGACGGCGTCCTTCTGCAGCTTCAGGCCGACGCGCCATGCAGCGAGGACCGACAGCACAGCCAGCGCGACGGCGGGGACCCACGAGATGATCGCGAACAGGAGGCCGAGGATCGGGATCAGCGACAGGATGCTCAGCGCGATCGCGGCACCGATGCCGTAGAGGATCAGCCACGGCGACAGATCGCCGAGCTTGAACAGCACCATCGTGTTGTAGATCGGCACCCACGCGCGCCACTTGCCCTGGACGCCGGCCTTCTCGAAGATCTTCATCAGGAAGATCGACGACAGCACGTACGGGATGATCGAGATCAGCAGCAGCACGAAGAATGTGCCGATGATCGCGGCGGCCCATGCTCCGCTGTAATCGTCGTAGTAATAACTACCCATGATCCCCTCCGGGTCAGTGTTCATGGCGACGGTCGCGCCGCGCCCACAACCCTAGCGCGCCCGGTGTGCCGCGCGCACGGGTCCCGCGGGATGTCGCGCAATGTTCACGCCGGCGCGACGAGCTCCCAGATGCCGGGATCGGACGTCGTGCGGAGCACGATGTCGCGCGCTGCGGCCCATGCCAGGAGGTCCGCCGGGGTCTGCACGGACACGAGGTCCTCGGCGAACGCGCGCACGAAGGCGCCCTTGGCCTTCTTGTTGAAGTGGTTCAGGGCCCGCGTGACGCCGCCCTCATCCGCCACGACCCGCACGTACGCGGACGGCACGGATGCCGGGACCGGCCCGAGCGCGGCATAGGCCTCGCTGCGCAGGTCCAGCAGGAACGGCGCGTCGTCCTCGGCCAGCGCGCGCGTCGTCGCCTCCGACCAGTGCCGGCGCAGCGGCGCGACCCCGGGCAGGGATGCGCCGGCCGCGAGCCGGTACACCGGTATCGGATCCAGCGCGGCGACTGGTCCGAAGGGCGCGGAGTGGATGAGGACATGCTCATGCAGATGGGCGCGGGCCTCGGCCCCGAGGGTCGCGGCGTCCAGCTCGTCGAAGAGCACGCCGGTGTAGCGGTCCACAGCGGGCATCGTCGGCGAAGTGCGGAGCAGGCGATTGTGTTCGATCTCGCCGACCTGACGGTCGCTCAGCTTGAGGACGCGGCGCGCGGCATCCTCGTCGGCGGAGAGATCGACGAGCGCGTCGATGACGGCCTCGCGCTGCGGGCCGAGCGCCGGAAGCGCGAGCCGGCGCGTGTCGAACGCACCGGACGCTCCCCCGGCGCGCTTGGTCTCGGACGGCGGCAGCAGGATCTTCATGGGACTTCCGGGTGCGGACGCATCGAGGCGCCCGCCCCGGCACAGCCGGTGACGGACGCCTCGAGAGCGAAACGGATCAGGCGATCAGCGCGGCGTTGCCCGCCACGATCGTCAGGGTGTCGCCCTCCATGGAGAGGAACCCGTCCTGCGCGTTGGCGAGCACCTTGGACCCGTCCTCACGGGTGATGCGCACCTCGCCCTGCGCGAGGATGGCGAGCACCGGCTCGTGACCGGTCATGATGCCGATCTCCCCCTCGACGGTCTTGGCGACGACGAGGCTCGCCTCGCCCGTCCAGACCTCCGCGTCCGCGGAGACAAGGCTGACGTTCAGGGCCATGATCAGGCGTTCTCCTTCTGGATCTGCGCCCACTTCTCCTCGACGTCGCTGATCGCGCCGACGTTGAAGAAGGCCTGCTCGGCGACGTGGTCGAAGTCGCCCTTGGCGATCGCGTCGAAGGACTCGATCGTGTCCTTGAGCGGAACCGTGGAGCCCTCGACACCCGTGAACTTCTTGGCCATGTAGGTGTTCTGCGAGAGGAACTGCTGGATGCGGCGTGCACGCGACACGACGATCTTGTCCTCTTCGGAGAGCTCATCGACACCGAGGATCGCGATGATCTCCTGCAGTTCCTTGTTCTTCTGGAGGATCTGCTTGACCGTGGTGGCCACGCGGTAGTGGTCCTCGCCCAGGTAGCGGGGGTCCATGATGCGCGACGTCGAGGTCAGCGGGTCGATGGCCGGGTACAGACCCTTCGACGCGATCTCACGCGACAGCTCGGTCGTGGCGTCGAGGTGCGCGAAGGTGGTCGCCGGAGCCGGGTCGGTGTAGTCGTCGGCCGGAACGTAGATCGCCTGCAGCGAGGTGATCGAATGGCCGCGCGTCGAGGTGATGCGCTCCTGCAGGAGGCCCATCTCGTCGGCGAGGTTCGGCTGGTAACCCACGGCGGAGGGCATGCGGCCCAGCAGCGTGGAGACCTCGGAACCGGCCTGCGTGAAGCGGAAGATGTTGTCGATGAACAGCAGCACGTCCTGCTTCTGCACGTCGCGGAAGTACTCCGCCATCGTCAGAGCCGAGAGCGCGACGCGCAGACGCGTCCCCGGCGGCTCGTCCATCTGGCCGAAGACGAGGGCGGTCTTGTCGAAGACGCCCGCCTCCTCCATCTCGCCGATGAGGTCGTTGCCCTCACGCGTGCGCTCGCCGACACCGGCGAACACGGACACACCGCCGTGGTCCTGCGCGACGCGCTGGATCATCTCCTGGATGAGGACGGTCTTGCCGACGCCGGCGCCGCCGAACAGACCGATCTTCCCACCCTGCACGTAGGGGGTCAGCAGGTCGATCGACTTGATGCCGGTCTCGAACATCGTGGTCTTCGACTCGAGCTGGTCGAAGTTCGGCGCCTGGCGGTGGATCGGCCAGCGCTCCGTGATCTCGATCTGCTCGCCCGGCTCGGCGTTGAGGACCTCGCCGATCACGTTGAAGACCTTGCCCTTGGTGACGTCGCCGACGGGGACCGAGATGGCCTCGCCGGTGTCGCGCACCTCCTGGCCGCGGACGATGCCGTCGGTCGGCTTGAGCGCGATGGCGCGGACCAGGTCGTCGCCGAGGTGCTGAGCGACCTCGAGCGTGATCTCGGTGGACTCCTCGCCGATCGTGATCGTCGTCTTGAGGGCGTTGTAGATGTCCGGGATCGAGTCGTGCGGGAACTCGATGTCGACGACCGGGCCCGTGACGCGTGCGACGCGCCCGACGACCGCGGTCGCAGCCTCGGCTGTTGCGGTGGGGGTCATATCTTCGTCTCTTTCTTGATGGTCTATTTGCTCGACGCGAGCGCGTCGGCGCCGCCGACGATCTCCGCGATCTGCTGCGTGATCTCCGCCTGACGCGCATTGTTGCGCAGACGGGTGTAGTCGGTGATGAGCTTGTCGGCGTTGTCGCTGGCCGACTTCATCGCCTTCTGCGTCGCGGCCTGCTTGGCGGCCGACGACTGCAGCAGGGCGTTGAAGACCCGGCTCTGGATGTACACCGGCAGGATCGCGTCCAGCACGGTCTCGGCATCCGGTTCGAACTCGTAGAGCGGATACACGGCGTGGCCGGCATCCGACTCGTCCGACTCGGCGATCTCCAGCGGAAGCAGACGCACCGTCTCCGGGCTCTGCGTCATCATGCTGACGAAGCGGTTGTAGACGAGGTGGATCTCGTCGACGCCGCCGCCGGCACCGCCGCGGGAGAACGCCTCGAGCAGAGTCGCGGAGATCTCCTCCGCCGTCGAGAACTGCGGGGTGTCGGTGTCACCCGTCCACTCGGCCGCGGACTCGATGCCCCGGAACTGGAAGTACCCGACCGCCTTGCGGCCGACGAGGTAGAACACCGGCTCGCTGCCCTCGGCGCGGATCAGCTCGGCCAGCTCCAGCGCCTCGCGCAGGATCTGGGAGTTGAACGCACCGGCGAGACCGCGGTCCGACGAGAAGATCACCACCGCGGAACGGGTGATCGTCTCGGGCTCGCGAGTCAGCGGGTGGTCGACGTTCGAGTACGTCGCGACGGCGGACACGGCCCTGGTCACGGCACGCGCGAAGGGAGAGGACGCGCGCACGCGCGCCATCGCCTTCTGAATGCGCGAAGCCGCGATGAGCTCCATCGCCTTCGTGATCTTCTTGGTCGTCTGAGCAGAAGAGATCTTCTGCTTGTAGACCCTGAGTTGAGCGCCCATAACTGCGTACCCCGCGCGTTACGCGCGACGACCCTTGACGATCTTCTCCTGGTTGACGTCCTCGGCCGCGGCCGCAGCGTGCTCCTCGTGGCCGGGAGCGCCGATCGACTGCCCCTTGCCGCCCTGGAACTCCAGGATGAACGCGTCGGTGACCTTGTCGAGCTCAGCGACCGTCTCGTCGTCCAGCACGTTGGTCTCGCGCAGAGTGTCGAGCACCTTCGTGTTGCGACGCAGGTGGTCGAGCAGCTCGCGCTCGAAGCGCAGCACGTCGGAGACCTCGATGGTGTCGAGCTTGCCGTTGGTGCCGGCCCAGATCGAGACGACCTGGTCCTCGACCGGGTACGGCGAGTACTGCGGCTGCTTGAGCAGCTCGGTCAGACGCGCACCACGGGCGAGCTGACGACGCGATGCCGCGTCGAGGTCGCTGGCGAACATCGCGAACGCCTCGAGCGAGCGGTACTGCGCGAGCTCCAGCTTCAGGGTTCCGGAGACCTTCTTGATGGACTTGACCTGAGCGTCACCACCGACTCGCGAGACCGAGATGCCCACGTCGACCGCGGGACGCTGGTTGGCGTTGAAGAGGTCGGACTGCAGGAAGATCTGCCCGTCGGTGATCGAGATGACGTTGGTCGGGATGTACGCCGAGACGTCGTTCGCCTTGGTCTCGATGATGGGAAGACCCGTCATCGAACCCGCGCCGAGCTCGTCGGAGAGCTTCGCGCACCGCTCCAGCAGGCGCGAGTGCAGGTAGAAGACGTCACCCGGGTAGGCCTCGCGCCCCGGCGGGCGACGCAGCAGGAGGGAGACAGCGCGGTAGGCCTCGGCCTGCTTCGACAGGTCGTCGAAGATGATGAGGACGTGCTTGCCGCCGTACATCCAGTGCTGGCCGATCGCCGAACCGGTGTAGGGGGCGATGTACTTGAAACCGGCCGGGTCGGAGGCGGGGGCCGCGACGATGGTGGTGTACTCCATCGCGCCAGCGTCCTCGAGCGCGCCCTTCACGGAGGCGATCGTGGAGCCCTTCTGACCGATGGCGACGTAGATGCAGCGCACCTGCTTGGTCGGGTCGCCGGACTCCCAGTTGGCCTTCTGGTTGATGATCGTGTCGATCGCGATGGCCGTCTTGCCGGTCTGGCGGTCGCCGATGATGAGCTGGCGCTGGCCGCGGCCGACCGGGATCATCGCGTCGATGGCCTTGATGCCGGTCTGCAGCGGCTCGTGCACGCTCTTGCGCTGCATGACGCCCGGCGCCTGCAGCTCGAGCTCGCGACGACCCTCTGCGGCGATCGTGCCGAGGCCGTCGATCGGGTTGCCGAGCGGGTCGACGACACGGCCGAGGAACGCGTCCCCGACGGGGACGGACAGGACCTCACCCGTGCGGGTGACCTCCTGGCCGGCCTCGATGCCGGTGAAGTCGCCGAGGACGACGACGCCGATCTCGTGCTCGTCGAGGTTCAGAGCCAGGCCCTTGGTGCCGTCCGCGAAGGTGACGAGCTCGTTGGCCATGACGCCCGGCAGTCCCTCGACGTGCGCGATGCCGTCTGCGGCGTCGATGACCGTGCCGACCTCGGTGGCCGCGGCGGCGGTCGGCTCGTACGCGGCGGCGAAGTCCTTCAGCGCGTCACGGATGACGTCGGGGCTGATCGATAGTTCTGCCATTGTCTTCCCTTTGTATCTGGGTGCGCGGTTCCCCGCGCGAAGTCGTGTTAGCCCGCGAGCTTCTGTCGAAGATCGGCGAGCCGCGCGGAGATGCTGCCGTCGATGACGTCATCGGCCACCTGCACGCGCAGGCCTCCGACGACATGGGGGTCGATGACCTCGCTGAGCGTCACCTGTCCGCCGTAGCGACGCGACAGCGTGTCGACGAGGCGGGTGCGCTGCGCGTCGCTCAGCGCCGCGGCCGTGTGGACGGTCGCGACGATGAGGCCGCGCTGCGCAGCGACGATGCGGATGGCGCGGTTCAGCATCTGGCGCACCCGGCGCTCGCGCGGCTGGCGCACGAGCGACGAGACGATCAGCGTGGTCGGGGCGCCGGCGGCGCCGCTGATGACCTTCTCGACGAGATCGCCCTTGGCCGCGGAGTCGCCCAGGCGGCTGCCCAGGGCGAGCTCCAGTTCGGGGTTGCCGGCGACGACGCGGAGGAACCCGAACAGCTCCCCCTCGATGTCGTCCTTCGGCTTGGCGATCGCCACCGCGCGGATGGCGAGCTCCTCGATGCCGTCGATCAGGTCCGAGGAGTCCGACCAGCGCTGCGCCGCGACCGCGACGAGAACGTCCTGCGCGCTCGCCGAGAGACCGGCGAACACCGTACGGACGACCTTCTCGCGTGCCTCGGCGGTGGCAGAGGGATCTGCGAGCGCGCCGCTCAGCTGGGGCGAACCGCCCACCAGCCGCGCGGCGGCGAACAGCTCCTCCGCCGTGCCGAGGGTCACGCCCTTGGCCTGCGAGAGAGCCGCCGTCGTCGCCGACAGAGCCTGAGTGGTCGCGCTTCCCATTACTTGGCCGCCTCGGATGCCTCGAGATCCGCCAGGAACCGGTCCACCACGGCCGTCGCGCGGGCGTCGTCGGAGAGCGTCTCGCCGACCACGCCACCGGCGAGGTCGAGGGCGAGCGTGCCGACCTCGGACCGCAGCGAGACGAGAGCGGCCTGGCGCTCGGCCTCGATCTGCGTGTGCGCGGCCGCGGTCAGACGCGCGGCCTCAGCCGAAGCGGTCTCCTTGGCCTCGGTGACGATCTTCTTGCCGTCCTCGCGGGCGGCCTCGCGGATCTCACCGGCCTCGGTGCGCGCCTCGGCGAGCTGGCGGGTGTACTCCTCCAGCGCGGCCTCGGCCTGCTTCTGGGCCTCATCCGCCTTGGCGATGTTGCCCTCGATGGCTGCGGAGCGCTCGTCGAGCACCTTCGTGAAGCGCGGGAGGGCGACCTTCCACACCACGACGAGGATGACGACGAACCACAGGGCCGACCAGATGATGTCGTACCACGCGGGGATCAGCGGATTGGGTGTCTCCTCCGCCGCGAGGTTCGTGACAAGAGCGTTCAGCATCCTGTCTCCTTCAGAAGTCGGTGCGGATTACGGGAAGGGGATGAATCCGACGGCGATGCCGACGAACGCAAGCGCCTCGGTGAAGGCGATACCGATCCACATGAGAACCTGCAGGCGACCGGCCAGCTCGGGCTGACGGGCGACGCCCTCGATCGTCTTGCCGACGACGATGCCCACACCGATGGCGGGACCGATGGCTGCGAGGCCGTAGCCGACCGCCGCGAGGTGGCCGTTGATTTCAGCGAGAACCGTAGTTGCGTCCACGGGTTTTTCCTTTCGTTGGGTGGGACGGCAGTTGCCGACCCGCTCAGTGCTCTTCTGCGACCGCGAGCTGGATGTAGACCGCGGTGAGGACAGTGAAGACGTAGGCCTGCAGGACGACGACCAGCATCTCGAAGACGGTGAACGCACCGCCGAAGGCGAGGGTTCCGACGCCGAGGAGTGCCCAGCCGCCACCTGCAGTGAAGAAGAAGAAGTGCGTCGCCGCGAAGCAGAGCACGAGGATCATGTGCCCGACGACGAGGTTCATCATGAGTCGCAGCGTCAGCGTGACGGGACGGATGATGAAGGTCGAGATGAACTCGATCGGGGTGACGATGAAGTAGACCGGCCACGGAACACCGGAGGGGAAGAGGGCGTTCTTGAAGAAGTTCTTCGGGCTCTTCTTGATGCCGGCGTAGATGAACGTGACATAGCTGATCACGGCCAGCGTCAACGGCAGAGCGATGATCGCGGTACCCGGCATGTTCAGGAACGGGATGATGCCGGTGATGTTCATGAACAGGATCATGAAGAACATCGTCGTGAGGATCGGCAGGAAGCGGTCGCCGTCCTTGCGACCGAGCAGGTCGTGGGCGATGCCGTTGCGGACGAAGCCGAGGCCCATCTCCACGACGCTCTGGAAGCGACCGGGGACGACCGTCATCCGGCGCGTGCCGAGCCAGAGGATCAGCACGACGGCGATCACGGAGAGCGCCTGGATCACGTGGATGCGGTGGATCGGGACGACGCCGAAGACGTTGAACAGGATCTCCGGGAAGAACTCGTCCATCGAAGGGCCGTGGAACTCGCCATCGGCGGCCAGGCGGGGAATCAGGGTCGCAGCAAGATTAGACAGCGCGGGCTCCAGCTTCGGGGCACCGGTTCAGGACCGGGGCGACGATGGTCGGTGATGCGTGACGGCGCAAGCGCTCGCGGGACACGAGCGGGGCACAGGTCAACACTATCAGAATCAGGACTTTCGCAAGTTCGGGCCGGCCTCGCCCTCGCCCGCCTCCGGCGGCAGGTCCTCGGGGTTCTCGGTCGGCAGCTGCACGTCGCTGACGTTCGGCAGCCGCATGCGGGTGAGCACGACGACGTCGATGATCAGCGACATGGCCACGCCGGCGACGATCGACAGGAAGAACACCATCGGCTGGATCCATGGCTGCCCCGCCAGCACGATCATGATCACGACGAAGATGCCGAGCTTCAGCAGCCATCCGCCGAGCACGATCGCGAAGAAGAACTGCACGTACAGCGGGTCCCCGTACCAGCGGTTGGCGATCAGGATGCTCAGGCCCGTGATCCCCAGGAAGACGACGGCGAGCAGCACGCCGAGCAGCCCGCTCGCGAGCCCCTCTCCCCCCGCCACGGCGAAGCCGATGCCGCCCGCGACGACCGCGAGGACGGCGGCGGCGATCGCCGACCAGATCAGGGTGCGGCGCAGGATCGGGGTGCTGGACACGGGGCTCGGGCTCATCAGGGCTCCAGGGTTTCGGGTGCGGTTGCCGCTGCGGGCGGCGACGCCGCGGCCGGAGCCGTGCGGCGCGGTGAGGGCATGAGGGTGACGACCAGGCAGGCGGCGACGCCGACGGCGCCGAAAGCGACGCCGATGAGATACTGCCCGATCCAGTCCTCGCGCGCGCCGATGTACATCAGCAGCAGCGCGAGCGAGATGACGGCCGTCCACGCGTAGAAGATCAGCACGGCGTCGCGATCGCGGTGGCCGAGGTCGAGCATGCGGTGGTGGAGGTGCTTGCGGTCCGGCGAGAACGGGGACTTCCCCGCGCGCATGCGCCGGAACACGGCGAGGCCGAAATCCAGCAGCGGCAGCATCACGACGGCGATCGGCAGCAGGATCGGGATGAACGCACCGAGCAGCTGTGAACGGCCGAACTGCTCCGGATCGAGCGCCGACGCCGGCCACTGCCCCGTGAGCACCACGGTGGAGGTCGCCATCAGCAGTCCCATCACGAGCGCGCCTGAGTCGCCCATGAACAGCTTCGCCGGGCTCCAGTTCCAGGGCAGGAACCCCAGGCACGCGCCGATGAGCACGGCGGCGAGGAACGTGGACAGGTTGAAGTACGTGGTCGCCCCGATGTCCCGCGACACGATGTAGGAGTAGGCGAAGAACACGCTGTTCGCGATCAGGCACACCCCGGCGACGAGCCCGTCCAGGCCGTCGATGAAGTTGACCGCGTTCATCACCACGACGATCGCGAACATCGTGACGGCGATGCTCACCCAGCTCGAGAACAGGATCATCTCGCCGAACGGCAGCGAGAGGATCTGCATCCCTCCCCACACCGTGATGATCCCGGCCGCCAGGAACTGCGCTCCGAGCTTGATCATCCAGTCCAGGTCGATGAGGTCGTCGATGACGCCGATCACCGCGATCAGCAGCGCCGCGCACAGCACGGACCACATCGTCTGCGGCGGGATCCACAGCGTCTCGAAGAACGGATTGGCGGCGGAGACGCCGACCGCCGTGGCGATGCCGAGGAAGATCGCGACCCCGCCGAGACGCGGCGTCGGCGTGGTGTGCACATCGCGCTCGCGGATCCCCGGATACAGCTTGAACCGCAGGCTCAGCTGCCAGACCACCCAGGAGAGCGCGAAGGTGACGGTCGCGGTCAGGATGATCGTGAACAGGTACTGCTTCACGCCGTGCCGTCCGAGCCGTCGTCCGTCAGGACGTCGCCGGGCTGCACGGCGGGTTCGAGAAGATCGCCGAGCACGTCCTCGAGCTGCTCGCGGGTGATCGCGCCTTCGCGGAGGATGCGGACGACCGGCGCGGGAGCGTCGTCGCCGCGCGGGACGAGCGAGGTGGCGTCGACGATCGTCGAGGCGATGCCGTCCCGGCTGATGCCCGTGTCGAGGTACACCGCGACGCTGTCGCCGAGCATGTCCAGAGCGTCGGATGCCGTGATGGCGGCGTCCTTGCCGGTGAGGTTCGCGCTGGACACCGCCAGCGGACCGGTCTCCTCCAGCAGTTCGAGGGCGACTCGGCTGTCGGGCATCCGCACCGCGACCGTGCCCTGGGTCTCGCCGAGGTCCCAGGAGAGCGAGCGCTGCGCGGGGAGCACGATCGTGAGGCCGCCGGGCCAGAACGCGTCGACGAGGCGCTGGACGGGTTCGGGCACCGACTCCGCGAGAGCGCTGAGCGTTGCGGGACCCGAGACGAGCACGGGAGGCGGCTGGTCGCGACCGCGCCCCTTCGCGTCGAGGAGGCGCTGGACGGCAGCCGGCGAGAACGCGTCGGCGGCGACGCCGTAGACGGTGTCGGTGGGGATGACGATGAGCTCGCCGCGGCCGATGGCCTGGCGGGCACGGCGCATGCCGGCGAGCAGCTGCTCCTCATCGCGGCAGTCGAAGACGGGGGACATGACGGATCGATTCTACGCGGAGACGTCGGGGAGAAGCGGAACGGGTCAGGGGCGCAGCGCCGTGGTGGCCCTGTCCCGGTGGGTGAGGTCGGGGTGCGTGGCCGCGGCTCGCCAGCCGTCGGCGGTCAGCAGCGCGCGGACCTCCGCCCCCTGCAGCTCGCCGTGCTCGATCACCAGGAGTCCCCCCGGCCGCAGCAGCGCGAGTGCACGACGGCTGAGCACGCGCACGACGTCGAGCCCGTCCGGTCCCCCGTAGAGCGCCGTGGACGGATCGAACAGCCGGACCTCGGGGTCGCGCGGGATCGCATCGTCCGGCACGTAGGGCGGATTCGAGATGACGACCGCGACGCGGCCGTCCAGCTCCCGGAAGGCCTCCGCGAGATCCGCGTGGACGAGCGTCAGGTTGGCGGCGGCCTCGGTGTTGCGTGCGGCCCACGCGTGGGCGTCCGCAGAGAGCTCGGCCGCGAAGATCCGGGCGTGCGGGACCTCGGTCGCCATCGCCAGGGCGATGGCTCCGGATCCTGTGCCGAGGTCGACGCCGATGGGCTCGGCATCCGGGGCGTTCATGAGCGCGTCGATGGCGAACTGGGCGACCTGCTCGGTCTCCGGCCTCGGGACGAAGACGCCCGGTCCGACCGCGAGCTCGAGGTGCCGGAACGGCGCCGTGCCGGTCAGGTGCTGCAGCGGCTCGCGCGCCGCACGCCTCTCCACGAGCGCGCGCAGACGGTCTGCGTCCTCCTCCGCGAGATCGTCGCCGCGTACGGCGGCCGCCTGCACGGCTCCGCGTCCGAGACCGGCGACATGCCCGAGCAGGAGCTCGGCGTCCACGAGGGGGTCGGGCACGCCCGCGTCGGCGAGCTGCTGGGCGACGGAGCGCAGGAGCGCGGCGATCGAGACGGGCATCCCTCCAGCGTAGAGCGCAACGGTCCGTCACATATGTCCCCACCACAGACCGCTCCCCTAGGCTGTCGGCAGTCACCCGCTCAGGAAAGGCGTCTTCATGCCCGGCATCCACTCCGACATCACAACAGCCTTCGGCAACACGCCGCTGGTCAAGCTGAACCGTCTCACCGAGGGCCTGGACGCCACCGTCCTCGTCAAGGTCGAGGCCTTCAACCCCGCCTCCAGCGTCAAGGACCGCATCGGCATCGCGATCGTGAACGCGGCCGAGGCGTCCGGCGAGCTCAAGCCGGGCGGCACGATCGTCGAGGCCACGAGCGGCAACACCGGCATCGCGTTGGCCATGGTGGGTGCCGCGCGCGGCTACCGCGTGATCCTCACGATGCCCGCGTCGATGTCCAAGGAGCGCCGTGTCCTGCTCAAGGCGTTCGGTGCCGAGCTCGTACTGAGCGACCCGACCAAGGGCATGAGCGGCGCGATCGAGACGCTCAAGGAGATCATCGAGAAGACCCCCGGCGCGGTCTGGGCCCGGCAGTTCGAGAACGCCGCGAACCCGCAGATCCACCGCGAGACCACCGCGCAGGAGATCCTCCGCGACACCGACGGCGCCGTCGACGTCTTCGTCGCCGGCGTCGGCACGGGCGGCACGGTCACCGGCACCGGACAGGCGCTCAAGGCCGCGAAGCCCGAGGTGAAGGTCATCGCGGTCGAACCCAAGGACTCTCCGCTGCTTTCCGAGGGCCGCGTCGGCCCAGCGAAGATCCAGGGCATCGGACCGAACTTCGTCCCCGACGTGCTCGACCGCGAGGTCATCGACGAGGTCATCACGGCCGAGTTCGACGAGTCGATCGCGACCGCCCGTGCTCTCGCCGCGAAGGAAGGCCTGCTGGTGGGCATCTCCAGCGGCGCCGCGGTCGCCCAGGCGCTCAAGGTGGCAGCCCGCCCGGAGAGCGCGGGCAAGACGATCGTCGTCGTCGCTCCGGACACCGGTGAGCGCTACCTGTCCACCGCGCTGTTCGAGGACCTGCGCGAAGACTGATGCCGATCCCCGGCATGCACTGGGTCGGGCGGATGCGCGAGGACGTCGCGTCCGCCCGGCTTCGTGATCCCGCCGCCCGCGGCGGCCTGGAGATCGCGATCCTCTACCCCGGGCTGCACGCCGTCTGGGCGCACCGGGTCAACCACGCCCTCTGGCGGCGCGGGCTGCGCTTCCCCGCGCGGCTCGGCTCGCAGCTCGCGCGCTGGCTGACCGGAATCGAGATCCATCCCGGAGCGCGCATCGGGCGCCGCTTCTTCATCGATCACGGCATGGGTGTCGTCATCGGAGAGACCGCCGAGATCGGCGACGACGTCATGATCTACCACGGCGTGACGCTGGGCGGCCGCACGCGCGACGCCGGCAAACGGCATCCCACCCTCGGCGACGGCGTCGCGGTCGGCGCGGGCGCCAAGATCCTCGGTCCGATCACGGTCGGCGCGCGCTCGGTCATCGGCGCGAACGCCGTCGTCACGAAGGACGCACCGGCCGACAGCGTGCTGGTCGGCGTGCCGGCCAAGGCGCGCACCCGCAAGCCGCACGACGACACGCGCGCGCTGCTGACCGCTCCCGACTACTCGATCTGACCGCCGGGGCGGCGTAACGCCCGTCTATATGGCGCCAGTGCACGCCCCTGCTCGGCGTGTCGCGTGCGTTTGCGCCATATAGACGGGCGCTCACGGGCGGTGACCGCGGGCGGATGCCGCGGCACGCGCCTCACGTACGCGACGCACCGTCTCCCGAGGGTTCCGGTAGACATGGTCAGACGTCAGACGGACGGGGTACCAGTCCGCCTCGGCGTACGCCTGGTACTTGTCGATGTCCCGCTGGAGCTGATGACGGCTCAGATGGCCATCGCTCTCATATTCCATCGCGACCTTGAGGTCCGGGTACGCCAACTCGCTGCATCCCAGGAAGCGGCCGTTATCGTCGTACACGTCGTGGTCGAGGACCGGCTCCGGAAGTCCCGCGCGACAGAGGATCAGCCGCACGTGCGTCTCCGGCGGGGACGATGCGCCCGTGCGCGCCAGCTGCAGCGCGCGCCGTAGCCGCGGGGCTCCGGGGCGACCCTTGCGCCGCGCGAGGAGCTCGAGCTCGTCGCGCGTCGCGAGCGCCTCCTCCGTCACCTCCGCGAACCCGCCGGGATGCCGCGGCACGCGAAGGACCCGGTCGGCCGCGGCGACGAGGTCGTCGAGCCCCAGCGCACCTCCGAGCGAGGCCCAGGTGCTCGCCGCGTCCGTCACCGGCAGTCCGTCGTGTTCGACCGTCCTGACGAAACCGCGCGTGTGCTGATGCCCGACGACACCGGGACGGCGCGGCGCGCGCGGAGGCCGATGGACACCGACGTGCAGCTCATCCGGCCAACCCCACGGAGGCAACGGAATCCCCCACACGACCGCCGCACTTGGTCCGCAGAAGTAGGCGTCATCCGGCAGGACGGGAAGGTATGCGCGCAGGAGGCGCAGATGCGCGTCACGCCGTCGCTCCCAGGGATCCTCCGACGAGGGATCCTGCAGGCTCGCACGGACGTCCAACCGGACGCCCCGGAAAGGTGCCGCCAGGTCGGGAGCATCCAATCGGCGCCGCCCGACCCCCTGGTCCCGGGCGTCGCGCACCCGGAACACGTCCGGTAGTCCGTCAGGAAGAGGCCGCAGCATGCCGCCACCATGCCCGATCTCGCCTCCGGCTCGCTCGGCTTCTCCACAACCCCCGTCAATGTGGCGCAAATGCACGCGACACGCCGTGCGAACCGAGCATTTGCGCCATATAGACGGGCTTGAGGCGGGCGCGCAGCGGCCGCCGGTCAAGGCTCGATCTGACCGCCGGTCAGGACTCGCGGCCGACGGCGGCGAGGCGCGCCTCCTCGTCGGCGTGGATCGCGCTCTCGATGAGGGGATCCAGCGCGCCGTCCATCACCTGGTCCAGGTTGTACGCCTTGAAGCCGGTGCGGTGATCCGCGATCCGGTTCTCCGGGAAGTTGTAGGTCCGGATCCGCTCGGAGCGGTCCATCCCGCGGATCTGCGAACGCCGGGCGTCGGAGGCCGCGGCATCCAGTTCCTCCTGCTGCTTGGCGAGCAGGCGTGCGCGCAGCACGCGCATGCCGGCCTCCCGGTTCTGCAGCTGCGACTTCTCGTTCTGCATCGACACGACGATCCCGGTCGGGATGTGCGTGATGCGCACGGCGGAGTCCGTCGTGTTCACCGACTGCCCGCCGGGTCCCGACGAGCGGAACACGTCGATCTTCAGATCGTTCTGGTTGATCTCGATCTCGTCCGGCTCGTCGACCTCGGGGAAGACGAGCACCCCCGTCGTCGAGGTGTGGATGCGCCCCTGCGACTCGGTCGCCGGCACCCGCTGCACGCGGTGCACGCCGCCCTCGTACTTCAGATGCGCCCACACTCCCTGCGCCGGATCGGTCGATGCGCCCTTGATCGCGACCTGGACGTCCTTGTAACCGCCGAGATCGGACTCGTTGCGCTCCAGCAGCTCGGTCTTCCAGCCCTTGGATGCCGCGTACTGCATGTACATCCGCAGCAGGTCGGCGGCGAACAGCGCGCTCTCCGCACCGCCCTCCCCCGCCTTGATCTCCATGATCACGTCGCGGGCGTCATCCGGGTCGCGCGGGATCAGCAGTCGTCGCAGTTTCTCCTGCGCCTGCTCGACGCCGGCTTCCAGCTCGGGGATCTCCGCCGCGAAGGCCTCGTCCTCACGGGCGAGCTCGCGTGCCGCCTCCAGGTCCTCGGATGCCGCGAGCCACGCCTCGTGAGCGGCCACGATCTTGGACAGCTCGGCGTAGCGCCGGTTCACGCGCTTGGCGCGGGCGGCATCGGCGTGCACCGCCGGGTCGGAGAGCTCCTCCTGGACCCGGCGGTGTTCGTCGATGAGCGCCTGGACGGACTCGAACACGGTTCAGCGGATGTTGTTCTCGTGCCCGTGGCTGGAGCCGGTCGCGGGGGCCGGGATCGACTTCTGCATCTGGACGAGGAACTCGACGTTGGAGTGGGTCTCCTTGAGCTTGCCGAGCACGACCTCGAGGGCCTGCTGGGTGTCGAGTCCCGCGAGGGCGCGACGCAGCTTCCAGGTGATCTTGACCTCGTCGGGGCTGAGCAGCATCTCCTCGCGACGCGTGCTGGACGCGTTGACGTCCACCGCCGGGAAGATGCGCTTGTCGGCCAGCGCGCGCGACAGGCGCAGCTCGCTGTTGCCGGTGCCCTTGAACTCCTCGAAGATGACCTCGTCCATCTTCGAACCGGTCTCGACGAGCGCCGTGGCCAGGATCGTGAGCGATCCGCCGTTCTCGATGTTGCGCGCGGCGCCGAAGAAGCGCTTGGGCGGGTACAGCGCCGAGGCGTCGACACCGCCGGTGAGCACGCGGCCGGATGCCGGGGCGGAGATGTTGTAGGCACGGCCGAGACGCGTGATCGAGTCGAGCAGAACGACGACGTCGCGGCCCAGCTCCACCAGCCGCTTGGCACGCTCGATGGCGAGCTCGGCGACGGTGGTGTGGTCCTCCGCGGGGCGATCGAAGGTCGAGGCGATGACCTCGCCCTTCACCGAACGCTGCATGTCGGTGACCTCTTCGGGGCGCTCGTCCACGAGCACGACCATGAGGTGCACCTCGGGGTTGTTCTGCGCGATCGCGTTCGCGATCTGCTGCAGCACGATGGTCTTGCCCGCCTTCGGGGGCGCGACGATGAGACCGCGCTGACCCTTCCCGATCGGGGCGACCAGGTCGATGATGCGCTGCGTCAGCTTCTCGGGCGCGGTCTCCAGGCGCAGGCGCTCCTGCGGGTACAGCGGCGTCAGCTTGCCGAACTCGACACGAGCGGCGGCATCCTCGACGGACAGGCCGTTGATCGAGTCGACCTTCACGAGCGCGTTGTACTTCTGGCGTCCCTGCTGCTCGCCCTCGCGCGGCTGCTTGATGGCACCGACGACGGCGTCGCCCTTGCGCAGGTTGTACTTCTTGACCTGCCCGAGCGACACGTAGACGTCGCTGGCTCCGGCCAGGTAGCCGGAGGTGCGCACGAACGCGTAGTTGTCGAGCACGTCCAGGATGCCGGCGATCGGGATCAGGACGTCGTCCTCGCCGATCTCGGTCTCGAACTCGTCGGCGGTCTGGTTGCCACCGCCGCGGCGCTTGTTGCGCTGGCGGTTGCGTCCGGAGGACTGCTCCTCGTCCGCCGACGAGGACTGCTGCTCCTGGCCGTTGCCGTTCTGACCGTTCCCACCGCGTCCGCGGTTGCGGCTCCGGCTGCGGCTCCGGCTGCGGCCCGAGCCCTCCTCGCCCGACTCGGCGCCGGATTCGGCGTCGGAGGCGCTCTGCTTCGCGGACTCGTCGGTGGATGCCGCAGCTGCGTCGCCCTTGGCCGCGTCCTTCGCGTCGTCCTTCTTCGCGTCGGCCTTCTCGGCCTTCGCCTCAGCCTTCTCCGCGGGCTTCGCCTCGGCGGCGTCGTCGGTCGTCTCGGCGTCCGCCTTCTTCTTCGCAGGGCGCTTGCGGCCCTTGGGGGCCGCCGCGGGCTCGCCGTCGCCTGCCGGAGCCTCGGCGGCGGCAGGGGCGTCAGCAGAAGGCGCGTCGGAGGCCGGAGCCTCGGAGGCCGCGGCATCCGCCTTCTTGGCGCGGCTGCGGCGCGGGGTCTTGGGGGCCGGCTCGGCCGGGGCGTCGGACGCCGCCGGCTCGGACGCCGCAGGCGCCTCGGCGGCGCTCTCGGCCGCCGCCTTGGCGGCCGCGGTGGCACTGGTCGCGCGGCGAGGAGCGCGCTTGCGCGCCGGCGCCGCGGTCTCCGCGGTCGTGTCGGCGGCAGGAGCCTCGGCGGCAGGGGCTGCCGCTGCGGGCTGGTCGTTCTGGGTCTCGGAGAAGTTCTCCACGAGTACTCCCTTATATGTCGTGGGATGTGAGCGTCATTCGTGCACGACGGGTGCCATGCACGTTCGTACGCACGGGCGCGTGGCGCGCGGAGGCCAGAGCGATGAAGGCTCTGGATGTGACGTACGGAATTCGCAGATTGCGATGGGGGCCAGATTCACGAAACTACGCGGACCCCTCCGCTCGTTCCTTTACTGTACCACCCCGCACATCGACGGCCGGCATGAGGGACTCCCACGGGGTGTCGGCGGCCCTCATCGCCACCTCGACGGCCTCGCGCCGTCGGCCGGGGCCGTCGCAGAGCACCAGGACGCTCGGGCCGGCCCCCGAGACGACGGCGGCGAAGCCTTCCTTCCGCAGCGCCTGTACGAGCGCGTACGTCTCGGGCATCGCCTCGGCGCGGTAGTCCTGATGCAGCCGATCCGCCGTGGCGTCGAGCAGCAGCTCGGGGCTCTGCGTCAGCGCCGCGATCAGCAGCGCTGACCGCGACACATTGAACACGGCGTCCTCGCGCGGGACCTGCGCGGGCTGGAGCGACCGCGCCAGAGTCGTCGACATCGTGTGCTCCGGGACGAGCACGAGCGGCGCGACGCCGCGGTGCACGAGCAGCTTCTTGTGGCGCGGCCCGTCCTGTCCCGTCCACGCGATCGTCAGCCCGCCGAACAGCGCGGGCGCCACGTTGTCCGGATGTCCCTCGAGTTCGGTGGCCAGGCGCAGCAGGGCGTCCTCGTCGAGGGACACAGCCCGCGCGAGCAGGCCGGCGGCCGCGAGGACGCCGGCGGCGACCGCCGCGCCGGAGGAACCCAGGCCTCGGCCGTGCGGGACACCGTTGCGTGCGACGATGCGCAGACCCGGGACCTCTCGACCGGCATCCGCGTACACATGCGCGATCGAGCGGTACACGAGGTTCGACTCGTCGCGTGCGATCTCATCCGCCCCGGTGCCGGCGACCTGGATCTCGAGGCGGTCGTCGTCGAGGACGGTGATCTCGAGCTCGTCGTACACGCTGAGCGCGAGGCCCAGCGTGTCGAATCCGGGTCCGAGGTTCGCACTGGTGGCGGGCACGCGGACGACGATCGACGTCATCTCACTCCCCCTCGACGCGGAGCACGGCGACGACGCGATCCACGACCTCACTGGCGGCCAGCTGTTCGACGGTCGCGCTCAGGGCGCCCTCGGTCGCCCGGTGCGTGCCGATCACGAGCCGGGCCGTTCCTGCGTCCTCGTCATCGACGGTCTGCACGACCGTCGCCACCGAGACGCCGCCCTCGCTGAGGATCCCGGCGATCCGTGCCAGGACTCCGGGCTGATCCTCGACCTCGAGCGTGATCTGATAGCGCGTCGTGACGTGGGCGATCGGGACGATCGGGAGTCCCGCCCTGGTGGATTCGCCGACGCCGACACCGCCGGCGATGTGCCGGCGCGCGGCCGACACGACGTCGCCGAGAACGGCGGAAGCGGTCTGCACTCCGCCGGCCCCCGCGCCGTAGAACATGAGCGGACCAGCGGCTTCCGCCTCGACGAACACGGCGTTGTTGGCTCCGTGCACGGACGCGAGCGGATGGCTGCGGGAGACGAGTGCCGGGTACACGCGCACCGAGATGGACTCGGCCTCGTCGACCGTGACGCGTTCGCATACGGCGAGGAGCTTGATGACGTAACCGGCCTCGCGCGCCTGCTGGATCATTCCCGCCGTGACCCCGGTGATGCCTTCGCGGTGCACCGCGTCCAGAGGAACCGTGGTGTGGAAGGCGAGGCTCGCGAGGATCGCCGCCTTCTGCGCGGCGTCGTAGCCCTCGACGTCCGCCGTCGGGTCGGCCTCGGCGTACCCCAGGCGCTGCGCATCGGCCAGCACGGCGTCGAAGTCGGCGCCTTCGGTGTCCATGCGGTCCAGGATGTAGTTCGTGGTGCCGTTGACGATCCCCATGATCCGCACCACGCGGTCGCCGGCGAGCGAATCGCGCAGCGGACGGATGATCGGGATGGCGCCTGCCGCCGCCGCCTCGTAGTACACCGAGGCGCCGACCTGGTCGGCCGCTTCGAACAGCTCAGGACCGTGCGTTGCGAGCAGCGCCTTGTTCGCGGTGACGACGTCGGCACCGGAGTTCAGTGCCTGCAGCAGCTGCGTGCGTGCCGGTTCGATGCCGCCCATGAGCTCGATGACGATGTCGCTGCCCAGGATCAGGTCCTCGGCATCCGTCGTGAACAGGTCGCGCGGCAGATCGACGTCACGCGGGGCGTCGGGGTTGCGGACCGCGATGCCGGCCAGCTCCAGTCGCGCTCCGGCACGGTCGGCGAGTTCGTCGCCGTGGCGCAGCAGCAGAGACGCCACCTGCGATCCCACCGCTCCGGCGCCGAGCAGCGCCACCCGAAGTCGTCGGTACTGTGCCGGATCCCCCAGCTGCGTCATCGTTCTCCTTCTGCGAGGCGCACGGCCCCGGTGTCGGCCGCGCGGGCGCCGGCGATCCCGGCATCCCTCGCGAGCAGGTCGTCGATCGTCTCTCCCCGCACGATCACCGTGGCGGCGCCGCCGGACACGGCGACCACGGCGGGCCGGGGGACGTGGTTGTAGTTGCTGGACAGCGAGGCGCAGTAGGCGCCGGTGGCGGGCACCGCGAGAAGGTCGCCGGGCCCAGCATCCTCCGGGAGGTACTCGTGATCGACCACGATGTCGCCGGACTCGCAGTGCTTGCCGACGACGCGGACCAGCACCGGCTCGCCGCTGCCCGCGCGCGACGCGAGCCGCGCCGAATACTGCGCTCCATACAGCGCGGGGCGGGCGTTGTCGCTCATGCCGCCGTCGACGCTGAGATAGCGGCGGGACCCGGCATCCAGGGTCACGTCCTTCGTCGTGCCGATCTCGTACAGCGTCACTCCCGCCGTGCCGACGATCGCCCGCCCCGGCTCGAAGGCCAGCTCGGGCAGGGGGATGCCGCGGACAGCGCAACCTGCCGCCACCGCGTCGACGATCTCGGACGCGAGCAGCTCGATGGGCGTCGGGTCGTCGACCCGCGTGTACGCGATGCCGAACCCGCCGCCGAGATTCAGCAACGGCAGCTCCCCGCCCTGGCACAGACGCTCGTGGAGCTCGAGCACGCGCGCTGCGGACTCACGGAAGCCGCCGACCCCGAAGATCTGCGACCCGATGTGGCAGTGCAGGCCGATCAGCCGCAGCCCGTCGAGCTCGCGGATGCGCGACACCGCGCCCTCGGCGTCCGCGAAGGAGAAGCCGAACTTCTGATCCTCGTGCGCCGTCGCGAGGAAGTCGTGCGTCTCGGCGTGGACGCCGCTGTTGACGCGGATGAGGATGCTCTGCACGGCACCCGTGCGCGCGGTGATGGCAGCCAGCCGCTCGATCTCGATGAGACTGTCGACGATGATCGTGCCCACCCCGACCTCGACGGCGCGCTCGAGCTCGGAAACGGACTTGTTGTTGCCGTGGAAGCCGATGCGCCCGGGTGCCACGCCGGCGGCGAGCGCGACCTCGAGTTCACCGCGCGTGCACACATCGACGTTCAGGCCCTCCTCTGTGACCCAGCGCGCGACGGCGGTGGAGAGGAACGCCTTCCCGGCATAGTAGACGCGCGATGTGCCGCCGTGCTCGGCCGTCGCTGCGGCGAACGCGTCGCGGAACGCGCGGGCGCGCGTGCGCACCTCGTCCTCGTCGAGCACGAGCAGCGGAGAACCGTGGGCGTGCACGAGATCCGCAGCAGCGATGCCGCCGATGCGCAGCTGGCCGGTGTCGTCGCGCCGGGCCGAAGCCGGCCAGACGCCGGGCGCGAGATCGTTCGCGTCCTCGGGCACGCGAAGCCATTCCGGGGCGAGTGAATCGGCAGGGGGAAGCACAGCGGACCAATCGTGGAGACGGGATCCTCGGGCGAGGAGACGCTCGGCGAGGCTGCCCCCGATTCTAGGGCAAGCGCCGTTGCCGCCCTGCCACGGTGACGCCATGTTCCGGGCGCATACGCGATCCGGTCGACACGGGGCAAGCCCCCTGTCCTGCGCGGGCGCGGTGCCCTACCTTGGCGGCATGGAGCCTGCACACGACACGCCTTCCGAACCCGCCCCGTCCCAGCCGACCGGGATCGCCGGGCTCATCCAGCGCGTCACGGCCTGGGCTCTGCAGCGCCGCCTGGTCCGCGCCCTGCTGCTGTACTCGGAGCGGCGCGGCCCCATGCTCGCCGACAGCATCACCTATCGCTCGCTCTTCAGTGTGTTCGCCGGCGTCCTGCTGGGCTTCTCGATCGCCACGGTCTGGCTCGCGGACAACCCGCAGGCCTGGCGGGCGCTGATCGCCGCCGTGGACGCCGCGATCCCCGGCCTGTTCGGGGAGGACGGGGTGATCACCGATCCGGACAGGATCCCGGTTCCGGCGGGACTCTCGATCGCCGGGGTCATCTCGTTCGTGGCGCTGATCGGCGCCGCTCTCGGCGCCGTCGGGTCGCTGCGCACGGCTGTCAGGACCATCGCGGACACCGTCCTCGATGATGTGATGATCGTCTGGGTCGTCCTGCGCAACATCCTGCTCGCGGCCGGGATCGCGGCGGCGTTCCTGGCCGCCGCGGCGCTGACGGTGCTCGGCCGGCTCGGTGTGTCCTGGATCACCGGGCTCCTGGGCATCGCGGCGGACTCCCCCGCAGCCCTGTGGGGTGTGCGTGCCCTCTCTCTGCTCATCGTCCTCGCGCTCGACGCCGCACTGATCATCGGCGTCTGGATGCTGCTGTCCGGACGGCGCGCCCCCTGGGGCGCCCTGTGGCCCGGCGCCCTGCTCGGGGCCGTCGGCCTGATCGTCCTGCAGGAGTTGTCGAGTCTGTTCGTCGGCGGGGCCTCGTCCAATCCGCTGCTGGCCTCGTTCGCCTCGTTGCTGGCTCTGCTGATCTGGTTGAACTTCTCGGCGCAGGTGATCCTGATCGCATGCGCCGTGATCGTCACGGGCATCGAGGAGCACGAAGACCGCGTGAGCGCGCGCTTCGGGGCTCGCACGCTGGCGCAGCGGCGGGTCCAGCGGGCCGAGCACGACGTGTCGGTGGCGGTGTCGAATCTGAAGGCCGCCAGGGATGCTCTGCCGGAGCGGAAGTCCTAGCTGCAGGTCCCGTTCTGCTGCAGTGCCGCGTCCGTGACGATGCCGCCGTCGACGGACAGGTCCGCGACCGCTTCGGTGCCGTCGATCGTCAGGCCGGTGAGCGTGATGCCCGCAGGCAGCTGATCGGCGATGCAGATCCGCTGGGTCTCGGTGAGGCGCGCGCCGAGGTCGCCCAGTCGCGCCGACACCTGATCCGCGCTGAGCTCGACGCCACCGATGAGGAGGGCGATCGGCGTGAGGGTCAGTTCGCCGTCCTCTGCCCCTGGCGTCGCCGTGAGCGAGATCGGCAGGCTGAATCCGAGGACGTCCACGGAACCGGAGGCCACGACATCCGGCTCCTCGAAGGCGATCTCCTCGATCGGCAGGTCGCTCTGCGCCAGCAGGTTCTGGAGCTGCTCCTGATCGATGCGAACCGTGCCGCTCGCGGCCTCCAGGTCACCGCCGCCCAGCGGCACGCCGAGCGCCGTGACGTCCGCCGAGCCCGTGATGCCGCCGAGGGTGATCGAGTCCGTCGAGAGCGTGAGCTCGTCGAGGCGCCCCGAGATCAGCTGCGGCAGGAGGAGGTCCTCGGCGTGCGCGTCGAGCTGCTGATCGGCCGGCAGGTCCAGCTGCTCGACGACGATGCCGCGGACGATCCCGGGAAGGACGGCGCGGGCGATCAGCTCGGCCGCGACGACCAGCAGCACCAGAACCACGACGACGATGCCGACGACCCATGGCCACCGCGGACGCCGGGGGCGGGCGTCCGCCGCCTCGTCGTCCTTCTGCCCGGGGATCACCAGGGTCGGATGCTCGGTCGACGCATCCGGGTACGGCAGCGTGGGGTTGTCGTCGCTCATGCGTCCATCCTGGTGGGTCGGCGTCGTGGGGACTACATCCGCTCCGGGGCGGACACGCCGAGCAGGCCCAGTCCGTTGCGGAACACCTGTCCCGCGGCGTCGTTGAGCCACAGCCTCGTGCGGTGCACGGACTCGATCGGGTCGGAGCTCAGCGGGATGACCCGGCAGTTGTCGTACCAGCGGTGGTACAGCCCCGCCAGTTCCTCGAGGTAGCGCGCGATGCGGTGGGGCTCGCGCACCTCCGCGGCGAAGGCGACGATGCGCGGGAACTCCTGCAGCGCGCCGAGCAGGGCGGCCTCGGTCTCGTGCGTGAGCGTCTCGGGGGCGAACTCGCCGCGGTCCACACCGGAGTCCGCGGCGTTGCGCGACACGTTGTGGGTGCGCGCGTGGGCGTACTGCACGTAGAAGACCGGATTGTCGTTCGTGCGCTTCTGCAGCAGCTCGGGGTCGAGGTCGAGGGGCGAGTCGGCGGGTGACCGCTCCAGCGCGTACCGCAGCGCGTCGGTGCCGATCCAGGCGCGGAGGTCGTCCATCTCGATGATGTTGCCCGCACGCTTCGACAACCGGGCTCCCCGCACCGAGACGAGCTGCCCGATGAGGACCTGGATGTTCTTCTCGGGGTCTTCACCCGCGGCACCCGCGATGGCCTTCAGGCGATGCACGTAGCCGTGGTGGTCGGCGCCGAGCAGGTAGATCTTGTTCTGGAAACCGCGGTCGCCCTTGTTGAGGTAGTAGGCGGCGTCCGCGGCGAAGTACGTGTACTCGCCGTTCGAGCGCCGGATCACGCGGTCCTTGTCGTCGCCGAAGTCGGTGGTGCGCACCCAGACGGCGCCTTCGTCGTCGAACACGTGTCCCTGCTCGCGCAGCCGGTCGACGGCCTGATCGACGAGGCTCGAGCCCTCGGCGTCCTCGGCGTGCAGCGTGCGCTCGGAGAACCAGACGTCGAAGGGCACGTTGAACTGCTCGAGGGAGTCCTTGATCTCGGCCAGCTGGTACTCGTACGCGAGATCACGGGCGATGACCAGCTGCTCGCCCTCGGGCAGGCCGAGCAGATCGGGGCGTGCCTCGAGCACGCGGCCGGCGAGCGTCGTGATGTACTCCCCCGGGTAGCCGCCTTCGGGGGTCGGCTCACCCTTCGCCGCGGCGAGGATCGAGCCGGCGAACCGCTCCATCTGCGCACCGGCGTCGTTGATGTAGTACTCGCGCACGGCCTCGGCTCCGCTGGCCAGCAGCAGGCGCACGATCGCGTCTCCGAGGGCGGCCCAGCGGGTGTGCCCGATGTGCAGCGGCCCGACCGGATTGGCCGACACGAACTCGACGTTGACCGACACGCCCTTCTGCGAGTCGTTGGTGCCGTAGGCGGCTCCCGCCTCGACGATGGTCCGGGCGAGGACACCGGCGGCCGCGGCATCCAGACGGATGTTGATGAACCCGGGACCGGCCACCTCGGCGCTCGCGACACCGTCGACGGCGGCGAGACCGGTCGCGATCTGCTCGGCGAGCTCGCGCGGGTTGGTGCCGAGGCGCTTCGCGAGGCGCATCGCCAGGTTCGACGCCCAGTCGCCGTGGTCGCGGTTGCGCGGGCGCTCCAGCACGATGTCGGATGCCGCGAGGTCCAGCGCCTCGTCGGGGCGCAGGGAGGCCGCGAGCGGAGTGACGACGGCGAGAAGGGCTTCGGCGAGGGTGTCGGGGTTCATAGGGACTCAAGTTTACGGCTCGGACCGGGTCGGAATTTGCGCTGGGCGGATCGTGATCTACTCTCATGCCATGAACCTGGCCTCCCGCGCGCACCGAGGGCGCGTTCTCGCGTTCTGCGCGCTGGGGCTGATCGCCTTGTCCGCGCTGCTCGTCGGGCTGTGGCGACCGTGGGCCCCGCTGCCCGAGGCGGCTCCGATCGGCGCCGGCGACGAGCCGATCGTCGTGGAACCGGCGCCGCTGGTGTTGCCCGAGCACCCGCTCGTGCTCGTGTTCGGCGACTCCTGGACATACGGCTCCGCGGCCGCGCCGTACACGCAGGGGTATGCGTATCAGCTGGGCGGGATGCTCGGTGGAGAGTCGGTCGTCAAGGGCGTGCGCGGAAGCGGTTACCTCAAGCCAGGGCTCGACGGTCCCGCGTTCGGCGCGCGCATCGCCGCGTTGAACCCGGGCATCGATCCCGATCTCGTGATCATCCAGGGATCGATCAACGACCGCCTGCAGGGCGCGACCGGCTATCGCGAGGCCGTGAACGCGGCCTGGGACGCTCTCTCGGCGCTCTATCCCGACGCCCCGATCGTCGTGCTGGGCCCCGCGCCCCACGAACTGCCGGTCGGCGAGGGCACCGCCCGGATCGACGTCGATCTCGCCGAGCTCGCCGCGGCGCGGGGATGGTGGTACATCTCCCCCATCGAGCGCGACTGGATCACGCCGGACAACTATCTCGACATCATCGACGTGGAGGTGGGTCGCAAGCATCCGTCCACGGAAGGGCACCGATACCTCGCCGAGAAGGTGGCGACGGCGCTGGCCGAGTTCGGCGGCGAAGCCGCCACGGAGCCCGTCGGGTCGGAGACCGGCCCCGAGCAGTGATATCGTCGTTCGGTACGCCTCCGTAGCTCAGTGGATAGAGCGCCGGTTTCCGGTACCGTAGGTCGCAGGTTCGACTCCTGTCGGGGGCACAACACGAGAGGGCCGTCCATCGGACGGCCCTCTTCTCGTATCCCGGAGCGCTACCCCGCGCGCATCTCCTGCAACTCTCCGAGCAGCGCGAAGACCCGCTCGTCCATCTCCACCTGCATCATCACGATGCAGATCGTGCCGTCCGGGTCGACGAAGAAGTCCGTGCCGAGGCCGCCCGACCATCCGAACCGGCCCCGATGGGGCCCGCCCGTCACGACCGAGACGCCGTAGCCCCAGCCGAGGCCGTCCCAGAACCCGGGGAAGAAGCTGTCCGGTGTCTTCAGCGCCCCCGGAACCTGATCGGTGCGCAGTTCATCCCGCAGATCCTCGCCGATCAGGCGGCCGTCGACCAGAGCGCGCAGGAACGCGTGATAGTCGGCGAGCGTCGACACCAGCTCAGAGTGGCTGACGTCGAACGGAGCGGGCGCGACTGAGAACCCCGCGCCGGCCGGCTCGGTCTCCTCGAACCCGTCCGCCTCGCGACGGAACGCGGCGACCAGGCGATGAGCCTGATCCCGAGGAACGACGAATCCGGTGTCCGGCATCCCCGCGGGATCCAGCACGGTCGATGTCAGCACCTCGTCGATCCCTCCGTCGGTCACCCGATCCAGCAGGATGCCGAGAAGGCCGAAGGAATGGTGATAGCGCCAGCCCTCACCGGGCTCGAACGTCAGCGGGAGCGAGGCGAGCGTCGCAAGCCACTCGTCCGCGCCGCGATCGACGGGCTCGGCACCCGCGATCATGCCGGCGTCCGCCATGGCCCGGTTCAGCGGTGTGTCAGAGGTCTGCATCCCGTATCCGGACCCGTTGGTGAGCAAGTGCCGTACGGTGATGGGATGCCGAGCCGGCCTGGTCTCGGCGAGGGGCGCATCCGGACGCAGCAGGACCTGCGGCTCCGCGAGCTCCGGCATCCAGGTGGCGATCGGGTCGTCCAACGCGAGGATGCCGTCCTGCACGAGGCTCAGAGCCGCGACAGACGTGACGGCCTTGGTCATCGACTGGATGCGGAAGATCGCATCCGAGCGCAGCGGTTCGCCGCCGGGAGCCGCCGAGCCCACGGCGATCGGCGTGAGCTCGTGCCCGAGCGTGGCCACCGCTCCGGGCATCGTCCCCGCTTCGACATGACGGGCGAGCAGGTCGTGCAGCACGTCGGACATGGAAGCTCCTTCGCCGGTGGTTTCGCGCAGGACTCACGATACGACCTCGGCTGCTGCGCGTCACGGAGTTCGTCCGATGGCCGAACGCCGCCGCAGCTCGCGCGGCTGGCGTCTCAGGAACGCGACGTTCTCCTCGGTCAGCGAGGGAGTCTCCCTCGGATCGTCCACGGCAAGTCCGAGCACCTGGAAGGGAAGGATCGCCGGCTTGGACCAGATCCAGACGCCGCGCATGCCCTCGCCGAACACGTCGACGCAGTGCACCGGCTCGTGGCGCGCGAAACCCGTCTCGAAGTCCTCAGGACTCCCGGTGTCCGACGTGGCGACGATCCGATCGAGCCAGGCCTCGACCACCCGGCGCTGCAGGGCGAGTGTCTCGCGAGGAACGCGCAGATCGAAGACGAACTGCAGGTCGTAGACGGTGTCGCCGCCGCCGGACACCCGCACTCGATCCTCGAACACCGCCCAGACGGGGACAGCGAGCCTTCGCATCAGGATGTGGATCTCGCGCAGCTCCGCCTGCCGACGGCGGCGGAACCTCCGCTCCGCGAACAGCAGCCGGATCGCGCACCCCACGATCGCCGCGCACCCGAGCGCGGCGACAGCAAGACCCAGAACCCGGCCGAGTCCCTCCGCCTGCGAAGCCGACACCAGCACGACCGGCACGAAGACGGCTCCGACCACCAGGGCGAAGATCAGCGGCATCCACCGCTGCCACCAGAGCGGAAGCGCCGAATAGTTCGCGTCGAGCTCCTCCGGTGATCGCCACGGCGGCAGATCCTCCGGAGTCGGCAGCCAGTGCGGCTCGGCCGATCCCGCGTCGCGGGCCACCTCCTGCGCCCACACCTCCTGAGGAGCTCCGGGCCATCGCGACATGCATCCCCTCCCTCCGTCTCCGACGCACGCTACCCGGCGACTGCTCTCCCGATCACATATCGCCCGGTGTGCTCCTCCGGGCAGAACGAACCATAGGATCGACGTTCATGAGCGACCTGCCCTTCCGCGCTCGGACGAAGTCCTCATGACGGACGCCAGCTTCCCGACGACAAGGGGAGCACCTTGATGCCCTGGTGGAGCGATGAGGAATGGGCACGGCTCGCCTCGGCCGAGGGATGCGGCATGTGCACCGACGCCCACCTGGACGAGAATCCTCACAGCGTCCTGATCACGTCGACGGACGCCACGCACGTTCGGCTGTCACGGAACCAGGCGCACCGCGGGTACGCCCTGGTGATCCTTCGTGAACACCGCGTGGACCTCGCAGACCTCGACACCGCCGCACTGGCGGCCTTCTGGCGCGATGTGCAACGCGCCGCTCGGTCGATCCAGGCGGTTTTCACGCCGCGGAAGATCGATTACCTCGTGATGGGCCATCGGATGCCGCATGTGCATTGCCACCTGCTCCCGCAGCACTCCGAGGACGATCCTCTCCGGAATGTCGACATCTCGGATGGCCCGGTTCTCCTGGACTCGTCCACGTTGTCCGACCGAGCCGAGGCCATGAAGCGGGCGTGGGCTGCGGTGTAGACGAACCGATATTTAAGTTGTGCACAATCTAATCGCGTGCAATCCTTGAGGACATGAGCATCACGGACGAGATGGTGTGCTTCTCCCTCTACTCGGCGGCCCGCGCCACGACGCAGGCGTACCGGACGCTTCTCGCGCCGTGGAACCTCACCTACCCGCAGTACCTCGTGCTCGCGGTCCTGTGGAACGACGGCGAGCAGACGATCGGTTCCCTGGGCGATGCCATGCAGCTGGACTCCGGCACCCTCTCCCCCCTCGTGCGCCGGCTCGAACAGGCCGGCCTCGTGACGAAGAGCCGCAGCACGTCCGACGAGCGCGTGGTGACGGTGCGTCCGACCGAGCAGGGACGTGCGCTGCGCGCCGAACTCGCCCCGATCCGGGCGCAGGTGGCCGCTCTCGCCGGCATCCACGACGACGACCATCGACTCCGCCTCATCGCCGAGCTCAAGGAGCTGACGGCTCTGCTCCAGGCGAGCACCCCGACCGCTGAGAACTGACAATGGAAGGAATCCACACGATGGAAGCCCTGTACACCGCAGAAGCCCTCGCCACCGGCGCCGGTCGCAACGGCCGAGTCGCCACAAGCGAGGGCCGTCTCGATCTGGATCTCGCGATCCCGAAGTCGATGGGCGGCTCGGGTGACGGCGCGAATCCCGAACAGCTGTTCGCCGCCGGCTACGCGGCGTGCTTCCACTCGGCTCTGCAGACCGTCGCCCGCGCCCAGAAGGTGTCCATCGCCGATTCCTCCGTGGGCGCCCGCGTCCAGATCGGCGCGAACGGCGCGGGCGGGTACGGCCTCGCCGTGCAGCTGGAGGTCGTCATCCCCGATCTCCCGCACGACCAGGCCCAGGCGCTGGCGGATGCCGCGCACCAGGTGTGCCCGTATTCGAACGCGACGCGCGGGAACATCGACGTCGCCATCACGGTCTCGGACGACTGATGCGCGCGCTCATCCACCAGGCGTTCGGTCCCGCTGAGGACGTGCTCGCCCTCGAGGATCGCCCGATGCCGCAGCCCGGCCCCGGTCAGGTGCGTCTGCGCATCCTGCTGTCGCCCATCCACAACCACGACCTCTGGACGATCCGCGGCACCTACGGCTTCAAGCCCGAGCTGCCCGCCGCATCCGGAACCGAAGCCGTCGGAGTGGTCGATGCGCTCGGCGAGGGCGTCGAGAACCTCGCCGTCGGTCAGCGCATCGCCACCGGCGGCACGTTCGGCGCGTGGGCCGAGTACGTCGTCGCTAACGCCGCGGGTCTCATCCCCGTCCCGGAGGGCCTCCCAGACGAGGCGGCGGCGCAGCTGGTCTCCATGCCGTTCAGCGCGATCAGCCTGCTCGAGTTCCTGAACGTGCGCGAGGGCGACTGGATCGTCCAGAACGCCGCGAACGGTGCTGTCGGTCGCATGCTCGCCCAGCTCGGCGCAGCGCGTGGCGTCCACGTGCTCGGGCTCGTCCGACGCTCGGACGGCGTCGAGGAGCTGCGCGCTCAGGGCATCGAGAACGTCGTGGCCACCGACCGGGACGACTGGCGCGCACACGCGAGCGCGCTCACGGACGGCGCCCCGATCGTCGCGGGCATCGACTCCGTCGGCGGCACCGCCTCCGGGGACGTGCTCGCGCTGCTGGCCGAGAACGGCACTCTCGTCGCCTTCGGCGCCATGAGCTCCCCGGTGATGCAGATCGCCTCCGGAGACGTCATCTTCAATCAGGCGACGGTCAAGGGCTTCTGGGGCAGCAGGGTCGGTCAGACGATGGATGCCGCGACGCGTGGTGCGCTGTTCACCGAACTGGTCCAGCGGATCTCCGACGGAACGCTCACGCTTCCCGTCGCCGGGATCTTCGACGCCGCGGATGCCGCGGACGCCGTCCGCGCGACGAACACGCCAGGGCGCGTGGGCAAGGTGCTCCTGCGGTTCTGAACCGGCCTCTCCTGGCCGTCCGGCGGTTCTTCAGGACGGCCGGGAGAGGATCACGGATGTGAGGAGTGATGCGCGACCACCGGCGACGAGTCGGTCACGACGTCGCTCGGCGCGCCTCCTGCTCCTGGTCAGCGCTCTGATCGCGCTCGTGATCCTGGCCGGCTGGATCCCTGGACCGATCGGCACGGCGGTGTCGGTGGCGCTCCCGCTGCTGAGCGTGTTCGCCGTCCTCATCCTCCTCGCCGTGTTCCTGCTCGTGAAGCGCGCGGCGATTCCCGCCGCCGTCGCGGTGCTTGTGTGCGTCATCGCGTCGGCTCCTGCCCTGCCCGCGTTGGCGGCCGCCCCGGCACAGACGAGCCTGACCATCGCGAGCCAGAACGTGCACGCCCGATCCGGAAGCGCTGCCGGATCCGCGGCGGACCTCCTCGCCGAGCACCCCGACGTCATCACGCTCACCGAACTGGATGCCGCGAGTCGCACGGCCGCCGCCGAGATTCTGTCCGCCGAGTATCCGCACGCGTACGCCATCGGCACGGTCGGGATCTGGAGCGAGCACCCGCTCGAGGCGGGCGAGCCTCTCAGCCTCGGACTGGGGTGGAATCGCGCCCTGCGTGTCACGGTCGACGCACCGTCCGGCGCCGTCCGCGTCTACCTGGTGCATGCGGCCTCGGTGCGTCCTGGAGCGCAGGACGCGCGCGATCGGATGCTCGAGGAGCTCGCCGCCATCGTCCGCGAGGATCCGGCGTCCCGGATCGTCGCGCTGGGGGACTTCAACGCGGCGACCACCGATCCGGCCCTGCGTCCGCTGAGCGACGCACTCGAGCTCGCCCGGCCGACCGACAGCGTCACCGGGTTCACCTGGCCGGCGGACCTGCCGCTCGTCAAGATCGACCACGTGTTCCAGCGCGGGTTCGCGGTGTCCTCGGCCGGAACCGTCCGCGCAGGAACCAGCGATCATCTCGCGACGATGACGACGCTCTCGCCCCGCTGATCGCTCATGCCCGCGAGGACGGGTCGGTCCCGAGTCCGTCCCGTCGCCAGCGCCGCACGTGCAGCTCTCGCAGCTCCTCGGCGAACTCCGTCGCCGGCCCGTCGACGACCGCGCCGGGCACGACGTCGCGGATCGCGAGCGGCGCCACGGGTCCCGCAGGGACACCGCGCTCCGCCGCCCACGTCAGCAGCTGTTCGGTCGATCCCGCGTAGACGATCCGCCCCAGGCCCACCCAGCCGTGCGCCGCCGAGCACATCGCGCAGTGCTCCCCCGAGGTGTAGACGACGGCGTCCGCCCGCTCCGCCGGCGACAGATTCTGCGCCGCCCACCGACTGATCTCGAACTCCGGGTGCCGGGTCGCGTCACCGTCCTTCACCCGGTTGCGGTCCGCGAAGAGCTCTTGCCCTCCGGCCGACACCAGCACCGAACCGAAGGGCTCGTCGCCGTCGTCGAGCGCCTCGCGAGCGAGGTCCACGCAGCGCCGCAGGTGTCCGAGGTCCGATTCCGAGATCGCCATGCGACCAGCCTCCCGCGTGCCGCGATCCCCTGCAACCGCTCCGCTCAGTCCGTGCCGGAGACCCACGCGTACGGGAGGAACTTCCCGTCGATCGTGATGACGACGCGGTCGCCGTCCGGATGCGGCACGCGCTCGAACGTCAGGCTGCAGTTGATCGCGCTCATGATCCCGTCGCCGAACTCGTCATGGATGAGCGACTTGAGGGCCGGCCCGTACACCTGGATCAGCTCGTGGAAGCGATAGATCGTGGGGTCGGCGGACACGTCCGCACCCGGCGCCCGATTCGGCTGGCGCACCAGCGCCGAGATCAGCTCGTCCTCCAGGTCCAGCGCATAACCGAGCTCCTCGGCCTGAGCCGGGGTGAGCGGATGCATCCCGAGCACCGCGGCCGCCAGCCACACCTCCGGGACCCCGAGCCGCGAGGCGAGCGCCCGCCACGTGAGTCCCGCATTCCGGCGCCGCTCGTCGATCTGCTCCCCGGCATCCTGCTTGGAGATCATCGCGGGCATGTCCACTCCTCTCGGCGCCGTGTGCGCCCTCGATCGCACGCTAGACCGGCGATGTTGCCGGCGCGTTCCGCCATCGTTACGAGGCGGGACCGTCAGAGGCGTCCGCGGACCGGCGTGCGCTCGGCGGGATCGCCCTCGGCGGGCATCGACATCTCGGCGCGCACACCCAGCAGACGGACCTCGCGCTGCGCGTCGAGCGCGGCGGCGAGCGCCAGGGCCGCCGACACGACATCCTCGCGCTCGGTCGTGGGAGCAGCCAGCTTGCGGCCGAACGTCTTCGTCTCGAAGGGCGCGTATCGCACCTTCAGGTGGACCCGGATCACCGGCCGCCCCTCCGCACGGCAGTCCTCGAACGCCTGCGACGCCAGTTCGACCACGGCATCCGCGACCTGGTCGGGCGTCGTCAGGTTCTGCTGGTACGTCGTCTCCCGGCTGTGACTGCGCGCCACCCACGGGGTGTCGTCGACCGTCGCGGGCCCGAGCCCGGATCCGAGTCCGTGATACCAGACGCCCATTCGGGGACCGAACTCCGCGATCAGCTCCTGCTCGTCCGCGTCGGCGAGCTGGCGGACCGTGTCGATCCCGTGCGACGCCAGCCGCTTGTGCACCTTCGGGCCGACGCCCCACAGGTCCCGCGTCGACTTCTCCCCCATGACGTCGAACCAGTTCTCGGCGGTGAGGCGGAACACGCCGCGCGGCTTGCCGAACTCGGTGGCGATCTTCGCGCGGATCTTGTTGTCGCCGACACCGACGGAGCAGTGCAACCCGGTCGCCTCGAGAACCGCGGCCTGCGCGGCGCGTGCGACGGATTCGGGATCGTCCACGTCGATGCCCAGGAAGCATTCGTCCCACCCGATCACCTCCAGGACGACGCCCGGAATCTCTCGCAGGGTCTGCATGACGTCGGCGGAGGCCTGCTCGTACGCGGCGTGATCGACCGGCAGGAACACGGCCTCGGGCGGCGCCTTCCGGGCGGCGATCTTCAACGGCATCCCGGATCCGATGCCGAACGCGCGCGCCTCGTAGGATGCCGTGGACACCACCGCCCGCTCGGTGGGGTCGCCCCGTCCCCCGACGATCACCGGGACGCCGGCGAGTTCGGTACGACGCAGAACCTCCACGGCGGCGATGAACTGGTCCATGTCGACGTGCAGCACCCAGGCGGCCATGCGTCGAGTCTGGCGCGTACGGGCCGGGATGTCACCTGCCAGGAGTCGCCTCTAGGCTGTCGCCGTGCCCTCTCCTCCCGCCTCGCCGCGCCCGGTCCACTTGTGGGGGCTCGCGCGGATCATCGTCGGCGCGCTGACGATCGGGATCCTCCTGCACGCCTGGGCGCTGCGGGTGAGCGCCGGCGACGGCAACCCGTTCGACTACTTCGGGTACTTCACGAATCAGACCTCGCTCATCGCCTCCGTGGTCCTCATCGCGGCCGGGGTCACGAACCTGCGTGGCCTCCGGCCCTCGGACGGGCTCATCCTGCTCCGCGCCGTCACGACGACCTGCCTTCTCGTCGTCGGCCTGATCTACAACGTGCTGGTACCCGGTACAGGTTCCGCCCCGCCCTGGGTGAGCGCCGCGCTGCACGTCGCGCTCCCGGTCCTCGTCCTCGCCGACTGGATCTTCGCACCGGACCGCCGCCCCCTCGCCTGGCGGATGCTCTGGATCACGCTGCCCTATCCCCTGGTGTGGCTGACCGTCGTCCTGCTGCGCGGCGCCACCGACGGGTGGGTGCCATACGGGTTCCTGCTCCCCGAGCGCGGTGCCGTCTCGCTCTGGTCGCATGTCGCCGGACTGCTCGGGGCGCTGCTCGCCGCTGCCGCCGTGGTGTGGGCGCTGAGTCGGGTCAGGACCGTGGTGTACGCTTCAGGAGGCCGAAACGGCCCCGACCGACCCGAAGGCAGGTGATGCGCGATGTCCAGTGATAGTCGCCGCGCCACCGTTCACGCCTCGCTGGTCGGCATCTCGATGCGCTGACCTCCGCAGGCGGGCGGTGGCGTGATCGCGCGCATGCGCGCCTCCACCGCGACGCCGCAGCGTCGCTTCCAGCGAGCAATCGAGGTGAACCATGACCGCCCTCATCGACAACGCCGTGTACGTCGACGGACACCGCACCGGCAACCCGGCGAACCTGACCGACACGTACGAGACCATGCGCGAGCACACGGGTATGGCGTGGATCGGGCTGTATCGGCCGAGCCCGGCCGAGGTGCAGTCCATCGCCGATGAGTTCGACCTGCACCCGCTCGCTGTCGAGGACGCCCTGTCCGGCCACCAGCGCGCCAAGCTGGAGCGCTACGGCGAGACGCTGTTCGTCGTGCTGCGCCCGGCGCGCTATCTCGATGACACCGAAGTGGTGGAGTTCGGTGAACTGCACATCTTCGTCGGCAAGGACTTCGTCGTGACGATCCGTCATGCCGAGTCGCCGAGTCTCGCCACGGTGCGTCGTCGGCTGGAGGCGACGCCGGAGCTGCTCGCGATGGGCCCTGAGGCCGTCCTGTACGCGATCCTCGACGAGGTCGTGGACGAGTACGGACCGGTGATCGCCGGCCTCGAGAACGACATCGACGAGATCGAGGACCAGATCTTCGCCGGCGACGAAGCGGTGTCCCGCCGCATCTACGAGCTCTCTCGCGAGGTGATCAACTTCCAGCGCGCCACGCGCCCTCTCGTCGAGATGGTCGAAGCCCTGCGCCGCGGCTCGGACAAGTACGAGGTCGACATCGAGCTGCAGCGGAGCCTGCGGGACGTGCTCGACCACACTCTGCGCATCGTCGAGCGCGCCGACTCGTTCCGCGCCATCCTCGAGAATGCGCTGAGCCTGAACGCCACGCTCGTCGCGCAGCGTCAGAACGACGAGGTGCGCCGCATGACCGAACTGGGGCTGGCTCAGAACGACGAGGTGAAGAAGATCTCGGCCTGGGCGGCGATCCTGTTCGCCCCGACGCTCATCGGCAGCGTCTACGGCATGAACTTCGACATCATGCCCGAACTGCACTGGAGCTGGGGATATCCCTTCGCGATGCTGCTCATGCTGGGCGTGGGCGTGGGGCTGTTCGCCGCGTTCAAGTGGAAGAGGTGGCTGTAGGAGGCGGCCCGAGTCGGCATGATGGGCGTGTGACCGAGAAGATCGACTTCAAGAAGACCATCGACGCGTATCAGGCGCGCAAGGATGCGTTCCGCACGCTGGAGGTGCCGGCGCTGCAGTACCTGATGATCGACGGCCACGGGGATCCCAACTCGTCGCCGTCGTTCACGAGCGCGGTCGAGGCGCTCTACCCCGTCGCCTACGGCCTGAAGTTCGCCAGCAAGCGCGAGCTGGGCCGCGACTACGTGGTGATGCCCCTGGAGGGACTCTGGTGGGCGGAGGACCACTCCGCCTTCACGACCGCACGCGACAAGTCTCGGTGGTCCTGGACGCTCCTGATCATGCAGCCGGACTGGATCGACGACGCGATGTTCCAGGGTGCCGTCGCCGCGGCATCCGCGAAGAATCCCGACGGACGCTCCGGCGAGGTGCGCCTCGAGACGCTCCACGAGGGCCTGTGCGTCCAGACCCTGCACGTCGGAGCGTTCGACGATGAGGCGCCGGTGCTCGCCCGCATGCACGACGAGGTCATCCCCGAACAGGGACTGCGGCTGACCGGTCTCCATCACGAGATCTACTTCAGTGACCCGCGCAAGGGCGATCCCGCCCGGCGCCGGACGATCCTGCGGCAGCCGGTCGAACGCGTCAGCTGAGCGCGAGACCGATCGACGTCGCGAGCACCGCCAGCAGGGGCAGGGTCCCCTGCGTCAGCGCGGCGCGGACCTTCGTGCGGTCCGAGAGCACCAGCACGAGGGCCGCCGCGAGCATCATGCCGGTGCCGGCGAAGACGAGGGTCAGGCCGACGGTTGCGGCGCCGAGGATGTAGAGCCCCACTCCGATCAGAGTCGTGAGCGCGAGGAACAGGTTGTAGAAGCCTTGGTTGAACGCGAGCTGCTTCATGGTGACGGCGTCCGCTTCCGTGGCGATGCCGAAGATCCGACGCGTGTCCGGATCCGTCCACCGCAGCGACTCGAGCGCGAAGATGAAGACGTGCACGGCGGCCGCAGCAGCGGCGAGGACGAGACCGACGATGATCATGCGCTGATTCTGTCGTGCCGGCCCACCGGGCACCAAACGCTAGACCAGGAAGATCGGCAGAAGCCCCGGGTTGTGCGCGTGCACGAGCACGGCGAAGACGACGGCGTCGAAGAGCAGGTGCACCGTGACGACGTAGGCGAGCGAGTGCGTCCGCAGGAAGATGAACCCCTGCAGCAGCGCGAACGGGATGGTCAGCACCGGACCCCAGGATCGGTAGCCCAGCTCCCACAGGAAGGAGACGAACACCACGGCCTGCAGGATGTTCGCCGCGGCATCCGGGAAATGCCGGCGCAGCAGCGCGAACACGGTGCAGATGAAGAACAGCTCGTCCCAGATGCCGACCGCGCCGACCCCGACGAACAGCCGGGCGATGAGGTCGGGTGTGTCCACAACGGGCCAATTCGCGTAGACGCCGCTGGTGATGAAGTAGAACGGCAGGATCAGCCAGCCGAGCACGAGGACGGCGACGAGCCAACCCCACTGCAGCCTCCCCCAGCGCTTGCCGGTGCGCCACGGGAAGGAGATCGCACGGTCCCGGTAGACGAACCGCGAGATGACGTACGGGACGAGCACAGCGCCGCCGAGGGCGAGCGTGAAGCGCAGCATCGCGAGGTTGTCGAGCTCCGCCGCGAGCGGGATGACGCTGACGATCAGCATCCCGATCGCGATCAGGGACAGATCGCGGGTGAGCGAGGGCGACCGGCCGACGAGCCGGGACGTCTCGCGCCGGCCGCCGGCTCGCACCTCGACGGATGCCGGTACGGTGCGCCCCTCGAGGACCCACGCGCCGCCCACCCCGGCCGCGAGCAGCAGCCAGCCGAGCCAGGGCCACTGGACGACGAAGAAAGCGGGGGCCGCCAGGCAGACGAGGGCCGCCGGCACCAGCGCCGTCCGCCAGGGCCCGGCCTCGGCGTTCATGAGCGCGGGACCCGCCGGTACACGAGATCGCGGATGTCGCGGCCCTTCCCCAGCCCCTTGCGCTCGAAGGCGGTCATGACCCTGCCGTCGAACCGGTCGGCCCAGTCCCCGTCGAAGGCGCGCTCGAAGAGCGGCTCGGCATCCAGCACCTCGCGCATCTGCAGCGCGTAGTCCTCCCAGTCGGTCGCGAGCCGCAGCAGCCCGCCGTCCGCGAGCGCACGCGCGGCGACGTGTCCGAAGCCTCCCCGGACGAGCCGCCGCTTGGTGTGCCTCTTCTTGTGCCACGGATCCGGGAAGAAGATCCACACCTCGGAGGCCGCTCCCTCGGGCAGGTAGGAGGACAGCACCTCGGGGGCATTGGCCTCGACGAGGCGCAGGTTCCGGGCGCCGGCGCTGTCGGCGTCCAGCATCGTGCGAGCAAGGCCCGCACGGAACACCTCCACGGCGAGGAAGTCGTCCTGCGGCCTCGAGGACGCGGCCGCGACGATCGCGTGACCCTGACCCGAGCCGATCTCCACGATCAGCGGCGCCGTCCGGCCGTATTCGGATGCCGGATCCAGCCGCGCATCGGGATGCACGCTGGTCCACGCGACGTCCCGAGGAACGTCGAGCAGGTAGCGCCCCGCGAGCTTCTGGAACGCCCGCTCCTGCGCGTCCGACATGCGCCCGCTGCGGCGGACGAAGGACACGGGCTCATCGCGGAACGTGCGGGGTTCGGGCATGGATCCAGGGTATCCGGGACGGAGCGCCCCGCTCACGGAGCGGTGACGAAGTCGATGAGCTCCTCCACCCGCCCGAGCAGCGACGGCTCGAGGTCGCGGTACGTGGTCACCTTGCTCAGGATCGTCTGCCAGGCGCGCGCGATGTCGGCCTGGTCCTCGTGCGGCCAGCCGAACGCCCGGCAGATGCCGACCTTCCACTCGACGCCGCGGGGGATCTCGGGCCACCGCGCGATTCCGAGCGCCTCGGGCTTCACGCACTGCCACACGTCGACGTAGGGGTGTCCCACGATGCGCACGTGCCGACCGTGCGGACCGCGCGCGACGGCCTCCGCGATGCGGGATTCCTTCGACCCGGGCACCAGATGGTCGACGAGCACGCCGTAGCGCCGCTTCGCGCTGGGCGGTTCGGCTGCGAGCAGGTCGTCCAGCAGGTCGACGCCCTGCAGATACTCGACGACCACGCCCTCCACCCGCAGATCCGCACCCCAGACCTTCTCCACGAGTTCAGCATCGTGCCGCCCCTCGACGAGGATGCGGCTGGGCAGGGCGATGCGCGCACGCTGATCGGCCACGGCGAACGATCCGGAGGCCGTGCGTCGCGGCCCCTTCTCCTTCGGAGCCGGCGGCACCAGCTTCACGGCTTCGCCGTCGATCAGGAACCCACCGCCGAGCGGGAAGAGACGCCGGCGGCCGCGAAAGTCCTCGAGTTCGACGGTTCCGCTGCGGACGGCCGTGACGGCTCCGCAGAACCCGTCTTCCGCGACCTCGACGACGAGATCGATCTCGGCCGGAACCTGCGGCACCTTCTTCGCCGACCGCTCCCGCCATCCCGCCGCGAGCACATCGGAGCCGTACCTGTCGTCCATGCCTTCCAGGGTATGCGTCGCTCGGAGCGTTCCCGGCGACGACACAGAATGATTCCCTACAGTCGCTATCCTCGGCCCACCACAGTGAATAGACTCGTGCTCGACGGGGGCCGGGGTCTCCGCGGAGGGAGCAGAATGCGGTCTCGGATGACGATCGTCCTGGGGGCGATCGGGGCGGTCCTGCTGTCCGGTTCCGTCGCGTCGAGCGCCCTGGCCACGCCGCCTGTCACGCTGGATCCCGGGTTCGTCACGGATGACGCCGGAGTGCTGAGTCCCTCGGAGCTGGAGGCCGCCAACGCGCGTCTCGACACGCTGAGTCAAGCCGCAGGCGGCGACCTCTACGTCGTCATCGTCGACGAGTTCACGGATCCGTCGGACAGCGTGGGCTGGGCGAACGACACGGCGGTCGACAACGGACTCGCCGCGGACCAGTACCTGCTCGCCATCGCCACCGAGTCCCGCCAGTACGCCCTCTCGGTCGATGACGCGGGACCGCTCAGCGACAGCGAGATCGACGCGGTCGCGCAGGCGGTCGAGGACCGGCTGCGCGACGACGACTGGGACGGTGCGATCGTCGCCGCCGCCGACGCCTTCCCCGGCCCGTCGAACGCCGGCTGGGTCTTCCTGATCGTCCTTCTCGTGGCCGCCGTCGCCGCGCTCATCGTCTGGCTGGTCGTCCGCGCGCGGAAGAAGGCGCGCGGTGCGCAGCCCGCTGTGGCCGACCCGGACGACCCGTACTCGAGCATCAGCGACGCCGACCTGGAGCGTCAGGCCGGCAGTGCGCTGGTGGCCGCCGACGACGCCATCACGGCGAGCCGAGAGGAGCTCGGCTTCGCCGCCGCCCAGTTCGGCGAGGACTCCATCGCGCCGTTCACCCAGGTGGTGGAGAGCGCGAAGGCGAGGGTCGCCGAGGCGTTCGCGCTCAAGCAACAGCTCGATGACGAGATCGAGGACTCGGTCGAGCAGCGCCGCGCCTGGCACATCCAGATCATCGAGCTGTGCACGGCGGCCGACGAGCTGCTCGACGACAACATCGAAGCCTTCGAGGAGCTCCGCAAGCTCGAGGCGGACGCACCCGCCGCCCTGCAGCGCGTCGAGGTCCGGCGGGCACAGGTGCAGGATGCCGTGACCGCACTGCCCGCGGCGCTGACGACCCTGCGAAGCACCTACGCGGAAGCGGCGCTCAGCACGGTGGCGGACAACCCCGTCCAGGCCGCGGAGCGCCTCGCGCTCGCGGACGCCGAGATCGCAGAGGCCCGCGGGCACCTCACGGCCGGCAAGCGCGGTGAGGCCGCGTTCTCGATCCGCACCGCCGAGCAGGCGATCGTCCAGGCCGAGCAGCTCGCAACAGCGGTGAACACCCTCGGTTCGGGCCTCGCTTCGATCGAGGATCAGGCCAAGGCGCTCATCGCGGATCTCGAGGCCGACCTCGCCGCCGCCGCGCAGGCGCCGGACCCGCACGGGTCGCTGGCGCCCCTCGTCGCCGGCACACGGACCCGCGTGACGGAGTCCGCCGCGGCCCTCACCGGGACCGGCCGGGATCCGCAGCGCCTCGTCGACACGCTCACCGCGGTCAACACCGAGATCGACACCGCGCTGGCGCAGGTGCGGGATGCGGCGGAGCAGGCCCAGCGCACCGAGCGCGCGCTGAGCCAGCGCCTGCTGCAGGCGCAGTCCCAGCTCGCCGCGGCGAACGACTACCTCGCAACCCGTCGCGGTGCGATCGGTCCCACCGCACGCACCCGACTCGCCGAGGCGGATGCGGCGTACCGCGAGGCGGTCGCCGTCCGCGCCTCGGATCCCGCACGCGCCGTCGAACGCGCCACACGCGCCTACCATCTGGCCTCGGAGGCGATCTCCACGGCCGAGAGCGAGGTGCAGTCCTGGAGCCCGAGCGGGCCGTTCGGCACCGGCTACGGGACGCCCGGGCGCGGTTACGGCACCGACAGCGGGCTGGCGGGAGACATTCTCGGCGGCATCCTCGGCGGGCTCTTCGCCGGCGGTGGCGGAGGCGGCGGAGGCGGCTCCTGGAGCGGCGGGAGCAGCTGGCGCTCCAGCGGCGGCAGCAGCAGCCGCGGGCACCGTCCGTCCAGCTTCGGCGGCGGATCGCGCGGAGGCTCGCGCGGCGGACGATCCCGAGGCGGTCGCTTCTGACCCGGCATCCGCAGAATCCGCAGACCTGAACCTTCCAGACACCGTTCCAACCGAAAGGAAACACCATGGCCAAGCAGTCCATCTTCGGGCGCATCTCGACGCTCGTCCGGGCCAACATCAACGCGCTCCTCGACTCCGCCGAGGACCCGCAGAAGATGATCGATCAGCTCGTGCGCGACTACACCAACAGCATCGCGGACGCCGAGGCGGCGATCGCGGAGACGATCGGCAACCTCCGCCTGCTCGAGCGCGATCACGAGGAAGACCTCCAGGCCGCCAAGGACTGGGGCAACAAGGCGCTGGCCGCCAGCCGTAAGGCCGACGAGCTGCGCGCGGCGGGCAGCACGGCGGACGCCGACAAGTTCGACAGCCTCGCCAAGATCGCCCTGCAGCGCCAGATCGGCGAGGAGCGCGACGCCAAGGCGGCCGAGCCGACGATCGCGTCGCAGACCGAGATCGTCGAGAAGCTGAAGAGCGGCCTGAACGGCATGAAGGAGAAGCTCGAGCAGCTCAAGGCGAAGCGCAGCGAACTGCTCGCCCGCGCCAAGGTCGCCGAGGCGCAGACCAAGGTGCAGGACGCGGTCTCGTCGATCAACGTCCTCGACCCGACCAGCGAGCTGGGCCGCTTCGAGGACAAGGTGCGCCGCCAGGAGGCGCTCGCGCAGGGCAAGATCGAGCTGGCCGCGTCCAGCCTCGACGCCCAGTTCGAGAGCCTGGACGACCTCGGTGAGCTCACCGAGGTCGAGGCCCGGCTGGCCGAGCTCAAGGCCGGCGGCCCCCAGGGACAGCTCGAGTCCTGATTTCGCGCGGATGCCCCGGGACCCGGATCCCGGGGCATCCGTTCTCTGGTTCACGGAGGTCGTCATGGCCCACTTCCTCGTCGTCCCGCAGTGGCAGGGCTCCCCGGCTGCACGAGCGATGCTCCTCACCGACGGGGCGGCCGCGATCGCGGGAGATCTGCCCCGGGCCGCCACCACGGTCCTCGACGTCCCGCTCGAGGCGGGCGAGTCCCTCGGGACCGGCGTGCATCGGCTCAGCGCCCTGCAGCGCGTGCGTCAGCTCGTCCGCGATCATCTCGTCCCGGGCGCCGTGCTGATCGGCGGCGACTGCAGCATCACCGTCGCCGCGCTGGACGCCCTGCCCGAGGGCACCGACGACCTCGCCGTGCTGTGGTGCGACGCCCACCCCGATCTGCACACCCCCGATTCGTCCCCGTCCGGCGCGTTCTCCGGCATGGCGCTGCGCGCCGTGCTGGGTGAGGGCGAACCCCGGCTGGCGCTGTCTCCCGGAATCCCCGCGGATCGCGTCGTCGTGCTCGGTGCGCGCGCCGTCGACGAGGGCGAGGAGGAACCGCTCGGCCGCCTCACCGGCCTCTCCGCCGACGCGCTCGACGACCCCGACGCGCTCGCCGACGCGATCGCCGCGACGGGAGCCACCCGGGTGTGGGTGCACATCGACGTCGACGTGTTGGACCCCTCGGAGATCGCCGGGGTCTCCAGCCCCGCGCCGTTCGGCGTCGGCGCTGCCCCGCTGAGCGCTGCCCTGCGGCGTCTGCGGGAACGCGTGCCGCTCGCCGGCGCCACGATCGCCGGCTTCGCACCGCGATCTCCGGTGGACGCTGTCGACGACCTCGGCGCTCTCCTGCGCCTCGTGGGAGCCGTCGCGTGACGGCGGCGACAGACTGGCGCGCACAGGCGCAGGAGGTCTTGGAGCGCGGTCGTCGATTCGACCGCCGCATCCCCGCGTTCCTTCTGCGATCGCCGATCAGCCGCCTCGGATACTGGTGGGGCACCGCCGTCGGCTGGATCTGGGGTTCGCTGTGGAGCACGGGTCGCGTCGAGCGCCGTCACGGGCTCTGGGTGTTCCGCGGGATGCCGCGTTGGACGTTCAACCGCGGCGGGGTCTGCGTGGGCGGGTGCTTCCTCACCGGTGACCGCGCCCCGGACGACGCGATCCTCCGACACGAAGCCGTGCACAAGGCGCAGTGGCTGCGCTACGGGTTCCTGATGCCCGTGCTGTACCTGTTCGCAGGACGCGACCCGCTGCGCAACCGCTTCGAGATCGAGGCCGGCCTCGAGGACGGCAACTACGTGCCCCGCTCGCGGTCGCGGCGCTGATTCAGCGGTCGGAGGGAAGCAGCCCGAACTGCTCCGGCGCGTGGATCGACGAGGTCGGGACGTCCAGGGCGACCGTCAGGTGCTCCACGATGTCGGCCGTGCCGAGGTAGCCGCCGAGCAGCGTGACGGTCGTCGCCGCGCCGTCTTCGCAGAGCATCTCGTCCGCCCATGCGCAGGTCGCGCGGGACAGCGCCATGCCGGGAGTGCAGCCGCGCCCCGTGCCGGGAGCACCCGAACGGGAAGAACGCGCGAGCCACGTGACGGTCATCCGCGGCGGAGCCTGCACCCTGCCGATGCCGGATTCGTCAGCCACTTCGATGAAGATCCGGCCCGTCGCGCACAGCGGCAGCGCGGCCAGGAACATCTCGAGATCCGCGAGCGAGTTCTCGTCGGCCGTCACCAGGTGGTGGGAGCGCTGACGAGCCGCACGGCGCTCAGCGCGTGCGGACCGGTACTCGACGGAAGCGGTGCTCATGATTCCTCCATCGTATCACCGCATGAAGGGTTGCCTAACCTTCGTCGAAATCCGGCGTCACGAGCGCGGTCCGCAGCTGGGCCAGCTCGGCTTCCGTCATCCCCTGCTCGCGGAGATACTGCACCGTCGATCCCCATCGCTCGTCGATCGATGCGAGCAGCGCACGCATGACGGGAGCCGGGGACAGCGTCGCCAGGGCCACGACATGCTGGGCGTCGGGGTGCTGGGAGCGCAGGTATGCCGCGATGCGGCGGTTGCGTTCAGCGGGGAGCTGAGACTCCGTCAGCGCGTAGTCGGCGATGATCGCCTCGCGATCGGCGCCGACCGCGTCCAGGGCGAGGGCGACCGTCACCCCGGTCCGGTCCTTGCCCACCGTGCAGTGCACGAGCGTCCGCTGCCCGCGGGCGATGATGCGCAGCGCCTCCGCCAGCCGCGGCCCGCTCTGCTCCAGCAGGTGACGGTACAGCTCGTCCAGGCTGCTGTCCTCTTCGAAGAAGGACGCCACCGAACCGAGGAAGAGAGGCAGATGCGTGGTCTCGGGACCACGCACGGCCGACGGGTCCGCGGCGACCTCGTCGTCCGCGCGGAGATCGACGATGTGGTCGACGAGACCCGCCAGCGTGCGCGCCCCCTGCTCAGTCGCTCCGGAGAGGTTCGCCGACCTCAGCAGCCGGCCCGGGGCGATGCGGCCGCCGTCCGCCGGCATCCCTCCGACATCCCTGGCGTTCCAGACGCCGTCGACGACGAGGACGGTCATGCGGTCGCCTGGGCGCCGCGGGGCGGGACGGGGTAGCGTCCCGCGACGACGATGCGGTTGAACGCGTTGATCGAGACGCACGCCCAGCTCAGCGCGGCGTACTCCTTCTCGGTGAACACCCCGCCGACGCGGTCGTAGACGTCATCGGGAATCCCGTCCTCGTGGATGAACGTGAACGCCTCCGCGAGCTCCAGCGCGGCGCACTCGCGATCCGAGAACACGCCGCTCTCCCGCCAGGTGGGGATCTGGGTGAGCACGTCGGCGTCCAGCCCCGCGGCGAGCGCGCGGTCGACGTGAATGCGGGTGCAGTACGCGCAGCCGTTGAGCTGCGAGCAATGGATCATGACGATCTCCTTGAGGCGATCGTCGATGCCGTTGGCGGCGCAGATCTCGCCGACGGTCTTGGAGAAGGCATCCAGCGCCTGGTAGGCGGCCGGCTCGGTCCTGGACAGGTGCACGCGCGTCTCGGTCATGCCTCCAGCCTACGGCGCAACCGTCGCAGCACACCGATCGGACTCGAATGCAGACTGACACGCATCTTCGCCACATGTTCACTAATTTGACAACCATAGGACCGAGGAGGCTTGTCATATCGCTCCGGCATTTCGTCGTGACGGTCGTGCAGAGCAGAATATGGACGTGCCGACCGACATCAGCGAGTTCCGCTATCTTCCCGCACAGGCCGAGGCCATCGGCGTCCGACCGCCGGCCGCCGAGCGCATCGGGTTCACGCTCTCCGACGGACGCACGCTCAGCGCTCTGCGGTTCGGCGACGGCGATCCCCGCGTCGTCCTCCTGCACGGGGCCGGTCTCAACGCCCACACCTGGGACACCACGATCCTGCGACTCGGCGTTCCCGCACTGGCGATCGATCTCGCCGGCCACGGCGACTCCTCATGGCGCGACGACCTCGACTACTCGGCGCGCACCCTCGCCGCCGACATCGCCGAGGCGCTCCCGCACTGGTCGCATGCGCCCGTCGTTCTGGTGGGTCAGTCCCTCGGCGGCCTGTGATCGTCGTCGACATCACACCTGGCATCGATGCCTCGGGGCCAGCCGCCCTGCGCGAGTTCTTCCGCGTCTCGGATTTCGCCGACCGCGACGAGCTCGTGGAACGGGCGCTCGCCTTCGGACTGGGCGGGTCGCGCGAGGACACCGAACGCGGGGTGTTCTTCAACTCGCGCATCCGCGAAGACGGTCGCGTGGAATGGAAGCATCACTTCGCGCACCTGGCCGCGCGGGTGTTCGCCGAGCCGCAGGGCGGATCCGCAGCCCCCGGTGCGGTCCTCAGCACGGACGGATGGGACGACCTGGCCGGCGTGTCGGCGCCCCTCACGCTGGTGCGCGCCACGCGCGGCTACGTCACGTCCGCGGACGCCGACGACTACCGGCGACGTCTCCCCCGGGCCGATCTCGTCGAGATCGACGCCACCCACAACGTCCAGGAGACCGCGCCCGACGTGCTCGCCGACCTCATCCGATCCCGCGTAAACGACGGAATGTGACCGCGCATTCCGTCGTTCCCCCATCCCGTACCGCCGCCACCCTAGGCTCGACCCACCCGGCACACCGCACTGCCGCCTGAGAGGACCCGCACTCATGTTCACCCGCACCCGACGGAGACTCACCGCCGTCACCGCCCTCGCCGCCGCAGCGATCGTCCTGAGCGCGTGCACCGGTGCCCCCGAGCCCACCGAGACCTCCGTCGGGGAGCCCGATCCCGACGCCACGCTCACCGTCGGTCTCGTCCTGGAGCCGACCAACCTCGACATCCGTCGCACATCGGGGGCGGCGCTCGAGCAGATCCTCATCGACAACATCTACGAGGGCCTGGTCACGCGCACACAGGACAACGAGATCGAGCCGCGCCTGGCCTCCGAGTACGAGGTGTCCGAAGACGGCCTGACCTACACGTTCACGCTGAACGAGGGCATCGTGTTCCACACCGGGGAGGCGCTCACCTCCGCCGACGTGGTCGCCTCCTACGAAGCGGTCCGCACCGACGAGACCCTTCAGGGGCATGACGACTTCGCGCAGGTGGCGTCGATCACGGCACCGGATGCCGCCACGGTCGTCATCACATTGACCGAGCCCAACCAGAACTTCCTGTTCGCCCTCACCGGGCCCGGGGGCCTGGTGTTCCGCTCCGGCGACACGACGGACCTGCAGACGGCGGAGAACGGCACGGGGCCGTTCACCCTGACACGGTGGAGCAAGGGGTCCTCGATCACCTTCGCCCGCAACGACGCCTATTGGGGAGAAGCCGCCGGCGTCGCCGAGGTCGTCTTCGAGTACATCCCGGACTTCACCTCCGGAGTGAACGCGGCGCTGGACGGCAGCCTGGACGTGCTCACCGCTGTCGACCCGAACCTCGCCCCTCAGCTCGAGGATTCCGGCGACTTCACGCTGACCACCGGGCGCACGACCGACAAGGCGACCCTGGCGTTCAACAACGCCACCGCTCCCCTGGACGATGTCAGGGTCCGCGAGGCGCTGCGCCTGGCCATCGACCACGAGGCTCTCGTCGAGGCCGTCGGTGCGGGGCAGACGCTCTACGGCCCGATCCCCGAGCTCGACCCCGGTTACGAGGACCTCGCAGATGTCGCGCCGTACGATCCCGAGCGCGCCAGGGACCTGCTCGCCGAGGCCGGTCAGGAGGACCTCGAGCTCACGCTGACCATCCCGAACTTCTACGGCACCACGGTGCCCCAGGTGCTCATCAGCGACTTCGCCGAGGTGGGCGTCACGCTCGAGGTCGACTCCGTGGAGTTCGCGACCTGGCTCGAGGACGTCTACACCAACAAGGACTACGAGCTGAGTTTCGTGCTGCACGTCGAACCGCGCGACTTCGGCAACTTCGCAGACCCGACCTACTACTTCGGGTACGACAACCCGGAGGTCCAGTCGCTCTACACCGAGGCGCTCGCCGAGATCGACCCGGAGGCGTCCGCCGAGCTGCTCGCCGAGGCGGCCCGGATCGTGTCCGAGGATCACGCGGCCGACTGGTTGTACAACGGCGCGACGATCACGGCCCTGACCGCCGGGGTCTCGGGCTTCCCCGAGGACTCGATCAACTCCCGCATCAACCTCTCCGGCGTGACGGTCGCGGCCGACTGATCTCCGGATGCTGAGATACGCGCTCACACGAGGAGCCCTGCTGATCGCAGGGCTCCTCGTGTCGAGCGTGCTCATCTTCCTCACCCTGCGGGTCTTCCCGGGTGACGTCGCCCAGCTCATCGCCGGGACCCAGGCGAGCCCGGCCCAGGTCGAGCAGCTGCGTGAGTCCCTGGGGCTGAACCGCCCTCTGCCCGCCCAGTACCTCGACTGGATCGGCGGGATCCTCCGTGGCGACCTCGGCACGTCGCTGCTCTCCGGCGCTTCGGTCGGCGAGGAGCTGGCGCTCAAGGCGCAGGTGACCGTGCCGCTCGGCATCCTGTCGCTCGTCATCGCCCTGCTGATCGCCGTGCCGTTCGGCATCCTGTCCGCTCTGCTGCGCGGCCGAGCCGCCGGGACCGGCCTGAGCGTCGCAGCTCAGGCGCTCGCAGCCGTCCCCGTCGTCTGGGCGGGCATGATGCTCATCGTCGTGTTCGCAGTGTGGCTCGGGTGGCTTCCGGCGCAGGGGTTCCCCCGTGACGGGTGGTCGGAACCGTGGCAGGCGCTGCGCGCGCTGCTCCTCCCCGCCCTGACCATCGGGATCGTCGAGGGGGCGATGCTGATGCGATTCGTCCGCAGCGCCACGCTTGAGGCAGCGGGGCAGGACTTCGTCCGCACCGCGGCCGCGAAGGGGCTCAGCCGGAACCGCGCTCTCATCCAGCACGGCATCCCGGCCGTCGGCCTGTCCATCATCACCGTGCTCGGACTCCAGGTCGCCGGGATCATCGTCGGATCCGTCGTCATCGAGCAGCTGTTCACGCTCCCCGGCATCGGGCGGATGCTCGTGGCGGACGTGGGCACGCGCGACCTCGTCAAGGTGCAGAGCGAACTGCTCGTCCTCACCGGTTTCGTGCTCGTCGTCGGCTTCGTGGTCGATCTCGTCCACCACGTCGTCGATCCCCGGCAGAGGGAGACCGCATGACTCCGCGCTGGCTGCGCGCGCTGTGGGGCTCGGGCACCGGGCGCTTCGGCATCGTCGTCGCGCTGGTGATCGCCCTCACCGCCGTGGTCTCGTTGTTCTGGACGCCGTTCGACCCGCTGTCCACGGATCTCCGCGACCGCTGGGCGACCCCGAGCTGGCCGCACCTGCTCGGCACCGACGGGACGGGCCGCGACATCCTCAGCCTCATCATGGCGGGAGCGCGCACGACGGTGTTCGTGAGCGTGGGAGCGGCGATCGTCGCGACGGTCGTTGGCATCGCACTGGCCGCGCTGGGTGCGCTGACGGCGCGCTGGCTGCGCGAGACCGTCGCGGTGCTGGTCGACATCCTCATCGCCTTCCCCGTCCTGCTCATCGCGATGATGATCTCGTCCGTGTGGGGCGGGTCGCTCTGGGTCGTGATCTGGTCCGTCGGCATCGGCTTCGGCGTCAACATCGCGCGGGTGACCAGGCCGGAGCTGCGCCGCGTGCAGCAGAGCGACTTCGTGCTCGCCGGACGGGCCTCCGGCCTCACCCCGGCGCAGAACCTCGTGCAGCATCTCCTCCCGAACGTCGCCCCCGTGTTCATCGTCCAGTTGTCCTGGTCGATGGCCGTCGCGGTCCTGGCCGAAGCCGGTCTCAGCTACCTCGGCTTCGGCGCCAGCGTCGTCGAGCCGTCCTGGGGCATCCTCCTCGCCGATCTCCAGCGCTACATCGCCGTGCATCCGCTGTCCGTGGTCTGGCCTGGACTCGCGATCACCCTCACGGTGCTCGGGCTCAACCTGCTCGGCGACAGCCTGCGCGAGGCGACCGATCCGACCCTCGCGCACCGCTCCGCCGAGGTCCACACCCCGGAGGTGGTCGCATGACCGCGCCCGCGCACGCCGCTCTCGAGGTCACCGACCTCGTCGTCGAGATCGACGGCCGACGAGTGATCGACGGGATCTCCTTCCGGGTCGGTCCCGGCGAGCGCCTCGGACTGATCGGGGAATCCGGTTCGGGCAAATCCCTGACAGCACTCGCCGTCCTGGGACTCCTCCCCTCCGGCGCGACGGCGAACGGCAGCATCCGGTGGGGCGACACGGAGCTGATCGGCATGCCGGATCGGGAGTTGGCGGGTTACCGGGGCGACGACATCGGCATCGTCTTCCAGGAGCCCCGCACAGCGCTGAACCCGATCCGCACGGTCGGACGCCAGATCGCCGAGTCGTTGCGCATCCACACCGGGATCTCCCGCCGCGAGGCCGCCGCCCGCTCCGTGGAGGAGGCGGCCAGAGTCCGGCTGCCCGATCCCGCGTCGATCGTGAACCGCTATCCGCACCAGCTCTCGGGCGGTCAGCGCCAGCGGGTCGCGATCGCGATGGCCCTCGCCTGCCGACCGCGGCTGCTCATCGCCGACGAGCCCACCACGGCGCTCGACGTCACGATCCAGGCCGAGATCCTGGACCTGCTGCTGTCGCTCGTCGAGGACGAGGGCATGTCTCTCGTCTTCATCACCCATGATCTCGCGGTGCTCGCCCAGGTCGCCACGCACGGCGTGGTCCTCGAGCACGGCAGGATCGTGGAATCCGCCCCGGTCGCGACCCTGCTGAGCGCCCCGTCCTCCCCTATCACCCAGGGTCTGCTTCGCGATGCGACGGCGACGCTCTGGCGGCCGGACGGGGGACCGCGATGAGCGGCGGACGCGACGATGTGCTGATCCGGGCCCGCGGACTGTCCCGCTCGTTCCCGGTGCCGAAGAGGAGCATGTTCGAGCGCTCGCGCACGACCACGGCCCTGCATCCGACGGACCTGGACGTCGCGGCCGGCTCCGCCGTCGGGATCATCGGCGAATCCGGATCCGGCAAGTCCACGCTGGTCCGACTCCTCCTCGGGCTCGACCGGCCCTCCGGCGGATCGATCGAGCTCGAGGGCAGGGCGGTGGATGCCGCCGCCTCCGCCCGATCGCTGCACTGGCTCCGGCGGCTCACGGGCCTGGTCTTCCAGGATCCCTACGCGTCGCTCGACCCTCGGATGAGCGCGGGACGGATCATCGCCGAGCCGCTGCGCGCTCTCGGCGTCCCGGGCGACCACCGCGCGCGCGTCCACGACGTCCTCAGTCGGGTGGGCCTGGAGCCGGAGATGGCGGAGCGGTATCCGCACGAGTTCTCCGGCGGCCAACGGCAGCGCATCGCGCTCGCGCGCGCGATCGTGCACCGCCCGCGGATCCTCGTCGGCGACGAGCCGATGTCGGCACTCGACGTCACTGTGCGCGCCCAGATCCTGCAGCTGCTCGCGGAGCTGCGCCTGAGCGAGCAGCTCACGCTGCTGCTCGTGTCTCACGACATCGGCGTCGTTCAGAATCTCTGCGACACGGTCGTGGTCATGAAGGACGGGCAGGTCGTCGAGCAGGGCGCGACCGACGAGGTGCTGCTGCGACCGCGTCAGGACTACACGCAGGCGCTCCTCGCGGCGATCCCCGTCATCCCGCGACCCGATGAGGCGTGAAGTCCGCGGTCACCTCGGCGAGCGCGATCCCCAGCGGCGGCCCCGGGGCCTGAGTTTGCGCTGCAGGTACACCGAGCCGATGGAGCGGCCGAACTTGTAGCCGACCCTGCCCATCCGACCGACCTCGACGAAACCGAGACGCCGGTGCAGCCGGATCGACGCCTCGGCGCTGCTGTCGCTGATGACCGCCATGATCTCGCGCAGCCCGATGGCTTCGCACGCGTCGATCAGCGCCTGCAGCAGCGCGGTCCCCAGTCCTTTCCCGCCCGCGCCGGGGCCGAGATAGATCGAGTCCTCCACCGTGTACCGATACGAGTTCTTGCCCTGCCAGGGCGACACCAGCGCGTAGCCGATGACGTTCCCCGACGGCGCGACGGCGACGAGGAACGGCAGACCGAGCTTCGAGAGGGTGGCGAACTTCTCCCGCCAGTACCGGTGCGAGCTGCCTTTGTCGTCGAACGTCACCACCGAGTTCGAGACGTAGTGGTTGTAGATCTCGCGCACGTCGGGCAGGTCGCGCGCGGTCGCAGGCCGGATCGTGTAGGCGAACACGTCCGGCTCGGGCTCCGGCTGCCGCAGATGCCGCGGGAGCCGGCGACGCCGATCCCCGGGTTCGAACTGCATGCGCTCAGCTTAGGGCGTGCTCTCCGGCGACCCGCCAGTCCACCGCCGAGGCTCCCTGCTGCTCGAGCAGCGCGTTCGCGCGCGAGAACGGCCGGGACCCGAAGAATCCTCTGTTGGCCGACAGCGGCGACGGGTGCGCCGAGGCGATCACGGGGGTGTCGGCGAGCATCGGCCGCAGACCCGCGGCATCCCTTCCCCACAGCACCGCCACGAGCGGACGGTCACGGGCCGCGAGCGTCCGGATGGCGAGCTCCGTGACCTGCTCCCAGCCCCAGCCGCGGTGCGACGCCGGGGCGCCTGGTCGCACCGTGAGCACGCGGTTCAGCAGCAGCACGCCCTGGTCGCTCCACGCCGTGAGGTCACCGTGCGGCGCCGGCGGAATGCCGAGGTCGGACTCACGCTCCTTGTAGATGTTTCCGAGGCTGCGCGGCAGCGGACGCACGAGGGGATCCACCGCGAACGACAGCCCGATCGGATGACCGGGGGTCGGATACGGGTCCTGCCCGGTGATGAGGACGCGAACGTCGGCGAGCGGCCGCTGGAACGCCCTCAGCACGTCGTGACCCGCGGGAAGGTACCCCCGACCGGCGGCCTGCTCGGCGCGCAGCCGATCTCCCAGGCCCGCGATGACGTCCGCGACCGGGGCGAGGGCGTCCGCCCAGCCGGGATCGATCAGGCCCTCGTCGGCGAGCTGGGACAGCGAGCGCTGCGGCATCGATCAGTCCTCGGTGCGAGGACGCAGCGGGCCCCGCGCGAGGATGTGCTGCGCTGACTGCGCGACGGGGCGCATCGTGACCAGGTCGAGGTTCACGTGCCCCGGGGCGTCGAGCGCGTAGGCGATGACGTCGGCGACGTCCGAGGCCCGCAGCGGCTCCTCGACACCGGAGTAGACGGCGTCGGCGGCGACCTTGTCTCCGCCGAGGCGGTTGAGCGTGAACTCCTCGGTGTGCACCATGCCGGGCGCGATCTCGACGACGCGGATCGGCTCGCCGTTGAGCTCCTGGCGCAGAGCCCGCACGAGCATCGCCTCGGCGGCCTTCGCCGCGTTGTAACCCCCGCCGCCCGGGTACGCCACCTGGGCGGCCGTCGACGTCACGAACACGGTGTCCGCGTGGCCGTCCTGCTCGGACGCGCGGCGCAGCAGCGGAAGGATGCCGGCGACGAGGCGCTGCGTGGCGAGGACGTTGACGTCGTACATCCACTGCCAGTCCTCGATCGCACCGTCCTCGACGCGGTCGGTGCCCCGCGCTCCGCCCGCGACCTGCACGAGCGCGTGGACGGGTCCGGAGGACTCGAGCTCGGACACGAGGGCGGCGACCGCCGCGGCGTCGGTGAGGTCGCACGAGATCGCCGAGGCTCCGATCTCGGCCACGAGGGCGGCGAGACGGTCCTCACGGCGCGCGACGCCGACGACGTCCCAGCCGCGAGAGCGCAGTGCGCGCACAGTCGCCTCCCCGATCCCCGAGCTCGCACCGGTCACCACTGCACGCCTTGTCACCATGCCATCCACCGTACGACGTTTCCACCGGATTTCCGCGCGCGCGAGTGTTACGTCACATTTCCCGTCTGTTGTTGACATGACGCGTGCTTCCGTACTGTCTCTGAAACGGCATCCGCCATACCCGAATCCGAGAGTTCCAGGGGGAACCAATGTCCGCACCCGAGTCCTGGCGTTTCGAGACCAAGCAGATCCACTCGGGCGCCGCCCCGGATCCGGTCACCAAGGCCCGTGCCACGCCGATCTACCAGACCACGTCGTACGTGTTCGACAACGCGGACCACGCAGCGAACCTTTTCGCCCTGGCGGAGTTCGGGAACATCTACACCCGCATCCAGAACCCGACGCAGGACGTCGTCGAGCAGCGCGTCGCGGCGCTCGAGGGAGGCACCGGCGCCCTGCTCCTCTCCAGTGGTCAGGCCGCCTCCACGTTCGCCGTGCTGAACATCGCCGAGGCGGGCGACCACATCGTCTCCTCGAGCTCGATCTACGGCGGCACGTACAACCTCTTCAAGTACACCCTCGCCAAGCTCGGCATCGAGACGACCTTCGTCGAGAACCAGGACGACGCCGAGGAGTGGCGTCGCGCCGTCCGCCCGAACACGAAGCTGTTCTTCGCCGAGACCGTGGGCAACCCCAAGATCAACGTGCTCGACATCCGCGCGGTCTCCGACGTCGCGCACACCGCCGGCGTCCCGCTGATCGTGGACAACACGATCGCGACACCCTACCTGCTGCGTCCGTTCGAGCACGGCGCCGACATCGTGATCCACTCCGCGACGAAGTTCCTCGGCGGTCACGGCACGACGATCGGCGGAGTCATCGTCGACGGCGGAACCTTCGAGTGGTCGAAGAACGTCGAGCGCTTCCCCGGCCTCACCGAGCCCGACCCCTCCTACCACGGCGCCAGCTACACGACGGCGGTCGGCGACTCGCTGGCCTACATCATCAAGGCGCGCGTGCAGCTGCTGCGCGACCTCGGCTCGGCGATCTCTCCGCAGAGCGCCTGGCAGCTCATCCAGGGCATCGAGACCCTGTCGCTGCGCGTCGAGCGCCACGTGCAGAACGCGCAGGAGATCGCCGAGTGGCTGGACGACCACGCGGACGTCGCGAGCGTCAACTACTCGGGTCTTCCCACGTCTCCGTGGTACGCCAAGGCCAACGAGTACCTGCCCCAGGGGGTCGGAGCCGTGCTCTCCTTCGAGCTCAAGGGCGGTGTCGAGGCGGGCCGCGAGTTCGTCAACAGCCTGTCGCTGTTCAGCCACCTCGCCAACATCGGCGACGTGCGCTCGCTCGTGATCCACCCGGCGTCGACCACGCACTCGCAGCTCACCCCCGAGCAGCAGCTGACCGCCGGCGTCACGCCGGGTCTCGTGCGCCTCTCGGTGGGCCTGGAGAACGTCGACGATCTGAAGGCGGACCTCGAGCAGGCCCTCGCCGCCGCGCGCCGCGTCTCCGACGCCGCGCGCGCCTGACCCTCCTCCTCAGGGACACGGATGCCCCGGGCCGCACGGTCCGGGGCATCCGCTGCGTGCGGCCTCATCGGGCGCGTCAGCGTGCGCGGACGCCGTGGCCTGCGAGTTCCTCGAGCAGAGCGGCGTGACCGGCATCCAGATGCCAGTGGACCGAGCGCATCCCCGCCTCTCGAGCGGCGAGGACGTTGCGCTCGCTGTCATCGATGAACAGGATGCTCTCCGGCTCCGCAGCCAAGGATGCCACCACGGCGCTGAAGAAGCCCGCATCCGGCTTGGCGGCCTTCAGCTCGCACGAGTAGAAGCAGGTGTCGAAGAGGTCGGCGTACCCGAGCGCCGTCTGCATGTGCGCGGCGCGGTACGGCTCCTGGTTGGTCCCGAGGTGCACGCGGTACCCCGCCTCCCTCAGCCGCGCCACCAGGGCGAGGGATTCCGGATGCGGATCGATCCGGTACCAGACGTCGGCGAGCACGTCGTCGACGTGTGCCGCGACGCCGTACTCCTCCAGCGTCGCTGCGAGCATCGGACGGTAGTCGCCGATGCCCGCGAGCGTCGGCCGCTCGTCCTTCCAGGTCGCGTGCAGGAACTCCCGGGAGCGATCGCCCACATACGGCTCCATGGCGGCGTACCATCCGCCGGGGATCTCCTGGATCACACCGTCGGCGTCGAACAGCAGGTGGGCGATCGGAACGGGCGGCACGCGATCACCCTATCGCCGGCGCACGCGTCGCGCGGATTCGCACCGATCTCGCAGGAATCCGCGGGATCCGTGCGAGATCCGTGCTGTTCTGCGAGATCCGTGTCGACGTAACCTTCCGCCGCCGTGTCCGGAACCGGGCGAGAATGGAGGCATGGACTGGCAGACGACGTCGGAGGAGACCGTGCCCTCGCGGCGCGTGACCGAGGCGCAGGCCAGCATGATGCGCGCCCGGCCGCCGGTCACCGGCGCCTGGCGCGACGGCGACCCGATCGGCGAGCGCCGGTTCGCCGCGTTCGGCGCCTTCCGCACCGAGAGCGGCCAGGAGCTCCCCGGCATCCGGATCGCGTACGAGACCTGGGGTGAGCTGAGTCCCGAGCGCGACAACGCGATCCTCATCACCCACGCTCTTACCGGCGACAGCCACGTGCGCGGCGATGCCGTGCCCGGTCACGCCACGGCGGGCTGGTGGAGCGACATCGTCGGCCCCGGCGCCGCCATCGACACCGACCGCTGGTTCGTCGTCGCCCCCAACATCCTCGGCGGATGCCAGGGGTCCACCGGTCCCGCGAGCATCGCCCCGGACGGCTACGAGTGGGCATCCCGCTTCCCCTACCTCACGGTCCGCGACCAGGTCGCCGCACAGGTCAGGCTGGCCGATGCGCTCGGCATCGATCGCTGGGGCGCGGTCGTCGGCGGCTCCATGGGCGGCATGCACGCGCTGGAGTGGGCGGTCACGCACCCCGAGCGCGTCGGGCGCCTCGCAGTGCTGGCCTCTCCCCCGGCGAGCACGGCGGACCAGATCGCCTCGAACATGCTGCAGCTGGAGACCATCCGGATGGATCCGCGCTTCGAGGGAGGCGAGTACTACGACGCGCCCACCGGCGAGGGCCCGCACCGCGGCCTCGCGCTCGCGCGCCGCATGGCGATGCTGAACTACCGCTCCCCGATCGAGCTGAACAGCCGTTTCCAGCGGTCCTGGCAGTCGGATCTCTCCCCACTCGGACACGGCGGGCGCTTCGCGGTGGAGAGCTATCTCGACTTCCACGGCAACAAGTTCACGCGTCGTTTCGACGCCAACAGCTACATCACGCTCGTCGAGGCGATGAACTCGCACGATGTCGGCCGCGACCGAGGCGGCATCGAGGACGCCCTGCGCACCGTGACGGCGACGACGCTCGTCCTCGGCATCGACACCGACCGGCTCTTCCCGCTGGAGGGACAGCACCGCATCGCCCGCAGCATCCCGAACACGCTCGACGGCGACGCTGCCGTCGTGATCTCGAGCGACTTCGGCCACGACGGCTTCCTCATCGAGACCGATGTCGTGGGCGATCATCTGCGGCGGCTGCTCGCCGCCTGACCGCTGCTCAGTCCCGCCGATAGCGCCAGGGCCGCACCGCCGTCTCCAGGCGATGCACGCCCTCGCCGCCGTCCGGATGCCGCGCATCCCCCGCCCAGCAGAACACGTCGCCGGGGAGCAGTCGGGTCGCGAAGGTCGGGGCGTCGGAGGCCGCTGCCAGTGCTTCGGCCGCGGATGCATATCCCACGAGGCCGTGCAGCGTCACCCACGTGGGCGGGAAGAGCTCGATGTCGCCGGCCGCATGGCGTTCCAGCGCTTCCACGGGTCCGATCCAGCGCCAGTCCACCACCTCGTCCGGCGAGGGTACGACCGCCCCGCCAGGGTCCGCCGCAAGGAAGAACCACGTCCCGACGCGCTTCGGCGCCTGCGCGGGCGGGATCCAGCGCGACAGCGGGACGAGATCCACGGGATGCAGCCCCACCTCCTCGGCGCACTCCCGTGCGGCGGCGGCGCGCGCGGCATCCTGCCCCGTCCCGCCCTCGGTGCGGTCGCCGTCCTCGACGAGTCCGCCCGGGAACACCCAGGCATCCGCGAACGAGCCGCGGGCCGGGCGGCGCAGGATCAGCACCTCGACCGTCGCGGCGCCGTCGCGCACCAGGACAACGGTTCCGGCGAGGGGCAGACCGTCCGTCATGCAGCCACTCTACGAGTTCAGGCGGGAACCGGAGCGCGCTGCACGCGGTACGCCAGCATCGTGATGCCCAGGCCGATTGCGGCGAGCAGTGCTCCGATCCATGCCGGCGCGGTGTACCCCCAGCCGAGCGCGATGACGGTGCCGCCGAGGAACGCTCCCAGGCTGTTGCCGATGTTCAGCGCGGAGTGGTTCAGCGCCGCGGCGATCGACTGGTTGTCCCCTGCGACATCCATGAGACGCGTCTGGATCGCGGGGCTCAGCAGGGACGACACCGCCCCGACCCCCAGCGCGAGCAGTCCCAGCAGCACGATGTGGAACGACAGCACCGCGAGCAGGACCAGGATGCCGGCGAGCACCGCCATCCCGATCACGAGGGTGCGGCGCAGATCCCGGTCGGCGACGTAGCCGCCCACCAGGTTGCCGACCGTCATGCCGATGCCGACGAGCACGAGCACGATGGGTACGGCCCATTCCGGGGCCCCGGCGACCTCGGTGACGAGCGGCGAGACGTAGCTGTAAACCGCGAAGAATCCGCCGAAGCCGATGGCACCGATCCCCAGCGTCAGCCACACCTGGCCGACACGGAACACCCCGAACTCGCCGAGCATGCTCCGCCCGGGGTCTCCGGGGTGTTCGGGGACGAACAGGGCGATGCACAGCGTCGCGAGGGCGAAGACGACGGCCACGACGAGGAACGCCGTGCGCCATCCGAAGCTCTGGCCGAGGAACGTTCCGAGGGGCACCCCGACGACGTTGGCGATCGTGAGGCCGGTGAGGATGAACGCCGCGCCCTGAGCGCGCCGGCCCGGTCCCAGCACGTCCGCGGCGACCAGGGCGCCGATGCCGAAGTAAGCGCCGTGCGGCAGGCCCGCCAGCAGCCGGGACGCGCCGACGAGGCCGAAACTCGGCAGCACGACCGTGAGTGCGTTGAAGACCGTCAGTGCAAGTGCGAGTCCGATCATCACGCGGTGCCGAGGGAACCGTGCCACGAGGCCCGCGATGGTCGGAGCGCCGATCACGACGCCGAGCGCGTACAGCGAGATGAGCAGGCCGGCGCGCCCGATCGCCTCCTCGGGTGAGGCTGCCCAGAGATCGGGCAGCAGGTCCCGTGCGATGTCCGGGAGCAGCCCCATGGCGACGAACTCGGTCATGCCGATGCCGAAGGAGCCGATGGCGAGAGAGAGGAGCGCCTTCGTCGCCGCACCCCTCGAGAGTGTCGAGGAGTGGTTCACCCGTCAATGCTACGCGGGATCGGCGTCCTCGATCGCCGCCTCGAGCCGATCGATCTTCGCATCCAGCTCCCCCTTGTAACCGGGACGGATGTCGGCCTTGAGCACGAGCGACACCCGCGAACCGAACGGCATGACGGCCTCCGTCGCCCGCTTGACGACGTCCATGACCTCGTCCCACTCCCCTTCCAGCTCGGTGAACATGCTGGTGGTGCGATGCGGCAGACCCGATTCGCGGACGATCCTGACAGCAGCGGCGACGGCGTCGTGGACGGATCCGTCCGCACGGCCGGTGCCGGACGGAGCGACGGAGAAGGCGATGAGCATGGTTACCTCCGGGTGGGGATGGGGGTGCGGATGATCGCGCGGATGCCGATCACGAACAGGACGACGAGGAGAAGGTTGCGGACCGTGAGCAGCAGCACCGGGACGAGCTCGGTGCGCAGCAGCGCATCGTACGAGAGCGGATAGATCAGGCAGGTCAGCCCGCAGAGCACCAGGACCAGCGCCGCGGGTGCCCCGGCCCTCGCCCTGTCGTACACGAACCACAGGATGATCGGCGCGATCAGCCAGGTCTGGAACTGAGGCGAGCCGACCTTGTTCGTCACGATGAGCGCTGTCACGAGGGTCAGCGCCACCGGCGGGAAGAGGCGCCGGAACGCCGCGCCGCGGAAGCTCTTCACCGCGGCGAGCGCCGCCGCGGCGGCGACCGCGACCGCCATCACCGGTGTCAGCACCGCGGAGACGACCGCCACCCCGGGGCCGTCGACCTGGAAGGTCAGGATCTCGAAGCTGTAGCCGACGGATGCCGCGCCCGCCCGAGCCGCCCAGAGGTACGGCGTCGCGGCCACGGCTTCCACCTGGAGTCCGCGCCCGGTCTGCTGGGAGAGGAAGGCGAACAGGTGCTGGTCGGCGCCCAGGAGGAACAGGACGACGATGAGCGCGGCGGACACGGCGGCCGCCGTCGCGAGGACCCGAAGCCGGGAACGCGCCGCGATCAGGGCGGCGAGCACGAGCGCCCCCGGCCACACCTTGATCCAGGCACCAAGCGTCAGCAGCGCGGCGCCGACGGCGGGATGCCGCACGAGCAGGAGTCCGCCGGTCACGGCGAGCGGCACGGTCACGGCGTCGATGCGGTACAGCGCGATCGGCCCGAGCAGCAGCACGGCGGCGGTCCAGAACCACGCCGCGACGCGACGGGGACCCGAGGGACGACGCCGTACGAGCATCGCGAAGGCAATGGCATCCAGGCCTGTCACGAGCACTGCCCAGGCCACGAGGTACGCCGCCGACGGACCCCACAGTCCCACGAACGGCAGCGAGATCGCCTTCGCGAGCATCATCGGCACGAGGGCGAGCTGCGGGTACACCCACGGCTCGGTGATGCCGACGATCGTCCCGCCTGTCAGAGCAGAGGTCGCCCAGGGCTCGTAGACCAGGACGACGTCGCCCATCGGCTGGCTCGGATACACCCAGCCGAGCCAGGCCGTTACGGCATGCACAGCGAGGAACGCGGCCCACAGGGGCACGATGCGCCGGTTCACGACAGCAGATCCCCGATCGCCGAGGGCAGCGCCTCGGCGACGTCCAGGGCGACGATCGGATGGCCGGGCGGGCCGTCCGACATGCCGGCGGCGATGCGGGCCGCGCGGGCATGCAGCCATGCCCCGGCTGCGGCCGCCGGGGCGAGCGGCGCGTCGGGGTTCGCGGCGATCACGGCGCCCAGGACCCCGGCGAGCACGTCGCCGCTGCCGGCCGTGGCCAGCCATCCGGGAGCTGTCGGCAGTTCGATCACGACGCCGTCGGGGGAAGCGACGAGAGTGCGGGAGCCTTTCAGCAGCAGCGTGCTTCCCAGGGCCTGCGCCGTCTGCACGGCCTCCACTACGCGATCGGCCCCCGTCTCGAGGCCGAGCCGTTCCCGGAGTCGGGAGAACTCCCCCGCGTGCGGCGTCACGACGACCGGCGCCGTCGCCTCCGGCGCGAGATCCAGCGCCCCGGCGTCGACGACGACGGGGATCTCACCGCGGAGGATCCCTCGCAGGGCCGCTGTCTCCTCGGCCGTGCGCGTGGCGGCATCCGTTCCCGAGCCGAGCACCCAGGCGTCCGCGCGCGTGCGTCCGAGGTCGTCCGCAGCGACGGTCTCCGGGCGCCGCGCGAGCACGGCGTCCCGCGCCGAGCCGACGTACCGGACGTATCCTGCTCCCGCACGCCACGCGGCTTCGACGGACAACACGGCCGCGCCGGGGAATTCCGCCGATCCCGTCCGCAGCGCGACGACGCCGCGGGAGTACTTGTCGTCGTCCGGCCCCGGCGCCCTCACGAAGCGGAGGCTGTCCTCCCGCCGCCACTGACGCACCTCGACCATGCGATCAACGGTACCGGCACGGCCTTCGCCCCCGCGCGCGGCGGTACCGTCGAGGGGTGAGTCTGCTCTTCTCCCCGTTGCGTCTGCGTTCCGTCACGTTCCCGAATCGCCTGTGGGTGTCCCCCATGTGCATGTACAGCGCCGTGGACGGCGTCGTGCAGGACTGGCACCGCACGCACCTGACCCAGTTCGCCTCCGGCGGCGCCGGACTCGTCGTCGCGGAGGCCACGGCGGTCCTTCCCGAAGGCCGCATCAGCCCGCGCGACGCGGGCATCTGGACGGAGGAGCAGCGCGAGGCGTGGGAGCCCATCGTCTCCGGCATCCACGCCCGCGGCGCCCTCGCCGGGATCCAGCTCGCCCATGCCGGACGAAAGGCGTCGACGTGGTGGCCCTGGGCCGAGCAGCGCGGTTCCGTCCCGGCGTCCGAGGGCGGATGGATCACGTCCGCGCCGTCGGCGGTGGCGTTCCACGGCTTCGACACGCCCCGGGCTCTGGATGCCGCGGGGATCGATGCCGTCGTGGCCGCGTTCGCCGCGGCAGCCCGACGGGCTCTGGATGCCGGATTCGACGTGCTCGAGCTGCACGGAGCGCACGGATACCTGCTCCACCAGTTCCTGTCCCCGCTGTCGAACCTGCGCGAGGACGAGTACGGCGGATCCCTGGAGAATCGCGCACGACTGCTGCTGCGCGTCCTCGACGCCGTGCGGCGGACGGCGGGCGAGGAGGTACCGGTCTTCGTGCGCATCTCCGCGACCGACCACGCCGACGGCGGATTCTCGCCCGAGGAGGCCGCCGTCGTCGCGGACTGGGCGCGAGAGCGCGGCGCCGACCTGATCGACGTCTCCAGCGGCGGCCTGGTCGCGCATCAGCGCATCGACGTGTTCCCCGGATACCAGGTGGGGCTGGCGGGCACCGTCCGGCGCGGAGGACGCATCCCGACCTCTGCCGTGGGTCTCATCACCGCCGCGGAACAGGCCGAGCGCGTCCTGGAGGACGGCGAGGCCGACGCGATCTTCGCCGGCCGGGAGTGGCTGCGCGACCCGCACTTCGCGCTGCGCGCCGCGCACGAACTCGGCGTGGAGATGCCGTGGCCGCCGCAGTACGAGCGCGCGCGGTGGCGGTGAGATCCTCACCGCCACCCCGCTGAATCACTCTCCGCGGTGGACGACGCGTCTGGTCGCGTCCTGCACCTCGCCGACCAGTTCCTCGAGGATGTCCTCCAGGAACAGCACCGCCGTGGTCTCGCCCTGAGCGTCACGGACCTTCGCGAGATGACGACCGGCCCGGCGCATCACCGCGAGGGCGTCCTCGAGGTCGGTGTCCTCCTGGACCGGGACCATGTGGTGGATCCGCTTCGCGGGGATCGGCTCGACCGCCCGCTGCGCGGCGTCCTCGCCCTCGGCGGCCCGCAAGATGTCCTTGAGGTGCACGTAGCCGACCGGGGCGTCCGCCTCGTCCACGATCACGTACCGCGAGAATCCGTAGCGCGCCACGGCGCGCTCGATCTCGTCCGGCGTGGTGGTCTGCGGCAGCGTGACCAGGTCGGCGAGCGGCACGGCCACATCCCTCGCCTTCTTGTCGGTGAACTCGACCGCCGCGGCCACCGTGCCCGCGGCATCCGCCAGCACGCCCTCGCGACGCGACTGGTCCACGATGGTCGCCACCTCGTCGATCGTGAAGGTCGATGCGGCCTCGTTCTTCGGCTCGACCCGGAACAGGCGCAGCACGCCGTTCGCCGCGGTGTTGAGCACCCAGATGACGGGATGGAACACCTTCGACACCCAGACCAGCGGCGTGGCGAGGATCAGAACCGCGCGGTCGGGCACCGAGAACGCCAGGTTCTTGGGCACCATCTCACCGAACACGACGTGCAGGAAGGACACCAGCACCAGCGCGATCACGAAGGCGGTGACGTCGACGACGGCATCCGTCCATCCGATCGCGTGCATCGGCACGGCGAGCAGGTGATGGATCGCAGGCTCGGACACGTTCAGGATGAGCAGCGAGCAGATCGTGATCCCCAGCTGCGACGTCGCGAGCATCAGCGTGGCGTGCTCCATCGCGAACAGCGCGGTCTTCGCGGCTCGCGAACCCTGCTCGGCGCGGGGCTCGATCTGCGAGCGACGGGCGGAGATCACGGCGAACTCGGCGCCGACGAAGAAGGCGTTGCCGGCCAGGAGCACGACGAGCCAGACCAGTCCTGCCCAGTCGTTCATCGGGGCACCTCCTCGATCGGGGCGTCCACCGGCGTCGGCGTGTAGCGCAGGCGATCGACACGTCTGCCGTCCATGCGCACCACCTCCAGCACACCGCTGTCGAGCGTGACCTCGTCGCCCGCGGCCGGGACGCGCTCGAGCACGCTCATGACGTATCCGGCCACGGTGTCGTAGACCTCCCCCTCGGGGACGTGAACGCCCGTGCGGCTCTGCAGCTCGTCCGGACGCAGCTCACCGGGGAACGTGATCGAGCCGCGTCCGCGGACGATGCCCGCCCTGGTGCGGTCGTGCTCGTCGGAGACCTCGCCCACGATCTCCTCCACGAGATCCTCGAGGGTCACGAGTCCGGCGGTCCCGCCGTACTCGTCCACGACGACGGCGAGCTGATAGCCCTTGGCGCGCAGCTCGGCGATGAGGGTGTCGAGGTGCACCGTCTCGGGGACGCGCAGCGGCTCGGTCGACAGCGCCCCGACGGGCACGTCGGCGCGGCGCTCGCGCGGAACGGAGACGGCGGCCTTGAGGTGCACGACGCCGGTGATGTCGTCCAGATCCTCGTCGTACACCGGGAAGCGGCTGTGGCCGGTCCGGCGGGCCAGCTGGATGACGTCCTCGACGGGATCGCCCGCCGACAGCGCGTGCATGCTCGGCCGGGCCGTCATGACGTCCGCCGCGGTGAGACGCGCGAACGTGAGGCTGCGATCGAGCAGGCTCGCCGTGTCGGCCTCGAGCATGCCGGCGCTCGCCGAACGGCGGACCAGCGACGAGAGCTCCTCTGCGCTGCGCGCTCCGGAGAGCTCCTCCTTGGGCTCGACGCCCATGGAGCGCAGCACCGCGTTCGCGCTGCCGTTGAGCAGCGCCACCACGGGCTTGAACACCGCGGTGAACGCGACCTGGAACGGCACCACGAGCTTCGCCGTCTGACGCGGCAGCGCGAGTGCGAAGTTCTTCGGCACGAGTTCGCCGAGGATCATCGAGAGCACGGTCGCGACCAGCATCCCGACGACGGTCGAGGTCGGTGCGACCACGGCCTCGGCGATCCCCCACGAGATCAGCACAGGACCGAGCAGGCGCGAGATGGCCGGCTCCATCGTGTATCCGGTCAGCAGCGTCGTCAGGGTGATCCCGAGCTGCGCGGAGGACAGATGCGTCGAGGTGTGCTTGAGGGCGCCGATGGTCATCGACAGGCGGGACTCGCCGCGCGCCTGACGCGCTTCGAGTTCGGCGCGGTCGAGGTTCACCAGCGCGAACTCACTCGCGACGAACAGACCGGTGCCGATCGTGAGCAGGAGCCCCACGCCCAGCAGGATGTAATCCATCAACTGTCTCCCTCCTCAGTGCGGAAGGGCGGGCGGTGGGGCGAGATACTGCAACTGGGAGGGTCGTCCATAGTGGGTAGATTCTACAGACCTTCGCCGTGATGTCGCCCGGTTGTCCCTCTTCGCCGCCCCCGGACTCGCGCTGCCGGTTGCCGCCGCTGGTTCTGCTACACCTTTCGACGAATGCCACTGATGTTTTCAGTCGCATTCGTCGAGAAGTGGCGCAGAAGCGGATGCTGCGCGACGACGGGCGCCGCAGGAAGCGGACGTTCACCAGGGGCGGAAACCCGCCGAAGGACGGGGGCGCGCTGAGCGCATCCCGTCTGCGGTGAGGATGTCGTAGAGCTCGCGAGGTCTGCGCAGCGCCGGCGTCCGCCATCGCGACGCACCGGACACGACCCGACGCAGCGCGTCCGCACGGTCCTTCTCGGCGATCAGAGCCTGCTCGGCATTCCTGCCGGCCAGCAGCGCGGGGTCGAGATACTTGCCGACGCCGTCGAACTCCCCCGCGTGATCCTCGTGTTCCCAATAGAAGTCGGGGTGGACCAGAGTCCCGTCCAGAAGCCGGATCGGATGCTGGAGCAGAGGCGGCGGGAAGCCGAGTCGATGGATCAGCACACGGCTGTGGGACTCGCGCACCGAGTCCGACAGGTGGGTGCCGAACTCGAGCGTGCGCTGCGCCTTCACCAGGCCGCGCCGGATGCTGCCGTTCTCGAGGATCGCGTGGAGCTCGTCCTTCGTCGCGAGCGCCCCGCCTTCTCGCCGCCACCAGAGCACCTGATCGATCACCACGACCCCGAGCGTGAACGGCAGCACGGCGGCGAGGTCCATGGCCGTCTGAGCGGCCGAGGTGACGAAATGCTCGTTCCACTGTTCGGTCTCGGCCTCATCGGTCCCCATCGACCGACGACGGATGAGTCCTGTGGAGCGTCCACCGTTCGCGCGTGCGACCCGCACGTCGACGGACTGCGGCCACTGCCCCAGCACATCGATGTCATGGATCGCTGCTGCGGCGAAGTGAGAGAACACCACCTGCCCCTGCAAACGGCTCATCGCCTCGTGGACGCGCTGGCGATGCCGCTCGATCGGTCTCAGAGCGCCCCATGGCTCCGTGAGCGCGTAGCTGCCGCGGGCGATGCGCACCACCCTGCCGGAGTCCATCGCACGGCGCACGTGGCGGTAGTCGATCGGGTCGGATCGACGCTCGCCGGTGCGCGTGACCACCACCACGGAATCCTGCTCGAGGGTCATGCACCCCAGCATCCGCTGCGCCGCACGCCCGCACACGCAGAATCCCACGTCCCTGTGGAGAACCCGCTGCTTCTCCCCTGCCGTGTAGATCGACTCCGCCCCGCCCCTTTCCCTCAGGTTCTGCGACACCTTTCGACGAATGCGCCAGAAAGGAGCTGTCGTAGATGCGGAAAGGTGTAGCGAAACCGGGGAAGGCAGCGCGCGAACCGCAGGCCGGGTCACCAGCTGACGGGGAGCGCCTTGCCCTCCTCGTAACCGGCGGCGGACTGCAGACCCACGAGGGCCCTGTCATGGAACTCCGGCACGCTCGCCGCCCCCGCGTACGTGAACGAGGACCGCACCCCGGACGTGATCATGTCCAGGAGGTCCTCGACGCCGGGGCGCAGCGGGTCGAGATAGATCTTCGACGACGAGATGCCCTCGGCGAACAGCTCCTTGCGCGCGCGCTCGTAGGGGTCCAGGCGCCCGAAGCGGGCCTGGACGGCCTTGGTCGAGGCCATCCCCCAGGACTCCTTGAAGATCCGGCCCTCGCCGTCGGTCTGCAGCCGCCCGGGAGCCTCGATCGTGCCGGCGAACCAGGATCCGATCATGACGGACGCCGCCCCCGCGGCGAGCGCGAGCGCCACGTCGCGCGGATAACGCACTCCCCCGTCGGCCCACACGTGGGCGCCGAGTGAGCGAGCGGCCTCCGCGGTCTCGAGGACCGCGGAGAACTGCGGACGTCCCACGGCGGTCATCATGCGGGTGGTGCACATGGCGCCGGGTCCGACGCCGACCTTCAGGATGGACGCGCCGGCATCGACGAGGTCCTTCACGCCGTCTGCCGTGACGATGTTGCCCGCGACGAGCGGGATGCCGAGATCGAGGGCGGACACGGCGGCGAGCGCCGAGAGCATCCCCTCCTGGTGGCCGTGTGCGGTATCGATCACGAGGACGTCAACGCCGGCCGCGGCGAGCGCCTTCGCCTTCCCGGTGACATCGCCGTTGATGCCCACGGCCGCGGCGACCGCCAGTCGTCCGTCGGCGTCCACCGCAGGGCGGTAGAGCGTCGAGCGCAGCGCGCTGCGGGCGCTGAGGGTTCCGACCAGGTGGCCGTGGTGGACGATGCTCACCGTCTCGACCCCGGCCTCGGTGATGAGGTCGAAGGCCTGGCGGCCGTCGGTGACGTCCTCGGCGTCCAGCGACGGCGTCCCGGCGTGCACGAGGTCGCCGAGCTGCGCGTCGGGCAGGGCAGTCGCGAGCCGCGTGGCGGGCAGGATGCCGCGAATGCCGGACGCGTCGATCCGGCCGTCCCCCTCCGCCACGACGATCCCATGCCCCTCCGTGGCCGGCAGCAGCTCGAGCGCGTCGGCGACCGTCGCACTCGGCGGCAGCACCAGCGGCGTGTCCCATGCGACCGGCTGCGCCTTGACGTCGCGGATCGCGGCGTCCAGCTCCTGAAGCGGCATGTCCTGCGGCAGGACTCCGAGCCCGCCGCGTCTCGCCAGCACCGCCGCGAGGCGCGGCCCGGTGACCGAGTTCATGTTCGACGCCACCAGCGGGAGGGTCGCCGGCGTCCCGTCGTGGGGCGCCAGATCCACCTGCAGACGACTGGTGATGCCGGATCGTCGAGGCACCAGGAACACGTCGGAGTAGGTGAGGTCGACGGTGGGCTGAGGGCCGAGGAAGTCCATACCCCCACGGTAGCTTTCCGCACGCCGGATCGGTCGTGTCCTGTCGCCTATTCGGGGGACAAAACACGTTAGGCTTGATCTTCGAGAACGCACGGGGCGGGGGACGTCCTGACCCTGTGCGTGGCACAGAGCTTCAGCGATGAAAGAGGGCGATCGAGCGTGTCGAGCCAAGGGACCGGCGTCGGGTCATCGGGCGACGGGGGGTTCGGAGCCAATTCCTGGCTCGTCGACGAGCTCTATGAGCAGTTCACGGCGGACCGCAACTCCGTCGACAAGGAGTGGTGGCCGATCCTCGAGAACTACCAGCCGGATGCCGCGGCGAAGGCCGCACCCGCGGATGCCTCCCCCGCCCACCCGGTGACGGCGCCCATCCCGGTGATCGGCTCGCAGCCGGTCGCGCGCACCACCGCCAAGCCGGCCGCGCCCGCGCCGATCCCGGCCCAGGCGCCCAAGCCCGAGGCGAAGACCAAGCCCGCCGAAGAGGCGCCCGCCGAAGAGGACAAGGTCACGACGCTTCGCGGCATGACCAAGACCCTCGCCGCGAACATGGACGAGTCGCTCACCGTCCCCACGGCGACGAGCGTTCGAACGATCCCCGCCAAGCTGATGATCGACAATCGCATCGTCATCAACAACCACATGTCGCGCACGCGCGGCGGCAAGATCAGCTTCACGCACCTGATCGGCTGGGCGCTGATCCAGACGCTGAAGGACTTCCCCAGCCAGAACGTGTTCTACGCCGAGGTCGACGGCAAGCCCTCGGTCGTCGCTCCGGCCCACGTGAACCTCGGCATCGCGATCGACCTCCCGAAGCCCGACGGCACGCGCGCTCTCATGGTGCCGAGCATCAAGCGCGCCGAGTCGCTGACCTTCGGCGAGTACCTGTCCGCCTATGAGGACCTCGTCACCAGGGCCAGGGCGAACAAGCTCACGGCCGCCGACTTCCAGGGCACCACGGTCTCGCTCACGAACCCGGGCGGCATCGGCACGGTCCACTCGGTCCCCCGCCTGATGAAGGGCCAGGGCTGCATCATCGGCGCCGGCGCCCTCGAATACCCCGCGGAGTTCCAGGGCGCGAGCGAGAAGACGCTCAACGAGTTCGCGATCGGCAAGACGATCACCCTGACCAGCACCTATGACCACCGCGTCATCCAGGGCGCGGGGTCCGGCGAGTTCCTCAAGAAGGTGCACGAGCTGCTGCTCGGCCAGCGCGGCTTCTACGACGACATCTTCGCGGCGCTGCGCATCCCGTACGCCCCGATCCGCTGGAACCCGGACATCGCCGTCGATCTCGCCGAGCGCGTCGACAAGCAGTCCCGCGTGCAGGAGCTCATCAACTCCTACCGGGTGCGCGGCCACCTCATGGCCGACATCGACCCGCTCGAGTACGTGCAGCGCTCGCACCCGGACCTCGAGATCGAGAGCCACGGGCTGACCTTCTGGGACCTCGACCGCGAGTTCGTCACTGGCGGCTTCGGCGGCAAGCGCGTCATGAAGCTGCGCGACATCCTCGGCGTCCTGCGCGACTCGTACTGCCGCACCCTCGGCATCGAGTACATGCACATCCAGGACCCGGAGCAGCGGCGCTGGTTCCAGGAGAAGGTCGAGGTCAAGTACCAAAAGCCCGGTCACGACGAGCAGCTGCGCGTGCTGCGCAAGCTCAACGAGGCCGAGGCGTTCGAGACCTTCCTGCAGACGAAGTTCGTCGGCCAGAAGCGCTTCTCGCTCGAGGGCGGCGAGTCCCTCATCCCCCTGCTTGACGAGATCCTCCAGGGAGCGGCGACCGCCGGTCTGGACGGCGCCGCGATCGGCATGGCCCACCGCGGACGCCTCAACGTGCTGACCAACATCGCCGGGAAGACGTACGGCCAGGTGTTCCGCGAGTTCGAAGGAACTCAGGCCCCCGGCAACCAGCGCGGTTCCGGCGACGTGAAGTACCACCTCGGCACCGAGGGGACGTTCGTGGCGGACGACCGCTCGGAGCTGCCGGTCTACCTGGCCGCGAACCCCTCGCACCTCGAGACCGTCGACGGCGTGCTCGAAGGCATCGTCCGCGCCAAGCAGGACCGCAAGCCCATCGGCACGTTCTCGTGGCTGCCCATCCTCGTCCACGGCGACGCCGCGTTCGCGGGTCAGGGCGTGGTCGTCGAGACCCTGCAGATGTCGCAACTGCGCGGGTACCGCACGGGCGGCACCGTGCACGTCGTGGTCAACAATCAGGTCGGCTTCACGACGACCCCCACGGATGCCCGCACCTCCGTGTACGCCACGGACGTCGCCAAGACGATCCAGGCGCCGATCTTCCACGTGAACGGCGATGACCCCGAGGCCGTCATCCACGTCGCGCAGCTCGCGTTCGAGTACCGCGAGCGCTTCCACCGCGACGTCGTGATCGACCTGGTGTGCTACCGCCGCCGCGGGCACAACGAGGGCGACGACCCGTCGATGACGCAGCCGCTGATGACCGACCTCATCCAGGCGAAGCGCTCGGTGCGCAAGCTCTACACCGAGTCGCTCGTCGGACGCGGCGACATCACGGAGGAGGAGTACGAGCAGGCCAAGGACGACTTCCAGCGTCGTCTGGAGGTCGCCTTCGCCGAGACGCATGCGGCCGAGACGGGCGCGACCCCGATCGCGCCGGTCCTGGCTCCCGTCGAGGCCGCCGTCGGAGCGCCGGAGGTGACCGGCGTGGCCGCCGAGGTCATCCACCTCATCGGCGACGCGTTCGTCAACAAGCCCGAGGGCTTCACGGTCCACCCGAAGATCCAGCAGCTGCTGGACAAGCGCAGCGACATGAGCCGCAACGGCGGCATCGACTGGGGCTTCGGCGAGCTGCTCGCCTTCGGCTCGCTGCTCGTCGAGGGCACGCCGGTCCGGCTCGCCGGGCAGGACTCCCGGCGTGGCACCTTCGTGCAGCGCCACGCCGTGCTGCACGACCGCGCGAACGGGCAGGAATGGCTGCCTCTGGCGAACCTGTCCGAGAACCAGGGCCGCTTCTGGGTGTACGACTCGCTGCTCAGCGAGTACGCCGCCATGGCGTTCGAATACGGTTACTCGGTCGAGAACCCCGAGGCGCTCGTGCTCTGGGAGGCGCAGTTCGGCGACTTCGCCAACGGCGCGCAGTCCGTCATCGACGAGTACATCTCGGCCGCCGACCAGAAGTGGGGACAGCAGTCCAGCGTGACGCTGCTGCTCCCGCACGGCTACGAGGGCCAGGGCCCCGACCACTCGTCCGCCCGCATCGAGCGCTTCCTCCAGCTGTGCGCACAGGACAACATGATCGTGGCGCGTCCGTCGACCCCGGCATCCCACTTCCACTTGCTCCGCCGTCAGGCCTACGCGCGGCCGCGCAAGCCGCTCATCGTCTTCACCCCGAAGGCCATGCTGCGCCTGCGCGGCGCGACGAGCCCAGTCGAGGCCTTCACGCAGGGACGTTTCGAACCGGTGCTGGACGACGACCGCGGGCTCGAGCGCAGCGCCGTCAAGCGCGTGCTCGTGCACTCCGGGAAGATCCACTGGGATCTGCGCGCAGAGCTGGAGAAGAACCCGAACCCGGAGGTCGCCCTGGTACGGCTGGAGCAGCTGTACCCGACGCCGATCGAGGGCCTGAAGGCGATCACGGACTCGTACCCGAACGCCGAACTGGTCTGGGTGCAGGACGAGCCGGAGAACCAGGGGGCGTGGCCGTTCCTCGCCCTCGCGTTCGCCGACGTCCCCGGCCCGCGGCAATTCCGCACCGTTGCCCGTGCCGCCTCCGCGTCGCCGGCCACCGGCTCCTCGAAGGTCCACGCGCTTGAGCAGGCCGACCTGCTCAAGCGCGCGCTCACGATCTGAGCCGTCCACGACGAAGCCCACCCGCCTCGGCGGGTGGGCTTCGTCGTTCGAGCGCTCAGTACCAGATCGCCAGCAGCGGTGCCTCGGCGGCGCGGAACGCGTCGTCGAGGGATGCGGCCATCTCGGCGGACGCCTTCAGCCGGCCTGCCGCACGCAGTCGCACGGCGCTCACTCCCCCGACGCACATGGCCGAGAGCGCGGCGATGTCGAGGACCGCGTCGGCCGGCGCGTCGTCGGCGACCGCCGATACGGACGCGCGCCCGTCGGCGCCGACGACCAGGCGCCAGGCGCCGTCCGCGAACCCGAGCGGGTCCTCTACGCGCAGAACCGCGTCCAGGGCGGCACGGTAGGTCCGGGCGCCGAGCACGCCCGGCACGTCGAGGATGCGCAGCCATCCATGGTCGTGCACGGTCACCTCGACCGCACGTTGATCGGCGACGAGCCAGGTCACCGGATCGTCGACGGGACGCAGGTCGGCTGTCACCGTGTCGACCAGGTCGTGCTGCACGGCGAAGGACCAGAGGGCGACGAGGGCGTCGGGAGTCACGGCGGAGAGATGATGCACCTCGAGCGCGAACCGGAACGCCCCGGGGACCTCGGTCAGCTTGTAGGCCAGCACTCCGCGCACGGCGCCGTCGGCATCCCGATAGTGCACTCCGCGGATCGCGGTCGCGGAGGGATGCCCGGCGGAGAGCCCGGCCATGCGTGCCCAGCGCCCGTCCCACCCGGCGATCTGCCCCGGACGCTGCGTGCGTGCGACTTCGTGCAGGGCGCCCAGATGCGCCTTGAGCGTCTCGCGGTCGATGTACTCGACGCGGCCGGGCACGTCGGGACCGATCCAGCCGGCGCGTCGCGTGTCGATCTTCACCCGCGCCACCGGGATCGCCGACGCGAAGCCGTAGCGCCCGTAGATGGTCGCTTCTGAGGCGGTGAGACCGGCGACGGGGACGCCGGCACCGGCAGCGGCGCGCAGCTCCCCCTCCAGCAGCGCCCTGGCGATGCCACGGCGACGGTGGGTGCCGGCGACCGTGACCGAACTGATCGCCCACATCTCGACCTCCCCGCCCGGGACCGTCAGCGGCGTCGCCCAGGAATTGACGGTGGCGATAGGCCAGGAGCCCTCGGTGGCGGCGGCGGGGAAGACGCCGATGTTGCGTCGTTCGGTGAGCCCGGGGCGATCTCCGTCGATCTGCTCGGCGGAGGGATCGGAATCCAGGAATCCGCGCGCATCGGCGCGGAGGAACGCCTCGGTGTCGGCGTCCGACGAGGTGTCGATCAGGCGATACGTCAGGTCCTGAGCGGACAGCCGCTCGGCGGAGGTGGGGTCGACGGGGATGCTGCGTGCGTCGGTCATGCCACCCAGCCTATGGGCAGGCTCCGACGCGCGGCGGATCAGTGCGCCGAGGCCTGCACCGCGCGGAGCCTGGCGAACACCTGATCGCGGAGCTCCTCCGGCGCGGTCTCCTTGCAGGCGCGCGCGAGCACCTCGGTCAGCGTCGTCGCCACGAGCGCCTCGTCCCGGCATCCGGGGCAGTTCTCCAGGTGCTCGCGGATCTCGGCATGCTCGGTCTTGCAGACCTCGTTGCGGAGATATTCCTCCAGATCCTGGCGTGCCTTCTCGCAGCCGCAATCCGTCATTTCCTGCTCCTCGTACCGGCCGCGGAGATTCCTCGCTCCGCGGCGTAATCTGCCAGCAGCTCCCGCAGCATCCGCCTGCCACGGTGCAGACGGCTCATCACGGTGCCGATGGGGGTCTTCATGATGTCGGCGATCTCCTGATAGGCGAAGCCCTCGACGTCGGCGAGGTACACCGCCAGCCGGAAGTCCTCGGGCAGCTCCTGCAGCGCATCCTTGACCACGGACGCGGGCATGCGATCGATCGCCTCGGCTTCGGCGGACCGACTGTGCGAGGCCGTCGTCGACTCCGCTCCGCCCAGCTGCCAGTCCTCGAGCTCGTCGATCGTGCCCTGGAAGGGCTCGCGCTGCTTCTTGCGATAGATGTTGATGTACGTGTTCGTGAGGATCCGGTACAGCCACGCCTTGAGGTTCGTACCCTGCGAGAACGACGACCACGAGCCGAAGGCCTTCACGAAGGTCTCCTGCACGAGATCCGCCGCGTCGGCGGGGTTGCGGGTCATGCGCATGGCCGCGGCATAGAGCTGATCCATGTACGGGATCGCCTGCGCCTCGAACTCGCGCCGGGGGTCGCCGACCGTGTCGGCAGGTGCGGTGTCATCCATCACCGGCCAGTCTAGGCCGACGATGTCCGCGAAATCCTGATCGACCGTCGCGATCATCACCACTCCTCCTCGGCGTTGTCACCGCCGTTCACTACAGTGGAAACCGATGAGTGACAACCGGTATTCCCCCGCCTCCGTCCGTGGCGCCTACCTCGCGCCCACCGCCGATTCCGCCGTGCACGCCGTCGTGACCGTCCCCGGCTCGAAGTCGCTGACCAACCGCGAGCTCATCATCGCCGCGATCGCGGACGGTCCCGGCCGTCTCGTCGCCCCGCTGCACTCCGACGACTCGCGTCGCATGGTCGAGGCGCTGCGTGCGCTCGGCACCGGGATCGAAGAGGTGGATGCCGGGCGGGAGTTCGGCCCCGACCTCGTCGTGACCCCGGCAGCGCTCACGGGCGGCGTCACGATCGACTGCGGTCAGGCCGGCACCGTGATGCGCTTCATCGCCCCGCTCGCAGGCATCGCGGCGGAGGATGTTCATCTCACGGCGCATGAGACCGCCCTGCATCGTCCGATGGGGGCGATGATCACGGCGCTGCGCGATCTTGGCGTCGACATCGACGATGAGGGCACGTGGTCGCTGCCGTTCACCATCCGCGGCCACGGACGCATCCGAGGTGGACGCATCGAGATCGATGCCTCGGCTTCGAGCCAGTTCGTCTCCGGCCTGCTGCTGGCCGCTCCGCGCTTCGACGTGGGGCTGCACCTCGTGCACACCGGCGAGCACCTTCCGAGCCTCCCGCACATCGATATGACGATCGAGGCGCTCAGCCGCCGCGGCATCCGCATCGAGCGTCCTGCGACCGGCGAGTGGCTCGTCGAAGCCGGAGTCCCTCGGGCCAAGGAGATCGCGATCGAGCCCGATCTGTCCAACGCCGCGCCGTTCCTGGCGGCCGCCCTCGTCACCGGCGGTGACGTGACGGTCACCGGATGGCCGCTGCACTCCACGCAGCCCGGCGCTCTGCTGCCCGAGATCCTGCAGGCGATGGGAGCGCACGCCGGCCGGCAGCACGGCGACCTCACGGTGCGCGGCGGTTCCGGCATCCGCGGCGTCGACCTCGACCTGTCCGCGGCCAGCGAGCTCACGCCCACGATCGCCGGCCTCGCCCTCTTCGCGGACTCCCCCACCACGATTCGCGGGATCGGGCACATCCGCCTGCACGAGACGGACCGGATCGCGGCTCTGATCCGCAACATCCGCGCGCTCGGCGGCGAAGCCGAGGAGCTGAGCGACGGTCTGCGCATCGTGCCGCGCGAGCTCAGCGCCGGTACGTGGTCGGCGTTCCACGACCACCGCATGGCGACCACCGGCGCGCTCGTCGGACTGCGCGTGCCCGGTGTCGAGATCGACGACATCGGCACGACCGCGAAGACCCTGCCCGAGTTCACGCAGCTGTGGGAGCGGATGCTGGGGGCCCTGTGAGCTGGCTCGATCCCGACGACGACCTCGACGACGAGTTCGAGGAGTTCGACGAGTCGAGCATCCGGGTGCGGCCGAACCCGAAGGCCAACCGCCCGAGGACCAAGCGGCGTCCGGCGCACGTGGACGCGGAGATCGGGCGGGTGCTCGGCGTGGACCGCGGCCGCTACGCCGTGATGCTCGACGAGGGGACGACGGACGAACGCACCATCACGGCCACGCGGGCGCGCGAGCTGCGCCGCACTCCGATCGTCACCGGCGACCAGGCGAGAGTGGTCGGCGACACCTCCGGCGACGAGGGCACGCTCGCGCGCATCGTCGGCATCGTCGACCGCACGTCCCTGCTCCGCCGCAGCGCGGACGACACCGATCAGGTCGAGCGGGTCATCGTCGCCAACGCCGACCAGATGCTCATCGTGGTCGCCGCGGCGGATCCGGAACCCCGTCCGCGACTGGTCGACCGGTACCTGGTCGCGGCGCTGGATGCCGGGATCCGCCCGCTCCTCGTCGTCACCAAGACCGATCTGCACGACCCCTCCGTCTTCCTCGCGCATTTCGAGGGCCTGGAGCTGCAGGTGTTCACCAGTGCCCGCGACGAGATGCCGGTCGACGAGATCGGCACCGCGCTGATCGGGCACTCCACCGTCTTCGTCGGGCACTCGGGAGTGGGCAAGTCGACGCTCGTGAACGCCCTGGTCCCCTCGGCCGGCCGCGCGACGGGTCATGTCAACCAGGTCACGGGGCGCGGTCGGCACACGTCGTCGTCCACGGTGTCGCTGCGCTACGAGAGCGCGGAGGGCACCGGGTGGGTCATCGACACCCCCGGCGTGCGCTCGTTCGGACTCGGACACGTGGACCCCGGGAACATCCTCGCGGCGTTCACCGAGCTGGCGCGCATCGCCGAGGACTGCCCGCGCGGGTGCACGCACCTGGCGGACGCGCCGGACTGCGCACTGATCGAGGCGGCCGAGCGCGGCGAGCTCAGTTCCGCGGAGCTCGCACGTCTGGACTCCCTGCAGCGCCTGCTGCAGACGTTCGCCGACAAGGCCGAGCAGACGTCCGGACGTTAGGCTGGGGACGTGACTGAAACGCGCCTCGCCCCCGGTGACCCCGCCCCCGACTTCACGTTGCTCGATCAGGACGGCTCGAGCGTGCAGCTGGCCGACCTGCGCGGCGAGAAGGTCGTGCTGTACTTCTATCCGGCCGCCATGACGCCGGGGTGCACCACGCAGGCCTGCGACTTCCGCGACAGCATCGCATCGCTCCAGAGCGCCGGCTACCGCGTCGTCGGCGTCTCGCGCGACGAGCCCGCGAAGCTGGCCGAGTTCCGCGACCGCGATGCGCTCACCTTCACGCTGCTGAGCGATCCCGACCACGCGGTCCACACCGCCTACGGCGTGTGGGGCGAGAAGATGAACTACGGCAAGGTCGTCGAGGGCGTCATCCGCTCGACGTTCGTCCTCGACGAGCAGGGCGTCGTCACGCATGCGCTCTACAACGTCAAGGCGACCGGTCACGTAGCGCGACTGCGGAAGATCCTCGGCGTCGACGCCTGAGCCGGGCGGTCGCCCTCGGCGTCACTCCTCGCGAGTCGGGGCCTCGCGGCGCGCGCTGGCCAGCAGCAGCACGAGTCCCAGCACGCCGGGCGCGCCGACGGCGATGACGAACGCCCACGGCACCGGCTGGAGCGTGAGCGACGCGAGCGCCAGCGCGATCGCCAGCACCTGGAGGACCACGCCCCCGGAGCGCGCCCAGGAGCGTCCACGCAGCGCGCCGAACGCGAAGGCGACCAGAGCACCCGCGCCGATCAGCGTCAGCGCGATCAGAGCGAGAGCCGTCGCCAGGTTCGCGGCGCCGCCCGAGCCGAGTCCGAAGACCTCCATCAGGGCGATGACGAGAAGGGCCGCCCCTTCCAGGGTGAGGACGGCGGCCGCCGCACGGGCCAGGCCGGGAGCGTGCACGGTTTCTCCTGAGAATCGGATCTGAATGCACAAAACCCTTGATTTCGTGCGGGTGCTGTAACACAATGTTAACAGTCATGTGCTCCCACAGCGGCGTGGGGCGAGCATCCGCTCGCATCACTTCACCAGGGTAGCGGAACCCGATTCCCCGCCGCCCGAATCAGAGCCATCGAACGTCGTTGGTTCACGAATCCACACCAAGGAGCCCCCATGGACTGGCGCGACAAGGCCGCCTGCTTGACTGTCGACCCCGAGCTGTTCTTCCCCGTCGGGAACACCGGACCGGCCGTCGACCAGATCGAGAAGGCGAAGGCCGTCTGCGCCACCTGCACCGTCACCGAGATCTGCCTGCAGTACGCCCTGGAGACGAGCCAGGACTCCGGCGTCTGGGGCGGCCTCAGCGAGGACGAGCGCCGCGCCCTGAAGCGCCGCGCAGCCCGCGCCCGTCGCGCCAGCTGACCCGACCTGTGACGAAGGCCCCTCCGCGGAGGGGCCTTCTTTCGTGTGCGCCGGTCAGACAGTCACTTCTTGATCCAGCGCAGCGGGATGTCGATGGTCACCTCGGTGCCCTCGCCGTCAGTACCCTTCCACTCGATCGTGCCGCCGAGCTCGCCCTGGATGAGCGTGCGGATGATCTGCGTGCCCAGGCCCTGACCGACGCGCCCCTCGGGAAGTCCATGACCGGTGTCGGCGACCGTCACGCGCAGGTTCTCATCCGTTCGCGAGGCGTCGATCGTGACGAAGCCCTCCTGGCCGGCGAGACCGTGCTCGACCGCGTTGGTGACGACCTCGGTCAGCGCCAGCGCCAGCGGTGTCGCGTACTCGCTCGGCAGCACGCCGAAGTGCCCGCTCGATCGGGTCCGCGCCCGCGTGTTGGGGGCGGCGGCCACCTCGGCGACGAGCTTGAGCACGCGGTCGAACACCTCATCGAAGTCGACCTGCTGGGTGAGGCCCTGTGCCAGGGTGTCATGCACCACCGCGATCGAGTCCACTCGGCGCATGGCCTGCGTGAGCGCCTCGCGCGCCTCCTCCGAGTGCGTGCGGCGCGCCTGGATGCGCAGCAGCGAGGCGACGGTCTGCAGATTGTTCTTCACGCGGTGATGGATCTCGCGGATCGTCGCGTCCTTGGTGATCAGCTCCTGCTCCTGGTGGCGCAGCTCCGTCACGTCGCGGCACAGCACGATGGCGCCGATGCGGGTGCCGTGATCGCGCAGCGGGATCGCCCGCAGCGACACGGTGACGCCGCGCGCCTCGATGTCGGTGCGCCACGGCGCCCGTCCGGTCACCACGACGGGCAGTGACTCGTCCACCTGGCGCGTCACGGGGAGGATGCGCGTGGTCACCTCGGCCAGGGATTCCCCCTCGAGCTCGTCGTCGAAGCCCATCCGGTTGAACGCAGACAGCGCGTTCGGGCTGGCGAAGGTCGCGATCCCGTCCACGTCGATCCGGATCAGGCCGTCCGACGCGCGCGGGGCTCCGCGGCGCGGCGATGTCGGAGCAGCGAGGTCGGGGAACTCCCCCGATGCGATCATGCGGAACAGATCGTTCGCGCAGTCGTCGAACGTGATCTGCTGCCGGGACGGCGTCCGCGCCTCGCCGAGGTTCGTGTGCCGCGTGAGGACGCCGATCACCCGCGAGCCGTGCTCCGTGCGCTCCACGACGATCGGCACGGCGCGCACACGCGTCGGCGTCTCCTCGAACCAGTCCGGAGACGAGGAGTCGACGATCTCCCCCGCGTCGAACGCGCCCTGCACCTGCGTGCGCCACTGCGGCCGCACCCGTTCTCCGACGATGTCGCGGTAGAACAGCGTCGCCGCACCGCTGGGGCGCGTGTGCGCCACCGCGACGAAGGAGCCGTCGTCCGTCTCCACCCAGACCACGATGTCTGCGGAGGCGAGGTCGGCGAGGAGCTGTCCGTCACCGGCGAGGCGGTGCAGCCATTCGACGTCGCTGTCGGTCAGGCGGCCCTGCGCGAGGACGAGATCACTGAGAGTTGACACGTCTCCCAGCCTAGGGCGTGTCACCGACCCTGCACCGTCAGGCCGGCCTCCCCGCGTCAGTCGACCTTGACCGCGGAGATCTCGAACTCGAGGGTGATCTTCTCGGAGACCAGCACGCCACCGGAGTCCAGCGGCACGTTCCACTCCAGACCGAAGTCTCGGCGCTGGAGGCGCCTGGTCCCCTCGAATCCTGCTCGGAGCTTCCCGTCGGCATCGGTCTCGATGCCGATGAGCATGAGCGGGATCACGACCTGCTGGGTGACGTCGCGGATGGTGAGGTCGCCGGTGACAGCGAACGCGTTGTCGTCGACCTCTTCGATGTGGGAGCTCACGAAGGTGATCTCCGGCCATCGCTCCGCGTCGAAGAAGTCCGCGCTGCGCAGATGATCGTCGCGCTGCTTGTTTCGGGTGTCGATGCTGGCGACACGGAGGATCACCTGGGCCGAGGAGTTCGAGGGCTCGTCGGTGTCGACGTGCAGATTGCCCGCGATGTCGTTGAAGGAGCCGCGGACCGTGGTGACCATGGCATGACGGGCTGAGAACCCGATCCGCGTGTGCGCGGCGTCGAACTCCCAGTCGCCGTTGACTCTCTGGAGGTCGTTCATCTGACTCCTACCTGATCACGAGGGAGAGGATAACCGGATGAGCATACCAATCCGTCCGTTCGCCGTCTCGCCCGTCATCGCTCAGAGGACGGCGAGCGAGGTCGCACGCCACCGGCGGTCCAGCCCTTCCAACCGGATCGCGACCGCCCTGGTCCGGCCGGGCCCCGCGACGATCACGACGGCCTCGACCACCCCGTCGGCGGGCGCGGACCGCCGCACCGAGAGGATCTCGAACACCGGCCGGCTGGGACGGACGTTGCGCGCGCTGCGGGCTCGGGCGGACAGATTGGCGCGGATCACGAGCTTCGCGTAGGCCTCCTCGCTGAACCATCGGGCCAGCTGGTCCACCTCCCTCACACCGGCGAAGACCTCCAGCGCTCCTTGGGTGAGGCTGCGCAGCAGCGGCTCCGGATCGGGCAGCTGCGACGCCGGCGTCGGCTGCGGGGAGAAGTACTCGTGCAATGTCATGTCGTGCCGTTCTCGTGCGTGACGTGCCGAAAGTAGATCACGTCGCGCGGCCGGAAAGCGGTCTTCGCGAGCACATTGTGGATAACTCGTACATGCGGATCGCGCCTCCCCTACGCTCGATGCGTGCACTGGGATCGGCTGTTCGAGGACCTCGAGGGGCAGCTCGCCTCGGAATGGGAGGCGGAGCGCGCCGCGCTGGAGGCCGAGTCCGAGCGCCTGCGCATCTCCCGCCTCGGGCTGCGCGAGCGGCTGCGTGCTCTCCGCGCGAGGGATGCGACGATCACCGTCGAGCTCCCTGCGGGGCGCACGACCACCGGCGTCGTCGAGGAGATCGGTGCGGACTGGTTCGCGATCGCGGATGCGGCGCCCGCTCGCGGAACGGCGCTGATCCCGCTCGCGAGCGTCCGCGGCATCCGGATGGATCACGGCGCCCTGCTCTCGAGCCTCTCCCCCGATGCGGCCGCCGGCGCCGCGTCGGCGGTGCGCGAGCGCATGACGCTCGGCTTCGTGGTCCGCGACCTCGCCCGCCGACGGGTGCCGCTGACCGTCGAAGACGTCGACGGTCACCGGCGGCACGGCACCGTCGATCGCGCGGGGGCGGATCACCTCGATCTCGCCCTGCACGATGCGGGTTCGCCGCGGCGTGCACAGGACGTCCGCGGTCACGTCGTGATCGTCTTCGCCTCCATCGCGGCGATCGACGTCGGCCCGCACTGACGCGCTCTCACGCGTGCGGACTCACGGGCGGTGCGGCGTGGTGCCCCAGACCTCCGGGAAGCTCGCCTCGTTCGCCTGTCGCCACAGCGCCATCCGCCTTGCCTGCTCGGACTGCTCGTCCAGGTACTCGGCGAGACTGCTCTCCTCGATGCGCCAGCGCTGCGGAGATCCGAGCTGCGAACCGCGCAGTCGCCCCTCGTGGACGAGGGCGATGACCTCATCGACCTCGATGCTCAGCAGCTCGGCGACCTCGGCAGGGGCGAGGAAGCGCGGAGCGCGCGGGGACGGTTCGGGCATGCTCCTATTGTCCACGCTGGGCGGCATCGGCGCCTGGGACCGACACCCCTGTGGATAACTTCCGCTCGGCTGGACCGATTTCTGTGACGATGTCCTGCATGACCACCCCCACGCGCGCCCGCCGCACCCCGTGGGCCGACGCCCGGTTCTTCATCGGCGTCGCCCTCGTCGTGCTCTCGATCGTCGGCGTCTGGCTCATCGTCGACGCCTCCCGCAGCACGACGCCCGTGCTGCGGGCCGACCGGACGATCGTGCCTGGTGAGGCCCTGAGCTCCGCCGACTTCAGCGTCGTCGAGGTCTCGCTGGGCACAGCGGAGGACCAGTACCTCGCGCCGCAGGATCTCACCGCGGGTCACATCGCGACCCGCGCCATGGCCGAGGGAGAGCTGCTGTCTGCGGCAGCGGTCGGCGATGCGGACGACGCCCGCACGACGACGATCGTGGTGGAGAGCAGCGTGGGCCTTCCCGCCGAGATCGACGCCGGCACCGTCGTCGAACTGTGGCAGGCGCCTCCTCTCGAGGAGGGGTACGACGAGCCGCGAATCCTCGTGGCCGACGTGACCGTCGCCTCGCTCGTCGACTCCGAAGGGATGATGACACAGGACCGCCCCGCGGTGGAGCTCGTGATCGACCGTGCCGACGTGGCCGACGTGCTGTCGGCCATCACCGGCGGAGCGGCCCTGTCGATCGTGCCCCTGGGTTCGCGATGAGCGTCGTGGTCATCGCGATCGAGGAACCGCGGGCATCGGTTCTCGCCGAGGAGCTCGAGGACCTCGGCCTCGCGGTCGCGGCCGTGGTCCCCGTCGGAACGGTTCCCGATGCGGCGGTCGGGAAGGTCGACGCCCTCATCATGCCGGCCAGCAGGGCCGCGCTCACCGCCGAGGTCGTCGGGGCCTGCGATCGGGCCGGGATCCGCATCATCGCCCTCGGCGACGGGGAGTCCCGCCTGCTGGGCCGGTTCGGCATCACCGGGGCGCTGGCGTCGGATGCGGCGGCCGAGACCATCGCCGCCGCCGTGAGGACGGACGCACCCGGCCCCTCGTCCGGCGTGCCACGCGCGCAGTCGTCACGGGTGATCGCGATCTGGGGACCGCAGGGTGCGCCAGGACGATCCACGGTCGCCATCCAGCTCGCGGTCGAACTGGTCCGCACCGGCCACCGCACGGCGCTGCTGGACGCCGACAGCGTCGCTCCGTCCATCGCGTTGCTGCTGGGGCTCAGCGACGAGGCACCGGGGATCGCGGCCGCATGCCGTCGTGCCGAGCTCGGCGGCCTGGACGCCTCCGAGCTGACCCGGCTCGCCGCCGTCGTCGAGACGGCGGGCGGCGGCCTCGAGGTGCTCGGCGGACTCAATCGGCCGAGCCGATGGCCCGAACTCACCGCCCCGCGTCTGCGCGGCACGCTGACGGCCTGCCGGGAGTGGGTGGACCGCGTGGTCGTCGACACCGCCGCGGCCTTCGAGGCCGATGACGAGGTCACCTGGGATCTCGAGGGCCCCCGGCGTCACGCGGCGACCGCCGCGGTGCTCGCCGCAGCCGACGAGGTGATCGCCGTGGCCTCGGCCGATCCGCTCGGCATCGCGCGCTTCCTGCGCGACCATGCCGAGCTGCGCGGCATCGTGGGCGACGCGCCAGTGCGCGTCGTGGTCAACCGCGTGCGCCCGGGTCCCCTCGGGATCGATGCGCGCGGACAGGTGCGGCGCACCCTCGAGCGCTTCGCCGGCATCACCGACGTGACCTTCCTGCCGTACGATCAGCGCGCCGCGGACGCCGCACTGCTGCACGCCCGCCCGGTCGCCGACGTCAGCCCGCGCTCGCAACTCGTGGCCGGCATCCGACGGCTCGCGCAGACCGCGGATGAAACCGCGGCCGACGTCACTGCCGGTAGTCGGCGAGGAAGTTCCCGAGTCGCTCGATCGCGTCGCCGAGCACCCGCGGCTCCGGCAGCGTCACGACGCGGAAGTGATCCGGGGTGGGCCAGTTGAACCCGGTCCCCTGCACGAGGAGGATGTGCTCCGCGACGAGCAGGTCATAGACGAACTTCTCGTCGTCGTGGATGTCGTGGACGTTCGGGTCCAGTCGCGGGAACGCGTACAGCGCTCCCTGCGGCTTGACGCAGGAGACGCCGGGGATCGCCTCGAGCCCCTGCCACGCCACGTCGCGCTGCTCGTGCAGCCTCCCGGTCGGCGCGATCAGCGCGTCGATCGACTGCACTCCGGACAGCGCGGCCTGCACCGCGTGCTGAGCGGGGACGTTCGGGCACAGTCGCGTCGAGGCCAGGAGCGTGATGCCCTCGATGAACCCCTTCGCGTGGTCCTGCGGGCCTGTGATGACGAGCCAGCCGGAGCGGTATCCGGCGACGCGGTAGGTCTTGGACAACCCGTTGAAGGTGAGGCACAGCAGATCGGGGGCGAGGGTGGCCGTCGGGATGTGCACGGCGTCGTCGAAGAGGATGCGGTCGTAGATCTCGTCGGAGAGCAGCAGCAGCTCGTTCTCGCGGGCGATCTGGACGATGCCCTCGAGCACCGCGCGGGAGTACACGGCACCCGTGGGGTTGTTCGGGTTGATGATGACGATCGCCTTGGTGCGCGGGGTGACCTTGGCGCGGATGTCCTCGAGGTCGGGCTCCCATCCGGTGTCCTCGTCGCACAGATAGTGCACCGGGGTTCCGCCGGCCAGGCTGGTCATGGCCGTCCAGAGCGGATAGTCCGGGGCCGGGATCAGCACCTCGTCGCCCTCGTCGAGCAGGGCCTGCATGGTCATGGTGATGAGCTCGGACACCCCGTTGCCGAGATAGACGTCATCGGGATCGACCGGCGGGAACCCCTCGATCTGCTCGTAGCGGCTCACGACGGCGCGACGGGCCGAGATGATGCCCTTGCTGTCGCTGTAGCCGTGGGCGGTCGGCAGTGCCGCCAGCATGTCGTGCACGATCTGGTGCGGCGCTTCGAACCCGAAGATCGCCGGGTTGCCGGTGTTGAGTTTGAGGACCGTGTGGCCCTCCGCCTCGAGTCGCGCCGCCTCTGCCGGAACCTTGCCACGGATCTCGTACAGGACGTTCTTGAGCTTCGACGACTGGTCGAAGTGGCGCGAGTGGGTCATTGAGAAAGCCTACCGCCGCGAAGCGGATGCTCCTGGCCGTCGGGCCGATGCCTGTTCCACCGGCGCGACTGTGGACCTCTCCGGCGACCGGTACGATGACCGGCCGCCGGATCCGCTCACTTCTTCTCGCCCGCGGCGCGGGTGTCGGCCGGTCTGCTCACTTCTTCTTGCCCGCGGCGCGGCGCTGGGCGCGGTTCTGCGGACCGGCGCTCTGTCCGCCGTCGGTGCGCTGACCGAAGGCTCCGCGCTCGGCGGAGGCCTCGGCCGCGGGAGCGGCGGATGCCGCCGCGGCCGCACGGCGCACGCGATCGGTCGCGGCCTGCTGAACCTGCCCGCGCTCGTTGCGGACCTCGACGTCTCCCGAATCGCTGGGCGCCGAGTACTCCAGGCGCTGCTCGGGGGCGCCGTCGACGAGGCCCTTGGCCTCCACGGATGCCGCCTCCGAGTCGCCCGCACGGCGCACCTCGACCTCGAGGTTGTAGAGGTAGCCGACCGACTCCTCCTTGATCTGCCCCATCATCGCCTGGAACATCGCGTAGCCCTCGCGCTGGTACTCGATCAGCGGGTCGCGCTGCGCCATGGCCCGCAGGCCGATGCCGTCCTTGAGATAGTCCATCTCGTAGAGGTGGTCGCGCCAGCGGCGGTCGAGCACCTGCAGCACGACGCGGCGCTCGAGCTCGCGGGTCGCGGGCGTGCCGAGCGCGGCCTCGCGCTTCTCGTACGCGATCCTCGCGTCGGAGAGCAGTTCGCGGATGAGACCGTCCGACGTGATCCCGCCCTTGCGCCCCTGCGCCTCCGAGACGACCTCGTCGATCGTGACACCCACCGGGTACAGCGTCTTCAGCTCGGTCCAGAGCGCGTCGAAGTCCCAGCTCTCGTTGTGCCCCTCGGCGGTGTGGTCCTTGACGACGCCGGTGATGGCATCCTCGATGAAGTGCTGCACGCGGTCCGCGATGTCGTCGCCGTGCAGGATCTGGCGCCGGTCGGCGTAGATGGCCTCGCGCTGACGGTTGAGGACGTCGTCGTACTTCAGCACGTTCTTGCGCATCTCGGCGTTGCGGGCCTCGACCTGGGACTGAGCGCTGCGGATCGCACGCGAGACGAGTCCGGACTCGATCGGGACGTCGTCGGGGAAGTTCGTGCGCGCCAGGATCGCCTCGGCGGCCCCGGACTGGAACAGGCGCATGAGGTCGTCGGTGAGGCTGAGGTAGAACCGGCTCTCACCGGGGTCGCCCTGACGGCCGGAGCGGCCTCGGAGCTGGTTGTCGATGCGGCGGGACTCATGGCGCTCGGTGCCGAGGACGTAGAGGCCGCCGGCCTCGACGACCTTGGTGCTCTCCTCGGCCACGATCGCCTTCATGGACTCGTAGGTCTCGTCCCAGGCCTGCTCGTACTCCTCCGGCGTCTCCGCCGGGTCGAGCCCCTTGGCCTTCAGCTCCTGCACGGCGAGGAACTCCGCGTTGCCGCCGAGCATGATGTCGGTTCCTCGGCCGGCCATGTTCGTGGCCACCGTCACGGCGCCGAGTCGCCCGGCGCGGGCGACGATCTCGGCCTCACGGGCGTGGTTCTTCGCGTTGAGGACCTCGTGCTTGATCCCCTTCTTCGCGAGCAGGCGTGACAGGTACTCGCTCTTCTCGACGCTGACCGTGCCCACCAGCACCGGCTGGCCCTCGGCGTGCCGCTCGGCGATGTCCTCCACGACCTGCGCGAACTTGGCGGTCTCGTTCTTGTAGACGAGGTCCGGCTGGTCCTTGCGGATCATCGGCTTGTTCGTCGGGATCGGGACGACGCCCAGCGAGTACGTCGACATGAACTCGGCCGCCTCGGTCTCGGCGGTACCCGTCATGCCGGCGAGCTTGTCGTACAGGCGGAAGTAGTTCTGCAGCGTGACGGTCGCGAGGGTCTGGTTCTCGGCCTTGACCGGCACGCCCTCCTTCGCCTCGATGGCCTGGTGGATGCCCTCGTTGTAGCGCCGGCCGACCAGGATGCGGCCGGTGTGCTCGTCGACGATCATGACCTCGTCGTTCATGACGACGTAATCGGTGTCCTTCTTGAACAGGGCGAGCGCCTTGATCGAGTTGTTCAGGAACGAGATGAGGGGCGTGTTGGCCGACTCGTACAGGTTGTCGATGCCGAGGTAGTCCTCGACCTTCTCGATTCCGGGCTCCAGCACCCCGACCGTGCGCTTCTTCTCGTCGACCTCGTAGTCCTCGCCCTCGACCAGGGTGCGGGCGATCTTGGCGAACTCCGCGAACCAGCGGTTGGCCTCGCCGGACGAGGGACCGGAGATGATCAGCGGCGTGCGCGCCTCGTCGATGAGGATCGAGTCCACCTCGTCGACGATCGCGAAGAAATGCTCGCGCTGGACGAGGTCCTCCTTGCGCCACGCCATGTTGTCGCGCAGATAGTCGAAGCCGAACTCGTTGTTGGTGCCGTAGGTGATGTCCGCGGCGTACTGCTCGCGACGGACGGCCGGAGTCTGCCCCGACACGATGATGCCGGTGGTCATGCCGAGCGCGCGGTACACCCGGCCCATGAGCTCGGCCTGATACGAGGCGAGGAAGTCGTTGACCGTGATCACGTGGACGCCCTTGCCCGCGATGGCATTGAGATAGGTCGGGAAGGTGGCGACCAGGGTCTTGCCCTCACCGGTCTTCATCTCGGCGATGTTCCCCATGTGCAGGGCCGCACCGCCCATGATCTGCACGTCGTAGGCGCGCATGCCGAGAGTGCGCTTCGCGGCTTCCCGGACCGCGGCGAATGCCTCGGGCATGAGCTGGTCGAGCGTCTCGCCGTTCTCGAAACGGGCGCGCAGCTCCGTGGTCTCGTTCGCGAGCTCCTCGTCGGTGAGCTTCTCGAAGTCCTCCTCCAGCGCGCCCACGGCCTTCACGACCTGGTTGAGGCGGCGAAGGATGCGACCTTCACCCGCGCGCAGCAGCTTCTCAAGAGGATTCGCCACTTAAGTCATCTCCCTGTTCTGGGTCAGATCCCGGCCGCCCCGATGGAGCCGGTGCCGGGCATACTGTGCCATGTTACCGGGCTGTGACCTGCGCGTCGCCTGCATGGGCGCGCCACGACGTTTCCGCGTATGCATATACTCGGCAGTGCTGCGCCGCCTCCGCCCCGAAGGAGCCCCATGTCCGTCCGCCAGAGTCTGCTCGCGATCCTCGACCAGGGGCCCTGTTACGGCTACCAGCTGCGCACCGAGTTCGATCGCCGCACCGGGTCCACCTGGCCCCTGAACGTGGGCCAGATCTACAACACCCTGGAGAGGCTCGAGCGCGACGGCCTGGTCGAGCGCGGCGCACCGGACGAGCACGGCCATGTGTACTGGCAGATCACCCCGGCCGGAACCGCAGACGTCGCCTCCTGGCTTTCCGAACCCGTGACGCGGGGCACGGCGACCCGCGACGAGCTCGCGATGAAACTCGCCGTCGCCGCCACCCTCCCAGGGGTCGACGTCGCCTCGGTCATCCGCGCCCAGCGCGCGGAGACACTGCGGCGACTGCGGAGCCTCACCGCCGCATCGCCGACCGTCGACGCGGACGGCGATGCGGAAGAACTCGCCCGTTCGCTCGTGATCGACTCGATGGTGTTCGCCGCCGAGGCCGAGATGCGCTGGCTCGAGCACGCCGAGCAGCGCCTGGCCGCGCATCCGCAGCACGCCCTGGCGCTCTCGCTGGCGACCGAGCGCCCCAAACGCGGACGTCCTGCCAGAGCGCAGGCCGCGAAGGTCGGCGCATGAACGCCGGTCTCCGCCTCCGCCCCGTTCGCCTGGAGCGGATGCACAGCCGACGCATCGCCGAAGGAAAGTAGGATCGGCTCATGGCTGGATTCTGGGGCAGGCGCAAGCGCGATCAGGAAGCTCAGGCGGCGCAGGACGCCGACCTCGCACGCAAGGCCGAGCAGGCACTCGTCGCAGCCGACGAGCGCATCCGCACGGCGAGCGACGAGCTCGTCTTCGCGGAGGCGGAGCTCGGCGCGTCGCTGACCGCCGATCTCAAGGCCGCCCTCGACGCCGTCCGCACGCACCTGCGCGAGGCGTTCCAGCTTCACCAGCTCAACCACGACGAGATCCCCGACACCGAGGAGGAGTTGCGCACCCGCAACGCGCGCATCGCCCAGCTGTGCGAATGGGCCGAGCAGCTCCTGGACGAGAAGACGGCCGTTCTCGCCCAGCAGATCGCCAAGGTCCGCCAGGCTCCGCAGGTCGTCGCGCAGCTGCGCACGGATGCCGAGGCGCTGACGGCCCGGATCCCCCAGGCCCGTGCCGCCATCGAACGCCTCTCCGCCCGCTACTCCGAATCCGCCATGGACCAGATCGCGGCCGCCGCCGACGAGGCCGAGCAGCTCGTCGCCTTCGCCACCCACGGCGCCGAAGTCTCCGAGCGGCGCCGCGCGGCCCGTCAGAACGAGGAGGCCAACCTCGCGCTGGAGACGGCGACCGAGGCCGTGCGCCGGGCAGGCGTCGTGCTCGATGCCGTCGAGGACTTCGAGATCGAGGCGCTGCGCGCGGAGTCGACCCTCGCGGAAGTCGTCGCCGATTCGCGCAGCGACATCATCGCGGCCCGCACGGCCCCGCGCGTCCCCGCCGTCACGGAGGCCGTCGCCGCACTCGAGCAGGCCCTCGAATCGCTGGCGCCGTCCGGCAGCCGCAACGATCCGTTCGCGGAGCTCAGCCGGCTTCGCACTGCGAACACGGCTCTCGACGACGCGATCGCGAAGGCGCGGCACAGGGCGGAGAACCCCCTGCCCTCGGTCGAGCACGTGCAGCACGCCCTCGACGACGCCGACCGCCAGCTCGGCGTGGCCCGCAGCCTCATCGCGGGACATCGCGGCTGGATCGGCGCCGACGCGCGCACCCGCCTGGCCGAGGCCGAGCGGCTGCGCACGGACGTGCCGACGCTGCTGCCCGCCGAGGACACGCGCGAGCAGGCTCTCGCGACAGCCCGTCGGGTCGCTCAGCTCGCCTCGGAGGCACTCCAGCTGGCGCAGCGCGACATCGACTCCTCGCGTCCGCAGCAGCAGAACGACGACTGGGGCGGCGGCTGGGGCGGAGGCGGCTGGGGCGGCGGACGCCGTGGCGGTGGCGGCGGCGACCTCGCCTCCGGCATCCTCGGCGGTCTCGTGATCGGCAGCATCCTGGACGGCATCTTCGACTGACCTGCCACCACGACGAACCCCCTCGTGTTCGGGTGAACACGAGGGGGTTCGTCGTCTCAGGAGAGACGCAGGTTCAGGATGCCAGGGCCTCCTCCGGCGGTGCCTGCGTCGTCAGCGAGATGACGCCGTAGTCCCATCCCTTGCGGCGGTACACGACGCTCGGGTGGTCGGTGCGCACGTCCACGAACAGGAAGAAGTCGTGTCCGACCAGCTCCATGCGGTCCACCGCCTCCTCGACGGTCATCCACTCGGCGTCGAAGTTCTTGGTCCGGATCACGACCGGCGAGTACGTCTCGTCCTCCTCCGGCTGCACCGGGATCGCGCCGGTCGCCACGGCGTGCAGGACGTCGGCGGACGCCGGCTGCACATCGATCCCGGTGAGGGCTCCGCTGCCCTTCTCGAAATGGGCACCGCGCGGGTGCTGGCGGCCGTCCACGCGCTTCTCCTTGGCGCGGCGCAGCTGCTCGGACATCTTGTCGAGGGCGAGGTCCAGGGCGACGAACTTGTCACCGTCCGTGGCCTCCGCACGCACCACCGGGCCCTTGCTCACGAGCGTGAGCTCCACGGTCTCGTCGGGAACGCGGCCGCCCCGATACGCCCGATGGGTGACCTTGACGTCCAGGCGCTGCGCGCGGGCGGCGAGCGTGGAGATCCGGGCGATCTTCTCCTCGACAACGGTTCGGAAGCGATCCGAGATGCTCACTCCGACGCCGACGATGCTCGTTTCCATTCGTGCCTCCTTGTCCCGGTCCTCCCGGCCAAGGGCGGACCGTGGTCGCCTTGTGACCCCCTACCGTAGTCCGCGTTCGGTGGGATGTCATCACCCATTTCCTCCGTGTCTCCGATGAGTTCACCCTGACGTGGCGTGGCAGCCAGCGCGATGGCGCCGCGCACGTGGAAACCCGCTTCCTGCAGCACGCGAACCGCCTCGGCGAGCGTCGCTCCCGTCGTGATCACGTCGTCCACGACGACCACCTCGGCACCGTCCCCGCGTCGACGCGCGCGCATGCTCCCTTCGACGTTGCGGGCCCGCTCGACGCGGCCGAGGCCGCGCTGATCGCGCACCGTTCCCGCGGCGCCGAGCAGGCGGACGGGACGCCCTCCGGCCGCGCGGATGAGCAGATCCGGGACGCGGTAACCCCTCCGGCGGAACGCACGGCGCGAGGTGGGCACCGGCACGAGCAGCACGGCGGGATCATCGGGAAGCACCGCTCCCAGGGCCGCGCCCAGCGGTCGCGCGAGCAGCGTGATGCCGTTCTCCTTGACGGCGCGGATGCAGCGGGCGGCTACGCCCTCGAACGGCAGGGCCGCGGTCACCGGGATGCCCGAGACGGGCGAGCGACGCACCGGGGCGGGACCGAGCCGGGCACGGCAGGAGGCGCACAGCAGCCGCCCCGGCTCGTCGCAGCCCGTGCACGACGCCCCCAGAAGCAGACTGAGGACCTCGTCGAGCAGTGTCGAAGCCGCGTCCTGTTCCACCCGGCCAGTGTGACGGGTGGAATCGATCCGCCGCTCGCACGCACAGGTCTCCCCTCGGCATCTGTGCACAATGGGTCGATCGGTCCGCGTGTGCAGAACGAGTGGGGTCAGTATCCGGCGCGCGTGCCGAGGACGAGAACGTCCTCGTAGAACTCCTGCCAGGCGGAGACCCGCGGCGCGAAGAGCGTGCCTTCGGAGCCGAGCACGCGCACGCCGGCCGGCGACTTCGCGCCCGCGAGCGAGACGCTTCCGGGCGGAGCGCTCTGCGCGCTTCCGGGCCCGCCGACCACCTGCGTCGTCAGCAGGGCCTCCTCACCGGGCACCAGGATGCCGAGATTCTCGGTTCCCAGCCACACCAGCCCCTTCGCCGGTGTGCTCAACTCGGCCACCTCGTGGATCGGCCCGAGTCCGGTGGGCATGTTCCGGTCGTCCCGGAGGATCACCGCCGTGACGATGCTCTGGCGCCCTCCGATCGTCACGAGGGCCGCGATGCGCACGCCGTCCGTCGAGACGCGCAGCGCAGAGATCGCCGACGCCTCGGGCCACGCTCCGGCGATGTCGTGCGGAGTGACGTCCTCGGTCCAGGCGTGCAGCTCCTGGGGGTCACTCGCGGGCGCGGACCAGATGTAGCCGTACGGGTCGATCGAGGGCTTCACGAGCCCCGGCGGCGCGAGCACCTCGTTCACGTGGCCTTCCGTGACCGCGAACACCGCACCGGTGGCCAGCTGGACGGCGGCGAGGCGCTCGCCCTGCGCCAGATCGATCGCGGCTATGGGCTGTTCGATCCGCGCCAGTTCGTCACTGATGCCCGGGATCGGCGTGACCTCGCTGCCGACGAGACTGCCGAAGCCGTCTTCGGTGAGCACCACGGTGCTCACGTCCGTGTCGTCGCCCGCGAGACCTGCCGTGTCGGCGTCCAGCGCGGTCCCGTTCACGGTGAAGCGCACCTCGCTGACCCCGGCCGCGGTCAGGCTCCTCTCCAGTTGGGTGCGCATGCGCGCCAGCGTCATCCCGTCCAGCGCCAGCGCCTCATCGGTCAGCGCGACGGTGGCGACCTGCTCGCTGACGGGGACCGAGCTGCCGTCCAGCAGCACGTCCGCCGGGAACGCGCTCTGTACCGCCGGCTCGAGCCAGTCGCTGGGGGCGCCTTCGATGACCGCTTGGGCGATCGTCGTCGCGACCGTCGAGCGCCGCGGATACCAGCGCACATCGGGCACGAGATGACGCCAGCCCTGGTCGAAGTACTGCAGCGCATAGCGGTTGTACACCTGCTGGAACGAGACCTCGTCGAGGACGATGCCGTCCGGCGCGCTGGCGATGCGCCATTCACCGTCTTCGTCGCGCGTCAGGGTGAAGGCGAGCTCTGTGTCGCCGCTGGCCTCCGTGTAGCGGCCGTCGCCGTCGACGCTCGCGCGCTGATCGAGTTCGACCGAGACGTCGGCGGTGGTGGCGGCCTCCGCCTCCTCCGGGGACTCCACGTCGGACCCGTAGGCCCGCGAGCCGGCCACGTCGATCGTCACGCCGACCCCGGGTCGCCAGGAGTCCGCGAGCTCGGGGGTGAGGAACTGCTTCGCGATCGCCCAGTTGTCGGCCGGAGTGATGGCGGCCTCGATGAATCCGGCCACGATGGCCTCGGGCCCCGCCCCCGCGATCGGTCCGGACGCGCGTTCGGTGATCTGCGGATCGGTGTCGGTGTTGCCGGCGAGCGGTTCGATGCCCACGGGTCCCGAGGTGGGGAGCCCGGCGCACGCTGTCAGTACGAACGCGAGAGTCGCGATCGCGAGCGTCTTGAGGGACCTGGCGGTTCTCATGAGCGATCCTCCCCGTCCGCGGAACGACTCGGGTCGACCGCGCCGTTCTCCGCGGCATCCAGTTCGTAGCGCACCTGCGTAATGTGCAGCGGCTGGGTCTCGTCGGACAGATCGGCCAGCGCGTTCTCGGGCTCCAAGGCGACCGGCGAAGGGCCCTGGAGGTGTCCGGGGGTGCGGGGGATGGTGAGCACGAAGTTCGAGCCGACCGCGAGCTCCGACCAGACGGCCAGAGAACCGCCGTGCAGGCGGGCGTCGCCGAGGGCGATCGACAGCCCGAGCCCGGTCCCGCCGATCGTGCGCTGCCGGGACGGGTCGGCGCGCCAGAACCGGTCGAAGACGCGCTCGGTGTCGGCGGCCGACATTCCGAGGCCGAAGTCGCGGACTCCGACCGCCACCGCGTGCTGATTGCTGTCGACCGTGACGACGACCGGACGCCCCTCGCCGTGCTCGATGGCGTTGCCGATGAGGTTACGCAGCACCCGGCGCACGCGGCGCGCGTCCATGTCGACCGGCGAGTACCCACCGGGGGCGACCATGCGCAGCTCGGTGCCGTGTCCGTCCGCGAGCGGACGCATCTGATCGATCACGTCCTCGGCGAGCTGGGCGAGACTCGTCGCCTCGAGCTCCAGCTGCACGGAGCCGGCGTCATAGCGGCTGATCTCAAGAAGGTCGTTCAGCAACGTCTCGAACCGCTGCACCTGGGTGTGCAGCAGCTCCGTTGTACGGGCGGTCGTGGCGTCGAAGTCATCGCGCTGGTCGTTGAGCATGTCGGCGGCGAGCCGGATGGTCGTGAGCGGGGTGCGCAGCTCGTGCGACACATCCGACACGAACCGCTGCTGCACGAGAGACAGCTCCCCCAGTTCCTTGATCTGCGCCTCGATGCTGTCCGCCATCGCGTTGAACGAGCGCCCCAGGGTCGCCAGCTCGTCCTCGCCGTGCACCGGGATCCGCACGCCGAGGTCGCCGGTCGCGAAGCGCGCGCTGGTCTGGGACACCTCGACGATGGGCACCGACATCGAGCGCAGCACGATCCACGAGATCGCGGCGATGATCGCCACCAGCGCGGTGCCGGCGACCCACAGCGTGCGCTGGACGAAAACGAGAGTCTGCTCCGAGTCCGCGAGGTCGTAGGCGATGTACACCTCGTACGGCCCCACCTCGGGGACGAACAGCTGCTGTCCGACGATGATGCCGGGGACCTCGGTGCCGTCCTGGTCGAGAGCGACGGACTGCCACGCCTGCACGTCGTCGAGCTCCTCCACCCTGGTGCGCAGTGCAGGGCTGACCAGCTCATCGCTGAGCAGCTCCGAGCTGAAGCTGGGCGGAGCGTATCCGCCCGGCTCGATGTCGCCCTGGAAGACGGCGATCCGGTCGGACGAGGAGGTGCCGCTCAGGTCGCGCTGGACCACTCGCCACAGTGCGACGAACGCCGCGCGGTCGTCCCCCACCTCGGCGGAGTCCAGCGTGCTCTGCGCCACCGACACCGCACGGCGCGCGTCAGCCAGCGCCTGATCCCTGCGGGATTCGAAGAGGTCGTTCGCGATCACGAGCGCCATCGTCGCGCACGTCACGAACACGGCCGTCGCCGTCAGCAGGAGCGTGATGGCGATGGTGCGGAAACGCAGCGAACGGCGCCACAGAGCGCTCACGTTCGCGGGCCAGCTGCGCCAGTCGCGCCAGAGCCCGACCGGGGTCGCCGTCGCGCTCGTCGCGATCACGCGGGCTCCTAGGCGACGCTGCCGGCGCGATAGCCGACTCCGCGCACCGTCATGACGATCTTCGGGTTGTCCGGGTCGAGCTCGACCTTGGCGCGCAGACGCTGGACGTGCACGTTCACCAGGCGCGTGTCCGCCTTGTAGTGGTAGCCCCACACCTGCTCGAGCAGCATCTCGCGGGAGAACACCTGCTGCGGGCGGGAGGCGAGGGCGACGAGGAGCTGGAACTCGAGCGGCGTCAGGGCGATCGGCGTCGTGCCGCGGCGGACCTCGTGCGCGTCCACGTCGACGACGAGGTCGCCGATGCGCAGCACTTCGCTCGCCGCCTGCGTGGACGGGCGCAGGCGCGTGCGGATGCGGGCGACGAGCTCCTTGGGATTGAACGGCTTGACGATGTAGTCGTCCGCTCCGACCTCGAGCCCCCGCACGACGTCGGCGGTGTCGCTGCGGGCTGTGAGCATGATGATCGGGATGCCGGATTCGGCGCGGATCCGCGTGCAGATCTCGATGCCGTCCATCCCGGGGAGCATGAGGTCGAGCAGGATCAGATCCGGGCGCTGCGCGCGCCACTCCTCGACAGCCCGGGCGCCGTCCGCGCAGAAGACCGGCTCGAAGCCCTCGGTGCGCAACACGATCCCGATCATCTCGGCGAGTGCGGTGTCGTCGTCGACAACGAGGATGCGTGAGGTCATGTGTGCCCAGCTCCGACTTTCTTCCCAGGGCGCCCGCCGGGAACACACCGAACGGCCGCAGATTTTCCCAGCGTACTTCACGACACGCCGGGAATCACGGAACCGGACGGCGGCCTGCTGAGCACCCGCGTCCGTATGACACGATGGGAACGGCACCGTCGGAGGGAGCGCCGTGAGCGGACAGATGTGGACACCCGCCCCGAAGAGGGGCATCGTGCCGCTGCATCCGTTCACGTTCGGCATGCTGCTGGGACGCGCGTTCGCCGTCCTGCGCCACAACCCGAAGGTCGTGTTCGGGTTCGCGGTGGTCATGCAGCTCGTGATGGCACTCATCGCCGCGGGCATCATGATCACGGTCCTCGTCGTCACTATCCTGAGACTGCAGAACGTCTCGCCAGGCTCCCCCGACTTCGAGCCGCTGCTAATCGGGACGCTCGCGATCAACGGGCTGGTCGCGTTCTGCGTCGGTCTGCTCTCGCTCGGGTTCACGGCGCTCGTCCAGGGCATCGTCGCCGCCGAGGTCCGCTACGCGGCCGTCGGCGAGAAGGCGCGTCTGGGACAGCTCTGGGCGCAGGTGCGCCCGGTGTTCTGGCGCCTCGTCGGCTTCGCCCTGCTGCAGATGCTGTTCACCCTCGGGCTCGTCGCCGTGGCCGGCGGCATCATCGCCGCGATGGTCATCGGCGCGATCGGCGGGTCCGGGGACTTCATCGGCGTCGGGATCGGCATCGTCGTGCTGCTCGTCCTCGCCAGCATCCCGCTGGCCGTGTGGCTGTGGACCAAACTGCTGCTCGTCCCCAGTGTGCTCGTGTTCGAGCACGCCACACTGCGGGAGGCGCTCGTGCGCAGCTGGCGTCTGACCCGGGGCCGGTTCTGGGTCGCGTTCGGCGTGATGTTCCTCATCAACCTGATCATGGGCTTCGCCGCCCAGCTCGTCAGCATCCCGCTGTCCCTGCTGTCGAGCCTGCTCCTGCCCGTCCTGTCCCCCACCGGGGCGCAGGACCCCGCAGCGATCATCATCGCGGCGACCCTGGCCACGGCGATTCCCCAGATCCTGGTGCTGGTGATCCAGGCCGTCGCCCTCGTCGTGCAGGGCACGGGGGCCGCCTTCGTGTACATCGACTGCCGCTACCGCTACGAGGGACTCGACCAGTCCCTCATCGCCTTCCTCGAGCGCCGTGACCTCGGCTGGGCGCCCGAGCAGCTCGGCGACCCGTTCGCCGTGGACCCGACGAGGGCCGTCACGAGCGCTCCCCCGCCGACGCAGGTCCCCGACATCGTCCGCATGCAGTCCGGCTGGGCGCCCGGATACGGGCAGGCGCCCTACCCGCCGCAGCAGTACGGGCAGGTGCCGCCGCAGCCGTACGGTGCGCCCGCCCCGGCGCCGGGATCGGCCCCATGGCCGGGCCCCGCGTCCGCACCGGCACCTGCACCCGCACCGGCGCAGGCTGCTCCTCCGGCACCGGCATGGCCCGCACCGGCACCTCCCGCTCCGACGCCTCCCGCTCCGGCACCGCCCGCGCACCCCCTGCCGCCGACCGACAGTCCGTGGGCTCCGCCCGGCGGTCAGCCATGATCCTGTTCTCGGAGTACTTCATCCCCGATGGGGACGAAGCGCGCCGGCTGGCCGAGGAGGAACTCTCCAACCCGCGATACGCCGAGGCGCAGCCCACCTGGTTCGACCTGCTGGCGCGTGACGTGCTCCGCTACCTCACCGATCTGTTCACCCCCGAAGGCGGCGGTCAGGTCGGTCCACTTGCCCTCGTGATCGTGTGCATCGTGATCGTGGCCGCGCTGGTCGCCGCGCTCATCGTATGGGGGCGCCCGCGGGCCTCACGCGCGGTGCGCGGGCGCGGGCGCGACCTGCTCGGGGATCGCGACGATCGATCGGCCGCGCAGCTGCGCGCGGATGCCGAGCGCTCCGCCCGATCGGGCGACTGGGATGCCGCGACCATCCTGCGGTTCCGCGCTCTCGCGCGCGACCTGCTGGAACGGGACCTGATCGACCCGGCTCCGGGCGCCACGGCGCAGGCGATCGCCCGCGACACGGCCCGCGTCTTCGCGGACGAGGCCGCTGCGCTGAGCGACGCGGCGGCGGCCTTCGACGATGTCCGCTATCTCGAGCATCCGTCGTCCGAGCAGCGCTACCGGCAGCTCGCCGGCCTGGACGAGCGCCTCACCTCTCGGCATCCCGAGGCGGTGACGGCATGACCGACACCGTCGCCCGCCCCGACGGCTCCTCCACAGCGGCCGCTGCGCCGCGCCGTGCGCGCCGCTGGATCGGCTGGATCATCGTCGTCCTCCTCGTGATCGGCGCGGCGTCCGTCGTCCTGCTCGTGTCGCAGTCGGCCTCCGTGCCGTTCCGCGGCGGAGGCGACCCGGACGGCACAGGAGAGCACGGCACCCTGGCGCTCGCTGAGATCCTGCGCGACCAGGGCGTCGAGGTCGACGTCGTGCGCTCCCGCACTCAGGCCGTCTCCGAGATCCGGGACGACACGACACTGGTGATGACGGATCCGTACTCGCTGTCCGACGAGGCCGTGGCCGCGCTCGTCGAGCCCGCCAACCGCATCGTGTTCCTGTCCGCGAGCTCCCGCATCCTCGATCTGCTCCACCTCGGCGAGGGGACGACCGCGAGCACGTCCGCGGCGGTGACGGCATCCTGCGACCTCCCCGAGCTCGCGGAGATCGGCACCATCCATCCCGGACGGCTGTTCGTGCCGGCCGACGGCGTCACCGGCTGCTTTCCGGATGCGGACGGCAATGCCGCACTCCTCGTCGACGACAGCGGCGGCACCCGCACGGTCCTGATCGACGGTTCCCGACTCTTCGGGAACGGCTACCTCGCCGAGGACGGCAACGCCGCGCTGGGACTCGCGCTGCTCGGGCAGACCGGGCACGTCGTCTGGTACGTACCGTCGCTCCTGGACAGCGACCTGGAGGCGCAGACCGATCCGTCGCTCGGCGACCTCACCCCCGACTGGGTGACGCCGGCGATCGTCATGCTCATCCTGGCCGGCGCCGCGGCCGCCGTGTGGCGCGGACGCCGCTTCGGACCGCTGGTCGCCGAGACGCTGCCCGTGACCGTGCGGGCCTCGGAGACCATGCACGGCCGAGCACGCCTGACAGCCAGGGCGGCGGATGCCGAGCACGCCGGCGCTGCGCTGCGCGACGGCACGGTGCGCAGGCTCGCGCGACGGCTCGGCCTGCACGAGCGCGCCGGTGCCGCCGAGGTCGCCGATGCCGCCGCGGACCGCCTCCGCGTCCCGCGGACCGCTGTGCAGGCGCTGCTCACCGGCCCCCTGCCCACCTCCGACGATGCGCTGATCGACGATGCGCGCCGTCTCGCCGACCTCGAGGCCTCGGTCGACGCCGCCGTTCACGCCGAACGGGGTGCATCGTGACCTGCTCCGCCTCCGTGCCACTGGAAGGGAACCCATGACCACCCCACCGACGACCGCCGTGGACGACGCGGCTCTGCGCCAGGCCATGCACCGCGTGCGCCAGGAAGTCGACAAGGCCGTGATCGGCCAGGCCGGCACCGTGACCGGACTGCTCGTTTCGCTGCTCGCCCGAGGACACGTCCTGCTTGAGGGCGTGCCCGGGGTCGCGAAGACGCTCGTGGTGCGCTCGTTCGCCCGCGCGCTGGGCCTGGACACCAAGCGCGTGCAGTTCACGCCCGACCTCATGCCCGGGGACGTGACCGGTTCCCTCGTGTACGACGCGCGCACGGGCGAGTTCGAATTCCGCGAGGGTCCCGTGTTCACGAACCTGCTGCTCGCGGACGAGATCAACCGCACGCCTCCGAAGACCCAGGCCGCGCTGCTCGAGGCGATGGAGGAACGGCAGATCTCGGCCGACGGCGTGAGCCGTCCGCTGCCCGATCCGTTCCTCGTCGCCGCGACGCAGAACCCCATCGAGCACGAGGGGACCTACTCCCTCCCCGAGGCGCAGCTGGACCGCTTCCTCATGAAGCTCGTCGTCGCGATGCCGGAGCGGGATGCCGAGGTGGACGTCCTGCGACTGCACGCCGGAGGATTCTCGCCGCGCGCGCTCACAGGAGTCCAGGCGGTCGTCACCGCCGAGGAGATCCGCGCCGCCCAGGACGCCGCCGCCCGCGTCGACGTCACGGACGACGTCCTCGGCTACGTCGTCGACCTGGCCCGCGCGAGTCGCCAGTCGCCCTCGGTCCAGCTCGGAGCGAGCCCGCGCGCGTCGACCGCCCTGCTCGCGGCCGCGAAGGCCTGGGCCTGGCTCAACGGGTCGACCGCGGTGACTCCCGACCACGTGCAGACCATGCTCGTCCCGGTCTGGCGTCATCGACTGCAGCTGCGCCCGGATGCCGAGATGGAGGGCGTCTCGGCGGATGCCGTGCTCACCGCGGTCGTGCAGCAGACCCGGGTTCCGATCTAGGTGTTCGTCACCGGCCGCCTCCCCCTGCTGGTCGCTGCGGGGATCCTCCCCGTCGTCGCGCTGTCCGCGACGACGGGGGCTCCGGCGTGGGCCGTGGTCGGCGGCTGGGTCCTGCTGTGCCTGATTCTGATCGCCGTCGACGTCGCCGTCTCCGCGTCGGCGCGCTCGGTCGTCGTGACCCGCCGCGTTCCGGCCAGGGCGCGGCTGAACGAGCCGGTCCCCGTCAGCGTCGCGCTGCACAACACCGGTTCGCGGACGCTGCACGCCGTGATCCGCGACGCCTGGCAGCCCACGGCCGGCGCCCACGCTCGACGGCAGCGCCTCGTTATCCCGTCCGGCGAGCGGCGCCGGGTCGAGATCCCGCTGCATCCGCGCCGCCGAGGCGAGCTGGTGAGCGAATTCGTCATGATCCGCTCGGTGGGTCCGCTCGGCCTGGCCGGGCGGCAGGCGAGGCACGACGTCCGCGGAGCTGTCCGCGTCCTCCCCGCCTTCACTTCGCGCAAGCACCTGCCGTCCCGGCTCGCCCGGCTGAAGGAGCTCGACGGCAACACCAGCATCCAGGTCCGCGGACAGGGAACCGAGTTCGACTCGCTGCGCGAGTACGTCCGTGGCGACGATGTGCGCTCGATCGACTGGCGTGCCACGGCGCGGGCCGGGACCACCATGCTGCGCACGTGGCGACCGGAGCGGGATCGCCACGTCGTCATCCTCATCGACACGGGACGGACCGCGGCCGCGCGCGTCGGCGACGGGACGCGTCTGGAGGCGTCCCTCGAGGCCGCTCTGCTGCTCGGCGCGCTCGCCTCGCGGGCCGGCGACCACGTGCACCTGATGATGTTCGACCGGGTCGTGCGCGGACGCGTCACCGGCGTGGACGGCGCAGCGCTGCTCCCCGCGATGACCGACGCCATGGCCCCCGTGCACGCGGGACTGGTCGACACGGACTGGCCAGCGGCGTTCGCGTCGCTGCGGTCCCTGACGACCCGGCCGTCGCTGATCGTCGTGCTGACCGCGCAGGATGCCGCGGAGTCGGCGCGCGGTTTCCTGGGCGCCTTCCCGAATCCCGGGCGCGCCACGACAGTGCTCGTCGGTTCGGTGACCGACACGTCGGTCGCCGAGATCGCGCGGGGACGCGGATCGCGGGAGGAGGTATACCTCGCCGCCGCTGCCGAGCGGACGCTGCGGGACGCCGAGAACGTCGCGGACGCCGTGCGCCGAGCGGGCGGAGAGGCGATCGCCGCCGATCCCGAGAGCCTGCCGCCGCGCATCGCCGATCGCTACCTCGAACTGAAGGCCGCCGGCAGGCTGTAGACAGCCGTCTCCTTTCCGACCCGACGAGCACCGCTCCGGTCGCGATCGACGCCGCGTTGCGACCCGCAGCATCCACGACGACCCCACGCGGCGAACACGCCGGAAACGCGGACGGCCCCCGCCGTGAGGCGAGGGCCGTCCGAGTACGAGCGGATCAGACGAGGTCGAAGCGGTCGAGCTCGGTGACCTTGCCCCATGCGGCGATGAAGTCGCGCACGAACTTCTCCTTGGCGTCGTCCGCGCCGTACACCTCGGCGATCGCGCGCAGCTCGGAGTTCGAGCCGAACAGCAGGTCGACACGGGTGCCGCGGCCGACGAGCTCGCCCGAGCCCTCCTTGCGGCCTTCGAAGGCATGCGAGCCCGGGTCGAGCGGCTTCCACGTCGTGCCGAGATCCAGCAGGTTCACGAAGAAGTCGTTCGTGAGCACGCCGGGGGTGTCGGTGAAGACGCCGTAAGACGAGCCGTCCCAGTTCGCGCCGAGCACGCGGAGGCCGCCGACGAGCACGGTGAGCTCCGGGGCGGTCAGCGTGAGCAGGTTCGCCTTGTCGATGAGCAGGTGCTCGGCGGGGATCGCCGCCACGTCCTTCGAGACGTAGTTGCGGAAGCCGTCCGAGGCGGGCTCGAGGAACGCGAACGACGCGACGTCGGTCTGCTCCTGGGAGGCGTCGGTGCGTCCGGCGTGGAACGGCACGACCGCGTCGACCCCGGCATCCTTCGCGGCCTTCTCGACCGCGGCGTTGCCCGCGAGCACGATGAGATCGGCGAGCGAGACGCGCACGTCACCGGTCTGCGCCGCGTTGAACTCGGAGCGGATGCCCTCGAGAACGTTCAGCACGCGCGCCAGGCGCTGCGGGTCGTTGACCTCCCAGTCCTTCTGCGGGGCGAGCCGGATGCGGGCGCCGTTGACGCCGCCGCGCTTGTCGCTGCCGCGGAAGGTGGATGCCGCAGCCCACGTGACCGAGACGAGGTCGGCGACCGACAGGCCGGACTCCAGGACCTTCGCCTTGAGCGCTGCGGCGTCGGCGTCGGAGATGAGCTCATGGTCGACGGCCGGGACGTTGTCCTGCCAGATGAGCTCCTCGGCGGGAACCTCGGTGCCGACGTAGCGGCTGCGCGGCCCCATGTCGCGGTGCGTGAGCTTGAACCAGGCGCGGGCGAACGCATCGGCGAACGCATCCGGGTCGTCCTTGAACCGCTCGGAGATCGGTCCGTAGATCGGGTCGAAGCGCAGTGCCAGGTCGCTGGTCAGCATGCGCGGCTCGCGACGGCCGTTCGAGTGCGCCAGCGGAACCATGTCGGCGCCGCCGCCGTTCTTCGGCCGCCACTGGTTCGCGCCAGCCGGGCTCTGGAACAGCTCCCACTCGTACGCGTACAGGATGTGGAAGAACTCGTTGTCCCAACGGGTCGGGTGATAGGTCCACGTGACCTCGAGACCGCTGGTGATCTGGTCGTCGCCCTTGCCGGTGCCGTGGTTGTTCTTCCAACCCAGGCCCTGGCGCTCCAGCCCGGCCGCCTCGGGGTTGTCCTCGAGGTTGGAGTCGGGGGCTGCTCCGTGCGTCTTGCCGAAGGTGTGGCCACCGGCGATCAGCGCGACGGTCTCCTCGTCGTCCATCGCCATGCGCGAGAACGTCTCGCGGATGTCGCGGGCCGACGCGATCGGGTCCGGGTTGCCGTTCGGGCCCTCCGGGTTGACGTAGATCAGTCCCATCTGCACTGCCGCGAGCGGACGCTCGAGGTCGCGGTCGCCGGAGTAGCGCTCGTCGCCGAGCCAGGTGGTCTCCGGACCCCAGTACACGTCGTCGTCCGGCTCCCAGGCGTCGATGCGTCCGCCGGCGAAGCCGAACGTCTTGAAGCCCATCGATTCGAGCGCGACGTTGCCGGCGAGGATCATCAGATCGCCCCAGCTCAGCGACCGCCCGTACTTCTTCTTGACGGGCCACAGGATGCGGCGCGCCTTGTCGAGGCCGACGTTGTCGGGCCAGCTGTTCAGCGGCGCGAAACGCTGCTGACCGGTTCCGCCGCCGCCGCGTCCGTCGGTCACGCGGTACGTGCCCGCGCTGTGCCAGGCCATGCGGATCATGAGGGGTCCGTAGTGGCCGAAGTCCGCGGGCCACCAGTCCTGCGAGACGGTGATGGTCTCCTCGATGTCCTTCTTCACGGCATCCAGGTCCAGCGCCTCGAACGCGGCCTTGTAGTCGAAGTCGACGCCCAGCGGGTTCCGCTCCGCCGTGTTCTTCGCGAGGATCTTGAGGTTCAGCTGCTCGGGCCACCACACGCGGTTCGCGGACCCCATGGTCGGGTGCGGCTGCGCGTGGATGACGGGGCAGGTTCCCGCCTCGTCGGCCTCGACGGGCTCGTCGATGACGGTCTTGGACTGGTCGATGCCGGTGACGTCGTCACCGATACCGGGCACCTGGTCGTGAGCGGTCATGGTTGTCCTTCCGGTGTGGGGGCAGGTTTCAGGTTTCGTCGGCGGCGCACGAGGCGCACAGGCCCCAGTACGTCACCTCGGCCACCGCGACGCGGTAGCCGTGCGCATCGCTCGGCACCAGGCACGGCGCGTGGCCGGTGGCGCAGTCGACGTCCTCGACGGCGCCGCAGCGGGTGCAGACGAGGTGATGGTGGTTGTCGTCGACGCGCAGCTCGAAGAGCATCGGATGGCCGGCCGGCTCGATGCGGCGCACGAGTCCGGCGGCGGCGAAGTCCCCGAGCGCGTTGTACACCGACTGGAGGCTGGTGGACTCGACGCGCTGCCGGACGACGGCGTGGATGTCCTCGGCACTGGCGTGCGGGTGCTCCTGCAGCGCGTCGAAGACCGCGCGGCGCGATTCCGTCACGCGCAGTCCGGCGTCGCGGATGGCGCCGTCGACGTCTGTGCGGGTGAGGGGCATGGCTCCATCCTACTTGTTTTGAATCATTCAAGGAAACCTCGCCACGCGGGCTTCCGCCGATATATCGCTGCGCGGAATCCCTGATGAACCCCCGGCGCGCCTCCTGAAAGTTCTCTGTGAACAGCGGAATCATGTTCACGCCGGGTCAGCGGATCCGGCGCACTCGAAAGGACACCGAAATGAGCGATTCACCGTCCGCTGTGCCCAGCCTCGGCGCGAAGCTCGCCGCCGAAGGATTCGGCACCCTCCTCCTCGTCTTCGGCGGCGTCGGCACCGCGCTGTTCGCCTCCAACCTCTACACCGAGCCTGCGCCGAACGCCGCCGTCTACAGCGCGGTCGCGCTCGCGTTCGGACTCACGGTCGTCGTCGGCGCATACGCCTTCGGTCCGATCTCGGGCGGCCACTTCAACCCGGCGGTCACGCTGGGCGCAGCGGCGGCCGGACGTATCGGCTGGAAGGACGTGCTGCCCTACATCGTGGCGCAGATCGTCGGCGGCGTCGTCGCCAGCACGCTGCTGTTCCTGATCGGGCAGTTCGGCCCCGAAGGCTGGCTGACCGGCGCACAGGACGCCGGGTTCGCCAGCAACGGGTTCGACGAGCACTCCCCCGGCGGGTTCGGCATCGGATCCGCGATCATCATCGAGGTGATCCTGACCGCGATCTTCCTCCTCGTGATCCTCGGCACCACGCACTCCAAGCGCGGCACGCCGTTCGCGGGTCTGGCGATCGGTCTCACCCTGACCCTCATCCACCTCATCAGCATCCCGGTCGACAACACCTCGGTGAACCCGGCGCGCTCGATCGCCGCGGCGATCTACGGCGGTGTCGGCCCGCTCTCGCAGCTGTGGGTGTTCCTGGTGTTCCCCATCGTCGGCGCCCTGATCGCGGGCTTCGCGTACAAGGCACTGTTCGACGGCACGAAGAAGATCTGATCCCCTTCGCGAACGCCCTCGTCGGTCTCGGCCGGCGGGGGCGTTCTCGTGTCGAGGGGCCGTCAGCCGGCGACCAGTCGCGGCGTGCCGGCCTCGTACTCGAGCAGGTCGCCCGTCTGACCGCGGCGGTGGGCGCGACCGCCCACGACGAGCATATAGATGAGGAACACGGCGAGCGCGGCCGCGCCGATCCCGATCTTGACCGGCCACGGCAGCGACCAACCGGTCACGAACCCCTCGACCAGCCCGGACAGCAGCAGCGCGAAGACCAGGCCGATCGCCACGGTGGCCAGGGACCGTCCCTCCTGTGCGAGCGCCTCGCCGCGCGAACGATGCCCCGGGGCGACCCACGCCCAGAAGACATGCAGCCCTGCGGCGCCGGCGACGAAGAGGCAGGTCATCTCCAGCATCCCGTGCGGGAGGATGTACAGGACCATGATGTCCGCCCGGTCGTACGCGGCCATCACCGCTCCCGAGACGCCGAGCCCGACGGCGTTCTGCACGAGGATGTACACCGGCCAGATGCCGGTGACGCCGAACAGGACGCACTGGGCGGCGAGCCAGGCGTTGTTCGTCCAGACCATGCCGGCGAACACGGCGGCCGGGTTCTCGGTGTAGTACTGGGTGAACTCTTCCTCGGCGTACGCCTCGAGGAAATCCGGTTCCCCGAGGGTCGCGACCAGGCTCGGGTCCGCCGAGATCCAGGCCGCCGTCCCGACGGTGATCGCGATGAACGCCAGCGCGATGACGAGCGTCGTCCAGCGCACGCGGTACAGCGCAGCAGGCAACTGATCGACGAAGAAGCGGGTGATCTGCGTGAGCACGCTGTCGCCTGCTCCGGTGAGCCGCAGACGGGCACGCGCCAGGATCGTGGACAGGTACGCGCTCTGCGGGGACTCCCCCACGGAGGTCTTCAGTTCGGCGAGGTCGGCGGATGCCGCGCGGTACCGGACGATCAGCTCGTCCACACGGTCGCCGTCGTCGAGACGCGCACGGCTGAGTTCGTCGAGGCGCTCCCACTCCGTGCGGCGCGCATCGCTGAGGGCGTCGGCATCCACCTGATTAACTGTACTCATGTCCACGCCCATCGAAGCGAGCGAAGAGGTCCTGTCCGGCGAGGCGGTCGCGATCGACGTGCAGCCCCTCGGCTTCTTCCTGCGGGTCCTGGGCGCCCTCATCGACATGGCGCTGTCGTTCGGCCTGTACGTGCTGTTCCTGTTCCTGCGGATCTGGATGCTCGACGCCGGCCTCATCGACGATGCGATCGATCGCATCCTCAACGTGTCGTCGATGGTCGTCTGCTTCGTCGTCGTCCCGGTCGCCCTGGAGGTGTCCCTGCGCGGCAGGAGTCTCGGCAAGCTCGCCGTGGGCGGGCGCATCGTGCGCGTGGACGGCGGCGCGACCGGATTCCGTCACGCGTTCATCCGGGCCCTCCTGGGAGTGCTGGAGATCTACATGACCTTCGGGTCCGTGGCGTTGCTCACCGGCGCCTTCACGGCCCGGTCCCAGCGCCTCGGCGATCTGGTCGCCGGCACCTACAGCCAGCGCGTGCGCACGCCGAAGCTCGTGCCGCACGAGCCCGCTCTGCCTCCGATGCTCGCGGAATGGGCCGGGGTCGCGGACGTGGCGCGCCTGCCGGATCGCCTCGCCCGGCGGATCTCGCAGTTCCTGCGCACCGCGCCGCAGATGATGCCCCAAGCGCGAGCGCGGATCGCGGATCAGCTCGTCGCGGAGGCCCTGCCCTTCGTCTCGCCTCGTCCGATCGCCCCCGCGGAGCAGGTGCTCGCGGCCATCACCGTGATCCGCCGCGGCCGGGAGCGGCGTGCGCTGCAGATCGCCGATGAGCGTGCCGAGCGTCTGTCCGGGCGCTCGATCGGCGCCTGAGCCTCAGAAGCGGATGGCGTCGATCACCTTGACGCGCAGAGCTACGAGCGCCGGGATGAACCCGGCCACGGCGCCGACCACGACCGAGGCGACCAGACCGGTCAGCGCCGCTCTCATCGGGAACGGCGGGATGTCCTGGATGCCCTGGAACATGCTCGTCACGATCCACTCCGATCGGAGCAGGGCGACGACGACGGCGATGCCGATGATGCCGGCGACCGTCGTGGCGACCAGGCTCTCCAGCAGCACCGTGGTGAACACGCGAGCGCCCGTGGCTCCGAAGGCGCGGCGCACGCCGATCTCCCGCACGCGCTGGCGCATCGCGACGAGCTGGATGTTGATCAGGCTCAGCGCGCCGAGGGCAAGGATGAGCACCGCGATGCCCCCGGTGATGAGCTCGAAGGTGCGCATCGCGTCCTGAGCCCCGGACACGGAGGCCCAGTCGGTCCTCGTGACGGACAGGTCCTGCCCGTCGGCGAGTCCGGCGCGCAGATCCATCGCCAGCACGGGGCCGATCTCGGCGGCCTGCTCCTCTCCGACCCACACCTCGTAGGTCGGTGCGAGGCCCTCGGGCAGGCTGTCGACCCTGGCGCGGTAGGCGTCGTAGAGCAGATCCACGCGCGGCTCCTCGTCCCAGACGCCCTGCTTCGGCGTGACGCCGACGATCTGGTAGGTGCCGGCCGCCGGCCCGGACACCGTCAGCAGCGGGTGCTGCGAGAGCGGCACCCGGCCGAGTCGATCCCACAGCGGTTCGCTGATCACCACGGCGGGCGCGAGCGCCTCGACGTCGGAGTCGCGCAGCCAGCGTCCCTCGAGCAGGCTCTCGCGATGGATCTGCGCGAACGCGGGGTCGACCAGGCGCGCGGGGATCTCGGTCACGCCGTCGGGGAGCTGCACAGGCAGGGTCATCCCCTGCACGTTGCGCGCGGAGTGCGAGAATCCGAAGCGTTCCCCGACCTGCTGGAAGTGGGCGTCGAAGGCGTCGACGTCGACCGCGCCGCCGTCCTCGCTGTACGGCGACACGGCGATGGTCGCGACGCGACCGCCCCACCGGTCGGACTGTTCGGCCTGATACTGCTGCTGGAACTCGCTGAACGCGACGACAGCGGTCAGCGCCGCGACCGAGACCGCGATCCCGATCAGGCTCAGGAGCACGCGCAGCTTGTGGACGCGGATCTCCGCCCACGCGTCGGAGAGCGCGCCGAACAGGGCGGTCATGCGCCCGCTCCGGGCACCGATTCGGCGAGGGTGGACGCCTCGAAGGCGCGCGTGAGGTCTGCGGGTGCGAGCAGGCCCGCGTCCAGGCGATAATGCCGCCGAGCCCGCGCGGCCACGTGCAGGTCATGCGTGATCGTCACCAGCGCCGCATCCGTCTCGGTGGCGACCTCGTCCAGCAGCGCCATGACCGACGCGCCCGTGTCGATGTCGAGGGCGCCGGTCGGCTCGTCCGCGAGGATCAGCACGGGACGGCGCACGAGGGCGCGTGCGATGGCGACGCGCTGCTGCTCGCCACCCGAGAGCCGGTCCGCGATCTGGTCGATCCGGTGCCCGAGGCCGACGCGCTCGAGCATGTCGGTGGCGATGTCGCGGCGACGCCAGAACAGCCGGCCGGACGCGTGGCCCAGGGGCATCATGACGTTCTCGAGCGCAGTGCGGCCGGCGAGCAGGTTGAACTGCTGGAAGACGAACCCGACGTTCGCGCCGCGCAGACGATCGAGCCTTCCGGTGCGCATCCGCCGGACCGGGGTGCCCTCGAACGCCACGGATCCGGTCGTCGGGGCGTCGAGCATCCCGAGGATGTTCAGGAGGGTCGACTTGCCGGATCCGCTCCGACCGACGATCGACACGTGGTCGCCCGCCGCGACGTCCAGGCTGATGCCGCGCAGGATCTCCAGGCGGGAGTCGTCGGCGAGCGTGACGCTCTTGGTGACGTCCTCGAGCGTGACGAGGCTCACCAGCTCATCCCGCTGTCGCACTGCTCGACACCCGGCTCGATCTCGTAGCAGACCTCCTCGACCGGGGCGGCGAATCCGGGCACGAACTGCCGGATGCTGTCGCCCTCGGCGAGTCCCTCGGTGACCTCGACCATGGTGCCGTCGTTGACGCCGAGGGTCACGGGGCGCTCCTCGGGTTCCCCGCCGTCGCCGGCATCGACCCACACGACGCCCGAGCCCGAGCCGCCCTGCACGGCGGTGACGGGGATGACGAGTGCGTCGTCCACCTGTCCGAGCGCGAGATCCAGCTGTGCCGGAAGCCCGGCGAACACCGTCTGGTCCGAGGGGACGGCGCACCGCACGCTGGCCGTTCCCTCGTCGGACACCTCGACGCGCACGCCCGTGCAGGAGAACGGCGCGGGTCCGCCGGTGATCGTCACGGTCGCTTCGCTCGGCGCGCCCACCAGACGGTAGAGCTGCACGGGTTCGACGGTGGCGAGCACGTGATAGCGCGCAGGCTTGAGCGTGGCGATCTGCTCACCGACCGCCGTCATCTGGCCCTTGACGAGCGCGATCTCGGAGATCTCGCCCGCCTCGGGGGCGACGATGTCGACGTTCCGGCGCGGGTCCTCCTGCTTGACGGTGAAGAGCTTCTGGCCGGCCTGGACGGTCGCGCCGTCGCGCACGTGGACTTCGGTGACCGTGCCGTTGACGTCGCTGCGCAGCACCACCGGTTCGTCACGGGCGATGGTGCCGCTCAGCGTGAGCTCGTTGACCACCGACGCCCGCTCGACGGACACGATCGGATCGGTGACTGCGGCCTCGGGAGCGACGACCGCCTGGCTGCTGTCGGGGAAGAACGCCAGCTTGACGAGGGCGGCCGCACAGGCGCCGAACACGATGAGCAGGAGGATGGGGAGAACCCAACGACGCCAGACGACCACGGCTGCTGCCTTTCCGGGTGCGACGCTCTGACGCACTCCGGGTCAGGATAGCCGGGAACTGTTTACCGGGTACTCATTTACTCGGCGGCGCGTCGCCCGCGACCTCGGCACCAAGCTCCACTCGGCGGCGCGTCGCCCGCGACCTCGGCACCACGCTCCACTCGGCGGCGCGTCGCCCGCGGTATCGGTCTCAGGCGCGCAACGCTTCGTGCCGCACGACGATCCAGCCGGCCGGGACCGACAGGCGATCCGCGTGCTGGGCGCACAGGTCGTGCGCATTCGGATGCCGGGACCCGCCGAGCGGGCCGAGCGCGGCCATCTGGTCGCCGTAGTCGTAGGTCAGCGTGGCGACCGCTTCGCGAGCGCAGCCCACCTTCGAGCAGAGTCTCTCGTCCATCCGCTCCAGGCTAGACCGCTCCCCCGGCCCCGAGCGGATGCCGCGCCCGGCGGCCTAGACTTTGGTCATGCCTCGTCGCCGCCCCGCTCGCACCGCTCCCCGCAGGGGAAGCAGGCACGGACGGCACGGACGGCTCGGGCGCAGCGAGGTCGTCCGTCCGCCGCTTCCCCCTCTGGAGGGCCGGATCGACCGATTCGACCTCTCGGTCGGCACCGCCGTCGAGTTCCTGCGCGGCACCTGGCCGGAGCTCGAGGACGTGCGGTTCGAGATCGGCGCGATGCCGATCGGGGACGACGGATCCGGTCTCGTCCCGCGCTGGGCGATCGACCGGAACGCCCGGCGCATCGTGCTGTACCGCGTACCGATCGAACGATTCCTCCCGCCCGGTCACGACGACGCCGCGCACCGGCGCATCTCGGTCGAGAGCGCCGTGTTCCGCGCTGCCGCTGAGTTCGTCGGCCGTGATCCGTGGGAGCTGGGCCCCGAGGGCTGAGCCAGGACCGCCCTCAGGGGTAGACCGTGATCTCGCTCTGATCGGTGCGGCTCGGGAAGATCGGCCATCCCGCGAGGCGCCCTTCGCCGGCCATCGTCACGGCGGCGGCGACCTCGCCGTCCGTGGTCAGGGTGTAGACGGTCGACGCGCGCACCGTCACGAGCTCCGCGGCCCCGGCCGGCACGATGACCTCGCGTTCGCCGCCGCCCGGCGCGGCCAGCGTCACGCTGACGTCCTGATCGGTGTTGTTGACCAGGTGCAGCTTCGGCGCCGGCCCGGACGGAACCGCGAACAGGTTCTCCCCGGTGAGGGGTGTCGCCGGTGTCATCCAGGCGAAGTCGGTTCCGGCGGCGGCGCCCTCGCTCTGCCAGATGGCGCCGATGACATCCGCCTCGGCGGTGACCTCGACGCTGTAGGTGCCGATCTCGAGGTCGGCGAGCGCGACGTCGAGGGGCGTCCCCGCCGTGAGCGGGACCGAGAACTCCGCGGCGACATCACCCTCGTCGTCGCGCACGACCACGCGAGCTTCGGTGTCGGAGTCCGCGGACAGCAGGCGGATGGCGTCAGTGGCTGTGCCCTCGCTCGGCGCCACGACCTGCACCCCGGCGAACCTCAGCGTCCGAGACGCCTCACCGGCCGATCCCTGCAGGTCAGCGCCCGCGGGGTCCAGGATGCGGGTCAGCGCGGACTGCAGCACGGCGCGGACGGGCGCTCCCTCGGCCGTGACGCGCACGACGGGGTCCTCGGCACCGGCGGCGATCGACGCGAACGGCAGCGCGACCTGGGTCTGGGCCGGGACCACCGTCGTCGTCGGGTTCACGGCCCCGCCGTAGACGGTGAGCGTGACCGTCGCGGGCACGGCGCCGGGATTGGAGAGCACGAGGACGTCATTGGCGCCCGTGTCGACCGAGCCTCCGACGATCCAGGACTGGGTGCTCGTGGGGGCGCAGGCCGAGGCCGCGAGACCGGACAGGTCCTCCTCCTGCAGCTGCAGGGATTCGGATGCCGCGATGGCCGCGCTCGCGCGCCCCTCGACGGCGCCGGTGAAGACCGCGGCTCCGTCGCCGGACACTTCAGGCGTGGCGATGGCGGTGCGCTCAGGAGACACGGGGTCGCCGTCGACCGTCACCCGGCCCTCGCCTGCGGATTCCATCTGCTGCGCGCTCTGCGCATCGCGGCCGAGCGCGCGGAACGGCCCGGAGCACACCAGCACCGGGTCGCCCGGCACCGTGCTGACCTGGGTCGAGGCCGGGGTGTGTGCAAGAACCGGCCACGGAGCCACGGTCGCCGCCATCGTCGCGGCGACGCATCCCACGGCGACCACGGCGCCGACGAGGAGCCGTGCCCCGGTCGCGACGACGGTGACCGCGCGCTTGTCCGTCTTCATCGGTCCTCCTCGTGCTTCTCGGGGTTCTCGGGCCTCTCCCCCGGTTCCGCCGCGCGGCCCTCTCGGACTGCGTCGTCGTTCGAGGAGACCGCGTCGTCCGACCCTTCGACCACGGTTCCGGCACCGTCCTCGGTGTCTGCGGCGGGCGCCGATGCCGCAGCATCCCGCACCGGATCGGCATCGGAGGGGTCGGAGCCGTCGGTCGTCGCGGACACGGACGCCCCGGAATCCTCACCCGGATCGGCATCCGCGTTCTCGGCCTCGGTCGGCGGATGCTCCACCACCGCCGAGTGCGCGTGCTCCGCAACGCGGGCGTCATCGCCGCCATGGCGCCGGATGGGCGTCGGCGGTTCCTCGGGCACCTTGCCGACGACGCGGGAGATCGCCTTCGCCGCCCGGCGCGACGCTCGCGTCGGGACAGCCAGCAGGAGGGCGGCGAACACGACGACGAGCTGGAGCGTCGTGACCGACCGCGCGATGCCGTGCTCGGTGTCGCTCAACTCCGCTCTGGCGGGGGCATCGCCGGAGTCCTCGAGCCGCCACAGCGTGCCGATGCCGGTCACATCTCCGGCGCGCACGAAGCCGGTGCGCTGATCCAGCGCGATCACGGCGTCCAGGCGGAATCCTTGCGCACCGTCGTCCGAAGCCGACGGCAGCTCGTCGAGCAGCACGAAGTCGATCCCGAGTTCGGCGAGCTCGGCCGCCGCCTCGAAGTCGCGCGACGAGACGAGGTCCACGGCGAGCGCGCTGACGTCCGTCCCCTGCACCGTGGTGGCCGTGCTGAGCATGGTGGTCTGCGCTCCGAGCGTGTCGCTGGATCCCCAGACGACACGCGTGGCGATGCTGTCCTCTCCGAGCGGCGTGATCACCAGTGTCCCGAGCTGCTGGTCCCCTCGCGCGTTCGCGGCGATCAGCGCGGGCAGCGTGCTCCCCGACCCTTCGACGACGGCGCTGCGCCCGGTGTGCAGAGCGGTGAGCGCCGGGACGGCGCAGATCGCGAGCGCGACGCCGGCGGCGACGGCCGCGACGGTGCGCAGGCGGGGAAGGGCGATCAGCGTGTCCAGAGCGACGGCAGCGGCGCCGACGACGCCGACCCACGCGAGACTGAGCGCCGAGCCCGGCCAGATCGGCACCGGGGTCCCCTGGGAGAAGCTGACCGCGATCCCGACGGCGAGCATGGCGGTGGCGAGGCCCGACAGCGCGATGACGAGGAGCACGAATCCGGCGCGACGACGCGGTGCCAGCGGAGACACGAGAGCCAGCAGCGCCAGCGGTGCGAGCAGCAGCGGAACCCAGGCGGCGACGGCGGGATCGAGCACGTCGGTCCAGGACGCGAGATCGGCGGTGGGGAATCCGGTCGCGAGCAGGAGCCGTCCGGCGGCGTCCGCGGTCGCCTGAGATCCCTGCCAGATGTAGCCCGGGTCGGCGAGGATCGTGAGGAACTCGCCTCGCCCGAGCCGCCGCACAGCGAGCGGCAGGAACATGACGATGGTCGGGATCAGCACCCAGATCAGCCGTACGGCGCCGCGCAGCTTCCGCTGAACCAGGACGATGACGAGGGCGATGACCCACACGATGAGCAGAGCCGGGGCAAGCGCGGGTGCGGAGGCGACCACGCCGACCAGCAGGACGGATGCCGCGCCGGCCGCGCCCCAGGAGCGATGCGCGACGGCCGCGGCGTGGAACAGCCACGGCAGCAACAGGTGCACGATCACCGCGGCGGGTCGCCCGTCGATGAGGGCGGTGAGGAAAGTCGGCGCCAGAGCCCACACGACTCCGACGAAGATGCGCAGCCCCGGCCTGTCCGTCACACGGGTCGCGGCGAACCAGCCGCCCAGGACCGTGAGAGGCAGCGCCAGCAACCAGAGCAGCACCAGCGAGAACGAGGGGCCGGCCGGCCAGAGCGATCCGAGCACCGCCAGCACGGCCGCGAAGGGATCGGCGGGTCCCGTGACGTCGACGCCGAGACCGCGCGCTCCCCAGGTCGCGTCCTGCCAGAGGCCCGCGAGCGTGTCGCGCATCGGCAGCAGACCGCCGCCCGCCATGTCGCGCCAGGCCAGCAGGGACGTGAACGCCACGACGCTCACGAGCCCGGCCGCGAGGACGGCCCATGCCCCGCCTCCGGAGAAGAAGCGGAGTTCGCTGACCGCGCCGCGTTCGCTGCCGTGACCGTCGTCGAGGCGGCGACGCAACTGGGCGCCGGTGACGCGCAGCGGCGCGATGCTCGACCATCCCGCCGAGCGGAAGGCACGGATGCGGCCGCGCGCGCGGGCGACGGCGCCGAAGCGGACCATCGCGGTCGCCGCCGCTCCCCATTCCGGCAGCACGGCCGCTGGACGCTTCTCGATGAGGTGGACGATCGTCCGCCACAGCGCGAGGGGCAGGAAGCTCAGCCAGTGCAGTGCGACCACGACCGCGGGCGCGTAGACGAGCCGGCGGTGCAGCTGCGCGAGGCGCGTGACGTAGGCGCGCGCGGACGGCCGCTGCGGCAGAGCCGCCGGTCCGTCCGGTTCGACGCGGAGGCGCGCGGCCGGCGCGAGAACGACGCGGCCTCCGCCGAGCCGGGCACGGACGCCGAGGTCGAGTCCCTCGTCGGCGCCGCCGAGCGCCTCGTCGATCTTCAGGTGTGGCCGCACCTCGGCGCGCAGCAGGATGCCGCGGATGTCGGACCCGAGCGCCTCGTCGGCGCCGTCGTGCTGCCCCTGGTCGAGCTCCCCGGCGGCGAGCTCCACGGAGCGCCCGAGTGTGGTCATCGTGACGCCGAACGAGACGATCTCGCCCTCGGTTCCCTGGCGGACGAGCTTGGGCGCTGCGATCGCCGCGGACGGCGACCGTTCGAGGGCTCCCGCGAGCTGCGCGAGCGCCGACGGATCCGGGGCGCTGTCGTGCGTGAGCAGCCACACGGCGCTGCCGTCGGGCACCCGCGCGGAGCCGAGCGCGACGGCGTCTGCGAAGGAGGTCGTGTGGCGCGCTTCGATGATCCCCTCGGCGATCGCGGCGACAGCCGGGCTCTCGCGGGCGGTCGTGACGTCGCCGCACACCACGAGGGTGACGGCATCGGGTCGACGGGTCTGCGCCTGGAGTGCCTCGAGGGTGCGAAGCAGCTGCGCGCGGGCGGTCGCGCCGGAGCGCGCGACGATGACGGCGTGAAGTCGGGCTGGCATGGCGTGGCCAGCCTAGGCGCGGATCGGCGCGGCTGCGCTCAAGCGCCCGGCGCGCCTGCGAAGCCGTGGGTCAGCTGGCGCGGCGCTTGAGCTTGCGACGCTCGCGTTCGGACAGTCCGCCCCAGATCCCGAAGCGCTCGTCGTTGCCGAGCGCGTACTCCAGGCATTCGCCGCGGACGTCGCAGGAGGCGCAGATGCGCTTGGCGTCGCGGGTCGAGCCGCCCTTCTCGGGGAAGAAGGCCTCCGGATCCGTCTGTGCGCACAGCGCGTCGGTCTGCCAGGCGAGCGCGTTGTCCTCGTCGGTATCGACTCGACGGACCCCGGGGACCCCGAGGTTCACTGGATCGACGTACCAGTTGTCGGGAACGTCGGAACGGTAACCCGTCATGTCGCTCTCCCTTGCCCTGTCTGTTGCCCCCCACCGGGCCGTGCTCCACTAATTACACCCGTGTCATTCGCCGCGGTCAAGTCGCGGAGAATAAACCCTCAAGCGACTCTTGAAGGTTCTTGGAGCCTCGTCGGCGTGTCGCGCCGGGCGTGTCGGAGAGGCGGATCGGGCGGGCTCAGCCCGGCTGAGCGATGAACGCCTCGCCGGTCCCCGCGAGCGTGAGCACGGCCTCGTCGGCCGAGAACAGCGCCGAGCCGACCGCGACCGCGTGCGCCACGGCATCCGCTCCGGCCACGGTGACCGAGCCGGCGGTCGCCAGCACCATCGCCGGAGGGGTCACATCGACGGCGACCGGGGCGCCGTCGAGCGTGACCCGGCGCAGGGCGAAGTCGTCGACCTCGACCGGGTACTCCGTCACGGCCCCGTCTGCGGGGCGCAGCACGGGCACGTTACCCGGCGTGGCGTCCAGGACGCTCAGCAGCTCAGGCACGTCGATGTGCTTGGGGGTGAGCCCGCCGCGCAGCACGTTGTCGCTCGCGGCCATGATCTCGACGCCGAGCCCCGACAGATAGGCGTGCAGAAGCCCGGCGCGCAGGAAGATGCCCTCGCCCCGACGCAGCACGATGTGGTTCATGAGCAGCGCCACGACGACGCCCGGATCCCCCGGGTTGCGCTCCGCGACCGTGCGGATCGCGTGGATCGTGTCCTCGAACTCCGCAGAGGACGCCGTCTCGAGCGCGCCGATGACGTCGTCGACCGCGTCCTGAGCCCGACCGGACAGCAGCCAGGCGATCGCGCCGCGCAGCCCGTCGGCGCCCGTCAGGTGCGCACGCAGCTCCGCCGGACCGCGGCCGTCGCCGAGCGCCTCCACCAGCCGGAGCGTGGCATCCACGGGCCGGAGTCCTCCCAACGCCTCGAAGCGCTCGCTGAGGGCGACGATCAGCTCGGGCTTGTGGTTGTCGTCGCGGTAGTTGCGGTGCGGGTCGTCGGCCGCGAGCGATGCCTCGCGCCTGCGGCCGTCCCGGGCCTGCGCGATCGTCGGGTGCACCTGGATCGACAGCGGATCGGCGGCGGCGAGGAGCTTCAGCAGGTACGGCAGGGACCCACCGGTGACGGCATCCAGCGTCCGGCCGTCGTCCAGCTCCGCAGGGTCCGACGCGTGATCTCCGAACCACACCTCGGCCTCCGGCGCGGCCGAAGCCGGACGCCCCTCCAGGTCGGCGAGGAGAGTGGTCGATCCCCATGCGTAGTCGCGCGGTGCATTCGAGAGACTCAGCAGCATGCCCCCAGCGTAGAGCCATGCCCGCCCGTCACAGCGGAGGCCGGATCGTGCGCGGTAGCCTGAGTCACGATGGCGCAGTACACGAAGCATCCCGTGACGGCCCCGCCCGCCGCGCCGGAGCGCGAGTCGACGGGGCATCTGCTGCTGCGCGGCTACATCGTGCTGGTGCTGATCGCCACGTTCGCGCATTCCGCCGTCTACAACCTGCTGGGACAGCTCGGCGCCGCCGTCGTGATCGCGGTGCTGACCCTCGCGACGCTCGGCATCGGGATCCCGATGCTCGCGCGTTCCCGGCCCGCCCCCTTCGCCTGGCGCCGCCTGCCCTGGGCTGCTCTGGGCTACACCGCGTTCGCCCTGCTGTCGGTCGTCTGGTCGGGGTGGCGGGTGCCGACCCTGGCCACGTGGGTGCTGCTGGCGGCGGTCACCGTGAACGCCCTGTTCATCGCCCATGCGCTGAGCTGGCAGGAGATCGGTCGCGCGCTCGCCTCCGCGTTCAAGTGGATCCTCGCCCTGTCACTGGCCATCGAGCTGTGGGCGTCGCTGATCGTGCACGGACCGATACTGCCCAACTTCGTGACCCTCCCGGACGGCTCGATCGATCCGCAGTGGTACTGGGTGCGGGACAACCTGTTCGACGGCGGGCGGCTGCAGGGCATCGTCGGCAACGCGAACCTGCTGGCCTTCATCTGCCTGTTCGCGCTCATCACGTTCGGCGTGCGCTTCGCGCTCGGCGCCCGCTGGCGCACGACGCTGGCGCTGTGGATGCTTCTGGCCGCGTTCTTCTTCGTGCGCGCCTCCTCGGCGACCGCGTGGATCTGCGCGTTCGCCGCTGCGGCGGTGCTCACGATCGCGCTGCTGATCCGCCGCACGAGCACCTCGCGCGCTCGGGCGAAGGTCTACGCCTGGTGCCTCGGCATCCTCGCCGTCCTCGTCCTCGGGGCCGCACTGCTGCACCGTCCGATCCTGGCGGCGCTCGGACGCACGGCCGACCTCACCGGCCGCAGCGACCTGATCTGGGCCGCCGTGCTGGAACGGGCGGCGACGAGTCCGGTGATCGGTCTCGGATTCTCGAGTCCCTGGATCCCGACCGATCCGGCGTTCGACGGCTGGATCACCGATCACGGCATCACGGTGTTCCACGCGCACAACATGTGGATCGACGTGCTGTTCCAGCTCGGCATCGTCGGTGCGGTCCTCATGGCGGTCGCGTACGGGGCCCTGCTGTGGCGGGCGTGGTTCTTCGCCGTGGACCGGCCGCGCTGGGATCTGCGGGCCGACCGACCGTACTCCCCACTGACGCTGCTGCCGGCCCTGTTCACGACCGTGCTCCTCGTGCAGGGGCTGAGCGAGTCCACGCCGATCATGCTGTGGGGGTGGCTGCTGCTGGTGCTGCTGTCGTTCAAGATCAAGTCGGTGCCGCTGGTCGGTGTGGGCCTCAGCGAACAGGCACGGGTCACCGAGCACGGTCGTCGGTCTCGGCGGGTGCCATGAGCGCACGCCGCGGGCTCGCGCGCCTGCTCGGTTCGGTCGAGATGGCCAGGGCGTTCACCCTGGCGGCGCTGGTGGCGGTGTTCGCGTCCTTCGCGATCGAGCGGATGACCTCGACGGTCACCCTCGCGACGATCGTCTTCGCGCTGTGCACGGTGGGGATCGCCATCCTCGTCGTGCGCCGCGAGGAGCTGTCGCTGCTGCGACTGGCACCCTCCTCGCTGATCGCCTTCCTCGCGCTCGCGCTCGTGAGCGTCATCTGGAGCACCGACCGCTCCGACACGGTGTTCGCGTGGCTCTCGCTCCTCGGATACGCCGTCCTCGCCATCACGATCGGGCACATCCGGGACACCCTGCAGACCGTCCGCGCGATCGGGGACACGCTGCGCGTACTCCTGGCGGTCTCGCTCGGGATGGAGATCCTCTCCGGGGTGCTCCTGGACCTTCCGTTCACCTTCCTCGGCATCGAGGGCGCCCTGGCCGCGGGGGGGCCGATCCAGGGCATCTTCGGCACCCGCAACATGCTCGGCTTCGTCGCCGTGATGGCGCTCATCACGTTCGTGATCGAATGGCGCACGCAGTCGGTGACGTCGCCGATCGCCGTGCCCTCGATCGCCCTCGCGGCGTTCCTCGCGCTGCTCTCCGCCTCCCCCACGGTGCTCGTCCTCGCGGTCGGCGTGGGTGTGGCGACCGGAGCGCTCACCATCGTCCGTCACACCGCGCCGGCCCGGCGAGCCATGGTGCAGTGGGTGCTCGCCGGACTCGTCACCGTCGCTCTCGCGCTCGCCTTCGTGCTTCGGCATCCGATCATCGCGTGGCTGGGGGCCGGATCCGATTTCACGATGCGGGCGGATCTCTGGAACCGGATCCTCGACTTCGTGGCGATCAAACCGCTGCAGGGCTGGGGGTGGTTCGGCCCGTGGCATCGCGGTGAATACCCGTTCAACTACCTGAACTACCTGCTCGACCAGCAGCACGCGACGGCACTGAACGCCTACTTCGACGTGCTGCTGCAACTCGGCGCGGCCGGCCTCGTGCTCTTCCTGCTCCTGGGTGGGATCGCCCTCGTGCGCTCGTGGCTGGTGGCCAGCTCCCGCCGCTCGGTCGTGTACGCATGGACGCCGCTGATCCTGGTCACGCTCGCGATCGACTCGATGTTCGAGAGCTTCACGCTCGCGAACCTCGGCTGGTTCATGCTCGTGCTGTGCGCGCTGCGCGCCGGGCAGTCGCGATCCTGGCGCGAGAACATCGACGCAGCGCAGACCGGAGTGATCCCGACGCTCCCCGGACAGGGCTGATCCCTCGGGCGCACCGCGGCGGTCTCGGGGAATCCCTGGTCAGGGAAGGTAGGCTGTCCCTGCTCGCTGAACCGCTCGCCGGGCATTCCCCTGTCCGCGTGCGTCGCACCACCTCGGAGAGAGATCGCCTGTGCCCCACGTCCTGCAGAACGTCGTCTTCCCCCTCGATCGCGACCCCGACCTGTTGCCGCTGTACGCCGACCCGGAGACCTGGTCCACCATCGACGACGAGCCCGTGCGCGTGTCCTCGCGTGCGCACCTGGGGAACATCCTCGGGCGCAACAGCGCCCGGATCGTCGCCGGACGTCGCGTCTCGCTCGGCACCTACTTCAACGCGTTCCCGGCGTCCTACTGGCAGCACTGGACGAGCGTCCGCGACATCCGGCTCACGGTGCACACGGACGGTCGCGCGACGATCCTCGTCTACCGCTCCAACGGGGCGGGGATCCGTCAGCGCATCGCGACCCAGGAGGTCACCGGGAAGGCCACCAGCGACTTCGACCTCTCCCTGACGCAATTCAGCGACGGTGGATGGATCTGGTTCGACGTCGTCGCCGACGAGAAGAACGCCGTGCTCGAGGGAGCGCAGTGGACGACCGAGCAGGAGCCCTCCCGAACGGGCAAGGCCTCGATCGGCATCACGACGTACAACAAGCCGGACTACTGCGTCTCGACGCTCACGGCCCTCGCCGATGCACCGGAGGTGCTCGAGCTCGTGGACCGGATCTTCCTCATCGACCAGGGCACGCAGCTCGTGGCGGACGAGGCCGGCTACGACGCGGTGGCCGAGCGCCTGGGCGACACGCTGGACGTCATCCGCCAGCCGAACCTGGGCGGCTCGGGCGGATTCGCGCGCGCCATGCACGAGACGCTGCAGCGCCCGGAGAGCGATTTCGTCCAGCTGCTGGACGACGACGTCCGGATCGAGCCGGAGTCCCTGCGCCGTTCGATCATGTTCGCGCAGTACGCGACGAACCCCGTACTCGTGGGCGGGCACATGTTCGACCTGCTCGACCGTCCGAAGCTCCACGGCTGGGCCGAGGTCGTCGACGAGGTGCCTTTCATGTGGCGCAACCTTTATCAGGAGGAGATGCCGCACGACTTCGGCACCGCGAACCTCCGTCAGACGCCTCTGCTGCACATGCGCATGGACGCCGACTACAACGGCTGGTGGATGTGCCTGATCCCGCTGGACGCGATCCGCGAGGTCGGCCTGGCGCTGCCGGCGTTCATCAAATGGGACGACGCCGAGTTCTGTCTGCGCGCGGGCGAGGCCGGATTCCCGACCGTGTCGATGCCGGGGGTCGCGCTCTGGCACGTCTCCTGGGTCAACAAGGACGACTCGATCGACTGGCAGGCGTACTTCCACGCCCGCAACCGGATCGTGGCGGGACTCCTGCACTCCGAGGTCCCGTTCGGGGGAAGGCTCATCCGCCACAGCCGCCGCGTCGACCTCAAGCACCTCATGATGATGCAGTACTACCCGGTGGCGCTGCGCGCCAGGGCGCTGCGCGATGTGCTTTCGGGCCCGGAGCACATGCGCCGCAATCTCGCCACGGCGATGCCCGCCGCGCGGGCACTCGCTGCCGAGTACCCCGAGACCATCGTGCACAAGGATCCGTCGACCGTGCTGCACTCGCGCCGCGGCCGCCAGGTGTACAAGAAGCTGAAGCAGCACGAGTACGACAGCCCGACCGGGTTGAAGCTGCGGTGGTTCACCATCTCGACGCTGCTGTCGCACTGGCTGCACCGCCCGGACCCCGCGAACGTCTCGCAGCCCGAAGTGGAGTTCGGCAAAGGCGATGCCCACTGGTGGCGCCTGCCGCACTTCGACAGCGCGCTGGTCAGCGCCGCCGACGGCTCCGGGAAGAACATCTACACGCGCGACCGCGCCCGCTTCCGCCGCATGCTCCGCGACACCGTCCGACTGCACGCGCAGCTGCAGCGTCGCTGGCCCGAACTGCAGCAGCAGTACCGGGCCGCGCTTCCCGAGCTGGTCTCCGACACCTCCTGGCAGCAGATCTTCGAGGAGAAGGCATGACCGCCGCCGTGTTCGATCCGGCCTCGGCGACCATCGTCATCGTCACGTACAACCGCTCGCACCTGCTGTCCGGCCTTCTCACGAGCATCTCGGCGATGGACCCGAAGCCCGGTCACGTGGTGGTCATCGACAACGCCTCTTCGGACGACACGACCGAGGTCGTGGCGAGCTTCCGCGACACGATCGGCACCGAGATCGTTTACCGCCGCCTCGATGAGAACACCGGCGGTTCCGGTGGCTTCAGCGAGGGGATGCGCACGGCGTACGAGCTCGGCTCCGAGTGGATCTGGATGATGGACGACGACGTCGAGGTCGTCGAGGACGGCCTGGCGAAGATGGGCAAGTGGGCCCCGCGGTTCAAGAGCATCCAGGGCCGGCGATACGACTACGACGGCAGCGAGTTCTACTGGCAGTATCGGATCGCCGAGCGCATGGGCATCCCGATCCCCTTCGCCCCCGCCGGGTTCGACGCCTCCGGCTTCCGGGAGATGAACAGCGGATGCTTCGAGGGCATGTTCATCCACCGCTCGATCGTGCAGCAGGTCGGTCTTCCCGACCCGCGGTACTTCATCTACTGGGACGACCAGACCTACGGCTGGCTCGCGTCGCGGAAGACGACCGCGGTGATCGTGAACGAGTTCGTCCTGCGTCGCACGCGCGAGATCCGCCAGTGGGACCTGGGCGTCCGGCACCTGAACGCTTCGAGCAACGCCTACCGGTACTACATCATGCGCAATCGCGCCTTCATCAAGCAGTACTACCGGGTCCACGGCGTCTACAACCCCGTGCTCTTCGGACTCGGCACCGCGGCGACCTTCTTCAAGGAGCTGATCCGACTCGTGTTCGTCGAGCGCACCGTGCGCGGGACGAGCAACCTCTTCCGCGGCATCCGGGACGGCGGCCGACTCGGCCGCGATCGGAGCTGGAAGCCGATGCCGCCTCTGGAGGCCTGATGACCGACGAACCGCAGCCCGAACTCCGCTGGGCGCCTCGCGAACCGAAGCCCGCGAACAAGCGGAAGGTCTGGCTGATCTCCGGGCTCGCCGCCCTCGCGCTGGCCATCGTGGTCGTCTTCCTCATGTTCGTGCTGCCCGGCGCCTTCCCGGCGGGTCCGACGCCGTCGCCGACGTCGACGCGCACGCCCAGCGCGGCGCCGACGACGACCACCACCCCGTCTCCGACACCCACGACCTCTTCCGAGCCGACCGAGCCGCCGCAGACTCCCCCGCCCGTCCCGGATCCCGACGTCGATGCGTTCGCCGGGCAGGTGCGCCCCTGGCTCGATGACGCGGTCACGGGTCTTCAGATCGCCTCCGAGACGAGCGGCGAGGATGCCGCGAGCGTGATCGAGCCCATCCGCCAGGACGCCGAACGGCTCTCGGACACACCTCCGCCGAGCTCCATCTCGGCGGAGTGGTCGGACGGCGTGTCCTCGTACCTGTCGGCGTTGAGCGATCTGCAGGACGCCTATCGCAGCGGCAGCGGCATCGGCGGCGCCGAGGACGCCGCGACTGCGGCTCTCCAGAACCTGCGGGATCTCGTCGAACTCTGACGGTCGTTGCGGTCGGGCTCAGCCGGTCTTGAGGTCGGCGTTGTAGCGATCGAGGACCTCGCCGATCGAAGCGTCCAGGACGAGCGACCCTCGGTTGAGGTAGAGGCCGCGTGTGCAGAACCGTCGCAGGTCGCGCTCGTTGTGGCTGACGAAGAACAGCGTGCGTCCTTCGGCGAGCAGTTCGTCGATGCGGGCGTAGCACTTGTCGCGGAAGCCCTTGTCACCGACGGCGAGCACCTCGTCGACGAGCAGGATCGGCTCGTCGAGCTGCGATACGACCGCGAAGGCGAGACGCACCTTCATGCCGTTGGAGAGGTGCTTGTACGGAGTGTCCTCGAAGCCTTCCAGCTCGGAGAAGGCGATGATGCCGTCGTAGCGGCGGGCGACTTCGGCGCGTGACATCCCGTGCAGGCCGGCGGTGAGCTTCACGTTCTCGCGCACCGTCAGGTCGCCGACGAAGCCGCCGGTCAGCTCGATGAGCGGCGCGACGCCGCCGTTGACGCGGACCGTGCCCTCGTCGGGAAGCAGCACGCCCGCGACGAGGCGCAGCAGTGTGGACTTGCCCTGGCCGTTCCGGCCGACGACGCCGATCGACTCCCCCGGTTGGACGGTGAACGACACGTCCCGCAAGGCCCAGAACTCCCCCGGCCGCGAGCGGCGCGAGGCCCCTGCGAAGATGTCCTTGAAGCTGCGGCGACCGCGACGGTTGCGCCGGAAGCGCACGCCGAGTCCCTGCACGTCGATGGCCGCGGACATCACAGCTCCTTCAACACGGGTCGTTCGAGCACGCGGAAGACCCACTGCCCGAGGACGAGGAAGCCGACGCTCATGACGGCCGCGATGAGTACGGTGGTGCCGTCGAACTGGTCGGGGAAGAAGGGCATCCTGTACAGCATGAAGATGCCCGCGAGCGGATTGAAGGCTCCCAGCGTCTGGAAGACACCGGGAAGGTCGCCGAGAGTGTAGATGATCGGCGTGGCGTAGAACAGCGCGCGCAGGATCAACGCGGTCGTGCGTTCCAGGTCGGTGTAGAGGACGCACAGCGGCGCGACGAGCAGCCCCAGCCCGATGAGCAGAATCGTCTGCAGGATGATGGCGACCGGCATCCAGAGAATGCCCCACCCGAACTGCGTCTCCGGTGTGAAGACGGCGAACAGGACGAGAACCGGAAGCGAGAACAGGTACTCCATCCCCTTACTGAGCACGATCCGGTTGACCCAGATGGATCGCGGGATCGACGTGGAGCGCACCAGACGGGCATCCTTCTTGAACGCGCGGGTGAAGTCTCCGACCGCGGCGTTGAACCAGACCCACGGCAGCAGCGCGCTGATGAGAAAGACGATGTACGGCTGCAGTCCCGCGGAGCGGTGGAAGACCTGGGTGAAGACGAACCAGTAGATGACGCTCATGACGAGCGGGTCCAGTACCGACCACAGGTACCCGAGGAAGCTCGTCGAGTAGCGCACCTTCAGGTCGCGCGCGGACAGCAACCACAGCGAATGCAGGTATCGCCGGGGCGTCCCCGGCGCCCCGACAGCAGCGTGACTCACAGGATCGAGTCTACGAGAGGGAGTTGTTCCACATGGACAGCGCCGAGCCGATCGCCATGTGCATGTCGAGGTACTGATACGTGCCCAGGCGTCCACCGAAGTGGACGTCCTTCTCGCCCTTCGCCAGCTCACGGTACGCGAGCAGACCAGCGCGATCGTCGGCGGTGTTCACCGGGTAGTAGGGCTCGTCCGCGCGCTCGGCGAAGCGCGAGAACTCGCGCATGATGACGGTGCGGTCCTGCGCGAAGATCTCCTTGCGCTCCGGGTGGAAGTGCTTGAACTCGTGGATGCGCGTGTACGGGACGTCGGCATCCGGGTAGTTCATGACGCTGGTCCCCTGGAAGTCTCCGATCTCGAGGACCTCCTGCTCGAAGTCGAGCGTGCGCCAGCTGAGCGCACCCTCGGCGTAGTCGAAGTAGCGGTCCACAGGGCCCGTGTACACGATGGGCACCTGGCCGACGAGCGCCTTCTTGTTCAGCGGCTGCGCCTCGTCGAAGAAGTCCACGTCCAGCTTGACCTCGATGTTCGGGTGGTCCGCCATGCGCTCGAGCCACGCCGTGTAGCCGTCGGTGGGCAGGCCCTCCCACGTGTCGTTGAAGTAGCGGTTGTCGTACGTGTAACGCACGGGCAGGCGGCTGATGATGTCGCCCGAGAGCTTGTGGGGGTCGGTCTGCCACTGCTTGGCCGTGTAGTCGCGGAAGAACGCCTCGAACAGCGGGCGACCGACCAGCGCGATGCCCTTCTCCTCGAAGTTCGCGGCGGTGGCGACGTCGAACTCGCCGGCCTGCTCCTTCACGAGTGCGCGCGCCTCGGCGGGCGAGTACGCGGCCTGGAAGAACTGGTTGATCGTTCCCAGATTGACCGGCATCGGATAGACGACGCTCTTGTGGTTCGTGTACACGCGGTGCACGTAGTTCGTGAAGGTCGTGAACCGGTTCACGTACTCCCACACCGTCGCGTTCGAGGTGTGGAACAGGTGCGCGCCGTAGCGGTGGACCTCGATGCCGGTGGACGGCTCGGCTTCGCTGTAGGCGTTGCCTCCGATGTGGTGGCGGCGTTCGATGACGGTGACCCTGCGGCCCGCGTTCGCAGCGCGCTCGGCAATGGTGAGGCCGAAGAAACCCGACCCGACGACGAGGAGATCCATGACTCCATCGTATCGGCGAGCGCCAGGGAACCCGCTGCGAGAGCGGTTGTGCCAGCATGGGAGGCGTGAAGGGGATTATTCTCGCTGGGGGCTCGGGGACGCGGCTGCACCCGATCACGCTGGGCGTCTCGAAGCAGCTCATACCGGTGTACGACAAGCCGATGGTCTACTACCCGCTGTCGACGCTCATGCTCGCCGGCATCAGGGAGATCCTGGTGATCACGACGCCGCACGATGCGGAGCACTTCGTGCGGCTGCTGGGTGACGGCTCGCAGTTCGGGATCTCGATCTCCTTCGCGCAGCAACCGTCCCCGGACGGTCTCGCACAGGCGTTCACGATCGGCGCGGACTTCATCGGCGACGACGACGTCGCCCTCGTTCTCGGCGACAACCTGCTGTACGGCCCGGGCCTGGGCAGCCGTCTGTCGCGGTTCCGCGGGCTCGACGGCGGCGCGGTCTTCGCCTACTGGGTCGCCGAGCCCGGCGCGTACGGCGTCGTGGAGTTCGACGCCGAGGGGCGAGCGATCTCGCTGGAGGAGAAGCCGTCGGTCCCGAAGAGCAATTATGCGGTTCCGGGGCTCTACTTCTACGACAACGACGTGATCGAGATCGCTCGCGGGCTGGCGCCGAGCGCACGCGGGGAGTACGAGATCACGGACATCAACCGTGCCTACCTGGAGCGCGGGAAGCTGCAGGTGGAAGTGCTCCCCCGCGGCACGGCATGGTTGGACACGGGGACCTTCGACCAGATGACGGATGCCGGGGATTACGTGCGAACGATGGAACGCCGCACCGCGCTCAAGATCGGCGTCCCGGAAGAGGTCGCCTGGCGTCAGGGATTCCTCGACGACGCACAGCTGCACGAGCGCGCCCGGGCGCTGGTCAAGTCGGGCTACGGCGCGTATCTGCTGGAGCTGCTGGAGAGAGGGAAAGCGTGAGCCGTCTGCTCGTGACCGGAGGCGCCGGATTCATCGGCTCCAACTTCGTCCATCATGTGGTTGCGACGACCGACCACCACGTCACGGTTCTCGACGCCCTCACCTACGCCGGCAACCGCGCATCGCTGGACGGGCTGGATGAGGACCGGGTGACGTTCGTGCACGGCGACATCACGGACGCCGCACTTGTCGATTCGCTGTTCGCCGACGCGGATGCCGTGGTGCACTACGCCGCCGAGTCGCACAACGACAACTCGCTGGATGATCCGCGCCCGTTCCTGGACACGAACATCATCGGCACCTACACGCTGCTTGAGGCCGCTCGGCGGCACGGTACGCGGTTTCACCACATCTCCACCGACGAGGTGTACGGAGACCTCGAGCTCGACGACCCGGCCCGGTTCACCGAGTCGACACCGTACAACCCGTCCTCGCCATATTCGTCCACGAAAGCAGGAAGCGACCTTCTCGTGCGGGCCTGGGTCCGGTCGTTCGGAGTGAAGGCGACGATCTCGAACTGCTCCAACAACTACGGTCCATATCAGCACGTGGAGAAGTTCATCCCGCGGCAGATCACCAACGTGCTCCGCGGCATCCGCCCGAAGCTGTACGGAGCCGGCGAGAACGTGCGCGACTGGATCCACGCGGACGATCACTCCTCGGCCGTGCTCACCATCCTCGAGAAGGGCGAGATCGGTCAGACGTATCTCATCGGCGCGGACGGCGAGAAGAACAATCGCGAGGTCGTGGAGCTGATCCTGACCCTGATGGGACAGCCGGCGGATGCGTACGACCACGTCACTGACCGGGCCGGACACGACCTTCGGTACGCGATCGACTCCCGCAGGCTGCGCTCCGAACTGGGGTGGCGTCCGCGATTCGGCGACTTCGAGGCCGGGCTTGCGGCGACCATCGACTGGTACCGAACGCACGAGGACTGGTGGTCGCCGTCCAAGGACGCCACGGAGTCGTTCTACGCCTCGAAGGGGCAGTGATGACGCAGTTCGGCAAGGCTCTGTCGATCGGCGAGACCCCGATCCCCGGGCTCTTGATCGCCGACCTGCCCGTGCACGGCGACTCCCGCGGGTGGTTCAAGGAGAACTGGCAGCGCGAGAAGATGATCGCGGCGGGTCTGGCCGACTTCGGGCCGGTGCAGAACAACGTCTCGTTCAACGACGCGGTCGGCACCACGCGCGGCATCCACGCCGAACCGTGGGACAAATGGGTCTCGGTCGCCACCGGGCGTATCTTCGGAGCCTGGGTCGACCTGCGCGAGGGCCCCACATTCGGGGCGGTGTTCACGGCCGAGATCGATCCGTCCCGAGCGATCTTCGTCCCCCGAGGCGTCGGCAACGCCTATCAGACCCTCGAGCCGGACACGGCATACATATATCTCGTCAACGACCACTGGTCGCCGAACGCGAGCTATTCCTTCCTGAACCTCGCGGATGAGACCGTCGCGATCGACTGGCCGATCCCCCTGTCAGAGGTCGAGATCTCGGACAAGGATAGGAAGCATCCCCGTCTGGCGGAGGTCGCCGCCATCGCGCCTCGGCGGATCCTCGTGCTGGGAGCGGCCGGCCAGCTGGGACGTGCGCTGCGCGACCGCCTCGGCGATCAGGGGCACATCGAGTACGCGACCCGAGCGGAGCTCGACCTGTCCGCACCCGGGTTCGCCGGCGCCCGGCGCTGGCGGGACTACGGCACGATCGTCAATGCTGCGGCGTACACAGCAGTCGACACCGCCGAGACCCCCGATGGACGCTCGGCGGCCTGGGAGGCGAACGCGATGGCTGTGGGCGCACTGGCCTCCGTCGCACGGGACAACGGCATCACCCTCGTGCACGTCTCCAGCGACTATGTGTTCGACGGGACCGCAGACGCTCCCTATTCGGAGGACGCCTCGTTCAGCCCGCTGGGCGTGTACGGCCAGACCAAGGCCGCCGGCGACATCGCGGCGGCGACGGCGCCGCGGCACTACATCGTCCGCACTTCGTGGGTGATCGGCGACGGCAGGAACTTCGTCGCGACGATGCGCTCGCTCGCCGAACGCGGCGTGAGTCCGACGGTGGTCGGCGATCAGGTCGGTCGGCTGAGCTTCACGACGGACATCGCGGACGCGATCGTGCACCTACTGGAATCGCGCGCACCCCATGGCACGTACAACGTCACCAGCAGCGGGCCGCCGCGCACCTGGGCCGACATCGCCCGGGACGTGTACCGACTGACCGGTCACGACCCGGGCAAAGTCACCGAGGTCACCACCGCCGAGTACTTCGCCGGGGCAGTCGGGCCGGTGTCGCCGCGACCGGCGAACAGCGTGCTCGATCTGGCGAAGATCACAGCCACGGGCTTCACGCCGCGCGACGGCGCCGAAGCACTCGCCGAGTATCTCGGCGCCTGACCGGAAGACGAGAACTCCCCGCGGCGCAGGCCTGTGGGGAGTTCTTTCCGCCGGGGGGGTCAGCCGGCGGTGCCGACGACGATGCGCGGGGTTCCCGCCCACAGCGCGGCATCCGAGGCGTTGCGGCCGTCGACGAGGAGCTTCACCCCGGGGATGCTCTCCGGGGTGAGCTGCTTGTAGTCGGCGTGATCCGTCTGCAGGATCGCCAGGTCGGCGGCATCCCCCAGCGCATAGGGCTGGAAGCCGAGCGCGCGCAGTTCGTCGTCGGTGTACAGCGGGTCGTGGACGTAGACCTCGGCGCCCCGCTCGGTGAGAGCGGTCACCGTCGGGAAGACGCCGGAGAACGCGGTCTCCTTGACTCCCCCGCGGTAGGCGGCGCCCAGCACGACCGCCCGGCGGCCGGACAGGTCCCCGAGGATGCCCTCGGCCTGCGCCACGAGGCGCTCCGGCATCGACGCATTGAGCTGGCGGGCGACCCGGACGATGTCGGCGTCGGGGTCCGTCGAGAGGTAGAGGCGCGGGTACACCGGGATGCAGTGTCCGCCGACCGCGATGCCGGGACGGTGGATGTGGCTGTACGGCTGGGAGTTGCAGGCCTCGATGACCTTGTAGACGTCGATGCCGTGCGATGCCGCGAAGAGTCCGAACTGGTTCGCGAGTCCGATGTTGACATCGCGGTACGTGGTCTCAGCGAGCTTGGCCATCTCGGACGCCTCGGTCGAACCGAGGTCCCACACCCCGTTCGGGCGGGGCAGATCGTGCCGCTCGTCGAACTGCAGCACGGCCTCGTAGAACTCGCGGGCGCGGCGGGTGCCCTCGGGGGACAGTGCGCCGATGAGCTTGGGGTACTTGCGCAGGTCCTCGAAGACGCGGCCGGTCAGCACGCGCTCGGGCGAGTACACGACGTGGAAGTCTACGCCCTCGGTGAGACCGGAGCCCTGTTCGAGCATCGGCTTCCAGCGCGTCCGGGTGGTGCCGACGGGCAGGGTCGTCTCGTACGAGACGAGCGTGCCGGGGGTCAGGTGCTCGGCGAGCGAGGTCGTCGCGGCATCCATGTACTTGAAGTCGGGCTCCCAGGTCTCGTCGTTGACGAAGACCGGGGCGACCAGGACGACCGCGTCCGCACCGGGGATCGCCTCGGCGTAATCGGTCGTGGCGCGCAGCTTGCCGGCCGGGATCAGCTCGGCCAGACGCTCCTGCAGGTGGGCTTCACCGGGGAACGGCTCCTGCCCTGCGTTGATGGTGTCGACGGCCTTCTGGTTGACGTCGACGCCGATGACATCGTGACCGGAGGAGGCGAACTGGACGGCGAGGGGAAGCCCGATCTTTCCGAGGGCCACGACGGCGATACGCATGGGATCCAGTCTACGGGGCGGTGGATGCGGAGGCGTTCAGGAGGGTCTCGACGACCCGCTGCGCGGCTCGTCCGTCCCCATATGGTGCCGCATCGGTGTCCGCCGGGCGCGGACGGGAGACGCCGGCGGCGATCTCCTCGGCGGTGTTGGCGAGGATGTTCCACCCGAAGTCGATCGTCTCGACCCATTCGGTCTCCGTGCGCACGGTCGTGCAGGGCACGCGCAGGAGGAACGCCTCCTTCTGCAGTCCTCCGGAGTCCGTGACGACGCCGGCGCTGGACACCGCGGCGGCGATGAGATCCGGATACGCGAGAGGCGCGTGCGCGACCAGTGAGCCCTGCGTGAGTTCGATGCCGTGCGCGGCTGCCTTGGTGACCACGCGCGGATGCGCCAGCAGGATGACCGGCTTGTCGAGCCCGGCCAGACCGGCCGCGACCTCGGCGAGCCGCGCAGGATCGTCGGTGTTCTCCGCGCGGTGGATCGTCGCAACGTAATACTCCCCCGGCGTGAGCCCGAGTTCGTCCACGAGCACGGACGGTCGTCCGGCGACCTCGTCGCGTACTTCGAGCAGCACGTCGGTCATGACATCGCCCACCAGGACCGTCCGGGCTGCGAGCCCTTCGCTCGCGAGATGATCGACGGCCACCTGGGTGGGCGCGAGGAGCAGATCTGCGGCATGGTCGGTCATGACCCGATTGTGCTCTTCGGGCATGCGGCGATTGAAGCTGCGCAGGCCCGCCTCGAGGTGAGCGACGGGGATGTGCATCTTCACGGCGCTCAGAGCCGCCGCGACCGTGGAATTCGTGTCGCCGTACACGAGGACCCAGTCCGGGCGGTGCTCGTCGAACACGGCGTCCAGCGCCGCGAGCATGGCGCCCGTCTGCACACCGTGGGAGCCGCTGCCGACACCGAGGTGCACGTCGGGGGCGCCGATGCCGAGATCCTCGAAGAACACATCCGAGAGCATCGGGTCGTAGTGCTGGCCGGTGTGCACGATGACGTGGTCGACACCGACGGCCTTCGCGGCCTTGTGGATGGGAGCGAGCTTGACGAACTGCGGGCGGGCCCCGACGACGCTGACGATCTTCACGGTCTGCGAGTCTACCGGGCTGTCATCGGGCGCCGGTGAACCAAGCTCTTTGCTGCCAGTTACTGCCCGACCAATCTGCTCAGGATCTCGTTCTCGATCAGGACATCAGCGTCTGACGAAAGAGATTCCGCCACACGGTCGGTGGCTGTCTTGAAACCGGTGATCTGGTCGGCTGTGAGCCCGCGGATGGCGGTCGCGAGGTCCGCCGCCGAGTAGCCTGCTGCGATGACACCCAGACCGTTCTCCTCGATCAGGCGGTCGGTCTCGACGGACGGGCCGAACACGAAACCCAAGCGGGCCTGGACGAAGTCGAAGAACTTGTTGGGGAGCATCAGCCGGTGGTTCGGCGTATGCGGCGGAAGAGCATAGACGCCGAGATCGTAGGCATTCAAGGTCGCCGGCAGCTCATCCGGTGTCACAGCCGCGTGCAGCTGCGTGCGAGGACTCTGCGCGATACGAGAGACCAGCTGCTTCCAGTACGACTCCGCCTGCCGCGACTGCACGAGGTACAGGTCGAGCGTGTAGCCGTCGCCGAGAAGATCGACGGCATCGATGATCGCTTCCAGGTTGCGTCCTGGAACTGCGCCCCCGCTGTGGACCAGACGCGTGTGATCAACGGGCGGCGAGGGCTTGAGATCGGGTCGGTAAGCGATGGCGTTGCGAACGACATCGCAGCGGACGCCGAACTGCTCGTGATACATCTGCGCGATCGAGCCGTTGACGGTCGTCGCGGCAGCCACGCGAGGCAGATACTGGGCGCAGACCCAGGTCATGAACGGCGCGACCAGCAGCCGCCACGAAAGGACATGCGTCCGCTCAGCCGGTGCCCACTCATGCAGGTCACACCAGACCTTCGGAGACCCGGCCACCTCGAAGGCGAGGGGAAGGGCTCTCGCCTCGTTCGCGACCACGATGTCGAACTCGCGGTCACCGAGGAGTTCCCTGGCTGCCTTGACGGCGGGTGCGCCCATGGCGACGGATCGGAATCGCCGCAGCGCGAGTTTGACGACGCCGGCCGGTGTCTGCGGCAGCGAGGGCAGTTCGCTCGGGATCGAGAGATGATCCGCAGCCGCGTCCGGACGGTCACCGTAGGAGAGCGTTGTGACCTCGCCATGGCGAGCGAGCACCTCCAGCTGGCGCAGTACGCGAGCGTCGCTGCGGATGTCCGAGAACGAGATGCAGAGGATTCGGACGGTCATGACACTGCTTCCTGGTAATGATCAGCGAGTTGCGCGGCGCTCACAGCTAGGCTTCGATTCTTCACGACGAACGCCCGGGCACGCTGCCCCATGGCCGCGTGCTCAGCTTCGGGGAGTGCCAGGATCTGCTCGAGCGCGCCGCCGAGTTGCACGACATCCCCTTCCGGGACGAGCAGCCCCGTGCTCGCATCCTCGAACATCTCGCGGGCACCACCGGAATCGTAGACGACGACCGGGACGCCCATGGCTTGGGCTTCGAGAGTCACGAGGCCGGCGGCTTCACGCCATCCTCTCCACTCCTGCGTCGGCAACGCGAGCGCAGTCGCGTCTCCCAGAAGCTGCTTGATCCGGTCGCGCGTGACCGAGCCGAGAACCTCGACGTGCGGATGCTCGGAAGCGGCGCGATCGAGCAGCTCCCGCAGCGGCCCATCCCCCGCGAAAACCAGCCGATGCGGCAACCGCGGGGTGATGGTCAAGGATGCCGCGAGAAGATCGCGCACGCCCTTCGCTTCGGACAGCGCACCGACGAAGGCGATCACGGGAACATCATGGCGCTCGCGCCGGCCGGCCGGGGTGTACAGGTCCGTGTCGATGCCCTGATAATGCACTTCGACCTTCCGGGGATCGGCCCCGGCCTCAACGGCTCGCCCCGCCAGATAATCGCTGACGGCCAGAATCGACGTCGCCTCATCGAACGCGCGCAGCACCGTTCGCTGATGCCGCGCCAAGAGCGCTCGGGAGGTGCCGCGACGGGAGGCGAGCGGAGTCAGCGGCACGTAGACGTCCGCGCCATGCACGGTGAGAAGCAGCGGGACCTGGCGACGACGGTGTGCGCGCACCGCTGCGCCCGACAGGTTGGCGAAGTGCTGGTGGATCACGTCGGGCGTCCAGCGCGAGATCGCCCTCGACGTCGGCACGTCCAGCAACGGGGCGACCTGGTTCCTGAAAGCATAGGGGCGGCGGCGCAGCAGCGGGATGCTCCGGCTCACGTCGGTGATCGCGATACGCTCCGACACCGCGTCGTCGGTCACATCCGCAGCGGACGCGAAGAACCGGAAATCGAACCTGTCGCTCAACGCGATCGCGTGCTGCACTGCGAAGTAGGTCGGCGGCACCCGCAGAGTGACTTTCGTGACGGCCACCCTCATGATCGCTCCCACTGGTCCACTCGCTTCCGCAGCGCATCGATGCGAGCGCCCAGCTGGCGCTCACGTGCGAAACGGCGCCCCCATGCCTGGGCGTCCGCTCGGTCGGCCGGGGTCTGAGCGAGCGACCGTGTCGCCGCTGCGATCAAGGCCGTCGCCACATCCTCCGCGGCGAGCGAGACCGTCGCGTCCCACGCGGGCGACTCTCGCAGCACATCGGTCGCCGCGTTCCTCGGGTCGTGAACGGATACGATCGGGATTCCGGTCGCCGCATACTCGTAGACTTTGCCGCTGGTCACGTAACGTCCACTCCCGAGGGCAAGAACCAGGACGTCCAGATCCGCGTAGACTCCCCCGATCGTCGCCTTGCTCACCGGACCGGCGAAGACGACCCCGTCCCGTTCCGCTTCGGCGAGCGCGTCGCCGGCTGATCCCGAGCCACCGAAGTGGCCGAGGTAGCCGTGCACGACGAGCTGTGAACCACGGAGCATGTCGGAGCGCTCCCGCGCTCGCTTCCACCCGGCGACAAGCTCACGCATCGGAACGTTCTCGGACACCGTGCCGATGTATCCGAATCGCAGGCCGCCACGACGCTCCGGTCGAATCGGGACCTGCAGGGGGATCTCGTACTCGTCGTACCCGTTCGCCACGATCTGCATGCGCTCGGCGGCGGCGTGGTTGCGTTCCTGGTGCCACTTCGCGATGGGTTCGTTCACGAACCAGATCTCCTCGGCGGCATCCTGCATGCCCCGCTCCCAGCGACCGACTCTCGACCGATCGGAATGAAGCGTGCGTCCGGAGAAGACGTCGAGTCGCCATGCATCCCGGTAGTCCATCACGTACGGGACGCCCGCTGCGCGATTCAACGCCCACCCGGGAATGAAGTCCACGTGGGGATTCGCGGTACCCAGCGCGAGGTCGACCGGCCGTTCCCGGTGCACACGACTCGCGGCCCTCTCCAGTGTGGGACGCCAGCGGCCGTAGGCGCGTTCCGGGAAACGCACGAGGTCATGCCTCCAGTCCGCCGCGATCCACAGCTCCGGATGACGAGCGCGGAGCCGCGTCCACGCCGCCATGTCCGAACTGAATGCCGGCGTCGACACCGGAAGGCGCTCGATACGGATGCGGGGATCGATGCGACGCTCCAGCGCCTCGTCTCCACCCGTCGAATCGAGGAACAGTTCGCGAGGGGTCGTGAGCACCGTGACATCCCAGCCGCGAGTGGCGAACGCGTTCACCGTCGCCAGCGCACGGTAGACGCCGCCCGCGCGGCTGGGCGGAAAGCCCCACGCCGTGTAGAGCAGGTGCGGGCGCACGCTCATCGGCTCTGCGCGATCACGTTCCGGGCAGCCGGGTACCCGGCGACCGCGGCGATCTCGCGCCACTTGCGTAAGGCCAGCCTGTGCCAGGCCCAGGCCGCGTATCCGCCGTCCCGTTCCGGGGCAACGATAAGGTCTGCCTTGCGGACCTCTTGCCCGACCCGCGGGTCGGAACGAGTCGCGCGCCAGAACCGCACTCCGGTGTCCAGCGGCGTGGCACGCACGAGTGTGCGCGCCAGTACGTTCCCGCGCGCGGCCTCGACGAGACGTGCGGACAGCGCTCCCTGCCCCACCGCGATGCGCCCCGGCTCGTCGGATCCGTCGCCTGCCCATCGGACGACAGTGACGTAGTCATCGGGAGCCAGGACTGGCAGGACCTCGGCGGTATAGGAATCAGTCGGCGAGAAGATGACCACGCGCATCAGGTGCTGCTCCGTTCGGACAGGTTCGTGACTTCGCTCACGGCGTGCTGGAGTTGCCGGTGCCGCTCCCACTGTGCGCCCCAGGCGATCGCGCGGGCACGGGATGTCTCCGTCTGGGAACGGATCGCGTGGACACCGGCGATGAAGGCATCCGCGATATCCGATGCATCCAGCGATACCGCCGGTGTCCATACCGGCGAGCCGGACATGATCGACGACGCCGCGCTTGCGGGGTCGTGCACGGAGACGACAGGGAGTCCTGTGCCTGCGAACTCGAACACCTTGCCGCTTGTGACGCCGGGACCGCTGGCGAGGGCGAGGACAAGGGCATCGAACCCCGCGTACACCGCACTGACGTCAGCCTTTGCGACCGGTCCGCCATATTCGATGCCCGCGTCGGACGCGCGATGGAGGAAGTCCTCGAGCTCGGCGTCCGCGATGCCCGTTCGACCGAGGTGTCCGCGCAAGACCAGCCGCGCAGACGCGACCTCGTCGGATCGACTGCGAGCCAGACGCCAGCCGTCGAGCAACGGCTCGGCCGGAAACTGGCCGAGGTTGATCGTGCCGATGTAGCCGAAGGTGAGCGTCTCCCCTGGCGCCGAGAAGGCGACCGCGGGCGAAACGCCGCCGACGACGTCGAATCCGTTCGGAACGACGCGCATCCGGGTCGCCGCGTCCGGATACTTCTCCGCGTGCCAGTCCCGGATCGGGTCGTTCACGAACCACACCTGGTCGGCGACGTCGATCAGCCGTGACTCCCACCGCTCGGAGCGCGCCGTCGCGCGCGGGTTGCGACCTCCGCTGAAGACGTCGATCGTCCACGCGTCCCGATAGTCCATGATGGTGCGCACGCCATGCTTGCGCTTGAGATACCAGCCGGGGATGAAGTCGACCGACGGGCTCGCCGTGCCGAGGGCGACATCCACGGGATCCTCCCTGTGGATCCCCTCTGCGGCCTTCTCCAGCGCCGTGGCCCAATCGCCGAACCCATGCTCGGGGAATCGACGTCCGTGCACCGCAGACCACAGCTCCGCGTGTCGGGCACGCGCCCAGTTCCACTCCGAGATATCACTCGAATAGAAGACCGAGGAGAACGGCACTTCGATGACCCGAACTCGCTCATCCACCTGCGCCGACAATGACCGGTCCATGACCCCCTCGTCGGCGAACACCTTCTCGGGTGCGGTGAGAACGGTCACCCGCCATCCAGCTTCCGAGAAGGCGTTCGCCAGTCCGATCGCCCGATACACGCCGCTCGTGCGCGCCGGCGCGAAGGCCCACGCGGTCAACAGCAGGTGCCGACTCACGAAGGGACGCCCTTCCCGAGGAATGGCGCGAGCACACGAGACGCGAGGGATCCGTCGTGCACGGCCGCCACGTACTCCGGACCGCGCTGCGCGATCTCCCGGTAATGCTCCGGACGTGCGGCGACATCGCGCAGGATGTCGCCGATGGTGTCAGGCGTGGCTTCGACCACCGGAGCTTCAAGGCCGGTGATCTCGCGGATGTGATCACGTACTTGATCATGCAGGTGGGCCAGCACCAGGCGCCCAGCAGCCATGGCCTCGATCGATGTCGTCGAATAGATCCCGACTGCGAACTGGTCGAGCACGACGTCTGCCTGCGCATAGCGGCTCGGCATCTCGGATGCCGGAACCCTGATGATGCGCTGGTAGTCGATGATGCCGTCGGCCGACAGCTGCTCGACCACCGGTTCGATGAGCGCCGTGCCCTTGACCGCCGGATTCGTCGGTGCATGCAACACGATCGGCACATCGCCGGAGAGTGCCGGGCGATCGTTGGTCCAGTCAGCCGGGTCGATCACATTCGGCAGCCACACAGCGTCCGGCCAATCACCCAGGAGTTCAGGCGTCGCAACGAAAACCGGGACGCCGAGTTTCTCGAGAAGCCGGCGATTCTTCAGTGCCCTCGCTTCGAGCGCCGCGATCCATGTCGGCTCGCCATCGCGGAACGGCGACCACCGGTCGAGCTGCGCATGCCGGCTCGGCAATCGCAGGTCGGTACCGTGACTCACCAGTCCCACCTCGAGGCCGCGGTCGAGCAACCAGCGCGCTTCACGTTCCATGCGCCCGAGGAAGGCGAGGCCGAACATCGGCCGCTCCGCTTCGAACACTGCATGCGTGAAGCCCTGCGCAACAGCATCCCGCTGGCGGCGGCCCCAAGACCCCGAGTTCCAGAACACCCGTTCGGATACCGAGTAATCCGCGGGGAATCCGAAATCACCGGCGGTGCGATACTGCATATTGACGGCGCCGACACCGGGGAGACGCTCCGCGGCTCTTGCCCATCGGTATCCCTGCGCGGCGAAGTTGGCCGGCGCGATGTACAACCGAGTGTCGCCCGACGGTGCGGTGACGGGCTGAGGCACGTCTGACAGTGCGAAACGCCGTGCGGCCGGGCGCAACGACACGGACACTCGATCGGGCAGCAGTCCCAGCGCCATCCCGACCCTCGTCGTCAAGGCGTTCACGCCAAACCCGCCAGTCGCGCCTGATGAGCGAACGCGGGGCTCTTGTGAACGACCTCATCGAAGGTGCCCTTCGCCGCGACGGTGCCCTCCTGCATGAACAGGATCTGGTCCGAGTCACGGATCGTGCTCAGCCGGTGCGCGACCGCGATGATCGTGACATCCCCGCGGAGATCCCGGATGGCGGCCGCGACATCCGCTTCGGTCTTCGTGTCAAGAGCGCTCGTCGCCTCGTCGAGCACGAGGATGAGCGGATCGCTGTACAGCGCCCGGGCGATGCCCAGACGCTGTCGCTGGCCACCGGAGAGCGTCAGCCCTCGCTCGCCGACCCGCGTCTGCAGACCGTCGGCGCGTTCGGTGATGACGTTCCAGAGCTGAGCACGGCGCGCGGCATCCTCGACGCGAGCGAGGTCCATGTCGTCACCCCAGGTCAAAGCGATGTTCTGGGCGATGGTGCCATCGAACAGCGTCACCTCCTGCGGTACGTAACCGACATGCGTGCGCCATGCCTTGAGCACGTCGTCGAGTGGCAGGCCGTCGATCCGGATGGAACCCTGGGTCGGCGTGAGAAGGCCGAGGAGCAGGTCCACCAGCGTGGACTTGCCCGCACCGGACACGCCGGCGATCCCCACCGTCGTCCCCATCGGGATCCGCAGTTCCACCTCGCGGACTGCAGGCGTGTCACTGCCGGGGAAGGTGAATGAGACGTCGCGCAGCTCCAGCAGCTCCGGCGAACCCGGAAGTGGTTGCTTGCCCAGGACCTCCTGGTCGGCGAGGAACTTCTTCGAGGCTTCGACATCCGCGATCACCGCGTCGACGTACGGCTTGGAGGTCAGGGTGCGCGTCAGCACCGACTGGAAACCCGTCAGTGACGGCACCAGCCGGAAGCCCGCGATTCCGAACAGCGCGATCGCCGAGATGGCGGTGTCGATGCCGCCGACCGCGAACGCCGCGCCGCCGACGATCACGAATCCTCCGATGATGGCCGCATCGAAGACGAACCGCGGCACGGCCGAGAGGAATCCGTTGTTCGCTCGGGCCTGCGCGGTGCGACGTCGATGCACGCCGACGACCTGACTCACCTCATCGGCCTTGTCTCGGAGGGTGATCTCCTTCAGGGAGGCCACCATGCCGGAGATGAGCGCGGCCACGCGGAGCGTGGAGTCCCGCGCGACGCGAGCCGCCTGCCGGGTCTTGCCGCTGAGCACCCAGTACTGGATCGCGGCGATCGCGCCGAGATAAACGATCGTCACGAGCGCTGTGATCGGCTGCGCCACCACGATCACCCCGACTACGCCGACGGATGTGACGAGAAGCCCGGGCAGAGTCGTAACGGGCAACAGGAATCCGGCGATGACATTCGCGATGCCCGTGTCGGACATCTGCACGATCTGCGCGCTGTTCCGGGACATCCGGTCCGTCCAGGACGAGCGGATGTACGCGCTGAAGAGCTCCTGGCCGATCGTCCACTCGTACGTGGCGAACCGCCTGGTCGCGATCCACTGCAGCCAGACGTTCGCCGCCGATTTGGCGATGACGATGATCGCCAAGATCAGGATCAGCCACACGACCTGGTCGGCCGCGATCGTTCCGATCACAGGTAATTGGATCTCCTGGCCGCTCACGCTCGCAGCGAGGGTCAGCGCGAGGAGCATGAGCGCCACGACGTCGACCACCGCCAGCACGGAGCTGACCACCGCGTAGACGATGAGAAAGGTGCGTGCCGATGCCGGAAGGAACGGCAGAAGTCGTTTGAGCGTTCGTACGATGTGGTTCATGTCTCAGATGCGGACGGCTTCGCCCTCGCGCGCGGACTCCAGGGCCGCCTCGACGACGACCAGGGTGCGCAGCCCCTGCTCCATCGTCACGACGTCGGTCTGCTGACCGAGCACGGCGTCACGGAACGCCTCGTGCTCGACGCGCAGCGGCTCTCGCTTCGCGAACGCATACCGGGTGACGTCGCCCTCGGAAACACCACGGAAGCTCGACACCGATTCCCACTCGAGCGGAATCGTGCCGTTCGCGTAGAAGGTCAGATCTCCCGTCGAGGTGTCCGCGATGAACGCCCCCTTCTCCCCCGTTACGACGGTGACGCGCTCCTTCATCGGGCTGAGCCAGTTGACGATGTTGTTCACGATGACGCCGGAGGCGGTCCGACCCGTGATCGTGATCATGTCCTCGTGTTCGCGGCCGGACTTGAACGCCGTCTGCGCGAAGACGCGCTCGTAGTCGCTCTGCACGACCCACGCAGTGAGGTCCACGTCGTGGGAGGCGAGATCCTTCGCGACCCCGACATCCGCGATGCGCGACGGGAACGGACCCTGACGGCGCGTGGCCACCTGGTAGAGCGCCCCCAGCTCACCCGCTTCGATGCGGCGACGCAGCTCCTGCAGGGCGGGGTTGAAGCGCTCGATGTGCCCGACCGCACCGACAAGGCCCGCGGATGCGAACGCATCGACCATACGCTGGCCCGCTTCGATGCTGTGCGCGATCGGCTTCTCGACGAGCGTGTTCACGCCCGCGGCCGCCAGCTTGAGAGCCGCATCCTCGTGGAAACGCGTCGGCACGGCGACGACGGCGATGTCCAGACCGGCCGCGATCAGTGCGTCGATGTCCGGCAGCACGTCCAGGTCTCCGGCGACGCCGTGCGGATCCCCACCCGGATCAGCGATCGCGACGAGCTCGACGCCGTCGAGTTCACGCAGAACGCGGGCGTGGTGCCGCCCCATCATCCCGACGCCGAGGAGCCCGGCGCGCAGCACCATCAGGACCCTGCCTTCGCGACCGCGTTCACGGCCGTCACGATCCGCTCCAGATCGTCCGCGGAGAGCGACGGGTGCACAGGCAACGATGCGGCCTCACGAGCGGCGCGCTCGGTCTCAGGCAGGTCCAGGCCCGGAGCATAGGGAGCAAGCGACGGCAGCCGGTGGTTGGGGATCGGATAGTAGACGCCCGCCCCGACGTTGTGCTCCTGCTTCAGCGCCGCGACGAATCCGTCGCGATCCTCCGGGACACGAATCGTGTACTGGTGATAGACGTGGACGGCCCCGTCGAGGACGGGCGGAACCACGACCCCCTGCAGATTCGCGTCCAGGAAGGCGGCGTTCTTCTGTCGTGTCGCGGTCCACGCATCGACCTTCGTCAGCTGAACGCGGCCGATCGCGGCGTGGATGTCCGTCATGCGCGCGTTGAAGCCCACGATCTCGTTCTCGTACTGCCGCTCCATCCCCTGGTTGCGCAGCAGCTTGACCCGGCGGGCGACCTCATCCGTCGCGGTCGAGACCATCCCGCCTTCGCCACTGGTCATGTTCTTGGTCGGGTAGAGGCTGAACATCGCGAACTCGCCGAACGTCCCGACCGGGCGCCCGTCGAGAGCAGCGCCATGAGCCTGCGCAGCATCCTCGTACAGCGCCACGCCCCGCGCCGCGGCCAGAGCCTCGAGCTCGCGCATCCTGGCGGGGTGCCCGTACAGGTGCACAGGAAGGATGCCCTTGGTCTTCGGGGTGATCGCCGCCGCGACCGCCTCGGGATCGAGCGTGAACGTCTCCGGCTCGATGTCGACGAACACGGGCGTTCCGCCGGTGAGTGCCACCGAGTTGCCGGTCGCGGCGAACGTGAAGGAAGGGACGATGACCTCATCGCCCGGGCCCACTCCTGCCGCCAGCAGTCCGAGGTGCAGACCTGCCGTGCCGGAATTGACCGCAACAGCAGGACGACCCTGCACGAAGTGCTGCGAGAACTCGCTCTCGAAGGCTGCGACCTCCGGCCCCTGAGCGACCATGCCGCTGCGCAGCACGCGGTCGACAGCCTCGCGCTCCTCGTCGCCGATGATCGGCTTGGCCGGGGGAATGAACTCGCTCACACGGTCTCCTTGCTCAGAGTGCCATCGTTCTCGATGTAACGGTCGCCCGTGGACGGGCACACCCAGACGCCGTCGGCGTCCGCCGGGTTCAGCGGGACGCCCGCCTCCCCCACCCAGCCCAGGCGTCGGGCGGGAACTCCCGCCACCAGTGCGTAGGCGGGTACGTCCTTGACGACCACGGCACCCGCCGCGACGGTCGCCCATGCCCCGATCGTGACCGGGGCGACGCAGGTCGCGCGCGCGCCGATGGACGCGCCGCGGTCGATCGTCACGCCGACCGGCTCCCAGTCGTGGGCGCTCTTCAGCGAACCGTCCGGGTTGATCGCGCGCGGATACGTGTCGTTGGTGAGGACGACGGCCGGACCGATGAAGACACCATCGCCGAGTTTCGCCGGCTCGTAGACGAGGGCGTAGTTCTGCACCTTGCAGTTGTCGCCCATCACGACGCCGGTCCCGATGTAGGCGCCTCGGCCGACGATGCAGTTCTCGCCCATCTGGACGTCCTCGCGCACCTGCGCGAGGTGCCAGATCGATGAGCCGTCGCCGATGGAGGCGTCCGGTGAGACGTCGGCGGAGTCGACGATTCGCACAGATGCGGAGTGAGTCACGTTGAGGGCCTTTCACCTGGGTCGACTGCGCGGCCCGAAGCGCCTTCCAGCTTAGCGTCCGCACGATCGACGACCTGAGAGATCGCTTCGGCGACGCGATCCGCGACAGCCGTCAGCGACACGTGCCCCCGTGCCCAATCAGCACGCTGAGCGCGAAGCCGATCCGTCACGCCCTGCTCGGCTTCGCGGAGGAAAAAGCGCATCGCGTCGGCGACGGATGCCGGTGTGAACTCCACTGCCCGCCCGAGTCCTGCCGAGCGCACGAGTTCTGCCCCCGTCTCTGGCCCCGCGAACAGAACAGGCGTGCCGACGGCCGCGGCCGCATAGGTCTTCGTCGGCTTCGCGAAGTCGTATCCGATCCCTGGGACGATGCTCACCAGCGCGGCGCAAGCGCCACGGATCCAGGATGCCGACTCGCTCGGACTGACGACTCCGCCGAACTCCACGCGCCCAGGCACCAGCTCATCGGCGAGTCGGTGCAGTTCCTGCTCGACGGCTCCTTGTCCGAAGAACCGAAGACGTACGTCCGGCGCTTCCTCGGCGACGAGCGCGAAAGCGCGCACAAACACCTCGGGCTGCTGCCATTCCGACATGGTGCCCGTATAGACGAAGTATCGGTCGGATCCGGCAGGCACCGCATCCGGCGTGAAGATGTCGGTGTCGATGCCGTTCCCGACCGTCGTGATCCGACCGGGCTCCGCTCCCAGGGCGATCAGCCGCTCCGTGACCTCGTCAGACACCGAGATGATCCGGGCGGACCGCCTCAGCACGGTGCGCTCCATGAGCCGCATCGCCGAAACGACGATTCCGGGCGCCCCCATCGAGATGACACCGTCGGTCCAGACATCCGCCGCGTAATACACCATCGGGCGGCGATGCAGCAGCGCCGCGAGTGCGACGACGAGACCGGTGGTCGGGGGCGATTCCGCGACCGCGACATCGAACCGGCGGAAGAGCAGCCGGAAGAGCAGGGGGACATCGAAACTCATGTACTGGACATAGCCGCGCACGTTGCCGCCCTTGTCTCGCAACACGGGCCACCGCTGCACGTCGACACCCGGAGCGTCGGCGATCGCCGGCGCGTGCCGCGGCGGTGTCGAGGTGAGCACGGTCACGTCGTCACCCCGTCGTGCCAGTGAACGCGCGAGTGCACCCAGGCGGAAGGCTCCTGCGCTGACCTCGGGGGGAAACAATCGTGACGCGATGAGCGCTCGGCTCGGCCGCGTCATATGTCGTCCCCGTCCCGGGCTTGTCCTGGCTCGGACTTCCGATCGCCGATGACCCTCTCCAACTCGGCGATCCGGTTCTCCTGGAAGGCGCTGCGCTCGGCGAGCGTGCGCAGCTTCTCCTCGATTCTGGTCAGCTCCGCGCCGTACTGCAGGCTCACGAGGAAGAGCAGCCCGATCGCGACGAAGAACACGAGATTCGTCGGAACGCTCACGCCCAGCACCTGTGCCGCCCACGTGAGCGTCTGCGGGAAGATGGCGATGACAAGGGCCAGCACGCCACCGACGAACCACCACACGGCATGGCGTTCACGCAGGGTTCCTCGACGCATGAGTTCGACGATCGCGATCAGGGCGAGAACGGCCGCGGCGATCCCGAACGCATAGGTGACCGGATTCATGACGACTCCTCCAGACGTGCGCGCGGGCGGAGCATCGCGAGCCCGAAAGCCGCGCATGCCCTGAGCAGATACACCGCAGCCTTCACCGGGTTGTGCGATGGCCGACCGGCCTGGCGCTCGCGCATGGCGACAGGATGCTGGCGGATCACGAGTCCGGCACGCGCCGCGATGACCAGTGCCTCGATCGTGTCGCCCAGATACTCGGCAGGAAAATCGTCGGCGAACAGCGCGACCGCCCGAGGGCCGGCCGCCTTGAACCCGCTCGTGACGTCGGTCAAACGCGTCCGTGCGACGCGACTGATGATCAGCGCCAGGCACTTCATCGCCCATCGTCGCGGTCCTCGGACGCCGTAGTCGCCGATTCCCGCAAATCGCGCGCCGATCATGAGATCGGCGGAATCGAGCTCCTCGATGAGCCGGGGGATCACGTCGGGATCGTGCTGCCCGTCTCCGTCCACCTGCACGACCACGCCGAAGCCGTTGTCCCGTGCGTAGCGGTATCCGGCTCGCATCGCGCCGCCGACGCCGAGGTTGAACGGCAGAGTCAGCACGGATGCACCCGCATCTGCAGCGCGCTCGCCCGTGCGATCCACGGAGCCGTCGTCGATCACGAGTACGCTCGCATACGGGATGGCACGAGACACGTCGCGGACCACGTCCGCGACGGAATCCTCTTCGTTCAGCGCCGGTATGACGACGAGAACGGGCAGATCAACCGGACGCATCGCCTGTGATCTTACCGATTCGAGATGTCGACTCACTCCGCGCACGCCGTGATGCGCCACAGCGACGCGTCTCCCCGCTCGGCGACGAGTTCGAAGCCGTCCTGTTCGGCGAAGTCCGTCATGCCGGGCATCAGCCATCGTCCGGCCCGTTCTTCACCGGGGCCGAAGTCGAGCACATACTGCGGAGAGCCATAGGAGTCGAGAGCGTCGCAGACGTCCGGGTCCTCGGCTGCGTCGCGGAGGCTCTCACCGATCAATGCCCAGTCCTCGGTGTTCGGGGGTGACCAGGTCCTCGGGAACACGTCGTATCCACTGAGCACGTACCCGAATCCGCTGCCGGTCCCCGGGTTCCCGATGACCCGTTCACCTTCGGGGACGTACTCCCCCAATGACTCGAGCAGTGCCCGCTCGTCGGGGTCGAGGTATCCGAAGCGCTCAGGGTCTGCGGCATATCGGGAGTCGAGTTCGAATGTCCTGTCCATGTACTGCGGCATGGCAACGGAACGCAACAGGACAAGGATCAGCATCCCGAGAACGGCGATGACAAGGGCGATGATGCTCACTGCGGTCGACCCGCGCGGCGACGATGTTCGCCGCCACGGCCGAGCCGCCCATCGCACCAAAGCGTCGAACCCGATCGCTGCGAGAGGCACGACGACGATGGGTGCGAGCGCGGCGATCCGGTAGGGGTCGGCGTACCACGAAGCAAGGAGCCCATCGCGAATGAGGTGAAGGTCGACGGCGGCAACAAGGACGTAAAGCCCGGAGACCGCCAGCCAGCCCGCGGCAAACCACCAGAGCGAGCGGTTCATCGTGACGCTCGCGAGCCCGACAAGCATGAGAACGCTCATGCCGAACGCCGCGGGAATGCCCATCTGTGAGTTGAGGAGAACGTCCGCGAAGACCTCGAGATTTCCGCGGAACGGGTCCCAATGCGACCCGCTCGTTCCGTTCGAGAATCGGAACCAGACCAAGGCGAGCACGGCCCAAGCAACCAGTACGAGCACAACCCGCGCGATCAGCCGAGGCGTGGCGCGACTCAGCATCCAGAATGTGAACCACACGCAGGTGAGCAGTCCCCAAGCGAGCATCGCCGCGGGCTGCGACAGCGCCAACGCGCCGGCCGTGACGGCGCCGATCAGCAGCCCGAGCACGGTGCTTCTCACGGGGCGTTCTCGACGGAGCCAGCGCGGCAGGGACACGATGACGGCCAGACCGGCTGGGATCAACGCCGTCGAGAGGGCGTTCGGGTAGAGCACCCCCCACTGGAACATCAGCAGCGGGAACGCCTGCAACGCCGAGGAGAAGACGGCCGCGAATCCGGCGATTCGTGCTGATCCGGTCAGAACATGCGTCAACCACGTGATCCCCAACGTCCACACCACGGCGCCGATGATCAGCGTGAGCGCGTTAGCGACCAGCGCGATGTCCGCGCCCGTGATGAGCGCGATCATCGAAGCGAACGCGTGCCAGGCGGCGGGATAGAAGCTGCGCGCACCGATCACCGAACTCACATGCAGCGACGATGCGTCTGAAGTCTCGAGGATGTACCGGACGGCGTTCAGGTGGAACACGGCATCGTTGGTCTGAGAGATCGCCGCTGGTTCGCCGATGTATGCGATCAAGCGCCATGCGCCGAAGAGGGCGCCTATCGCTATCGCCACTGGGAGCATCCAGCGTGCGTCCCCGGCCGGGGCGGCACTGCCGCGAAGTCGTCCCACTCCCCAACCGACCACCCATGCCAGCGCGATCAGCAGGACCAGCGACGCACCCAACGTCCACGGCGACCACGCGAAGCCTGCGATGCTCAGCGCGAGGGCGGATACCCCGGTCATGGCAACACTCATCACGGGAGCGAACGCCAGGAGCGGAAGGCCCCGCATGCCGACGCCGAGGAGCGCGGCAGCACCCGGAACGAACATCAGCACGATGCCGACCAGCACCGACGGCAACGCGGCGGTCCAGTCGCCGATCACGCGTCGACCATCCCGATCGCGCCCTCGATCTCACCGTCGTACACGACGCGACCCTTGTTGATCACGATGCCCCGAGTGCACAGTTCGCGGACCATCTCCATGTCGTGGCTGACGACGACGAGGGTCTTGCCCTGGGCGATCAGTTCTTCGAACTTCAGCCGGCACTTCTCGCGGAACGGTGCGTCACCGACGGAGAGGATCTCGTCGACGAGGAGGACATCGAGCTCGACGTGGATCGCGACGGAGAACGCGAGACGCATGAACATGCCCGAGGAATAGTGCTTGACCTCCTGGTCGATGAACTCCTCGATCTCGCTGAAGGCCACGATCTCGTCGTAGCGGGCCTCGATCTCGTGCTTCTTCATCCCGAGGATGGCAGCGTTGAGGAACACGTTCTCGCGACCGGAGAGCTCGGGATGGAACCCCGCACCGACCTCGATCAGTCCCGCGACCCGGCCACGCGTGAGCACTTGTCCGTCGTCGGGCTCCATCACTCCCGAGACGAGCTTGAGCAGCGTCGACTTGCCGGACCCGTTGAAGCCGAGGATCGCGACGGACTCCCCTTCGCCGATCACGAGGTCGACGCCCTTGAGCGCCTCGAACTCGCTCGTGAGCTTGCGTCGCTTGATCCAGGACACGACCGTGTCCTTGAGGGAGAAGGCGTGGTTGAGCGTGAATCGCTTGCGCACGCCGTCGATGATGATGCTGGGCCTGATCGCCGTCTGATCGGTCATAGGTCTTGCGCGAACCTTCCTTCGAGGCGCCGGAAGACGAGCTGGCCGAACAGCAGCGTTCCGAGAGCGATGAGGAACGTCCACAGGGTGTTCCAGGCGAGCCCGGGCGGGATGTCCATGAGCTGGGCCCCGACATATCCGGATGCCGAGACCATCCCCTCCGTGGCGGGCCGCCAGAACGCGTAGTGGAACAGCTCGACGCCCTGGGTGATCGGGTTGAGCAGGTAGATCTCGACGAGCCACTGCGGCCAGCCGAGCGTCTCCACGACCGCATCCTGCACTTGCGTCCAGGCGTACAGCACTGGCGACGCCCACGTTGCGAGCAGGAGCATCAGCTCGACGATGTTCTCGGCATCCCGGAACCGCACGTTGATCGCACCGAAGAACAGCCCCAGCCCCAGCGAGAAGAGCATCACGATGAGCATGCCCGCCAGGATCGCGAGCACCGACATGATCGTGATGTGCGAGATCCAGCCCAGCAACAGGCACACGATGAGCAGGAGCCCGACCTGGGGCAGGAAGTGCACGAACGCGACGATCACGGCGGAGACGGCGAAGAGCTGCCGGGGCAGGAACACCTTGCGCACCAGCGGTGCATTGCCGACGATCGACGTGGTCGCATTCTTGAACCCCTCGGAGAAGAGGTTGATCACGACGATCCCGGAGAACAGGTACACCGCATAGTTCGGGATGCCGCGATCGAGGTTCATGAAGAGACCGAGCACGACCCAGAACACCAGGAACTGCGCGGCAGGACGCACGTACGACCAGGTCCAGCCCAGCACCGAGTTGCGGTACCGAGTGGTCACCCCGGTACGGACGAGGAGGTTCAGCAGATAGCGCCAGCGCACCACGTCGATCAGCCCGCGGCTCTTGCCCGGGGTGTCGAACTCGGAACGCGGGACGGCGGTGAAGAGATCTCGGGTATCGGTCACAGGCCCACTCATTCGGCACGCGGCGAGCGACGCTCACCGCGGGGATAACGCCAGTCTAGGTTACGTGCCTGGGACGCTCGTCAACGACGTCCGTCCCGGCGTGCCGGGCGTGTTACAGAGCGCCCTGCTCCCGGAGACGTTCGGCGAGCCAGCGGCGGTACCTGCCCACGGGGTCGGGTGCCCAGATCGCCGGATCGGCCGCCTTTCGGGTGTCCGCACGCTCCATCGCGACCCGGCCTGCCGCCTCGGACGCGGTGCTGACGCGTTCGCCGAAGGCGTCGCCGATCACTGTCTCGGCGAAGGCACTGTCGCGCGCGATCACATGGCAGCCGAAGGCATCGGCTTCGAACAGCACGGTGCTCGCAACGCCGATGACCACGGAACTGCGCTTGAGTGACTCATACACGTCGGGTTCCGTGTCGACCTGGATGCGTGGATCCGCGGAGAGCCGCGGATAGCGGTTCGCGGTCTCGGAGCGCTCACCCGGATGCGGGCGGAAGGAGATGGACCACTCCTCCCCCAGCGCAGCGCGCAACTCCACAACGAACGCGTCGGTGCCCTCGGGGTCTGCGCGGGAGGAGATCACGACGATTCGCTTCCCGCGATTCTCAGGTACGGCCGCTGCCTGCCGCTCGAGGTGCGGCTTCCCGATCGCCGTGACTCGGCCGGGGTGGCGGATCGAGTCCGACCAGTAGGTCCCGAACGTCAGCACCTCGTCCGGCAGCGCACGGCGGAAGACCGGATTCTCGAAAGCGCGTCCGAAGTTGTAGGCGGCGTGCGACGGCCCGATCCAGCCGTGCTGCGGCTCGGCGACGTAGGCGCCGGCATCCTTCATGATCCCCACCCACTCGCCGAGGTAGGTGTACGAGCCGTTGTCGAAGACGACGATCTTCGGCTGCATCCGGTCCAACATGCGCTGAACCTCCGCCAACTGGAACGGCCGCTGACGCTCGTTGCGCACGATGTTCCGCCCGAGCGCGACGAACATGTCCTTCGACAGACCCAGCCGATGAGCGTAGTCCGCAAGCAGCGATGTCACCGACTCCGCGACGCCCGACGCCACAGGGGTCCCCCGCGCGCGCCAGCGGGCACGCGCGATCGACGACTCCATGCTCAGGGTGGGGTCGAACACCGGCGGTCCCAGCGGCGACGGCAACGGCCTCCCCTGCACCACGACCGCAGCGTCCGTTGCGGCAGCGAAATCATCGACGAGCCAGTTCCTGGCACGTCCGTTTTCCGCCGCGAGCGTCACACCGGGGACGTAGAAGCAGACGTCGTGCGGAGCCGCGCGGCGCACAGCGTCCCAGCGGCTCGGAAGGTATCCGCGTGCGACGCGCTTCGCCTCACCCCACCGCGTCCAGGTCGATTCCGAGGTCACCTCGACACTGCCCGTCTGCTGCGCGGATAGCGCTCTGGTGAACTGCACGCGTACCTGCGCCCAGAGCGGGACGGTCGCCCCCGGGAGCATCTCGAAGAGCGAATCGGGTGCCTCGTCCTCGAGTTGCAGGATCGCCCGCACGGCGGACGATGTGCGGGTTTCGAGGTCCTCTTCGCCGGCGCTCACAGATCGCTCCGCTGCTGCATCAGCCATTCCACGACCCGGAAGTCGAACTCGCTGTCGACGTCCGTCGAGCGCTCGGGCGGCATCTCGTAGAGGATCGTCGAGGGGAAGAACACGACCTGGTCTTCGAGCAGCGCCTCGCGACTCCAGACATAGATCGAACCGTTCATGTCGAAGCATCGCGGCGCGTCCTGGCGGCGCAGGACGGCGTCGTCCGGCTTCTTGCTCACGGCCACCGTGCCGTCCGGCTGCTCCTCGACGAGGTTGAAGTACGGGTTCCGGCGCGCCTCGACGCCCGTGATGAGCGATTCCGGCCGCCCCTTCTCGAACATCGCGACCGCGGCGCGGATATCGTCGACGGTGCGCAGCGGGCTCGTGGCGTCGAGGTCGACACACACGTCGTAGGTCGCGCCCGTGCGCTCCTCCGTCGCGCGCACCGCGTGAGCGATCGCAGGGACCTTTCCCGCGGTGTCAGTCGCCATCTCGGCCGGACGACGCACGACTCCCGTCGCGCCGAAGCCGGGGGCCAGAGCCAGGATCTCCTCCGAGTCGCTCGACACGACGACCTCGTCGAACAGCCCTGACCGCACGGCCTGGACGACGGAATGCCCGAACAGCGGACGGCCGGCGACGACCCGCAGGTTCTTGCCCGGCACGCCTTTCGAGCCCGCGCGCACGGTGATCGTGCAGATCCTCATCGTCCGTTCCTCTCCCAGGCCTGTCGGGCGCGTTCCAGATCCTCTGGACGCCCGACGTCGATCCATTCCTCACGGATCTCGAACGAGCTCACGCGCCGAGCGTCGTCCATGAGGCGCGCCAGCAGCGTCGGCATGTCGCAGTACTCATCCTGCTCCAGCAGTCCGAGGGCATCGGGAGCCAGAACGTAGATGCCGGCGCTGACGAGCTCGCTGTGGTACGGCTTCTCCGCGAGGCCGGTCACTCTGTCCCCGTCGCGTCGGATCACACCGTAGGGGATCTCGAACCCGTACTCGCGCGCGCCGATCGTCGCGACGGACCCGGTCGCGCTGTGGAAGGCGAGCATGCGGCGCAGGTCCACCTGCGTGAGCAGGTCGGAGTTCATGACGACGAAGTCCTCACCGATCCGATCTCGGAGCTGCGCGATCGCTCCCGCGGTGCCGAGAGGCATCGGCTCGTGGAGATAGGTGATCTCGAGGCCGTGGCGCGACCCGTCTCCGAGGTGCGCCTCGATCAGGTGTCCGAGGTGATTGACGGAGACGTGCACTCGGCGGAACCCCTGCTCGCGCAGGCGCCCGAGGATGATGTCGATCATCGGCACGTCGCCGAGCGGCACGAGCGGCTTGGGGATGTCCTTCGTGATCGGATACAGACGCTGACCGCGGCCTCCGGCCATGAGCACGACGGGCGTGGACAGCGGGGTACCGATGGACTCGCCCTCCCCCACGACATCCACGAGCCTGCCGCCCTCATCGACGACCGCGACGACGCGGATGCCCCGCTGCTCCTTCAGCTCGTCCACGGCGTCCTGGCTCGCGGTCGGCGCGACCGCAGCGGGCCCCGTGTTCATGATGCCGGAGACATGGTCGTCCAGCACGGCGCCGGCGAGGAGTCCTCGGCGGATGTCCCCGTCGCTGACGGCTCCGACCAGGCGTCCGGCGGCGTCTTCGACGAAGACGACCTGCAGTCGGCTGCGATCCAGACGCTCGAGTGCCACCCGGATGCTGGTCTCGGGAGCGACCGTGAGGTCCGCCCTGTCGATCATGGCTGCTGGTCCTTCACTTCCGGATCGGTCGCGCCGGGACGCCGACGACCGTGACGCCATCGGGCACGTCGGAGAGCACGACAGCCCCCGCGCCGATGACACTCCCCGACCCTATCGTGACGCCCTGGAGTACGCGGGAACCGAGACCCACGTGTGCGCCGGCTCCCACGCGCACGGCACCACCGAGCACGGCACCCGGCGCCACATGCGCATGTGCACCGATCACGCAGTCGTGTTCGACGATCGCCCCGGTGTTGATGAGAGCTCCGTCTCCGAGCACCGCGCCCACGTTGACCACCGCGTTCGCGAGCACGTGGACTCCGCCGCCGAGCGGGACACCCGAGTCGATGAAGGCCCGCGGATGGACGACGTCGACGACCGTGTAGCCGTCCGAGACCACGCGCTCGTGCAGTTCACGTCGCGCGCGCGTCGAGCCGGCGGAACCGAGACCGTTCACGAGCGCGACCCGTTCGGGTCCGAACTCGGCGAGGACGGAGTCGTCACCGAGATGAGGAAGCTCGCCGAGCGAGCCGGGCTCAGGGGCGACATACCCCAGGACGCCGCTCCCGGCCTGCTCGAGCGCGGCCAGCACCGAACGGGCGTGACCGCCGCCGCCGAGAAGGATCAGGTCAGTCATCGATCAGATCACCGCGGCGATACGACCGGGATGCCGTCGAGCCGACGACCTCCCAGTAGTCGAACGAGGTGCGCCCGGATGCGGGACGGTAGCATGCCACGTCCTCCTCGGTGATCACCGCTCCCGCAGCGATGTCCTGAGTCGCCACCAGACTGCGCCGGACGACCGCACGGTTACCTGCTTCGACCGGCTGACAGCGTTTCTGAGCGGATCCCAGCATCGCGGGGACGCGACGGAGGTCGGCGACGTACGCGTGCAGGCCGTCCGGGTCCAGGGATGCCGCGTGGTCGGGTCCTTCGGCGTGGATGTCGAAGGTGAAGTGCTTCTCGACGGCGATGGCCCCGAGCCCGACGGCGAGCACCGAGGCGAGAGAGCCCAGGGAGTGGTCGGAATAGCCCACGCGGTGACCGAACGTCGATGCGATGGTCTGCATCGCACGCAGATCGAGGTTCTCGTCCGCGGCGGGGTACTGGGTGGTGCAGTGGAAGATCGTCACGTGCTGCGCGAAATCCACGAACTCGTCCCGGCGTCGCCATGCCTGCTCCAGCACGTCGGCCGTGAGCCTCTCGGAGCGCTCGATCGCGCCGTGCGCCTGCGCGACGCCGGCCGCGATGAACCGCAGTGCCCTGTCGATCTCTGCCAGATCCGCCATCCCGGTCGACAGGATCACGGGCAGCCCTGTGCGTCCCGCGGCGACCAGCAGAGGCGCGAATGTGAGATCGCCGGAGGCGATCTTCACCAGCGGGATGCCGAGTTCCGTGACGAGGAAATCGAGGCCTTCGAGGTCGAACGCCGTGGAGAGGAAGGCGATGCCGCGCGAATCGCAGTGCGCGCGGAGGGCGCGGAACTCTTCGTGACTGAGCTCCAGCTCCCGGAGCAGGTCGTGCTGCGTGCGCGCGTCGCTGTCGGAAAGACGCTGGTAGTCGGCCAGCGCCGCGCTCTCCATGGCCAGATTGTCGGCGGAGAAGGTCTGGAACTTCACGGCATCGGCGCCGGCGGATGCGGCCAGATCCACGAGCTCCTTCGCGGTGTCGAGCGATCCGTTGTGGTTCACCCCGGCTTCGGCGATCACGAACACACGGTCAGTCATGGGCGGATTCTCCTCCGATGTCGTAGAAGGACTTGCGCGGCGGACGCGGGATCGGTATGTCGCGCAACGCCGTCGCGACGCGCGGCGCGAACCCGGGGGTGCCGAAGATCTCCGTCCCGGCACCGTTCGCATCGTGCCGGATCGCCGAGCGCACGGCCTCTGCGATCCGGTCCCTGTGGGGCACGGGTGTTGCGACGCTCTCCGCCAGGGGACGTCCGCGCTGGCGGTCGCCGATGAGCACGGACGGCACCCCGAGAACCGGCGCCTCGAGCACGGTGCTCGAGGAGTTGCCGACGACGACCGATGCCGCACGCATCGCGCTCAGATACCCGAGCTGTCCGAACGACTCGATGAAGTCCACCCGGTCCGGATTGTCTGCGACGAAGGCGGCGATGCGCGCGCGCACATCGGCGGTGCCGATGTCGGAGTTCGATCCGGTGATGACGACATGCAGGCCCTCTACCTCCAGCAGTGCCGCCAGCATCTCGTCCACGAGATGCTGAGGCGGAGCGACGTCCATCACGGCGGGGTGGAAGGTGACCAGCGCCGTGGGGGCGGGAAGCCGGACGCCGAAGCGGTCTTCGACCGCCTCCCGGGGCAGCAGCTCGAGCACGGACAGCGCGTCGACGATGGGCGCGCCGACGAAGAAGACCCGCTCGGGCTGCTCGCCCATCTGGATGATGCGTCGTCGGTGCTCCTCCGTGGATGCGAAGTGCAGGTACGACATCTTCGTGATCGAGTGGCGCAGCGCGTCGTCCATGGCACCCTCGGTCCGTTCACCCCCGTGGATGTGCGCGACGGGCACGGACAGGATGGTCGCCGCCGTCGCCGCGGCGAACGCCTCCAGCCGGTCGCCCAGCACCACCAGGACGTCCGGGTCGAGTTCTTCGAGCGCTCGAGCGTACCCCGGCAGCGCACGGCCGACGTCTGCGGCGGCGTCGAGCGGACCGTCGCCGGCGGACCAGATCGGCACGGTGGCGGAGATCTCGAAGCCGTCGCGCTCGATCTCGGACACGGTACGACCGAACGCGTCGCTGAGGTGCGTCCCCGTCACGATCAACTGCAGCTGAAGCTTCGGTTCGGCGTCAATCGCCGACAGCAGTCCGCGCAGCAGACCGTAATCCGCGCGGGTGCCGGTGAGGACGGCGACCGTGATCACATCGCCGCCAGCGCTGGGGAGCTGGGGATGCACACGGTGCGGGCATGCAGCGCTTCCGCGACCGGTACGGGAGCGTGCGGCAGATCGCGGAAGGCCGCCTGGTCATGCAGCAGATTCCAGAACGGCCGGCACTGGAGGCCCGCGGCGTTGGTCGCCTCGAGCACGGCGTCGCGCTCTTCGCGCCCGCCGTCGACACGCACCGCGCACAGCCAGTAGTTGCTCTCGGTCCCCCGTGGTTCCACCAGGAACTCGACGCCGGCGACGTCGGAGAACCTCTCTTGATAGCGCGCTGCCAGTCGCCGCTTCGCCGTCAGGAACTCGGGGAGGCGTTCGAGCTGGGCGACACCGAGCGCGGCGTTGAGATTCGGCATCCGGTAGTTGAACGCGACCTCGTCGTGCTCGAACTCCCAGCGGTGCGGCAGCTTGGCGGTCGTTGTGAGATGCCGGGCACGCCGGGCGAGCTCGTCGTCGTCGGTGAGGATCATGCCGCCGCCGCCGGTGGTGAGGATCTTGTTGCCGTTGAAGCTGACGATGCCGAGCGCCCCGAACGTCCCGGTGTGCCGGGGACCCACGCGACTGCCGAGCGACTCCGCCGCATCCTCGACGACCGGGATCCCGTACTCCGCGGCGAGATCGATGAGTTCGGCGATCCGAAGGGGGTGGCCGAGAGTGTGCATGGGCACGATCGCACCGATGCGACGTCCGGTTGCGTGGTTGACGACCCCCTCCGGCGTCGTCCGTGCCGTGCGCAGCACCTCGGCCACGGACTCGACGGACATCCCGAGCGTCTCCTCATCGCTGTCCACGAAGTACGGCTGCGCACCCGCATGGACGACGGCGTTGGCCGTGGCGACGAAGGACAGGCTGGGGACGATCACGTCATCACCCGCGCCGACGCCGGCGAGCTGGAGCGCCACCTGAAGCGCCGATGTGCCGTTGGACACCGCGATGCCGTGAGCGGAACCCGCGAAATCGGCGATCCCCTGCTCGAATTCGGTGACGAATGCGCCGACGCTCGAGACGAAGGTCGAGTCGAGGCACTCCAGGACGCGCTTCTTCTCGCGGTCCGCGATGTCGGGAACGTGCAGCCCGACGAAGTCCGCGTCCCCGACGACGTCGCGGATCGCCTGGACGATCTCCTGCTCGATGCTCATACGACGTAGGCGTCGGTGCGGTAACGCGCGAGGTTCGACGGGTCGGTGAACCAGTCCGCCGTGACGCGCAGCCCCTCACGGAACCCGTCCACGCCGTCGAACCGGGGCTGCCATCCCAGCAGCTCGCGCGCCTTCGAGTTGTCCGAGAAGAGCCGTTCGACCTCGGAGTTCGCCGGTCGCAGGCGCGCGGGATCCTCCGTGGCGACGGCATCGACGCCCATGGCCTCGGCGATGAGCTCGAAGGTCTGACCGATCGAAACCTCGAAACCGACGCCGAGGTTGATGACCTCGCCGACGCCGGCGGTGCTGGTGAGCGCCGCGGTGAAGCCTGACACGGTGTCGGGGACGTAGGTGAAGTCGCGTGTGGGCGTCAGCGCACCGAGCTGGATCTCGCGCTTGCCCGCAGCGAGCTGGCTGATGATCGTGGGGATCACGGCGCGGGCGGACTGGCGGGGGCCGAACGTGTTGAAGGGCCGGATCGTCACGGTCGGCAGACCGAACGAGGCGTGATAGGCGTTGACCATCTGGTCCGCGGCGATCTTCGACGCCGAGTACGGCGACTGCCCCTGGAGCGGGTGTCCCTCGTCCATCGGCACGTAGCGCGCCGTTCCGTACACCTCGCTGGTCGAGGTGTGGATGAAACGGGACACCCCGGCAGCGCGCGCAGCGTTGAGCAGGTTCAGCGTGCCCTGGATGTTCGTCTGCACGTACAGGTCCGGTGCCGCATAGGAGTACGGGATCGCGATGAGCGCCGCCAGGTGCAGCACGGCATCGCGGTCCGCGACCGCCGACATCATCAGGGCCGGATCACGCACATCGCCGGGGAGGAACTCGATCTCGCGCGCGATCTCCTCGTCGACACCGTCGAGCCAGCCGCGTGAATCGAACGAGTTGTAGAGGACCAGCGCACGGACGTCATGACCATCCCGAACGAGCTGCTCCGCGAGGTGCGATCCGATGAATCCGTCAGCTCCTGTGAGCAGTACCTTCATGCGTTCCACTGTAGTCGCTCACGCCCACGGCTCACTTGTACGCGACCGTGGCCGGCTTGCCCGGCGCGTAGGAGATCGTACCTCCTTCGAAGGACTGCGTGCATGCCGTCGCGGTGCAGGTCTCGGCGCTCGTGGGCCAGCCCAGCTTGCCGCGCAGCCATCCCGCCTTGCTGTAGGCCGTCATGATCGTCGAGGACGACACGAAGGTGCCTCGGGCGGACGAATGCACCCAGCCCTTCGCGTACTTCTGGGCCAGGCCGGCCCCGTTGGGGTCCGCCACCACCTGAACGGATGCCTGTGCTTTGCCGAGAGACCCGGTGACGGCCGTCTGCTTCGTGGCGGCCGCGGTGATCGCGGCCGCCGTCGCGCCGACGGTCGCCACAGCGGCCTGACCCTTGGTGTAGCCGATCACGCCTCCGGCGAACTGCTGGACGCAGGCGTTGCCGGTGCAGAATTCGGCGCCGACCGGCCATCCGAGTTCTCCGCGCACCCAACCCGCGTCACTGTACGCCTTCATGATCGTCGAGGTGGACGTGTACGTCCCCTTCCCCGAGGAGTGGATCCACCCGCCCTCGAACTGCTGGGCGACTCCGTTGCCGTTCGCGTCGGTGACCGTCTGCTCAGCGGCGACCGGCCATCCGAGGAATCCGCGCAGCCAGCCTGCGGCGCTGTATCCGGTCATGATCTTCGCCGAGGACGAGAAGGTCCCGCGATCCGACGCGTGCATCCAGCCGTTCGCGTACTTGCGCGCCAGACCGTTCCCATTGGCGTCCGACACGACCTGAACCGGAAGAGCCGCCTTCCCGAGGGCGCTCGTCTGCGCCGAACGCAACGCGGTGACCGCCTCCGGCGCGACGCCATACATCGTCACTGCGGCTTTGCCCTGCGTGTAGGCGATGGTGCCGCCTTCGAAGGACTGCGAGCAGACCGTCCCCGAGCAGCTTTCCACGCCGACCGGCCAACCCAGCTTCCCGCGCAGCCATCCCGCCTTGCTGTAGGCCGTCATGATCGTCGACGACGACACGAACGTCCCGTGCTCGGAGGAGTGCACCCATCCGTTGGCGAACTTCTGCGCCAGGCCAGAGCCGTTCGCATCGGCCACGATCTGCACCGGCTGCGCCTTTCCGAGCGAACCGGTCACCGAGGTCTGCGCCGAGGCCGCCGCGGTGAGTGCCGCCGGGGTCACGCCGGTTCCGACCGAAGCAGCCTTGCCCTTGACATATCCGATCACGCCGCCCGCAAAGGTCTGAACACACGCCTGACCAGTGCAGCTCTCGGTGCTGGTGGGCCATCCGAGCACGCCGCGCACCCAGCCCGCGCCGCTGTACGCGGTCATGATGCTGGTCGACGAAGCGAACGACCCCTTCGCGGATGAATGGACCCATCCGCCTTCGAACTGCTGCGCGACCCCGTTGCCGTTCGGGTCCGTGACGGTCTGCTCGGCCTTGGCCGGCCATCCGAGGAACCCGCGCAGCCATCCGGCCGCGCTGTACCCCGTCATGATCTGGGACGACGACGAGAACGTACCTGCGTCGGACGCGTGGATCCAGCCGCCGGCATATTTCCGTGCCAGGCCGATCCCGTTCGCATCCGACACGGCCTGCACACCGGCGAGCGCCTTTCCGAGGTCCCCGCTGGCGCCGCCCCGCGCGGCGTACTCCTTGTCGATGGCGCCCGGCGTGATCTCGAAGGTGGCGGTCGCGCTCTTCCCACTCGCGTAGGAGATGAGCCCGCCCGCGAAACCCTGAGTGCAGAGGCCGCCGACGCAACTGGTCTGCGTCACCGGCCATCCGAGGTCGCCCCGCAGCCATCCGGCGGCGCTGTAGGCCGTCATGATCGGAGTCAGCGAGGAGTATGTGCCTGCGCTCGAGGAGTGGATCCACCCGCCCGTGAACTTCTGCGCCCGGCCGTTCCCGTTCGGGTCCGTGACCACCTGGACCGGCGCTGCCGGATTGCCCAGGGCTCCGGATGCACCCCCCATCCGCTTCCATTCCGTGGCGATCGCGCCGCTCGGCGTCATCGCCGGAGTCTGCGTCGAACCGAACCAGTCCGTGAAGTAGTTGTAGAAGTTGCGGTTGCCGTAGCTTGAGCAGGAGTCACCCGTGCCGTATCCGGCCCGCATCGCGGCAGCGTTCGGCTGGTACGGGGTGTAGTAGTACAGCGCGGACGTCGCCTTGTTCGCGACGTACACGGGTGCGCGTCCACACGATGCGTTCGGGTGGTAGAGGATGTTCCAGGTCTTGCCGGGCGCGTACCAGGTGAAGTAGCGCCCCTCCATGTAGAGCTGCATCTGCCGCGCGGCACCGTAGACCTGTGCGAAGAAACCGGCGAATTTGACGTCGCACGGGGCGGTGTCGGGGCACGCCTGTCCCATCGCCGCGTTGTAGCGCCAGTCGCTCGGCCACGTGTGCGTCACGAGCCCTTGCTCCTTCTGGAGCATGACGATCAGCACCTGGGGATTGATGTTGCAGGCGCGGGCCACCTTGTAGATGATGCGCGCGGCCGACTCGCTGGACGAGCCGCTGTATGCGGAACAGTACTTGTCTGCCGCCTTGGACTGCGTCGGGATCCGCAGATCCTTCAGGCACGTGTAGCCGGAACGGCACGTCTTCACCTTGCCGTTGAGGAACGACTGGATCTGCGCCTCGGTCATCGTGCTCTCGTCCGTGAACACGACATCGCTGATGATGTTGCCCGCGTTGAACCCGGCGAGAGACGTCTTCACGATCCCGCTGGAGGCAGGATCCCCGGCCACCCGGCTGACCGAGGCGCCTCCGATCCCGGTCGGCGCGGTCGCCGCCGTCGCGGCGGAAACAGGGAGCACCGTGCCGAGGATGACCGCTGTGGCAGCGGCGAAGACCGTGATCGTTCGGGCGATCCGGGGCACGTTTCGAGAGCGTGGGGCACGTCGAGACATGTGACCAGTGTGACGTATGTGGCGCGATGATGCCACTGTGACCGCGAACAGTCGACATTGGACCCGGGCGTGTCGCCAGATCTCAGCGAGCTCTCAGGCTCCGTACGAAGGCTCAGAGGTCGGCGTGCAGCGCCCAGACGCGCTCAGCCGAACTCGCCCAGGAGAAGGCGCGCGCCCGATCGCCGGCGAGCACGCGCAGCCGGGCACTGCCAGCCCCGACCGCGTCGACGACGGCATCCGCGATGTCGTCGTCGCCGACGACCATTCCGCCGTCGGCCACGACGTCGCGATGCACACCGCTGTCGACGACGACCACCGGCACGCCGAGCGCCATGGCGTCCACGGCGCGCCACGGCCAAGCCGTGACGGTGCTCGTCCCGACGAACGCCTCGGCACCGGCGAGGACAGACGCGCGCTCCTCCGGGTCGAGCGCGCCGCGCACGTGCACACGGCGGGCCGGCAGGCCCGCGGCCGAGGCGATCTCCACCAGCCGCGGTTCGGCCCCGTCCGGAGCGTCGATGACCACGGCATCCCGTTCCGCCGCGATCGCCGCGCGGAAGCCGGTCGCGAAAGACTCCCCGGCCCCTGCGATGACGATGTACGTCTCGGGCAGATCCAGCTCGGCCCGGCGCGCCGCGGCATCGCCCAGCACGACCAGGTCCGACGGCGGAGCTCCGGAGATCACCCGCACCCGGTCCCCGAAACGGGCGAAGTCCTCCAGACGCTCGGCGAAGGCATGCGACGGGACGACGATCGCATCGGCGTGCTTCGCCGCCCGGCGCAGCATCCCCCGATGCCAGCTGACCGCGGGCTTCGCCATGCCCTGCGGCGCCTCCCAGGCGTTCAGGTCCCACAGCGTGACCACGGTCTGGTCCGGATCGTGGACGCGATCGTGCTTGACGAGCGGCGCCATCAGGCTCGGCGAGTGGATCATGCCTCCCCCGACACCCGGAGCGATGCCCAATTGCCAGGAGGCCGCCAGTTCGCGCCGCTGCAGCGGGAGCGTCCGGACCTCGCCGATCCCTCGGATCTCCGGCTGCGAACCGGCAGGAACGATCGCGTCGACCGTGCATCCGGCGGGCGCCGTGTCGATGAGACCGTGCGTCAGATCCAGCGCCGCCCAGGCCGTGTCCGCCGCGACGACCTGCGCGAGCTGATCGAGGACGACACGCAGCTGAGCACTCATAACAGAAGCGTAGACGGCGCCCGCAGGATCCCCGGGACGCCCGGCCGAGCACCGATCAGCGGGCATCGCCGCGTCCGTGCTTGAATGCTCACGTGAGCGACGGACGACTCCCCCAGCGCCGCGGCCGATGGATCGGCTGGACCCTCGGCACGCTCGTCGTGCTGCTGCTGCTGGCGCTCGGCTGGGTGGGCGTGCGCGGCATCGGTGCCGCGAACGAGCTCCAGGCGGTGTCCGACAACGCGGAGGATCTCAAGGCGGCCGTCGCCGCGCGGGATCTCGAGCGCGCCGAACGGGTCGCCGACCGGATCGGCCACCACGCGTCGGTCGCGACGGAGCTCACGTCCGACCCCGTCTGGCGCGGGTTCGAGGTCGTCCCCTGGCTCGGCGCGAACTTCACGGCGGTGCGCGAGATCGCCGAGATCGCCGACAGCGTGGCGTCCGACGCCCTGACCCCGGTCCTGGATGCTGCCGGCGAGCTCGAGCTCGCCGGCCTCGGCATCACCGGCACCTCGATCGACCTGACCCCGTTCGCGGCCGTGCAGGAGCCGTTGGGCGCCGCCGATGAGACCCTCTCCGCCGCGCTCGCACAAGCCCGCGCGATCGACGCCGACGCGACGCTGCCGCCGCTGGCCGACGCCGTCGGGCAGGTCCGCGACGCCGTCGACGAGGCAGCGACCCTCGTGGGTGCTCTTCACGGCGCCTCGGTACTGCTGCCGAGCATGCTCGGCGCGGAGGGCCCGCGCTCCTATGTCGTCGCGATGCAGAACAACGCCGAGGTCCGCTCGTCCGGAGGGATCGTGGGCGCCGTGGCGCTGATCACCGCCGATCAGGGTCAGATCCGGATCGTGCGCAACGCCTCCACGACCGATTTCCCGCCGCTGGACGCTCCCCTGGAGGTCAGCGACTCCACTCTCGCCCTGTTCGAGCAGCAGCCGGGCCGCCACATCCAGAACATCACGAGCATCCCCCGCTTCCCCGAAGCCGCTCAGCTCATCGCGACCCGCTGGACCCAGCGGTTCGGGGGCACGGTGGACGGCGTCGTCACGGTCGACGCCGTCGTCGCCCAGCACCTCATCGAAGCCACCGGACCGGTCTCCTTCGGACCGTTCACCGCCGATACCGACAACGTCCTCAGCATCCTGCTCTCCGAGATCTACAGCGCCATCCCGGACCCACGCACCCAGGACGTCGTGTTCGCCCAGGCATCCAGCGCCCTGCTCGCGGCCGCCCTGTCCTCCGGTGATCCCCAGGCGCTGCTGGGCGCGCTGTCGACCTCCGCGGACGAAGGCCGGATCCGGATCTGGAGCGCACACGAGGACGAGCAGACCCGGCTCTCCGCCTCGATGCTGGGCGGCACCCTGCCGACGGACGACGACAGCGCCACCTGGGTCGGCGTCCTCCTCAACGACACCACGGGCGGGAAGATGGACTATTACGCCGACGCGCGGTTCACGGTCGCCACCGGCGTGTGCGCGGGCGAGCCGACCACGCGCCTGGCCGTCACCTGGACGAACGACGCGCCGGAGGATGCCGGGACCGCCCTCCCCGAGTACGTCACGGGCGGTGGCCGGTACGACGTCCCTCCCGGCGAGACGCGCACGCTCGTCGCGGTGTACGGACCGACGGGCGCGACGCCGGTGCGAATCGACCGCGACGGGTCCGAGGAGGACGTGCAGACCGCCGTGATCGACGGGCGGAGCGTCATCCAGCACTCGGTCCAGCTGGCTCCGGGAGAGTCCACTACGATCACCGTCGACTTCACCGGGGAGGGGGCCGGAGAACGGCTCACCGAAGTCGCTCACACCCCGCTCATCCATGCTCCGGAGATCACGCGCGAATCCATCGACTGCGGGTCGTGACATTCCGCAGCGCATGCGCTAGTGTGACCTCACTGGGGAATATCGGGCTCTGCCATCCTGCCGTGGGGGCAGGAAGGGTCCACGCAGTCGAGCGCAGGGGTGTGCTCGGGTGTGATTCCGCGTGTATCTCTCTGGGGGAGAATCATGCTGAAGAAGATGGCCGTCATCGGTCTGACCGCAGGTGCGCTCGTCCTGGCCGCACCGGCTGCTGCATCCGCCGCGTCCTTCGAGACGCCTCCGCCGCCGAACACGTATGCGGAAACGCCGCGCGTCTCGGTCGGCGATCCGATCATCACGCCCTGCGAGGCGTCGACGATCGCCTTCAGTGCCGGCTACTTCCTGCCCGGTGAGCGCGTCTCCGTCTCGGTCTCCGGACACAATGCCGGTGACGCCTCCATCTCAGGGAACACCGCGGCCGGAGACGGAAGCCTGGTGGTGTCGTTCCGCCCGCCGTCCGATGGCGAGGGAAGCTATTCGCTGTCATTCGCCGGGGGTGCGCACTCGGGTGGTGCCGGTCTCAGTGCCGCGTCGGGATCGCTGATCGCGACCGCAGCGCAGGACCGCGAGTACACCGCCACGGTCACGGTCGTGCAGGCCGGCGGAGTCGGGCCCAGCTGCGAGCAGGACCCGGGCGTCGCGCCATCCGGCACCGAGTTGCCGTTGACGGGATCGACGGATTCCGGCATGGAACTCGCGCTGACCGGCGGCTCGGCGTCGCCCTGGATCCTCGGGGGCGGAGCGGTCGCTCTCGCCGCCGGCGGCGTTCTCATCGCGGCGGGGGCCGCGCGCAGGCGCCGTTCCTGAGTCACGGTCGCTGCGCGCGGCGACTGTGGCTGGCCGGGCGACGACGGCCCCTCCCCCTCCGTCCGTCGTCGCCCAGTGCCGGACCCGATGGACCCGTGGAGCGTGGGGCTCCACGGGTCCATCGACCTGCCCGGATCCGAAGGCCCGCGCTTGATCCGCGGACCGGCGGTTCAGCGGATCGGACGCTCCAGGCGCTCAGGACGAGGGCGACGGCGTCTCGGTCGCGGGGTGGAGCGTCTCCTGGATCAGCTGACGGACGTATTCGAAGTCAGGATCGGTGTCGTCCACGCCGCCCTCGGGCGTCAGCTCGATGGTCGTCACGGGAAGCTCCTTGGCCTTCATCACCAGGTCGAAGAACTCCGGCAGCTTGTCCTGCGGAAGGTCGGTGTCCACGAGGGCCGTACCCGCTGAGGCGATCTCGTTGAACCGGGTCAGCACAGTCTGCGGCGTGAACTGCGCCAGGATGGCCTCCTGCAGCTGACGCTGACGCTTCATGCGGTCCCAGTCGTCCGTCGTGTAGCGGGATCGCGCATACCACTGCGCGGTGTCGCCGTTCATCTTCTGCTCGCCCGGCTCGATCCAGCCGATGGCCCAGTCCTCGGCGGGTTCTCCCTTGTACGACGGGCCGCCGCCCTTCGGCAGACGCTTCTCGACCGTGACCGTCACGCCTCCGAGAGCATCGATGAGATTCGCGAACCCGTTCATGTCGATGAACACGTAGTACGGGATCTCGATGCCGAGGATCCCCTCCGCGGCATCCTTGGTCGCCTCGATCCCGGGTTCGGAGCCGTTCGCCTCCGCCTCCGGGTACAGCTCCGTGCCGTCCCGGCACACCTCGACCTCGGTGCGCAGCTGGTTGATGCCGCTGCCCCAGCCGCAGGTGCTGTCGTTGTGACTGGAGTGCCCGTCCGGGTACAGATCGCGCATCGGCCCTTCGGCGAACGGGAAGCCGGGCATGTCGCGCGGGATGCCGGTGATCGTGACGGCTCCGGTGTCGGCGTTCACCGAGACCACGGAGATGCTGTCGTAGCGCATCGAGTCGCGCCCCTCTCCGCTGTCCGCGCCGAGGAGCAGGATGTTGTAGTAGCCGTCGCTGGGCGGCAGGCTCGGGCCGCTCTGCGTGAAGATCGACCCCAGCGTGTCCCGTCCCGAGCCCACCACGGTCGCGGCGTAGCCGGTTCCCGCCCCCACGAGGCCCAGGATCACGAGCGCCGCGACCGGGATGCCGAACCGCGACAGGGTCGAGACGCGCACCAGGCGCACGAGTCGCAGGGTGTCGATCGCGAGTACGATCCACAGCACGAGGTAGCCGACCAGGGCGACCTGGACGAGCGTGAGGACGATGGCGGAGAGCCACCCGGCGCCCACGGTCAGCCACAGGAACGTCGGCCTCGCGAACAGCGCCAGCCCCACGGCCACGAGCACGGCGAGCCAGCCGATCAGCGTCGCGCCCAGCGCGAAGCGTCCCAGACGGCGGTTGCCGGCCAGCACCTGGGCGGACCCGGGGACGAGGACGTTCATGACGACGAGCCACCAGCCGCGGCGCGCCATGAATCCCGGATCGTCCACGTCCGGATGCCGCATCGGACGCGTCTCGATAACCGGTCGTGCCCCGATCCCGGCGCGGGGCGCGGCGATGGTCACAGCGAGTCCTTCAGCCGCTGGTTCTTCTCCGCCACCTGCCCCTCCAGCGTGCGGGCGTACTCCTCGATGCGGTCGGCGATCTCGGCATCCGACGCCCCGATGATCCGGGCGGCCAGGATGCCGGCGTTGCGCGCGCCGCCGATCGACACCGTGGCGACCGGGATGCCGGCCGGCATCTGCACGATCGACAGCAACGAGTCCATGCCGTCCAGGTAGGCCAGCGGCACGGGCACGCCGACCACCGGCAGCGCCGTCATGGAGGCCAGCATTCCCGGCAGGTGCGCGGCGCCGCCCGCGCCGGCGATGATGACGCGGATGCCGCGACCGCGCGCCTCGCGCGCGTACTGCACGAGCTTGTCCGGCGTCCGATGCGCCGAGACGACCTCGACCTCGTGCGGGATGCCGAAGTCGGTCAGCGCCTGGGAGGCGTCGCTCATCACGCGCCAGTCGGAATCGGAACCCATCACGACGCCGACGAGGGGCACGGCAGAGGAATGCAGCGGCTCAGTCACTCACCCAGGGTACGGTCTGCCCCTGCCGATCGCCTGAACGGCGCGCGCCCGCTCAGCGGAAGTGATCCGCGGCCGCGCGCGCCACGAACACGGCGTCGTCGAGATCCTCCCCCGTGGCGTTCACGTGCCCCACCTTCCGGCCGGGGCGCGGCGCCTTGCCGTAGGTGTGGATCTTGGCGGAGGGCTGATCGGCCATGGCATCGGCGAAGCGCGCCTCGATCGTGCCCTCGGCCGGCCCGCCCAGGATGTTGATCATCACCGACCACGGCGCACGGGGTGAGGCGTCCCCGAGCGGCAGGTCGGCCACGGCGCGCAGATGCTGTTCGAACTGCGAGGTCACCGCTCCGTCCTGGCTCCAATGCCCGCTGTTGTGCGGACGCATGGCCAGCTCGTTGACGAGGATGCGCTCGTCGACCGTCTCGAACAGTTCCACCGCGAGCATCCCGGTGACGCCGAGCCCCTCCGCGATCATGCGGCCGATGCCCTCGGCGACCTGCGCCAGGCGGGTCGTGGCATTCGGCGCCGGTGCGAAGACCTCGGCGCACACGCCGTCCCGTTGCACGGTCTCCACGACGGGATAGGCGACCATGTCCCCGCTGGGGCGGCGGGCGATCTGCTGCGCCAGCTCCCGGACGAACGAGACCAGCTCCTCCACGAGGAGCGCGCCGCCGTCCTCGAGCGCGGCGAACCAGTCCGCGGCCTCGGCCGCGTCCGACACCACTCGGACGCCCTTGCCGTCGTATCCGCCGCGCGGCGTCTTCACGACGCCCCGGCCACCGTGCTCGTCGAGGAACGCCTGCAGCTCCGCGGTGGTCGACACCGCCGCCCAGTCCGGCTGCGGCACGCCGAGCTCGGCGAGGCGAGCGCGCATGTCCAGCTTGTCCTGGGCGTAGCGGAGCGCGTCGGGGCCGGGATGCACGGCGACGCCGTCGTCGACGAGCGCGCGCAGCACCTCCTGCGGCACATGCTCGTGGTCGAACGTGACGACGTCGACGTCGGCCACGAAGCCGCGGACGGTCTCGAGGTCGCGGTAGTCGCCCACCGCCGTGGCGGCGAGCTGCGCGGACATCCCCTCGTCCTCCGCCAGCACCCGCAGGTCGAGGCCCAGCTCGACCGCGGGAGCGATCATCATCCGGGCCAGCTGGCCTCCGCCGATCACACCCACACGCAACGCCATTCGCGCACTCCGTTCGTCGGAGACCATTCTTCCGCATCCGCGCCCGCACGCGGCATCCGGCGTCAGGCGGTCGGGCCGGTGTCGGACGCCGATTGGGCGTCGCGGTGCGCGAGGATCTGGTTCACCTCGATCTGGTCGACGAGCGTCTCGTGCACGAGCGTGACGTTCGGCACGTTCACCAGCCGCAGCGGTGCATCGACGCCGTTCGAGAGCGAGATGGTCCCGGCTCCCCACAGTCGCTGCAGGATGCCGCGGCGCACCGCGATCGTGTACCCGCGCACGTGGGTCATCTCGCGACGATGACGCGCGCCGAGCCCGGACTTCGCGATCACCCGGCGAGTGGTGATGACGTACGTCCGCGAGAGCCAGACGAGGAACGGGATCACGACGCCGAGCAGCAGCACGAGGCCGGCCGCCGTCAGCAGCATCCAGTTCTCGAAGCCGTCGGGCAGGTTGTCGTAGAAGTACGCCGTGGCACCGAAGACGGCGATCAGCAGCAACGCGCACCAGAACAGCCGTCGCGCCTGGCTGCGGAACCGGGCGATCAGCAGCTCTTCACTGGGCGCGCCGGGCGGCGGCATCATTGGCCGTCCTCCGAGCGTCACCGGCTGGGTCATGCTTCCATTGTGACCGAGGGCGCGGACATCCCGGGTCTCCGGACGGCGTGTCAGCGCGAGAGCGGCCTCACGCCAGCCGGGCGTGCACGACGTCTCCGGCGGCGACGGCATGCCGAACGCCGTCGGCGTCAACGAGGAGGCGTCCGTCGCTGTCGAGAGCCTCGGCCGTGCCGCGCAGTTGCGTGCCGTCCGGAAGCGAGACGTCCACGACGCGCCCCAGGCTCAGGCAGCGCTTCTCGGCCTCCGGACGCAGGCCAGAGGCATCCGCGCCGCCGGCCGCGGCCAGTTCGGATACCCGCCGGCCCAGGCCCGCGACGAAATCAGCGGCGATCCGGTCGATGTCGGCCTGCGCGTCGAGCGCCGCGAACGAGGTCGCGGTGGGAACGGGCAGCTGATCGGCCGCCATGGCGGTGTTGACCCCCGCACCGACGATCACGGCGCCGTGCGCGGCCTCGGCGAGGATGCCGCAGATCTTGCGACCGTCCACGAGGACGTCGTTCGGCCACTTCACGCCCACCTCGTGCCCGGGCAGCTGCCGTGCCACGGCATCCGCCATCGCGACGCCAGCGGCGAGCGGGATCCACCCGAGCGCGTCCGGCTCCGGAAGGTCGCGCAGCAGGACCGAGACCGCGAGCGCCGAGCCCGCCGGCGTGGTCCAGGTGCGGTCGAGGCGCCCTCGGCCCGCGGTCTGGTCCGTGGTCAGCAGCACGGTGCGGTGCGGAGCGCCGGCGGCCTGCGCGCGCAGCTGGGCATTGGTCGACGGCGACTGCTCGACGACCTCGAGCCGGGCCGCGACCGTGCGCGTGCGCGCGAAGGGGTCCATCAGTCGTCCCCGTCCTTCGCTTCCTCGTCGTCGTCGTCCTCCTGCTCGGACACGGAGCCGATCTCCGCCGCCCGCCAGTCGTCCCACAGGCCCATCAGCCGCTCGATGGCCGCATGGAACTTCGCGGTCGCGACCCCGGGGGACGTGTCGCCGAAGTAGTGCTGAACCCACATGCGCAGCTTCTTGATCGCGTCCTCATCGGCCCGGACGCGCTCGACCTCGGAGACGATGTCGTAGGAGCCGTCGACGGTCAGCCACTCGCAGTCCGACAGGTATCCCTTGGTGTCGATCGAGGCGCGCTCATCCGCCGGACGCGTGATGAGCAGCGGCTTGCCGGCGGCCAGCCGGTCGTAGACCATCGCCGAGATGTCCACGATCGCGACATCGGCCGCAGCGAGCTGCCAGCCCAGCTCCGGTCCGTCGTCGTAGATGTGATGCGCACCGCGGTCCTCGGCGTTCGCGGCCTCGATGGCCGCCAGGATGCGCCGGTGCGCGGCCCCGTAGGCGTCGTCCACGACACCGCTGCGCGGATGCGGACGGTAGATCACGCGATGAGTGCCTGTGGCGAGCAGCTTCTTCACGAGCGTCTCGCCGTGCGTCGCGATCGACCCGTAGTGAGCGCTCGGCCGGTCGCCCTCCCAGGTCGGCGCGTACAGCACGACCGTGCGCTCGTCGGGCGTGTACGGCAGGCTGCCCGAGTAGTGGTCGGCCTGAGGCCGGCCGATCTCGATCGTGCGACGGTCGATGTCGTAGTCCCACAGCGTCCGGCTGAGGCGGTCGCGCGCGGCCTGCCCGGCCACCAGCGCGTAGTCGTACGCCTTGTACTGGTTCGTCGTCATGTACATCTTGTCGGACTCGCCGTGGTTGATGAACACGTGCCAGCGCCGCCCGTAGCGGAACATCTGGAAGTTGCGCGTGTTCTGGTTCACGTAGAGCACGACCCGGATGTCCTGCGTGGCGATGAAGCGCTCGAGGTCGCGCACCTTCGGCACGAACGCGACGGGAGGGGCGTCCTCGTCGAGGAGCTTCTCGGCCCCGGTCGCACTGCGCGAGAGCACGACGACGGGCCAGAGTTTCGACAGCTCCGCGAGCGGGCGGTACCACTGCCGCATCTGGTACATGTTCACCGCGCCGTCGGCGAAGTACACCGCGATCCGATAGTGCTCGAGCGGGTGCGGCGGCAGCACCGCGAGGCGGCGGCGGACGCGCTGCACCGACTTCCGCGACGCCAGCGCGCGCCGGAGCAGCCGGTACGCCTTCTTCCCATCGGACACGACACTCACCTGTCAAGAGTACCCAGGCACCCCGCCCCGCCTCATGACATGATCGGGGGGTGCACGACAACGAAACGACAACACCTCGTCCCGGTGTCACGTTCGTCATGCCCGTGCTGAACGAGCGCGCGTACCTCGCGCACGCCGTGGAATCGGTCCTGTCGCAGCAGCTTCCCGGCGAGGCAGAACTCGTCCTCGCCCTCGGACCGTCCACCGACGGCACGACCGAGCTGGCGCGCGAGCTGGCCGCGGCCGACGACCGCATCCGCCTCGTCGACAACCCGGCCGCTGACATCCCGGTCGGTCTCAACGCTGCGATCCGCGCCGGGCGCTATGACACCGTCGTGCGCGTGGATGCGCACTCCGAGCTCTCCCCCGGTTACGCCGCCCGCGCCCTCGCGACGCTGGAGCGGACCGGAGCGGCCAACGTCGGCGGCGTCATGCACGCCGAGGGTCGCACCCCGTTCCAGAAGGCGGCCGCGTGGGCGTACAACTCGCCGATCGGCCTCGGCGGCGGCGCCTATCACGGCGGTGCGCGCGAGGGCGAGGCGGAATCGGCCTATCTCGGCGTCATGCGCCGCAGCGTGCTTGAGGAGGTCGGGCTCTTCGACGAGTCGATCCGCCGCGGCGAGGACTGGGAGCTCAATCTGCGCATCCGGCAGGCCGGGCACACGGTGTGGTTCGACCCGGCGCTGTCGGTGACCTACTGGCCGCGCGAGAGCTGGGTGCGGCTGGCCCGGCAGTTCCGCGCCACCGGGGCCTGGCGCGGCGAGCTGGTGCGCCGCTACGGCCGGCGCAATGGTCTGCGGTTCTTCGCTCCCCCCGCGCTGGTTCTGAACGTCGCCGTCGCCCTCGTCGTCGCGGTGCTGCAGCTGACCGGCGTGCTCTCCGGGATCGGGTCGCTCGTCGCCGCAGTGGTCTACCTCCCGCTCGTCGCGTATGCGCTGCTCGTCGTCGCGATGGCGCTCACTCCCGGGCGTAGTATCCGGGAGCGATGGTGGACTCTGGCCGTCCTTCCCACCATGCACCTCTCCTGGGGATGGGGATTCCTGGGCGGCGTCCTGCGCGGTGCCCACGACACGGTGGACGCCTCGCGACTGGGCACGCGCAACACGCCGCTGCCGTGAGCGCGCTCAGGCCTCGACGAAACCGAGGTCCAGGATGCGGGACACGACGCGCTCGGCCGCACGCCCGTCATCGAGTGCGTTGAACTGCCGGCGCCACGCCTCGTACTTCTCGGCGAAGGCGGTCGAGGCGGACGGATCGGCAAGAGCGGCGACGAGCTCCTCCTGCGTGCGCAGCAGCGGACCGGGCGCCCGCTCCGCCAGATCGAAGTAGAAGCCCCGCAGGCGACCCCGGTAGTGCTCCAGATCCGGCACCAGGAAGTACATGGGCCGCCGAGTGACGCTGAAGTCGAACATCACGGAGGAGTAGTCCGTGATCAGGGCATCCGCGATGAGCAGCAGCTCGGCGGTCTGCGGATATCCGGTCACATCGATCACCCTGGCGCCGTCCTGATCGCGCCCGGGGCGCAGGGTGCGCGAGTGCCCGCGCACCAGCACCACGGCATCCGCCTCTCGCGCGAGCTGCTCGGGATCCACGAAGTCGACGATCTCGGCCCGGTCGTCCCGCCACGTCGGTGCGTACAGCAGCACCCGTTCCTCCGGACCGATCCCCAGCGCCGCGCGCACGGCGGCGGCGTCACCATTCACCAGCACGTCGTCGCGCGGATAGCCGTCCACCCAGATCGGCTTGCCGAAGAAGGCGTAGGCCTTGGCGAGGATCCGCTCGGAGTAGCGGTTCTGCGCCAGCAGGACGTCCCAGCGGCGGGATTCCTTGACGACAGCGGCCATGCGGCGCGGGTCGAACCCGGGCCGGTGCAGCGCCAGACGTTTGAGCGGCGTGCCGTGCCAGGTCTGCAGCACCCGCTGACCATCCTTGCGGGAGAACCGCCGGCGGAGCCAGTCGTTGACGACGAGCAGCCGCGCTGCGGCCCGTGCACGCCACCACTCCGGGCTTCCCTCGACGACGGCGACCGCCCCCTCCGGCACGGCCACCGACAGATCCGTCACGCTCCAATAGCGCACGACTCCCGGCGCTCGGGTGGCGAGCTCGCGGTCGATGGCACGAGGATTGCAGCCCGCGCTCTGCCCGTAGAAGCTCTCGAAGAACACCGCGTTCTCGGATCCGCCCGGTTGCGCGACGTAGCGCTCCTCGAGCGTGCGCTGGCCTTCTGCGGAGAGGTGCACGGCTTCCAGCGGCGGATCGATCCGCACCGTCGCCCCGTGGACTGCCACGCCGAGTCCCGCGAGCAGCTGACGCTCGACGGCGACCCCCGAGAGGTCGACACCCTCGATGAGCAGCGTGTACTCCCCGGACGGCAGGGGCAGCTCGGAGCCGCCGAAACGCGCCGCACGGAGGGGGAAGGTCGCCTTCCACGTCTTGCCCCGCCCGGTGAGCACGGCGCTCACGCGAGCGCGCGGCCCCTCCAGGACGGCTCCGGTCGGGCGCGCGCCGTCCCCGGCCACGATGAGCGCCTCACGCTGCCCGTCGATCACGGCGGTCGTCATGGGAGAGCTCCTTCAGCGTTCGGCGCGGTCGCACCGCGCACGGGGTCGGCGGCGGTTCGGCGCGCCGTCGTCGGTCCGGGAACGCCGCGCGCACGGATGGCGCGGTAGACCCGGTCGGTGTTGCGACCGTCCCGGTGGGCGTGCATCCGGGCGCTGAGCGCGGCGGATCGGGCCGAGGCCTCGGAGAAGGCGCTCTCGTCGCCGAGCAGCGCATCCAGCCGGGCCAGGACCCCGCCCCAGTCCGTGGCCTCGTCGCCGCCGGTGACCTCGTCCAGGCGCCCGTAAAAGCCGCGGGTCCTGGCGTATTCGGCGGCGTCGGGCACGAGGTGGACGACCGGCATGGCCAGCAGACCCACGTCGTAGGCGAGCGAGGAGTAGTCGGTCACGAGCACGTCGATCGCCGGCAGCGCGCCGGTGACGTCCGCGAGCACGGCGGAGCCCAGCATCCGCACCCGCCTCGACGGCAGCGGCGACGCGTAGGAACCTTCGCCGAGAGGATGCGAGCGCACCAGGAGCACGGCGTCGCGCCTTTCCAGCAGCGCGATGATCCGCGTCCACTCCGCGGCCGACGGGACCGCCGGGTCCACGGCCCCGTCCCGCCAGGTCGGCGCGTACAGGATCGTCCGAGCCCCCTCCGGCAGGCCGGGCACGGCCCGGGCGAGGATCCCGGACGCCGTGACGCGGCGCTCCTCCGGGGCACCTGCCGAGAGCACGTCGACCCGGGGCTCGCCGGTCACGACCACACGTTCATCCCCGAGGCCGAAGGCGGATTCGAGTCGCCCGCGCGCCCGATCGGATGCGGCAGGCAGGACGTCGATGCGCTGCGCCGCGGCGCGGTAGAGGAGCCCGATGATCCGGCTCAGCAGTCCCGCGCCCGGGATCGCGGGCACCTGCGTCGTGGCCGGGGAGTCCAGTCCGATCCGCTTCAAGGGGATGCCGTGCCAGAGCTGCACCGTGAACGCTCCCCCGCCGCCGTAGCGGTTGACGTCTCCGAATCCGTGCGTCACGACCAGCACGCCCGCGCGGGCGGTCGTCCACCATCCGCGAAGAGTCTGCTTGCGGATCGTGCGGATGCCGAGGGCGCGAGCGTCCGCGTCCTCGCGGGCGGATCCGGTCAGCCAGACGGTGTCGTGCCCGGCATCCGACGCCACCCGCCACAGGGCGAGCGCCCCGTCGCCGATGCCGACGCCGCAGCCGAACACCCAGCGCGATCCTCGCGGGATCAGGAGTGCGGCGAGGCGTCCCGCGGCGTACAGCGGGATGCGCAGGAGCTTCGCCGCATTGCCGGTGCCGAAAGAGAAGGACGCCACCCCGCGAGCCTATCGCGCGGGGTGGCGTCCTTCGTGTGAGCCGGGCGGTGCATCGGAGCGGAACGCGCCGCCCGGTGCGTCAGAGCGCGAGCTCGCCGAGCTCGACCTCGATCTCGTACGTCTTGCCGTCGCGGACGTAGGTGAGCGTCGCGGTGCTGCCCGCCGCCGCCGCGCGGACCTGAGCGGTCAGATCGCTCGCGCTGGAGATGGGAGCGCCGTTGAACTCGGTGACGATGTCACCCTCGCGGAGGTCGGCGCCCTGCGCCGCGCCTCCGTCGGTGACGGCGGCGATGTAAGCACCCGCGATGTCGGCGTCCGCGGCTCCCGCCGCGTCGCTGACCGAGGCGCCGAGCAGCCCGTGCGTGGCCTCGCCGTTCTCGATGAGCTCGTCGGCGATGCGCTCGGCGACGTTCGACGGGATGGCGAAGCCGACACCGATCGATCCGGACTCCTCGGAGCTGGACGCCGTGGCGATCGCCACGTTGATGCCGATGAGCTTGCCCTCGCCGTCCACGAGCGCGCCACCGGAGTTGCCGGGGTTGATGGCGGCATCCGTCTGGATCACCGCGATCGAGATCGACTCGCTCGCCGTGGCCTGCTGCTGCTCGAGGCCCGGGATGTCGAACTGGAACGGGCCGCCCTGCTCGCCCTCTCCCTCACCCTCGGGGGTGTCCTGCTCGGCACTGTCCGGCAGTGCGGACGAGGCGATCTCGATGCTGCGGTTCAGCGACGAGATGATGCCGGTCGTGACCGAGTTGGCGAGCCCGAGGGGCGCGCCGACGGCGACGGCCGTCGCGCCGACGTTCAGCTCGGACGAGTCGGCGAACTCGATCGGGGTGAGCCCCTCGGCGTCGGTGAGCTTGATGACGGCGAGGTCGTAGATCGGGTCGGTGCCGACGATCGTGGCCGCGTAGATGTGTCCGTCCGACGTGGTCACGCGGATCGTCGGGTCCGCTGCGGCTCCGCCGAGGGTGACGACGTGGGTGTTGGTGAGGACGTAGCCGTCCTCGCTGAGGATCACGCCCGATCCGCTCCCGGACTCGCTCGAACCCGCGACCTCGATCGTGACGACCGACGGCAGGACCTTGGATGCTACCGCCGTGGCCTCGTTGACGTCGTCCGGGTTGTTCACCGTGACGGTGCCCGGGCCCTCGGCCGAGCTGCTGACAGGCTGCTGCCACATCGTGGATCCGAGGTAGCTGCCGCCGAGGCCGGCGGCACCGCCGACGAGGGCCGCCGCGACGATGACCGCCGCGACCTTGCCGGCGCCGAAGGGCTTGCGCTCCTTGGTCGAGATCGGCGTCACGGGAGCCGCCTCGCCGATCGGCGAGGTGGCGTCGGCATCGCCGGAGACCGGCGCTGCGTGCGCGGAACCGGCCGCGTGCGCACCGGGGTGCGCACCGACGCCGAACGCCGCGCCCGTGGGGGTCTGCGAGGGGATCGGCGGGACGAATCCGCCGGAGGTCTGTGCGCCGTGCGCGGGTGCCGCGGGCTGCTGCGTCGTGGAGGCCGGGGACGCGAACGTCTGCGGAACCTCATGCCCGGCGGGCGCCGTCGTCGCCGAGGCCGCCGCGGCATCGTCCGCGGTGTTCGGCGTGCGGCCGGGGGTGGGTGCGTTCTCTTCGCTCATATCTGCTCCTTCAACGAGGTGCTTTCAGACTGCCCGCCGATTCTGTGCGTTCCTTATGGCTGAGGTGAGTGTCGGTTATGCCCTTAGCCTGTTCTGCATGAGAGACATTCCCGGAGCCTGGCGCCGCACGGCCGCAGGAGCAGGGCTGCTCTCGCCGTCCGGCGAGGTCGCCCCCACCATCTTCGCAGAGATGTCCGCGGCGGCGGTCAGAACCGGGGCGATCAACCTCGGCCAGGGATTCCCCGATGAGGACGGTCCAGCCGAGGTCCTTGAGGCCGCCCGTGAGGCGATCGCCTCCGGTGCGAACCAGTATCCGCCCGGGCGGGGCATCCCGGATCTGCTCCAGGCGATCAGCGAGCACCAGCGCCGGTTCTACGGTCTGGAGGTCGACCCCGAGCGGGAGGTCATCGTGACGGCGGGCGCCACCGAGGCACTGGCGGCGACCCTGCTGGCGCTGATCGGATCCGCCGACGACGAGGTCGTCGTGTTCGAGCCCTACTACGACTCGTACGCCGCGGCCGTCGCCCTGGCGGGCGCGCGGCTGCGGACCGTGCCGCTGCGCCTTCCGGGCTTCCAGCCCGACCTGGACGCGCTCGCGGATGCCGTCACCGACCGGACCCGGATCATCCTGGTGAACGATCCGCACAACCCGACCGGTGCGGTGTTCTCGGCCGAGGTCCAGTCCGAGATCGTACGCTTCGCGAACGCGCACGACGCGATCATCGTCACCGACGAGGTGTACGAGCACCTCGTGTTCGACGGCGAGCACCGCCCCATCGCGTCGCTGCCGGGAGCCGCCGACCGGACCCTGACGATCTCGTCCGCGGGAAAGACCTTCTCCGCGACGGGGTGGAAGATCGGCTGGATGCACGGCCCCGCGGATCTCATCACCGCTGTGCTGACCGTGAAGCAGTACCTCACGTATGTGAACGGCTCGCCGTTCCAGCCGGCCGTGGCGGTGGGACTGCGTCTGCCCCAGTCGTTCTTCACCGACGCGGCCGAGGTCATGCGGGACAAGCACGCGCTGCTCGCCCGCGGGCTCGGGGCCGCCGGGTTCTCGGTCATCGCACCGCAGGGCGGCTACTTCACCGTGGCCGACGCGACCGCGCTCGGCGGTGCGGACACCGCCGACTTCTGCCGCAGACTCCCCGACCGTGCCGGGGTCGTCGCGATTCCGCTGAGTGCGTTCGTCAGCCGGACGCATGCCGACGACTACGCAGGACTGGTGCGCTTCGCGGCGTGCAAGCGCACCGATGTGCTCGAGGAGGCCATGCGCCGGCTCGCGGCGGCCTTCTGAGCCGGGCCGGCATCGCGGGACTCAGCGCGGGACGACCCCGTAGCGGCGCAGGCTCAGGACCGGGTTCACGGCTCGCACGCGTTCGATCTCCGCGCGTCCAAGGTCCGCGACGGCGAGACCCTCGGTGCTGGCGAGACCCGCCAGCACGACGCCCTGGGGGTCGATGATCTGCGAGCGTCCGACGCCGATCGGCGCCGGGTGGTCGGCGGCGACCACGTAGGCCGTGCTCTCGATCGCACGCGCGGCGAGCAGCGTGGTCCAGTGGTGTTCCTTGAGGGGACCGCGCACCCATTCGGCGGGAACGACGAGGACGTCCGCCTCGGCGTCCACGAGCGTGCGCGCCACTTCCGGGAAGCGCAGGTCGTAGCAGGTCATGAGCCCGAAGCGGAGGCCGCCGACCTCGAACGTCTCCGCAGCGCCCAGCGGCCCCGGCTCGATCCACTCCGACTCGGTCTGCCCGAACGCGTCGTACAGGTGCTGCTTGCGGTAGGTGGCAATGACCCCGTCGCCGTCGACGGCCACGAGGGTGTTGCGGACGCGCTCCCCCGCGGCCTCGACGAGGCCCGCGACGATGACGACGCCGTGAGCGGATGCCGAGGATCGCAGCGCGCACACGAAGTCGCCGTCGAGGCCTTCGGCGTTCTCGGACAGTGTGGCGTCCATCGGATCGACGAAGTAGCTCGAGTATTCGGGGAACACCACCACGGATGCTCCGCGTGCTGCGGCCTCGGCCGTCTGCTCGGCGACGCGCGCGCGGTTGTCTGCGCGGTCGGCGGTCGGGGCGAACTGGCACACGGCGACGGGGACGCTGGACATGCCCCCATCCTCGCGCATTCCCGCCCCGATGTGACGCCGCCCAGAATCCGTGCTAAGCTTACTTCTTGTGCCGCGGGGTGGAGCAGTTCGGTAGCTCGCCGGGCTCATAACCCGGAGGTCGCAGGTTCAAATCCTGTCCCCGCAACAAGAAAACGACGAAATCCCGGTCCGAAAGGGCCGGGATTTCGTCGTTCTGTCGTCGGATGCAGTGCGAGCGACGCCGTCCCGCGGCTCAGATCGCGTCCCCCGCACCAGAGAACAGGCGCCGGCTTTCAGAGCTGCTCGAGGATCGGCACGGCCCCGACGAACACGGCGAGTGCCAACGCGATGAACGCATGGCCCCTCGCGCGCGAGCGCACGAGCGCGATCACGGCGAGGACGACCGCGACCGCGCCGAGCGCGGTCCACAGCGGCATCACCACCGCGAGCAGCTCGGCCTGGAGCCCATCGGGCCTGACCTCGCCGCTCGTGATCCGGTTGACCACGACGAGCGTGATCCACAGCGCGATCGCCGCGCCGGTCGCGGCGTACGACCACAGCGCAGCGCGCGAGACGTTCCGCCGGTGCGCCTTCTCGCGTTCTTCCGCCCGGGGACGCGGATCCATTGCCATGCCCCGATCCTGTCACCGCCGATCGGTGGCCTGCAATCCGGTCGGCGTGCGGCAGAGGCGATGGACCGCCGCCCTGCTTGCAGACCGCGTTTCGACTCGGTCGGCTTCGCCGCCCTCGCTCAACGAACGGGGAAGAGGACCGCCCCGCCGCCGATCGGAAATGGAACGCGCCCTCGCTCTACAAACGGGGAAGACGAACGGAGGAAGACCAACGGAGACGGCGAGGGCGCCCCGAAGGGCGCCCTCTGAACCGTCCGGGTCACTCTCCCCCGGTCTCCTGAGCCTCGAGCTCCAGCAGGCGGTTCACGGCCTCGGTGAGCCGGTCGTCGGCCTCGGCGAACGCCGTGAGGTCTCCGGCCTTCAGCGCGGCGTCGCGATCCATCATGGCCTGCTGCGCGTCCGCGAGGGCGGTGGCCCAGGCATCCGCGTCGGTTCCGTCACCCGGGGTCTCTCCGGTGTCCGGATCGGTCGGCTCGGTCGGCTCACCGGTCTCGGGGTCGACCGGATCGACCTCCTCGTCACCGCCGTCTGCGCCGGCGTCACCGCCGAACAGGGAGTCGAGAGCATCCGTGAGCGTGTCCTCGAACGCGACCTCGTCGCCGAAGGCCACCAGCACCTTGCGCAGCAGCGGCAGCTGTGTGCCGCTGGACGACTGGACGTACACGGGCTGGACGTACAGGAAGCCGCCGCCGACCGGCAGGGTCAGCAGGTTGCCGTACTGCACCTCGGACTCACCCTGCTGCAGCAGGTTGAGCTCGCGCACGATGTCCGCGTTGGAGTTGAACGTGTTCTGCACCTGTCCGGGTCCCGGCACCGTCGTGTCGGTGTCGATCTCCAGCATGCGTAGCTTTCCGTAGCTGTCGCTCTTGACTCCTGCTTCGGCTCCGGCATCCGAGTCGACCGCCAGATATCCCATCAGCACGTTGCGCTCCGCGGCTCCCTGTGACGCGGGGATGAAGGTCGAGAACATCGAGAACGCGGCCTCCTCCTGTCCGGGCATCTTCATCGTGAGGTAGTACGGGGGCTGCAGCTGCTCGGCGTTGCGCGGGTCGTTCGGAGTCTGCCAGCGGTTGTCCTGCTGGGCGAACGAGTTCGCGTCGTCGACGTGGTAGACGCCGAGGATGTTGCGCTGCACCTTGAAGAGGTCCGTCGGGTAGCGCACGTGGCTCATGAGCTCGCCGGACATCTCGCTGATCGGCTCGACCGTGGCCGGATAGATCTTCTGCCAGGCCTTGAGGATCGGGTCCTCGTCGTCCCAGGCGTACAGCGTCACCGATCCGTCGTACGCGTCGACGGTGGCCTTGACCGAGTTGCGGATGTAGTTGATGTCGTCGAACGTCAGGCTGGGCGCCGGGTTGTTCGAGTCCGCGATCGCCTCCCCCAGGCTGACAGCCGTGGAGTAGGGGTAGGTGGCGCTCGTGGTGTAGCCGTCCACGATCCAGACGATGCGGCCGTCCACCACGCTGGGGTAGGGGTCGCTGTCGACGGTCAGGTAGGGCGCCACCTTCTGGACGCGGGTCGCGGGGTCGCGGTCGTACAGGATCTGCGACTCCCCGTTGACCAGGTCGGAGAAGAGAATCTCCGCCTCCTGGAACTTCAGCGCGTAGAGCAGCTTGTTGAATGTGTTGCCCACACGCGGTCCGCCGTCGCCCGAGAAGGTCGTCTTGGTCTCGTTGGCGCCGTCCTCACCGCGCGGGTAGTCGATCTCGACCGGGTCGGTGCCCTCGGGCGCTCCGACGATCGAGTACTCCGGGGAGTACTCGCCGAAGTAGACGCGCGGTTCGAAGTTCTCGCGGTCGGTGAGGAAGCCCGAGGACGGGATGCCGCTCTCGAGGAACACCGGCTCGCCGTCCGCGGTGCGCTGGTTGCCCGCGGCCGCGACGAGGCCGTAGCCGTGCGTGTAGACGGCGGTGCGGTTGTTCCAGTTGTTGCCGTCGCCGAGCTGGTTCATGTTCAGCTCGCGGACCGCCGCGACAGTGTCCTGCGAGACGCCGTCGATCTCGTATCGGTCAACGTCGAGCGTGTCCGTGAACTGGTAGTAGCCGCGGTACTGCTGCAGCTGCTGCACGGTCGGGCTGATGATGCCGGGGTCGACGATGCGGATGGATGCCGTGGTCTCGGCGTCCTCGCGCAGCTGACCGGCTTCGACGTCGGTGACCGCCTCGAACGACGTGGTCTCGAGGTCGGCGATGTCGTAGGCGGCCTTGGTGCCGTCGATGTTGCGCTGGTAGTACTCCGCCTGCAGGCTGTTCTGGTTCGGCCGCACCTGGAAGGTGTCGACGACCCACGGGTACCCGACGCCCACGACGAGGGACGCCACGATGAGCAGCGCGGTCGCCGCGAGCGGGAAGCGCCAGCGGCCGATGACCGCAGTGACGAAGAACAGCAGCGCGACGATGATCGCGAGGATCGACAGGATCGCGAGGCCGGGGATGGTGGCGTTCACGCTGGTGTACGCGGCACCGGTGATGCGGTCCTCCTCGGAGACCAGCGTCTTGTAGCGGTCCAGCCACAGGCTGGCGGCCTGCACGAGCAGGTAGAGACCCGCGAGCACGGCGAGCTGGATGCGCGCCGGCTTCGAGATGCGCAGCTCGCGCTGACCGATCTGCACCGATCCGTACAGGTACGACACCAGCGCCGTGACGAGCAGGCACAGCAGGAGCACGGCCGAGACGAAGGCGAGCAGGATCGAGTAGAACGGCATCGCGAACAGGTAGAACCCGGTGTCCATGCCGAACGCCTTCTCGACCGTGTCGGTCGCCGAGCCGTTCATCCACAGCAGGACCGTCTGCCAGTTGCCGGCCGCGGCGAAGCCGGCGAACAGGCCGAAGAAGATGGGCATGCCCCACATGGCCAGGCGCCGCAGCGGCTCGATGACCTCCTGGTAGCGATCCAGCTGCGAGCTCAGCCGCACGTACACCGGGCGCAGCCGGTAGGCGAGCTGGATGACGACGAACAGCGGGACCGCCATCCCGAGGAACCCGACGACGAACATGATCGCCGCCGCCAGCCACTGCGTCGTCAGCACGTTCGCGAAGTCCAGTTGGTCGAACCAGAGGAACTCCGTGTAGAGCGAGGCGAAGACGAAGAATGCCGCGACGAGCGCGGCGATGATCGCCAGCGTGATGGCGACGATTCGTCGAGAGGTGCGGGGCGTGGCCGGTGTCGGCGCTGAGGTCGTGGTCACCATTCCATCCTAGGCATGATGCCTGGGATGCGGCTCAGGTGTCCGCTCAGCGCGGAACGCGGTTCACGGGGCGGCCGAGACCGGCGCGTCGCAGGTCGGCAGGTCGCTCAGGTCGCCGCCTTCGGCGATGGTGTCGAGGATGCCGATGGACTCGTCCAGCGTGGACGTGGAGAACACCTGCAGTCCGTCGGGGACATGTCCGGAGACCTCGTCGCAGTTCGACGCCGGGGCGAGGAAGAAGTCCGCTCCGGCATCCCGCGCGCCGTACAGCTTCTGCCGGATGCCGCCGATGGGTCCGACGGTGCCGTCGGCCTCGATCGTGCCGGTGCCGGCGATGTTCTCCCCGCCGTTGAGCTCGCCGGGAGTGAGCATGTCGACGATGCCGAGCGCGAACATCATCCCGGCGCTCGGTCCGCCGACATCGTCCAGCTGGATGGTGACGTCGATTGGGAAGTCGTACTCGGTCGTCAGGGTGATCCCGATCAACCAGGTCTCCACGCCGTCGGTCGTGGTCTTCTGCGGGGTCAGCTCGACCTCGGTCTGCTCCCCCCAGCGCTGCACTGTCAGCGAGATCGGGTCGCCGCCGGCATCCTGGATCGCCTCGCGCAGCTGCGCGCCGGACTCCACCGCCGTGCCGTCGATCGCGAGGATGACGTCCCCGGGCTGCAGGACCCCGGCGGCGGCGCCGTCGTCGAGGACCTCGACGACCTCGACCTGCGCGCCGGTGTCGTAACCGAGCTCCCCCAGGGCCGCGGCGGTCGCCTCGTGCTGCGAGTCGACCATCAGCACGGCGTTGCGCTCGTCGCGCTGCTCGGTCGTCACCCCCTCGGGGAACACGCTCTCGATCGGCACCACGGCGCGCGACGAGTCCATCCAGGCCAGCGCGAGCTCGAACCAGCTCGGGGTGCGCTGCCGGTTGCCGACGACCTGCACCGTGGTCAGATCGAGCGTCCCGGCGGTCTCGAACGTCTCGGCGCCCGAGATCTCGATCAGCGGCACCTCCTCGCCGTCGGCGTCCTCCGCGGTGCCGAGGGTGTCGTACACCGGCCCCGGTCGCTGGATCACGTAGGGGGTGGGGAGGAAGGTGAGCACGACGAGGGCGATGAGGGCGACGATCAGCGCCCAGACGCCCAGCCCGAGTCGTCGGGGCCGGGTCTGACTCACAGGGGTACCTCCGTCGTTCGCGAGTGGCGTACAGCGATCTGCGAACAGTCGGGTCCTGCGCAGGATGCTGCAACTAGCGTAGAGGCCACAGGCTTCAGGCGCGCTGAGAGGGCGATCGACATGGCAGACAACGACCCGAACCCGGAGGACTTCCAGGAGTTCATCCGCCGGATGATGTCGAACGGCGGGGCCGACTTCGACCTCGACGCGCTGCGGAACGCGCTCGGCGGTGCCGACGGCATCGCCCTCGACCCGGCGATGATGTCGCAGCTGATGTCCCAACTCCAGGGCGCCTTCGGCGGCGATCCATGGGAGAACGCTCTGCGCCGGGCGCTGCACATCGCCAACCGGGACGGCCTCGGCATCACGGACGGCTCGCGCACCTCGCTCGCGGACGCCTTCGGCCTGGCGAACCTGTGGCTGGGCGAGGCGACGACGATCTCGGAGCTCGCGGACGCGCCCCGCGTGCTCACCCGGGGCGAGTGGGTCGAGGAGACCCTTCCCGTCTGGAAGGAGATCGCCGACCCCGTCTCGACGAGCATCGCGGATGCTCTGACCAGCGCGCTGGACACGCAGGTGCCCGAGGAGATGCGCCAGGTCGTCCAGGGCGCCGGGCGTCTGATGCGGGGGCTCGGCAGCTCGGTGTTCGCGGCCCAGTTCGGACAGGTGCTCGGCAACCTCTCGCTCGAGGTCGTCTCGGGCGGCGACGTCGGCATCCCCGTGCTCCCCGCGGGCACCGCCGCGATCATCCCGCAGAACCTCACGGCGTTCGGCGAGGGCTTGGAGATCCCTGAGGACCAGATCGCGCTGTACCTGGCGACGCGCGAGCTCGCATACGCGCGTCTCTACCGGCACGCGAAGTGGCTGCACCTGCACGTGATGAGCCAAATCACCGACTTCGCCCGCGGTGTCACGGTCGACGTCGACGCCCTCGAGGACGTCGCGAGCCGGCTCGACCCGTCCGACCCGGAGGAGCTGCGCGCCGCGATCGAGGGCGGCGCACTGCTGCCCGCTCAGACGGAGGCGCAGCGCGAGTCGCTCGCGCGGCTGGAGAACATCATCGCGATGATCGACGGCTGGGTGGACGTCGTGACCGCCGAGGCCACGTCGCGCCTTCCCGACGGCCTGCGCATCGCCGAGGCCGCCCGACGCCGTCGCGCGGTCGGCGGACCCGCCGAAGACGCCCTGGGTGCCCTGGTCGGCCTGAAGCTGCGCCCCCGCCGTCTGCGCGAGGCGGCAGCGATGTGGCGCGCCGTCACCGACGCCGTCGGCGTCGCCGCCCGCGACGCACTGTGGGACTACCCCGACCTCATGCCGGATGCCGCGGACATCGACGACCCGTCTGCGCTGATCGCCCGGTTGCAGGCGTCGGCACGCGGAGAGGAGCCGCCCGCCGACGAATTCGATGAGGCGCTGGCGCGACTGCTGGACGGCGACGACTTCAGCTCGACCGAGGGCGAGATCGGGACCGATGCAGCGACCGGCGGCGGGGCGGAGGATCGACCGTCCACGGAGCGGCCGTCGAAGGACGACGGCGAGGGCACGGGACACGGAGAGACGCCGGTCTGAGCACCCGCTCTGCACAGGGGCTGACGGCTGCGGAGTTCTCCACGGATCCGTCCTCAGAGCCCACGGGCGTCGCCCCGGCGATGAGAATCGGTGCATGCCGCGTTCGTCCGCCGTCCTCACGAGGATCGCTCCCGAGTTCGCCCCGCTGTGGCGCGATGGGGAGACGCTGCAGTTCGGCGTACCCGGGGACGTCCGCGTCCGCGCCGACGAACCCTGGGTGGAGCGGCTCGTCTCCCGCCTGTGCACGGGCATCCCTCTGAACTCGTTCGACGTGGTCGCGCACGCGCTCGGCGCTCCGCGGCTCGACGCGCGAGCGCTGCTGGACGCGCTCCGTCCGGTGCTGCGGACCGAGGATCCCCCGCCGCCGACCGTGTGGACGGAGAGCGTCAACATCTCGGACTCGCGCGTGGGCGTGCGGATGCTGGAGGCCCTCGCGGACTTCGGCGTCGCGGAGGCGAGCCGCCGGGATCCTGCCGCTGTCGGCGTCGTGCTCGTCCATGGCGCCGCCGCTGCCGCGCAGCTCAACCCCTACCTGCGCGAGGACATCGCCCATCTGCCGGTGTCGTTCGACGCCGCCGGGGTCAGCGCAGGCCCTCTCGTGGTCCCCGGGCGGACACCGTGCCTGGCGTGCCGCGACGGCCACGATCGCGACCGCGATCCCGCGTGGCCGCTGCTGCACTGCCAGCTGGTGGGACGCGACGACTCCCCGATCCCCCGCGCGCTGGTCGCAGAGGCGGCCGGCCTCGTCGCGCGTCTGCTGCGCATGCCGGCCACGGAGGACTCCGGAACAGAATCGGCGATGGTGCGGCTCAGCGCCGACGGGAGCCGGCAGTGGCGCTCGGTGCGGTTTCACGCAGAATGCCGGTGCCGCGAGCCGTCGTTCCGATCTCAGCGAGGAACCGGGACGCCGACCGCTGCCCGCGTCCGGCTGCCCGAGACCAGGACAGCGTGAGGCTGCGCCCCGCCCGCGTGATTCCGACGTAGGCGAGACGCCGCTCCTCGTCGATCGCCTCGAAGTCGGTCGCGTACGAGATCGGCAGCGCTCCCTCGGCCCAGCCTGCGACGTGCACGTGCGGCCATTCCAGGCCCTTGGCGGCGTGCAGCGTCGAGAGGGTGACGGTGCGCAGGGTGGGTTCGTGCTGGTCCTTCGCCCTGGCCATCAACGCGTCGGCGAAGGAGCGCAGCGTGGTACCCGGCGCCGCCTCCTCGGCGAGACGCAGAAGTGCGAGCCTGGCCTCCCAGCCGTCGCGCTGCGCGCCGCCCGCGGCCGGCGGTTCCTCCGACAGACCGAGCTCGCGCAGCACCTTGCGCACGTTCGAGAGGAAGTCGCGTTCGGTCGGCGCGACGGCGGCTCCCCGCAGGGCCAGCACCGCCTGGCGCACCTCGGGCATGTCGAAGAACCGCGTGCCTCCGAGCACGGTGGTCGCGATGCCCTGGCCCGCGAGCGCCTGCTGGATCGCCGCCGACTGCGCGTGGGCGCGGTACAGCACGGCGATGTCGGATGCCGGGACCCCGTCTTCAATGCGTGCGGCGATCTGCCGCGCGATCCCCTCGGCCTCCTCGGTCTCGGAATCGTAAGCCGTCACGGACGGCGACTCGGCGGTGAGCGCCTCACGCGCCGGGATGAGCTCGAGGGCTCCCGGCCGCCCGCGCATGAGCGCGTTCGCCGCCGCGAGGATCGGCGCCTGGGAGCGGTAGTTCGTCTCGAGCCGCACGATGGTCGCATCCGGGTAGCGCCGCTCGAAGTCCAGCAGGTAGTGCTGGTCGGCGCCGGCGAACGAGTAGATGGTCTGGCTGGCGTCGCCCACCACGCAGAGATCGCGCCGGTCGCCCAGCCACAGCTCCAGCAGCCGGTTCTGCAGCGGCGAGACGTCCTGGTACTCGTCGACCGTGAAGTGACGGTACTGCTCGTGCACCGAGGCCGCGACCCGGCTCTCCGCCTCGAGCATCCCGGCGCAGGCGAGGAGCACGTCCTCGAAGTCGAGCTGATGACGCTCGTCCTTGAGCACTTCATAACCGCGCTGCAGGTCGGCGAGCTGCTCGACCGTGACTCCGCCGACCGTGCGACCGAGGGTCGCATGCTGATCGATGCCGATCATCGAGACCTTGCGCCATTCGATCTCGCCCGCGACGTCGCGCAGCGTGGCGCGGTCCAGACGCAGACGCAAGGCATCAGCCGCCTGACCGAGAACGCGCACCTTGTTGTCCACGATGCTCGGCGCGGGAGAACCCGTAAGGGTCGGCCAGAAGAAGTTCAGTTGCGCGAGAGCTGCCGCATGGAACGTCCGTGCCGAGACGCCGACGGCCCCGAGAGCCCGCAGGCGCCCGCGCAGCTCACCCGCTGCCTTCGCGGTGAAGGTCACCGCCATGACGCGGGACGGCGAGTAGGCACCGGTGTCGACGCCGTGCGCGATGCGGTGCGTGATCACGCGAGTCTTGCCGGTACCGGCGCCCGCGAGCACGGCGACGGGTCCGCGCAGCACGGATGCCGCCTCGCGCTGCCGCTCGTCGAGCGCGTCGAGCGCGCTCACTTCGACTCGCTCCGCTCGCTCAGCACGGCCACGTCGATCTGCGCGGCCTGCGCGCCCTGGCCTGCCTGCTCGGCCCGGTCAGGCCGCTCGCGATCCTCGTACCAGTCGGTGATGAGAGCGCGCGCGATCGAGGCCGGCCCCGGCAGGCCGACCGGCCCGTCTCCGGCCAGCGCCGAACCGATCTCGGCGCGCGTGAACCACCGCACGTCGATGATCTCCTCGCCGTCGGGGCGGGCGGCGCGCTCGGCGCTCGCGGTCGCCCGGAATCCGATCATCAGCGATCGCGGATAGGGCCACGCCTGCGAGGAGATGTACCGGAGCGCGCTGAGCCGCACCCCGGCCTCCTCCTCGATCTCCCGGTGGACCGTGGTCTCCAGCGACTCCCCGGCTTCGACGAATCCGGCGAAGCAGGAGTACATCCGACCGTTCCACTGCGCGTTCGCGCCGAGCAGGAGCGCCTGGCCGTCCTCGCTCTCCACCGCGACGATCACGGCGGGGTCTGTCCGGGGGAAATGCTCGCGGTCGCACTCCGTGCAAAGGCGCGACCAGCCGCTCTGGCGCACTTCCATCGCGACTCCGCACGTCGGGCAGTACCGTGCGTCGCGCAGCCATCCGGCGAGCGTGACGGCCTCGACGAGCATCTCGGTGTCGAGCTCGTCCAGCATCCCGCCCGTGTCCCGCAGACCCAGCCATGTCTCGGCCGGGGCGGCGTCGATCGACTCGGCGGGCGCGTCGACCGCGGCCACGAGCAGCGGCGTGCCCGCGGGGCGGCGGCCGAGCAGCGCCCACTGCGCTTCGCCGACCTCGGCCGGCGTGGTCGTGACGAGAGCGCCGTCGGCGACGCGGGCCCGACCGTCCCGGACGACGACGACCTCGACCTCCTCGGACGCCCGCAGCGCGTCGAGGATCCCCGGCACGTCGCGCAGGTGGGCGGCGCGGTCGAACAGGGCGCGACCGAGGGTCATCGACTCCCCCTCTCCGGGCGTGGCGTGGACGGATGGGACCGGCGGCCGACCTACCCTGGGGGCATGGCACGCTCTGCATTCACTCTAGCGGCGGCGGTGACAGCGGCACTGCCCGGAGCGGAGGTGACCGGTGCGCGCCCGCTCACGGCCGCCGGCGACGGACGCTTCGATTCCGCGGTCGCGACCCTGGCCGACGGGCGCGAGCTGGCGATCCGCGTCGCCGACGACGACGAGACCGCGCGCGAACTGGCCGCTGAGGCCCTGGCGCTGCGCGCACTGACCGCCGGTGCCCGTGCCATGCTGCCGTTCCGGGCCCCGGAGTACATCGGCGAGACCCGTCTCGGGGACTCCCGCGCCCTGGTGACCGAACTCCTGGACGGCTTCCTCGTCGAGGCGGCCGACGTCCCCGCCGGACGGGGAGCTGCGGTCTCGATGGGACAGGCGATCGCGGCCGTCCATGCCCTCCCGGCATCCGTCGTCCGCGGAGCGGGGCTTCCCGCGCGCACCGCCGAGGATGTGCGCACCGAGATCCGCGGACTCGTCGACCGGGCGGCCTCCACCGGACGGGTTCCCGCACGGCTGACCGTCCGGTGGCGCGAGGCGGCAGACGACGACGAACTGTGGCGATTCGAATCGGCGGTCACTCTGGGCGGTGCCCAGTCCACGTCCTTCCTGTTCGCCGACGACCCGGAGGAGGGCCCCCGAGTGACGGGCGTGGTCGGCTGGCACGCCCTGTCCCTGGGGGATCCCGCGGTCGATCTGGCCTGGCTGTCGGCGGCCCCGGATGCCGCGGCCGATGTGCAGGCCGCGTACACCTCGGCATCCGGTCGCGCCCCCGACGCCGCGATCGGCGTCCGGGCACGCCTGCTCGCCGAACTCGAGTTCGCGCGGTGGCTCGTGCACGGAGACGCCCTGCACCGCCCCGACATCGTGGACGACGCCGCCGCGCTGCTGGACTCCCTCGCCGAGGGCCTGCGCGGCGACGATCTGGCCGTGATCGCCGAACGTGGCGGAGACGGGGTGGACTCCGCCCTGGACGCCCTCGATCGCGTCCCGGAGCAGGCGGCTTCCGGCGTCGACACGTCGATGCAGACGGATGCCTACAACCCGGGGGATCTCTGGCTGGAGAACGCGGAGTCCGAGCCGGTCGGCGACGCCGATGCCACGGCCGATCTCACCGACATCTCCGACTCCGACCTGCGGCCGCGCGACGAGGCGGAACCGACCTCGCCCGACGCTCGCGAGCGTGAGCGCCCGGAGGGCGACGGTGTGGACGAGGCTCAGCGCGCGGCTCGCGCCGCGCTCCAGCGCTGGACCAGCTCCTCCTCCGAATAGATCCGGTCGCCGCGGATCACGAGGTCGTCCGCCACGTAGTAGAGGGCGACGTCGATCTCGTCCAGCGGCACACCGAACCGGCGGTGATAAGCGAGCCGGTACAGCGCGAGCTGCAGCATCCGCTCCTCCTTCTCCGCCGCGGTGCGGGGCGCCTTGCCGGTCTTCCAGTCGACGATCTCGATGCGCCCGCCGCGATCGGCGCGTCGGTAGACGGCGTCGAGCTTGCAGATGACGATGTGCTCGCCCCCGGCGGAAGTTCCCGCCGCGGGCGCGCCGAGGGCGAAGTCGATCTCGATCTCGACGGCGATGGGCTGCAGCGGCGCCCATTCGCTTCGCTCGAAGATCTCTTGGAGCCGCGACATGTCGGCCTGATCGGCCGCGGAGACCTCGTCCGCCTCGGGAGCCTCCTCATCACGCTCCCAGAGCGCGGCATCCGGAGCGGTGCCCGCTCCGACGAGCCCGGATCGGTGCTCGACCCAGGCGTGGAACAGCGTGCCCAGACGCGTCTGCCTGTAGGGACGCTCCGGCATGGGTCGCGCGAGCGAGCGCACCGTGCCGGTGTAGTCGGTCACGTAGTCCTTGAACCGCGACGCGGGCACACGCGTGGGCGCATCGGCGACCGCGCCGACCTGCCGCGCGGCGCGTTCCGCCAGCAGGCGCGCGAGCTCCGGGGTCGGTTCGAGCAGGGACCGGCGTTCCCGTGCTCCGCGCACGGCCTCAGCCGCGGCCGTGACCGCGGTGCGTCGCGCGCCGAGCGGGTCCAGCGGCCACCGGGTGGTCTTCCCTGGGCCGTCGTACGGATTCTCCTCGCCCGGCTCCCCCGGGATCGGGGAACCGAGCACGTCCAGCGCCTCGAGCAGATAGGGCGACGGCTTGCGCGGACTCTTCTGCCCGGCCCAGTGCGCCCCCGTCAGCAGCAGATCCGTGCGGGCGCGGGTCACGGCGACGTAGGCCAGCCGGCGCTCCTCCTGCTTCTGATACTCGCGGTACCGATCCTTGAACACGGTGAGCGCGCCCGGGTTCGTCTTGCTCGAGCTCGTCAGCGAGGCGACCCCGGCCTTCTTGCGCTTCACGGGATCCAGTTCCTCTTCAGCCGGAGGGATCCAGGTGAAGCGAGGCAGAGCGTCGGCGTCACCCCGCAGGACGAAGGGCAGCACTCCGAACCCGAACCACCCCGAGGTGTCCGTCGGTCGCGACGGCAGCTCGTCGTCGACCATCCGGACCACCGCCACCGCGTCCCACTCCAGCCCCTTCGATCCGTGGATGGTGAGCAACTGGACGACGCCGGGCTCGGGCGGCTCGGGGCGCGGCATGAGCTCGTCGGTGCTCTCGGCCTTGTCGAGCCAGGCGATGAGGCTCCCGATCGTGCCGCGGTCGTCCGCCGCCAGGAACGCGCGCACCTCGTCGGCGAACGCACGCAACTGGGTCGATGCGACGCGCGCAGGGCCCCGGGTCTCGTTCGCGGCGAGTTCGATGTCGAGCCGCAGCTCCGTCTCGATGAGGCGGATGAGCTCGGGGATCGGCTGCGCCGCGGCGCGACGCAACCGCTCCAGCATCTCCCCCGCCGCGCGCAGCCGCGCCCGCCCCTCGGGCGTGATGCTCTCCAGGAGCCGGTAGTCGTCGCGCAGACTCCGCACGACATCGACCGCGTCGATGATCGACACCGCCTCGTCGGCGCCGCGCGAGGAGCGGATGCGCTGACGCAGGTCGTCCGGGAGCGGGAGCAGGCCGCTGTCCCGGCGCGAGAGTTCCGCTGCCAGGTCGTACAGCGCGGCCATGTCCGCGACGCCGACGGCGAACCGCGGTCCGACGAGGAGCCGGATGAGCGACGAGCCGGCGTTGGGGTCGTGGATCACCCGCAGCACGGAGACGACGTCGACCACCTCGGGTGTGGCCAGCAGACCGCCGAGCCCCAGGATGCGATGAGGGATGCCCCGCGCGGCGAGCGCGGCCGCGAAGGTCTGCATGTGCCGCTTGGAGCGGAACAGCACGGCTCCGGTGTGCGGCTTCGGACCCCCGTGCGCCTCGCGTCGGTCGGCGAACCAGTCGGCCACCGCCACCGCCTCGTCGTCGACGGTGAGCGGAAAGCGCACCTGCACCTCTCCGGATCCGGCGCCGGGTCGCGGCTCGAGAGGAGGCACGTCGAGGCCGGGCCGCTGCAGCGGTTCGAGCACGCGGTTCGCGACGTCGAGAATGCGGGAATCGTTGCGCCAGCTCGTCATGAGGCTGTAGGTGACGGCGGGAACGGATCCGGCGAAGGTGCGCGAGAAGGCGTACAGATTGTCGGCGCTCGCGCCGCGCCAGCCGTAGATCGACTGGTGCGGATCCCCCACCGCCATGACCGCCGAGTCGCGGAACACGGCTGCCAGGAACCGGGTCTGGATCACCGAGGTGTCCTGGTACTCGTCCAGCAGGACCACGCGGTGCTGTTCACGCAGCTCGGCGCGCACGTCGGGAGAGGATTCGACGATGTCGAACGCGCCGGCCACCTGATCCGCGAAGTCCAGCACGCCGCGGCGCTGCTTCTCGGCGATGTATTCGCGCACGAGCGCCGTGAGGGTGGGAAGGGCCAGCAGATTCGCCGTTGCCTTGTCGATGTCCCCCGTGCCCCCGCTCGTGTACGGAGCGAACTGCTCAGCCTGCCGGAGGGCGATCCGGTCGGCGCGGTCGAGATCGGCGCGATGGTCGAGCGCGTCCCCGGCGAGACGCTGCACGGCGTCCACGACCGTCCCGACCGCCCGGTCGATCTCCTCGAGCTCGGGGAGATCCGCCCGCAGCACGACCTCGCGGGCCAGCATCCAGGAGGCCGCCTGGCTGAGCATCGCCACGTCGGGGTCCCGACCGATGCGCGCCGCGTGCTCGCGCACGATGGCATCGGCGAACGCGTTGTACGTCGACACGCGGGGGCGGATCAGGAGGTCCTCCGCGCTGCGCGCCGCGGGCGGCGCCCCGGCGACCCCGAAGCGCTCGCCGAGTTCGTCGAGCACCTGCCGACGGACGAGATCGCGCTGGGGTCCGGCGGCCGCGGCATCCACCCGGATGAGCGCCCCCGAGGCGACGATCTCGGGAAGATGCGGCAGGAGGCCTCGCCGGCCGTACTCGTCGATCAGGGCCAGACGCGCCCCGATGCGTTCGGAGAGTTCGCCGGCCGCCTTGCGCGTGAAAGTGAGACCCAGGATCTCGTCGCGGCGCACATGCCCGTTCGCCACGAGCCAGACCACGCGCCCCGACATGGTCTCGGTCTTCCCGCTGCCCGCGCCCGCGACCACGAGGGCCGGGGCCGGTGGCGCCTCGATCACGCGCTGCTGGGCGACCGTCGGCGCCGGCAGCCCGAGGGCGGCGGCGATGTCGGTCGCCGAGATCCCGTTTCCAGGATCGGGCCAGTCGGCGGAGGCGTCCAGCATGGGTTCCTCTGTGGAGATCGTGCTCATGCGCTCACCGCCGGGACGGTGTGGATGCGGCAGGGCTGCACCCGCCATTGCGTGTCCGCGCAGTGCGCCTCGGTCTGCGCCGTGAAGCTGCTCGCCGACATGCCGCGCGCGGCGTCCGCGATGCGGTTCAGGAACCGGGCGCGCGCCTCGCCGTCGAGCGTGTGCTGGTGGGCGACGCGGTATTCGCTGCCGGACAGTGTCTTGGCCACGAGCACCAGACGCGCTCCCGTGAGCGCCGCGGGATCGGCGCCGTCGATGAGGCCCTGCTGCACGGCGATCTGGTAGGCGGCGAGCTGCGCGTGATCGACGACCTTCTGCTCGTTCTCGGGCTCGTACTTGCCTGTCTTGAGATCGACGACCACGACCCGTCCTTCTTCTGTGCCCGGGGCCATTCGGTCCCATCTCTGGCCGCGGGCCTTGGCGTGCTCCCCGCCGCCCGGCGGATACGCCTCCACGCGATCGATGAACCCGTGCACCACCGCACGATGCGGGTGAGGACCGGAGTCCGCCGTGAGTCCGTGCACGGCCGGCGCCGTCCCGGTCTCCGATGCGACCTCGGTGTCCTCTTCGAGGTCGACGGCGAAGCGGAACTCGACCTCGCCGGCGAGCACGCGCCCGCCGTCCGCGGTGACGTCGGACAGGTAGGAGTGCAGACGGTCGATGTACTGATCCGCCCTCCGGCGCTCCTTCCGGCCGATCCATGCCGTCTCGAAGTCCAGCTCGGGCCAATGCTCGGCGAGGATCGCGCGCATGCTCTCGAGATCGCCGTCCGGCACCTTCTCCATCGCCTCGTGCACGATCGTGCCGATTCCCGCGGACGGCGGGAGGATCGTGTCACCACCCAGTGCCGACACGACCCAGTTCAGTTCGCACTCCTCGAACGACTCCATCCGCGAGGGCGAGACCCGCGCCGCGTCGACGGACAGATCGTGCAGCGGGGCAAGCGTGGACGGCGCGGTCACGCCGTACCACTCGTCGGGATGCGCACCGGGGACGCCCTCGTCCGCGAGGATCGCGAGCTGTCCTGCGGCCTCCTCGCGGGCGAGCGCCGACGTCGACGTCGTCAGCACGCGCCGATGACGCGCCACGAGACCGCGGAGCGTCAGCGGATGCTCAGCCGAGGGGTGCAGATGCGGAGCGTCAGGCTGAGGGAGGAACGCGAAGAACCCGCTCGGGGTCGCGTCGTCGTCGTCCACCGCCGTGACGAGCAGTCGGGATCGCGCTCGAGAGAGGGCGCGCACGAAGAGCCGCAGCTCGTCGTGCAGCGCGGTGCGGCGGCGATCCAGCACTCCGGGCGCGGGCACAGTCGTGCCGGCGCGGGCCGCCGTGACGGCGTCCGCGAGACGCCAGGTCCCCAGCATCCCTCCGCGCAGGCGGACGTTCGGCCACACGCCGTCCTGCACACCGGCGACGATGACGGCCTCGAACTCGCCGCCCAGAGCGGTCGCCGGCGTCAGGAGCGTCACGAGGCCGGGCCGGTCCGGCGTGGAAAGGGTGTCCTCGGGGACCTCGCTGTCGAGGATGTCGTGGATGAACACGGCCGGCTTCTCCTCCGGCGAGCGCTCCACGAAGCGCTTCGCGGCGTCGAACAGCGCCACCAGACTGTCCAGCGCCCGTGCGGTCTCGCCGCCGCCGGGCTGCTCGGCCGCGATGCGCCAGGATCGCTCGAGCCGCGCGCCGTCCAGCCCGCGGGCGCGGTCCCAGACCCGCCAGAGCAGTTCGTGGATGGTCTCTCCCGCGTCGGCGGCGGCCGCGACCTCCGCGAGCGTCGCCGCGAACCGATCGGCGGCCCTGGCCTCCGGCGCATCGATGCGGTCGAGCTGCGCCGGGTGCATCATCGCCTGGCGCAGTAGCTCTGCGGCCGGCGTCGAGCCCGCGTCGGCGAGCTCGAGATGGCGCAGCCGCGCGCGCAACCGGCGCAGCCCCACGGCGTCCATGCCACCGAACGGCGTGCGCAGCGCCTCGGTCAGGGCATCGATCTCGCGCTCCGCCGGCGGGGTGAGCGCGAGACGCACGATCCCGACGATGTCGCGCACGACGCCCTCGCTGCCGAGCGGGCGCTGCACCCCGGCGGCGCGCGTGGGCACCTCACGCGCCGCGAGCTCGGTCTCCAGCGCCGCGACCTGACGGGTGTCGTGCGCGATCACGGCCATGTCGCTCCAGGCGATGCCGTGGCTCAGATGCCAGTCCCGCAGGACGCCCGCGATCCGGTCGAACTCCTCATAGGGCGACGACGCCATGAACGTCGAGACGGCCCCGTCGTCGTCCACGGGCACCGGCGCACGGCGGTGGTCGACGCGTCCGGCGACGCCGATCGCCTGTGTGACCGTGCGCGTGAGCATCGTCAGGGCGGGCGTCTGCCGGTGCGGGGCGTCCAGCACGTGCACCTCCTCGAGGACCGAGGCGAGATCGTGGAACAGCTGGGGCGTCGCTCCCCGGAACGCTCCGGACGAGATGTCGGGGTCGCCGAAGGCGAAGACGGCGACCCCTCGCGCGCGCATCGCCCGCACGAGTTCGACGCCGCCGCGCGTGAGCTCCTGCGCATCGTCGATCAGCACGACGCGCAATGCGGCGAGAGGGCCGAGCACGGCGGCATCGGCCTCGCGCAGCAGAGCGGCCGCCTCGCTCACGAGGTCGGGGATGTCGCGGTGCGCGGAACGCATGCCCGCGAGCACGCGGCGGTACTCGGACAGGAAGTCGCCGACCGCGCGCCAGACCTCGTCGTCGGACGCGCGCAGTTCGTCGGGCCCGACGCCGAGTTCCGTGCACTCGGCGAGGAACGCGCGCAGCTCCGAACGGAACCCCTTCGACGCGCGCATCGCCGGACTCAGCTGGTCCGGCCAGCGCGATGCGGCCCCGTCCCGCTCGTCGGCGGCATCCCCTTCGAGGAGGTCGGCGATGATGCGGTCCTGGTCGGCTCCGGTCAGCAGCGCCGGCGGCTCGTACCCGGCGTGCACCGTCGCCCCGCGCACGACCTGGAAGGCGAACGAGGCCAGGGACCGGGCCAGCGGGCCCGGGGTCGCCTGCCGCGTGCGCACGCCTACAGCGTCGCGCAGCTGGGTCGCGGCCTGCCGGCTGGGAGTCAGCACGAGCACCGACTCGGGCGGCAATCCCCGCTGCTCGAGGAGCATCGAGACCCGGGCGATCAGCGTGCGGGTCTTGCCGGTGCCCGGGGAGCCGATCACGACGGCGGATGCATCGGCGGGCGCCTCGATCACGGCGGTCTGCGCGGCATCCTCGGTCATGTCTCCACGCTAACGCGGCGCGCCGACACCGGCGTGTGCGCCGTGGGCGAAACCGGCGGTCACCCCGATCCCGCCCCCGGGGCGCGGGGTAGAGTTGCCTCAGTCCCCGACTTCAAGGAGCACGCGTGGAAATCCGCATCGGCATCGTCAACACCGGCCGTGAGCTGAACTTCGAGACCTCCTCCAGCCCCGACGAGGTGCGTTCGCAGGTGGCCTCGGCGCTCGAGCAGAGCGCCACGCACCTCAGCTTCAGCGATGTGAAGGGCAGCGCGTACATCGTGCCGACGGCGAACCTCGCCTACATCGAACTCGGCACCGAGGAATCGCGCCGCGTCGGCTTCGTCGCCTGACATGTACATCCTTCTCGCACTCATCGCCGCGTGCGCCCTGGGCATCGCCCTGCACTTCCTGATGCCCGAACGCGCGCTGCGCGGGGTGGTGGTGACGCCCGGGATCGCCACGGCCGTCGCGGCTCTGGTCTACACCGGGATGCAATGGGCCGGCGTCGGCGAGGACAGCATCTGGCTGTGGTTGGCGAGCATCGGCGGCGGCTTGCTGCTCGCCGCCCTCGCGACGCTCGGGCTCACGGCGACACGCCGCCGGTCGGATGCCGCGCAGAAGGCCGCTCTCGGCATCTAGCCTCGTCGCCTCGCGCCGCATCCGCGCCCTCGCATCCTGCCCCACGCATCCCGCGAGACTTGGCTTGCAGAGCGAAACTTGCGTCAGTGCGCCAAGTCTCACCCCGCAAGCCAAGTCTCGCGGAATGACGCTCGCGGAAAGGCGCTCTCGCGAAGGCGCTCGCGGGCGAGGGACGCGGGCAGCTAGGCCGCGAGGCCCATCGCGTCCATCCGGCGCGCATGAGCGCCCATCAGCTCGGTGTACACCGGCTCGATCCGGTCGTCGTCCACGACGAGGCGCTCCGGTCGCAGCGCTGAGCGCGCCACGAGCAGCGTGTCGCCGACGAGCCGGCGCGCCCACATCGACAGCAGCGACCGCCACTCGGCATCCGATTCGATCGTCGCGGTGAGGATCGCGACGATCTCCTCGGTGTGGTCGTCCTGGCGCAGGATCTCCCCCACGCGGCGGCCGGTCTCGCCGTAGCTCCCCGCGAGCGCGAGGTAGAAGTCGTCCAGCATCCCCGCCGTGATGTAGACCGCCAGCAGCGTCTCGCGCGGACGCGCGCCGATGGTCTTGCGGCGGAACGCATCCAGGTGCTCGCGGAACGGCAGCATCAGCTCGGTCGGGTCGTCGCCGCGCTCGGCGATGAGGTCTACGATGTCGCGGTGCTTGTCGAGGGCGGCGCCGGCCGCGCGCGACAGCGCCTCCTTCTCGCTGAGCTCGGGCGTCGCCCTGATCAGCCGTGTCAGCGTCTCGAAGTACCCCAGCTGCAGGTAGGCGGCCTGCCCGAGAAAGCGGTCCTCCTCGGGTGCCAGCTCGGCGAAGTCGACGCGCGTCGCACCGGAGTCCTCGCCCCGGCTGCGCAGGGTAAGCGTGCGCCGCGGCGCCTTGCGCTGCCAGAACCACTGAACCATGGACTTCAGACTACCGACCCGACCGGCGGCCGAGCATCCGCCTGACGGTCCGGAGCGGGTGCTCGGGTAGGCTGGAGACACGCTCTGCCGCAGGACGCAGGGCCCCGCGCCTGTGGCACATGAGACGGCGTGGATCCGTAAACGTGGCGCGCCCCGCGCACGGGCCGCCGGACAGGCAACATCACATCGTGACAACCTTCGCCGAACTCGGCATCGATCAGGACATCGTCGACGCTCTCGCCGCCAAGGGCATCGTCGACGCGTTCCCCATCCAGGAGCAGACCATCCCGCTGGGTCTTCCCGGCCAGGACATCATCGGCCAGGCCAAGACCGGAACGGGCAAGACCTTCGGCTTCGGCATCCCCGTCGTCCAGCGGCTGGGCGAGAACCCGGAGCCGGGCGTCAAGGCGCTCATCGTCGTCCCGACCCGCGAACTGGCCGTGCAGGTGTACGAGGACATGGATCTGCTCACCAGCAACCGCTCGACCAGCGTCGTCGCGATCTACGGTGGCAAGGCCTACGAGGGCCAGATCGACCAGCTCAAGGCGGGGGCGCAGATCGTCGTCGGCACCCCAGGGCGCCTCATCGACCTCGCCGGCCAGCGTCTGCTGGACCTGTCGAACGCGACCGAGGTCGTGCTGGACGAGGCGGACAAGATGCTCGACCTCGGCTTCCTCGCCGACATCGAGAAGATCTTCCAGAAGGTCCCCGAGAAGCGCCACACGCAGCTCTTCTCCGCGACCATGCCCGGGCCCATCGTGGCGCTGGCGCGCCGGTTCATGACGAACCCGATCCACATCCGGGCGAACGACCCCGACGAGGGCCTGACCCAGGCCAACATCAAGCACGTCGTGTACCGCGCTCACTCCCTGGACAAGGATGAGGTCATCGCGCGGATCCTCCAGGCCGAGGGCCGCGGCAAGACCGTGATCTTCACCCGCACCAAGCGGGCGGCGCAGAAGCTCGTCGACGAGCTCAGCGACCGCGGCTTCAACGTCGGCGGCGTGCACGGCGACATGGGACAGGAGCAGCGCGAGCGGTCGATGGCCGCCTTCAAGGCCGGAAAGCGCGACGTGCTCGTCGCGACGGACGTCGCGGCCCGCGGCATCGACGTCGACGACGTCACCCACGTGATCAACCACACGATCCCCGATGAGGAGAAGACGTACCTGCACCGCGCGGGTCGCACGGGCCGCGCGGGCAAGACCGGAACCGCGGTCACCTTCGTCGACTGGGAGGACCTGCACAAGTGGGCGCTCATCAACCGCGCCCTCGACTTCGGCCAGCCCGAGCCGGTCGAGACGTACTCGTCCAGCCCGCACCTCTACACCGACCTGAACATCCCGGAGGGCACGAAGGGGCGCCTCACGACGGCGCCGAAGACGCAGGCCGTCAAGACCCAGCGCCAGCGTCCGGAGAAGGCTGCGGATGCCGCGGCGGAGGGCACCTCGGACGGCACCACGCGCCGCCGCCGTCGCCGTCGCCGCGCGGCCGACCCCGTCGGGTCGACGTTCACCGAGGGCACCGAGACCAAGAGCGAGCACGCCGCGTCCGCGCCGGCGGCCGACCGCGCCGCCGAAGGCGCCGGCACCCACGACGGCGCCGGCAAGGAGCATCACGACGGCAAGCCGGCTCCGGCCCGTCGTCGTCGCCGTCGCCGCGGCGGCTCGGGCGGCGGCTCCGCACCGGCCGCACCGGCGACCGGCGCCTGAGAGTTCCCATCGAGGGGCGGATGCTGCGGCATCCGCCCCTCGTCCTCTTCCGGCAGAGTCGGAGCAGGCTCCCGCGGCGGGTAGACCCACGTCACCATGACCACCGAGATGATCATCAGCAGGAACCACGAGACCAGCTTGCTCGGGGACACCGGCTGCCAGCCGTCGACCTGATCCGGATACGCCCACGCGCCCGCCCACGTGCCGATGTTCTCGGCGAGGTAGATCGCCACCGCGACGCCGGCGAACACGACCAGCAGCGGGAGCCGGAGCACGCGCCGCCACACCCGCGCGTGCAGGACCGTCGGCAGCCAGACCAGGACGACGGCCGCGAGCAGCACCCAGCGGGCATCCCACCAGAAGTGGTGGGTGAAGAAGTTGGAGTAGATCCCCGCGGCGACGACGGTCGTGATCCATCGGCGGGGATAGCGCGTGAAACCGAGGTCGAACAGCCGGTGGACGCGAACCATGTACGAGCCCACGGCCGCGTACATGAACCCGCTGAACAGCGGGACGCCGGCGATGCGCAGCATCCCGTCCGCGGCGTACGCCCACGACCCCGCATCCGTCTTGAAGATCTCCATCGCCGTCCCGGTGATGTGGAACAGCACGATGACCCAGAGCTCGCGCCCCGTCTCGAGCCGGAGCACGAGCATGGCGACCTGGATCAGCACCGCCGCGATCGTCAGCATGTCGTTACGGGCGAGCACCGCGTCGTCCGGATACCAGAGCCGTGCGGCGACGATCACCGCGAGCAGCGCCGCACCGAAGACGCAGGCCCAGGCCTGCTTGAGCACGAACACGGCGAACTCGATGATCCCCGCGCGGACGCCGCCCGCCGAGGCGTCCCGCAGCAGTCGATGGGCGATGTCGTCGATGCGCCGCTCGAGGGAAGTCGCCCGCTGCATGCCCGGAACCTATCGTCGTCACCCGGGAGTTCCCCGACAGTCGCGCCTCAGGGATATCGCGGTGCCGTGCCGGTGGCGCGGTCGATGATCCGCGCGACCATGTCGTCGGCGGTCGTGTTCTCTCCGGGAAGATTCGGCTTGCCTGCGCCGTGATAGTCGCTGGACCCGGTGACGATGAGGTCGTGCTTCGCCGCGATCGAGCGCAGCAGCCGTTTGCCGTCCTCGGTGTTCTCACGGTGGTCGATCTCGAATCCGCCCAGGCCCTCGGCGATCAGACGCTCGATGAATGCGAGCGGCATCATCCGGTCCCGCCCGCTGGTGACCGGATGCGCGATGATCGCGACGCCGCCGGCGCGGGTGATCAGGCGCACCGCCGTCAGCGGATCCGGCGCGTAGTGCGGCTCGTAGTACCCCTCGCGGGGGTGCAGGATGCCGTCGAAGGCCTCGGCCCTGTCACGGACGATGCCGCGGGCGATGAGCGCATCCGCGATGTGCGGGCGTCCGACCGTGGCGTCCTGCGTCGTCTGTGCCAGGACGTCGTCCCAGTGCAGGTCGTAGTCGCGGCCGATGTTGCGCACGATCCGCTCGGCGCGGCCGACGCGGTCACCGCGGATCCGGTCGGTCTCGGCGGCGAGCGCCGGATCGATGGGGTCGAAGAGGTATCCGAGCACATGGACGCTGCGCCACTCATGCTTGGCGGACAGCTCCATCCCGGGCAGGAACGTCATGCCCAGCTCGGCGGCGGCACGTCCGGCCTCCTCCCACCCCGTCGTGCGGTCGTGGTCCGTGAGCGCGAGGGTCCGGATGCCGTGGGCGTGCGCCTGTCGCACGACCTCGGAAGGCGGCTGGGTGCCGTCGGAGTGGTTGGAGTGCAGATGCAGGTCGCTCGGACCGTCAAACCGCTGGGCACTCCTCATCCCCCGAGCGTATCGCCCGCTGCACGCACGGGCTCGCGCCGGGGCGACGCGCCGTGTCGAGACGCGGCCCGGCACGCCAGAGGATTCACAGGCCGCGCACCTAGGCTGGAAGGCGATGTTCCGAGTGCTGGGGATTCTGGTGACCGTGCTGTTCGCGATCGCGACGGCGGTCTTGGTGTGGCCGCAGTTCTTCCGGTTGGAGCAGACATATCCTTTCGCGCAGCTGGTCGCCGTGCGGGGTGCGGTGGCACTCGCCTACGGGGTCATCGTCGTGCTGGCGCTGCTGCTGCTGTTCGCCAAGCCGCTGCGCGGCTTCGCGGCGTCCATCCTGATCGTCGCGCTCATCGGGGCCGGCGCCTCCATCGCGATCGGCGCCGTCCGCGGCCTGGGCACGGATGCGCTCCCGGAGCGCACCGAGGGCAGCGTGCGGGTGATGACCTGGAACACGGCAGGCGAAGCCATCCCGGCGGAGGACATCGCCTCGGAGATCCTGGAACAGGATGCCGACATCGTGGCGCTGCCCGAGACGGCGGAGTCCGTCGGCGCGCGGATAGCCGTGATGCTGCGCGAGCAGGGGCATCCGATGTGGGTCCATCACGTGCAGTTCAACCCGGACATCCCGGACGGTCCGCAGGCGTGGCAGACCACGATCCTGATCTCCCCTGAGCTGGGCGACTACTCCGTGATCCAGTCCTCCGTGGACGGGTCCAGCAACACCAGCTCCGTGCCGAGCGCGGTCGTGATGCCGGTGGACGGCGACGGTCCGACCGTCGTCGCGGTGCACGCGGTCGCGCCGCGCCCGGAGGCGATGGATCATTGGCAGAGCGATCTGGCGTGGATCGCGGACCAGTGTCCCGAGGGGGACTTCATCCTCGCGGGTGACTTCAACGCCACGATCGACCACATGGCGTCCCTGGGCGTCGACGGCGGCGACATGGGCTACTGCCGCGACGCGGCCGCCGCGACGGGCAACGGGGCGGTGGCCACCTGGCCGGCGTCCCTGCCGGAGCTCGTCGGCGCACCCATCGACCACATCATGGCGAGCAGGAACTGGGAGCCGGTGGGGTCCGTCGTGCTCGACGCCGACGGCAGCGACCACCGCGGTCTCGTCGTCCAGCTCGACCCGGCCGGCTGATTCAGCGCGACCGGCGGCGCCGGAGCAGCGCGACCACGCGCCACCCGACGAGGAACACGGCGAGCACGATCGCCGTGACGACGACGAACGCCCAGGCCGTTCCCTGGCCGGTCAGCGCGCGCAGCGCCATGCCGCCGGCCACCGTGACGACCCAGATCAGGATGCCGGGGACGACCCGAGCGGCGTCGATCCCTCCGAGCAGCGCCACGGCGTGCACGACGATGAGCGCCGCCAGGAACGGCCAGATGGAGGCGAGGACGCGCGCCGCGGCATCCGGCTCGCCGAGCGAGTGCGACAGTCCGCCCAGAAGGCAGAACACCACGACGAGGACGGCGTCGATGAGGATCGTGACGGCGGGGGTCGGGCGCTGCGGGGTGCTCTCGGGACTCACTCGTCCAGCCTATGTCGCGGGCAGGAGTGAGAGACTGGACGCATGAGCACCGGATCCAGCGACACGATCGCACAGGCCACCGACGAGGACGCGGCGAAGACGCCGGTCACCAACCGCAAGCAGCCGTTCCCGCGGGGCTTCCTCGACAGCATCTCGACCGGCTGGGCCGAGCGCCCGGAATCGCTGCCCGCGCCTCGGGCGCAGGCGCCGTTCGCCGCGGCGCGGCGCGCGAAGGTCTCGGCGGCGTTCCCCGGGAAGCGCCTGGTGATCCCGGCGGGCTCCCTCAAGCAGCGCAGCAACGACACCGACTACCCGTTCCGCGCGCACTCCGCCTTCGCGCACCTCACCGGGTGGGCGTCGGACTCCGAGCCCGATTCGGTGCTCGTCTTCGAGCCGACGGACGCCGGGCACGACGTCACGCTGTACTTCCGCGAGCGCGCCGACCGCACCACCACCGAGTTCTACGCGGACGCGACGGTGGGCGAGTTCTGGATCGGGCCTCGCCCGTCGCTCGCCGGGGTCGCCGCGGATCTCGACATCGCGACCGACCACCTGCACGTCTTCCAGCCCGGAGACGACGACGTCGCACTGGGCGATGCCGACCTCGATCGAGTGGTGTCCGAACTGCGCCTCGTGAAGGACGAGTACGAGATCGCCGAGATGCGTCGGGCCGTGGACATCACCGCCCAGGGCTTCGACGACATCATCCGCGCGCTCCCCCAGGCCGCCGCGCACGCACGCGGCGAGCGCGTCGTCGAGGGCGTCTTCCATCGCCGGGCCCGCGAGGACGGCAACGGCGAGGGATACGACACGATCGCGGCTTCCGGTCCGCACGCCTGCTACCTGCACTGGACGCGCAACGACGGGACGGTCGTCCCCGGGGACCTGATCCTGGTGGATGCCGGGGTCGAGGCCGACAGTCTCTACACGGCGGACATCACTCGCACGCTGCCGGTGAACGGGACGTTCTCGGACGTGCAGCGACGGGTCTATGAGACGGTGCGCGAGGCCGCGGACGCGGCGTTCGCTGCGGCCCGGGTGGGCGTGCCGTTCCGCACCGTGCACGAGGCGGCCATGTCGGTCATCGCCGCACACGTCGCGGAGTGGGGCCTGCTGCCCGTCACGGCCGAGGAGGCGCTGGATGCGGATGCCGGTGGACAGCACCGCCGCTACATGGTCCACGGCACCTCCCACCACCTCGGCATCGACGTGCACGACTGCGCCCAGGCGCGGCGGGAGATGTACTACGACGGCATCCTCGAGCCGGGGATGGTGTTCACGATCGAGCCGGGGCTGTACTTCCAGATCGACGACCTCACCGTGCCCGAGGAGCTGCGCGGCATCGGCGTGCGGATCGAGGACGACGTCCTCATGACCGAGGACGGACCCGTGAACCTCTCGGCGGGCATCCCCCGCACGGCCGACGAGGTCGAGGAGTGGATCCGGCGCGTCCAGGCCTGACGGCGTCGCTCGGCTCAATAGCGGGCCGAGAAACCGCCGTCGGCGTGCAGGAGCTGCCCGGAGACCCAGCGTCCCTCGGGTGACACCAGGAACGACACGAACGCCGCGATGTCGGCCGGGGTCCCGACGCGCCCGAGCGGGTGCGCCGGCAGCAGTGTCTCGGCGAATCCGTCCGGGAACCAGCCCGTGTCGATCGGGCCCGGGTTGAGCACGTTCGCCGAGATGCCGAGAGGGCCGAGTTCGCGCGCCGCGGAGATCACGAGCCGGTCGAGCGCGCCCTTGGACGCCCCGTAGGGCAGGTTGCCGGTCGTGTGGTCGCTGGTCAGCGCCACCACCGCTCCCCCGTCCTCCGGGATCTGCCGAGCGAAGGCGGCGATCAGCAGCAGGCTCGCGCGGGCGTTGACGGCGACGTGGCGGTCGAAGCTCTCCGCCGTCGTGTCGAGGATGCCGGTCGGCACGTCGTGCGCATGCGAGAGGACGAGTGCGGAGATCGCGCCGTGCTCGCGGACGATGGTCGAGACCAACTCCTCAGGCCCGGTCGGAGTGGACAGGTCGCACGGGTGGTCGGCATCAGTGAGATCGCTGGTCACGACCTCCCATCCGTCCGCCCGCAGGCGGGGGACCATGCCGGCGGCGATGCTGTCTGCGCGGGCGGCACCGGTGACGAGGGCGAGGGGCATGACCGACACCCTACAAGCGACGGCCCGGGTGTACCGAACTCCTGCAGAATCGACCAGAACGCCGGTGATGCGGCCCGCCGACTCTCGGTCTGCCGGAGTTCGGCACGCGTCAGGACTCCGCCACGACCTCGACCTTGAATCCCGCCGCGTTCTCCAGCCAACCCGCGTAGTAGTCCTCGCCCCCGGCATGCGGGTACCGCTCGGCGTACAGCGGCGTCCATCCGTGCGCGGGAGCTGCCGCCATCAGAGCATCCACCGCTGCGGGCGCACCGCCGCGGAACGCCAGGTGGTTCACTCCGGGTCGGCGCCGATCGTGCGCAGCGGCGGACAGGTTCGGCGAGGTCGTGAGCGTCAGGTAGGCACCGCCCGCCGCCCAGGACATCCCCTCGGACCACTCCTGCTCCCGGACGAATCCCAGCGCCGAAAGCAGCCACTCCCATGCCACATCGAGGGAGCGATCCGCGATCCACACTTCGACGTGGTGGAAGCCGCTCACTGCTGCCCCCGGTACACGGCCGTCCGGAGTTCCACCGACCACACGTCGCGCGTCGGCATCCCTACTTCCTCGGCCACCGCGATCTCGACCTCGACGTCGTAGGGCACGCGCACGAACTGGACGCCGAAGGGCGCCGGGTCCTCGGCATCCGTCACGCCCTCGAGAATCACGTACGAGGGCTGCGGGATGTCCAGCGGGTTCCCGACGCTTCCGACGTTGAACAGGGTCCGCCCGTCGACGGACTCGATGTATGCGTCGTGGATGTCCGCATACCCGACCACATCGGGGGAAGGACCGTCTCCCGTCATCTCGGTGTTGACGAACATGCCGGCGAACTGCTCGGGAGTGTGGTGGAAGTGCACTCGCGTGTGGGGGCTCTCCGCCGACGCATGGAACAGCCGGATGCGCCGCCCGCTCATCACCAGGTCGTGGCTGAGCGACAGGGCGCCGAGCCAGGCCAGGCTCTCCGCCGACAGTTCGGCATGCCACCAGCGCATCTCCTCCGGCGCATCGTCCGCAGTGAAGCGCAGGAAGTCGTCCCAGTTCCCGCGAACGTTCACCTCGCACACCTCACGGCAGCGCCGCACCGCGGCTTCTCCCCGCGGTCCCTTCCCTGCCGTGTCTCCGAGGTTGAAGATCCGATGGATGCCGCGCTCCGCGATGTCGGCCAGCACGGCCTCCAGGGCCGTCATGTTGCCGTGGACGTCCGAGATGAGGGCGATGCGGTCGAGGCTCACCCCACCATCGTCGCAGACGTCATCGCGCGGTCGCGGCGAAGTCCACCACGAGTGGCGCCAGCGATGCGCCGATGATCGCCGCGGGGCGCTTGTTCCCCTTCACCTCGAAGGAGTGTCCTCCCCCGTCGATCCAGGCGATGCGTGCGTCCTGGCAGCTCGCCACGGCCTCCTCGAACTGCTCCAGCGGCTGGATGAACGGATCGACCGTCCCCGAGACGAACAGCTGGGGCGCGATAACCGACGGCAGGTGTTCGACGCGCGGCTTCTCCGGCCGTCCCGGCGGATGCAGCGGATACCCGAGGTAGACGAGCCCGTCCACCTCCATGCCCTCGGCCGCGGCCATCGACGCCATGCGGCCGCCGTAGGATCGTCCGGAAGCCCACACCGGCCCCTCCGTCCGCGCCCGCACCGCGGCGAGCACGGCGTTCCAGGCCGCGACGGCGTGGGCGGCCGGCCCGGGCATGCGCCGCCCCTGCGCGCGGTAGGGGAAGTCGAAGCGGACGGCGGCGAAACCGGACTGGTTCAGCGCCCCGGCGAGTCCGACGAGGAAGGGATGTTCCATCCCCGTCCCGGCGCCGTGCGCGATGATGACCGTGCCCCGTCCCGGGTCGTTCTCCGGTTCCGCCCAGGATGCCGGAACCGTCGCGGTGCCGTTCGGCAGCGCCACCTCGATCCGCAGCGGCTCGTCGACCATTTCAGTCGTCGGCGGGCTTGCCGCCGGCCGCCTCATCGGAGGCCGGCTTCGCCGGTGCCGCGGAGGAAGCAGGAGCCTCGCCGTCCGCGGCGTCGGGCGACACGGGCTCGGATCCCGCGGCAGCTGCCGGCTTCGGCTCGGCAGGAGCGGCCGGCTTCGGGTCGGCAGGCGCCGCGGCGTCCCCAGGGACCCGCTCGCCGTAGCGCGGGCGCGGATCCGCGGGACGCGGCGGGATGACCGGCTGACCACCGGTCGCCGAGGCCGCCGAGTTCGCGGAGACCGGTCCGGACGGCGCCGCTGCCTGCTCCTGCTGCCCGGGGGTGATCCGCTCGCCGTACCGCGGCGGCTCGTCGAGGTTCACCGGCGGTCGCACCGGTGCCGGACGCTGACCGCCGAGCACCTGGCGCGCCTTCGCGAGGGATGCCGGCAGGACCGTCACCTCGTAGTGGTCCGCGGCCATCTGCGTGACGCTCGCGAAGTCGCGGCGGCGGCGGACGATCGCGAACGTGACGAGACTGAGCATCATGCCGATCGCGACGCCGATGAAGAGGTAGGCGACGAAGAGCTGGATGGGCGCTTCGGGATTGCCGAGCACGAGTATCGCGGAGAGGAGCAGGCCGATCAGCAGCCCGTTGATGGCGCCCGAGCGCGCGGCGGCCGCGTAGCCGAGCCGACCGGTGACGCGTTCGATCGTGCGCACCCCCTGGCCGACGATCGCGATGTCCCTTGCCGGGACCTCGCCCGCGATGAGCTGCGACACCGTCTTCTGTGCGCGCTCGTATTCGCGCATCGAGGCGACGGTCTCTCCGACCTCGGCACCGTCTGCGGGGCGGTTCAGCATGCTCATCCGTCCATTCTTCCATGCGCGTCCGTGGCCGGAGCTGTGGGCCCCGCTCGCCCGCGCCCGCGGACTACGCTGGACGCGTGAGCACACAACGGGTATTCGTCGCGCGCCTGGCCGGGTGCGCCGTCTTCGACCCCGTGGGCGACCGGCTCGGCAAGGTCCGGGATGTCGTCATCGTGTACCGAAGTACGGCCGCGCCGCGCGTGATCGGCCTCGTCGTGGAGATCCCCGGCCGTCGCCAGGTGTTCCTCTCGATCGGCCGCGTCACGTCCATCCGCGCCGGCCAGGTCATCACGACCGGGCTCATCAACGTGCGCCGGTTCCAGCCGCGCCCCGGCGAGGTGCGCGTGCTGGCCGAACTGCTCGGTCGGAGGGTCGCATTCGTCGACGGCGGCGGCTCCGCCGTCATCGAGGACGTCGCGATCGAACCGAACCGGCTCGGCGAATGGAGCATCACCCAGCTGTTCCTGCGCAAGCCGAAGACCAGCGCCTCGCCGTTCGCCAAGGGTCCGACCGCCTTCGCCGCCTGGAACGAGGTCGCCGAGGAGCGCGCGCCCGGTGAGGCGCAGTCCGCCGAGCAGCTCGTCGCCTCGTATTCCGAGCTGCACGCCGCCGACCTCGCGAACACCCTGCTCGATCTGCCGCAGCAGCGCATGATCGAGGTGGCGGAGGAGCTGCCGGACGACCGGCTCGCCGACGCGCTGGAGGAGATGCCCGAGGACGAGCAGGTGCACATCCTCGACCGCCTCGGCGACGAGCGCGCGGCCGACATCCTCGACCAGATGGAGCCGGACGACGCGGCCGACCTGCTCGCCCAGCTGCCCAAGAAGCGCCTCGAACAGCTCCTCGAGCTCATGGAGCCGGAGGAGGCCGAGGACGTCCGGACGCTCCTCGCGTACGGGCCGGACACGGCCGGCGGCCTCATGACCACCGAGCCCATCATCCTGTCCGCGGACGCCACGGTGGCCGAGGCCCTCGCCCTGATCCGCCGGCATGAGCTGCACCCCGCTCTGGCCGCCGCGGTCTTCGTCACGCTCCCGCCGTTCGAGACCCCCACCGGGCGGCTGCTGGGCGTCGTGCACTTCCAGCGCATGCTGCGCTACCCGCCGCATGAGCGCCTCGGGGCCATCGTCGACGACAGCATGGAGCCCGTCTCGGTGACCGCGTCGGCGGCGGAAGTCGCCCGCATGCTGGCCAGCTACGACCTCGTGTCGCTCCCCGTCGTGGACGCCGCCCACCGCCTGGTCGGCGCCATCAGCATCGACGACGTGCTGGACTATCTGCTTCCCGACGACTGGCGGACGCACGACATCGATGAACCCGCGACCGGTTCGGGGGCCCGATGATGGCCAGGAACGCGCGCACCGCGCTCGACGCCCCCCTCGGGCGAGCCACGACCCGGCAGCGGCCGACCTCGCGCGACCGCTTCGGTCGCTTCACGGAGTGGGTGGCCCGTGCGATGGGCACCCCCGCGTTCCTGCTGATCCTCACGCTGTTCTGCGTGCTCTGGATCAGCTGGAACACGCTCATGCCGGAGAACCTGCGCTTCGACGACGCGGCCCTCGGCTTCACGGCGCTCACGCTCATGCTGTCGCTGCAGGCGTCGTACGCCGCACCGCTGATCCTGCTGGCGCAGAACCGTCAGGACGACCGCGATCGCGTGCAGATCGAGCAGGACCGTCAGCGCGCCGAGCGCAACCTCGCCGACACCGAGTATCTGGCGCGCGAGATCGTGGCGCTGCGGCTGTCGCTCGAGGAGCGCAACGCCCAGGTCGTCACACGCGACGTGCTGCGCCAGGAGCTGAGGGCGCTGCTGGCCGAGCTCGAGGACGGGCCGTCGGCTGATGCGGAGAGCCCGTCGGATGGCGCGTCCCCGCGCACCGGCCCGATCACGACGCGGCGGCCGCGCCGATGACGGCAGAGCGCGTCCGCGCCGCGGTCGAGGCGGTCTCCGACCCGGAGCTGCGCCGGCCCATCGGCGAGCTCGACATGGTCCGGGACATCAGCCTGGAGGGTTCCACCGCGTACGTCGCGATCGTCCTGACGATCGTGGGATGCCCGGCCGCGAACCGCATCGAGTCCGACGTCAGGCGCGCCGCGGCATCCGTCCCCGGCGTCGAGGACGTCGAGGTCGCCGTCGGGGTCATGACCCCCGACGAGCGCAGGGCGCTCACCGAGAAGCTGCGCGCCGGCCGCCCCGCCAGGCAGATGCCCTTCGGACCCGACTCCCTCACACGGGTGATCCTGGTCTCCAGCGGCAAGGGCGGCGTCGGCAAGTCCACCGTCACGGCCAATCTCGCGGTCGCCCTCGCCGAGCGGGGACTCGCGGTCGGTCTGGTGGACGCCGACGTGCACGGCTTCTCGATCCCGGGCCTTCTGGGCATCCCGTCGGGGACGCAGCCGACGCGCATCGACGACCTCATGCTGCCGCCGGTCGCCCACGGAGTGAAGACGATCTCGATCGGCATGTTCCTGCGCGACGGCGAGTCGGTCGTGGCGTGGCGCGGCCCAATGCTGCACCGCACGGTCCAGCAGTTCCTCACCGACGTGTTCTTCGGCGACCTGGACGTGCTGCTCATCGACATGCCCCCAGGGACCGGTGACATCGCGATCTCGATCGGTCAGATCCTGCCGCACGCCGAGGTGATCGTGGTGACGACGCCTCAGGCCGCGGCCTCCGAGGTCGCGGTGCGCAGCGGCCTGGTCGCCAGGCAGACCGGACAGCGGGTGATCGGCGTGGTGGAGAACATGGCGCCGTTCGCACTGCCGGACGGGACCGTGGTCGACCTGTTCGGCTCCGGCGGCGGCGCCGAGGTCGCCCGCGCCCTGTCCACCCCCGAGGAGCCCGTCGCCCTGCTGGCCTCCATCCCGCTCAGCCCCGCACTGCGCGCCGGCGGGGATGCCGGGACTCCGGTCGTCGTCGCAGACGCCGAGGATGCCGCGGCCGCCGCGATCGACGCGCTCGCCCGGCGGATCACGACGAGAGGCAGGGGGCTGGCCGGACGGCCGCTTCCCCTCTCCCCCGCCTGATCCCTCCACCGCGCGCACACGCGACAATGGAGGGGTGACCGATGCCCCCCGATACGTCCCGGTCGATCGCGACCTGCTGGCCCGCATGTCCCGCGACGCGACGATCTTCGTCCTCACCCGCCCGCTGTCGATCGTCGTGTGGATCGTGCTCGCGGCGGCGCTGCTCATCGCCCTGATCTCCTTCGGCACCGCGGCGGCGCTGGCGCCGGCAGAAGCGGGGAGCATGATCGTCATGCCGACCCTCATCGCCGGCGTCATGGTGCTGTACGCGATCCTCACGGTGACCAGCGTGCGCCGCTCGCTCGCCGCGGCGATGCCGGCGGGGACGAGCGTGTCGGTCCGGGTCGGCGAGGACGAGCTCCGGGTCGAGAGCGCCCAGGGCACGTCGCGGATCGCGTACTCGACGTTCCGGCGCATGAAGGCCGGTCAGGACGCCGTCATGCTCCAGCTGCGCGGGTCCTCCGCCATGACCGCCCTCCCGCGCCTCCTGCTGACCGACGCCGATCTCGAACGGCTGCGCGCGAAGATCGGCTGAGAACGGCCGGCGGTCGTCAGGTCGCTTCGGGGTCGAACGGCGGCGGGCTGGTCCGGGTGAACACCGGCATCACGCGCGGGGCAGGAGGAGGTGTCGGCGCCGGCGCCGCGACGGGTGCCGACGGCGCGATCGGCGCCGGCGCGGAGTCCTCGAACAGCGCGTCCCGGATGATCCGGCGCGGATCGTACTGCCGGGGATCGAGCTTGCGCCAGTCGACGTCCGCGACCTCCGGGCCCATCTCCTCCTGCACGCGGCTGCGGGTGTCGCGCAGGAGCTCTCCGCCCCGGCGCACGAGCTTCGCGAACTGCTCGGCGTAGTGCGGCAGGCGCTCAGGGCCGATCAGCAGCACGGCGATCAGACCGATCACCAGCAGCTTCTCGAAGTCGAGTCCGAACCCCATCGCTCCAGGCTACCCCGCCGCGCCTGACCGACGAGACCGCGGCATGCACCTAATCTGAAGGAAACCAGCAGTACGGGAGACGCCATGAGCGAGCACGACGCCAACGCGCGATACATCCGCGAGGCCACGGCGGAGCCGGATGCCATCACCCGCGCCCGAGCCCGAGCCGACGAGATCGGCGCGGCACCCATCAGCGCGTTGGTCGGCTCGCAGTACGCCCTGCTCGCCGCAGCCGTGAACGCCCGCACCATGGTGGAGATCGGCACGGGTGCCGGGGTGTCCGGACTGTGGCTGCTGCGCGGAGCGCCGCACGCCGTGCTGACGTCGATCGACAACGAACCGGAGCACCTCGCCGCGGCGCGGCAGGCCTTCGCCGAAGCACGGATCCCCACCACGCGCGCACGGTTCATCACCGGCCGCGCAGCGGATGTGCTCCCGCGCATGAACGAGGGCTCCTACGACATCGTCCTCGTCGACGCCGACCCCGAGAACGTGATCGAGTACGTCGAGCACGGCCTGCGCCTGGTGCGCACCGGCGGCATCGTCCTCGTCCCCCGCATCCTCGTCGGGGGCAAGGTCGCCGACCCGGTGCAGCGCGACGCCGTGACCGCCGGGTACCGCTCGCTCATCCAGGAGACCCAGCAGTCCGAGGCCGTGCTGGCGTCGATCTCGTCCTCGGGCGAGGGACTGCTCCAGCTGATCAGCGTCGCCGAGACCGACTGACGCGAAAGGGGCGGCGGATCCGGAGATCCGCCGCCCCATCGTCCCCGCCGGAGCGGGAGAGGACTCAGGCCGCATCCACGACGGCTGCCAGCACGTCGTGAAGCTCCTTCGCTTCGGCGTCGTTCACGGAGACGACCAGACGGCCGCCGCCTTCGAGCGGAACACGCACGATGATGAGGCGCCCCTCCTTGACGGCCTCCATGGGTCCGTCTCCAGTCCTCGGCTTCATCGCTGCCATCGTGGCTCCTTTTCCTCGGTGGTATGCATCGAGTTTATCGGTAGGGCCGGTACCCTGTGCGCCCGCTGGGAAGAATCCGTCATGAACAACGGGTCACGGAACCTGCCAGAACGTGTTCCCCAGGGCATACACGTGATAGATCCACAGCCATTGCCCGGCGATGCACAGCACGAGGACGGCGAACCGATACGCCCGCCGCCTCGGCACCACCGCACCCCACAGCGGCGTCAGCGGCAGGAGCAGACGGAACGTCGATGACTGTGGGAAGAACACCGCGAGCAAGTACAGCAGGTAACTGGCGCTCCACAGCCGCACGTCGGCTCCGAGCCGACGGACCGACGGGGCGAACAGCAGCGCCGCTGTCGCGCCGGCCACGAGCAGCACCAGCGCCACGAGACCCCACCACCCCGGCATCCCCCAGTGCGAGAACCAGAACTGCGCCGCCTGGATCCATCCCTCGAACGGCACGAAGCCGTCCTCGCCCATCCCCCAGGCCCGGCGCCACGCCAGCTCGGTGGCGAGGTACGAACCGGCGTCCCCCGTGACGAGGCCGGCGATCACCTGCCAGGCGAAGCCCGTGACGGTCGCGAGCGCACCGAGGAGCAGGATGTGCACGACCTCGACCCTCCGCAGCGGCTCTCGATCACGGCGCACCCAGCGCAGGATGCCGTGCAGCCCCAGGAAGAGCGCGAACGCGAGGATGCCCGGGCGCGTGAATGCCATGATCGGAATGAGGGCGTAGAGGATGCCGTAGCGCCGGCGCTGCACGGCATCCAGCGCGAACAGCAGCATCATGACGAACAGCGCCTCGGCGTATCCGACCTGGAACAGCGCGGCGAGCGGGCCGGAGGCGAAGAAGGCCACAGCCCACAGCGCGGGCGCGGATCCGATCCGCCCGCGCAGCAGCCGGTGCAGAGCGAGGCACGCCGCGTACCCGGCGGCCAGCGAGATCACCAGCGCCCCGGCACCCCAGGAACCCAACGGCACACCCACGATGCGCGCCAGATATGCGTAGACCGGCATGAACGCCCATGCGTTCTCGGCCACCGTGCCCGCTTCGGTGAGCGGCAGTTCGGACGGATAGCCCTCGACCGCGACCAACCAGTACCACTGAGCATCCCATCCGACGACGAAGTCGTCGATTCCGGCCTCGGGTCCGAACCGCGACGCCGGCCCCGACAGGGAGGCCGCGAGGCCCAGCAGCGCGGTGGTCACCAGCCGCGCGAGCACATAGATCGCGGCGATCCGCGCCGCGATCGGAGTCCGTGCCCAGCGCCGGGCGGCGGTCAGGACGCCGTGAGCCACGCGCGCAGGCCCCGCTCGACCGCATCGATCTGCGCCACGGCGACGCGCTCCTCGTCATGGTGCGCGAGGTGCGGGTCACCCGGTCCGTAGTTGACGGCCGGGATGCCCAGCGCCGAGAACCGCGCGACATCCGTCCAGCCGTACTTCGGACGCGGCTCGGCGCCGACGGCCGTCACGAACTGCCGGGCGATGGGCGCGTCGAGTCCTGGGCGGGCGCCGTCCGCGGCGTCCGTGATCTCGACCTCGAAGCCGTCCAGCACCTTGCGGACGTGCGCGGCCGCCTGTGCGGCCGTCTTGCTGGGCGCGAAACGGTAGTTGACCTCGACCTCGCACAGGTCGGGGATCACGTTCCCGGCGACGCCCCCGGAGATGCGCACCGCACTCAGGCTCTCGCGGTACACCAGTCCCTCGACGGGCACCTCCTTGGCGCGGTACTCCGCGAGACGGGCGAGGATGGGAGCCGCCCCGTGGATCGCGTTCTCCCCGACCCAGGCCCGCGCGCTGTGCGCTCGGACTCCGCGGGTGCGCACGACGGCGCGCAGCGTGCCGTTGCAGCCGCCCTCAACCTGGCCGTTCGACGGTTCGCCGAGAATCGCGAAATCGGCCTGGAACAGCTCCGGCCGGGCATCCGAGAGGAGGTTCAGGCCGTTCAGGCTGGCCGCGACCTCCTCGTTGTCGTACCACATCCAGGTGATGTCCAGTGCGGGATCGGTCAGCTCCGCAGCGAGCTTCAACTGCACCGCGACCCCCGCCTTCATGTCGACCGTCCCGCGACCCCACAGGTACGGCTCGCCCTCGACGTCGATGGCGCGCGTGGGCACGTTGTCGTTGATGGGGACGGTGTCGATGTGCCCCGCGATCACGACGCGCTGCGCGCGCCCGCGCTGCGTCCGCGCGACGACCGTGTTCCCGAATCGGAGCACATCGAGATGCGCGAGCGGACGGACCGCCGCCTCGATGGCGTCGGCGAGCGCCGCCTCGTCCCCCGAGACGCTCGGGATGTCGCAGATCGTCCGGGTGATGTCGAGCGAGGACGCGGTGAGATCCAGAGGCATGGCACAAGCCTACGGCTCGGGCGGATCGCGCGGCACGGTAGCGTGGTGGTCATGAGCACTGCGCGCACGGTATGGGGTGTCGGACTGTCCACGATCGCCGCGGACGGCACGGTTCTGGACGCCTGGTATCCCGAGATCGGGTTCGGCGAACTGGATGCCGCGGATGCCGTGGCCGCCGTCGCGACCTGGGAAGCGCTCGCCGACGCCGACGAGCGGCGCAACGTCCGCACCGAGCTGGTGCAGCTGCGGATCGACCTCGACGAGGCGCCCGCGTCGACGGCCGACGCGTACCTGCGTCTGCACGCGCTGTCGCGGCTTCTCGTGCGGCCCAACGACCTGAACCTCGACGGCGTTTTCGGCCACCTGCCGAACAACGCCTGGACCACCGCGGGCCCGATGCTCCCCGCCGACGCCGCGCGGCTGCGGCCGCTGCTGCAGCGCCACGGGATCCAGGTGCAGGGGCTGGACAAGTTCCCGCGCCTGACCGATTACGTCCTCCCCGAGGGCGTTCGCATCGCGGACACGTCGCGCGTACGCCTGGGGGCGCACCTGTCCCCGGGTACGACGGTCATGCACGAGGGCTTCGTCAACTTCAACGCCGGCACGCTCGGTCCCGTCATGGTGGAGGGCCGCATCTCACAGGGCGTCGTCGTCGGCGCGAACAGCGACATCGGCGCCGGCGCGTCGATCATGGGCACCCTGTCCGGCGGAGGCACGGTACGCGTCTCGATCGGCGAGCGCTCGCTGCTGGGCGCGAACGCCGGCATCGGCATCGCGCTCGGCGACGACTGCGTCGTCGAGGCCGGCCTGTACGTGACGGCCGGCTCGAAGGTCGTGCTCGCGGACGGACCGGACGCCGCAGAGGGAGGGAAGCGCACCGTGAAGGCCGCGGAGCTGAGCGGACGCGACGGCCTCCTGTTCTGGCGCAATTCGGTCACCGGCGCCATCGAGGCCAAGCAGCGCGCCGGAGTGGGCGTGACCCTCAACGAGGCGCTGCACGCCTGACCTGGTAGACTTGCGAGGTTGCCCACGGGCAGCTGCGTCGTCGTCACGGGGTCTTCGAGGACCGAAGCGAGCTCACCGCTCCCCCAGCATCTGGCCTTTCGAACGGCGAACCGGAGCGCACCCTCCGTGCGCCCTCGCCCACCTCACACCCACTACCGCGCGCCTCTTCGCGCGCCGACGGAGTACATCCATGCCTTCTTTCCTCGACCTCGGCGTTCCGGCGCCCCTCGCTGCGGTTCTCGAAGCCGACGGCAAGACCGAGGCGTTCGCGATCCAGCGCGACACGCTTCCCGACTCCCTCGCCGGTCGCGACTTGCTCGGCCGCGGCCGCACCGGCAGCGGCAAGACGATCGCCTTCGCGCTCCCGCTCGTCGCCCGGCTCGCCGCGTCCGGCACGCGCACCCGTCCTGGCCACCCGCGCGGCCTCGTCCTCGCCCCGACCCGTGAGCTCGCCACCCAGATCGCCGCGACCGTGTCGCCCCTGGCGAAGGCTGCAGGTCTCACGGTCGCGACCGTGTTCGGCGGCGTCAGCCAGCGCCCGCAGGAGCAGGCGCTGCGCAGCGGGGTGGACATCGTGGTGGCCTGCCCCGGCCGCCTCGAGGATCTCATGAAGCAGAAGGTCGCCTTCATGGATGCCGTGGAGGTCGCCGTCCTGGACGAGGCCGACCACATGGCCGATCTCGGATTCCTCCCCGGCGTCACGCGCATCCTCCAGGCGACTCCGACCGGCGGTCAGCGTCTGCTGTTCAGCGCCACGCTGGACCGCGGCATCGACACCCTCGCCCGGCGTTTCCTGGTGAACCCGGTGAGCCATGAGGTCGACGAGGCCAGCGTCCCCGTCGGCGAGATGACGCACCGCGTGCTGCTCATCGAGGACGTCGACCGCAAGAAGGCGCTCGTGAACCACCTGGCGTCCGGTCTCGGCCGTCGCATCCTGTTCACGCGCACCAAGCACCAGGCGAAGAAGCTCGCGAAGGTGCTGACGGCAGCCGGCATCCCCGCCGTCGACCTGCACGGCAACCTGTCGCAGAACGCCCGCGAGCGCAACCTGGCGGCGTTCTCGTCGGACCCCGCCGACGGCGGCGTCCGCGTCCTCGTCGCGACCGATGTCGCCGCCCGAGGCGTGCACGTGGACAATGTGGATCTCGTCGTCCACGTCGATCCGCCGGTCGAGCACAAGGCGTACCTGCACCGCTCGGGCCGCACGGCCCGTGCGGGCGCCGCAGGCACGGTCGTGACGGTCGTGCTGCCCGAGCAGCGCCGCGACGTGAAGGACCTCCTGCGCAAGGCGCAGATCACGGCCGCGCTCGAGCCCGTGACGACCGACGTCGTCGAGGGCCTGGTCGGCGACCGCGCCCCGCACGTGAAGCCCGCGCCGCCGCAGCAGCAGCAGCAGCAGCAGCGTTCCGCGCAGAAGCCTCAGGGCGGTCAGTCGCGGGGCGGCCAGGCGCAGGGCGGACGTCGCGGCGGCCGTCAGCAGTCGGCAGGGGCGCGCTCCGGTGGACGCGGTCAGGGCGGTCGCGACGCGGCCTCCTCGGCCCGCACCGACGTTCCCCGCGGCGGGTCAGTGGCCCGGTACTCCAGCGAGAGCGGCCAGCACTCCCCCGCGGCCCCGTCCGGACAGCCCTCTCGCAACCGTCGGCGTCGGGCACAGCGCCCCTCGGGCGCCCCGCGCGGCTGACGGGGCCGGCGACCGCCCGTTCCGGTCGCAGATTCCGCCGCCACTCGAGCGGACCCTGCCGTTCAGGTCGCATTCCGTGCCGCTCATGCGCCGGAGAAGCGGCACGAAATGCGACCGGAGCACCGGCACCCGCCGGAGAGCCGGCAAGAATCGCGACCGGAGCGCGACCGCACCGGAACGCGAAGTGCGGCTGGCGGCGTGAGGCTCGACTGAGCGCGCGACGCCGCTGATGTGCGCGCCCTCCGCGACGCGCCGCGACGCGCGTCAGCGCGTGGGGAACGAGCGCTCCGCTGCCCCCGTGTACAGCTGCTGCGGACGGCCGATCTTGGTCTGCGGGTCCAACTGCAGCTCGCGCCACTGCGCCAGCCAGCCGGGGAGACGTCCGATCGCGAAGAGCACGGTGAACATGCGGGTCGGGAAGCCCATGGCCTTGTAGATCACGCCGGTGTAGAAGTCGACGTTCGGGTACAGGCGCCGCTGGACGAAGTAGTCGTCCGCGAGGGCGATCTCCTCGAGCTCCTTGGCGAGGTCCAGCAGGGGGTCGCTGACGCCCAGCGAGGCGAGCACCTCGTCCGCGGCCTCCTTGACGAGCTTGGCCCGCGGGTCGTAGTTCTTGTAGACGCGGTGCCCGAAGCCCATGAGCTTCACACCGTCTTCCTTGTTCTTGACCCGCTCGACGAAGCGCTGCACGCTCTGACCGGACTCGCGGATCTGACCCAGCATCGTGAGGACCGCCTCGTTGGCGCCGCCGTGCAGCGGACCCGACAGCGCCTGGATGCCGGCCGAGACCGAGGCGAACTGGTTGGCGCCGGTGGACCCGACCAGGCGGACCGTCGACGTCGAGGCGTTCTGCTCGTGGTCCTCGTGCAGGATCAGCAGCAGCTCGAGCGCCTTGGACATCACCGGATTGACCTCGTACGGCTCGCTGAGCACGCCGAAGTTCAGCTTGAGGAAGTTGTCCACGAAGCTCAGCGAGTTGTCCGGGTAGAGGAAGGCCTGACCGATGCTCTTCTTGTGGGCGTACGCCGCGATGACCGGGAGCTTCGCGAGCATGCGCACCATGTTGAGCTCGACGTGCTCGGGGTTGTGCGGGTCAGTCTGGCCCTCGTAGTAGGTGGACAGTGCGGCGACGGCCGAGGAGAGCACCGACATGGGATGCGCGGTGTGCGGCAGCGCCGAGAAGAAGTGCTTGAGATCCTCGTGCAGCAGCGTGTGGCGCCGGATGCGCTCGTCGAAGTCGCTGAGTTCTGAGGGCGTCGGCAGCTCGCCGTAGATGAGGAGCCAGGCCACCTCGAGGTAGCTGCAGTTCTTGGCGATCTGCTCGATCGGGTACCCGCGATAGCGCAGGATGCCCTGGTCGCCGTCGATGAACGTGACCGCCGACTTGGTCGACGCCGTGTTCACGAACCCGTAGTCCAGAGCCGTGTAGCCGGTCTGGCGCGTGAGAGTCGAGAAGTCGATGCTGTCGTTGCCGCTCGTGCCGCGCACCACCGGGAATTCCGCCGTGGTTCCGTCGATCGAAAGGGTCGCCTTCGCCTGCTGGTCGCCCGTCGCGCTCACGCGGACCTCCTCCTACGTCTGTGTGGACCGTGTTGGTCTGGGGTCGTCGGCTCCGGGCGTCGTGCGCCGGCCGAAGAATCGCCTCTACAGCCTAGTGCGCACACCGGCCTACTGTGACATCCGCCAAGAGATGCATGCTCGGGATGCCGAAACCTACAGCGCCGCCGAGTGCAGCCGTCGCGCCGCCTCCGCGACGCGCTCGGTGGCCGCGGTCAGCGACAGCCGGATGTGCTCCGTCGAGTCCGCGCCGTAGAACGGACCGGGACCTGCGAGGATGCCGCGATCGGCGAGGCGGCCCATCGTCTCCCACGCGTCGCGGCCCTCTGTGGCCCACAGATACAGGCCCGCCTCCGACCCGTCGATGCGGAATCCTGCGGCGGTCACGGCGGGCAGCAGCAGTTCGCGGCGCTCGCGGTAGAGCTGCTTCTGAGCCGCGACGTGCTCGTCGTCGCGCAGCGCGACCGCCATGGCGTGCTGCACGGGAGCCGGCGGCATGAGTCCCAGATGCTTGCGCGCCGTGAGCAGATCGCCGACGACCCGCGCGCACCCGGCGAGGAACGCCGCGCGGTAGCCGGCGAGATTGGACTGCTTGCTCAGCGAGTACACGCTCAGCAGGTTCGCCCTGCTGCCGCCGGTCACGCGAGGATCCAGCACAGACGGCACCGGCTCGCTCGCCCACGGCCCGTCCCAGCCCAGCTCGGCATAGCACTCGTCGCTCGCGAGCACCGCGCCGATCTCCCGTGCGCGGCGCACGGCCGCGGCGAGCTCAGGTACGGTCCAGGTGCGTCCGTCGGGGTTGCCGGGGCTGTTGATCCAGACCAGGCGTGCACCGTCGGGCCAGTCGGCGGGGTCGTCGGCGCGCACCGGGGTCGCCCCGGCGACCTGCGCGCCGACCTCATAGGTGGGGTAGGCCACCGTCGGGTGCACGACCACGTCCCCTTCGCCGAGGCCGAGCAACGTCGGCAGCAGCGCGACGAGCTCCTTCGAGCCGATCGTGGGGAGGACGTTCGCGACGGTCAGGTCCGGCACGCCGCGTCGGCGGGCGTACCAGTCCACGATCGCCTCCCTCAGCGCCGGGGAGCCGACCGTCTGCGGGTAGGCGTGAGCATCGGTCGCCTCCGCCAGCGCGGTGCGGATGATCTCGGGCGTCGGGTCCACCGGGGAGCCGACCGACAGATCGACCAGGCCGTCCGGATGCTGAGCGGCGCGGTCGCGGAACGGGGTGACCGCATCCCAGGGGTAGTCGGCCAGGTCTCGGACCGACACCGTCACTCCCCCTGCGGGGGAAGGGCCGCGATGATCGGGTGGTCGTGGTGGATCACGCCGATCTTGGCCGCACCGCCGGGAGAGCCGACCTCGTCGAAGAACTCGACGTTGGCCTTGTAGTAGTCCTGCCACTCCTCGGGGAGGTCGTCCTCGTAGTAGATCGCCTCCACGGGGCACACGGGCTCGCACGCGCCGCAGTCCACGCACTCGTCGGGATGGATGTACAGCGATCGCTCGCCCTCGTAGATGCAGTCCACGGGACACTCGTCGATGCAGGCACGATCCTTCACATCGACACACGGCAGGGCGATCACATACGTCACCCGTCCAGTCTACGACCCGTGACCGGCCGGCTCCTCCCGCACTCCGGGGACCGCTGTGATGACGTCGGGCGCTCCGGATGGTGCGGGCGCGCCGGCAGCCGCAGGAGCGGGCCGTCCGGTCGCCGGACGGGAGAACCGCGGCCACGCGACCGCGAGAAGCACCAGACCCGCGACGAGATAGATCCAGATGCGTCCCCACACGCCGTCCGCCACGACCACGGAACCCCCGGGGCCGACCCCGGAGATGAGCGTGACCATGCCCAGCATCCCGAGTCCGGCGGCGAGCGTGGCACCGCGGTCATGGGTGAGCGCGCGGATCGCGACGAGCAGGGCGCCGCACGCGATGGCGGCGATGATGAGGCCCACGGGAACCGCTCCCCACGTCAGGCTGTGGGCGATCGTGCCCGCCACTCCGTAGACGCCTCCGACGAGCGCGGCGGCGACCCAGGAGAGGATGCGGGAGAGCCAGGTGTTCACCCTGCGATTCTACGGGGACCGCACCGAGCGGATGCCGCTTCTCACGCCGCCCAGCCGGCCAGGCGCAGCAGCGCGGCGACCGCCGCGGCCGCGAACACGACGACGAGGAAGGACTGCCGCAGCCACAGCAGCACCGCCGCGACGAGCACCGCGGGCACGCGGGCGTCGACGACGATCGCCTGCCCGTCCCCGAGGGTCTGCACGGCGACCAGCGCGGCGAGCAGTGCGACCGTGAGCAGATCGGAGATCCGCGCCGGGCGGGCAGCGGCGAGGATGTGCGCCGGGATGAGGTAGCCGAACGTCTTCAGCGCGACGCAGATGCACGCCGCCAGCAGCACGGCGCTCCAGATGCTCATGCGCCGGCCTCCCGCCCTGCCGGGGCGACGTCACGACCGAGCCAGTTGAACCAGCCCACCACGATGGCGACGACCGCGGCCAGCAGCACCGGGATGCCTGGCATGAGCCACGGGGTCAGTGATGCGGCCACGACCGCGGCGGCGATCCCGACGGCGACGGCCTGGCGTTGCCTGAGCCGAGGCCACAGCAGCGCCAGGAACGCGGCGGCGGCCGCGGCATCCAGGCCCCACGCGCGGGGGTCGCCCAGGACGTCCCCGAGCAGTGCGCCGACGAGCGTCGTGGCGTTCCAGCCGAGGAAGATCCCGATGCCGGTGACCCAGAAGCCGATGCGGCTCAGACGCGGATCGTCCTGCGAGATCGCGACGGCGGTCGATTCGTCGATCGTGAACTGGGCGGCGGCCGCACGACGCCAGAATCCTCGGCCGATGATCGGCGACATCCGCATGCCGTACGCGACGTTTCGGACGCCGAGCAGCGCCGCGGAGGCGATCGCGGAGGGAAGGGCCGAGACGCCGCCGGAGGCGAGCACCCCGATGAAGGCGAACTGGGAGCCGCCCGTGAACATCAGCAGGCTCAGCACGCACGTCTGCCAGACGTCCAGCCCCGAGGCCACGGCGAGAGCGCCGAACGAGATCCCGTACGCGCTCGTGGCGAGGGCGACGCCGAGACCCTCCCGCCACACTTCGCGGGAGCTCTCGGTCGTCATCCCCTCATCCTAGGATGCGGCCGCAGTGCGGTCGCGTCCTCGCGGATCTGCTCAGTACCAGTCGGTCGCCTGCGAGTGCCCCCACGCCGCGCACGGCGAGCCGTACGCGCGATCGATGTAGCTCAGGCCCCACGCGATCTGGGTCGTCGCGTTGGTGCGCCAGTCGCTTCCGGCGGTGGCCATCTTGTCGCCGGGCAGCGACTGCGGGATGCCGGTCGCGCCGGACGAGGCGTTGTAGGCCTGGTAGTTCCAGCCCGACTCCTTGGTCCACAGCGACTCGAGGCAGGAGAACTCCCCGTCGCCCCAGCCGTACTGGCTCGCGGCCATGGCGCGCGCGGTCGCCTTCGCCCCCTCCGGGGTGTTGGCCGCGGCGCGGGCCGCCGCGGCGCGTTCGGCCGCGGCCTTCTTCTCGGCCGCCGCCTTCTGGGCAGCCGTGAGCGCCTCGCGCAGCGCGGCGGTGTCCGCGACGACGGACGCGGTGTCCTCGGCGACCTCGGCCGTGTCCAGGACGACCTCGAGAGGTGCCTCGCGTTCGGCGTCGGTGGTGAGCGCGGTCTCGTCGGCGACGTTCACGGTGTCCGCCAGGTCGGCGATTCCCGCTTCGAGCACGCTGGTGTCGATGGTCGTCTCGGCCTCGACGGTCAGGCCGGAGTCCGCGACCTCGGCCGTCAGCGCCGCAGCATCCGCCACGGCGGTCTCGGCTGCGGTGATCGTGGTCGTGACGTCCTCCGCGATGCCGGCGAGCGGAACGGCGAGTGCGGCGGCGCCGGTGGCCTCGGCGTTGGGATCGGCCGTGGTCACCGTGGCGAGCGACGCCACGGCGTCAGAATGCGCCTCGACGGCCGCGGCGGCGGAGGACGCGGTGCCGGCCGTGACGGCGACACTGAGGACGGCACCCAGGGCGATGCCGAGGACGAGCGGGTGGCGGGATGTGACGTCCGCGTGGGCGCGGGCCATCGTCGCGGCGCGCGCGGAGGCGCGCGTGAGCGGGGAATGCAGCATGAAGGGTTCGACTTTCGGGTCGTCGTCGGCCCGGACCCCTGCAGGGCAGCTCATCGGGAGCTCATCCCGGGCACGGTGATCGAGTCTGATCCCCTTACCTGGGCGAAACCATTCGCCCGCCTGGACGTCCCGTGGTTTTTTCCCGGGAATGGACGCCTCTCGTTCCCGGGAAAGTATGTTATGAGTTCGTTATCTTCACTCGTCCGCCGGCGAGGGATCCGGGATCTCCTCGGGCTTGTACCGTGGCAGGCGGGAGGCCGGAAGGATCGCCAGGGCGCTGACGCCGGCGAGAACCAGCAGTCCCAGCCGCAGCGCGTCCAGTCGTGTCTGCTCGTTGACCTCTACCGCGGCATCCACCTGTGCCGGCGTCGCGTCGGTCTCGGCCAGCGCCTCGCGCAGGTCGTCGTTGCTGATGAAGTTCAGCTCGTCCATGTTGACCTGCTCGACGAGCGCCGGAGGGATCTCCGGGTGCTCGACGACGGCCCGGCCGACACTGAGCCCCAGCAGGGAGACGAGCAGCGCGCCGGCCACCGCCGTGCCGACGGCGGATGCGAGGTTCTGCGTCGTGCCGCGCAGCGAACCGACGTCACCGGCGAGCTCGGAGGGCGCCGAGGTGACGAGCACGTTGAACACCAGGGTCACGAGCGCCCCCTGGCCGATGCCGAAGACGATGAGCCCCAGGATCGTGGGCAGCGTCTCCCAGTTGTTCGTGACGACGAAGGACAGCCAGACCAGTGCCGCTGTGGTGAGGATGAACCCGAACACACCGATGGTGCGCGGCGGGTATCGCCGGTAGAAGCGCACCACGAGGGTCGCCGTGATGAACACCGTGAGGTTGAACGGCATCATCGCCAGGGATGTGTCGAAGGGCGTCCGCCCCTGCACGATCTGGATGTAGAGCGGGATCGAGAAGTTCACGCATGCCTCGAGCGCGACGACGATGAACATCGCGTACACCGCCGCCCGCTCGCGCGAGGACTTCAGGATGCTCAGATCGATGAGCGGCACCTTGCCCTCGCGCATGCGCCGGCGCGTCCACAGGAAGAACGCCTGTCCCAGGATGACACCCAGCACGATGAGCACCGGCGCTGGAGACAGGCCGAGGACGTCGAACGGCGCGGCGTCGGTCGCCTGCACCGCGCCCCAGGCGTTCAGATTGTTGAAGCCGAGAGTCAGCAGCACGATCGCGGCACCGATGAGCGCGGACGCCACCAGGTCGATGCGGATCGTGGCGTCGCCGCGGTCACCGCGCAGCGTGAAGCTGAACGCGAAGACGACGACGGCGATCGCGAGCACGATCATGAAGACGGGGCGCCAGCCCACCAGCGTCCCGAGCGTGCCCCCGATGAGGAAGGCCGTCACGCCGGAGATCGCCCTGGCCGATCCCAGGCCCCCGATCGCGGTGGCCTGCTGCGCTCCGCGGTAGTTCTCTGCGATCAGGGCGACGAGGGCGGGCACGATGATGGCCGCCGAGGCCCCGGCGAGCGCCTGACCCGCGATCGCCCACGCGACGCTCTGCGACACGATCATGAGCACCGACGATGCCGCGAAGAGCGCGACGACGACGCGGAACATCAGCACCCAGCCGACCCGCTGGCCGAGCTTCGCGCCGGTCATGACGAGGGCGGCGACGGCGAGTCCGTACACCACGATCGTGGAGCTCGCGACCGTGGGCGGGACGCCGAAGTCGTCGACCATGCCTCCCAGCGAGATGGGCAGCGCCGCGACGTTGAACGACATCAGGACCTGCGCGAGGAACAGGCTCACCATTGGCAGCCAGCTGCTGCGCTGCTCGACGGCGGGAGTGGCGGACGCGGTCATGAGAGCTCCTGGACGTGAGGGGCGGAGGCGAACAGGTTGAGTCCGAGGGCGCGGGAGAGGTGTCCGATGGCGAGCTGCGCCCGCACCGAGTTGCCCGCGCTGTCGAGGCGCGGCGAGAAGGCGGCGGCCGCCCCCTTCCCAGGGGAGACCGCGACGATGCCGCCGGCGACGCCGGACTTCGCGGGGAGCCCGATCTCGAAGAGCCATTCCCCGGACCGCTCGTACAGGCCGGTCGACGCGAGCACGGCGAGCGTGTCGCGGCAGACGTCCGCCGAGACGACCCGTTCCCCCGTCACGGGATTCACGCCGCCGTCGGCGAGCGTCGCCCCCATGACGGCGAGATCGTGGGTGGTCACGCTCAGCGCGCACTGGCGCGTGTAGACGTCGACGATCTCGTCCGGGTCGCCCTCCAGCCGCCCGTAGCCGACGAGCAGGCGCCCGATGGCGCGGTTGCGGTCGTTGGTCTCGGCCTCGGAGCGGTACACCTCGCCGTCCATGCTCAGCTGACGCCCCGCGAACGCGGACAGACCCTGCCGGATGGTCTCCCATTTCTCGGCGGGGGTGGCCCCGGGGACCAGAGCGGTCGTGGCGATGGCTCCGGCGTTGACCATCGGGTTCATGGGGTGCCCGGCGTTGAGCTCGAGCGCCATGAGCGAGTTGAAGGCCAGGCCGGTGTTGTTGACGCCGACGATGTCCCGCACGTGCGCGTGCCCGTGCTCGGCGATCGCGAGCGCGTAGACGAACATCTTCGAGATCGACTGGATCGAGAAGGGGTGCAGCGCGTCGCCGGCATCGTGGACGCCGCCGGCGACCTCGATCACGGCGATCCCGAACAGCTCGGGGTCCGCCTGGGCGAGGATCGGGATGTAGTCCGCGACGGCCCCGGAGGACTCCTCCGCGTAGCGCTCGTGCGCCTGGCGCACCAGCTCCTCGACGCGATGCCACCCCGGGAGCCTTCCTGTGGAGACCTCCTGCGGCACGTTCTGGAACCGGGTCGGGTCCACAGGCATCCTCCTCGCACAGCGCCGCCCCCAGCGGCTAGGTCACACCATAGCGGTTGGGGGCGGCGGCGTCCGAGCGTCGAGCCGGAATGTCAGGCGTTGGCGTCCTGGCGCTTCAGGCGCGAGGCCTCGCGGGCGCGGATCGTCTGGTCGAGGATCACCTTGCGGATGCGCACCTTCTCGGGGGTGACCTCGACGCATTCGTCGTCGCGGGCGAACTCGAGGCTCTCCTCCAGCGAGAGCTGCCGGGGCGGGGTCAGGCGCTCCAGTTCATCCGCCGTGGAGGAGCGCATGTTGGTGAGCTTCTTCTCCTTGGTGATGTTGACGTCCATGTCGTCGGCGCGCGTGTTCTCACCGACGACCATGCCCTCGTAGACCTCTTCGGTGGGCTGCACGAAGAAGCTCATGCGCTCCTGCAGCGCCATCATGGCGAACGGGGTGGCGACGCCGGCGCGGTCGGCGACGATCGAGCCGGACGCACGTGCCACGATCTGGCCCGCCCAGTCGTCGTAGCCGTGCGAGATCGCGTTGGCGATGCCGGTGCCGCGCGTGACGGACATGAACTCGGTGCGGAAGCCGATCAGGCCCCGCGACGGCACGACGAACTCCATGCGCACCCAGCCGGTGCCGTGGTTCGTCATGCCCTCCATGCGCCCCTTGCGCGCCGCGAGCAGCTGCGTGATCGCGCCGAGGTACTCCTCCGGAGCGTCGATCGTGAGGTGCTCGAAGGGCTCCTGGACCTTGCCGTCGACCTTCTTCGTGACCACCTGCGGCTTGCCGACGGTGAGCTCGAAGCCCTCACGGCGCATGTTCTCCACGAGGATCGCGAGCGCGAGCTCGCCGCGGCCCTGCACCTCCCAGGCGTCCGGCCGGCCGATGTCGACGACCTTGAGGGACACGTTTCCGATGAGCTCGCGGTCGAGGCGGTCCTTTACCATGCGGGCGGTGAGCTTGTGGCCCTTCACCTTGCCGACCAGGGGCGAGGTGTTCGTGCCGATGGTCATCGAGATGGCGGGGTCGTCGACGGTGATCGCCGGAAGCGGCCGGATGTCGTCCGGATCGGCGATGGTCTCGCCGATCGTGATGTCCTCGATGCCGGCGATCGCGACGATGTCGCCGGGGGCGGCGGATTCGGCGGGGAAGCGCTCGAGAGCGCGGGTCTTCAGCAGCTCGGTGATGCGGACGTTCGAATGCGATCCGTCGTGACGCACCCAGGCGACGGTCTGCCCCTTCTTGAGCGTGCCGTTGAACACGCGCAGCAGCGCGAGGCGGCCGAGGAACGGGCTGGAGTCGAGGTTGGTGACCCACGCCTGCAGCGGCGCCTCGTCATCGTACGACGGTGCGGGGATGTGCTCGAGGATCGCCTCGAACAGGGGCTCGAGGTCGTCGTTGTCCGGCAGTTCGCCGTTGGCCGGGCGCGTACGGGACGCCGCGCCGGCACGGCCGGAGGCGTACACCACCGGGACGTCGAGCAGAGCGTCGACATCGAGGTCGGGGACGTCGTCGGACAGGTCGGAGGCGAGCCCGAGCAGCAGGTCGTGCGCCTCCTCCTCGACCTCGGCGATGCGGGCATCGGGGCGGTCGGTCTTGTTGACGAGCAGAATGACCGGGAGCTTGGCCTCGAGTGCCTTGCGCAGTACGAACCGCGTCTGGGGCAGCGGGCCCTCGGACGCGTCCACGAGCAGGACGACGCCGTCCACCATCGACAGGCCGCGCTCGACCTCGCCGCCGAAGTCGGCGTGGCCGGGGGTGTCGATCACGTTGATCGTGACCGGGACGTCGGTGTGGGCGCCGTTGTACGTGATCGCGGTGTTCTTCGCGAGGATCGTGATGCCCTTCTCGCGCTCGAGATCGTTCGAGTCCATCGCGCGCTCGTCGACGTGGGCGTGCTCGCCGAAGGAGCCGGTCTGACGGAGCATGGCGTCGACGAGGGTGGTCTTGCCGTGGTCGACGTGCGCCACGATGGCGACGTTGCGGAGGTCGGAGCGGAGGGCGTGCGCCATGAAGGAGTCCTCAGAAGATGTGGGATGCGCCGGGATGCCGACTCCTCAGGATATCGCACGCTCGCTGAGGCCTCACTGAGCGGCATACGATCGACGGGTGACGACTCCCCCGGCATCCCGTGCGCGACTGCGGTGGGAGATCGCGATCGTGCTGGCGCTGGGGCTCGGGCAGTCGGCCGTGTACGCGATCGTACAACTGGCGTACCGCCTGACCGATTCCGTCCCCCTGGCCGACCAGACCGCGACGCTGAACCCCTCCCGCAGCGACCGCGAGATCTTCGACTTCGTCTACCAGGTGCTCTCGATCGCGTTCTCGCTGGTTCCGGTGCTGCTGGTGTGCTTCCTGCTCTGGCAGAGCTCGCGTCCCCACCTGGCGAGGCTCGGCCTGGACGGTCGTCGCATCCGGGGCGACGTGGGGCGCGGCATCCTGCTCGTGCTGGCGATCGGCATCCCGGGTCTCGCCCTCTACGCCACCGGACGGATGCTGGGGATGTTCGTGGCCGTGGACCCGGCCGGGCTGGACGCGCACTGGTGGACCGTGCCGATCCTGCTGCTCTCGGCCGCGCGGGCGTCGATCCAGGAGGAATTCGTCGTCCTCGGATACCTGTTCGCGCGGCTGAAGCAGCTGGGCTGGGGTCCGTGGCCGATCATCATCGCGACGAGCCTCCTGCGTGCGACCTATCACCTCTATCAGGGGCCGGGCGCCTTCCTCGGCAACCTGGCCATGGGCCTGCTGTTCGGCTGGCTGTTCACTCGCTCGGGCCGGCTGCTGCCGTTCCTCGTCGCGCACTTCCTCATCGATGCGGCGGTCTTCGTCGGCTACCCCTGGGCGGCGGCGACGTGGCCGGCGGTGTTCGGCCTGCCGGGCTGATCAGCCGGCCCCCTGTCCCAGCGTGATCGCCGCACCCGGAATGGCGTCGAGCAGCCGCTGCGTGTATTCCTGACGAGGATTCGCGAAGATCTCGTCCACCGAGCCGTGTTCGACGATCCGCCCCTGCTCCATCACGCAGACACGGTCGGCGATCACACGCACGACGGCGAGATCGTGCGTGATGAACAGGTAGGTGAGGTCGAGATCCGCCTGCAGCTGGGCGAGCAGCTCGAGCACCTGCGCCTGCACCAGGACGTCGAGCGCGGAGACTGCCTCATCGAGCACGACGATCTCCGGCTTGAGCGCCAGTGCCCGCGCGATCGCGACGCGTTGACGTTGTCCTCCGGATAGCTCGTTCGGGTAGCGGTCGACGATGCTGGCTGGAAGCGCGACCTGATCGAGCACTTCGAGTACGCGTGCGCGCCGCGATGTCGAATCCCCGACGCCGTGCACGCGCAAGGGCTCGGCAACCGTGTTGCCGATGTTGTGCAACGGATCGAGCGACCCGTACGGGTCCTGGAACACCGGCTGCATCTGGCGCCGCAACGCCTGCAGCTCGGCTCGGCCGAGAGCGTCGATGTCGCGACCATTGACGCGAATCGTCCCGGACGTCTTCGGCTCGAGCCGCAGCAACAGCTTCGCCGCGGTCGACTTCCCCGAGCCGGATTCTCCGACGATGGCCATAGTGGAGCCTTTGGGCACGCTGAGGGAGATCCCGTCGACCGCTGTGAACGGCTGGGATCGGAAGCCGGTCCCCCGGATCCGGTAGACCTTGGTCACGTCGACGAACTCGATCGCCGTCGAAACATCGACCTGCTGTCCCGTTGCCGGAGCCAGAGCGGCGAGATCCAGATCTGCGGGCAACGCGGCGGTCGCGGGCTCGACCCCTGTCTGGATCCGCTTGGACGCCAGGCTCGGAGCCGCGGCCACGAGACGCTGCGTGTATGGATGCTGCGGATTCTGCAGGATCTCCAGCGCCGGCCCGGACTCCACGATGCGCCCGCGGTGCATCACGAGGAGGTTCTCGGCCCGCTCAGCCGCGAGCCCGAGATCATGGGTGATGAACAGCACCGCAGTGTTTCGCTCAGCGGTGAGCATGGCGAGGTGATCGAGGATTCGTTTCTGCACCGTGACGTCGAGCGCGCTCGTCGGTTCGTCCGCGATGAGGAGCTCGGGATCGGATGACAGGCCGATTCCGATGAGCACGCGCTGGCGCATGCCGCCGGAGAATTCATGTGGGAACTGCCGAAGCCGACGCTCGGCATCGGCGAGACCGGCTTCGTTCAACACGGAGATCGCCTTCTTGCGCGCAGCTCGACGGCTCGTGGCCAGTCCGTTCGCGAAGATCGTCTCCTGCACCTGAAAACCGATCCGGTGAACCGGGTTGAGGCTGTTCATCGGATCCTGTGGCACGAGTCCGATCCGTTTGCCGCGGACATCCTCCATCCCGGACCGGCCCAAGGTCGTGAGCTCCTGACCCTGCAGCTGCACCGACCCGCCGGTGATTCTCCCGCTGCCGGGAAGCAGATTGATGAGCGCGTGCGCCGTGGTCGACTTGCCGGAACCCGACTCGCCCACGATCGCCATCGTCTCGCCGGGGTAGATGTCGAAACTGACTCCGCGAACTGCGGGCACGTAGCCGTCCTGGGTCTTGAACGCGACTTCCAGGTTCTCGACCGCCAGCAGCGGTCCTTCCAGCTCGTTGCGGCTCATCGCAGTGCCCTCGCCTTCGGATCGAGCGCGTCTCGGACCGTCTCACCGAGCATGATGAAGGACAGCACGGTGAGCGACAGCGCGATGGACGGATAGATCAGCGGCAGCGGATCGGTGCGCAGACGGATCTGCGCCTTCGAGATGTCCGTACCCCAGGAGACGATGTTCCCGGGCAGGCCGACCCCCAGGAACGACAGCGTCGCCTCAGCGGTGATGGCCGCCGCCAGCCCGACCGTGCTCACCACGATCACCGGGGCGATCGAATTCGGGAGCACGTGCGTGAACATGGTGCGCACGCGGGACACTCCGAGCGCTTCGGACGCCAGCACGAAGTCGTTGGACCGCACGCGCAGGATCTCGGATCTGAGGATTCGTGCGGTGGCCGGCCATGCGAAGAATCCGATCGCGAGCGAGATCACCAGGATGTTGCGGTTGTCCAGGAACATCGACATGATCACGACCGCAGCGAGAATGTACGGGATCGCGAAGAACATGTCGCTGATGCGCATCAGAAGCGAATCGACCCATCCGCCGAAGAAGCCGGCGAAGGCGCCGATCACGATGCCGAGCACCGCGATGATCACCGTCACGATGACCCCGACGCTGAGGGAGGTGGTCGTGCCATGGATCACACGCGAGTACACGTCGCACCCCTGGAAATCGAACCCCATCGGGTGTCCTGCGGTCGGGGGATCGTTCGAATCGTCCAGATTGCACGCGGTCGGCGAGATCTGGACGAACAGGCCGGGGAAGATCGCGATGATCGTCAGCGCCACGACGACGAACCCGGCGACCCAGAACATCCAGCGCCCGCGGAGATCGCGCCACGCGTCGAGCCAGAGGTTGCTCTTGCGTGCGCTGACGCGCACGGCGTCGACGGCGCCGATGCCCTCTTCATCGATGTCGGCCACGAAATGCGGCATGCGGTGGGTTCGAAGGTTATCTGGCATAGCGGATCCTCGGGTCGAGCACGCCGTAGAGCAGGTCGATCAGCAGGTTGACGAGTACGTAGATCACCACGAGGATCGTGACGATCGAGACGATCTCCGGTCCGTCGTGGCGATTGATCGCCTCGAACAGCTCGTTGCCGACGCCCGGGACGTTGAAGATGCCTTCTGTCACGGTCGCTCCGACGATCAGGATGCCGAAATCGGCGGCGAGGTTGGTCGTGACGGGGATGAGCGAGTTGCGCAGCACATGCACCGGGATGACGCGGCTGGTGGAGAGGCCCTTGCCGTAGGCCATCCGAACGAAGTCCTGCTGTCGCGTCTCGATCACGGATGCCCGAGTCAGTCGGATGACGTAGGCGAAGTTCAACGCTGCGAGCACGATGGCCGGAAGTATGAGATCGCTCCAGGGCGCCCCTGGCCCGACGGTCGGCCGGAAGAGTCCGAGCTGGATGCCCAGGAAGTACTGCGCGACGAACGCCAGCACGAACACGGGGACGGAGATGAGCACGAGGCTCAGCAGCATCGAGGCATGGTCGACGATCCCGTTCTTGCGCAGCCCCGCGATCAGACCGATCGCGACACCGAACACCAGTTGGATGAGCACTGCGAGCAGGGCGAGACGCAGCGTCACCGGGAAGGTCCTCGCAAGGATGTCGTTGACGCTCTGTCCACGGAACGTCGTGCCGAGGTCGCCCTGGAACAGGTCGCCGAGGTAGATCAGGTAGCGCTGGAGGAAGGGCTCGTTCAGGTGGAAGCGCTCCTGAAGCGCCTCGTACTGCGCTGGCGTCGGCGTCTTGTCGCCGAACAACGCGAGGATCGGGTCCCCCGGCAGGAGGAAGACCATCGAGTAGATCAGGAACGTCGCCCCGAGGAAGACGGGAATCGCCTGCAGGAGGCGTCGGATGATGTAGGCAGTCATGTCAGGCACGCGCGCCCCGTGGTGCGAGGCGGCGAATCGCAACCGCCTCGCACCACGGACCCGAGCAGGATCCGAGTATCACTCCTTCGTGATGGCGTAGATGATCGGCCAGCTGTCCCAGCCGTACTCGACGTTCTCGACCAGCGTCGAGTAACCGGCGTTCGTCGAGCGGTACCAGAGCGGCAGCACCGGCAGGTCTTGGAACAGCACCTCCTGCGCCTGTGCGAAGAGAGCGTTGCCCTCTTCGACGGACGGCGCCGTCGCGCCCTGCTGCACGAGCGAGTCGTACTCCTCGTTGGAGTAGTCGCCGTCGTTGGACCCGGCTCCGGTGATGAAGAGGGCACCCAGGATGTTGTAAGCGCCCGGATAGTCGAACTGCCAGCCCGAGCGAGTCGCCGCGTCGAGTGTGCGATTCGAGATCTCCTCACGCAGCGTGGCGAGGTCGGGGAACGACTGGCCGATCGCGTCGATGCCGAGCGTGTTCTTCAGCTGGTTCGCCACGGCGTCGACCCACGGCTGATGGCCGCCGTCCGCGTTGTAAGCGATCGTGAACGTCCCGCTCCACGGCGAGATGGCGTCAGCCTGCGCCCAGAGTTCCTGCGCCTTGGTGGCGTCGGCATGCGTGACCTCGGATCCGGGGATCGAATCCGACCAGCCTTCGATCACCGGCGAGGTGAAGTCGACGGCCGGGGTCCTCGTGCCTTCGAAGATGACGTCGGTGATCTGCTCTCGGTCGATCGCGTACGAGATCGCCTGACGCCGCAGCAGCCCTTCCTCATCGTTGCCGAAGTGCTCCAGTCGAGCGGGGATGGTGAGGCCTTCCCAGATCGCGGCGCCCTGGTCGACGGCGCGGTCGCCCAGATCATCCTTGTAGGTGGCGAGCGCCGACGGAGGCACGTTCGGGTTGATGACGTCGAGGTTGTCGCCGAGCAGGTCGGAGTAGGCCGCTTCCTGCGTCGCGTAGACGACGAGATCGACCCCGCCGTTCTGGGCCACCCTCGGGCCGTCGTAGGTCTCGTTCGGAACCAGGGAGATCACCTGGTCGTGCTCCCAGGAATCGAGCTTGTACGGGCCGTTGCCGATCGGGTTCTGTCCGAACGCCTCCGGGTCCTCGAAGAACGATTCGGGCAGCGGTGAGAAGACCTGGTAGCCCAACGAGATGGGGAAGTCGGACTGTGCGGCTGCGAGTTCGACCGTGAACGACGTCTCGTCGACGACTTCGAGCGCGAGAGTGTCCTCCCCGCCCTCAGGGTTGTAACCCGCGAAGTTGGCGAACCACCACTGGTTCTCGAATTCCGCGTCCGAAGCGGCATATTGCCACGCGTCGACGAACGACGAAGACGTCACGGGCGTCCCGTCGCTGAACGTCTGGTCTTCCTTGATCGTGATCGTCCAGGTCTTGTTGTCTTCGGACTCGATGGACTCGGCGATGTCCATGGCCATGGCGCCGTCGGCTTCGTAGTACACCAGGCCTGCGAAGATGTTCTGCAGCACCAGGCCACCGCCGACCTCGTTGGTGACGGCGGGGATCAGCGGATTCTGCGGCTCGTTGTTCTGAACCGTGACGATTCCCGTCGAGGCGCCGGATCCTTCATCGTCTCCGGTCCCGTCGCCCCCGTCACCGGACGAGCATCCGGCCAGTGCGATGGCGCCTGCGGTCAGCAGCGCCGCGCCCGCGAGGGCGCTCCTGTTTCGCTTCACTTTGTGTCCTCCAATGGACATCGACAAGCGCGCACTCCTCATCGAGTGCGTCGTGATACTCAGAGGTTAAGCCCCCGTGCGCCTGCGCGTGCATCCCCGGGAGACGCCGTTAATGAACTGTTACTGAACGAACGGTCGGAAAAGACGGATCCCGCCGCCGGACGGGCCGGCGACGGGATCTCGGAGGGTGGCGGAAGCTCAGGCGAACGCCTCCACCGGAGGGCAGGCGCACACGAGATTGCGGTCGCCGTAGGCCTGGTCGATGCGCCGCACCGGGGGCCAGTACTTGCCCGCCACGAGCGCGGGAACCGGATACGCGGCCTCCTCACGCGTGTACGCGTGCGTCCACTCCCCCGCAATCAGCGAAACCGCGGTGTGCGGCGCGTTCACGAGCGGATTGTCGTCCGCCGGCCAGCGGCCCGACGCCACGGCATCCGCCTCCGACCGGATCATGATCATGGCCTCGATGAAGCGCTCGATCTCGCCGAGGTCCTCGGACTCGGTGGGCTCGACCATGAGCGTGCCCGGCACCGGGAACGACATGGTCGGCGCGTGGAAGCCGTAGTCGATCAGGCGCTTGGCGACGTCGTCGACCGTGACCCCGGTGGCCTCCTTGAGCGGACGCAGGTCGAGGATGCACTCGTGCGCGACCCGGCCGTTCTCGCCCGTGTAGAGCACGGGATAGTGCTCGCCCAGACGCGCGGCGATGTAGTTCGCCGACAGCACGGCCGCGGCGGTCGCGTCGCGAAGACCGGCGGATCCCATCATGCGCACGTACGCCCACGAGATCGGCAGGATGCCGGCCGAGCCGTATGGGGCCGCCGAGACCGGACCGCCGCCGAACTCGAATCCGCCCGCATGTGCGGCCTTCTGCTCGAGCGGGTGCGACGGCAGGAAGGGCGCGAGGTGCGCCTTGGCCGCGACCGGTCCCACACCGGGACCGCCGCCGCCGTGCGGGATCGCGAACGTCTTGTGCAGATTGAGATGCGACACGTCGCCGCCGAGGTCGCCGAAGCGCGCAAAACCGAGCAGGGCGTTGAGGTTCGCCCCGTCGACGTACACCTGGCCGCCGGCCTCGTGCACCGCGGAGGTGATCTCGACCACGGCCTCCTCGTACACGCCGTGCGTGGACGGGTAGGTGATCATGAGGGCGGACAGCTCGTCGGCGTGCACGGCGATCTTGGCGCGCAGGTCGTCCAGGTCGACGTTGCCGAGCTCGTCGCACGCGACCACCACGACCCTCATACCGGCGAGGACCGCCGAGGCGGCGTTCGTGCCGTGCGCCGAGGACGGGATCAGGCACACTGTGCGCTGGTCGTCTCCGTTCGCGCGGTGGTATCCGCGGATCGCGAGGAGCCCGGCCAGCTCGCCCTGCGAGCCGGCGTTCGGCTGCAGGGAGACCGCGTCGTAACCGGTGACCTCGGCGAGCCAGCCCTCGAGCTGGTCGACGAGTTCGAGATACCCGGCGACGTCGGATGCCGGCGCGAAGGGGTGGATCCCCGCGAACTCGGGCCAGGTGATGGCCGCCATCTCGGTCGCGGCGTTCAGCTTCATGGTGCACGACCCCAACGGGATCATGCCGCGATCGAGCGCGTAGTCGCGGTCCGCGAGGCTCTTCAGATACCGCATCATGGCGGTCTCGGAGCGGTGCACGTGGAACACCGGATGCGTCAGGTACTCGTCCCGGCGCCGCAGCTCCGCCGGCAGCGCGTCCTTCGCGCCGGTGCCGAGGAAGCCGAGCGCGCGCTCCTGCTTGCCTCCGAACACCATGGCCACCTGGTGCAGCTCGCCCAGCGTGGTCGTCTCGTCCACCGAGATGCCGAGGGTGTCGGCGTCCGCCACATGGAACAGGATGCCGTAGCCGTGGTGTGCCTGCTCGGCGTACTCCGCCGCGCGGCCGGGCACGCGCACCGACACGGTGTCGAAGAACGCGTCGTTCAGGACCTCGACGCCCGCGTCGGCGAGCCAGTCGCGCAGCAGCGACGCCTTCGCCGCGGTCTCCGAGGCGATCGCGCGCAGCCCGTCGGGTCCGTGATAGACCGCGTACATGGACGCCATGACGGCGAGCAGCACCTGGGCGGTGCAGATGTTCGACGTCGCCTTCTCGCGACGGATGTGCTGTTCGCGGGTCTGCAGCGACAGCCGGTAGGCGGGCTTGCCGTCGGCGTCCACCGAGACGCCGACGAGCCGGCCGGGAAGCTGACGTTCGAGCCCCTGGCGGACGGCCATGTAGCCGGCGTGCGGACCGCCGAAGCCCATCGGCACGCCGAAGCGCTGCGTCGTCCCGACGGCGACATCGGCCCCCAGCGAGCCGGGAGAGGCGATCAGCGTGAGGGCCAGGAGATCGGCCGCGACCACGGCCAGGCCCCCGGCGACATGCGTCGCGTCGATGACCGCCGTGGGGTCCCACACGAGGCCCGAGGCAGCCGGATACTGCACGAAGACGCCGAACAGCTCCTCGGGCAGCGCCTCGCCGGCCGCGAGGTCGCGCTCGACGAGCTCGACGCCCACGGCATCCGCTCTGGTCGCCAGCAGGGCCTTGGTCTGCGGGAACGCTCCGGAGTCGACCACGAAGACGTTCGAGGCGGCCTTGGACGCGCGGCGTGCGAGCAGCATGCCCTCCGCAACCGCCGTCGACTCGTCGAGCATGGAGGCGTTCGCGGTGGACAGCCCGGTCAGGTCGGCCACCATGGTCTGGAAGTTGATGAGGGCCTCGAGGCGGCCCTGCGAGATCTCCGGCTGATAGGGCGTGTACGCCGTATACCAGGACGGGTTCTCCAGGACGTTGCGCTGGATCACGCTCGGAGTGATCGTGCCGTAATACCCCAGGCCGATCATGGGCGTGCTGACCGTGTTGCGCGCGGCCAGGGCGCGCAGTTCCGCGAGCGCCTCGGCCTCGGTCGCGGCGGTCGGGATGGCGGACTCCCCTGCGGCGGTGAAGATGGATGCAGGGACGGCCTGGCGCATCAGCTCGTCGACGGGGGCCTCGGCATCCGCGACCCCGAGGGCGTCGAGCATCTGCCGCTGCGCGTCGGAGGTCGTCCCGATGTGACGGTCGGCGAAGGAGACCATCAGCCCTCCGTGATGGCGACGTAGGCGTCGCGGTCCAGCAGGCCGTCGAGCGCGCCGTCGGCGACGGCGACCTTGATCAGCCATGCGTCCTCGAACGGCGAGGAGTTCACCAGGGCCGGGTCGTCGACCACGGCCTGGTTGACCTCGGTCACGGTGCCGGCGACCGGTGCATAGAGCTCGGAGACGGACTTCGTCGACTCGGCCTCGCCGAAGACGGCGCCCCGGGTGAGCTCGGTGCCCACGGCGGGCAGCTCCACGAAGACGATGTCGCCGAGGGCGTCCGCGGCGAAGTCGGTGATGCCGACCGTCGCCGTGTCGCCGTCGACGGCGACCCACTCGTGCTCTTCGCTGTACTTCAGGGTTGTCAGGTCGGTCATCTCGTCCTCCGGTAGAAAGGCATGTCGGTCAGGGTCGCGGGGATCCTCGTCCCCCGCACGTCCAGGAAGAGCGGCTGCTCGCGCGCCGCCGGGTCGATGTAGGCCATGGCGATCGGGTGTCCGAGCGTCGGGCTGAGCGCACCGCTGGTGATCTCGCCGACGACGGAACCGTCCTCCGACACGACGGCGTAGCCCGAACGGCCGGCTCGACGGCCCTCAGCGGCGAGGCCGACCAGGACTCGCGCGTCGGATGCCGGCTGCACCGCGTCCCTGCCCACGAAATCGTCCTTGTCGGCGGCGACGACGCGTCCCAGCCCCGCCTGCGCCGGCTTGGTGTCCAGCGTCAGCTCGTGGCCGTACAGCGGCATGCCCGCCTCGAGACGGAGCGTGTCCCGTGCCGCGAGACCGGCGGGAACGAGACCGTGCGGCTCCCCCGCCGCGAGCACCGCATCCCACAGGGCGGTCGCGTCGGCGGCGCGCACGAGCAGCTCGAAGCCGTCCTCGCCGGTGTACCCGGTGCGCGCGATCAGCAGCGGCTCGCCGCGGAAGCGGGCCGACGCCCAGGCGTAGTAGCGCTGTTCCGCCCACGGGATCGAGACCTCCGTGATGCCGTCCGTCTCGGCGAGGATCGTCTCGGCGGCCGGGCCCTGCACGGCCAGCAGCGCGTAGTCGTCGGAGACGTCGAAGACCGTGACGCCCCCTTCGCTCGTCGAACGGTCCGCACCCCCTTCGCTCGTCGAACGGTCCGCACCCCCTTCGCTCGTCGAACGGTCCGCGCCCCCCTCGCTCGTTGAGCGAGCCGCAGGCGAGTCGAAACGCGTCCGCTCCTGGAGCGCGTGCGCCACGGCATCCCGGTTCCCGGCGTTGGAGATGATCAGGAAGCTCTCCTTGCCGAGCCGGTAGACGATGACGTCGTCGACGATGCCGCCGGACTCGGCCAGCACGAGCGAGTACTTCGCCCGGCCGACGGCCACGGCGGAGATCCGACCGGCCAGCGCGTGATCGAGGTAGGCCGCGGCATCCGGACCGTCGACGGTGAATTCGGCCATGTGCGAGATGTCGAACAGACCCGCGGCCCGGCGCACGGCATGATGCTCGGCGAGGTCCGACGTGTAGCGCACCGGCATCTGCCAGCCGCCGAAGTCGGTGAAGGACGCGCCCAGCGACTCATGTCGCTCGCGCAGAGGTGTGAAGCGGGCCACGGAGTTCTCCCGGATCGGACGGATGGATGCCGTACGGAATGCACGGTATCCGAGAACTCCCCCTCTGTCATGGGCCTGAGAGTTTCACCCCGATGGGGCTTTCACCGTCGGCGGATGCGCGGGCATCGCTTTCCAGAGTGGCCCGACCGGCGCGGTACGCGTACCTGAGAGATTGGCGGGGAGGCTTGCTCCTTCGGTGCCCGGCCGGAATCACCGGGGCTCTCCCGCACGGGTCGTGGGGCCGTCTTCAGTTGTGCGACCAGCTTACGGCCTTCCCGCGAGCTCCGCGCGCACCTCGTCGCGCAGCCGGCCCATGTTCTCGGGGTCGGGCGCCGCGCCCAACAGGGTCTTCGTGTAGTCGTGCTGCGGGTCGAGGATGACCGCGTCCGCCGGCCCGCGCTCGACGATGTCTCCCCGGTACATCACGAGGATCTCGTCGCTGAAGTGGCGTGCCGTGGCGAGGTCGTGCGTGATGTAGAGCACGCCGAGGTTCTCCTCGCGCTGCAGGTCGGCGAGCAGGTTCAGGACGCCGAGGCGGATCGACACGTCGAGCATCGAGACCGGCTCGTCGGCGACGATGAACCGTGCGCCGGGCGCAAGCGCCCTGGCGATGGCGACGCGCTGGCGCTGTCCGCCGGACAGCTCGTGCGGACGCCGCTCCGCGAAGCTCTCGGCCGGCGACAGCCGCACCCGCTCGAGCAGATCGAGGGCCTTCTCGCGCACCTCGCCGCGGGAGAGCTTCGGGTGGTGGATGCGCAGGGGCCGCTCGAGGTGATGGATGATCGTGTGGAACGGGTTGAGCGACGCGAACGGGTCCTGGAACACCATCTGCACGTCCGACCGGTAGCGCGCCAGCGCGGATCCGGATCTCCCGCTGGGAGCGCCGTCCAGTAGGATCTCCCCCGACGTCGGCGTCTCCAGCTTCATCAGCATCCGGGCGATGGTCGACTTCCCGCTGCCGGACTCGCCCACGAGCGCGATCGTCTTGCCCGCCTCGAGAGTGAACGAGACGTCCTTGACCGCGTGCAGCGTCGTGGACTTGAGTCCCGAGCGCAGGCGGAAGTCCTTGACGAGGTGGCGTGCTTCCAGAGTGCTCATCGGACGTCCTCCTTGACGGATGCCGCGGCCGCCCCCGCGTGTGCGGCGTCGCCGCTGCGGACGAAGCCGCCGCGCTCTCCGCGCAGGCTCGGGAAGCTGGAGAGCAGCTTCCGGGTGTACTCGTGCTGCGGGGTCCGGTAGATCTCCTCCGCGGTGCCCTGTTCGACGATCTCGCCCTGCAGCATCACCGCGATCCGGTCGCTGATCTCCAGGAGCATCGGCAGGTCGTGGGTGATGAAGATGACCGCGAAGCCGAGCTTCTCCCGAAGGCGCATGATCTCGCGGATGATCCCGCGCTGCACGACCACGTCCAGGGCGGTGGTCGGCTCGTCCATGATCATGACCTGCGGATCCAGCGCCAGCGCCATCGCGATCATCACGCGCTGGCGCATTCCTCCGGACAGCTCGTGCGGGAAGCTCGTCAGCCGGGAGGGATCCACCCCCACGAGCCGGAGCAGCTCCTCCGCGCGTTCGGTCTTGGCGCGGCGGCTCATGCCGGGACGATGCGTGTCGAAGACGTCGAAGATCTGCGCCTTCACACTGATGACCGGGTTGAGGGAGTTCATCGCCCCCTGGAACACCATGGAGATCTTGTCCCACCGGAACGCGCGCAGGCCCTCGTCCTCGAGCCCGACGATGTCGATGTCGTCGCCGTCCCTGTCGTGGAAGACGATCTCGCCGCCGGTCATCAGCGCCGGCGCCTTGAGCAGCCGGTTGAGGCCGTAGGCGAGCGTCGTCTTGCCGCAGCCGGACTCGCCGGCGAGGCCCAGGATCTCACCGCGGTGAAGAGTGAGCGAGACGTCGCGCACGGCCTTGACGGGCGGATCGACCTCGTACTCGATCGAGACGCCGCGGGCGGTGAGAACGGGTTCGGAGGCGGTCATGCGCCCACTCCCTTCGTCTTCGCGGCCTTGCGCACGCGGCGCGCGGCCTCGGGGGCGACCCGCAGCTTCGGGTTGATGATCTCGTCGATCGCGAAGTTGATGAGCGACAGTCCGCAGCCCAGGAGCGCGATCAGGATGCCGGGCGGGATGAACCACCACCACGCTCCCGTGCCGAGCGCCTGACCGGACTGCGCGTCGTTGAGGATGGTCCCCCACGTGATGGAGTCGGTCGCGCCGAGACCCAAGTAGGACAGGCCCGCCTCGCCCAGGATGGCGAAGATGATCGCGAACAGGAACTGCGCGGCCAGCAGCGGGAGCAGGTTCGGCAGGATCTCCACGAGGATGACGCGGAAGGACTTCTCCCCCGCCACCTTCGCGGCGTAGACGTAGTCCCGGCTGCGCAGCGATCGCGCCTGCGTGCGCAGCACGACGGCGGCCCCCGCCCAGGAGGTGATGCCGAGCACGAAGGCCACGAGCAGCCAGCTGCGGGTGTTGAAGTACGTCGCGATGACCATGGCCAGCGGGAGCCCAGGGATCACGAGGGCGATGTTGGTCACCAGCGACAGCGTCTCGTCCCGCCACCCGCCGACGTATCCGGCGAGCACACCGAACAGCAGGGAGAGCACGATGGCGATGAGACCGGCCACGATTCCGACCAGCAGCGACCCCTGCGTTCCGTACGCGAGCTGGGCCAGCACGTCGTAACCGAGCTTCGTCGTTCCGAGCAGGTGCTCGGAGTTCGGCGGCTGCAGCGCGTCGTTTCCGGAGAAGCGAGGATCCTGCGTGACGAACGGTCCGATGATCCCGAACAGCACGATCGCGACGACGATGACGATGCCGGTGATGAGCTTCGCCGACATGGTCGGCAGCATGGCCCGCCAGCCTCCCCTGGCAGGCTTCTGCGTGACCAGGGCGACGGTGTCCGGCGGTGCGGCGGTGGGCTTGGTGATGGTCTCAGACATTGTGGCGTGCCCTCGGGTCGATGTAGCCGTAGACGAGGTCCATGATGAAGTTCGCGGCGAGAACGGTCAGGGTGATCACGAGGAAGACGCCCTGCATGAGCGCGTAGTCGCTGTTCTGCACCGCCTGGAACATGAGCTTGCCGATGCCCGGATAGGTGAACACCTGCTCCATGACGATCGATCCCGCCACGACGAAGCCGAGCGTGATGGCGAAGCCGGCGATCGACGGGATCGCCGCGTTGCGCGACGCGTACATGGTGAGGATCCGGCGCGGCCGCAGTCCCTTCGCCTCGGCCGTGGTCACGTAGTCCTCGGCGAGCGTGGAGACCATCATGTTGCGCATGCCGAACAGCCAGCCGCCGACCGAGCTGATGACGATCGTCGTCGCCGGGAGGATGGCGTGCCAAACGGCATCCGCGAAGAACGCCCAGCTCCACTCCGGGCCCTTGGGGAAGTCGAACACGCTGTACCCGCCGATGATGGGGAACAGGCCGAGTCCGACCGCGAACACCGACACCAGCACGAGGGCGAGCCAGAAGTAGGGGATCGACTGGAGGATCGTGGTCGCCGGGATCAGGTGATCGACCCAGGTTCCGCGCTTCCAGCCCACCCACGCGCCCAGGACGATGCCGAGCACGAAGGAGATGATCGTGGCGACGCCGACGAGGATCAGCGTCCACGGCAGCGCCTGGCCGATCAGCTCGGCTACCGGGGTCGGATACTTCGTGACGGAGATCCCCAGATCCCCGCGCAGCATCCGGCCCCAGTAGCCGAGGTACTGCTCCCACATCGAGGAGTCGTCGGAGCCGAGCAGCAGCTTGATGTTGCGGACGGTGGTCTCGGAGACCTCGCCGCCGTTGCGCTGCAGCTTGGCGATCATGATGTCGGCGGGGTCGCCGGGCATCAGACGAGGGAGCAGGAAGTTGAGGGAGATCGCGGCCCACAGCGTGATGATGTAGAACCCGATCCTGCGGGCATAGTACTTCATGTCAGATCCTCGACTTCCTGCTCCTCTGCGTCATCTCGGCATCAACCGGCGGGCTTCAGCTGCGGCAGGATGAATCCGGCCGACACGGAACCCCACGACGGCGGGAAGGCGTACAGGTCCTCCTCCGTCGGCCACCCCGTGAACTCCGCCGAGTTGTAGAAGGTCTGGGTGGCGTTGATCACCAGCGGGATGTACGGCAGGTCGCGGACGATCTCGGACTGGATCGTGGCGTACTGCTCCTTCTTGACGGCCTCGTCGTTCGTCGCGTTGGCCGCGGCGATCGCGGCGTCGACGGTCGGGTTGTTGTAACGGCTGAAGTTCCAGCGTCCGGCGGGGACCTCCTCGCCGACGGGGCCCGTCGACTGGATCTCAGTCCCGCCGAGCCAGTCGCGGTAGATCTGGAACGGGTCGGCGACCGAGGTCCCCACCATGCCCCCCACGATCAGCTCGTACTGACCGGTCTGGCGGGCGTCCGAGAACTCCTGCCACTGCACCGTCCCGACGTTGATCTTGATGCCGGCGGCGGCCGCCTGCTCGGCGATCAGCTTCGCGGCGTCGTTGTAGTCAGTCCAGCCGTCCACCGAGATCAGGTCGAGCTCGATCGGAGTGCCGTCCTTGCCGTAGAAGCCGTCGCCGTCCTTGGTGTAGCCGGCCGCCTCGAGGATGGACCCGGCCTCGGCCGCGTCGGGGTCCTGCGGGCTCACGGCGTTCGCCGGGTCGGCCACCCACTTCTCATCACGCGGGAGCAGTGCGTAGGTCGGCGAGATGTCTCCCGTGAGACCCACGAAAGCCTTCTCCTTGATCGTGGCGCGGTCGACCGCGACGTTCAGCGCCTGACGGACGGCCACGTCGGTCTGCTCGCCCGTGCAGCCGAGGTCGGCGTTCGCGCACGTGTAGAGGACGGTGGGGTCCTGAGGCGTGTTGATCCAGTCGATCTTCCCGTTGCCCGTGACCGAGTCCGGGTTGGGGATGAACATGCCGGCCCAGTCCAGTTCGCCCGCGGCGAGGAGGTCCTGCGCGGCCTGGTTGTTGTCGACGGCGATGTACTGCACAGTCCCGACGCCGAGGTCGTCGGCGCCGCGATAGTTCTCGTTCGCGACCAGGACGTAGGACTCGCTCGTGACGCTGTCCACCACGTAGGCGCCGGAGCCGACCGGCTCCTCGTTCGTGAAGGTGGCGAAGTCGTCGACCTCGCTCCAGACGTGCTGCGGGAGGATCCAGGTGCCGCCCATGCGCTGCCACTCGGAGGTGAACTGCGGCGTGGCGTAGGTCAGCACCACGGTGGTGTCGTCCTGCGGCTCGGCGGAGACCAGGCCCTGCCCCTCGGGGTTGTTGCCCTCGTAGGTGAAGGTGAACGCGACGTCCTCGGCGGTCAGCGGCTCGCCGTCGCTCCACTTCAGATCGGGCTTGATCTTGACGGTGATGACCGTGCCGTCCTCGTTGAACTCGTACGATTCGCCGATCATGCCGGTCGCGGGCTCGTCCGCCGTCTTGTTGAAGAAGAACAGCGGCTCGAGGATCGGGCCGAGCGCACCGTGGAGCACGGTCGGCGCGAACGGGTTGAAGTTCGCCTCGATGGGCGTCTGGCTGCCGGCCCAGACGCGGAGGGTGACTTCTTCGGCGTCGCCGCCGTCGCCCGTCTCCCCGCCACCGCCGGTGCAGGCGGTGAGGCCCAGTGCGAGGACGGATGCCCCCGCCATCGCCGTGATCGCGACACGGCGCTTTCCAGTGCGGAACATGTGTTGCCTTTCCTCTCGGTGCTGCATTGCTTGAGGGGTGCTGCTCATCCTTGAGAACCCCGAGGAGGGGTTTGTTAGGACAGTAACCTAACAAACCCTGTCACGCCAGGCAAGAGCCGTGGTTACGGCCGCGTAACGTTTTCCTCACGCGGCGATTCCACGTCGCATCCCGGCCGCGGGCCGGCGTCGACAGCGTCACAAGTCGTCACCCGCTTGAGGTTCTGGTCACCTTGACACTAAGATCGAGGCGGAGGTTAGAGTCATGATGACCAGAAGTCAGGAGTCGGAGATCCGCGTCGCGGTGTCGACAGTGATCCTGACGCTGCGCCGCGGAGACGAGGGCTCCCCCGTCCTGTCGCTGCCGCTCGTGCTGCGCACGAGGGACCCCCACCAGGGCCAGTGGGCGCTGCCCGGCGGATGGCTCGACGAGCGCGAGGGTCTGGAGCAGGCCGCGGCCCGCACACTCGCGGAGACCACCGGACTCGCGCCGAGCTACCTCGAGCAGCTGTACGCGTTCGGAGACGTCGACCGCTCCCCCAGCCGGGTCGTGTCGATCGTCTACTGGGCGCTGCTTCGTCAGGACGAGGTCGACGCGCAGAGCGCCGCCCATGTCGCGGCCGGCAACGCGCCGGAGAATGTGCGCTGGTTCGATGCCGACGCTCTTCCGGAGCTCGCCTTCGACCACAACCAGATCGTCGAGTACGCCCTGTGGCGACTGCGCAACAAGGTCGGCTACAGCCGCGTCGCGCACGGGTTCCTGCCGCCGACGTTCACGCTCTCGGACCTCCGCGAGGCGTACGAGGCGATCCTCGGACGGCGTCTGGACCCGGCGAACTTCCGACGCCAGGTCGAGGCCACGGGCACCCTCGTACCCACAGACGCCTTCCGCACCGGCAGCCATCGACCGGCCCGGCTGTACCGCTACAACACCGACGTCGAACTCGCCGACCGCGGCCCGCTCGGCGCCGGGCGGGCATCGCCGGCCCCGGCATCCGATTCCCTCCCTCCCGCCCGTTGACCCACCCGACCCGCACCACCCTCGACGAAACGAGCACCCGATGAGCACCACCTTCGTCTCCGCCCCCGCCGTCCGCACCGACGCCTCGGTCGACCACGCCATCCAGGCGATCGTCGACGGATCGAGCACCGAGGCCACGTGCAGCACGGACCTGGCCGCCGGCCCGTGGGACTTCGACACGCGTCCGGGATACGGTCCCGGATCGTCCATGGGCGACGTCATCCCCACCGGTGCGCCGCGCCAGGGCGAGCTGCCCGCCGAGTACCGCGAGGCGAGCGAGGACGAGCTGGACGCGCGCATCGTCGCCGCCAAGCAGGAGCTCGGTGACCGCGTCGTGGTCCTGGGGCACTTCTATCAGCGCGAGGAGGTCGTGAAGCACGCCGACCACGTGGGCGACTCGTTCCAGCTCGCGACCGCCGCCAAGCAGCGTCCGGATGCCGAGGCCATCGTGTTCTGCGGCGTGCACTTCATGGCCGAGACCGCCGATCTGCTCTCCGGAGCGGACCAGAGCGTGATCCTGCCGAACCTCGCCGCAGGCTGCTCCATGGCCGACATGGCGGACATCGACCAGGTCGAGGAGTGCTGGGAGCAGCTCGCCGAGGTGCTCGGCGACCTGGACGCGGCGGACGAAGAGGGTCGCGTGCCGGTCGTCCCTGTCACGTACATGAACTCCTCCGCCGCCATCAAGGGCTTCGTCGGCCGTCATGGCGGGATCGTCTGCACGTCGTCGAACGCCGCCACCGTCCTGGAGTGGGCGTTCCAGCGCGCCCGCCGGGTGCTGTTCTTCCCCGACCAGCATCTCGGCCGCAACACCGCCAAGACCATGGGCGTACCGCTCGACCGGATGCCGATGTGGAATCCGCGTCGGCCGCTGGGCGGTTCCTCCGCCGCCGAACTCGTGGACGCGCAGGTCATCCTGTGGCACGGGTTCTGCTCGGTGCACCGCCGGTTCACGGTCGCCCAGATCGATCAGGCGCGCGCCGAGCACCCGGGCGTGCGCGTCATCGTGCACCCGGAGTGCCCGATGGAGGTGGTGGATGCCGCGGACGAGGCCGGGTCCACCGACTACATCCGCCGGGCGATCGACGCCGCGTCGGAGCCGACGACGTTCGCGATCGGCACGGAGATCAACCTGGTGCGGCGTCTGGCGGCGCAGTATCCGCAGCACGAGATCTTCTGCCTCGACCCGGTCGTCTGTCCGTGCTCGACCATGTACCGGATCCACCCCGGCTACCTCGCCTGGGTGCTCGAGGAGCTCGTCGCGGGACGCGTCGTCAACCGCATCCAGGTGACGGACGACGTCGCGGATCCCGCCCGCGTCGCGCTGGAGCGGATGCTGGCGGCGAAGCCCGCTCCTTCGCCCTACGCCGAGCGCGACGGCGTCGGATCGAGCCGGCGATGAGGATCGCCGTCATCGGCTCCGGCATCGCCGGGCTCACCGCCGCGCTGCATGCCCGGGATGCCGGTGCCGAGGTGACCGTCTTCACCAAGGGCGCATTCGGCGACGGCTCGACACCGCACGCCCAGGGCGGCGTCGCGGGGGTGTACCGGGCGGGCGACTCCCCCGCCGCGCATGCGGAGGACACCCTGAACGCGGGAGCCGGTCTCAGCGACCCGGCGGCCGTCGACGTCCTCGTCTCCGCGGGCGCGGCCCGCATCGCCGAGCTGATCGCCCGCGGCGTGGCCTTCGACCGTTCGCCGTCCGGCGAGCTGCTGCTCGGTCGCGAGGCGGCCCACAGCGCGGCGCGGATCGTCCATGCCGGCGGCGATGCGACCGGGGCCGAGATCACCAGGGCTCTCACGACCGCGGTCCGAGCGGCGGCCGTCGAGGTCGTCGAGGGCGCGTTCCTCGTCGACCTGCTGACGGACGGGTCGTCCGTGCGCGGGGTGCGGGTCCTCCTCAACGGCGCGCTCGTCGACCGGCACGCGGACGCCGTGATCCTCGCGACCGGCGGGGCCGGGCAGCTCTTCGCGCACACGACGAATCCGAAGGGCGCGACCGGAGACGGCATCGCCGCCGCGATACGCGCCGGCGCCGCGATCGCGGATCTGGAGTTCGTGCAGTTCCACCCGACGATCCTCGCCGCAGGCACCCCGTTCCTCATCTCGGAGGCGGTCCGCGGCGAGGGGGCGACGCTGATCGACGAGGACGGCCGGCGGTTCTGCTTCGACGAGCATCCGGACGGCGAACTCGCGCCCCGCGACGTGGTGGCCCGCGCGATCGCCCGGCAGGCTGCGCGTCAGGGCGCCCCGGTGCGCCTGGACGCCACCGCTCTCGGCGCGGAGCGACTGGCCGAGCGCTTCCCGACCATCGACCGTGTGACGCGGGAGCGCGGATTCGACTGGGCGAGTCAGGCGATTCCGGTCACTCCGGCCGCGCACTACCTCATGGGCGGAATCGTCACGGATCTCGACGGACGCACGAGCGTGCCCGGGCTGTTCGCGGCCGGCGAGGTCGCACGCACCGGCGTGCACGGCGCGAATCGTCTGGCGTCGAACTCGCTCCTCGAGGGCGCGGTGTTCGGAGCCCGTGCGGCAGTCGCCGCTGCCGGCCCGTCGAAAGAAGACGGCGCCGCTTTCCATCGCTCGTCGAGCGACGACGGCGCAGCTCTCATCCGCTCGTTGAGCGAGGACGGCGACGCACTCATCCGCTCGTCGAGCGACGACGGCGCAGCTCTCATCCGCTCGTCGAGCGAGGACGGCGCAGCCGACCGAGTCGAAACGCCCTCCCCGCACGAACGCGTTTCGACTCGCTCCGCTCGCTCAACGAACGACGGAGGTCACGAGGACGGCACACCGGGGCTCTCCCGCGCAGCGCTTCAGCGGCTCATGTGGGAGAACGTCGGCCTCCTTCGCACGGACGAGGGGCTCGCCGATGCGGTCGCCACGATCCGGGCCTGGCAGACCGAGGCGGTCGTCCCGGCATCCGTGGCCGAGCACGAGGACGCGAACCTGCTCCTGCTCGCCGCCGCCACGGCATCCGCCGCCGCCGAGCGCACCGAGTCGATCGGCGCTCATTTCCGCGAACGTTCCCTGATCGGAGTCCGATGATCACCGCATCCACCTTGACCCGCGTCGTGGGCGCCGCTCTCGAGGAGGACGCTCCCTGGGGCGATTTGACGAGCACGGCGCTGCTCCCCGCCGGCGCGACCGCGACCGCCGACCTCGTGGCCCGGGAGAGGGGCGTGTTCAGCGGTGGAGACGTGTTCGCGGCCGCCTTCACCCTGACGGACCCCGCGGTCACCGTCGATCTGCATGTCGGCGACGGCGACGCGTTCGGGCCCGGTGATGTGCTGGCCTCGGCATCCGGACCGGCACGGAGCCTGCTCACGGCCGAACGCGTCGCCCTCAACTTCGTCCAGCGCATGAGCGGGATCGCGACGCTGACGGCGGCCTACGTCGACGCGGTGGCGGGCACGGGTGTCCGCATCGCGGACACGCGCAAGACCACACCCGGTCTGCGCGCGTTCGAGCGGCATGCCGTCGTCTCGGGCGGCGGCAGCAATCACCGGTTCTCCCTGTCGGATGCCGTGATGGCCAAGGACAACCATCTCGCGGTCCTGACGCGCTCGGGCGCCGACCTCGCCACCGCCCTGCGCGAGGCCCTGACGCGGCTGCCGCACACGACGCACGTGGTCGTCGAGGTGGACCGTCTCGACCAGATCCCGGATGTCCTCGCCGGCGGCGCCGATACCGTGCTGCTCGACAACTTCTCGCTCGACGATCTGCGGGCGGGCGTCGAGCTCCTGGCGGGGCGGGCGACCGCCGAGGCATCCGGCGGAGTGAGCCTCGACACGGTGCGCGCGATCGCGGAGACGGGAGTCGACGTGATCTCCGTCGGCGCGCTGACGCACTCGGCGCGCGCTCTCGACCTGGGGCTCGACCTGCGGATCGGCTGACCCGTGCTCTACCTCGACCACGCCGCCACGTCGCCCGTGCGCCCCGAAGTCCTCGAAGCGATGCGCCCGTACCTCACCGGCGTCTTCGGCAATCCGTCCAGCCACCACACGGTCGGCGAGGCGGCGGCGAGCGCACTCGAGGACGCCCGCGCGCGCATCGCCCGCATCGTCGGGATGCGCTCCGGCGATGTGATCTTCACGTCCGGCGGCACGGAGGCGAACAATCTGGCCGTCAAGGGCGTCGTCCTCGCGTCGGATCGCCGGCACCTCGTCGTCTCGCCGATCGAACACGAATCGATCCTCGAGTCGGCCGCGTACCTGAAGCGCTTCCATGACGTGGCGGTCTCGACGGCCGCCGTGGACGCCGCCGGTCGCCTCGGTGCAGAGGCACTGGCCGCGGCGATCCGCGAGGACACCGCCCTGGTCACCCTCGGGCACGCGAACAACGAGATCGGGACGATCCAGGACGTCGCGACGCTCGCGGACGTCGTCCAGTCCGCCGGTGCCGTGCTGCACGTCGACGCCGTGCAGTCAGCGGGATGGTTGCCGCTGAAGGCTCTCGCGGCGGACGCGATCTCGATCGCCGGCCACAAGCTCGGCGCCCCGAAGGGCATCGGGGCTCTGATCGTTCGCGGACGGATCCCGGTGGAGCCGCTGATCCACGGCGGCGGACAGGAGCGGGGGCGCCGCTCCGGCACCGAGAACGTCGCCGGGGCCGTGGCTCTCGCCACAGCCCTGGAACTCGCCGATGAGGAACGGGAGGCCGTGGCCACGGCGGTCGGCGAGCGCACGCGCGCGTTCATCGCCGATGTGCTCGTGACCGTCCCGCAGGCCACGCTCACGGGCGACGCCGAGAATCGACTTCCCGGCACGGCGAGCTTCACGTTCGAAGGCGTCAGCGGCGAGTCCGTGCTGCTCGAGCTGGAGCGCCGCGGTGTCGTCTCATCCAGCGGATCCGCCTGCGCTGCGGGCAGCGACGAGCCATCGCACGTCCTGATCGCGTGCGGCATCCCGCCCGGGGTCGCGCAGACCTCCGTGCGTTTCACGTTCGGTCGCACACCACTGCCTGCCGACGCCCCCGCGCGGCTCGCGGCGCTCGTCGCCGAGTCGGTGCGCGCGGTCGCAGGTCCTTGACTGCTCGCAACGCCGCGCCACCATACGGATCACCTCCACAGACACAGCCGCGGGGCCTGCCGGCCGCGACGCGCCATAGACTCGGCACGTGCCCGCCCCGATCGTCACGCTCATCGTCCCCGGCCGCGACATCGCCGCCTACGTCCCGGCCGCTCTCGACTCCCTGCGCGCGCAGAGCGAGCCCCGATGGCGTGCGCTGCTCATCGACGACGGGTCGCGGGACGGCACCGGCGAGGTCTTCGCGCAAGCGGCGGCATCCGACCCGCGCTTCGACGTCATTCGTCACGACCGCTCGATCGGACTCGGCGCCGCCCGCAACGCCGGACTCGACCGCGTCGACACCGAACTCGTCGGCTTCCTGGACGGAGACGACGAACTCACGCCATCGGCGCTCGCGCGACTCACCGGAACACTGGCTGAGACCGGCAGCGACTTCGTCGCGGCCGCCTATGTGCGCTCCCGCCATCGGGACGGCGCATATGTCCCCGGGCGTGTGCAGCCCTGGGTGGCCGCAGCCACGGCCCCCGAACGCCGGGGCACCACGATCTTCGAGCATCCGAAGGCCTCGGCCAACATCGTCGCGTGGTCGAAGATCAGCCGATCGGATCTCTGGGGAGACCTGCGCTTCCCCACCGATGTCGCTTACGAGGACCAGATCGTCGCTCAGCGGATGTACACCACGGCGCGCGCCTTCGACGTCATCCCCGACGTCGTCGTGCGCTGGCGGCTGCGTGCCGACGGTTCGTCGATCACGCAGGGGAAGGCCCAGCTGCCCGTGCTCCGGGACTACCTGGCGGCCCTGCGCGGCGGAATCCGGGTGCTGCAGGATGCCGGGGCGCACGCGGCCGTGACGGCTAGACTCGACCTCATCCTCGCCATGGACGTGCCGCCGCTCCAGGAGATCGCCGGCAGCCATCCCGATCCCGCATACGCCGCGGCGGTCACCGCCTTCGTCGACGAGCTGCACGCACTCCCCGAGTTCGCCGACGCCCACCCAGACCCCACCCTCGCGGCCGCGCTCAGCTGGTGACGCCCCGAGCGCGCCCGCGTGTCAGGAGACACATGAACGACTTCCTCGATTCCCTCTTCTCGCTCGGCGGCCGGACCGCCGTCGTGACCGGCGGCAGCTCCGGCATCGGCCGCGGCATCGCCACCGCCCTCGCCCGCGCGGGCGCCGCGACTGTGATCGTCGCGCGCGGTCAGGAACGCGTGGAGCAGACGGTGCGCACGCTGACCGATGCCGGATGCCGCGCCGCCGGCGTCATCGGCGACCTCAGCACCCGCGCCGGCATCCATGCCGTCGCGGACGCTGCGGCCGAACCCTTCGGCGAACCGGACATCCTGGTGAACTCCGCCGGCGTCAACATCCGTCCGCCGTATCCGGAGATCACGGAAGACGACTGGGACGCGACGATGACCGTGAACGCGCTCGCGCCGTTCCTGCTCGGCCAGCGCTATGCGCAGGGCATGGCGTCGCGCGGCTACGGACGCCTGATCCACATCAGTTCGCAACAGGCCCATCGCGCGTTCGTGGGAAGCGGGATCTACGGCGCCTCGAAGGGCGCGATCGAATCCCTCATGCGCTCCGAGGCGGAGGCGTGGGGCGGCACCGGCGTGACGAGCAACACCCTCGTCCCCGGCTTCGTGCTGACGCCGCTGAACGCGCGGCTGCAGGAGGACCCGGACAAGATCGCCGCCCTCGCGGCTCGGACGATGATCGGCCGCAACGGCGTCCCGGACGACTTCGCCGGGGCCGCCGTCTTCCTGGCGGGCGCCGGATCCGCGTACGTCACCGGGCACTCGCTGTTCGTGGACGGCGGCCTGTCGGCGCACTGAGGTGCGGTGCGGGTGCACTCCCCCGCGAGTGCACCCGCACCATCGTCAGGCGCGAGCGAACGCGACGGCCACCAGTCCCTCGCCGACCTCGTGCACCCGCACGACGACATCGCCGTCCCCGGGCTCGACGTCGGCGCTCCCCGTCAGCACTCGCGCGCCTTCGGGCCGGAACCCGTCGACGCGGACGCGGTGCTCCCCCGCCTCTCCGAGGAACACGATCCGCTCGTCCGCGGTGATCCAGTCCCGCCGCCACGGGTCATCCGTCGCGACGTCCCCGAGGTCCGCGCGGACGGTGCCGGCGGCGAGGTCGGCCAGCGGACGCTTCCACGCTCCGAACCCCTCCAGGCTGCGGCGCTGCTTCTCGGGGATGTCGCCCTCGGCGGTCGGGCCGACGTTCAGCAGCAGACGTCCGCCCTTCGAGACGATGTCCACCCAGAGTCGGGCGAGGCGCGAGGCGTCCAGGATCTCCTTCGGCGACTCCAGGCGGTTGTAGCCGAACGACCAGCCCAGTCCGCGGTTGTTCTCCCAGACCTCCTTCGACTCGTTCTCCTTCATGGCGGAGTATTCCGTCGTGGCCACGTCGTAGTACGTGTCTCCCCAGCGGTCGTTGACCACGCCGTCCGGATGCGCCGCGAAATAATCGCGGAACAGTTCGTGGAGCCCCCCGGCGTCGCGATGCTTGCCGGCATCCGGCCATTCGATGTCGTTCCAGAGGACGTCGGGATGATAGCGATCGATCAGGTCGCGCACGTGCGCGGCCGCATAGGCGTGATAGGCCGCGTCGACGGGCCGCAGCGAATGGACCTCGTCATGGGAGCGGTGCGGAGGGAAGTCGGTGACCGACCAGTCCAGCCCGCCCGAGTAGTAGACGCCGAAACGGATCCCCCTCTCACGCACCGCTTCGGCGATGTCCCCGACGAGGTCACGCCGCGGACCGCGGTGCACGGTGTTGCGGGTGCCGGTTCCCGGTGCATCCCAGAGCGTGATGCCGTCGTGGTGCTTGGTGGTCGGGACCACGTACTCGGCACCGGCGGCGGCGAACAGGTCTGCCCAGGCCTGCGGGTCGAACCGCTCCGCGCCCCACTGGTCGAGGAAGTCGTCGTACGGCGCATCGCCGTACACGTCCCGGTGATGCTGCTGCGCAGGGCTGCCGTCGATGCGGATCGTGTTCAGATACCACTCCGCATAGGGGTTGTGTGAGAACCAGGTCTTGTCCTCGATCTCGCCCAGAGCTCCGATCGGCTCCGCCCAGGCGGGAACTGAATACGCGCCCCAGTGGATGAAGATGCCGAACTTCGCCCGCGCGTACCAGTCGGGCAGGTCACGGTCCAGGTCGGTCCAGGTCTTGTCGGTCATGTGGTCCTTTCGTGTTAGCGGCCGCCGAGGCCGGAGAGCGCGATTCCTCGGACGAGGTGCCGCTGAAGAAGGATGACGATGAGCGCCGTCGGCAGCATGGAGATGGTGGATGCCGCCATCAGCAGCTGCCACTGGTTTCCCTGCTGCCCCAGGAAGCTGTTGAGTCCGATCGGCACCGTGGCCATGTCCTGGGTGGAGACGATGATCAGCGGCCACAGGAAGCTGTTCCAGTAGTTGATGAAGGTGAACACCGCCAGCACGGCGATGGCCGGACGCGCGATCGGCACGATGATCGACAGCAGCGTGCGCCAGCGGCTCGCGCCGTCGATGATCGCCGCCTCCTCGAGCTCCCTCGGCACGGTCAGGAAGAACTGCCGCAGCAGGAACGTCCCGAAGGCCGTGAACGCCCAGGGCAGGATCAGCGCCTGGTAGCTGTTCTGCCACCCGAGCTCCTGCATCAGGATGAACATGGGGATGACCACGACCTCCTGAGGCACCAGGAGCGTGACCAGGTAGAGCGCGAACATGCCCGATCGGCCGCGGAACCGCAGACGGGCGAACGCGTACGCCGCCAGGACGCTGGTGACGCACACCAGGATGGTGCCGAGAACCGAGACGATGATGCCGTTGATCATGAACCGTCCGAAGGGCACGTAGGTCCACGCCTCGGCGAAGTTCTGCCATCGGATCTCGGAGCCGAAGAACGTCGGCGGGGACGAGAACACCTCGTTGCCGGGCTTGAGCGCGGTCGCGATCATCCAGACGAAGGGCAGCAGGAACACCACGAGGACCACGGTCAGCAGGGTCTGCGACACGATGCCGCGCACGCGGGCGGAGCGCTGCCGGGGCGACGCCGGCCGCGACACGAAGCGTTCGCGACGGCGGGGCGGCTGGATCACCGCTCTGGTGGAGGTGATCTCGATGGTCGACTCACTCATAGTGCACCCACTTGCGTTGACCGATGAACTGGACGGCCGTGATGACGGCGATGATCGCGAACAGGATCGTCGCGACGGCCGAAGCCGCGCCCAGGTCGAAGAGCTGGAACCCGCGCTGATACAGGTACATCACCATCGTGGTGGTGGAGATCCCGGGGCCGCCTCCCGTGAGGACATAGGGCTGGGCGAAGACCTGGAAGGCGGTGATGAGGGTCATCACCGTCGCGAAGAAGATCGACGGCGACAGCATCGGGAGGGTGATGTTCCAGAATCGGCGGAACGCACCGGCCCCGTCCAGCGAAGCGGCCTCGTACAGCGGTTCGGGGATCGAGTCGAGCCCCGCGGAGAAGACGAGCATGTTGTATCCGAATCCCTGCCACAGGGACATCACGACGATCACCGTCATCGCTCCGGTCTCGGTCCCGAGCGGGTTGAACCCCTCGATTCCGAACCAGCCGGCGATGTCCGCGAACACGCCGTTCGGCTGGACGAGCAGACGCCACACCAGCGCGTTCGCGACGATCGGGGTCACGGCCGGCAGGAAGAAGAGCATCCGGTAGAGGCCACGACCGCGGATCCGCGGCGAGATCCAGATCGCCAGTCCCAGCGCGAGCACGAAGTTCAGCGGGACGTAGAGGACGACGAAGAGCAGGGTGTTGCCGACCGTCCGCCAGAACATCGGATCGGCGGTGAGGATCGTGATGAAGTTCCCCAGCCCCGTGAACGAGCGCTCGCCGACGACGGGCCAGGCGAAGAACGCGATCACGATCGAGGCGACGATGGGTCCCAGCGTGAACGCCAGGAAGCCCAGGCCGCTGGGCGCGAGGAAGCCCCACGCGGCTTGCGCCTCCCGACGAGCCGAAGCGCGCGAGGGAGCCGCCGTCGTCGACGGCTCCCTCCGTGTGCGAGCCGTCGTCACTGCTTCGCGCCGGCCTCGGTCTGCGTCTGGACCGTGGCGAGGAAGTCCGACGCGCTGAGGTCGCCGTTCAGTGCGCTCACCGCGTACTGGTTGAACAGCGTGTTCACCTGTGTGAAGTTCGCCGTCGAACGCAACGGCTGTCCGCTCTCGCCCGCGCTCGAGAGCGTCTCCTCGGCGACCTCGAACTCGCCGTGGAAGTAGGAGGGCTGCTCGGCGACGCGTGCGGGGTACGCGCGCCCCATCTCGGCGAGGGCGGTCTGCGCCTCGGGTCCGGTCAGTGTCGCGATGGCACGCAGCGCCTCCTCCGGATACGCGCAGGAGGCGCTGACGCCGTACCCCGAACCGGCGACCGGGGTGCTCGTCCCGTCCGGCCCGGCAGGGATGGTCGCCACCCCGAACTCGAAGCCGACCTGCTCGGCGACGTAGGCCAGTTGCCAGGGACCGTCGACGGCCATGGCGGAATCGCCGGCGACGAACGAGTTCAACGCGTTGTAGCTGTCGCTCGTCGCGGGGAGCTGCGGAGAGCTCCCTTCCGCGACCAGGCCCTGCAGGAACTCGACCGCCTCGACCATCGCCGGACTGTCCATCTGGAGCGTGCCGTCCTCCGCGACGCCCTGATCACCCGCGAGCGTCAACGACCAGGCAGTCGTGGTGTCCAGCGAGGGGTTGATGGCGTAGCCGTACGAGCCGTCACCGGACAGCGCGGCGGCCGCCTCGGTGAAGTCCTCGACCGTCCAGTCCGCCGCGGGAGCATCGAGTCCGGCGGCCGTGAACGCGTCGGCGTTGTAGAAGACGATCAACGGCCCCAGATCGTACGGAACCGCCATCTGCTCGCCGCCCACGCTCGTCGCCTCGACGATCGAGGGATCGAACTCTGCGAGATCGATCCCGGCCGCCTCGAGAGAGGCGTCGTCCAGCGGCCGGAGCAGTCCCTGGATGCTGGTCGTCCGCGGGGACTGGACCCCGAGGATGCAGGCTTCGGATCCACCGCTCGCCTGCGCGGCGAGCTTCGTCCAATAGTCGTTGAAGGGTGCGGTCTCGAGCTCGAGCCGGATGTCCGGGTTCTCCTCCTCGACGAGAGCGACGAGGGTCTTCAGCGCCTCGTTCTCGGCATCTGATCCGGCCCACATCGAGAAGGTCAGCGTCGTGACGCCGTCCTGCTGACCGCTTCCGGATGCACCGCCGGAGCACCCCACGAGCAATGCGGATACTCCCACGGCTGCGAGAGTGCCCTTCGCGTATCGTTTCATCATCTGGCCTTCCTCATCGAAGAATGGACGGGAGACGACCTGGCTCGGAGTCAGATCGGATGTATACGCCGCCAATCTTGCGCAATCACGCGCCAGACGTCAACCCCTGAGCCAAAACATCCGATGTCCCTTTCTTCGGGCGTCCCTGTGGGAATGCCGTGTCGGAAGGACGGCGAGCGCGAACCGTGGCGTAACGTTTCGTTTGCCGAGAAGAGGACACGATGGCGACGTACAAGGACCTTCAGCACGCGACGGGACTGTCGCTCGCGACGATCTCGAAGTACTACAACGGCGGGACCGTCCGACCGGAGAACGCCCGCGCCATCGAAGAGGCGGCGAAACGGCTGCGGTACCGCCCGAACGAACTGGCACGGAATCTCCGCTCCGGCCGTTCGCGGACCGTCGGCGTCCTGCTGCCCGACCTCACGAGCGACTTCTACCTCTCAATCCTGTCCGGACTCGAACGTCGGCTGCGCCACAACGGCGTGAGCGTGCTGATCTGCGCCGACCACGCCGACATCGCGGGAAGCGGAGACGCGGTGAGCTTCCTCTCCGGACGGATGGTCGACGGCATCATCACGATCCCCACCCGTCGCGCTGTCCCGGGACTGATGGAGCTCTCCGAAGGCGGGACGCCGATCGTGACCCTGGACTGGCGCGCACCGGGACTCGACGTGGATGCGGTCGTCATCGACAATGAGACGGCGGCGGCGACCGCGATCCAGCATCTCATCGACCACGGACACGAGCGCATCGCCTATCTGGCCGGGGACGACACCCCGACCCTGGTCGCGCGGCTGGCCGGCGTCCGCATGCAGTTGCAGGCGCGTCGGATCCCTGCCCGCGACGAGTACGTCATCAGCTCTCCGCTGAGCGTGGAGGCGGGACGCTCGGCGATGCAGCGTCTCCTCCTGCTCGAGGAGCGGCCCACGGCAGTGTTCGTCGCGATGAACCTGCTGGGCGTCGGGGCGCTGACCGCGCTGAACGAATCCGGTGCTCGCGTTCCCGGCGACATGTCGTTCGTCGGATTCGACATGCCGCAGATCGCACGGATGACCCGCCCGGCCCTCGACACGATGGAGCAGGACGTCGATGCGCTCGCCGAGGCCGCCGCGGACCTCATGCTGGCCAGGCTCGGAGCACAGGGCGATGCGGGGTCCGAGCCGGTGGTGAGGATGCTGAGCGCCCGGTACATCCCCGGCGGCTCGGTCGCCGATCTGCGGCCGCCGGACTGAGTCAGGCCTCCGGCGGCGTCACCCGGTCTTCCGACGCGGACTCTTCGAGCAGCGGCACCGGCGAGGTGAGGGCGGCGACGGCATCCTCCCCCGCCGAGTCTTCGGGCGCCTGGTCCGCCCGGCGTGCCGCGAGGCCGGCGGCGACGGCCCCGGAGTATCGCGCCTCCTCCTCGATCCCGGTGATGCGCGACGCCGCGACCTGCTGGGCCGCGAGCTCGGCGTAGAGGCCACCCGCCGCGAGCAGTTGCGCGTGCGTCCCGGATTCGACGATGCGGCCGGCCTCGAGGACGTGGATGACGTCCGCGCCGATCACGGTCGACAGCCGATGGGCGATGGACAACACGGTCCGTCCCTTCGCCGCCTCGTCGAGCGCCTCCTGGACGACGCGCTCCGACACCGTGTCCAGCGCGGAGGTCGCCTCGTCCAGCAGCAGCACGGGAGGATCCTTCAGCAGCACGCGCGCGATCGCGATGCGCTGCTTCTCCCCGCCGGACAGGCGGTACCCCCGCTCCCCGACGACCGTGTCGTATCCCTGCTCGAAGCCGCTGATGATGTGGTGGATGTTCGCCGCCGCGCAGGCGGCCTCGATCTCCTCCTGGGTCGCATCGGGCTTGGCGTAGCGCAGGTTCTCGCGGATCGTGGCATGGAAGAGATAGGTCTCCTGGGACACGATCCCGACCTCGTCGATGATCGACTCCTGCGTGAGAGAACGGACATCCGCTCCGGCGAACAGCACCTCTCCCGATGCTGCCTCGTACAGGCGAGGAACGAGATACAGCACGGTCGTCTTGCCGGCACCCGACGGTCCGACGAACGCGACGTGCTGGCCGGGCTCGGCGACGAAGGACACTCCCTGCAATGTCGGACGCACGTCGGCGGAGGCATCCGGATACCGGAACACGACGTCGCGGAACTCGACGCGCCCCCGCGGCCCCGGGGCCCGGGCGACGTCGACGGCATCCGGAGCATCCCGGATCTCGGGGACCAGGTCCAGGTACTCGAAGATGCGGGCGAACAGCGCTGCCGAGGTCTGCAGGTCCAGCGCCACCCGCATGAGGCCCATGAGAGGCATGAGCAGTCGCGCCTGCACGGTCGTGAACGCGACGATCGTGCCGGCGGTGATCGCGTCGACGCCCCCGGCGATGAAGTACCCGGAGACGAGGTAGATGATCGCCGGCACCGAGGACATCAGGACCTGGACGACAGCGAAGAATCCCTGACCGCTCATCGCCCTGCGCACCTGCAGCGTCACCTGGTTGCGGTTCTCGGCCTGGTACCGCTCGGACTCGGTGCGCTGCCGGTTGAAGGCCTTCGACAGCAGCATCCCCGACACGCTCAGGGTCTCCTGCGTGATGCTCGTCAGCTCGCTCAGCGACTCCTGCGTCTCTCCGGCGATCCGGGCGCGCACCTGCCCGACCCGGCGCTGGACGATGATGAGGAACGGCATGATCACCACGGCGATGAGCGTGAGGCGCCAGTCGATGAGGATCATCGCGACCAGCGACGCGATCACCGTGACCACGTTGCCGAGGATGCTCGTCACGGTGTTCGTGAGCACCCCGGACACGCCGCCGACGTCGTTCTGCAGTCGGGACTGGATGACCCCGGTCTTGGTGCGGGTGAAGAACCCGAGCTCCATCTCCTGCAGGTGCTCGAACAGCTTCACGCGCAGGTCCCCGGTGACCCGGTTGCCGACGGTCGAGGTGAACCAGGTCTGGGCGACGCCGAGCGCCGCGGACAGCAGGAACAGCCCCACCATGAGCGCCACGAGCCGGACCAGCAGCCCCAGATCCGGAGGGGAGCCGTCGACGGGGAACAAGGCGTCGTCGAAGATGCGCTGCACGATCAGCGGCGGGACGACGGCGATGGCCGCCCCGGCGATGACGAGGAGCCCGGTCACGACGATGCGTCCGACGTAGGGACGGAAGAGGGCGACCACCCGCGAGCCGAGCCCGGCGATCCTGGGCGCTTCCGCGTTCAGCCTCTTCTGCGCCGCCTCATCCACTCCTCGGAAGCCCGGACCGCCTCCGCGGCCTCCCCCGCCGTGCCCGCCGCCCATGCTCATGCGGTCAGCCTAGCCCGCAGGGAAATCGTCCGAACGAATTCAGCCGGAACGGGAATGCGATGTCACAGGCTGCCGTTATCCTTGAGGCTTGCCCTCGAGCGGATGCCGTATCTGTCGGTTCCGCCGGTGGCCGTTCGCCCGCCCCGACCTGAGGAGACGTCATGGCCACCACGACCGGTTCCATCCCCACGACCGCCAAGGCCGAGCCGATGATCGCCCGCTCGGACATGCGGGTCATCTGGCTGCTGCTGGTGGCCGCCTTCGTCGCGATCCTCAACGAGACGACGATGGGCATCGCCATTCCGAAGCTCAACGAGGACATGGGTCTGCCGCCCGAGCTCGGGCAGTGGCTGACGAGCGCGTTCATGCTCACGATGGCCGTCGTGATCCCGACGACCGGCTTCATCCTGCAGCGGTTCACCACCCGGCAGGTGTTCATCGCGGCGATGAGCGCGTTCACGCTGGGCACGCTCGTGTGCCTCATCGCGCCCGGCTTCACCGTGCTGCTCGCGGGTCGCGTGATCCAGGCGGCCGGCACCGGTGTCATGATGCCGCTGCTGATGACCACGATGATGAACGTCGTGCCGCCGCAGTCGCGCGGCCGCATGATGGGCCGCGTCGGTCTCGTCATCTCGCTGGCCCCCGCGATCGGACCGACGCTCGCCGGCGCCGTCCTCGAGGCTCTGAACTGGCGCTGGCTGTTCGGCATCGTGCTGCCGATCGCCATCGTGGCCCTGGCCATGGGCGCCAAGTGGATGACCAACCTGGGCGAGACGAAGAAGGTCCCGCTCGACGTGCTGTCGATTCCGCTCGCCGCGTTCGGCTTCGGCGGCGTCGTGTACGGCCTCAGCCAGTTCGGCGGCCACGGCGCGGGCGCCGCGACGACCGGAGCCGTCGCGCTGGTCGTCGGTGCGATCGCGTTGGCGCTGTTCGTGTGGCGTCAGCTCGTGCTGCAGCGCATCGACGACGCCCTGCTCGACCTGCGCGTGTTCCGCTCGCGCAACTTCACGATCGCCGTCATCATCATGTCGATCGTCGCGCTGTCCATGTTCGGAACGCTCACGCTGCTGCCGCAGTACCTGCAGAACGTGGCCGGACTCGATGCGCTGCAGTCCGGTCTCATCCTGCTGCCCGGTTCGGTTCTCATGGGTCTGCTCGGTCCGGTCATGGGGCGCATCTACGACGCCCGCGGGACGCGCACGCTCCTGATCCCCGGAACGATCATGGTCTCGGGCGCGCTGTTCTTCTATGCGACCGTCGGCGAGCACACGCCGTGGTGGATGCTCGTGCTCGTGCAGACCGTCATGTCGGTGGGGCTCGCGATGTCGTTCACCCCGCTGTTCTCGGCGTCCCTCGGTTCGCTGGAGCGCCGGTTCTACTCGCACGGCTCGGCGGTGCTGAACACGCTCCAGCAGGTCGCCGGTGCGGCGGGAGTCGCGGTCATGACCGTCGTGTACTCGTCGATCCTGCACGCGGGCGAGAGCGAAGGGCTGTCGAAGGCCGTGGCCGGTGCGCCCGGTGCCCGCACGGCGTTCCTGCTGGCCGCGATCATCTCCCTCGCGGCGGTCGTGCTCGCCGGCTTCGTCCGCAAGCCGGCCGACGACGCGGGAGAGGGCTTCCACGGCGGTCACTGACCGCCTCAGCGCCGCGGTGTCCGGACAGGATGCCGCGGCGCGTCGTCACTCGGTCGGCAGCGCGCAGAAGCCGCCGCTGCAGGAGCCGGCGTCCGCGCCGCCCAGGAGGTCGAGTCCGCCCGGCGCGACGAGGGGCTTCGCCGCCGGCGTCGCGTCTGAGGTCTGAGGATCGCTCATGCCTCCATGCTACGCCCGTGCGCAGACGGAGGCGCGGCCCGGACGATCGGGGCGGCCGCAAGCCCCTGGACAAGCCGGCGGTCCCGGATCGAGACTGCCGGTATGAGCGACGAGGACACCCAGACCGACGGCCGCGACGAGTCGGCCAACGAACGCGCCGACCGCAACTGGGACGAGCTCATGCAGGAGCTTCGCGTCATGCAGACCGGCACGCAGGTGCTGTCCGGTTTCCTGCTCGCCGTCGCGTTCCAGCCTCGCTTCACCGAGCTCGACGAACTGCAGCGCGCGCTCTACCTCGTGCTCGTCGGCCTCGCGGCTCTCGCCACGATCCTCTCCCTGACCCCGGTCGGACTGCATCGCGCCTGGTTCGGGATGCACCGCAAACCCGATCTGGTGCGCTTCACGTCGCGGATCGTCAAGGCGGACCTGTGCGTGATCGGCCTGCTCAGCGCCGGAGTGACCACCCTCATCTTCGACTTCGTCCTCGGGCACACGGCCGCACTGATCGTGCTGATCACCGCCAGCCTGATCGTGATCGTGCTGTGGGTGGCGCTGCCCCGGCTGGCGCATCGCGGCCGAGGACGGCGCCGTTCCATGCCCTGAGACGCATGCGCCGTCGCCTACGGTGGTCTGATGCTCACCCGCCTTCTCGCCCGCGTCTTCTGGACGTTCAGCCGCTGGACGCTCACGGGCGGAGAGGCGCCGAGCCGCCCCACGATCCTCGTCGGTGCGCCGCACACGTCGAACTGGGACTTCGTGCTCATGCTCGCCATCGCGTGGCGGCTGGGGATCGACGTGCACTGGCTGGGCAAGAAGAGCCTGTTCCGCGGCTGGCGCGGTCCGATCATGCGCCGGCTCGGCGGGATCGCCGTCGACCGCGACGACCCCGGCCGCGTCGTCGCCGACGTCATCGCGGACGTGGATGCCGGGGACGTGTTCGCTCTCGTCATCACACCCGACGGGACCCGTGGCGGCAACGAGTACTGGAAGAGCGGCTTCTATCGCATCGCGATGCGGACCGGGATGCCGGTGACGCTGGGCTTCGTCGACCGGACGACCATGACGACCGGTCTCGGGCCGACCTTCACTCTGTCCGGAGACGTCCGCTCGGACATGGACCGGATCCGCGCGTTCTACGCCGACAAGTCGGGAGTCCGCCCTGAGCGGCGCACCGAGCCGCGGCTGCGCGAGGAACTCGGTCAGGCCTGAAGCGGGAAGGTGGGAGAACCCTCCGAGTCGGCGCAAGGGGGTTGATGCGATCAGCCGCGTCCGGAATCGTGGCCCGGACATGCCCCGTCCGGGGTGTGTGTCCGCGAACGGAAGGAGAGCCGCGTGCTCACCCTCACCGACAATGCAAACGCCGTCGTGACCACGATCGTGGCCGGCCAGGAGAACGGACAGGACGCCGGGCTGCGGATCGAGTCCGCACCGGCCCCCGGTCCCAACGGCGAGGCCCGCTTCGCCGTTCACGTGGTGCCCTCCCCCGAACCTGCGGATCAGGTCATCGAGGCCGCAGGTACGCGGGTGTTCCTCGAGACCGCCGCAGCGGACGCCCTCGCCGACAAGGTGCTGGACGCCGCCGTCGACGGTGAGGGAGCCGTCAGCTTCACGATCCTTCCGCAGCCGGTCTGACGCGCAGCGGAGCGAACGATGTCGCCCCCGCACCGATGCATCGGCGCGGGGGCGACATCGTGACGCGAGAGAGGATCAGCTCAGTGCCTTGGCCTTGATCCTCTCGAACTCCTCGGTGGTGATGGCACCGGAGGCCAGGAGCTCCTTCGCCTTCGCGATCTCGTCGGCCGGGCTCTGGCCCGCGACCTGCTGGATGTACGCGTCGGTGGAGGCCTTGGCGGCTTCCGCCTGCGCGGCGTAGCGCTCGGCCATGCTGCCGCCGCGGGCGATCAGGTAGACGAGTACGGTCAGGAACGGCACGAAGATCAAGAAGATGATCCACAGGGCCTTGAACCAGCCGTTGAGCTTGTGGTCACGGAACAGGTCCCCGATCACCGCGAACAGTGCGTACAGGTACGACACGAACGCGAAGACGAGGATGAACCACCAGATGATGTCCCAGAATGATGCCCAGAAGTTCATGGGAATGCGCCTTTCGTTGGAGGCCGTCGATTCGTCAGGCCAATCGAACGGTACTGCCTGGGCAGGACGCGCGGGCCGATCGGCGCCGTGCATTCACCCCGGACGGGTGAGGTCCACGCCGCACCGTCTTCCCGGTCATCCCGGCTCGACAGGCAGCCACAATTCGCAGGCGGCGTGGGTCTCGGTGAGCTCGAGGTAGCGGACGATCGACGGCCCGGGGCGCAGCCGCCACGGGTTCGACGGGAACCACTCGGTCGCGGTCGCGGCCCACAGCCGCTGCAGCGTTTCGGGGAACGCTCCTCGGGACGCGAAGACGGCCCAGGTGCCGGCCGGCACGGGGATCTCGTCCAGATCGGAGGGCACATCCGTGCCCTCCGAGACCGCGACGCCGTGGATATAGGTCAGAGGCGTGCCCTCCGCGGCATCCGGTTCGAGGCCGTCGGAGACGGCCAGGATGCCCGCAGGCTCCGTGTTCCCTATCGCCTTGAGCCGGACATGGGCTTCCGGGGGCAGTGCTGCGATGTGAGCCTGGATGTGCGGATTGACGCCCTCGTGAATGAGGGGCACCTCGACGGCGTGGCCGACGAGAGCGAAAGCGGGACGGTCGGTGATCGTGACGTCCATGGGGGTCCTCCCTTCGACGCTCAGACGGAATCTGAGCGCGGTCTGCGTACGGAGAGGACCGCCTTCTCGGCGCACCTGAGCCGGCGATGTGTCGTGCACCGAGCGGAACGCCCGCCCGAACGCCTCGACGGACCCGTAGCCGTAGCGCACCGCGACCGTCAGCAGGTCACGGGCGCCGGCCACGAGCTCAGCCGCGGCGCGGGTCATCCGGCGACGCCGGATGTACTCCGACACCGGCATCCCGGCCAGCGATGCGAACATCCGCCGCAGGTGGTACTCGGTGGTGCCGTGCGCCCTGGCGAACGCCGCGATGTCGACGTCCTCACCCGGGCGGTCGCTGTCGAGGGTCTGCTCGATGCGATCGATCAGGTCGTTCAGTGTGCCGATCATGCGGTCCTCCTTACGACATCCATGCTCGTCGCATGCGCGTCGCGCCGCCCGATCTTCCGTGCCCGATCCGATCGGAGGCTTTCCGCAGTGAGTTGCCCGTCCTCGAGAGCCGACGCTCGGTCAGTCCCAGTCGAGATACTCCTCGATGATCACGGCGGTCTCGACCGGATGCGTGACTGGGAACAGATGATCCGCGCCGTCCACGATCTTGATGCTGGACCGCGCGGGGGCCTTGGCGTGCAGACGATCCGCGTTCGCCGCCGGGGTGACCTCGTCGGCGGTCGCCTGGACGATCAGCACGGGCAGTACGGGCGCCAGCTCGATCTCGGCGTCCTCGACGCCGAGGAGCAGCAGCCCGTTCGCCCGCTCGTGGTGCTGCGCGACGACCGCAGCCGCGACGGTGCCGCCGAACCCGTGGCCGCCGATCCACGCGTCGGAGAGACCGACGTGATCCATGACGGCGATGACGTCGTCGGCACGGTCCGCGAGGGCGAGGTCCGCGCCGCCCGGGCGGTGACCGATGCGCAGCACGCGGAATCCCGCCTCTTCGGCGAGGTAGTGCGACACCACGCCGAGCACATCGTGGTCGGTGCCGGCCTCCGGGATCAGCACGAGCGCGACGGGGCCTTCGCCTTCGTCGACGTAGGGAACGGCGCGGTCCGCCGGGTCGAAGACGCTGCTCTCGGTCACTTCTTCAGTCCTCTCGTATGGCCGTCATGATCTTCGTCGGCCATGCGGTCGCGGCACGGACTGTTCATGTTACCGGAGCCCGCCGGAGCACCCCCGCGACCTCAGTGCCCGGAAGCATCCGGATGATCCGTGCGCTGCCGACTGTGGTCGGCGACGTCCGGGGTCGCGCGAAGAATGTCGGCGATCTCCTCCTCCGGGCGCGGGGCGATCGTCTCGTCCGCTTCGATTTCGGGAATCGAGGATTCCCCCGGGCCGGGGATGTGCTCGTGCCCCGGGTCGCGCTGCTGATCGGCCATGTCGACGCCTCCTTACGGTGAGACACCTGAAGACTACGCCCGACCGGCACCTGCCCGCCCTCATGTCGTCGACGCGCAGCGCTGGTCGAGTCGCGGTCGGGTCAGCCGACATCATCCTCGGCTTGACAGCGCGGGCAGGACTGGGCGGATGCGCCCGAGAAGGTCTGATCGATGATCGTCGTACCGCACACCGGGCACGGTTCGCCTCCGCGGCCGTGCACAGCCATCGCCTCGACCTTCGCCGGCTTGAGACGGTCGGGCGCGAGACCGCGACGGTCGTCGGATGCGCCCCGCATCACGTCGACGATGGCGCCGAAGAGGCGCGCCCTCGCATCCGCGTCGAGCGTGGCGGCGTGCACCGCGAGCGGCAGTCGCGCCCGATGCAGGATCTCGTCGGAGTAGGCGTTGCCGATGCCGGCAAGGGATGTCTGCTCCTGCAGCAGCGCTTTGATCTGCTTGCGGCGTGTGCCCAGCGCACGCTCGAGATCCTCACGGGAGAAACCGGCGGAGAGCGGATCGGGCCCGAGGGCGGCGATGCCCGGTACCTCGGTCGGCGCGTCGACGACGGAGGTCGTGACGGCGAGGAAGTCACCGGTGTCGACAATCTGCATCAGCGCGCCGTTATCGAGCGCGATCCGGGCGACATCGGGCACCGGCTGCTGGTCGGCATGTTCCCCGGGGGCATGCCAGCGGATCCAGCCGTTGCGCCCGAAGCCGATCATCAGCCAGCCGGCCGACGTCTCGATGCCGACATGCTTGCCGAAGCGGCGCATCCCGGTGATCGTTGCGCCGACGAGTGTGCCCAGCGGTCGGTCGCGTGTCTTGACGATACGGAACTCGGCGACGTCCAGTGCGGCGATCGCGCGGCCGACGATGCGCCCGTCGAGATACTCGACGAGCGCCTGTACCTCCGGTGACTCGGGCATGCGCCCATCCTCGCACCGGGATCCGACATCGCACAGAGCCAGGCGAAGGTATGCCAGGCCCGTGGCGGCGACGTCAGCGCTGATCTGGTGTGCTGGGTTCGTGCCGCGATTCCGCGTCGGCGCGACCGTCGATCCGCTGCGCCGACTCAGCGATCTGCGTCTGGATCTGGCGGATGGTCGATCCCAGTACCCCGCGCGACAGGAGGCCGGCCCCGAGCGGACCTGACGGATCGGTTCCGAGTGGTGGAAGCAGTCGCAGCGCCTCTCGTTCCCGCTCGGTCAGGTCCGCCACCTGCCACTGGATCTCTTCTCGCGCTGCCTCCGGCCGACCCGGGTGCGCGAGGGACACGGCCTTCACCGCGTACGCGGCCGCCCCCAAGGCGTGCGCACCCATATGAGCGACCGCTGCCGCCTGCCCGACCGCCCTGGCGGCCGCACCACCGGCAGGAGACGTCGCCGCCTTCGCGGCCTTCACCGCTACGAGGCGCTTCCTGATCTCCTCGCCTGCCGTGCTCTCCCCCGCGCTGTAGGCGCGCGTGCGGGCGATCGCGTCCCGGATCTCGTCCCGCGCCGCCGCATCGGCATCGAACAGCGGGAGCACGCGCTCGGCGCATGCCAGTGCCCAGCGCGCCAGGGCTCGTCGGTCCGAATCGCTCAAGGTCTGTATCGACACCACGCACCGAGCCTAACGACGGCCTCCTGACACAGGGCACGGTTCCGCCCGTCGAGCGGGAACGCGGTCAGACGTCGAAGCGGAACTCCACCACTTTCCGGCACGATGCCGGCCGCTCGCGCTGGGCTACCACCGCGACCCCGGCACTTTGCTAAGGTCCGGCCATGGGGAGTCTCCTGAGAACTGCAGACGAACTGGTCGCTGCACTGCAGAACGCGTCGGATGCGCGTGAGACCGAGCGGATCCGAGCCCGAGTCGCAACCGACGAACCAGTCATCGGCGTCCGGATGGGCACGTTGTTCGAGACGTCAATGCTCGCCGCCGACATCCCCTCGGCAGAGCTCGAAAGACTTCTCGCGCATCCTGCGTACGAGCCGCGCCTCGCTGCATTCTGCATCCTCGATTTTCGTGCCCGTCGGCGCCTTTCCGACAAGGCGCGTAAGGATCTCGCCACTATGTACCTCGACCACCACGACGCCATCACGACATGGGACATGGTTGATCGAGCAGCACCCCGAGTACTCGGATGGCCGATCCTGAGCGAGGCGATCGAGTTCTCGATCCTCGAAGGCCTCGCGCGATCCGACGACCCACTTCGACGACGGTCTGCCATCACCGCGCCGCTATGGTTCATCAAGAAGGGGACAGATGCCGACGTCGCGCGTGGACTTCTCATTGCAGACCTGCTTGCTGAGGACTCACACCCGCGCGTCGCGTCCGCGGTAAAGATCTACCGCAAGCACGCGGCCCGGCGCGGTCAATGAATCCGGCGACTAGACGTTGAAGCGGAACTCCACCACGTCGCCGTCCTGCATCACGTAGTCCTTGCCCTCCAGGCGCGCCTTGCCCTTCGCGCGGGCCTCGACGACGGATCCCGTCTCGACGAGGTCGTCGAACGAGATGACCTCCGCCTTGATGAAGCCCTTCTCGAAGTCGGTGTGGATGACGCCGGCGGCCTGCGGGGCCTTCCAGCCCTTGCCGATCGTCCAGGCGCGCGCTTCCTTCGGGCCGGCGGTCAGGTATGTCTGCAGGCCCAGCGTGTCGAAGCCGATCCGGGCAAGTTGGTCCAGCCCCGACTCGTCCTGCCCTGTGGACGCCAGCAGCTCCGCCGCATCCTCGGGATCCAGGTCGATGAGCTCGGACTCGATCTTGGCGTCGAGGAAGACCGCCTTCGCCGGCGCGACGAGCGCGGCCAGCTCCGCCTTGCGGGAATCGTCCGTCAGCACGGATTCATCGACGTTGAAGACGAAGATGACGGGCTTCGCGGTAAGAAGTCCCAGCTCGCGGATCGGTGCGAGGTCGATCCCGCTGGTCGAGAGCAGGACGCCGCGCTCGAGAGCATCCTTCGCGGCGTTCGCCGCCTCCAGCACCGAGGGGTCGAGCTTGCGCCCGCGGACCTCCTTCTCGTACCGGGTGATCGCCTTCTCGAGCGTCTGGAGGTCGGCGAGCATGAGCTCGGCGTTGATGGTCTCCATGTCGGATGCCGGGTTCACCGCGCCGTCGACGTGCACGACATCGTCGTCGGCGAAACCGCGCACGACCTGCGCGATCGCGTCCGCCTCGCGGATGTTCGCCAGGAACTGGTTGCCCAGGCCCTCCCCCTCGCTCGCACCGCGCACGATGCCGGCGATGTCGACGAACGACACGGTCGCGGGCAGGATGCGCTCGCTGTGGAAGATCTCGGCCAGCGTGCCCAGCCGGGCGTCCGGCAGACTCACGACGCCGACGTTCGGCTCGATCGTCGCGAACGGGTAATTCGCCGCGAGCACGTCGTTCTTGGTCAGCGCGTTGAAGAGGGTGGACTTGCCGACATTGGGCAGACCGACGATTCCGATAGTGAGAGCCACGGGGTACGAGTCTACCCGCGCAGGACCCCGGAACTCCGCGCGCCATCGCGCACCGTCCGGAAGGCGCGTGTGACGTACGGAAGCTCGATCTCGGCATCGCCGTGAAGGTCGAGCTCGTCGAACAACGCGTCCATCTCCCGCCGGATGCGAGCTCTCTCCTCCTCCGATGCCGTGATGACGTAGCTGCGGGACTGCGCCATGCTGTGCAGCCGGTCGCGCGTCATGGCCCGCGACCACTCCCCCTCCCACGTCTCGAGGCCTCGGAACGGATCCGCGACCTCGGGTCCGGATCCGGACAACATCTCCTCGGCGGCGCTGCCGTGCATGATCTCCGTCAGCCGCCGGACCCAGGTCGTCCGCTCATCGCGGACGTTCCAGATGAGCCCCAGAACGCCGCCCGGGCGCAGCACCCGCCCGATCTCCCGCGAGGCCCGTGTGACATCGACCCAATGCCAGGCCTGCCCCAGCACGACCGCGTCGACGCTTCCGTCTGGGAGCGGGAGGCTCTCGGCGGTGCCGGTGAAGGTCGGCACTCCTGGGAGGTTCTGCCGCAGTTGCGCGAGCATCTCGGCATCCGGATCGATCGCGACGACTTCGGCGTCCGGCGCCTTCACGAGCAGACGGGTCAGTTTGCCGGTGCCGGCTCCGACGTCGGCGACGCGACGCGATCCCGGCGACAGCGGCTCGAGCATCCACGCCACAGCATCGAACGGGTAATCCGGACGGCCGGCCTCGTAGCTCACGGCTTCTGCGCCGAAGGATGTCGCCCGCGAATCGCTCATGTCGCCAGCCTACGGCGAGCCTGCGACAACGTTCCGAGGTGTCGGGAGACAGTGAACTCGTGCCCCTGGATTTCACTGCGATCGACTTCGAGACGGCGAACTCCAGCCCCGCATCCGCCTGCTCGGTCGGGCTCGTGCGCGTGCGCGGCGGCGAGGTCGTCGCCGTCGCCGGCTGGCTGATCCGGCCACCCGCAGGGCACGACGACTTCCAGGAGTGGAATGTCCGCATCCACGGGATCCGCCCCGAGGACGTCTCCGGCGCGGCCACCTGGCCGGAGCAGTTCGACCGGCTCTGCGCCTTCGCCGGCGCCGACGTCCTCGTCGCGCACAACGCGGGCTTCGACCTGAACGTCCTGCGGCGGGCCTCCGCGGCGACGGGGCTGGACTGCCCGCCGTACCGGTCGCTGTGCAGCCTGCAGGTCGCCCGCAAGACCTATCAACTGGACTCCTACCGCCTGCCCAAGGCCGCCGCGGCCGCCGGCTTCGCCGAGTTCTCCCACCACGACGCTCTCGCCGACGCCCGCGCGTGCGCGCAGATCGTGATCGACGCCGCGCGTCGCGTCGGCGCGGCGGACGTGGAGACCCTCGCGTCCGCCCTCGGCGTGCGCGTGACCGAGCCCGTCACCACGCCCGAGCGCGCCGTGGCGTGACGCAGCAGCCGTCACCTCGGTCGAGCACCCGACGAGTGCACGGCTTGCCGCCGCAGGAACGGCTCGTCCGCATCGCCTGGACGTCCGTTCGACGGGATGCCGTGCAGTCGGCGCGCGGGGTCGGTCCGTGTCGGTGGTCCGGAGCACACTGAGGACATGGATGCCGCGCTCATCGTTCTCCTCGTCATCGTCGCCCTCGCCGCCGGCGTCGGGGTCGGCTGGTTCGCGCGCGCCGCGCGCGGTTCGGCCGCGCTCGCACGCGCCGCGGCCGAGCTGGCGGCCGCACGCGACGAGCGCGATCGTCAGTACGACCTGTATCGGGATGCCGTGGAGCACGCCAGGGCGCAGCAGACGGCCGAGGCCGCGCGCATCCAGCAGCAGAACGCGGTGCTCACGGCACTCGCGCCGGTGCGCGAGTCCCTGCAGCAGATGCAGCACAAGGTCGCTTCCCTCGAACAGGAGCGCCACGCGCAGTTCGGGTCGCTCGCCGAGCAGCTGCGGCGTGCACAGGAGTCCGACGAGGCGCTGCGCGCGACCACGGAATCCCTCGCCGGCGCCCTGCGCTCCAGTGCGACACGGGGCGTGTGGGGTGAGACCCAGCTGCGCCGGGTCGTCGAGGCCGCAGGCCTCACGCGGCACGTCGACTTCGACCTGCAGACGACGATCTTCTCCGATCGAGGACAGGGCCGTCCCGACATGGTGATCCGCCTCGCGGGCGGTGCGTCGATCGCGGTGGACGCGAAGGTCCCGCTCGACGCCTATCTCGAGGCCAGCGCTCTCGGCATCGGCGAGAAGGACGAGGCCGCGCGCCGTTCGCTCATGCAGAAGCACGTGAAGGCGGTGCGCGCCCACGTCGACGCGCTGTCCAAGAAGGCCTACTGGTCCGGCTTGGAATCCAGCCCGGAGTTCGTCATCTGCTTCCTGCCCAACGAGTCGCTCCTCGCGGCCGCGATCGATGAGGATCCGACGCTTCTCGACCATGCCTTCGGCAGGCGCGTCGCCCTCGCCTCCCCCGTGAACCTCTGGGCCGTGCTGAAGACGGTCGCCTACACGTGGACGCAGCAGGAGGTCTCCGCCGAGGCGAAGACGCTGCTCGCGCTCGGGACTCAGCTCTACGAACGCCTCGGCACGCTGGCCGGGCATGCCGACGACCTCCGCCGCGCCCTGGAGCGCACGGTGGACAGCTACAACCGGTTCGCCGGCTCGCTCGAGAGCCGCGTCCTGGTCACCGCCCGGCAGTTCCCCGGCATCGACGCGAGCACGCTCGACGGCTCCCCCGGGGCGGTCACCGGTTCGCCGCGTCGCCTCACGGCTCCGGAGCTGGTCTCGGGTTCGGAAACGGCGGTCGACGGTTCCGCCGAACTCGGGTCACCCGCGGCATTGCGCGCGGACGTCGGCGAGGTCCGGGCGCGACTGGGCGGAGAAGGTCCCTTGCGGTGAGCGGAAGCTCAGGCGCCGCCGGGCACCCAGCTGAGCAGCGCGATCACGAGGCCCGAGGTCACGACGAAGGCGCCGATCATCCACCAGGGGCTGAGTTCATGGCCCTCGTCGCGGCGCACACGGAAGAGCACATCGGCGCGACGGGACGGGTCCTGCGCGATTCCGGTGCGCGCTGCGGCCGCCGTCTGGGCGGACGCCGCGGCGCCGTCGGGGCGAGAGGTCGATCCGAGGGTGCCGTCCGGGTTCACCCGGAGGATGCGGCCGGTGGCCGTCGTGACCACCTTCGGGGCGGCCTTCTCACTGCCAGTGTGCTGCGTGCTCATCGCTCGTCCTCCTCCGGCCGCGCCTCGGTCGAGGAGCGACAGCAGATCCTGCCCCATTCTGCCAGGCTCTGCTGAGAATGTCGGGACCGGCGGCTCTACCGTCGGGTTTCCGCCGTCACAGCCACTTCGAGACGAGATGCTCGCTGGCGATGCGACGCAGGGTCCCGGACGCACCGCGCAGGACCACGGACTCGGTGTACACGTACCCGCCCTCGCGGCGGACGCCCGCGACGAGCTGGCCGTCCGTCACGCCGGTCGCGACGAAGATCGTGTTGTTCCCCTGTACGAGGTCATCCGCCTCGTAGACCTTGTCCATCTCCAGCCCTGCGTCGATGCCCCGCTGACGCTCCTCGTCGTCTCGAGGCCAGAGCCGCCCCTGGATGTGACCGCCCAGCGCCTTGATCGCGCACGCCGTCACGATGCCCTCCGGGCTGCCGCCGACCCCGACGCACATGTCGGTGCGGGCGCCGTGCCGCGCGGCGTTGATGCCGCCGGCCACATCCCCGTCGCTCATCAGTCGCGTGCCCGCTCCGGCATCCCGGATCTCCTGGATGAGCTGCTCGTGACGCGGCCGGTTGAGCACGGAGACGACGATCTCGTCGACGGGCTTGCCCAGTGCCGCCGAGAGCCGCCGGATGTTCTCTCCGATCGGGAGCCGGATGTCGACCACACCGACACCCGCCGGCCCGGTCACGAGCTTGTTCATGTAGAAGACGCTGGAGGCGTCGAGCATCGTGCCTCGATCGGACACCGCGATCACCGACAGCGCGTTCTGGCGCCCGGCCGCTGTGAGCGACGTGCCATCGATCGGATCGACGGCGATGTCGCACGCGGGTCCGCGCCCCGTGCCGACGACCTCGCCGTTGAAGAGCATGGGCGCGTTGTCCTTCTCGCCCTCTCCGATGACGACCTGACCCTGGAAGTCCACCGTCCCGAGGAAAGCGCGCATGGCATCCACGGCTGCTCCGTCGGCAGCCTCCTTCGCCCCGCGACCGATGAACGGCACGGCACGGATCGCCGCGGCCTCGGTCGCGCGCACGAGCTCCAGCGCGAGGTTGCGGTCGGGACGCAGGGGGCTCAGATCGGCCGTCAGACTCACCATGCGGTCAGCCTAGCCAGCAGATAGGCCGAAACAGCCCGAGTTTCCGCTCGGAGGCTGCGAAGGAATCGCAATTCTTAACAGCGGTGAAGAGCGGGAGGTCCGCCTACGACGCCGGCCACGGCATCCACGGCGTCCGGCGATAGAGTGACTGCTGTCCCGGCTTCATCTATCGCAGGAGTTCCCATGCCCGTCGCCACTCCGGAACAGTACGCAGAAATGCTCGACCGCGCGAAGGCCGGTGGCTTCGCGTATCCGGCGTTCAACGTCTCCAGCTCCCAGACCATCAACGCCGTCCTCCAGGGCCTGACCGAGGCCGGCTCGGACGGCATCATCCAGGTCACCACGGGCGGGGCGGACTACTTCGCCGGCCACACTGTCAAAGCCCGCGCCACCGGTGCCCTCGCGTTCGCCCGCTACGCGACCGAGGTCGCGAAGAACTACCCGATCACCGTCGCGCTGCACACCGACCACTGCCCCAAGGACGCGCTCGCCGGCTTCGTCGAGCCGCTCATCGCCGCATCCGAGGAAGAGGTCAAGGCCGGTCGCAACCCGATCTTCCAGTCCCACATGTGGGACGGCTCGGCCGTCCCCCTCGCGGAGAACATCGAGATCGCGAAGGACCTGCTCCCGCGCATGAAGAACATCAACGCGATCCTCGAGGTCGAGATCGGCGTCGTCGGCGGCGAGGAGGACGGCGTCGCGCATGAGGGATCCAACGACGCCCTGTACACGACGTTCGCCGACGTCGACGCGGCCGTCCAGGCGCTGGGGCTCGGCGAGCAGGGCCGCTACATCGCCGCCCTCACCTTCGGCAACGTGCACGGCGTCTACAAGCCGGGCGGTGTGAAGCTGCGTCCCGAGCTGCTCGGCGAGATCCAGGCCGAGGTGGCGGCGAAGTACGGCACGGGACCGAAGCCCCTGGACCTGGTCTTCCACGGCGGCTCGGGTTCGACCGACGAGGAGATCGCGCTCGCGGTCGCCAACGGCGTCATCAAGATGAACATCGACACCGACACGCAGTACGCCTACACCCGCGCGATCGCCGACTACATGTTCAAGAACTACGACGGTGTCCTGAAGGTCGACGGCGAGGTGGGCAACAAGAAGCAGTACGACCCGCGCGCCTGGGGCAAGATCGCGGAGTCCGCGATGGCCGCCCGCGTCGTCGAGTCCACCCGCCAGCTGGGCAGCCACGGCCAGTCCCAGAGCTGACGCCCTGTCGGACGCCCGCACGACGACGCCCCCGCTTCCGAGCGGGGGCGTCCGTCGTCCAGTGACTCAGCGTCTGCGCCGCAGACGCGTGATCACCACGGCCGCGTCCCCGAGGGCGTCGAGCATCGCCAGGATGCCGACACCTCGCGCGATTCCGCGGAACCGCCTGGTCGCCCACAGCCCCAGCACGAACTCACCGACGCCGATGACCAGGCCGAGCGCCGGCCGGCGCCGCACGGCGCCCGCCAGGCGCTGCCACGGCGTGTTCCGTCGCGTCAGCGGGGCCAGCTCGCCGAAGCCCGCGACGAGCAGTTCCCACACGGCCCGCCACCAGCCCGCCGGCTCGAAGCGCCGCGCGCCGGGGTCGGTCTCGTCGAAGGCGCGCTCGATCAGTTCCTGCGGGATGCCGAACGCGGCCAGGAACGCGCTCCGCCGCTGCTCCTCGCCGGTGATGCCGCCCAGGGACTCTGCGATGAGCGCACGGTGCGCGGCATCCACGTCCAGCCGGGTGTGCGCGGCGATGCCGGCCAGCTCATCGCGCGTGCCGTCCCCCTCCGTCAGCAGACGCCGGTACACCTCAGCCGTCTCCGCAACCGTGATCGCGTCGAGGTCGAGGACGGGCTGCGTGTCGCGTTCGGCATCCGGCCAGAACGGCACCGCACCCGATCCGGCCGCGACCTCGATCCATCCGCCGCCGTCATCGGTGCGATTGACCTCGATGACCGGCAGTTCGGCCTTCGACGACACCCACCCCGCGGTCGGCTCGGCCGTGCGGAAGCGCTGCAGCGACCACACTCCCGACTCGAGATGATCCACCGGGGTCCGGTTCGCCTCGGCGAGCAGTCGCGCCACCGCCGGGCCGCGGTGCGAGAAGGCGGCCACACGCACCGGCACGGGATCGAACGACGACAGGTCGATGTCGACCTCGTCCTCGTCGTCTTCCTCGTCCGCCTCCACCGCCGTCGTGCCGTCGAACTCGGCCTCGAACTCCTCGAAGCCGTCGTCGACGGGCGCATCGTCGGCATCGATCCAGAGATTCAGTCCGGCATCCGCGAACGCCTCGCGCAGCGCCGCCGCCGTCATGCTCGTCTCGATCGCGTCCTGCGCGGACAGGGTGAGGACCCGCCCGTCGTCGGTCAGCGCGATGGCGAGGTCGCCGGCATCCTGGAGGTCCCAGGTCGCCGTGGCGTCCCGGACGGCGGCGAGCACGCGCAGGCGGGACAGCACCTCGCGCGCGGCGCCTCGCGGATCGGAGCCGTCGCCGCGGTCGACGGAGGCGTACGAGAGCTGAACGCCGAAACTGTTGTGAAGCACGCCTTCGACAGTACCCGCCACCCGCTTGCCATGCCCGGCTGCGCGGAGGATCGTGGAATCAACGGCGACCGCCGAGACAGGAACGGAGGTGGGATGATGCACGCACAGCCCGGCGATCATCTGATCGTCGAAGGACGCACCGACAGCACGCCCCGACGCGAGGGCACGATCCTCGAGGTGCACGGAGACGACGGTGCGCCGCCGTACCTCGTGCGCTGGGACGACGGCCACGAAGGCGTGCTCTTCCCCGGCTCGGACGCGCACATCCGCTCGCACGCCTGATCGGCCGGGGGTCAGACCCCGCCGGGCTGCAGGTACTGCACGAAGGCGGGATCGGACAGCATCGGGACCATGATGCAGACGGTGACCACGATCATCGTCGCGACCGCGCCGACGATCGGCACCCACCACGAGCGCTTCCGTGCGCGGAGGCGCCGGAACGCCACGAGCACCGTCAGCGCATAACCGAGAACGAGCACCAGGGCGGCGATCCCGCCCCACAGCCGCCCCTGCGCGAAGTTCGTGAACTCGCCCTCGATGCCGAGGATGCTCATGCTCTGCTCCAGCACGGTGGGCAGATCGAGATAGGCGATCGCCGTCATCACGACGTTGACGAGGCCGTAGGCGAGCAACGCGATCGTGACGATCCGATCGACGGCGCCGGGGCGGGCAGCGGGCGTCGGGGCGGGAGCGGGTGAGGGAGCAGGTGCCACGGGCGCCGCTTCCACCGGCGGAAGCCCGGCGCGCAGGCGCTGCTCCTCCGGGGTCGCGTACTCGCCGTATCGGGGCTGCTGGTCGCTCATCCCGTCATGCTAGCCATCGGAGTTCGGTGCGCTTCCCAGGAAGACCCGGGACGAAGGCCGTAGAAGCGCCCCGGGAGACGGCGACGGCCCCGGGGAGCGGGGACACCCCGGGGCCGCAGACGCGAGCGCTGGGACGCTCCCGCCGGAAGCACCGAGCGCTGGGGACGCGTCGGCACCTGTAGCGCCCAATGCGCGGCGGCTACGGTTCCATCGTAGGAACAGTGTCCGCTCGGGTCCAGCCCGCGCGGCTCATCGACCTCGGGTCATGCGCCGGCGGCCGGGGCACGGCCGCCGAGGGCGCGCGCATCCCGCTGTCCGGCGGCATCCTGGCGCAGCTCCTTGGGCAAGGAGAACATCAGATCCTCCTCGGCCGTGCGCACCTCCTGCACGTCGGCGTAGCCGGCGCCGTTCAGCGCTTCCAGGACCTCCTGGACGAGCACCTCGGGGACGGACGCGCCGCTGGTGACGCCGACCGTCTCGACGCCGTCGAGCCACTCCTGCTTGACCTCGTCGGCGTAGTCCACCCGGTACGCCGCCTTGGCTCCGTACTCAAGGGCGACCTCGACGAGTCGCACGCTGTTGGACGAGTTCGCCGATCCCACGACGATCACGAGGTCGGCCTCGGCGGCCACCTTCTTGATCGCGACCTGGCGGTTCTGCGTCGCGTAGCAGATGTCGTCCGACGGCGGGTTCTGCAGTTCGGGGAAGCGCGTGCGCAGACGGTTGACCGTCTCCATCGTCTCGTCCACGGACAGCGTCGTCTGCGACAGCCAGACCACCTTGGACGGGTCGCGCACCTCGACCGTGTCCGCCTCCTCGGGCGAGTTCACGATCGTGACGTGCTCGGGCGCCTCACCGGCTGTCCCCTCGACCTCCTCGTGCCCGTCGTGGCCGATGAGCAGGATCTCGAAGTCGTTCTTGGCGAACCGCACCGCCTCGCGGTGCACCTTGGTGACCAGGGGGCAGGTCGCGTCGATCGCGTGGAGGCCGCGATCGGATGCCGCGTTCACGACGGCCGGGGACACGCCGTGCGCGCTGAAGACGACATGAGCCCCTTCCGGGACTTCGTCGACCTCGTCGACGAAGATCGCGCCCTTCGCCTCGAGCTCCGTGACGACATGGATGTTGTGCACGATCTGCTTGCGCACGTACACCGGAGCGCCATAGCGCTCGAGCGCCTTCTCCACGGCCACGACCGCCCGGTCGACGCCGGCGCAGTATCCCCGGGGAGCGGCCAGCAGCACGCGCTTGCGTCCGGGGACCGGGTTATCCTGAAGCGCGACCCGCCGCGGAACGCGCGGCATGGCGAGGGGAACGGCTGTCTGGCTCACCCCTCGAGTCTACGGCGCGCAGATGGGACGAGGCTGGGTGCGCGAGCAGCGGAGAGGAGGAGCCCGATGACCGTCTTCGAGGCAGCGTCCGTGCCCGGCGAGGCGCCTCCCGCGGACGCCGTGGCGCCGAAGGACTCCACAGCGGACGCCCCCACCTCGGTCGCCCGCCTGAACACGACCATCCGCGATTTCGTGGCGCGCTGGAACACGGTCTGGGTCGAGGGTGAGATCACGTCCTGGAACCTGCGGGCCGGCAATGTGTTCGCCCGACTGAAGGACACCCGTTCGGATGCCCAGATCTCGCTGCGCATCTGGTCGAGTGTGCGCGCGCGCATCCCCTCCGACCTCGGGGTCGGCGACCACGTCGTCGCAGCGGTCAAGGCGGACTACTTCGTCAAGGCGGGCGATTTCAGCTTCACCGTGTCCGCCATGAAGCACGTCGGTCTGGGCGATCAGCTCGAGCGCTTGGAGAAACTGCGCGTCCAGTTGCGCCAGGAGGGACTGTTCGACCCCGCCCGCAAGAAGCCGCTCCCGTTCCTGCCGCATGTCATCGGCCTCATCACGGGCGAGCGCTCGGATGCCGAGAAGGACGTGCACCGCAACGCCGAACTGCGCTGGCCGGCCGTGCGATTCCGCACCGAGTACGCCGCCGTCCAGGGCGACCGCTGCGTTCCCGACACTCTCGCGGCACTGAAGAGACTGGATGCCGACCCCGAGGTCGACGTCATCATCATCGCCCGCGGGGGCGGCGACCCGCAGACACTCCTGGGGTTCAGCGACGAGCGCCTCGTCCGCGCGGTGGCCGCGGCATCCACGCCGGTCGTGTCGGCGATCGGGCACGAGAACGATCACCCGCTGCTCGACGACGTCGCCGACCTGCGCGCCTCGACGCCGACGGATGCCGCCAAGCGCGTGGTCCCGGATGTCGGCGAGCAGCGCTCGCTGATCGTCCAGCTGCGCGCACGGGCGACGAGCCGGGTGATGCAGCGCGTCTCGCACGACATCGCCCAGCTCGAGCAGCTGCGCTCGCGCCCCGTGCTGCGCTCCCCCGCGCACATCGTCGATGGTCGCGCCCAGGAGCTGCTGTTGCTCGCCGCCCGCGGACGGGACGCCGTCACGCGGCAGCTGGATGACGCCGGGCGACGGACCGGGGAGCTGCGCGCCTCGCTGCGCGCCCTGTCGCCCGCCGCGACGCTCGCCCGGGGATACGCCATCGCTCACCGGGAGGGCGGTGTCATCCTGCGCGATGCGGCCGAGGCTCCCGCCGGGACGGCGCTGACGCTCACGCTCGACCGCGGGTCGGTGGCCGCGCGCTCCGAGGGCGAGGTCCCCGAGGACGCCTGAATCGGCCGGCATCCGCGGGCGACGTAGGATGGAGGCGTGACCGCCCCCATCGACACCCCTGTGGAATCACTGTCGTTCGAGGCCGCTCGGGACGAGCTCGTCCGCGTCGTCGCAGAGCTCGAGCAGGGCGCCCCGACGCTGGAGCAGTCACTCGCCCTGTGGGAGCGCGGTGAGGCCCTCGCTGCGCGCTGCGAGGAGTGGCTGCTCGGCGCGAAGCGCCGGCTGGATGCCGCGCGGGCGGCGGCATCCGACGAGGACGAGTCGTGAGCCGCAAGTCCGGCGCACCGGTCGTCGCAGAGCTCGGGCGTCCGGAGACGCCGGAGGAGACGGCGACCCGCAAGGCCGCGTCCAGTCAGGCCTATCGCTCCAGTCAGACCTTCCGGCACCTGATCGCGGCGCTGATCCTGACGCTCGGCGTCGTCGCCGTCATCGTCTTCGCCGTCCCGCGCGGCGAGCCCGCCGCACGGGACGACATCGACGTCGCCGCCATCGCCGCCGACGTCGAGACCAGCATGGACGGCCCTGCCCTCATCCCCGAGCTGGACGACTTCTGGCGCGTGAACGCCGCGGAGCTCACCGGCGGCGCGACCGTCGTCTGGAACATCACGGTGGCCCCGGCGGACGAGGAGGAGCGCGGGTTCATCCGCATCGCGCAGGCCTTCGACGCCGACGCCTCCTGGGCGCCGCAGATGCTGGACGGCTTCGCCTCCACCTCGACCGTGACCATCGACGGCCGCGAGTGGGACGTCTACGACATCGGCGATCGCGGCTCCGCCAACGTCAGCTACGCCCTGGGCACGCAGGCGGGTTCCGATTACGTGCTGCTGTTCGGCTCCCGCTCCCCCGAGTCCACCGCCGGGCTCGCGGAATCCCTGAGTCCCCAGATCACGACCCTCGAGGAGGCCGAATGACCACGCTGACCCCGACCCAGGCCTGGCAGGAGATGCTGGACGGCAACCGGCGGTTCGTCGCCGATGAGCCCCGGCATCCGAACCAGAACGTCGAGAAGCGCCATGAGCTCGCCGAGGGGCAGAGCCCGATGGCCACCCTGTTCGGATGCTCGGATTCCCGTCTCGCAGCCGAGATCATCTTCGACAAGGGCCTCGGCGACCTGTTCGTGGTCCGCAACGCCGGCCAGGTCATCGGCGAGTCGATCGTCGGCAGTCTGGAGTACGCGGTCGAGGTGCTGCGCGTCCCCCTGATCGTCGTGCTCGCGCACGACTCGTGCGGTGCCGTGCGCGCCGCGATCGACGGCACGGCCATCGACGCCGCACCGCTCCCGCCGCACATCTGGAAGCTCATCGCCCCGATCATCCCGGCCGCGCGCAAGGTGCTCGCCGAGAACGGCGGCTCCTCCCCCGACGACATCGACGCCGAGCTGGTCGGCCGCGAGCACCTGCGCAACACGGTCGCCAACCTGCTGCAGTCCTCGGAGCTGATCAGCGACGCCGTGGCCGAGGGACGACTCGGCATCGTCGGCGCGAACTACCGCCTCGCTGAGGGCACGGCCGTGCCCGTCATCACGGTGGGGATCGACACCGGGAGCACAGGCGCTCCCGCAACCCAGGAGGGATCGAAGTGACCGAGACTCAGACCGAGTACCGCATCGAGCACGACACGATGGGCGAGGTCCGCGTGCCGGCGAACGCGCTCTACGGCGCGCAGACGCAGCGCGCGGTGGAGAACTTCCCGATCTCCGGCACGGGCCTCGAGTCCGCTCAGATCGCGGCGCTCGCCCGGATCAAGAAGGCCGCAGCCCTCGCGAACAAGGAGCTCGGCACCCTTGACCCCGGCATCGCGGATGCGATCGCGGCCGCGGCCGACCAGGTCGCCTCGGGCGCGCACGACGGCGAGTTCCCGGTCGACACCTACCAGACCGGTTCCGGAACGTCCTCGAACATGAACATGAACGAGGTCCTCGCGACGCTGGCCACCGGCATCCTCGGCTCCGCGGTGCACCCGAACGACCACGTCAACGCCTCGCAGTCGTCGAACGACGTGTTCCCGACCTCGGTGCACATCGCGGTCACGCAGGCGCTCATCGACACGCTCATCCCCTCGCTCGACCACCTGGCCGTCGCGCTCGAGGCCAAGGCCGAGCTGTGGAAGGACGCCGTCAAGTCCGGGCGCACGCACCTCATGGATGCCACGCCGGTCACCCTCGGCCAGGAGTTCGGCGGCTACGCCCGCCAGATCCGGCTGGGCATCGAGCGCGTGCAGTCGGCGCTCCCCCGCGTCGCCGAGGTGCCGCTGGGCGGCACCGCCGTCGGAACCGGCATCAACACGCCGCTCGGCTTCCCGCAGAAGGTCATCGCGCTGCTCGCCGCCGAGACCGAGCTGCCGATCACCGAGGCCAAGGACCACTTCGAGGCGCAGGCGAACCGTGACGGCCTCGTCGAGACGTCCGGAGCCCTGCGCACCATCGCCGTGTCGCTGACGAAGATCAACAACGACCTGCGCTGGATGGGCTCGGGTCCCAACACCGGACTCGGAGAGCTGCACATCCCGGACCTCCAGCCCGGGTCCTCGATCATGCCCGGCAAGGTCAACCCGGTCGTCCCCGAGGCCGTGCTCATGGTGTGCGCACGCGTGATCGGCAACGACGCGACCGTGGCGTGGGCCGGGGCATCGGGCTCGTTCGAGCTCAACGTCGCGATCCCCGTCATGGGTACCGCACTGCTGGAGTCGATCCGTCTGCTCGCGAACGCCTCGCGCGTCCTCGCGGACAAGACGATCGACGGACTGCAGGCCAACACCGAACGCGCCGCCGCCTTCGCGGGCATGAGCCCGTCGATCGTGACACCGCTGAACAAGCTCATCGGGTACGAGGCCGCGGCGAAGATCGCCAAGCACGCGGTCGCGAAGGGCATCACCGTCCGGGACGCCGTGATCGACCTGGGTTACGTCGAGCGCGGTGAGCTGACCGAACAGCAGCTGGACGAGAAGCTCGACCTGCTGAGCATGACGCACCCGGGCTGACCCGCCGGCCACCACTTCGGGGGCCGACACGCCAGATGCCGGACAGAAACGTCGCAGACGTCCGACAAGTGGCGTGTCGGCCCCCGATGTGGACCGCGGTCAGCTGAGCTCGCCGCCCTCCAGCAGCTCCGTCACGAGCGCGGCGATCGCAGAGCGCTCCGAGCGCGTCAGCGTCACGTGCCCGAACAGGTCGTGCCCCTTCAGCGTCTCGATCACGCTCGCGATCCCGTCGTGACGTCCGACCCGCAGATTGTCGCGCTGGCCGACGTCGTGTGTGAGCACGACGCGGGAGTTCTGCCCCATCCGGCTGAGCACGGTCAGCAGCACGTTGCGTTCCAGCGACTGCGCCTCATCCACGATCACGAAGGCGTCGTGCAGCGAGCGCCCCCGGATGTGGGTGAGCGGCAGGACCTCGAGGATGCCGCGGTCCACGACCTCCTCCAGCACGTTGCCCGAGACCACCGAACCGAGGGTGTCGAACACGGCCTGACCCCACGGGTTCATCTTCTCGCCCTGGTCGCCGGGAAGGTAGCCGAGCTCCTGCCCGCCTACGGCGAACAGCGGCCGGAAGACGATGATCTTCTTCTGCTGCTGCCGCTCGAGCACGGCTTCGAGTCCCGCGCACAGCGCCAGCGCCGACTTACCCGTTCCGGCGCGTCCGCCGAGCGAGACGATGCCCACGTCGGGGTCGAGCAGCAGGTCGATCGCGATGCGCTGCTCGGCGGAGCGGCCGTGCATCCCGAAGATCTCGCGGTCCCCGCGGACCAGCTTGTACTCGCCGTCGCTGGTGACGCGCCCGAGCGCAGAGCCGCGCTCGGAGTGGATGATGAGGCCGGTGTTCACGGGAAGCCCGACGGCCTCGTCGCTTGCTCCGACCTCGCTCTCGTAGAGGTCGGCCATGTCGTCCCCCGAGAGGTTCAACGTGGAGATCCCCGTCCAGCCCGAGTCGACGGCCTGCTCGGCGAGGTACTCCTCCGCCTGGAGTCCCAGGGAAGCGGCCTTCACACGCATGGGCAGGTCCTTGGAGACGATGGTGACGTCCTGGCCGTCCTGCGCGAGGTGCATCGCGACGGCGAGGATACGGCTGTCGTTGTCGCCGAGACGGATGCCGCTGGGCAGTACTTCTCCATTGGTGTTGTTGAGCTCCACCCGCAGGGTGCCGCCCTCACCGATCGGCACGGGGAAGTCCAGCCGACCGTGCTCGATGCGCAGCTCGTCGAGGTGGCGCAGCGCCTGACGGGCGAAGTAGCCGATCTCGGGGTCGTGCCGCTTGCCTTCGAGTTCGGTGATCACCACCACCGGGAGCACGATCGAGTGCTCGGCGAAGCGGAAGAACGCCTGCGGATCGCTGAGCAGGACCGAGGTGTCGAGCACATAGGTCCGCAGATCCGTTTCCGGCTGCGATGCGGTGCTCTTGCGGGACTGCTGCTGCGCTGTACGTGTGGTCACGACCCACTCCCGACCCGGGACTGTCTCCCGGCTATTGCCTCGAGTCGACCTGGGCCACGAGTCGCGTACCTGAAGGCCGACTCGACCGGGCACCGTGCCCGATGCCTAGAAGGTACGACCGCCGGCGGGCGCGGAGCGGACTCGACACGCGACGGCGGCGTTAACCGCTGATGAACTTCTCCTCACCGATGCCCGCGATCGCCTCGTCCAGCATCCGCAGCGTGTCGGCCGTCGTGCCCGCATGCGGCGAGACGCGCACGGCGTCCCCGCGCGTGGTCGCGACCACGCCGGCGTTGGTGAGCGCCGCCGACAGCGGTGCCGGATGCTCCGGAGCGAGCGTCACGATGCCGGCGCGGCGTGCCCGTTCGCGCGGACTGCGCACCGGGATGCCGTGGCGATCGGCGATCTCGAGGATGGCATCCACGTGCCCGGCAACGGCCTCCTCGATGTTGCCGACGCCCGCGTCGCGGACGTCGCCGAGCCCGACGGCCAGCCGCGCGGCTGCGAGATGATCGGGGGCGCCTACCGTGTACGCCGACGCATCGGATGCCGGCGGCGGAAGCTCGTCGACCGGCAGGGGCCCGCCCACGCCGCCGAATCCGGACAGCACGGGCGCGATCCGCTCGCGCGCCGCCGGTGAGAACCGGGCGAAGCCGGTTCCGCGCCCGGACCGCAGCCACTTGTAGCCGTGTCCGACGAGGACGTCCGCGACCGCGTAGTCGTCCTCGACGATGCCGAACGACTGCACGGCGTCGACGATGAGCAGCCGGTCCGGTCCGATGACCTCTCGGAGGGCGGCGAGGTCGGCACGGTAGCCCGTGCGGAAGTCGACGTGGCTGACGGCGAGCGCCGTGACGTCGTCGTCGAGGGCTTCGGCGACGGCATCCGGAGTGACGTGTCCGTCCTCCGGCGAGATCCAGCGGGCGGACAGCCGGTCCTGCGACGCCTGCGCTGCCCGCTCGAGCGTCAGGGCGATGCTCGGGAACTCGGCGCGGGAGGCGATCACCGCTCCGGTTGATCCGTAGAAGGCGTGCATCAGGCCGTAGGTCGCCGAGGGCTGCACCGTCAGCTCCGCCTCGTCGGCGCCGAGCAGCTCCGCGGCGGTCTGCTTCGCTTGCGCGACGCGGTCGACGACCAGGGCGAGGGACGACGGACGTCCGCTGCCGAGCAGGTCCGCGTCGGCGAACACCTCGGCTCGCACGGAGGGCGACAGCGGACCGTTCGCGGCCCAGTTCAGGTATCCGGGCTCGGCGTCGAAGGTGGCGAGGAAATCATCGAAAGCGCTCACCGGCTCATCCTGTCACGGGCGCTGCGTGCGCGGGGATCAGCGTCCGAAACGGCGGTCGCGGCCCGCATAGTCGCGGATGGCCCGCAGGAAGTCGACCTCGCGCAGGTCCGGCCCGAGTGCCTCCACGAAGTAGAACTCGCTGTGCGCGCTCTGCCACAGCAGGAAGTCGCTGAGGCGCTGCTCTCCGCTGGTGCGGATCACGAGGTCCGGGTCCGGCTGCCCCGTGGTGTAGAGGTGCTCGCCGATCATCTCCGGCGTCAGCTGGTTCGCGAGGTCCTCCAGCGTCCCCCCGGACGCGTTGTGGTGGGCGATGATGCTGCGCACGGCGTCGACGATCTCATTGCGCCCGCCGTATCCGACCGCGAGGTTCACATGAAGCCCGGTGTGGCCACTGGTGCGCTCCTCGGCATCCGCGAGTACGCGCGCGAGCTCCGCCGGGAGGATGTCAGCGCGGCCGACGTGCTTGACACGCCAGTTCGGTTCCCGCGACAGCGCGTCGGCGAGCTCGGCGATGATCTCGATGAGATCGGCGATCTCGCGGGAGTCGCGCTTGAGCAGGTTGTCGCTGGAGAGGAGGTACAGCGAGACGACGGGGATGCCCAGATCATCGCACCAGCCGAGGAACTCCCGCATCTTCGCGGCGCCGGCACGATGCCCCTCGGCCGCGGACCCGAGTCCGAGCTGCCGCGCCCAGCGACGGTTGCCGTCGATCATCATGGCGACGTGATGGGGAACCGGAGCGGACTCCAGCTGTCGGCGCAGCCGCCGGCCGTAGAGCCGGTACAGCGGCCCCCGGCCTTCGCTCGCGCGTGCGTTCACGTGCCTACGCTACCGTGCGGCCACTCAGCGCGTGCTGTGCGATCACCCAGGATATGTACTGCCGACGGAATGCGCCGCGTCCTAGAGTGAGCACGTGAGCCGACGCGCAGCCAAGACCCCTGACGTCCCCCAGCTGCCGCTGCTCGATGCGGCGGCCGTCGACGCGAACGTCGAGATCAAGCCCTCCTGGCGGGGCTGGATCCACGCGGGCACGTTCCCGGTCGCGATCGCCGCGGGTGTCGTGCTCATCGTGCTGGCCCAGGGCGCTCCGGCGAAGTGGTCCGCCGCGGTCTTCATGGCGACCTCGCTGCTGCTGTTCGGCAACTCCGCGGTCTACCACCGGTTCAACTGGGGTCCGCGGACGAAGATCGTGCTCAAGCGCATCGACCACGCCAACATCCTCCTGCTGATCGCCGGAACGTACACTCCGATCGCGACCCTGGCCCTCGAGCCGCAGAAGGGCGTCCTCCTCCTCGTCCTGGTCTGGAGCGGAGCCCTGCTCGGCATCCTGTTCCGGGTGTTCTGGATCAACGCGCCCCGGTGGCTCTACGTCGCTCTGTACCTGCTGCTCGGCTGGGCCGCCGTGATGTACATCGGCGACCTGCTGCAGGCGAACCTCGCCATGATGATCCTCGTGATCGTCGGAGGCCTGCTCTACACCGGCGGCGCGGTCGTCTATGCGCTGAAGAAGCCGAACCCCTGGCCAGGACATTTCGGATTCCACGAGATCTTCCACGTCTGCACCGTGCTGGCGTTCCTGTGCCACTGGACGGCCTGCCTGCTCATCGCGCTGCAGCCCTACTCCCCCTCGCTCGGGCTCCCGGGCTGAGCCGCGGACGGACACGCGACGTAACACGATGCGCTGTCCGGACAGGGGCGCGGATAACGTCGAGGAACACCCTTCCCGCCCCTCTCCCGGAGGTCTCCGTGATGCGCCGTCCCACTCGTCTCCTCGCCCTCGCAACCTCCGTGGCGGCCGCCGCCCTCCTCGCCGGCTGTGCATCGACGCCCGCGGAGAGCGCCGGCAGCGACTCGGGCGACGACACGACCATCACGATCGGCTTCAACCCCGGGCCCTACCTCGAGATGTTCCAGGGCGGAATCCAGCCCATCCTCGAGGCCGAGGGCTACACCATCGAGACGGCGGACTTCACCGACGGCGTGATCGTCAACGTCGCGCTCAGCGACGGCGAGATCGATGCCAACATCATGCAGCACACCGTCTACATGGACGCCATCAACGCCCAGGAGGGCCTGTCGAACGCGGCTCTCGTGCAGGTGCCGACTCCTCCCATGGGCCTGTTCGGCGGCAAGAAGGACTCGCTGGACGACCTGGGCACGGGGTCCTCGATCGCCGTTCCGAACCAGCCGTCCAATCAGTACCGCGCGCTCAAGGTCCTGGAGGGGCTCGACCTCATCACCCTCTCCGACACGATCGACCCGGCGACCGCGTCGCTGCAGGACGTGGTCGACAACCCGCACGACATCCAGTTCGTCGAGATGGAGAACGCGCAGCAGGTCGCCGCACTCCAGGACGTCGACTACAGCGTGATCCAGGGGAACTTCATCGTCTCCGGCGGCCTCGTGCTCACCGATGCGCTTGCCCTCGAGGACCTGACCGACGAGTTCTCGGTCATCGTCACGGTCGACGAGCAGAACGTCGACGCGGAGTGGGCGCAGGCGATCAAGGCCGCCTACGAATCGGACGAGTTCGCCGAGTTCATCGCGGCGGACGAGCAGTACGACGGGTACAACCTGCCGGCTGCCCAGGGCGACTGATGCCGGACGGCGGCTCAGCGCACGCGTCCGACGTCGCGGTCCGCTTCGAGGCCGTGACGCGGCGCTTCCCCGGAAGCGGTGCGGACCAGATCGCCCTCGACCGGGTCGACCTGACGATCGCCCGCGGTGACATCTTCGGTGTGATCGGGCACAGCGGCGCGGGAAAGAGCACGCTGATCCGGATGATCAACGCGCTCGAGGTCCCCACCGAGGGCGTCGTGCACGTGGACGGCGTGGACCTGGCGTCCCTGCCGGCCGCGCAGCTGCGCTCGGCGCGCAAGCGCACGGCCATGATCTTCCAGCAGTTCCAGCTGCTGGAGACGATCACGGTGCTCGAGAACGTCGCCCTTCCGCTGCGCCTGGACGGCGTCGGACGCCGAGAGGCGCATGCTCGGGCCGTCGAGGCCCTCGAGTTCGTCGGACTCGGAGAGCGCACGACCGCGTATCCCGGCCAGCTCTCCGGCGGCCAGAAGCAGCGGGTCGGCATCGCGCGGGCGATCGTCCGCAACCCCGCCGTCCTCCTGTGCGATGAGGCGACCAGCGCGCTGGACCCCTCCACGACGCAGCAGATCATCGACCTGCTGCGTCGCGTCAACCACGAGTACGGCACGACGATCTTCGTCGTCACGCACGAGATGGACGTCATCAAGGATCTGTGTCACTCGGTCGCCGTCATGTCGGAAGGACGCGTGGTCGAGCAGGGCTCGGTGATGGACGTCTTCCTCCAGCCGCGCACGCCCATCGCGCAGGCCTTCGTGAGCACGGTGATCCCGCAGGAGCTGCCGGAACGCGTCCGTCGCGCGGTCGGAGGGCATCCGCTCTGGCGGCTGCGCTTCCTCGACGACGAGGTGACGACGCCGATCGTGGGGACCCTGATCAGCGAGTTCGGCCTGCAGGTGAACATCCTGCACGCCGACATGACCGACATCCAGGACCGCACGGTGGGCCACATGATCATCCAGGTCGAGGGCTCACCAAGGCAGCAGGAGGAGGCGTTCGCGCACCTCGCAGAGCGCGTGGTCGGACTCGAGGAGGTCGTGCTGTGATCGACACGCTCATGACGCCCGAGCTGTTCCTCGAGGCGCTCGGCGAGACCCTCTACATGCTCGGCGTCGCGCTGTTCCTCGGCTCGATCCTCGGCATCCTGCTCGGCATCGCTGTGGTGGTCGTACGCCCGGGAGGAGTCCTCCCCAACCGCGTCGTGTCCTTCGTGCTGAACCTGTTCATCAACATCGTCCGATCGCTGCCGTTCATCATCCTGCTGGTGGCGATCCTGCCGTTCACCAGGCTCGTCGCCGGCACGTCGATCGGCGTGAACGGCGCGCTCGTCCCGCTGACGATCATGGTGGCGCCGTACATCGCGCGACTCGTGGAGAACTCGCTGCTCGACGTCCCTGAGGGCATCGTCGAGGCCGCGAAGGCGATGGGGGCGACACCGGTCCAGATCTTCACCCGGTTCCTGCTGCCCGAGGCGCGCGGCTCTCTCGTCCTGGCGCTGACGACGGCGACCATCGGCCTCCTCGACGCCACCGCGATGGCGGGCACGGTGGGTGCGGGCGGCATCGGCGACCTCGCGATCAGCTACGGCTATCAGCGCTTCGACGGCTTCACGATGCTGATCACCGTCATCGCGCTCGTGGTGATCGTCCAGCTCATCCAGCTCATCGGCACGCGGACTGCGCGCAGGCTGCGCCGTCGATGAGCACCGGCATCCGTCCGGCGGCCCGCGTCCGCGCGCTGCCCGAGAACTTCTTCGGCTCGCTGGATCGCGCGGTCGCCGACGCGAGGGCGCGCGGTGTGGACGTGATCGACGTGTCCAAGGGCGACCCGGACCTTCCGACGCCCGACGCCATCGTGGCATCGATGCGCGCCGCGGTGTCCGACGCGGGCAATCACGGTTATCCCGCCTACGCCGTGCGGCCGGCCCTCGCCGAGGCGATCGCGAAGCGGTACCGCGAGGATCACGGCGTCGATCTCGACCCCGACGTGCAGGTGGCCGCGTTTCATGGCTCGCACGAAGGCCTGATGGCCGCCGTGCTCTCCCTGGCGGATCCCGGGGACGTCGTGGTCGTCCCGGACCCCGGCTATCCCGCCTACCGCGGAGCAGCGGGCTTCGCCGGCGCTCGCCCGCATCCGGTTCCGCTGCCCTCGGCACTCGGGCATCAGCCGGACTTCGCATCCCTCGCGACGCTCGATCGCGCCGCCGTCCTCCTCCTGAACTATCCGCACAACCCCACCGGAGCCGTCGCGACGCGCACGACCTTCGAGCGCGCGGTCGCGGAGAGCACCAGGCTGGGCGCCGCGTTCGTCAACGACTTCGCCTACTCGTCGCTGGGGTTCTCCGCGCGCCCGCTTTCGGCGCTGACGGTGGATGCCGAGCGCACGGTCGAGGTCTCGACCCTGTCCAAGACCTACAACATGGCCGGCTGGCGAATCGGATACGCCGCGGGAGCGCCCGATCTCATCGCGGCGATGAGGGCCTACCAGGCACATGCGTTCAGCACGATCTTCGGAGCGACACAGGATGCCGCAGCCGCCGCCCTCGCCGGGGACCAGAGCGCCGCCGAGGCCCTCGTGGACACGTATCGCGCGCGGCGGGACCTCGTCGTCGACGGGCTCCGGCAGCAGGGATGGGACGTCGCGCCGTCGGACGGGACGTTCTTCATCTGGATCCGCGTCGGAGGCGATGACGTCGAGGTCGCCGCGCATCTGCTCGCGCACCACGGCGTCGCCGTGGCCCCGGGGAGCGGATTCGGCGAGCGCGGTCGCGGACGCATCCGTCTCGCCCTCGTGCACCCTCTCCCCCGCCTCGCCGACCTCGTCGCACGTCTCGCCGCCGCGCGACGTACACTCACCGCAACACCGAAACCCGTCTGAGGAGAACCCATGGCCGAAGTCGAGAGCTTCACGCTCGATCACACCGCCGTCCACGCGCCCTACGTGCGCCTCATCGCCACCGAGCGCGGCCCGAAGGGAGACGCGATCTCGAATTTCGACGTGCGCTTCGTGCAGCCCAACGAGGGCGAGATCCCCACCGCAGGCCTGCACACGATCGAGCACCTGCTCGCGAGCGTGCTGCGCGACCACCTCGACGGCGTCATCGACATCTCCCCGTTCGGCTGCCGCACCGGCTTCCACCTCATCACGTGGGGCGAGCCTTCCGTGGCGGACGTCGTCGCCGCCGTGAAGACCGGCCTGACGTTCATCGCGGAGCAGGCCGAGTGGCCGGATGTTCCCGGTGTCTCCGCGGTGGAATGCGGCAACTACCGCGACCACAGCCTGCACTCGGCCCGCGAGTGGTCCCGGCGCATCCTCGACGAGGGCATCAGCCTGGACGCGTTCGAGCGCGTGGGGGTCTGAGTGTTCGACGAGCTGCGCGATCGCGTCGTCCTCGTCACGGGCGGGGCCAGCGGGATCGGGGCGGGGATCGTGGAGGCCTTCCTCGGCGAGGGGTCCACGGTCGTCAGCGCCGACCTCTCCTTCCCGGACGGTCTTCGCGCCGCCGGGGAGAGGTCATGGACGATCCGGCTGGACGTCAGCGATGAGGATGCCGTCGACGCCGCCGTCTCGCAGATCGCCGAGACGATCGGCCTCGTCGACACGGTTGTCACCGCCGCCGGGACCTCGACGCTCGGCTTCGCGACGGAGACGACCTCGGCGCAGTGGGACCTGAACCTCGACGTCAACGCCAAGGGCTCGTTCCTGGTCGCCAAGCACGTCGCGAAGCGACTCGTCGAGGCCGGCCGCACGGGCCGGATCGTGTTCATCTCCAGCCAGGCGGGCAAGAACGGCTACCGCGGCATGACGGCCTACGTCGCCTCGAAGCACGCCGTGCTCGGGGTGACGAAGACCATGGCCACCGAGCTCGCACCACGAGGCATCACCGTCAACGCGATCTGCCCCGGCATCATCGAGACGCCGATGAAGCACCGCGAGCGCATCGAGGGCGGTGCGATCCGCGGGATGACCGCGGAGGAGGTCGCCGCCGAGGACCGCTCCCAGGTGCCGCTGGGGCGCACGGGGACGCCGCAGGACGTCGCGGGGGTCGCTCTGTTCCTCGCCAGCGATCTGGCCGGCTACATGACGGGTCAGGGCATCAACGTCACCGGCGGGATGACGATGCACTGAGCCGGGCGCGCTCAGCTGCGGTCGTCGTCCGCCCGCCGGTCGTCGTGCCGGTTCTCATCGTCCGGCGCCTCGTCCGCGCGAGCGGCGGCCTCCTCGGCATCCAGCTCGGCGCGCACCTCGTCGCGGTAGCGGACCCGGCGCACGCGGCGGTTCATGTCCCAGATCAGCAGCACGACGGCGATGACGAGGAGCACGACCGCGGCGAACCCGATGAACCCGGGCGTCACGGCATCCGGATCCACCGTCATCGTCGGAGTCGGCATCGGCGTCTCGGAGCCGAACAGAACCAGCATGTGGCCGCCTTTCCTGCGCAGGTCGCATAACCTGTAAGGACCAGCCTAACGACCGAAAGACCCTCCCCGTGACGACCGCCCAGGAACTCGATGACCGTTACGGACGCACGCGTCGGCGCCGGCTCCCCTGGATCGTCGGGATCGTGCTGGCGGTCGCCGTGGTCGGGTGGTTCTCGTGGTCGACGATCACGCAGTCGATGAACTCGGTGGACGCCGACGATCTGGGCTTCGAGGTGACCGACCAGTACTCCGTCGAGGTGCGCTTCCAGGTGAGCGGGGTGGCCGGGAAGGACATCGCGTGCGCCGTCGAGGCGCTTGACGAGGAGTTCGGCGTCGTCGGCTGGAGCATCGTCGAGATCCCGGCCTCCGACGAGCACTCCCGGGCGTTCACGGAACGGGTGCCCACGGTGGCCGAGGCGACCACCGGTTTGGTCAACTCCTGCTGGGTCGCATAGAATCGCCTCAGACAACTGACGCCCCGGCCCGATCGCCGGGGCGTCTTGGCATATCCCCGCCCTGAAGGGCGTCGAACAAAGGAGCACGCTGTGTCCACAGACGCTCAGGTCCCGTTCCTCACTCAGGAGGCCTACGACCGGCTCGTCGCCGAACTCGAGCACCTGTCCACGACGGGTCGCGACGAGATCGCGAAGCGCATCGAGGCCGCGCGCGAAGAGGGCGACCTCAAGGAGAACGGCGGCTATCACGCGGCCAAGGACGAGCAGGGCAAGCAGGAGGCGCGCATCCGCACGCTCGAGCAGCTGCTGAAGACCGCTAAGGTCGGCGAGGCGCCCGCCAGCCGCGGGATCGTCGAGCCGGGCACCGTCGTCACGGCCGTCGTGGCCGGCGGCGAAGAGGTCTTCCTCCTCGGCAGCCGCGAGATCGCGGCCGGCAGCGACCTCGACGTGTACAGCGAGGCGAGCCCCCTCGGTCAGGCGATCCTCGGCCTCAAGGTCGGAGAGAAGACCAGTTACGAGGCGCCCAACGGCCGCGCGATCACCGTGGAGATCACGGCCGTGGAGACGTACGCGGGCTGATCGTCCCGGCTCCGGTCGATTCGGCCGGGGCCCGCTCCCGGGAGGCGCGGGGCGGCGCGAAGCGCTGTCTCGAGCGGGCGCGGATCTAGTCCGGGACGACGATCGGATCGTAGCCCGCGCGGCGGAGCGTGTCGAGCGTGAGCTCGGTGTGCTCCGCTCCGCGGGTCTCGATGCTCAGCTGCAGGATCACGTCGCTGATCTGCAGCCCCTGACCGTGGCGCGTGTGCAGCACCTCCATGACGTTGGCGCCGGCCTGCGAGACGAGCTCCGACACGCGTGCCAGCTGACCCGGTCGATCCGGCAGCGGGATGCGGATCGTCAGGTACCGTCCGGATGCCGCGAGCCCGTGCGCCACGACGCGCTGCAGCAGCAGCGGATCGATGTTCCCGCCGGACAGCACCGCCATCGTGGTGCCGGTCGGGGCGATCTTGCCGGCCAGGATCGCCGCGACTCCGACCGCTCCCGCGGGCTCCACGACGACCTTGGAGTGCTCCAGCAGCACCAGCAGCGCGCGGGCGATGTCGTCGTCGCTGACCGTGACGACCTCGTCGACGAGATCCTGGATGATCTCGAACGGCACGGCACCCGGCTCGGCGACGAGGATCCCGTCGGCGATCGTGGGACGCGTCTCGATCGCGACGCGGTGGCCGGCGTCGAGCGACGCGACGGTGGCGGCGGCGTTCTCGGCCTGCACGCCGATGATGCGCACCCGGCGTCCGCTCTCGGCGGTCTTCGCCGCGATCGCCGAGGCGATCCCGGCGATCAGCCCTCCCCCGCCGATGCCCACGAGAACGGTGTCGACGTCCGGAGCGTCCTCGAGCAGCTCGAGCCCGAGCGTGCCCTGCCCGATCACGACGTCGCGATGGTCGAACGGGTGGATCATCACGGCCCCGGTGCGCTCGGCGAACTCGGCCGCCAGGCGCAGCGACGTGGCGACGGTCTCGCCCTCCAGCACGACCTCGGCGCCGTATCCCCGTGTCGCGAGGAGCTTCGGCACCGGCACGCCGAGCGGCATGAAGATCGTCGCGGGGATCCCCAGCGCCTGCGCCGCGAGGGCGACGCCCTGGGCGTGGTTGCCCGCGGACGCCGCGACCACGCCGCGCGCCCGTTCCTCCGGCGTCAGACGCGAGAGCCGGTGCGCGGCGCCGCGGATCTTGAAGGATCCGGTGCGCTGCAGGTTCTCCATCTTCAGCAGCACGGGGGCACCGAACGCATCGGACAGGGCACGCGAGGGCATGGTCGGGGTGTGGGAGATCACACCCGCCAGGCCCCGCGCGGCCTCTTCGAACTCGGCCAGGCTGGGGGCTGTGCTCATTGAATCCTCCGTCGCCGCTCGCGCGGCACTGTACTCCAGATCAGGTCTCCGTGCGGATGGTCGCCGGTGCGCCAGGATCCGCTGCTCAAGGTCACCGCGACGACGTTGACGAACGCGGCCAGCGGCACGGCGAACAGGGCGCCGGGGATGCCGGCGATCATCGTGCCGCCCGCGACGACGAGGACGACCGCCAGCGGATGCACCTTCACCGCCGAGCCCATCAGGATGGGCTGCAGGATGTGCCCCTCGACCTGCTGGACGCCCAGCACGACCACGAGCATCCAGAACGCGATCCACGGGCCGTTGTACACCAGCGCGAGGAACACGGCGACCGCGCCGGTGACGACCGCTCCGACGATCGGGACGAACGCCCCGAGGAAGACGAGGACCGCCACCGGGATCGCGAGCGGAACGCCGAGCAGGAACGCGCCCAGTCCGATGCCGACGGCGTCGATCGTCGCCACGAGCAGCTGCGTCCTGGCGTAGTTGACGACGGTGTTCCAGCCGTTGCTCGCGGCGGCTCCCGTGGCCGCCCTGGCGTTGCGGGGGAACAGCTTCAGGGTCCAGCGCCAGATGCCCGCTCCGTCCGCCAGCAGGCAGATGAGGATGAACAGGGCCAGCACGGCACCGGTGACGACGTGGCCGGCGGTCGTGCCGATCGCGAGAGCGCCGGACCACAGCAGGTCGACCTGCTGCTGCAGGAAGACGAAGGCCTGGTCCAGATAGTCCTGGATCTGCTCTGCGGACAGGTGCAGCGGACCGTCGATGAGGTACTGGCGGAACTGCTCGACGGCGGTCACGGTGCTGTCGCGGACCTCGCCCCACTGCCGGGACACCTGCCACACGATCAGCCAGACGAGGCCCGTGACGATCGCGAGCGTCGCGATCAGCGCGATCACGATCGCGAGCCACCGCGGCACGCCCCTGCGCAGCATCCATCCGACGCCCGGTGACAGCAGCGCGGTGACGAGGATGGCGATGAGAAGCGGGATCACGAGCAGCTTGAGCTGCATGACCACCCAGATCACGACGCCGGCGGCGGCCGCGATGAGCAGCAGGCGCCAGGCGTATCCGGCGGTGACGCGCAGCGCGAACGGCACCGCGTGGTCGATGTCGGTGCGGACGGTGCGCTCGGTGGGCATGCCGCCCCACAGAAGGTCCCGCTTGCGGGGGCGCTTCTCGTCCGTCATCCCGTCAGTCTACGCCGGGGGATGTCGGCGCCCGACGCTACGCTGACGTTCGTGTCAGACACTCTCAGCGCCGCACAGGCGCGACGCATGGCGCTCGCGGCCCAGGGCTTCACCCGTCGACGTCCGGCGACCGTCACGGCCCGTCACGTGCACCGCGCCATGGAGCACATGGGCGTGCTGCAGATCGACTCCGTGAACGTGTTCGTCCGCTCGCACCATCTGCCGCTCTACTCGCGTCTCGGCGCCTACGATCCCGCCCTGTTCGAGCGCATCTTCCATTCCCGGGCGACCCATTACGTCGAGTACCTCGCCCACGAGGCGACGTTCGTCCCGGCATCCGACTGGGCGCTGTGGGGCTTCCGGATGGAGGACTTCCGGAGGCGATGGGCGGACGATCCCGACTCGTGGCTGAACAGCAACCAGCGAACGGTCGCCTGGGTGAAGGACGAGCTCCGCGTGCGCGGGCCGCTGCGTCCCGCCGACCTGCGCGAAGACGCCCCGCGCGAACGCGGGACCTGGTGGGACTGGGACGAGGTGAAGCTGGCGCTGGAGCACCTGTGGCGCACCGGCGACGTGGCGATCAGCGGCCGGCGCGGTTTCGAGCGGCGCTACGCCCTCGCCGAGCAGGTCATCCCCGCCGAGGTGCGGAGTCGGCGGATCCCCCGCGAGGACGCGTTCCGGGAGCTGGTCCGGCGCGCCGCCCGGTCGTCCGGCGTCGCGACGGAGTCGGACCTGGCGGACTACCACCGCCTGCGCGATCGTCCGGGCGTCCGACAGGCGATCGCCGACCTGGTGGACGCCGGGGAGCTCGAGCCCGTCCGGGTCCGCGGGTGGGAGCGCGCCGGGCGCCCCCTCCCGGCCTTCCGGCATCGGGATGCCGTGCTGCCGCGCCGCGTCGACGCGACGACCCTTCTGACGCCGTTCGATCCGGTGGTGTGGTTCCGCGACCGGGCACTGCGCGCGTTCGAGCTCGACTATCGGATCGAGATCTACGTGCCGGCGCACAAGCGGCGCTACGGCTATTACTCTCTTCCGGTTCTGGTGGGCGATCGGATCGCGGCGCGCGTCGATCTCAAGGCCGATCGGGCGTCGTCGACGCTGCGGGTCCAGTCCGCCTGGTGGGAGCCGGCGTCGCGTCCGGAGGACGCTGCCGCGATCGCCGAGGAACTCGTGCGCGCAGCCTCCTGGCAACAGCTGGAGCGGATCACCGTGTCACGGTGGGGCGACGCGACGGATGCGGTGGCCGACGCCCTCGCGGCGATCGGTGGGGTCGTGTCGGACCGGCACGAGCATGAACGGGAGTGACCCGTGATCGGGTCTCGACTCGTTGCGCTCGCTCAACCTTGACACGCAGAAGCCTCAACGCGCCTGCGGCGCATTGAGCCCCGAACAGGTTTCGACTCGCTGCGCTCGCTCAACCTTGACACGCAGAAGCCTCAACGCGCCTGCGGCGCATTGAGGCTTCTCGTGTCAAAACTGGACGCGCGGGGGCTCGGAGATCGTGGTGCCGTCGGCGACCTCGAAGAACTCGCGTTCGGTGAATCCGAGTCCGCGGGCGAAGAGGTTGTTCGGGAAGACCTTGATCTTGGTGTTCAGCTCGCGCACGCCGCCGTTGTAGAAGCGCCGAGCCGCCTGGATCTTGTCCTCGGTGTCGACGAGCGAATGCTGGAGCTGGAGGAAGTTCTGGCTGGCCTGCAGCTGCGGGTAGGCCTCAGCGACGGCGAACAGGCTCTTCAGCGCCTGCTGCAGGTGCCCCTCGGCGATCCCGGCCTCACCGGGGCTCGACGCCGACAGCGTCTCGGCTCGGGCACGCGTGACGTTCTCGAAGACCGCCTTCTCGTGCGAGGCGTAGCCCTTGACGGACTCGATGAGGTTCGGGATGAGATCGGCCCGGCGCTTGAGCTGGACCGTGATGCCGCTCCATGCCTCGTCCACGCGGACGTTCAGCTGGACGAGGGAATTGTAGGTCGCCCACAGGTAGACGCCGATGATCACGATGACAGCGACGACGATCAGTACCGGCACGAGCCATTCCCACATGGGAGGCCACCCCTTCCGCAGATTTCCTTCATCCTAGTCGCGCTGCCTGCGTGGCGACTGGACGACGCTCAGTCGCCGAGCACGCGCCGGAGGTGCCGGTTTCCGAACAGCCGATCGGGGTCGAGCCGGTCGCGCACGGCCCGGAAGTCGTCGAAACGCGGGTAGAGCTCACGGAGCCGATCCGCGTCGAGCGTGTGCAGCTTGCCCCAGTGCGGGCGACCGCCGTGCTCCAGCATGATCTGCTCGATCGCGTTGAAGTACTCCGTCGGATCGGCACGCCAGTAGCGATGCACGGCGATGTACCCGGTGTCCCGGCCGTGCGCCGTGGAGAGCCACAGATCGTCCGCGGCGGCGAAACGCACCTCGATGGGGAACTCGATCGTCCAGCCGCGCCGCGCGATCGTCTCGCGCACGGCGCGGAATGCCGGCACCACATTCTCGGCCGGCAGCGCGTACTCCATCTCGCGGAACCGCACGCGGCGGCTCTGCGTGAACACGCGGTGGGAGCGATCGGTGTACGCGCGGTCGCCCGTCAGCCGGACGGCCAGGCGGTTGAACGGCGGGGTGATCGCCGGGACGGCACGACCCAGTCCGCAGACCGCACGGTAGACGGTGTTCGACAGGAGGGTCTCGTCGATCCACCGCCCGAGGACGGGCAGCGGCTCGCGCCGGGTGGATTCGGGAAGGCGATCCTGCCGTTTCGTGAGCGCGACCTGGGTGTGCGGGAACCAGTAGAACTCGAAGTGGTCGTGGGCCTGGACGCGTTCCGGCAGGGTGGCCAGGACGTCCTCGAGTGGAGCGGGTTCGTCGACGGCGCGGAGCACGAACGCCGGCACGCACTGCAGCGTGACCTCGACCAGGATGCCGAGGGCGCCCAGGCCCAGCGCGACAGCGGGCAGCAGGTCGGCGTTCTCGTGCTCGTCCACGCGGAGGAACTCCCCCGCCGACGTGATAAGGACGGCGCCGACGACCTGAGTCGCGATCCCGCCGAATCGTGCTCCGGTGCCGTGCGTTCCGGTCGAGATCGCCCCCGAAAGCGACTGCCGGTCGATGTCGCCGAGATTCTCCATGGCGAGGCCGAAGGGCGCGAGCAGGGCGGGGATGCGGTGCAGTCGCGTGCCTGCGAGGAACGTCGCCCTCCCCGTCGCAGCATCCGCGGACACGAGACCGTGCAGGTCGCTGAGGTCCAGCAGGACCCCGGGCGCGACGGCGATGCCGGTGAAGCTGTGGCCGGCCCCGACCGCCTTGACCTGAAGGCTCTGCGCCGCCGCGGCCTGCACGGCGCGCTGCACCCCTTCCGGGGTACGGGGCCGTTCGACGCGGACCGGATCGACGGACGCAGAGCGCGCCCAGTTCTGCCAGCTGCCGCCGAGTCGTGTCACAGGAACGCCTTTCCCTCGCCGCGGTACGTGAGCAGCTCGTCCGCGACCGCGTCGCCGTCGACGAGATGGTAGGCCTCGATGCGCTCGGCGGGCTCCCCGCTCTTCGCATGCCGGAACCAGACCCGGTCGCCGATGTCCAGGCCGGCCGCGGCGCGCCCCTGCACGGGAGTCTGCACCTCACCGGCGGCCTCACGCGGCAGCGTGCGCAGCCCGGCCGGCCACACCGGCCGCGGCTGCCGGGATACGACGGCGGGACCCGAGGCGATCCAGCCTCCGCCGAGGACGGTGGCGATGTCGGCCGAGGGGCGGCGGACGACGTCGAAGGCGAACGCGGAGGCCGGGGCCGGCTGGAAGGAGCGGTACCCGTCGAACAGGTGCCCGCCCAGCAGGCCGCTGCCGGCGGTCGCCTCGGTGACGGCTTCGTCGCTGCCGGTGAACTCGAGCGATCCGGTGCCTCCGCCGTTGAGGAACTCCAGGGGGGCGATGTCGCTGAGCGCCGTCGCGATCTCGGCACGGCGGCGCAGCAGGTCCTCCCGCGACCGCGCCTGCGCGAAGCGGATGATCGGAGCGTCCGGCCCAGCGTCGTCGCCCTGCCCGGCGATCTGCGCCTCGTACATCTGCAGCCCGACCAGGCGGAATCCGTCGCGTCGGACGATCGTGCGGGCGAAGCGCGCGACATCCGAGGCGGTGAACAGCGGCGAGCGGCGCACCCCGATGTGCCCCAGCGCGGCTGAACGCCAGGACGCGTCGGCATCGATCGCCACACGGATCTCCGGGCGGCGCCCCGGAGCGGCGACCGCGTCCACGAGATCCAGATGGGCGGGGTCGTCGACCATGAGGGTGACGCGCGATGCCGCCTGCTCATCCGCCGCGAGCCGGGCGAGGCTCGCCCGGTCGACCGTGGGATACCCGACCACGACGTCATCATGCGTCTCTGCCAGCCACAGAGCTTCGGCGAGTGTGAACGCGAGGATGCCCCGGTAGCCGGGGATCCTCAGCACCGCGTCGAGCACGGCGCGCACGCGCACGGACTTCGAGGCCACGCGGATCGGGATGCCGCCCGCCCGCACCAGCAGGTCCATGGCGTTGTGCCTGAGCGCGTCCAGGTCGATCACAGCGACCGGAGCGGGCAGGTGCGCGGTGGCGGCGGTGAGCCGCGGCCACCACCGCGCCGGATCCTCCCAGGCGCGGAGGCCGGCGTTCGTCGGGCCGTCGATCAGATCGAGCACTCCCCCACCCTACGACCTCGGTCGCGCCATCCGCCGCTAGGCTGATCGGCACGCCCCCGTAGCCCAATCGGCAGAGGCAGGCGACTTAAACTCGCTTCAGTGTCGGTTCGAATCCGACCGGGGGTACGGCTGTGAAGGAGGGGCCCCGCCGGCCAGAGGCTCGCCGCGGCGCGCAGCGACGAGGCGAGTGGCCGGTGGGGACCGAGTCCCAGCGGGGGTACAACTGTGAAGGAGGGGCCCCGCCGGCCAGAGGCTCGCCCCGGCGCGCAGCGACGAGGCGAGTGGCCGGTGGGGATCGAATCCCAGCGGGGGTACAGCCGTGAAGGAGGGGCCCCGCCGGATGCGTCCGTCCGGATTCCCGTCGCAGTTCGTGCCGCTCAGAGCACGGCGACGCATCTCCGGTCGCGATCCATGCCGGTTTCCCGCCCCGTCACCGGCCGAACAGGCCTCCTAGCCCGAAATCTCCGAGGGCTGAGCCCCACTCCGAGACCGAGTCGCCGAGTCCGGACACCGTCTCGCCTGCGGAGCCCAAGAGCTCGTCGGCGCCGCCGGCGAGCGATTCGACGTCCACGCCCTCGGCGAGTCCGACGAAGTCGACCCCCATCGCGGTCGCCTGTTCGAGCAGCGGTCCGGCGGCCGCGCTCAGCACCGACCCGGCCGCGACGGCTCCCAGCACCCCGAGAGCGGCGCCGCCGGCGACGACGGCCGCTCCGCCGACACCGGCCCCGCCGACACGCGACAGCAGACCCCGCATGCTGCCGGGCCGCAGCGCCTCGGCTCGCCCCGCCGCCCGTGCGAGGTCGTCGGGCGAGGACGACGCAGGACGCTCCCCGGGGGCGAATTCGGAGCGCATCCGCTGCTCGACGTGGGCGCGCTGCTGCGGCGTGAGGCGCGCGAACGCGTCGCGGTGGATCTGCTCGATGCGGTGCGGATCCGCGGTCTGCATCAGGTAGTCGTAGCGTGCGATCGCGGCACGATCGGCTTCCGAGACCGCAGGGGCGCCAGCGGCCCGCGGGGCGGGCGGCGGAGCATACGGATGCGCGCTGCCGGTGCCCGTGGCGGAGCGCGGGACACCGGCGCCCGGCGCAGGCGGCGGTGCGTACGGGTTGGCGCCGGATCCGGCCGGCGCCGGCGTGGATGCCGGCGAAACATGCGGGCTCGGCGACGTCGTCGGCTGTGCCGGGCCGCGCACGGCATCCACGGCGCCGCGCAGGACGCCTCCCCAGTCCGTCGACCCGGACGAGCCGGATCCGCGGGATGCCGAGTTCTTGTCGAGCGCCTTCGAGGCCATGCCGATCAGGCGGGAGATCTTGTCCATGTCGATCCTTCACCGGGTGGGGCGGACGGTCACGGACGCAGGGTCGCCGTGGCGGTCCGCCGAGCGGACGCCAGGTCTCCTCCACCCTCACGGGCCGGCGGGCCGGGACGCGATCGCGCATCCGTAGTGACGACTCCGCCGCTTCGGGAGTACTCCCCTTGCTCCACAGACGCTACCGGTCCCGCTTATGGATCGGCTGGAACGGCGAAGGCCCCGTTCCACAGGAACGGGGCCTTCGCACAGAGCTGCAGATGCCGGTTACTTCGCGTCCGCCTTGGCGGCCGGCGCCTTCTTGGCGGCGGGCTTGCGCGCCGGCGCCTTCTTGACCGTCTTGTCGTCCGCGGCGTTGTCCGCGACCTTCTCGGACTTCGCCGGCGCCTTCTCGGCCTTCGCGGGAGCGGAAGCCTTCTCGGCCTTCGCGGGAGCCGCCTTCGCCGGAGCAGCGGCCGGTGCGGCATCCGCGGCCGGACGGGGACGGGAGGCGAACTCCTCGAAGAACGCGCGCGGCTGCTGCACCTTCTCGAGGTTCACGATGTCGCGGTCGAGCCACAGGTTGTGCCACCAGCCCCACAGGACGCGCCACTTGCGCTCCCACGTCGGCATCGCGAGGCCGTGGTAGCCGCGGTGCGCGACCCAGGCGAAGAAGCCCTTGATCGCGATCTTGCCGGACTGGAACACGCCGGTGCCGAGTCCGAGGCCGGCGACCGCGCCGAGGTTCTTGTGGATGTAGTCCACCGGAGCCTCACCGCGCAGGACCGCGACGAGGTTCTTCGCGAGACGCTTGGCCTGGCGGACGGCGTGCTGGGCGTTGGGGACGCAGAAGCCGCCGACGCCGCCGCCGGTCAGGTCCGGAACCGCCGAGACGTCACCAGCGGTCCAGGCGCCGTCGATGACGTTGCCGTCGGCGTCGACCACGCGCAGGTCGGCCTGAGCACGGATGCGACCGCGCTCCTCGACCGGCAGGTCGCCCGAGCGGACCACCTGCGGGTTGGCCATGACTCCGGCGGTCCAGACGATGATGTCGGTCGGGATGACCTGGCCCGTCGACAGCTCGACGTTGCCGTCGACGGCGCCGGTGACCTGGGTGTCCAGGTGGACATTGGCGCCGCGCTTGGCGAGGTCCTTCAGCACCCACTCGCTCGTGGGCAGCGAGACCTCGGGCATGATGCGTCCCATGGCCTCGATGAGGTGGAAGTGCGTCTCCTCGAACGTCAGCTCGGGGTAGCGCTTCAACAGCGCCGAGGCGAACGAACGCAGCTCGGCGAAGGTCTCGATGCCGGCGAAGCCGCCGCCGACGACGACGACGGTCAGCAGGCGCTCGCGCTCGGGCCCGGGGGGCAGCGCCGCCGCGCGGTCGAAGTTCGACAGCAGCTTGTCGCGCACCCACACGGCCTCTTCGATCGACTTCATGCCGATCGCGTTGTCCGCGATGCCGGGGATCGGGAACGTGCGCGAGACGGAACCCGCCGTGACGACGATCTGATCGTAGGCGAACTCGTACGCGTCGCCGTCGGCCGGAGTGATGGTCGCGACCTTGTTCGCGTGATCGATCTTCGTGACCTTGGCCGCGACGACGTTCGTGCGCTTCAGGTGACGACGGGTCGAGACGACCGCGTGGCGCGGCTCGATGGATCCCGCGGCGACCTCGGGGAGGAACGGGAGGTACGTCATGTACGGCAGCGGGTCGACCATCGTGACCTCGGCCTCGCCCTTGCGGAGGTGCTTCTCGAGCTTCCACGCCGTGTAGAAACCCGCGTAGCCACCGCCGACGATCAGAATCTTGGGCACAGTGCTGTTCTCAGCCACAGAGGGAAAACTCCTTGTCAGGGGGCAGGCGTGCGCTGCGCGCGCGCCGTTCGGATACGCCGGGCAGCTGCGGTGACGCCTAGCGCAACCAGGATACCAGGGACCGTGAGCACGATCAGCGGCAGGGTACCGTACAGCAGCGTCTCCGCGCTGGGAAGCAGCGGTGAACCCGCTTCCGTCGGCGGGTCGGCGGCCGGCAGGGGGTCGACCGTCACCGGGGCGACCGTCGGCGTCGGCTGCGGCACGGACTCCGCGCGCCGGTACACCCGGATCCATTCCTTGAGGTCCTCGGCGGGGTCGGCGTCCACCTTCGGGACGGATGCGGTCACCGCCGCATGCGCGTCGATCAGCCCGAAGCCGTAGAGCGGGTCGGGCACGCGCGTCACGCCGTCGACCGGGATGGCGGTCTTCAGGATGCGGTTGATGACGTTCCCGGCATCCAGATCTGGGTGAGCGGATCTCACCAGGGCCGCGACGCCGGCGACGATCGGGGCCGCACCGCTCGTGCCGTCCCACTCGGCGAGCGTTCCATCGGCCGAGACGCCGAGCAGTCCTTCGCTGGGCGCGGAGATCCCGATCGTGATGCCCTGCGTCGAGGCCTCGACGCTCGCCTCCCCGTGCTGGTTGACGCCGCCGACCGTCAGCACGCCGGGGATCGTGGCCGGAGCGCCGACGATCGAGGTGCCGCTGCCGCGGTTCCCGGCTGCGACCACGACGACCACGTCGTGCTCGAACGCGTAGAGGAAGGCCTCATCCCAGCTCTTGTCCCAGTCCAGCGTGTTGGTCGTGAAGGACAGGTTGATGATGTCGGCGCCGTTGTCCACGGCCCAGCGCATGGCGTCCGCGATCTGCTCGGTGAACGGCACCGCCGCCGCCGCGCCGAAGTTGACCGAGATGGACAGCAGGTCGGCCTCGGGGGCGACGCCGATCATTCCCGTGCCGTCCGCCGCTCCGCGCGCGGCGGCGAGCGAGGCGACCCAGGTCCCGTGGTTCACGTCGATCGTGCCCACCGGGGTGCGTCCGTCCGACGAGCCGGTCCCCGAGACGTCGGTCCCCCCGACGACGGCGTCGCCGAATGCCGCCGGCACCGGCGCGATGCCGGTGTCGATGACGGCGATCGTGACCCCGTCGCCGCGGCTCGTCTGCCAGGCGTCACGGATCCGCGCGCCGTCCAGCCAGTACTCCGCCGCGCGGATCGGGTCGGTCGGCTCGTCGGCGACCGGCGCCGGGGTCGGCTCCGGCGTCTGGGTCGGCGCCGACGTCGCCCCGGTGAGCAGGACGGATGCCGTCACCGCCGCGACTGCGACGATGCCGCGCAGCGTCCTGAGGCGGGTCATGCGAGAGCGGCCCCCGGCTGTTCGCACTGGCATCGCTCCGGCGACCAGCTCGACCGCTCCAGCGCGGCGTCGCCGATCGGGTTGACGCCCGGACCCGCCGCGAGCGCGTGCCCGGCGAGCGCGTGCAGGCATTTGACGCGCGTGGGCATGCCGCCCGCGGAGATCCCGTCGATCTCGGGGACCTCGCCGTAGCGGGCGCGGTCGCCGAGGTACGCCTCATGCGCGGCGCTGTAGGCCGCCGCGACAGCCTCGTCCTCGTCGAGGAGCGCCGCGAGCTCGGGCATGACCTGGGTCGCCTCGAGGGTCGACATGGCGGCGGTGGCCGCGGGATGCGTCAGGTAGTAGAACGTCGGGAACGGCGTGCCGTCCGGCAGTCGCGGCGCGGTCGCCACCACCGTCGGGTTGCCGCACGCGCAGCGTGCGGCGATGCCGATGACCCCGCGCACGGGACGTCCGAGCTGCGCGGAGAGAACGTCGATCTCCGCAGGGGTCGGCGGGGCGAAGGGGGGTGTCGTCACCCTTCCAGCGTACGGGAGGCGCTCCTGAACGAAGGCTCTACCCGCCCTCGGCGGCGGTCTGCGCGAGGCCGGCGCCGGCGAGGGTGCGCAGCAGATGAGGCATCCAGTCCGAGGCGCTCTCCTCGAGTTCGGCGCTGACCGGCTGCTGCTCGCGCGGCAGGTCGGCGGCGTCCAGATCGTTGTCGATCAGATAGACGACCTCGCCGGGCTTGACGTAGTAGAGGCGCTCGCGCGCCTGGGTGGTGATGAAGGCGGGATCCTCCCAGCGCTGCTGCTCGAGTTCGAGATCCGCGATCTCCTCCTTCGACAGCTGCACGGACTGCTCCAGCGCGGCGATCTGCTGCCGCTGCTCGATGTAGGTGCCCAGCGTCGGCACGAGCACCCACGCGCCCAGTACGACGAGCGAGAGCATGATCACGGAGAACGCGGACAGCCGGATGCCGGATGCCCACTCGCGCACGTCGACCGTGCGCGAGGACGCCGAAGGGGAAGCCGGTCGTCTCGCCATGGCTCCCCCTCCGGGTCGTGCCGCCGCGCGGGCGGCCTCGTTGTCTCGTGCGCGTCGGCGCTCAGGCGGTGTAGCGCGGGAACGCGGAGCGGCCCGCGAAGACGGCCGCGTCGCCGAGCTCCTCCTCGATGCGCAGCAGCTGGTTGTACTTCGCGACGCGCTCGCTGCGCGCCGGGGCACCCGCCTTGATCTGGCCCGAGTTGGTGGCGACGACGAGGTCGGCGATCGTGGTGTCCTCGGTCTCGCCGGAACGGTGCGAGAGCATAGCGGTGTAACCGGAGCGCTGCGCCAGGCTGACCGCGTCGAAGGTCTCCGTGAGCGTGCCGATCTGGTTGACCTTGACGAGCAGCGAGTTGGCGACGCCGCGCTGGATGCCGTCGGCGAGGCGCTGCGGGTTGGTGACGAACAGGTCGTCGCCCACGAGCTGGACCTTCGAGCCGAGCGCCTCGGTGAGGTGCTTCCAGTTGTCCCAGTCGTCCTCGGCGAGCGCGTCCTCGATCGTGACGATCGGGAAGTCGTTCACCAGGCCGACGTAGTACTCGGTCAGCGCCGCGGCATCCCAGTCCTTGCCGTCCAGGCGGTAGACGCCGTCCTTGAAGAACTCCGTCGCGGCGACGTCGAGGCCGAGCGCGATGTCCGATCCCGGCGTGAAGCCGGCCTTCTCGATGGCCTTGACGAGGAAGTCGAGGCCCTCGCGGTTGCTGGGGAGGTCGGGCGCGAAGCCGCCCTCGTCCCCGAGGCCCGTCGCGTAGCCGGCGGCCTTCAGCTCGGCACGCAGCACGTGGTACGTCTCGACGCCCCAGCGCAGCGCCTCGGAGTAGGTCTCGGCGCCGATCGGCGCGAGGAAGAACTCCTGCATGTCGATGCCGTTGTCGGCGTGCTCGCCGCCGTTGATGACGTTGAACAGCGGCACGGGGAGGACGTGCGCGTTGGGCCCGCCCAGGTAGCGGAACAGCGGCAGGTCGGCGCTGTCGGCCGCGGCCTTGGCGACCGCGAGGCTGACGCCGAGGATCGCGTTGGCGCCGGTGCGCTTCTTGTTCTCGGTGCCGTCGGTGGAGATGAGGATCTCGTCGACGATGCGCTGCTCGCTCGCCTCGACGCCCTCGATGGCCGGGCCCAGCTCGTCGATGACGGCCTCGACGGCCTTGAGCACGCCCTTTCCGCCGTAGCGGCTCTTGTCGCCGTCGCGGAGTTCGTACGCCTCGAACGCACCGGTGGATGCGCCGGAGGGAACGGCCGCGCGCTGCACGATGCCGTCATCGAGGAGCACCTCCACCTCGACGGTCGGGTTTCCCCGGGAGTCGAGAATCTCACGTGCGCCTACAGCCTCGATCAGTGCCACGAATGTGCTCCTTGCTCAGAGAAAAGGTTGTGGTGGAGCGTCGTCGATCCGTCGCCATTCTAGCCGGGCGCGTCCGACGCGCCGAAGCGATCAGACGACGAGGGCGATGGCCACTCCGTCCCAGCCCTTGAGGCCGACGGTCTGCAGCGCCGTCGCGTCGAAGCGAGCGTCCTCCCCCAGCATCCGGAGCCCCTCCCGCGTGCCGATGACACGGGGATCGGTGGTGCTCTCGTCGACGATCTCGCCCTCCCGGCCGATGTTGTCCAGGACGACGACGGTGCCGGCGCGGCCCAGTCGCGCGGCCCAGTCGAGGTAGATCGTGTTCGACTCCTTGTCGGCATCGATGAAGACGAGGTCGAAGGGCTCGGTGCCGTCCAGGCTCGGCAGGACCTCGGCACCGCGGCCGATGCGGATCTCGACCCGATCGCCGACGCCGGCGGCATCGAGGTTGCGCCGTGCGACCGCGGCGTTCGCCGATTCCGCCTCGACCGTGACGACTCGGCCGTCGGGCCCGACCGCGCGCGCGAGCCAGATCGTCGAATACCCGCCGAGCGTGCCGATCTCGAGGACGCGTCGCGCTCCGCTCATGCGGGCGAGCAGGTTCAGCAGCTTTCCGCTGACGGGTGCGACCTCGATCTCGGGGAGTCCTGCGGCCCGCTGCGCGGCGAGCGTCGCATCCAGGGTCGGGTCCTGCCCGACCAGGAGGTCGGCGAGGTAGGCATCGGCGGCGCGCCAGTTCTGCGGGTTCGATTCGGCCATTCCCTCAGCCAACCCGGCCGGGCGGGCGAGGTCAAGACACCGGGCTATTCCGGCGGACGATGCGGGAGGGCCCGTCGCGCCGCGGCGTCGAGCTCCGGCTGCTTCCGGAACTGCCCGGTCGCCAGGAGCACGACGATCACGAGGCCGCACGCGATCCAGCCGGCGACCCCCAGCGGCCCTGCCAAGGCCATGTCGAACGTCGTGCCTGCGGCGTACAGCAGCGCGATCGTCGCACCGGCCGCGTTCATCGCCCCGTGGGCGAAGACCGCCGGCCAGACGGACGCCGAGCGCAGGCGCAACCAGCCCAGGAGGATCCCCCAGACGACGCAGCCGCCGACCATGAACGCGACACCCGTGGCGTCCGTGCGCGCGAAGTTGTAGCCGAGCAGGATCACCGGAGCATGCCACAGCCCCCATACCGCGCCGCTGATGAGCAGCGCGGGCCAGGTGCCGTACTGCCGCAGCGCGGGGACCAGGAATCCGCGCCAGCCCAGTTCCTCACCGAGCGCCATGACCGCGTTGATCGTCGCGGCGGCGATCGGCATCGCGATCAGCTGCGACACGATCACGAGACCCGCCGGCGGCGCGGGGACCCCCTCCGGCAGGGACGCCTCGAGCGTCTCGCCGAACCCCGAGAATCCGATCAGATCCAGGTGCACCCATCCGAACGCGGCGGCGATCGCGATCGACAGTGCGATGACGACGAGCGGACCGAACAGGCCCAGAACGCTCAGACCGATCACGCGCTTCGCCGGGCGCAGCGGCCACACGCCGAGAAAGCGCAGCCGCTCTCCCTTCGGCACGGGACGCATCAGCAGGATCACGAGCACCGCGGCGACCGCCGGGGTGAACATCATCACCGAGATGAGCACGCCGGCGAGCGGATGGCGCAGGCCGTCCGAGAGCCACAGCGGGAGCGCGACGAGCCACGCCAGTCCGCAGGCGAGCAGGACGAAGGAGACGATCGCGATCAGCGGCGTCCTCGACGCGGTCGACTCGCTCATCGTGCGCCTCCTCTGATCGTGCGGCCGGGATCGGATGCCGAGTCATCCACGTACGCCTGGAGCAGCGCCGCGGCCTGCTCCGCACCGTCGATCGTGACGACGAACCGGCGCTTTCCGCGCCGCGCGATCTCGATCGCCGGACCCTGACGCGTGACGATGCCGCTGCGGCCGTCGAGCGAGATGCGCCAGCCCCATCCGCCGAACTCCCCGAACGGGGAGATGTCGACCGCCCGGACCGAATCGATCTCGGCGAGCGGGATGCGCGTGCGCGGCACTCCGAGCAGGGAGCGCGCGGAGAATCCCTCCGGCGTGATGCGGATGCGGAACGCCGCCGTCGCCGGCAGAGCCAGCAGGACGATCAGCATGAGGACGACGCCGATCCAGGCAGCGGGTCCTCCGGCGAACGCGAGGGCGATCGTGAGCACGGTGACGAGGACCAGGGCCGAGGCCATGATGATCAGCGGGGTGCGCGGCATCGTCGCGGTCCCCACCCACACGACCCGCTCGCCCTCGCCGAGAACCACCGATCGACCGTCGTCGAGCGACGGCCCCGGGACTGCTGCCACGGCCGGCTGCGCGAACCACGCCGCGACGCCGACCAGCAGCAGCGCGGCGAAGCCGAGCGCCACCACCCACCAGATCCCGCCCATCGCCGCGGCGTCCGACAGCCCGCGCTGCGGTGCCAGCGAACCGACCGCGAGGACGAGGGCGAATGCGGAGAGCCCCGCGGCCATCGCTCCCATGAAGCGCGCCGCGGCGCCCCAGTGCGTCCCGACGGCGATGAGCGTCGAGGCCGCCATCAGCACGGGCAGTCCGAACCCGAGGCCGATCAGCATCCACACGTAGACCAGCGGAGAGCCGAATCCGTCGGGGCCCGAAACGCCCCAGTGGGTCACGACGGACGCCGGCAGCTCAGGCATCCAGGCCAGGACGATGGCGAGACCGACGGCGACCAGAACGATCGGCACCGCGACGGCGACAAGGAGGAATCGGACCCGCGCTCGGCGCAGTTGCGCCGGAGGCGTGCGGGTGATGTCGTGCTCGGTCATGGGCGCTCCTCCGGTCGGCGGTCGATGGGGACGGCGGATGTCACGATCGCGGCGAGCGTCTCGGCGGACACGCCCAGCTCACCGGCCCTGGCGACGAGATCGGCGACTTCCTTGGCGAGGTCGACGAGCGGCGCAGCGGATGCTGCCACGGTGGCCCCGCGGCCGCGCCGCAGATCCACCAGCCGTTCGTCACGCAGCTGCTGGTACGCATGCAGCACCGTGTGCAGGTTGATGTCGAGCGCGTCGGCGACCTCGCGCGCCGACGGCAGCCGGTCGCCCGGCCCGAGGGCGCCCGTCAGGATGTCGGCGCGGACGGAGGCGGCGACCTGCTCGAACAGCGGCCGCTGGCTGTCGGCGTCGATCCGGATCAGCATGTCGTCCTCCTCGTTCGACTTATTCTATGAGAAATAGAACAGTTGTAGCAAGACGCCAGAGGCTTTGCCGGATGCCGGGATGCTCCCCGACACTGATCGCCATGAAGATCACTCCGCGCCGGCTCGCGATCGGAATGAGCCTTTGGGCACCGAACCTGTTCAGCGGGATCCGCGTCCGTCGCTTCAGCGCGGACTGGACCCGCGCCACCGTCGAGCTGCACGTCAATCTCCTCACTCGCAACTATGTGAAGACGGCGTTCGGCGGATCGATGTCCGCCATGACGGATCCCTACTTCTTCATGCTCGTGATGCACCAGCTCGGGCGCGACTACGTCGTGTGGGACACCCGGGGGGAGATCGAGTTCGTCAAGCCCGGCCGCGGTGTGCTCACCGCCGAGTTCCATGTCCCGAAGGAGCAGGCCGCCGAACTGCGCGAACGCGCGCACGGCGGGGCGAAGGTCCTGGAGTGGTTCGAGACCGTCATCACGGATCGCGAGGGGGACGTGGTCGCGAAGGTGCGGCGCGAGGTGTACATCCGCGAGAAGAAGCGCGTGACCGCCGCGCGCGGCACCGATCGTTAACCGAGCGGTGGCACGATGATCACGTGCCCCTCGCTCGCAGGCTGACCCTCCCGGACGCCACCGCCATCGGCCTCGGATCGATGATCGGCGCCGGCGTGTTCGCCGTCTGGGCACCGGCGCTCGGAGCCGCCGGCTCCGGCATCCTCGTCGCTCTCGCGATCGCGGCCGTGGTCGCGTACTGCAATGCGACCAGCTCCGCCCAGCTCGCCGCCGTGCACCCCGTCGCGGGCGGCACGTATGCCTACGCGCGCGCCGAGATCGGCCCCTGGCCGGGATTCGTCGCAGGCTGGTGCTTCGTGATCGGCAAGATCGCCAGCTGCGCCGCGATGGCGATGACCTTCGCGTCGTACGCCGCGCCAGCGGGATGGGAGCGGCCGGTCGCCGTCCTCGCCGTCGCCGCGCTCGCGACCGTGAACTGCTTCGGCGTGACCCGCACCGCGCTCGCGACCCGCATCCTCGTCGCGGCGACCCTGCTCGGGCTCGCCGTCGTCGTCGCCGCGGGAGTCGGCGGAGCACCGCACTCCCCCGCTCCGCTCGCGGACGCCACGGTGTACGGGGTCCTGCAGGGTGCCGGCCTGCTCTTCTTCGCGTTCGCCGGCTACGCCCGCATCGCGACGATGGGCGAGGAGGTCGTGGACCCGGCGCGGACGATCCCGCGCGCGATCGTGCTCGCACTCGGCGGGGCGGTCGTGGTGTACCTCGCGATCGGCGTGACGGTGATCCTCGTGCTGGGTGCGGATGCCGTCGCCGGACCGGCCCCGCTCGCCGGTGTCGTCGAGGCCGCGGGCTGGGGATGGGCGGATCCCGTGGTTCGTGTGGCGGCGTCCGCCGCCTCGCTCGGCGCGCTGCTCGCCCTGCTCACCGGCATCGGCCGTACGACGCTCGCGATGGCGCGCGAAAGCGACCTGCCGCGTTGGCTGTCGGCCGTGGACACGCGCTGGCAGGTGCCGCGACGCGCGGAGATCACGATCGCGCTGATCGTGATCGGCATCGTCCTCGTCGCGGACCTGCGCGGAGCGATCGGCTTCTCGTCCTTCGGCGTGCTGCTGTACTACCTCATCGCGAACGCGGCGGCGTTCCGCCAGACCGGCGACGACGTCCGGCGCTATCCGCGCGCGCTGCAGGTGCTCGGCGCCCTGGGATGCCTTGTCCTCGTGAGCACACTGCCCGCGATGGCGTCACTGATCGGCACCGTCGTCGTGCTCGCAGGCGTCGCCTACCGGATGCTTCGACTGCGCATCGCGCGGTGAGCGTCGACGATCAGTGCCCGTACGTCGAGGAGCGGAGCGCGATCCAGTATCGTATATTCTTGCCCTAATTATGCGGATCGGCGCTACTTCTTCTCGTACTTCTGTGCTATCATGGCTTCATGGACGCAGCGATGCCGACACCCTCTCCCTCGGTTCTGAACCCGGCCGAGGAGATCGGCCTGCTGCTGGCGGATGCCGAGTGCTCGCAGGTCGATGCGAACCGACAGGCCGCGTTGCAGGCGGCGCGGATGCTGCGCGTGGTGCAGTGCGCTCGTCGGCACCCGGAGCTCTACGTGGACGGCCTGGACGGCGCCGAGGCGATCGAGTTCGCGGAACGGGCGGCGATCCTGGACCTGGCGCTGCGGATGAACAGCACCGAGGATCATGTGCGCGGGCAGGTGTTCCTCGTCGAGCGCGCCCAGCAGCACCTCCCCGGGTTGTGGGAGCAGACCGCGTCCGGGTTCGCCTCCCCGTACCTGCTCGGTCGGGCCGTGCACGCGCTCGGTCTCGTCGCGGCCCCCGCAGACGCCACGGACCCGGAGCGCTCCGCGGAGCAGCGGGCGTTCGCGCGCATCGACGCCGCGTGCACGGAATGGTCGCTCTCGTGCTCGCCGGCGTCGTTCAACCGTCGGCTGAAGAGACTCGCCGATCGGCTCGCGCCGCTTCCCGCCGAAGCGAAGCACGCTCGGGAGATGCGGGATCGGCGCGTCTGGATCGAGGACGCCGACGGCGGCATGGCCTGGCTCCATGCGTTGATGCCCTCCCACGAGGCGCACGCCGCGTTCCGTCGCATGACCAGCACCGCGAAGCACCTCACCAAGGACCGCCGCGAAGAACGCACCCGCGATCAGCTGCGCGCCGATCTGACCAGCGCATGGCTGCGCGGTGTCGGCACCGACACCGCGGTGAAGACCAAAGTCTTCGTGACGGTCCCGGTCCAGCTGCTCGCCGCGGCGCCGGACGGAGCGCCGATCGACCCCTCCGTCGCCGAGGCGCTGGCGGCGGAGCAGGCCGAGATGGTCGGAGGCGACGCGATCGATGCGGTCACGGCGGCGCAGTTGTTCCTCGATGCGTCCGCCTTCCACCGCGTCATCACGGACCCGATCACGGGCGCGATCCTCGACATGGACCGCCGGAGCTACCGGCCCACGAAGGCGCAGCGCGACTGGCTCATCCTGAAGCACCGAACCTGCGCGCGAGACGGCTGCGAACGTCTCGCCGCCGATGCCGAGATCGATCATCGTCGACCGTGGGCCAGAGGTGGCGGGACCAACGTGGACAACCTCGCACCGCTGTGCCCGCGCGACCACAGGCACAACCATCGCACCACCTTCCGCTACCGATCGCGACGCGACGGGACGGTCCAGGTGATCTCGCCGACCGGGCATGCGACCGAGCCCGACCCTCCCTTCTGAGACGGCGACTCTTGTCAGCCGCGGATCACCCCTCTGTGATCCCCTTCACGGCGCGCCCGCACGGTAGGCCGTCGGCGTGAAGCCCAGCACCGCACCGAAGTCGTGCGTCAGATGGGCGTGATCGGCGTAGCCGAGTTCGGCGGCGACCGTGGCCAGGTCGGTGTCCGGATGCTCCCGGATCCGCTGCGCCGCCTCCTGCAGGCGTCGACGCCGGATCATCGCCAGCGGCGGGAGGCCGACGTATCGGTGCGCCAGCCGCTGGAGCGTGCGCAGGGAGACGGACAGCCTCGCCGCGGCATCCTCTGCCCGAACGATCTCGGGATCCGACATGAGAACCTCTGCCATCCGGTTCGCCTCCCGCGCCACTTCGGACGGCTCGCCGACCCGGCGGACGAGCCATGCCGCGAACGCCCCGACGGCGTCCGCGCGCCCCTGCTCCCCTCCGTCACCCATCGCCCGGACGACGGCGTCCCGCAGGTCCGGAGCGTCGAAGATGCGGGACCGATCGCGCAGCGCCGCCGGATCCTCGATGAGGGCTGCGACCGCAGCCGGCTTCAGCAGCGCCCCGACCGCCCAGCCCCGGCCCGTGAGATCGCGATGCGACGCCGCCGTGGTGGCGCCCACGAGCTCGACCGCATCTCCCTCGACAACGAGGTTCAGCGCCGGGTACGCGACGACGTGCTGCCGTGAGGACCGCCCCGGATCGATGTCCCACTGCGGTATCCAGAACCACTCGACGAGCTCCGCGGCCTCGCCCGGGGGCGGACAGCGGTGGAAGTCCGGCATCCGTGCGGGATACAGCACTCCACGCCGCGCATCGATCACGCGGGACAGAGTAGCGCCGGCCCCGGACAGGATGTCGCGAATCTCCAAGCGCCGGGATCCGGCCGGTCCGTAGCGTCGACGTCATGAACAGCACAGGACTCACCGGAGCACACACCACCGACGGCCGCCCGAACAACGCGACCAGCCTCACCCCGTTCCTCGCGATCCCCGGGGCGGCCGACGCGATCGGCTTCTACCGCGACGTCTTCGGCGCCGTCGTACTCGACGTCACGGAGATGGGCGGAATCGTCGTCCACGCCGATCTGGACTTCGGCATGGGGCTGCTGCAGATCGGCGAACCCACGCCCGAATACCATCTCGTGGCCCCGCCGTCCGGCGAGGACGACTGCTACTCTCTCGGCCTGTACGTCCCGGATGTGGACGCGGTCGTCGAGCGCGCGACGGCATCCGGCGCCACGGTCCGCGAAGCGCCGAGCGACTTCGTCTCGGGCGACCGGTTCGCGTCGATCCGCGATCCCTTCGGCGTGCGCTGGTCGATCATGTCCCGCGTGGAGGACCTCTCCCCCGCCGAGAGCGCCCGGCGGGTCGAAGAGTGGGCGGCGAGCTTCACTGCCGCGAGCGAAGCGCCGTGACGACGGCGGGAAGCAGCGCCTCGGCCGTCCGTCGGTAGCCCGCCGCGCTCGGGTGGAACCGATCGAGGCTGAACATCTCTTCGGGCTCCGCGTGGAACGTCGGCCCGACGAGCTGGCGCAGGTCGACCGGCACGGCGCCCGTCCGCCACGCGACACGCGTCTGCTCCAGGGCGAGACGCCGCGACATCCGTGACAGCAGCGACCGCAGCGGCTGGGGCACGGGACGCAGCGTCCCGAGGTCCGGGCAGGTGCCGACCACGACGGGGGTCCCGGCGTCCTGCAGCCGCAGGACGGCCTGCTCGAGCTGAGCCGACGCCACGGATGCCGGAACGAGGTGCGTGACGTCGTTGCCCCCGACGACGATGACCGCGACATCCGCGCGGTAATCGGGATCCAGTCCGTCCAACTGCGCCCCGAGTGCCGAGGACTCCGAGCCGACCACCGCCGCCGTGCGCAGTCGCACGGGACGCTGCAGCCGGCGCGCGACGGCCTTCGCGAGCCGGCCGCCGAGCGTCTGCTTGCGACGCTCAGCCCCCAGGCCGGCCGCGAGGGAGTCGCCGAGGAGCAGCAGATCGACGGGTCGCCCTTCGAGCGTCTTCCGCCAGACCCGGTCCGCATCCAGCGACTCCTCGCCCAGTGGCTTGCCGATCCGTCGGCGCGCGATCGCTGCCTGACGGGACAGGAGGACGCGGATGCCGAGCGCGGCGAGCACACAGGCGGCGAGCACGGCGCCGAGGATCCTCACGCGAGCCACGGTGCCAGCAAACACCGCAGGAGTGAACCCGGGGTGAATGGGCGGGGACGGCCGGGGACGCGCGGTCCCCGCGTCTCAGCCGAGCGGCTTGATCTCCAGAGCGCCAACCGGGGCGCCTGCCGCCACGGTCGCGAACGCCGTGTACCCGTCGGCGGCCGAGCGCTCGAGCAGCCCCTTGAGGTTCTTCGTCCGGCGCTCGAGGCGCACGCGCGAGCCCTGATCGATCAGCGCGGCCTTGTGCGCCACGAGCTCCACCACCGGCACGTCCTTGTCGTGCACGAGCACGACGGCCGCGGCATCCGCGTCCTCGCCGAGCTCGACGAGATCGACCAGGCGCTCGAACCCGAGCGAGAACCCGACCGCGGGCACCTGCTGGCCGAGGAACCGTCCGATCATCCCGTCGTAGCGGCCGCCGCCACCGAGCGAGTACGGCACGGACGGGTGCGCGAGCTCGAAGATCGTGCCGGTGTAGTACCCCATGCCCCGCACCAGGAACGGATCGAACACCAACGGAATGTCCGTCCGTCCGGTTCCGGCGGCCACGGCCTCGCCGATACCGACCAGGTGCGCGACGATCTCCTCCGGCGCCCCGTCCGGAAGCGCTCTGCGGATCTGCCGCTCGCCGTACGGGGTGTACTCCCTCGTCTGCGGGCGACGCAGGAACTGCTCGAAGGCGTCCACGGCGGACGACGTCGCCTGCCGCTCCCGCAGCTCGGCGACGATCCCGTCGGGGCCGATCTTGTCGAGCTTGTCGATGGTGATGAGCACGCCGGGACGCTCATCCGCGGTGAACCCGAACGCGTCCAGCATCCATTCCAGCGCCCGCCGGTCGTTGATGCGAACGCTCGCGTCGGAGAGGCCGAGCGCCGCGACGGCGTCCAGCGACGCCACCAGCAGCTCGGCCTCGGCACGGGCCGAGTCGTCCCCCATGACGTCGATGTCGCACTGCACGAACTGCCGGTACCGCCCCTTCTGGGGCCGTTCCGCACGCCACACCGACCCGATCTGGATCGCGCGGAACACCGCGGGCAGTTGTGCGCGGTTCGACGCGTAGAACCGCGCCAGCGGGACAGTCAGGTCGTAGCGCAACCCCAGGTCGGACAGGCCGGCGGGGTCGCCGGCGGCGGCACGGATCGCGTCGGCGTCCAGACCCCGGCGCAGGATGTTGTAGGACAGCTTCTCGTTGTCACCGCCGATGCCGGCATGCAGGCGGTCGTACTCCTCCACCACGGGCGTCTCGATCTCGTCGAAGCCGTGCGCGCGGTAGCGCTCGCGGATGACGGAGAGGACGCGCTCTCGACGCGCCTTGTCGGCGGGGAGGATGTCGCGCATGCCGCGCGGCGGGTTCACGGTAGCCACGAGTCCATCTTTCCAGGTCTGCGGGTCCAGGCACCGCTAGGCGGACTCCGCGGCGCGGACCTCGCCCTCCAGCGCACGCGTGCGTTCACGCAGGGCGCGCTCGGCGTCCCATCCGTTCGCACGGGCCTGCGCGACGAGGGCGAGCAGCGCGTCGCCCAGCTCGGCTTCGGATGCCGGGGCGGCCTGCTCGGGGGACGGATGCTCGGGGAGCACGCGCGCGGCACGCCCGAGCACCTTCTGAGCACGCGACAGCGCCGGCATCCCGCTCGGGACGCCGTCCAGCACGCTCGTGCGCGCCCGCTTCTCGGCCGCCTTCGCGGCGTTCCAGTGCATCAGCACCTCGTCCGGGGTCGTGGCGACCGCGTCCGCGAAGACGTGCGGATGGCGGCGCACCATCTTCTCGGTCAGCGTGCGCGCGACATCGTCGATGTCGAACGGATCCTGCGGATCCTGCTCCGCGATCGCGGCGTGGAAGAGCACCTGCCACAGCAGATCGCCCAGCTCTTCGCGCAGCTCGGCGCGATCCCCCGTCTCGACGGCGTCGATGACCTCGTGCGATTCCTCGATGAGGTAGGGGATCAGGTCGCGGTGCGTGATGCGCTGCGACCACACGCAGCGTTCGCGCACGGCGCGCATGGTCTCCGCTGCGTCCCTCAGCGCGTCGCTCATCGGTCTCCCCTCACCCGCCTCACGGCTTCGCCACGGAGTCCAGCCGCCGGTAGTGCGCCGCTCGCAGCGACACGATGATGCCGGACAGCACGAGAGCGGCGAGAGAGCCCACGAGGACGCCGAGGATGGCCTGATCGCGGATCTCCGCGTCGTCCGCGAAGGCCAGATTCGCCAGCAGCAGCGACACCGTGAACCCGATGCCGCCGAGCGTCCCGGCGGCCAGGAGATCGGCGAGCTTCAGAGCCGGACCGCCCTGCGATCCGATCCGCATCGCCAGCCAGCCGAACAGTCCGATGCCGATGATCTTGCCGATCGGCAGCGCGAGCGCGATCCCGAAGAACGCCGGCGACAGCTCGGAGGGCGACACTGCGGGGATCACGACGAACGCGGCGGTGAAGGCGAAGACGGGCAGGATCCCGCCGTTCACCCAGGTCTCCAGCGCGTACCGGATGCGCATCGACGGGGCCTGCGCGACTGCGAGCCCGAGCAGAACGCCGGCGATCGTCGCGTGCACGCCGGAGGCGGCGACCAGAGCCCACACCACGATCCCGATCACGACCATCGCCGCGCCGATCACGAAGCGGTTGCGCTCCTCGAGCTGACGGCTGAGCAGACCGAAGGCGACGACGCCGACCAGGGCGAGCAGGAGCAGCAGCCAGTTCAGGTCGTGCGCGAACAGCACGGCGATGAAGACGATGCCGATGATGTCGTCGAGGATGGCGAGGGCCAGGAGGAACACCCGCACGGTCGACGGCAGCCCTCGACCGAACACCGCGAGCACGCCGAGCGCGAACGCGATGTCGGTCGCCGTCGGGATCGGCCAGCCCGAGGCGGTCCGCGGCGCCCCCGCGATCACGAGATAGATGACGATCGGGACGATGACGCCGCCCGCGGCCGCGATCGCCGGCTGGATCGCCTTCCGCCAGGAGTTGAGCTCGCCGCTGGTGAGCTCGAACTGCAGCTCCATGGCGACGACGAAGAAGAAGATCGCCAGCAGGCCGTCGGAGATCCAGTGCTCGACCGAGAGATCGAGCCCGGTCCCCGGCACCGGGATGTGCAGATCGAGCACTCCCGCGATGGCGTCGTGCGCCGGGGTGTTGGCCAGGAGGAGCCCGATTCCGGCTGCCACCAGCAGCAGGATCGCGGGGAACTGCGCGGAGCGCAGGGGGTTGCGGGAGTCAGCCATCCCCTCCATGGTAGGGCGCGGCGGCGTCCGGCGTTCATGCGGCGTCACGCGGTCGGGCGGCCCCCTCGCATCGGGATACGCTCGAGGGATGACCCCCGAGCCCACACCCACTGAGGCCATCCGCGTCATCGGCCGATTCGAGGCAGGCCGCGGCATCCCCGACGCCATGCGCGCCGACGTCCGCATGCTCGGCGCCCTGCTCGGCCAGGTGCTCCGCGAGTCCGGCACGCCCGGCCTGTTCGAGGACGTCGAGCGGCTGCGCCTCGCGACCATCCAGGCCTACGACGAGTCCAGCACCGAGGCGTTCGAGCGCGCGGCATCCATCGCCGACTCCTTCTCGGTCGAACGCGCGGATGAGGTCGCCCGCGCCTTCACCGCCTATTTCCACCTGGTGAACCTCGCCGAGGAGCACCAGCGCGTCCGCGTGCTGCGCGAGCGGGCCGGACAGCCCGGCCGCGAGGACGCCGTGGACACCGTGGCCGCCGCCTTCGCGCAGCTGCGCCGCGAGGTGGGCGAGGACGAGGCCGCCCGCCGGCTCGCCGGACTCCGCTTCCACCCGGTCTTCACCGCCCACCCGACCGAGGCGCGTCGCCGGGCGGTCTCCACGAGCATCCGCCGGCTGTCGGATCTGCTGACCCAGCACGACGAGGCCAGCGATGCCGGAGCAGAGCAGCGCCGGGCACGGCGCCGGATGCTGGAGGAGATCGACACCCTCTGGCGCACCGCACCTCTGCGGGCGCAGAAGCCGACGCCGGTCGACGAGGTCCGTACGGTCATGAGCGTCTTCGACGAGACCCTCTTCACCACTGTGCCGCATGTCTACCGCCGCATCGACGACGCCCTGCGCGGCGACGAGTCCGGCGCGAGCGCTCCGGTCGTCCCCGCGTTCGTCCGCGTGGGCTCTTGGGTGGGCGGCGACCGCGACGGGAATCCCTTCGTCACGGCATCCGTCACCCGCCAGGCGGCCGAGATCGCGTCCGACCACGTGCTGCAGGGCCTCGAGCGCGCGCTCGCGCGCATCGGCCGCACGCTGACGCTGGATGCCGAGAGCACCCCGGTCTCCCCAGCGGCCGCGGCCCTGTGGGACGCGTTCGCCGCCGCGGAGCCCGAGGCCGCGGCCGACATCTCGACCCGGTCCCCCGAGGAGCCGCACCGCCGGCTGCTGCTGCTGTTCTCGCGACGCGTCGCGGCGAAGCGCACGGGCGCGACGGGCGGATACACCGGACCCGAGGACCTGCTCGCCGACCTGCGCGTCGTGCAGGAGTCGCTCGTCGCCGCCGGGGCCCGCCGCCACGCGTTCGGCGGCGTGCAGCACCTGATCTGGCAGGTGGAGACGTACGGCTTCCACCTCACCGAGCTGGAGGTGCGCCAGCACTCCCAGGTGCACCGTCAGGCGCTCGCCGAACTGGATGCCGGCGGCGAGCTCAGCGAGAAGACGCGCGAGGTCCTCGACGTCTTCCACGCGATCGCGGAGATCCAGCGGGAGTACGGCCCGCGCGCCGCCGGTCGCTATGTCGTGTCGTTCACGCAGTCCGCCGAGGACCTCGCGAACGTGCGACGGCTCGCCCGCTACGCGCTGGGCGACGAAGCACCGGTCCTGGACGTCGTCCCGCTGTTCGAGACCTTCGCCGATCTGCAGGCGGCACCGGCGATCCTCGCCGAGACCGTCCAGTTCCCGGAGTTCCGCGCGCGCATGGCAGAGACGGGGAACCGGCTCGAGGTCATGCTCGGCTACTCGGACTCCTCGAAGGACGTCGGCCCGGTTGCGGCGAACCTCGCCCTGTACGAGGCGCAGCAGAAGATCGCGCAGTGGGCGAAGGACGCCGGGATCGAACTGACGCTCTTCCACGGACGCGGCGGCGCCCTCGGACGCGGCGGCGGACCGGCCAACTCGGCCATCCTGGCCCAACCGCCGCACTCCGTCGACGGCCGGTTCAAGCTCACCGAGCAGGGCGAGGTCATCTTCGCCCGGTACGGCGAGCCCGCCATCGCCATGCGTCACATCGACCAGGTCGCGGCGGCCACACTGCTGGCCTCCTCCCCCGGCGTCGAGCAGCGCACCAGCGGCGCGGCCGAGCGCTTCGCCGCGATCGCGGCGACCATGGACACCGCCTCGCGCGCCCGCTTCTTCGAGCTCGTGCACGCCGAGGGCTTCGCCCCCTGGTTCGCGACCGTCACCCCGCTCGAGGAGATCGGCCTGCTCGCGCTGGGCTCGCGCCCGGCGCGCCGCGGGCTGTCGGTGGAGTCGCTCGAGGACCTGCGTGCGATCCCGTGGGTGTTCGCGTGGACCCAGGCCCGCATCAACCTGGCCGGCTGGTTCGGCCTGGGAACGGCGCTGGAGGCGGTCGGCGACGAGAAGCTGCTCGCCGAGGCGTATCGCGAATGGCCGCTGCTGCACACCATGATCGACAACGTCGCGATGAGCCTGGCCAAGACCGACGAGCGCATCGCCCGTCGCTATCTGGCGCTCGGCGACCGCGAAGATCTCGCACAGCTCGTGCTCGACGAGCTCGCTCTCACGCGCGAATGGGTCATCCGCCTCACCGGCGGCACCGGTCTGCTCGAGAACAAGCCGATCCTGCAGCGCGCCGTGCAGTTGCGCAGCCCGTACGTCGACGCGCTCTCGCTGCTGCAGCTGCGGGCGCTGCGCGAGCTGCGTTCGGCCGACGAGTCCGCCACCGGGTCCGGAGCGGACGCCGAGCAGCAGCGCCTGCTGCTGCTGTCGGTCTCGGGCGTGGCGGCCGGCCTGCAGAACACCGGGTGATCCCCGCGGTCCTGCTCACAACGTGCAGGGCGCTAAAGTGAGAACTCGTGTGCCCGACCGGCGCCTTCTCACGCGACACGATCGCCCTGCTCCGCATCCCCCATCCAGAAAGCCGCTCTCCGCGTGACCGCTACTGACTTCCATCCCCTTGCCGACGCCGTCCAGCCCGTCTTCGACACCGTCCGCACGCGCAGCCCGCACGAGCCGGAGTTCCAGCAGGCCGTGCACGAAGTGCTGCACTCGATCGGCCCGGTGCTCGAGCGCCACCCCGAGTACGCGGACGCGGGAATCGTGGAGCGCGTCGTCGAGCCGGAGCGCCAGATCATGTTCCGCGTGCCGTGGGTGGACGACGCGGGTCGCCTGCAGGTCAACCGCGGCTACCGGATCCAGTTCTCCTCGGTGCTCGGTCCGTACAAGGGCGGACTGCGGTTCCACCCCTCGGTGAACCTGTCGATCATCAAGTTCCTCGGCTTCGAGCAGATCTTCAAGAACGCTCTCACCGGCCAGGGCATCGGCGGCGCGAAGGGCGGCAGCGACTTCGACCCGCACGGCCGCTCGGATGCCGAGATCATGCGGTTCTGCCAGTCGTTCATGAGCGAGCTGTGGCGCCACCTGGGTGAGCACACCGACGTCCCCGCGGGCGACATCGGGGTCGGCGGCCGTGAGATCGGCTACCTGTTCGGCACCTACCGCAAGATCACCAACCGCCACGAGTCCGGCATGTTCACGGGCAAGGGCACGGGTTGGGGCGGCGCCGAGGTGCGCACGGAGGCGACCGGCTACGGTGCAGTGTTCTTCGCCGAGGAGATGCTCGCCGTCAAGGGCGACTCCTTCGAGGGCAAGCGCGTCGGCGTCTCCGGTTCCGGGAACGTGGCGATCTACGCGATCCAGAAGGCCACGCAGCTCGGCGCGACGGCGGTCACGGCATCGGACTCCTCCGGCTACGTCGTCGATGACGCAGGCATCGACCTGGATCTGCTCCGCCAGATCAAGGAGGTCGAGCGCGGGCGCATCGTCGAGTACGCGAACCGCCGCCCCGGCGCGCGCTTCGTCGAGGGCGGCCGCGTGTGGGAGGTGCCGATCGACATCGCCGTGCCGTCGGCCACGCAGAACGAGCTGGACCTCGCGGACGCTCAGGCCCTCATCGGCAACGGCGTGCGCGCCGTCTCGGAGGGCGCCAACATGCCGTGCGTCCCCGAGGCCGTCGAGGCGTTCCAGTCCGCCGGAGTGCTGTTCGCCCCCGGCAAGGCGGCCAACGCCGGCGGTGTGGCCACCTCGGCGCTGGAGATGAGCCAGAACGCCTCGCGTCAGCGCTGGGCCTTCGCGGACAGCGAGCGCAAGCTCCGCCAGATCATGGCGGACATCCACCGCGCTTCCTTCGAGGCTGCCGAGCGCTACGGCGTCCCCGGCGATTACGTGGCAGGCGCGAACATCGCCGGCTTCGAGCGGGTCGCGGCGGCGATGCTCGCACAGGGCGTCATCTGACCCGAACCCTCGAGAGAGCCCGACCGCCGAGTCGGGCTCTCTTTCGTGAGCTCAGCGCACCCGGATGCCGTCCTTCCAGACGCCGGCCACCAGCGGCACGCCCGGACGATAGGCCAGGTGCACGCGGCTGGGAGCGTCCAGCAGCACGAGGTCCGCGCGCATGCCGGGAGCGATGACGCCGATGTCGCCACGACGCAGCGCCTTCGCGCCCCCGGCGGTCGCGGCCCGGACCGCCTCGCCCGGGGTCATCCCCATGTCGCGCACAGCGATCGCGATGCAGAACGGCATGGAGCTGGTGAAGCTGGAGCCGGGGTTCGTGTCGCAGGCCAGCGCCACCGACACTCCGGCGTCGAGGAGCCGGCGCGCATCCGGATACGGCTGCCGGGTCGAGAACTCGACACCGGGAAGCAGGGTCAGGACGGTGTCGGATGCCGCGAGAGCCGCCACGTCGTCCTCGGTGAGGTAGGTGCCGTGGTCGACCGAGGCGGCGCCGAGTTCGACGGCCAGTCGGACTCCTTCGCCGGGGCCCAACTGGCTCGCGTGCACGCGCGGTGCGAGTCCGCGGGCGATGCCCGCCTCCAGGATGCGCCGGGACTGCTCGACGGTGAACGCCCCGGTCTCGCAGAACACGTCGATCCAGCGGGAGTGGGGGGCCGCGGCATCCAGCATCGGCCCCGTCACGAGGTCGACGTAGGCCTCCGGACGGTCGGCGTACTCGGCGGGCACGACGTGGGCGCCGAGGAAGGTGACCTCGGCGGTGACCTCGGCGGCGAGGCGCACGAGCCGCTCCTCGTCAGCGACCGTGAGTCCGTACCCGCTCTTGATCTCGACGGTCGTCGTCCCCTGCGCGAGCATCTCATCGATGAATCCGCGCAGCCGCGTGCGCAGCTCCTCGTCCGAGGCCGCGCGGGTCGCCGCGACGGTGGAGCGGATCCCGCCGGCGGCGTACTTCTCACCCGCCATGCGCGCCTCGAACTCCGCGGCGCGGTCGCCCCCGAAGACGAGGTGGCTGTGGCTGTCCACGAATCCCGGGATGACGGCTCGCCCCGCGGCATCCGCCACCTCCTCCGCACGCGGTGCCGCCGCGGCGTCGCCGACCCAGGAGATCAGGCCGTCCTCGACCAGGACGGCGGCGTCGCGCAGCAGGCCCTCTCCGACGTTGGTCGTGAGCTCCGCGATGTTCGTGATGAGCGTGTTCACAGCATCGGCACCTTCAGGCCGCGCTCGCGGGCGACGTCGCGCGCGTGCTCGTATCCGGCGTCGACGTGGCGCATGACACCCGTGCCGGGATCGTTCGTGAGGACGCGGGCGAGCTTCTCCGCGGCCAGGTCCGAACCGTCGGCGACGGTCACCTGGCCGGCGTGGATGGACCGCCCGATCCCGACCCCGCCGCCGTGATGCAGCGAGACCCAGCTCGCCCCGGACGCCGTGTTCAGCAGCGCGTTCAGCAGCGGCCAGTCGGCGATCGCGTCCGAACCGTCCTTCATCGCCTCGGTCTCCCGGTAGGGCGAGGCGACCGACCCAGAGTCGAGGTGGTCGCGGCCGATCACGATCGGCGCCGACAGCTCGCCTGAGGCCACCATCTCGTTGAACCGCAGTCCGGCGAGGTGGCGTTCCTGGTACCCCAGCCAGCAGATGCGCGCGGGAAGACCCTCGAAGTGCACCTTCTCCCCGGCCTTCTCGAGCCAGCGGTGCAGCGCGGTGTCCTCGGGGAACAGCTCGGCGATCGCCCGGTCGGTGCGCCGGATGTCCTCCGGGTCGCCGGAAAGCGCGGCCCAGCGGAAGGGCCCTCGGCCCTCCTCGAACTGCGGCCGGATGTACGCCGGCACGAAGCCGGGGAACGCGAACGCCCGCTCGAACCCGCCGAGCTCCGCCTCCGCACGGATCGAGTTGCCGTAGTCGAACACGGCGGCTCCGGCATCCTGGAACGCGACCATCGCGGCGACGTGCGCGGCCATGGACTCGCGGGCGCGCCGGGTGAAGTCCTCCGGGTCCCGGGATGCCTCGCCCTTCCAGTCCTCGAACGCGACGCCGAGAGGCAGGTACGCCAGCGGATCGTGCGCGCTGGTCTGGTCGGTCACGATGTCGATCGGCACGCCGCGACGCAGCAGCTCGGGGAACACCTCGGCGGCGTTGCCGAGCACACCGACCGACAGCGCCTCGCCGGCGTCCTTGGCGGCCAGGACACGCTCCACCGCGGCGTCCAGGTCGGTCGTGTACTCGTCGAGGTATCCGTGCGCGACGCGACGGGACAGGCGCGACTCGTCGACGTCGACGATGAACACGGCGCCCTCGTTCATCGTCACGGCGAGCGGCTGCGCCCCGCCCATGCCGCCCGCGCCTGCGGTCAGGGTCAGCGTGCCCCGCAGCGAGTCGCGCCCGAGCGACCGCGCGACGGCGGCGAAGGTCTCGTAGGTCCCCTGCAGGATGCCCTGCGTGCCGATGTAGATCCAGCTTCCCGCGGTCATCTGCCCGTACATGATCAGCCCGAGCTCTTCGAGACGGCGGAACTCCGGCCACGTCGCCCAGTCGCCGACGAGGTTCGAGTTCGCGATGAGCACGCGCGGCGCCCACTCGTGCGTGCGGAACACGCCGACGGGCTTTCCGGATTGCACCAGGAGCGTCTCGTCGGGCTCGAGCTCGTCGAGCGTGCGCACGATCGCGTCGTACGCCTCCCAGTTGCGCGCGGCGCGGCCGGTGCCGCCGTAGACGACGAGGTCCTCGGGATGCTCGGCGACCTCGGGGTCGAGGTTGTTCATCAGCATCCGCTTGGCGGCCTCGGCGCCCCAGCTCTTCGCGGTCCGCTCCGGCCCGTGCGGGGCCCTGATCTCACGAGGCATGTGCGTGCTCCTTCGCTGCCCGGACGACGGCGCCCGATCGGACGAGTTCGGTGACGGCCTCGATGTCGGGCGACAGGAAGCGGTCGGGACCCGGACCGCCGGCGACGGTGCGGACGAGGTCGCGGACGGCGCCGGTCGCGGGGCCCGGCTGCAGCGGTGCGCGCAGATCGAGCGCCCGCGTGCCGGTGAGGATCTCGATCGCCAGGACCCGCGTCAGGCCGTCGATCGCGCGACGCAGCTTGCGCGCCGCCGACCAGCCCATCGAGACGTGGTCCTCCTGCATCGCCGAGGACGGGATGGAGTCGACGGATGCCGGGACCGCGAGGCGCTTGAGCTCCGAGACGATCCCGGCCGCGGCGTACTGCGCGATCATGAGCCCGGAGTCGACCCCCACCTCGTCGGCGAGGAACGGCGGCAGACCATGGCTGCGTGCGGGATCCAGCGCGCGATCGGTGCGGCGCTCCGAGACGCTCGCGACGTCGGCCACCGAGATCGCGAGGAAGTCGAGCACGGCCGCCACCGGAGCGCCGTGGAAGTTGCCGTTCGACTCGATGCGGCCGTCCGGGGTGATGATCGGGTTGTCGATGACGCTCGCGAGCTCGCGCGACGCGATCGTCGCGGCGTGCTCAGCGGTGTCGCGCGCAGAGCCGTGCACCTGCGGCGAGCAGCGCAGCGAGTAGGCGTCCTGCACGCGCCCGTCCTCCGGGCCCTTGTGGCTCGCGACGATCGGCGAGTCCGCGAGGAACGCGCGCAGATGGGATGCCGACACCGCCTGCCCGGACTGCGGCCGCAGCGCCATGAGGTCGGCGGCGAACACGGCGTCCGTGCCGAGCTGGCTCTCCACGGACAGCGCGGCGGCGACGTCCGCGGTCGTGAGCAGGGTCTCCAGGTCGGCGAGAGCGAGCGCCAGCATCCCCAGCATCCCGTCCGTGCCGTTGATGAGCGCGAGCCCCTCCTTCTCCTCCAGGACGAGCGGCTCGATCCCGGCGGCCGCGAGGGCTTCGGATGCCGGGACGAGCCCGTTCCCGGTGCGCACCTCCCCCTCGCCCATCGCGGCGAGCGCGATGTGCGCGAGCGGAGCGAGGTCGCCGGAGCATCCCAGCGACCCGTACTCGCGGACGACCGGGACGATTCCCGCGTTCAGCAGGTCCGCATAGGTCTCGGCGACGACGGGGCGCACGCCCGTTCGCCCCGAGGCGAGGGTCTGCAGGCGCAGCAGCTGCAGTCCGCGCACGACCTCGCGCTCCACCTCGGCGCCGGTGCCCGCGGCGTGGGAGCGGATGAGGCTGGCCTGGAGCTGCCTGCGACGATCTGCGGCGATGAACGTCGTGGCGAGGGCGCCGAATCCCGTGGAGACGCCGTAGTGCGGATCGGGGTCGGCGGCGAGAGCGTCCACGATCGCGCGCGTCTCGGTGACCCGGTCGAGGGCTGCGGTGTCGATCTCGACCGGCGCGTCATGACGGGCGACGGCGACGACGTCGGCGACGGACAGGGGCTCGGCTCCGACGTGGACAGGGGGATGCGCGCTCATGCTCCCGATTCCACACCCCGGCGACGGCCCGCGACAGCCTTCCGTGCGATCATGTGTCTGTGATCCCAGACATGAGCGGCAGACCGTCGCCCCGGGTGCCCGCAGCCGATCAGACGCTGCGGATCCTGCGTCACCTGGCCGGACGGCCGGCGCCGGTCGCGGCGTCCGCGATCGCCCGCGACCTGGAGCTGCCCCGATCCACCGTGTACCACCTGCTCGCGACCCTCGCCGAGCACGGCTTCGTGCTGCATCTGCGCGAGGAACGCCGCTGGGCTCTGGGCACCGCGGCCAGCGAGCTGGCCGGCGGGTTCGCCAGGCAGCAGCCGCTCGCGCGACTCGGGCGGCCGCTCGTCGCCGCGCTGGCGGACCGGCTCGGCGAGAGCACCCATCTGGCCGTGATGAGCGGCGCGGACGTCGTGTACATCGTCGAGGAACGCGCACCCCGGCGACCGGCCCTGGTGACGGATGTCGGGGTGCGGCTGCCCGCTCATCTGACCGCCACCGGCCGTGCCATGCTCGCCGCCCTCCCCCGTGGGCAGGTGCGCGCGCTGTTCCCGGACCGCTCCGCGTTCCCGACCCGCACCGGCGACGGACCGTCAGGGCCCGCGGAACTGCGGGATCTGCTGCGCGAGGTGCGCGTCCGGGGCCTCGCGATCGAGGACGGCGAGGTGACACCCGGACTGCGATCGGTCGGCGCCGCCGTCCACGATGCGGCGGGCTGGCCGATCGCAGCGGTCGCGGCCACCTGGTCGACGGATGCGGGACCCGAGGAGCAGGCAGCCGCGACGGCTGTCGCCGAGACGGCATCCACGCTGGAACGACGCCTTCGGCGATGAGGCCGGCGTTCGGATCAGCCGGACGCGCCCTTGCGCGGCTTGATGAACGCGGCCGGCTCCCTCTTCTCGCGCTTGGCCGCTCTCCTCTCCTTCAGAGTGAGCTGCGGGGTCTTCCTGCCGTCGCGTGCGCGCGGTGACTTGCCTGACATGTGAACTCGCTTCCCCTTCGTCGGCTGGCGGGTGAATGATCGACCATATCCGGTTCCTGCAGGAAGTCAAATTTCCCGCTGACCGGGAAATTCCTCCGTCGGATGCACCCGCCGGAATCCGACCCGTGATCGGGAGCGGACACCGGCGCGTAGCCTGCAGCCATGACGGATGAGACGCGCGAAGAGGTGTGGTGGGAGGACGGTCCGATCTTCTCGACGACACGGGCGGGGAGTCGCATCGTGTCCGTCGGACCGGACGCCGACCTTCCCCGCCTCGACGCCGTCCAGGTTCTGATGCTCGCGATCGCCCCCGTCTTCTGCGGCATCCTGATCGCGCTGGTCCTGCCCGCGAGCTTCCCGCCGCTCGCGGCCGCCCTCGGCTGGAGCGCCTGGCACCTGCTCTGGTGGATCCCGCTCGTCCTGGGGGCGGCGTGGATGCTCATCACCGTCGTCCCCGCCTGCTACGCGCTCCTCGAGGAGGCGTTCGGACAGGCCTCGCTCGCGATGCGCGGCGCGACCTGGATCGTGGCCGGCGGCACGGCGATCGCGCTGCTCGTCTGGTCGTGGCTGCTGTCCGGGAACCGCGAGCCGTTCATCGCGGACCTCGCGCCGTTCGTGGGGTGGGGAGCCGCCGCGAGCGCGGTCGTCGCGGTCGGTGCGCTACTGCTGTTCCTCCTGAGCGTGTCCTCGGTCCGCCGCGTGACGCGCGAGATCCTGCAGCTGCGCGCACACGGGCGCCACCTCCCGGGGGAGGTCGCGATCGTCCCGGACCCGTCTCTGTGGATCCTCGCGCGGCCGCAGTTCCGCATCGAGGTGCGCTTCGTCGACGGCGAGCGCCGGCGCACGATCACGGCGGCGATGAGCACGACAGCCCACCGGGTGCCCCTCCCCGGATCACCCGTGCTCGTGCTCGTCAGCCCGCACGGCCGGACGCACGTCGAGCCGGATCCCGATCGCCCTCTGGACTTCGCGACCGACATCTCGCGTTACACGGCGCCCAGCGGCGAGGGCGGCAGCTGACCGGGCGCTACGCTCGAGAGCGTGCTCGATACTCTCACCGGATTCGCCGTGGTGGGACTCGCGATCGCCGTCGGGTACGTCATCGGCCGCATCGACCTGCTGGGCCCGCACGCGCGCCACGTGCTCGGGCGGCTCACCTTCTTCGTCCTGTCCCCGTTCCTGCTGTTCACCGTGCTCGCGCAGGCCGACGCGAAGGTCCTGTTCTCCTCGCTGCTTCCGGTCTCGGCGATCGCCGCGGCCGTCGTGATCGCCGCCTACGCGCTCGTCGCCCGAGTGTTCTGGAAGCGGGATGTCGGCGAGACCGTCATCGGCGCCCTGTCCGCCGGCCAGGTGAACTCCAACAACATCGGCATTCCGCTGTCGCTCTACCTGCTCGGCAGCGCCGCGTATCCCGCGCCCGTGATCCTCATGCAGCTGCTGGTGTTCACGCCCATCTCGCTGACGATCCTCGACGCGGTCACCGCCGCGAGGAAGAGCTCGGTGTGGCGCACGATGGCTCGCACGGCGACCAACCCGATCATCCTCGGCTCGGCGCTGGGCACGCTCGTGTCGGTCCTCGGGATCGACCTGCCGCCCATCGTCATGGAGCCGGCCGTGCTGCTCGCGAACGCATGCGTGCCGGTCCTGCTGGTCAGCTACGGCATCTCGCTGTTCGGCCAGCGCGTGCTCGGCACCTCCGGCCATCGCCGCGACGTGCTGCTCGCCTCCTCGCTGAAGCTGCTGGTGATGCCGGTGATCGCGTGGCTCGTCGCGCAGTTCCTGTTCGGTCTCAGCGCGCACGAGGTGCTCATCGTCGTCGTGCTGGCCGCTCTCCCCACCGCTCAGAACGTCTTCAACTACTCGCAGCGCTACGACGTCGGCGAGGCGATCTCGCGCGACACCGTGTTCATCACGACGATCGGCTGCGTGCCGGTGCTGCTGGTCGCGACCCTGCTGCTGGGGTGAGGCGCGACCTGTGATCGGGAGCACCCCGCGCGCCTAGCCTGATTCCGGGAGGTGCGCATGAAGGAGCCGTGGTGGGTCAGCGGTCCGGTGTTCTCCGTGTCGGACCACGGGGGACGAATCACGGTCCTTCCTCCCGGCGAGAACGTCGGCCGTCTCGACCTCGGTCTGCTGTTGCGAATGGTCGGCACCGCCGGCGCCTGGCTGATCCTGATGATCCTCTCCGCGCCGCGCACGATCGGCCCGGTGCGCTCGGAGGCGCTCCAGGAGATGTCCCGGACGTGGTGGTGGCTGGTTCTCCTCGCCGGTGCCGCGGTGCTCATGATGTGGTCCACGGCTGGTCTCTTCGCCGTCGCCCGGCGCATCTTCCGGCAGCTCGACATCGCCTTCGTCATGGCGGCGTGTGCAGCGTGCGCGGGCTTCGGCGCCGGAATGGCGATCGACGCGGCGATCGCGACGGCCTCGCCGGTCGAGACGACGGATGGCGTGATTTCGCTGTTCTTCATCGCAGCCGCCCTGCTCGGCTTCGCCGGATCGGCCACCTGGCTGCCGTTCGCCGTCGCCCGGGCGCGACGGCGAGGGTGGGCCATCGCGCGGCTGCGGGAACGCGGACGGCGTCTGTTCGGAACCGTCGTGTCGATCGGCCGCATGACGGGTGACATCGGCGGATTCACGCAGTTCCGCGACACCCGCATCGTGTACCGAGACGGCGACGCCGAACGCGACATCGCGGTGGCGATGTCGGCCACTCCCTCACGCGTGCCGCTGCCCGGGTTCGGCGTCGTCGTGTTCACCGATGGCGTCCAGGTCCACATCGAGCCGGACCGCGAGGTGCCGGTTCACCTCGATCCGGATTCCGAGAAGTACCGGCACACGGCCGACGGCGGAGGCGGGTGAGCCTGATCGTCAGCGAGCCGGGTCCGCCCGCAGGATCGCCGGAAGCACGATGTGCGCGTCCGGGATCATGCCCGATGTCACCCGCTTGCGGAAGATCCAGTAGCTCCAGGCCTGGTACAGCAGGATCACCGGAAGCGACACGGCTGCGATGACGGTCATGACGCCGAGCGTGTAGGGGCTGTTCGAGGCGTTGGCGATCGTCAGGTCGAAGGCCGGATCCACGGTCGAGGGCAGCACGAGCGGGAACATCCCGGCGAACACCGCCGCGGCGCCGAAGAGCCCGAACCCGGCGTAGCCGATGAAGGCCGTGCCCTCGCGGCGTCGGCGCGCCGCGATCCAGCCCACCACGGCCCCGGCCACGGCCAGCGCGATGAACGTCCACGCGAGAGGGGTGCCGCCGTGGGCGAGCTGCACCCAGATCGCCCATCCTGCCGCCGGCAGAAGGCACAGCGGAGCCCAGCGCGCGGCGAAGCGTCCGGCGCGCTCGCGCACCGGGCCGTTCGCCTTGAGACCGAGGAAGGTCGCGGAGTGGGCAAGGGAGAACCCGACGACGGCCAGCCCGCCGAGCACGGCCGGGACGGTCAACCAGACGAAGGGGCCGCCCACCCGGTCGCCGTTGGCGTCGATCGGCAGGCCGAGCGAAGTCAGGGCGAGCGCCGCGCCGATGCAGAACGCCACGATGAGGGAGCCGAGCCCGATCATCCACGTCCAGAACGTGCGCCAGCGCTCGGTGTGGATCTTTCCGCGGTACTCGATGCCGACCGCACGGACGATGAGCCCGACGAGCGTGATCGTCAGCGGGACGTACAACGTGGAGAACAGCGAGGCGTACCAGGCCGGGAAGGCGGCGAAGATCGCGGCGCCCGCCGTGATGAGCCACACCTCGTTGCCGTCCCAGACCGGACCGATCGTGTTCAGCATGACGCGGCGATCGCGCTCGGAACGCGTCGAGAAGATCATGTGCATGCCGACGCCGAGGTCGAACCCCTCGAGCAGCAGGTATCCGATCCACAGCACGGCGATCGCGATGAACCAGACGATGGGAAGCGGTTCCATGGTGATTCCTCTCGTTCCCGATCAGTAGGCGAAGGCGAGGACGTCGTCGCGCCGGTCGCCGTCGGTGCCGTCTCCGGGGCCGTCGTCGTCGGCATCCCGGTGCCCGGAGAGCTCCGGCATGGACGCTGCGACCCCGCCGCGGATGTATTTGGTCATGAGGAAGAGCTCGATCACCAGCATCACGCCATAGACCGCCGTGAGGGTGATGACGGAGAAGAGCATCTCGCCAGCAGTGACCCCGGGTGAGACGGCGGCCGCCGTGAACATGAACACCCCGTCGATGCCGGTCGCGTCCGGGTTCGGGGCGACGACGAAGGGCTGCCGTCCCATCTCGGTGAAGATCCAGCCGGCGATGTTGGCCGCGAACGGAGCGACGATGCCCAGCAGCGCCAGGCGCATGATCCACGGCGATCGCAGGACCGTCCCCTTGCGGGTGAGCCACAGGGCGATGACGGCGCCCGTCGCGACGATGCCGCCCAGCCCGATCATGAGCCGGAAGCCCCAGTACGTCACCCACATCACCGGCACGTACTCGACCTCGCTGCCGGCGCGGTCGCCGTACAGCTCGTCGTTCGGGATCGTCTCGCCGTACTGGTTCACGTACTGCGGCTCGAGATCGCTGATGCCGGGCATCTCGGCGCCCCACTCCCCCGTGCCGAGGAATCCGAGCACGCCGGGGATCTCGATCAGGGTGACGACGTCGGAGCAGTCGCGCGATCCGGGGTCGCCGAGGGAGAGCACCGAGAAGGCCGATCCGGTGTGGCAGGCCGCCTCCGCCGCCGCCATCTTCATGGGCTGCTGCTCGTACATGAGCTTGCCCTGGATGTCCCCCGTGGCGACCGTGCCGGCGAAGCCGAGGATCGCGACGATCGCGCCGAAGCGCAGCGACCAGATCCAGACGCCGTGGTCCTTCCTGTCGCGGCCGGGCACGGCATCCGCTTCGCCCACGACGACCCGTCCCTGAGCGTCGACCGTGTCGATGCCGTCGTGACGACGGCGCCAGAGGTGGTACCACGAGATGCCGAGCAGGAACATGCCTGCGACCACGAGCGCACCGAAGATCGTGTGCGTGTACGCCGCCAGCGCGGTGTTGTTCGTCAGCACCGCCCAGACATCGGTCATCACCGGACGTCCGTCGGCTCCGAGCTCGACGCCGACCGGGTGCTGCATCCACGAGTTCGCGACGATGATGAAGTACGCCGAGATCCAGGACCCGATCACGGCGCACCACAGGGCCGCCAGGTGGATCCCCTTGCGCAGGCGCCCCCAGCCGAAGATCCAGATGCCGAGGAAGGTCGACTCGACGAAGAACGCGAGCAGTCCCTCCATGGCGAGCGGCGCCCCGAAGACGTCGCCGACGAAGCGGGAGTACTCGCTCCATGCCATCCCGAACTGGAACTCCTGCACGAGGCCGGTGGCGACGCCGACGATGAAGTTGATCAGGTAGACCTTGCCCCAGAACTTCGTCATGCGCAGGAACTTCTCATCCCCGGTGCGCACCCACGCCGACTGCATGATCGCCACGGACATGCCGAGCCCGAGGGTCAGCGGCACCATCAGGAAGTGGTACACGGTCGTGATGCCGAACTGCCACCGGGCGATGTCGAGCACGTCCACTGCTGATCTCCTTCGCAGAGCCGATCGCGGGAAGGACCCGCGCTTGAATTCTACATTACGTAGAACTTCTTCGACAGAGCATAGAACAAATTCGACCGGGGGTAGAATGAGATCGGCCGTGAGAATCGACGGACGGCCAGGGAGGCGATCATGGGAACGCTCGGAGAACTCGAACGCGCCGTCATGGATGCGATCTGGGATGCCGATGCACCCGTCACCGCGTACGACGTGCAGGAGCAGCTCTCCTCCGCCGGCCGCGCGCTGGCCGTGACGACGCTGCTCACCGTGCTCTCGCGCCTGGAGAAGAAGGGCTTCGTGTCCTCCGACCGCTCCGCGCGTCCGCACCGCTACACCGCCGTCGCGTCGCGCGCCGACCACGTCGCCGAGCTCATGCACTCGGTCCTCGGCGACGCGGGGGATCGCACCGCCGTCCTCGAGCGCTTCGTGGGCGGCGTCTCCGCCGAGGATGCCGCGGTGCTCCGTCAACTGCTGTCCGGGACGCACTGAGACGCACATGACCGCGTTCTCCGCCGCGAGTGACCAGGCCCTCGTCGGGGCTGTCGTCATCCCGCACGGCGCGGTCGTCGCGGGCGCCGTCGTTCTCGGCGTCGTCGCGCTGGCGCTGGCCTGGCCGGTCCCCGTCGCCCTGTCGCGGGCCACGTGGCCGATGCGGATGCCGGTGATCGCCCTGCTGCTCTGGCAGGCGATCGGCCTGGCGGGAGGGCTGTCGATGATCGGCGCACTCGCGCTCGCCGGCTATGCGGTCGCCCCGCAGCATCCATGGTGGGCGCTGCTGCCGGCCACGGCGTTCACGGTCTATCTGCTGGCGCACCTGGCCGTCACGATCGTGCAGGTCACGCTCCAGCGCCACCGCCATCTCGCCCTGCTGGACATGCTCACGTCCCCGCATCCGACCAGGGCGCGCACGCGGGTCATCGACGATGCGGTGCCGGTGGCGTACTGCCTGCCGAACGGCGCGCGCTCGGTGACCGTGCTGTCACAGGGGCTGCTGGACCGCCTGGATCCCGATGAGCTCGTCGCCGTGATCGCGCACGAGCGGGCGCACGTCGAGCAGCGCCACGATCTGCTGCTGCTCGCGTTCCGTGCGTGGCGCTCCGCGCTGCCCTGGTTCCCCATCGCCGCCCGTGCCGAGGCCGAAGTCGCCGCGCTCGTCGAGATGCTCGCCGACGATCATGCTCGGCGGGAGGTCCGCGACGAAGTGCTCGCCAGGGCCATCCTCGCCGTGGGAGCCAGCGGAGTGCCGGGCGCCGAGCGCGTCGTCTCGGGATCGACGAGGGTCAGCGACCGCTTCCGCCGTCTCTTCCCGGCCTGAGTCGGTTCTCCGCTCCTCCCTCACATGTTGAGCGAAGAGCAGCCGGTACCTCCTCTCGCACGTGTGAGCGAAGAGCGGCGGTCGCCCCTCCTCTCGCTCGTTGAGCGAGGACGGCGGAGCCGACCGGAAACACGCTGACGATCGAGCGGCGTTCGCCTGGTGCGTTTCGACTCGATCCGCTCGCTCGCTGAACCTGCGCAGACGTCACCGCGCGAGAGACACCACGTCGTCTCCCGGCGTCCGGTCGGCCGTCCGGTGCGACACGAGCAGCACGACACGGTCCGCCGTCGCCGAGCGCACGTCGGCCATCATCGCGGCCGCCGTCGGCTCGTCCAGATGGGCTGTGGGCTCGTCGAGCAGGATCACGTCGGCCTGCGTCAGCAGGGCGCGCGCGACGGCCAGCCTCTGACGTTCTCCGCCCGACAGCGCCGATCCGCCGGCGCCGACCCGGGTGTCCAGGCCGGCGGACAGCCCGTCCAGCAGCGGTGCGAGTCCGGCGCGCGCGAGGGCGGCGCGCAGGGCGGTGTCATCCGGCGCCTCATCCCGCGGCCTGGCCAGCAGGAGGTTCCCGCGCAGCGTGGAGTCGAACACGTACGCGTCCTGCGGACACCAGGCCACCCGGTCCCGCCAGCCGCGCTCGGTCATCCGCGTGAGGGGCACGTCGTCGGCGAGGACGGCGCCCCGCTCGAGCGGCAGCGCCCCCATCACGGCTGAGAGCACGGTCGACTTCCCCGATCCGGACGGCCCGTCGAGCACGAGCCAGCGGCCGGCGCGCGCAACGCCTGCGACACCCTCGACGGCCGGGCGTGCGGCTCCCGGATAGCGGATCGTGACGTCGTCCAGCGCGACTTCCTCCACCGCGGCATCCGGCGCCATCCGTCCCCATTCCGGCGACGGCGCTGGGCGCAGGATCGGACCGAGGCGCTCCCGCAGGGCGCGCAGCGCCGGCAGCCGGTGCACGGCCGCGACCAGCCCCACCAGCGGCTCGAGCAGTGCGAGCACGAGCAGGGCGACCGTGGACGCGTTCTCGGCCGGCAGCTGCGGCGACAGCGGCGCGACGAGGATCGCGAGCAGTGCCACCGCCGCCGTGACGACCGCCGACCCCAGCCCGGACGACCACGCGGCCCGCCGTTCCGCGGCGGCGAGGCGGTCGCCGGCAGCATCCAGGACGTCCAGCGCCGCGGGCGTCGCGCCGCTGCCCCGCAGGTCGTCGGCCGCGGCGGCCAGCGCGGATGTCCCGCGGACGATGTCCGAGCGCGCGCTCACCCTGGCGGCTCCCGCCCCGCGCTCGGAGGCGATCGCAAGAACGGATGCCGCAGCCACCGCGAGCAGGAGCACCGCGGCGACGAGGAGCACGAGATGCGGGGCGACGAGGCCCGTCGTGACGATGGCCCCGACGATGACCAGCACGCCGGCGCCGATCGGCGGGAGCACGCGCGGCAGCTGATCGCGCAGATCGTCCGCCAGCGTGACGAGGTAGTCCAGCGGCGCTCCGCCCTCCAGCAGGCGACGCGATCCCGCTCCGCGAGCAGCGATCGCCCGCCACAGCCGAAGGCGCAGCGCGTCGACGACCTGGAACGCCGCGCGGTGCGTCACCAGGCGCTCCGCATAGCGTCCGACCGCGCGCCCGATGCCGAACGCGCGCACGCCCACGATCGCGACGAGGAGATACATGATGTACTCCTCGACGCTCGCGCGGACGATCAGCCACCCGGAGACGGCGGTGAGCGCGATGCCGAGGCCCGCGGCGAGGGCCGCGAGCAGGACGGAAGCCGTCCAGATCCACCGGTGCGGACGCACCAGCGCGCGCAGCGTCAGGCGCCCGCTCGGGCCGGCGACCGGTCTGTTCGGTGCCGCGGCCACGCTCGTGGGCGCGGCCACCGCGGCAGTCCCGACCTCCGCCGGACCAGGCCGCTGCGCCGCGGACGCGTCCGCTTCCGACCCCGCCCGCCCGGATTCCGCACCGGTCGCGCCGACCGGGATCGTGCCCGTCGCCATCGCGAGGGTGTCGGGCTCGTGACTCGCGAGCACGACGATGCAGCGGTCGGCCCGACGTGAGATCGCCGCCCGGACCAGCGCTGCAGACCCGGCATCCAGGTGCGCCGTCGGCTCGTCCAGCACGAGCAGCCGCGCGCCGGCGTCGATGCGCGCGAGGGCCCGGGCCACCGCCAGCCGGCGGAACTCGCCCGGACTGAGCTCCGCGACGGCGGCATCCGCCAGCGCAGCGAGCCCCACTTCGCGGAGCGCGTCGGCTCCGGCGCCGTACAGGGCGAGCTCGGCGCGCGGCGTGTCGGCGAAGCCGCGGGGCGCCTGCGGCGCCCACGCCACGGCATCCGCACTCACTCCGACGATCCGCCCCGAGATGACGGCATCCGCGGGGAGGACTCCCGCGAGCGCGGAGAGCAGCGTCGACTTGCCTGCGCCGCTCGGGCCGGTGACCGCGGTGATGCCGCGCAGTTCCCCGGTGACGGCATCCAGCGCGGCGTCCTCGCGTCCTGCGTACCGCACCGAGAGCGCCTCGAGCCGGATTCCGGCGTCGCCGGGCTCGCGCACGTCCCTGCCGCCGCTGCGCGACAGCAGAGCTCGCGTGCGATCGAGCGCCGAGAGGCCGTCCTGCGACGCGTGGAAGGCCGTGCCGACCTCCCGCAGCGCGGTGAAGCACTCCGGTGCGAGGACGAGCGCAAGAAGGGCCGGTTCGAGGGTCATCGTCCCGTTCAGCAGCCGCAGGCCCAGGAAGACCGCGACGATCGCCACCGAGATGGTCGCCACGAGCTCGAGCGCCAACGCGGAGAGGAAAGCCCATCGCAGAGTCTCCTCGGTCCGCGCGCGATAGCGGCTCTGGATGCCGTCGAGCGCGCGCGTCTGCTCGTCGACGCGCCCGAGGCCGACGAGCACCGGCAGTCCACGGGCGAGCTCGGTCAGGTGATCGGCCAGTCGCGTCAGTGCCGAGAGGGCGGCGTCCGTGCGCTGCTGGGTGTGCTTGCCGATGAGGATCATGAACAGCGGCACCAGCGGGACGGTGAGGACGATCACGAGGGCGCTGACCCAGTCGGCACCGAGGATGCGGACACCGACGATCAGGGGCACCACCGTGGCGGAGATGACGGCGGGGATGGTCTGAACGAAGTAGTCGTCCAGGTCGTCGAGCCCGTCGGCGGCGAGGATCGCAGTTCCTCCCCCTCTCGCGTCGCCCGCAGCGAGCCCGCGCCACAGGCGGCCGCGGAGATCCTGCTTCACCGACGTGGCGACGCGTCGCGCGAGCACGGAGGCCGCCCATTCCGCCCCGGATCGCAGCAGGGCTCCCAGGATGCCGAGGACGAGCACCAGACGCAGCCCGCCGCCGTCGATGCCTCCGTCCGCGAGCCCGGAGATGCCCCGGGCGAGCGCTTCCGCGATGAGGACCAGCCCCAGAGCTCGGGATGCCGCGAGCACACCGAGCGCGTAGAGAGAGCGTCGCGGCACCGCCGACAGGTCGGGGCGACGGAACCCCGGAGCGCGCGCCGCGCGCTCCGCCTCGATCACCCAGGGATCGTTCGGGATCTCGGTTCGGATCACCCTTGAATTCTACATGCCGTAGAAAACGTGGTCGGGCTGCTCCGGATGAGAGGCTGGTGGTCCACCCTGAAGGAGCAGAACATGCGTCAGAACATCCTCGTCATCGGGGCATCCGGACTCATCGGCGCGACCGTCGCGAGCGCCCTCGAGACCCGCGGGCACACCGTGATCCGCGCATCGCGCAGCAGCGACGAACGCGTCGACGTCCGTGACCGGGATTCGCTCGATTCCCTGTTCTCCCGTGTCGGCGCGCTGGATGCCGTCGTGACCGCTTTCGGCTCGACGCCGTTCAAGCCGCTGGAGGACCTTTCGCTCGACGACATCCGTTCAGGACTCGAGGACAAGACGCTCGGCCAGATCGCGGTCGCAGCGGCAGCCGTACCCCGCCTGCGCGACGGCGGGTCCATCACCGTCACCTCGGGAATCCTGAGCACCCGGCCCGTGCCGACCGGCGCTGCGGCGTCCACCGCCAACGGTGCTGTGAACGCGTACATCCTCGCCGTCGCGCCCTACCTCCCGCGCGGCCTGCGCATCAACGCGATCAGCCCGAACGTGCTGGTCGAGGCCCCCGGATACCACGCCAGCTTCCCCGGGTTCTCGCCGGTGCCGGCTTCCGTGGTCGCCGACGCATACGTGGATGCCGTCGAGGGCGATATGACGGGAGAGGTGATCTCCGTCTGAACGGGACGTGCGGGCGCCTTCTGTCTGCTCAGCCCGGTGACTCGTCGGTGGACCTCAGGGGACTCCGTCGGCGTCGCTGCGCAACGCCTCCTCCCCGAATCACTCAGCCTGATTAACGACTTACGGCCCCGGGCATTCGCCCGGAGCCGTAAGTCGTTGGTGGACCTAAGGGGATTCGAACCCCTGACCTCCTCGATGCGAACGAGGCGCGCTACCAACTGCGCCATAGGCCCTTGAACCTCCGTTAGATTATCACGTTCCCGGAGGTGCGATGATCAGCCGGCGGCACGACGGGACAGCATCCGGCGGACGTGGTCCTCGATCTCGGCGTCGTCGACGAAGCCCATGCGCGCATACGGCGAATCCGCGGCGGGCGCCTCGGCAGCGGCGGGAACCTCACGCGGAGCGAGGCGCACCGGTTCCTCAGGTGCCATGCGCGCTGCGCGCTCCCGCAGTTCGGCGAGCCGCTCCGCGCGACGGAGATCCTGCGCGGCATCGATCTGCGCTCGCGCCACCTGAGCCCGCGAGCCCGCCACCGAGGTGAGCGGTTCGGGAAGCGGGCGCGGCGTCCACGATGCCGTGCCCTGATCGTGCAGCGGAGGAGACACCCGCGCAACCGGCACCTCAGCCACGGCCGCAGGCCGTCGGGCGGCTCGAGCGGCGACTCGCGCCATGCGCTGCAGCACGAGCGTCGACGCGACAGCGATGGCACCGCCGATCCAGATGAGCGCCTGCGCACCGGTCTGGACGAGCTGCCAGATGCCGACGCCCGCGAGAGCGAGTCCGGCCAGCGTGACCACCAGCGCGGCGACGCGCACCCGACGGCGAGCCCTCGCCTGCTGCAGCGCCGGATCCGCCTGCGCCGCGGCCAGCTCCTCGCGCAGCCGCACGAGTTCGGCGGCCTCCTTCTCGGACTGCACGCGCTTGGCGAGCTTCTGCTGCGCCAGCGCCGTCCGGGCGTTCAGCTCGAGGCGGATCTCCTCCGGGGTCTCGCTCGTCTCGGCGAGCACGCGCAGCGCCTGGTTCAGACGGACGGCGTTCCGCTCCGCCGCGTTGTACTGGTACCGTCCGCGCCAGCTGGGCAACAGGTAGAGCATCCACAGGAGCACGGCGACGAGGACGATCACTCCCCCGCTCAGCACCGGCCCATCCATAACGTCAACGGTAAGGGAACCGCACCCCCCGCCCCCGGAGTCCGGACGCGTGTCGCCGGCGAATCAGATCGACAGCCGGTCCGAAGGAGGAATGGCCGCGGCATCCTGCGGCGCCTGTCCGTGCAGCCAGCGCGCCAGAACACCCTGCGGCACGTCCTCGCGGGTCAGAGCGAACGCGTAGTGGTCCCGCCAGTCGCCGTCGATGTGGATGTACCTCCGCCGCAGGCCTTCGTACCGGAATCCGAGCTTCTGGACGACGCGCAGGCTCGCGGCGTTCTCCGGGCGGATGCAGATCTCCATGCGATGCAGCCCGTACTCGGTGAAGCTGGCATCGGTCGCCAACGCCACCGCGGTGGGCGTGATCCCGCGCCCCGCGAACCGCTCGCTCACCCAGTACCCGATCGTCGCCGAGCACAGCGACCCGCGCGCGACGCCCCAGATGTTGAGCTGACCGGCGATCTCGCCGTCGTACTCCATGACGAACGGATACCCGCCGCCGTCCCGGTACTGCTGCAGCAGACGCCGGATGCCCACGCGCATGTCGAACGACGCGACGCCGTTCGGGATCGTCGCCTCCCAGCGCTGCAGCCAGGCACGGTTGCTCAAGAGCTCCTGCTGCAGGGTGCGCGCGTCACGGGTGCGGATGAGCCGCAGCTCGACCTTGCCGTGCCGGTGCCCCGCCAGCAGTTCCATCGCACGCCTCGCTTCGCGGCCTAGAGGCGCTCGGCGAACTCCTTCAGCCACGGGCGCAGGTCGGCGCCCAGGTCGTCGCGATCGGCCGCCAGCTGCACGATCGCCTTGATGTAGTCGACACGATCCCCCGTGTCGTAGCGACGGCCGCGGAAGATCACTCCGACCACTCCGGGCCCCTCGGGCCGGGTCGCCAGCTCCTGCAGCGCGTCGGTCAGCTGGATCTCGCCGCCCTTGCCGGGCTCGGTGCGCTCGAGGACCTCGAAGACGCTCGCCGGCAGCACGTAGCGTCCGATGATCGCGAGGTTGGACGGCGCGTCCTCCTGCGCCGGCTTCTCGACGAGTCCGGTGACCCGCACGACGTCGTCACGGTCCGTCGGCTCGACGGCGGCGGCGCCGTACATGTGGATGCTGGACGGATCGACCTCCATGAGCGCGATGACGGCGGCGCCGGTGTGCTCGTGCACCTCCAGCATCGTCGTCAGCAGCTCGTCGCGCTCGTCGATCAGGTCGTCGCCCAGCAGCACTGCGAAGGAGCTGTCGCCGACATGGGTCTTGGCGCGAAGCACGGCGTGCCCGAGGCCCTTCGGCTCGCCCTGGCGGACGAAGTGGATGTCGGCGAGGTCGCTGGACTGCACGACGCGCGCCAGACGCCCCGTGTCGCCCTTCTCCATGAGCTTGACCTCGAGCTCGGGAACCGAGTCGAAGTGGTTCGAGATGGCGTTCTTGTTGCGCCCGATGATCACCAGGATGTCGTCGATGCCGGCCGCTGCGGCCTCTTCGACGACGTACTGGATCGCCGGCTTGTCGACAACGGGCAGCATCTCCTTCGGCATCGCCTTCGTGGCGGGGAGGAAGCGCGTTCCGAGCCCCGCCGCGGGAATGACGGCCTTGATCGTGTGATTCGCCATTCGGCCAGCTTACCGGGACGCCCCGTCTAGACTCGGGAGCATGTCCAACGACGTCGAGCAGGCCAAGCGGGCGCTGCGGGCCGAGCTCAGGGAGCGGCGTCAGCTCCTCTCCGACGCGCAGCGGGAAGCCGCCGCGGTCGCGATCGGCGAACGTCTGGACGAGCTGATCGACTCCCTCGGCGCGCGTTCCGTCTCCTGCTTCCTGTCGACGACCACCGAACCCGGGACGCGCGAGTTCGTGACGAGGGCCGTGCGCCGCGGCATCCGAGTCCTGCTGCCGGTCACGCGTGCGGACGGGCTCCTGGACTGGGCCGTCGCGAACGACACCGACGACGTCGCCGAGGGGCTGCACGGTCTCCCGGAGCCCACCGGCGAGGTGCTCGGGCCGATCGCGGTGAACGATGTCGACCTCATGATCATCCCCGCGGCCGCGGTGGACCGGACGGGCATGCGACTGGGCTGGGGCCGCGGGTACTTCGACAAGACCATCGGCTCGATGGAGAAGTGCCCGCCGGTGTACGCGGTGATCTATGATTCCGAGGTACTCGAATCCCTTCCGAGGGAGGTGCACGACCAGGCCGTCACCGGCATCGTGACCCCCACCCGGACCCTCACCCTGTCGCCCGCGCGGCACTGATTCCAGGAAACACCGCCATGCCCACCTACGCCTATGCCTGCACGCAGTGCGGTCACCAGTTCGACGCCGTCCAGAGCTTCTCGGATGCCGCGCTCACCACGTGCCCCGAATGCGGCGGCCCGCTGCGCAAGCAGTACGGCTCGATCGGCGTGACCTTCAACGGGTCCGGCTTCTATCGCACGGACTCGCGCGGCGGAAGTGGTGGAAAGAGCGAATCCTCGGCATCATCGAAGGCGGATTCGTCGACGAGCGCCGCACCGGCGCCCGCTGCGGCTCCGGCCTCGAGCTGAGGTCCGATTCGTTTTGGGGGTTCCCGTGATCCAGGGATTCAAGGAGTTCATCACCAAGGGCAACGTCATCGATCTCGCGGTGGCGGTCGTCATCGGCGGTGCGTTCACGGCGATCGTCAACGCCGTGGTGACCAGCATCATCAATCCGCTCGTCTCGCTGTTCTTCGAGGCGGATGCCGCGGGGAACTTCGGTCCGAAGCTGACGAACATCTACGGCAACGAGGTGACGTTCCCCCTCGGCGACCTGATCTCCGCGATCATCAGCTTCTTCGCCGTCGCCATCGTGGTCTACTTCGTGTTCGTCCTGCCGATGAACAAGTACAAGGAGCACCAGGCCGCGAAAAACCCCGCGGTCGAGGAGGAGACGCTGCCCAGCGAACAGGAACTCCTCATCGAGATCCGCGACCTGCTGCGTAGGAACAACGCCGGGTAGTCGCCGCGAGAGGGCAGAAACGGGCAGTCGCGCGCCGGCGCACCGCGCGTTTCTGCCCTCTCGGCGTTTCCCGGGGCGGGCGGGGCCGCGTGCGCGGGTCAGTAGTGCGGGGGGACGTCCTGGCGCAGGCGCGCGTCGTTGGGGCCCTGGCCCTTCACGGCGACGGATGCCGCGGCATCCGACGTCTCGACGTCCGGTGACGGGTCGGTGCCGGGTGCCGGGGTCAGGCGAGCGCGACGCGCTCCCGCGACCCGCTCGACCCGCTGGCGCGGATCCTCAGTCATCGCCCCGCTCGATGGGCTGCGTGTCGAGGTCCACCCGCTGCGTGTCGGCGGAGATGCCGAGCACGTCAGCGATGCGGTTGGCGACGGTCGCGGGGTCGCTGTAGAGGTCGAACGCGTGCACGCGCACGTAGTGCCAGCCCAGCCGGCGCAGCACGTTCGGCCGCAGGCGCAAGGTCTCGCGAAGCGACTCGCCCCGCGATTCCGGATCGGATTCGATGACCACGGCCCGGCCGCCGTGCTGCGCGACCAGCGGCAGCAGCCCCCGGTAGTCGACGTCGACGGACGCCCCGGCACGACGCAGCTCCCGCGCCAGAGCGAGGGTCAACGGGTCCGCGAGGTCCTCGAGGCGCGCCTCGCGACCGCGCGTCGCGAGACCGCCGAGGATCGACATGAGCGTCGCCGCCCCGTGCTCGAGCCGGCCGTCGTCGAAGGACGAGGGCCGGATCGACGAGACCAGCACCATCGAACGGCGCGCACGGGTCATGCCCACCGTCAGCAGCCGCTCGCCGTCGGCGCTCGACAGATCGCCGAAGTCACTGAGGACGCGGCCGTGCTTGGTGAGCCCGAAGCCGAGCGAGAAGATCACCCGATCACGGCTCTCGGCGACGGATTCCTCGAGCGTGAGCACCGCGAACGGCTCGGCGGTGTCGCGCGAGACGAAGGCGGTCACGTCGCTGCGGCCCGCGAACGCGTTGGTGACGGCGGCGCGGACCCGCTCGGCGTGACGTCTGCTCGCGGTCACGACCATGAGGGACTCGGTGGGCCGGTGCACGGCGTGCTCGACGACCAGCGTCACCACGCGGGACACCTCGGACTCCGGACTCTCGACAGCACCCGAGACCGGATCGGGTGTGCCCACCCCGCCCTCGACGTAATCGACCGTCAGGCTGCCTCGCCCCAGATAGGAGCCCGCCCACGGCAGGGACTGGATCTCGCCCCCGTAGAACGCGTCGTTGATGAGCTCGGCGAGATCCTCTCCCCCGGCGCGATAGCTGCGGGTCAGTGTGGCCACCGGCAGCAGCTCGGCGAGGCGCTCGAAGACCGAGACCGAATCGAACGGCACCTCCGGCTCCCAGTCCTCGTCGCCTGCCACCGCCACGCGGAAGGGCGTGGGACGCTGGGTCACCGGATCGCCGAACGCGACGACTTGCCGTGCGCGCCGGATCGCGGGCGCCGCCTCCGCGAGATTGATGGCCGCGGCATCCACCAGCAGGACCGTGTCGAACTCCACGCTGTCCGGGATCTCGGGGACCTGGTACGGCGAGGAGATCCACGCCGGGGCGAGGACCGACAGCAGCGTCGGCGCGGCGCTCACGATCTCGGCGGCGGTCGGCGTCCCCTGGGTGAGCGCGCGACGCAGATGCTGCGACTCGGTCGGCTCGTCGACGATCGCGATCTTCCACTGGTTGGCGAGCTGCCACGCCAGCAGCGGTCCCGCCATCGCTGCGTGCGCCTCGTCCACGAGGCGGAAGTCCTTCTCGAGCCGGTCCACCACGGCCGTGTTCGCGCCCAGGAGCGCGCGGTCATCCTGCAGAGCGCGCTCGAGCAGCGACTGCCACCAGGTGAACTCCAGCTCGTCGGCCACGCGATCCTCGGAGACGTGGCGGACCGACAGCTCGGCCAGCAGCGGCTCCAGCCCCAGCCGCGCGAGCTCGTCGCGGATGGTCGCCCGCTCGACGAGGTTCTCGAAGACGTCCGAGGTGGCGGCGAGTCCGGCGAGCGTGCGCACCAGGCGAGCCAGCGGCAGCGTCGCCAGCGGTTCGCGCCGACCAAGCGCGGCATCCAGTTCCCCGAGCTCGGCCTCGACGCGCTGCCACGCCGCGTGCACGTCTCCGAGCCCCAGCGGGATCTCCGGAGCCACACCGGCGTCGACGAAGCGCTGCCACTCGGTGCGCTGCTGCTGAATCCTCAGCAGCGCCTCGTGCATGTCGAGGATGTGCACGCCCGGGCGCACGTACTCCTTCGCGAGCTTCTTCAGCCGGCGCCGGTTCGCGCTCGACATCCCCGGGGCGTCGCGTCGCGAGCCGTGCGCCTGGATCAGCTCGCCCAGCGGCCGCTCGAAGACCGTGGGACTGAACCGGTCGAGCGAATCGCGCATGCCCTGCAGCAGTCGCAGGTACTCGCCGAGTTCGTCGATCGTCGCGAACGGCCGCATCCGGGTCTGGGCGATGAGCTCGTAGCCGCGTTCGAGCAGTGCCGGAACGCTCGTGGAGTGCAGTCGGCCGGCCAGTTCGTGCGCAGCGCGCGCGGCTTCGGTGCTGGCGAACGTGACCCCGTACCAGGGCGAATCGTCCGGACCGAAGCGGAACTCGCCGAGCCGGGCCGCCTGCACGAGCTTGGCCGCTGCGGCGCTGCGATCCCCCGCGAGACGCGTGAGCGCCTCGAGGTCGAGACGAGCCGTCGTGGACGGCGGCCGCTCCAGGGACGCGAGCCGCGTCAGCTGCCTGGTCGCATCGAGCACGGAGGCCCCGGTGCCGGCGATCGGCGCGGTGAGAGCCTGCCGATAGTCGCGCAGCACGGTGCGCAGGCGCACCAGCGCGTCGTCGACCTCTCCGGCCCGCGGAGCCGTGGCCTTCTCATTGCGCCCGATGGCGTGGACGAGGTCACGCCGGACCGAGGCCGGGCTGATCGCGAGGCTGTCCAGCCCGATCCCGCTCAGGCGATGACGCACGCCGTCGAGCGTCGATCGCCGCGCCGACACGACGAGCACGCGTTTGCCCGCCCGGATCAGCTCGCCGAGGGCGTTGATGACGGTCTGGGTGCCACCCGTCCCCGGCAGCGTCGCGATCGCGAGCGAATGGCCGGCGGCGATCCGGGCGAGCACCGCCTCCTGCTCGGAGTCGGCATCCAGGAGCAGCGTGTCCGATGCCGGCGCGCGATCGTCCGGGCTCGTCACGGCGGGCGCCGGTCGTTCGACGGTGAGGCGCTCCCGGTCGTCGACGTGACCGGCGAGGGCGTTGAGCACGGGGTGATCGAGGTTCCGGCTGTCGGCCGCCATCGCCGAGGCCACATCCGCGAACACCGAGACGACGAGCCGGGGCTGCACCGAGAACGTGTCGATCGACCTCGTGAGCGCCCGCAGGCTGTCGATCACGGGCTGTGGCTTGAAGATGCCGCCGTCGTATGCGAGCGCTGCCAGCGCATCCGCGTCGATCGTGATCCCGAAGTGCTCCCTGGCGATGCGCACGAGTTCCGGGTTGACCGAGAAGGCCCCCTGGAGCTTGAGCTCGAAGTCGGAGTGGTGCCGGCGAATGGCCAGCGGGCGCAGCAGCACCGGCGCAGAGAACGCCACCCCGCCGATCCGCCACCCGGCGAGGCCGACGACGAGGTGGACGGCGTCGATGCCGCGGACCGTGCGCAGTTCGGTGTGCTTCGCGGTGATGCGCTCGGCCGCCAGGCGCGCGGTGCGCAGCCCGACCTCGTCCCGGAAGAGGTTCGACAGCAGAGTGGACCGACCGGTGATGAACTGGGGCAGACTCCCCGGGTGCGCCTTGGAGATGTCGATGCCGCCCTCGACGCTGTCGTGATAGCGGATCAGCGGGGACGGACCGCCGAGATCCGCCGCCTCCGCCTTGAGGCGCGCCCGCTCGGCATCCGCGGCGTGCGGCAGGGCGACGCCGGTCGACGACTCGCCCAGTGCGCCGAGCGTCACTGCGGCCGTCGTCTCCGCGTCATCCGCAGACTTGTCCTGTCGTCGCCACACATATCACAGACTAGGCGTCCGGTGGCAGGAGGTCCTGCATGCCAGGCGGGTTTGTGCCGGATTGGTGCCCTCACGGGCGGTTCCGGATGCCGCGGAGCACTCGCCCTGCACAGAACCGCCCCGCGGCGGGTTCTCCCCCGATCGCGGCTCCGCGAGCATCCCGACGCTCTCGGGGCGAGCAGGATGGAGGCATGGACTTCCGATACGACTTCGTTCCCACTCCGCTGGGCGACGCCCTCGTCGTGTTCTCCGACGACGGCGTCGTGAGCTTCGACCTCTCCGAGGGGCAGGACCCGACCGTCCCCTGGCTGCTGGAGGGCGTCGCCCGGCGGCTGCACGCCGTGCCCGAACCCGATCCGGGCGCGGCGGACGAGCTCGCGCACCTCGTCGAGGAGTACTTCGACGGCGTCCCGATCCGCTTCGACGAACACATCCGGCTGGACTGGCGTCTGATCGAGGGGTTCCACCGCGACGCCCTGCTCGCGGTGTGCGAGATCCCCTGGGGTCAGACCCTCGGCTACGGCGAGGTCGCCGTCCTGGCGGGGAGCCCCGGCGCCGCACGCGCCGTGGGGACGGCCTGTCGTCTCACCCCCTTCTCGATCATCGTGCCCGTGCACCGCGTGGTGCGCGCCGACGGGAGCGCGGGACAGTACGGCGCTCACCCCGAGCACAAGCGGTTCCTGATCGATCTCGAGTCCTCTTCGGCCGCGGCGCGCACCGCGTGACGAGGACCCCGGCCGGTAGGCAGCCGGGGTCCTCGTCCCCTTCTCGAATGTCCGCGCTCGGCAGGTCAGTGCTCCACGGCCTTCTCGGCCCCGAATCCGGTGAGGGAGCGCACCTCCATCTCGGCGGCGAGCGCCCGCGACTCGGTGCCGCGTGCCGTGATCGTGCCGAGCCATCCCAGCAGGAACCCGAGCGGGATCGAGACGATCCCGGGGTTGTTCAGTGGCCAGATCGCGATGTCGATCTGCGGGATCATCGCCGTCTCGGAGCCCGAGAACACCGGGGAGAGGACGATCAGGACGATCGCCGATCCGAGACCGCCGTACATGCTCCACACCGCGCCCCGGGTGTTGAAACGCCGCCAGAAGAGCGAGTAGAGGATGGTCGGCAGGTTCGCCGAGGCCGCCACGGCGAAGGCGAGGGCGACCAGGAACGCGATGTTCTGTCCCTGCGCCCCGATGCCGCCGAGGATCGCGAGGATGCCGATGACGACCACCGTGCGGCGTGCCACCTTCACCTCGGCATTCGGGTCGGCATCCGCCGGCGTCCCGTCCGACTTCTTGCGGCCCTTCTGGATCACGTTGGCGTAGATGTCGTGCGCGAAGGACGCGGCGGCGGTGATCGTGAGGCCCGCGACGACCGCCAGGATCGTCGCGAAGGCGACGGCCGAGATGAAGCCGAGCAGCAGTGGCCCGCCGAGTCTCTCCGCCAGCAGCGGCGCGGCCGAGTTGACGCCGCCGGGGGCGTTCACGATGACCTCGGGCGTGACGAGCGCTCCGGCACCGTACCCGAGCACGAGCGTCAGCAGGTAGAACCCGCCGATGAGCCAGATCGCCCACACCACGGAACGGCGGGCCTCCTTCGCCGTCGGGACCGTGTAGAAGCGCATCAGCACGTGCGGCAGACCGGCGGTCCCCAGCACGAGCGCCATGCCCAGCGAGAGGAAGTCCCAGGGATTCGCGCCGTACTGCAGGCCAGGGGCCAGGATCGCGTCGCCCTGCGGGGAGGCCTCCACAGCGGACTCCAGCAGCGTGTTGAGGCTGAAGCCGTTCAATGCCAGCACCCAGATCGCCATCGCCAGCGCTCCGGCGATGAGCAGGACGGCCTTCACGATCTGCACCCAGGTCGTGCCCTTCATCCCGCCGATCAGCACGTAGAGGATCATCAGCGCCCCGACGACGGCGATGACCGCGGACTGCCCGATCCGGGCGTCGATGCCCAGCAGAAGCGAGACGAGACCGCCCGCACCCGCCATCTGCGCCAGGAGGTAGAAGAAGCACACCGCGAGAGTCGTGATCGCGGCCGCCATCCGGACCGGCCGCTGCTTGAGGCGGAACGACAGCACATCCGCCATCGTGAACTTGCCGGTGTTGCGCATCAGCTCGGCGACGAGCAGCAGGGCCACGAGCCATGCCACGAGGAACCCGATCGAGTACAGGAACCCGTCGTAGCCGTTCACGGCGATCGCACCGCAGATGCCGAGGAAGGACGCCGCGGACAGATAGTCCCCCGCGATGGCGAATCCGTTCTGAGGGCCCGTGAACGAACGACCGGCCGCGTAGTAGTCAGCCGCCGTCTTGTTGTTGCGGCTCGCGCGGATGACGATGAACAAAGTCACGGCCACGAAGGCCGCGAAGATCGAGATGTTCAGGATCGGGTTGTTCGCGCCCGTCGGCGTCGTCTCCATCGGGATGAGGTTCATGCCTGGGCCTGCGCCTTCTCGAGTTCGTCACGGATCTCTGCGGCGACGGGATCGAGCTTCCTGTTCGCGAAAGCGACATATCCCATCGTGATCGCGAATGTCGACACGAATTGCCCGAGTCCGAAAAGCAGTCCGACCGTGATATCACCCCACACGCGCTGGCCCATGAATTCGGGAGCGAACGCGGCGAGCAGCACGTACACGAAATACCAGATCAGGAAAAGGGCAGCCAGCGGGAAGATGAATGATCTCTGCGTTCGCTTGAGTCCTTGGAATCTCGGCGATTCCTCGACGGCGATGTAGTCGATCTGTCCTGCCGACTCGCCTTCGATTCGGTCAGTCATGAGGCCTCCTTGCCACATGGTCGAGCCCGGGCGGAGGGATCCGCCCGGTGGTAGGGTCGACGCTACGAAACGGGGAACAGGGCCGTCACCCCCGAAAGTAGGTATCCGTGATTCCGGCAGTCTCCGACGAGACCGACGCCGAGCTCGTGGCACAGGCCGTGCGCGAGCTGGCCAGGCGCACCCGCTTTCCTGTCGCGTTCGGGGGGCTCGTCGAGGACGGCGAGGTCTCGGTCACGAGCATCGTGGGAACCCGCACGCGCAGCCTCGAAGGGCTCCGGGTCCGGCCGGAGCGCGGCCTCGGCGGTCGCGCGATGAGCGAACAGCGTCCGCGGATGACGAGCGACTACCGCACATCCCGGCAGATCACCCACGACTACGACGGCTTCGTCCTCGGCGAGGGGCTCCGCACGCTCCTCGCGATCCCGATCGTGGTGGCGGGGCGAGCCCGGGGCGTCCTCTACGCCGGCGCGTGGGAGCAGTCCCCTGTCGGAGGCGTGACGACGGCACCCGCGATGAGCGTGGCCGAGGCGGTGAGCACCGAGTTGCGCATCCGCGACGAGGTGGGGCGTCGCCTCCAGGCGATGGCACCGCCGAGCCCGACGATGACCGCCTCGCGCCGCGAGGAACTCCGGGAGAGCTTCGCCGAACTGCGCAGCATCTCGGCCTCCGTCTCCGACGATGATCTGCGCGCACGGCTCGGCGATCTCGAACGGAGGCTGCTGCAGCTCGCCGGCGGCGAGCCGCCGACCACGACGGGTCCCCTCCCTCACATTCACCTCTCGCCCCGCGAGACGGATGTGCTGGCGTGCGCCGCTCTGGGGGCGACGAATGCCGAGATCGGGGCGCAGTTGGGACTGCGCGAAGGGACGGTGAAGGCCTACCTCGGAACGGCGATGTCCAAACTCGACGCCTCGACGCGTCATGCCGCCGTCGCGAAAGCGCGGCGCATGGGGTTGCTTCCGTGATTCCTTCCTGACCGATGCGACGAGCGCATTCTCCATGAAAAGAGAATGAATTCCTTGGCCGTTCGGAGGCGTCTGAATAGGATGGGGAAATGGCTCGACGAATTGTGCACCAGCTTGTGGACGACCTCGACGGAACTCTTCTCGAAGCCGGTGACGGCGAGACCGTGCATTTCTCGCTCAACGGCATCTCGTATGAGATCGACCTGACGAACGAGAATGCGCAGGAGCTCCGCTCCGCGCTCGAACCCTATATCGCGGCCGGGCGTCGTTCGTCCGTCGGCGTGGCAGCGCGATCGGGGTCGACGCGCAAGCGCACCGCCTCGCGCAATCCGGAGACCGCCGCCATCCGGGAGTGGGCCAACGCGAACGGACACAAGGTGTCCGAGCGCGGTCGCATCCCCGAATCCGTGGTCGAGGCGTACCGCGCCGCACACTGATCCACTTCCCTCCCGCGGGGATCAGGCCTGCTCCCCGCGCGGATCAGGCCTGGGCGTGCGCTGCGTCGCTCGCCCAGGCTTCGTCGCGCAGGGTGATCTCGTCCGTCATGTCCCGCAGGAAGCGGATCACCACCTCCCGCTCGGATGACGACAACCGTGCGGCCGCATTGAACCGTTTCGCCTGCTGACGCCCGACGGTTTCCATCGCGGCCCTGTGGGTCTCCGGCGAGATCGTGATCGCGAGCGCGCGGCGATCGGTGGGGTGCGCGGCCCGCACGATGTGGCCTCCACGCTCGAGACGGTCGAGCAGTTTCGTCGTCGAGGCGCTGGAGATCGACAGGTGCTGCGCGATGCCTCCCGGCGTGGCGATGATCTCCCTGTGCGTGCACACGATCAGGTAGTGCAGTGCACGCATGTCGGTCTCGTTGAGCTGCATGTAGCGTCGCGAGGCCTCGGAGAGCCGCTGCTCCGCCTCCCGAAGGGCGCCGAGCGCCTTCATGAGCTCGGTGATCTGACGCACGTCGGCGTCGTCGATGCCTGACCGGTCCACGAGCATCTGGCGCGGGTCGGATGAGTCGACGTCGTAGATTGCGGATCGGTCGAGTCCGTCGCGCGTGGAAGATGACGTGTCGGCGGGCACGGACTCGAGGGGGTTCGCGCGGTCTTCCATGGACACCTCGCCACTTTACTCCTGATGTTCTTTCATGCTAGCTTGATTTCTCGCTTGGCTAGCAATAAACGATACTAGGGAGGGCCCTGTGGAGTATGTGACTCTCCTCGCCGAGGACGGCACCGCGATCGGGACAGCACCGAAAGACGACGCCCATTCGTCGACGACTCCGCTTCACCTCGCGTTCTCGTGTCACCTGCTCGACGGCAGCGGACGGTTGCTGGTCACCCGCAGAGCCCTGTCCAAGCGCACCTGGCCCGGCGTTTGGACGAACAGCTTCTGCGGGCATCCACGACCCGATGAGGACCTCCTGGATGCCGTCATCCGGCGCGGCGGCGAAGAGTTGGGGATCACGCCGATCGACGTGCTCGCCGCTCTGCCCGACTACCGGTACCGCGCCGTCGACGCGGGCGGGACCGTCGAGAACGAGATCTGCCCGGTGCACGTGGCCCGGATCGACGAGGACCCTGTCCCCGACCCTGCGGAGGTCATGGAGTGGGCGTGGGTCCTGCCCGATGACCTGCTCACGGCGATCGCGAGCGCCCCCTTCGCCTTCAGCCCCTGGCTGCGAGAGCAGTTGCCTCTTCTGCGCGCAGCGGGCAGGGTCTGACCCATGAACGCCACCGTCACCCGCGAAGAGATCCACGAACAGGTGGAATCACGTGTGCGGACCGTGTTCGAGGCGAACGCGGCACGTTCGGCCGACTACGGCGAAGGTTATGCGCAGCTCTGGCGCTCCGCTGCGGAGCACGTGCTCGGCGGCAAGCTGCTGCGGCCACGGCTGGTGGTGGACCTGCACGCCGGGCTCCTCGACGGCGCGCCGGAACGCCCCCCGCTCGACGTCGTCATCGAGCTCGCCGCCGCCGTCGAGATCCTGCACTACGCGTTCCTGCTCCACGACGATGTCATCGACGGCGACACGCATCGCCGCGGAAAGCCGAATCTCATCGGCACCCTGCGCTCCGCGAATCCCGGTCTCGACCGTCGCGCGGCCGACCACTGGGCGACCACGGGAGCGGTCCTCATGGGAGATCTGCTGCTCTCCGCTGTGCACCAGATGTTCGCCCGACTGGATCTCGACGCTGACCGGCGCACCCGACTGCTGGACCTTCTGGACCACACGATCGCCGAGACGGTGGCAGGCGAATACGCGGACGTCGGGCTCAGCGACGGGGTGATCACGCCCGATCTGCAGACCATCCTGACCATGACGGCGCGCAAGACCGCCACGTACACCTTCGAGTTCCCGTTGCGACTCGCCGCGGTCCTCGCCGGGGCTGCGCCACCGATCGAAGCGCGCCTCGCCGCGACCGCCCAGCACCTGGGCATCGCGTTCCAGCTGCAGGACGATGCGCTCTCGGTGTTCGGGGACGCCGCCGAGCACGGCAAGGAGCCGTACTCCGATCTGCGCGAAGGCAAGGAGACGGCACTGATCGCCTACGCCCGCATGACGAGCGCCTGGACGGCGATCCGCCCCGGGTTGGGCGATCCGAATCTGACCGCGGACGGCGCCGCCGCGATCCGCGGACACCTTCGGCGCTGCGGGGCGGAAGCCTTCGTGCAGCAGCTCGTCGCAGAGCAGATCGCCGCGGCTCGGGCCGGCCTGGCTGACGACGACCTCCTCCTGCCGTCCAGCGCGAGAAAGACGCTCGCCGACCTGATCTCCCGCATCGAAGGGCGTGTGTCATGACTGTCTCCGCCTCTCCGGACGACGCGCCGGCGCTTTCCCGATTCACGCGGACGGCCGAGACCGCGGCCACCGGCGTCATCCGGGCGTACTCGACGTCGTTCGGCCTCGCGACCCGCCTGCTCGGGCGGCGCCATCGCCAACACGTGCGGAACGTGTACGCCCTGGTGCGCGTCGCGGATGAGATCGTCGACGGCGTCGCGAGGGAGGCCGGCCTCGACCCGGCCGCGCAGCGCGCCGCGCTCGACGCGTACGCCGACGAGACCCATCGGGCCATGCGGACCGGGTACAGCAGCAACATCGTGATCCATGCGTTCGCACGGACCGCGGCGCGATGCCGGATCGGCGAGGACCTGACGCGACCGTTCTTCGACTCCATGCGCGCCGACACGACCGCAGACGAGAAGTCCGCGCCCGGAGGCCTTCAGACCTACACGGCCGAGGCGCACGCCCGCTACGTCCACGGATCGGCGGAGGTCGTCGGCCTGATGTGCCTGCGCGTCTTCCTGCGGGACGAGAACCCCCCACAGGCCGACCGCGACCGACTGGAGGCCGGGGCGCGTCAGCTCGGCGCCGCGTTCCAGAACGTGAACTTCCTCCGCGACATCGCTGACGACACCGAACGACTGCATCGCGGCTATCTCGGCGGCTCCGGGTGCCTGACCGACGAGGATCGCGACGCCTGGGTCCGGACGGTGCGGTCGCAGCTCGATGATGCCCGACGGGCGATCCCTCTGCTCCCCCGGGACGCGCGCGCCGCGGTCCGCAGCGCGCTCGCGCTGTTCGAGTCGCTCGCCGCACGCGTCGCCCGCCTGCCCGCGGCCGCTCTGTACGAGAAGAGGGTGCGCGTTCCCGACGCCGTCAAGGTCCTGCTCGCGGCGAGATCCCTCGTCGTCACGTGGGCGGAGCCGCGGCGATGAGCCGGGTGATCGTGATCGGCGGCGGCATCGCAGGACTCGCCACCGCGGGGCTGCTCGCCCGCGACGGATACCGCGTCACGGTGCTCGAGCGGAACGACCGGACAGGCGGACGGGTGGGAGTGCTCGATCGCGACGGGTTCCGTTTCGACACCGGACCCTCGTGGTATCTCATGCCCGGCGTCTTCGACCACTTCTTCGATCTCATGGGCACCGCGACAGCCGAGCAGCTCGACCTGGTCGACCTCGATCCTGCGTACCGCGTGTTCTCCGAGCCTGCGACGGAGGAGGCGTCTGCGCCGGTGAGCGTGCCGGCCGGAGCAGACCGCGTGCGCGCTCTCTTCGACGCTCTCGAACCCGGGGCGGGCCCCCGCCTCGCCGCGTACCTGGCATCGGCGGCCGAGGCGAACGAGATGGCTGTCCGGCATTTCCTCTACAACCCGTTCACGCGCCTGTCGCACCTCGCGTCTCCGGAGATCCTGCGCCGACTCCCCCGGCTGGCACGCCTGTTGGCCGGCCGGCTCGACGCCTTCGCCGCGCGCCGCTTCCGGCACCCGGTGATCCGGCAGATCCTCGGCTATCCCGCGGTGTTCCTGGGGACGGACCCTCGCCGTGCACCGGCCATGTACCACCTCATGAGCACGCTCGATCTCGACGAAGGCGTGCAGTACCCCCAGGGCGGATTCTGGGCGGTCGCCGACCGCATCCGCGCGCTGGCGGAGGAGAACGGAGCCTCGGTCGTCACCGGCGCCGAGGTGACGACCATCCTCACCGTGCCCGCCGCGGGACGGGATCGCGCGCAGGGAGTGCGCTGGATCGATGCCTCGGGTGAGGAGCATCTCGAACTCGCCGACATCGTCGTCTCCGCGGCGGACCTCCACCACACGGAGACGGAGCTGCTGCCCCCGAGCCTGCGCACCTATCCCGAGAGGTGGTGGAACCGGCGCATCAGCGGACCGGGAGCCGTGATCGTCATGCTCGGGGTGCGGGGACCGCTGCCGGAGCTCGCCCATCACTCCCTGTTCTTCACGCGGGACTGGGACGCGAACTTCGACGCGATCTTCGGACGCGCACCGCGGATCCCGGACCCGGCCTCGATCTACGTCTGCAGGCCGTCGGCGACGGATCCGGCGGTCGCGCCTGCCGAGCACGAGAACCTGTTCGTCCTCGTCCCTGTCCCTGCCGACGTCGGCATCGGCCATGGCGGCGCGGACGGTGCCGGGTCCGAAAGGGTCGAGCGTGCTGCGGATGCCGCGATCGATCTCGTCTCGGAGTGGGCGGGGATCGGAGACCTCCGCGAGCGGATCGTCGTGCGTCAGACGCTCGGGCCCGCCGACTTCGCCGACCAATACCACTCCTGGCGCGGAGGAATGCTGGGTCCGGCGCACGTCCTGTCTCAGAGCGCGATGTTCCGTGCGCAGAACGCATCGCGTCGTGTCGACGGTCTCTACTACGCCGGTGCGACCACAGCGCCGGGAATCGGCGTGCCCATGTGCCTCATCAGCGCCGAGCTCGTGCTCAAGCGGATCCGCGGGGACCACAGCCCGGGCCCCGTCGCCGCGCGCGCGGGGGCGGCGCGAGCGGGGACGGGGACGGCGTGATGGGCGCGATCTATCTCCTCGCGCTGCTTGCGAGCCTGGGGTGCATGCTCCTGATCGACTGGCGATACCGCCTGTTCTTCTGGCGGGACGCGCGGTCGGCCCTGATCGTCACGGCGATCGGGTTGCTGTTCTTCGTCCTGTGGGATCTCGCCGGGATCTCGCTGGGCATCTTCCTCCGCGGAGACAGCCCGTACGCCACGGGCATCCTCCTCGCCCCGGAACTCCCCCTCGAGGAGCCGGTCTTCCTGGTCTTCCTGGTGGTGTGCACGATGGTGCTCTATGCGGGCGCCGAGCGCATGCTGACAGGAGCGTCGGGCGGTGAGGCATCATGACCTATGCGCTCCTGTCGCTCGTCTTCCTCGGACTGGCCGTGGCACTGGCCGGACTCGCGGCGCTGCGCGCTCGCCGCCTGCCGCGCGCCGGAGCGATCGGTCTCGCGCTCGGCGCCCTCCTCGTGCTCACGGCCGTGTTCGACTCGATCATGATCGGCGCGGGTTTCTTCACCTACGCGGATCCTCACCTCTCCGGACTGCGGATCGGGCTCGCGCCGATCGAGGACTTCGCCTATCCGATCGCCGCGGCGATCCTCCTCCCGTCGGTCTGGGTCCTGCTGCGCACGCGCCGAGCGTCCGAGGCCGACGGCATCGGGACGGATGCGGGGCTGGGCGGATGATTCGCGGCGCTCTGTCCACGATCCTGCTGGCCTCGCGGCCGATCAGCTGGATCAACACCGCATTCCCGTTCGGGGCGGCATACCTTCTCACGACCCGCGAGGTCGACACGGTCTTCGTAGTGGGCGTGCTGTACTTCCTCGTGCCGTACAACCTCGCCATGTACGGCATCAACGACGTGTTCGACTACGCATCCGATGCCGCCAATCCGCGCAAGGGCGGAATCGAAGGCGCCCTGCTGCCGCCGCGGCTGCATCGCGCCACGCTGTGGGCGGCGGCGGCGAGCAACGTCCCCTTCCTCGTCTTCCTCCTGGCCGTCGGGACGCCCGCGTCGGCGGCGTGGCTGGCTCTCAGCGTGTTCGCCGTGGTCGCCTACTCGGCACCGCCGTTGCGGTTCAAGGAGCGGCCGGTGCTGGACTCGATCACCTCGAGCACGCACTTCACGAGTCCGGCCGTCGTGGGCCTGGCCCTGGCGGGCGCATCGGTCAGCATCGATCTCATCCTGATCCTCGTCGCCTTCTTCCTGTGGGGGATGGCGGCGCACGCGTTCGGCGCCGTCCAGGACGTCGTGCCGGATCGCGAGGCGGGCATCGGCTCGATCGCCACCGTTCTCGGCGCCCGCACCACCGTGCGTCTGGCTGTGATCCTCTGGGCAGCGGCCGCGCTGACCGTCCTGCCTGCCGCGTGGCCGGCTCCCCTCGCCGCCGTTCTCGCGATCCCGTACCTCATCAACGCCGCCCCCTGGTGGAGCGTGACCGACGAGAACGCCACCCGGACCAATCGCGCGTGGCGCCGCTTCATCGCCCTGAACTACGGCGCCGGCTTCCTCGCCACCCTGATCCTCATCCTCGCCTGGCTGGGCTGACGCCCAGGCCTCTCCGATCCGCACGCAACCGAAAGGCCTTCATGCCTCGCACGACCGACTCCGCACCTCGGACCCGCACCCGCGTGCGCAGGCACTCCTGGGCGCGGGTCCTCCTCCCGGTCGCCCTGATCCTGGTCTGGCTCACGGCCGCATCGTTCGGAGGGCCGCTGTTCGGCAAGGTCGACGAGGTCTCATCGAACGACCAGACCAGCTACCTGCCGGAGAGCGCCGAGGCGACCGAGGTGCAGCAGCTGCTCGGCGAGTTCAACGACACCGATGCGATCCCGGCGATCGCGGTGTTCCTCGGCGACGAGGAGCTCACGCAGGCACAGCTCGATGAGATCTCGGATGCCGTGGTGGACGCCCCCGATATCGAGGGCGTCGGCGCGGACGTCTCCCCCGCGCTGGTCTCCGAGGACGGCATGGCCGCGCAGGCGTTCATCCCGGTGCTCAGCGAAGCCGACCTCGGCGAGACGGTGTCCGCGCTCGAGACCGAGCTCTCGGACGCCGCGCCCGCGGGCGTGACCGTGTTCATCACCGGTCCCGCGGGATTCAGCGCTGACCTCGTGGCAGGTTTCGCCGGCATCGACGGACTGCTGCTGGGCGTCGCGCTGCTCGCGGTGCTCGTGATCCTGGTGCTCGTGTACCGGTCTCTCCTGCTCCCGGTCGTCGTGCTGGCGACGAGCCTGTTCGCCCTGTGCGTCGCCCTGCTGACGGTGTGGTGGCTCGCGAAGGCCGAGATCCTGCTGCTCAGCGGACAGACCCAGGGCATCCTGTTCATCCTCGTGATCGGCGCCGCCACGGACTACGCGCTGCTGTTCGTCGCCCGCTTCCGCGAGGAGCTGCGCGCCACGAAGGACTCCGGCGCCGCCGTGCTCGGCGCGTGGAAGGGATCCTTCGAACCGATCCTCGCGTCCGGCGGCACCGTGATCGCCGGGCTGCTGTGCCTGCTGCTGAGCGATCTGAAGTCCAACAGCACGCTGGGTCCGGTGGCGTCGATCGGCATCGTGTTCGCCATGCTCTCGGCGCTCACCCTGTTGCCCGCCCTGCTGCTCCTGTTCGGTCGAGCGGCGTTCTGGCCGCGCCGTCCCGCGTTCGAGCCGGAGGTCGTCGCGGCCGAGAACGGCATGCCCGCCCACGGACTCTGGACCCGCCTGGCCGGCCTCATCAGCCGACGCCCGCGCGTGATCTGGATCGTGACGACCCTCGTGCTGCTGGCGGGTGCTGCCGGGGTCACCCAGTTGAACGCGTCGGGAGTCCCGCAGTCGGACCTCGTGCTCGGCTCGTCCCAGGCGCGGGACGGTCAGGAGGCGCTGGGCGAGCACTTCCCCGGCGGGTCGGGCAGCCCGGCCTACGTCGTCGTGCCGGAGGACGCGCTGCAGGACGCCGCGGACGTGCTGCTCGCGAACAGCGGCGTGGAGTCCGTGTCGGTGACGGCGGCGGACTCCCCGAGCGGCACTGCTCCGGTCACCGAGGACGGCATCCAGCCCGTCGGGGCGCCGGGCACGCCCGCTCCGGATCCCACGGTGGTCGACGGCGACGTCCTCCTCCAGGCGACGCTCACGGATGCCGCGGATTCGGATGCCGCCGCCGCCACGGTCCGCGAGCTGCGCGACGAGTTCGACGGCACCGGCGCTCTCGTCGGCGGGGTCACGGCGACGGCCGTCGACACGAACGACGCGTCGATCCATGACCGCACGCTCATCATCCCCGTGATCCTCGTCGTGATCATGCTGATCCTGATGCTGCTGCTGCGCTCGATCCTGGCGCCGGTGCTGCTGATCCTCACCACGGTGCTGTCGTTCGGAACGGCCATGGGGGTCTCTGCCCTCGTGTTCAACGGGATCTTCCACTTTCCCGGGGCCGATCCGGCGGTGCCCCTGTACGGGTTCGTCTTCCTCGTCGCGCTCGGGATCGACTACAACATCTTCCTCATGACCCGAGTGCGCGAGGAGTCGCTGAAGCACGGGACACGGGAGGGCATCCTGCGGGGCCTCGCCATCACCGGAGGAGTCATCACGTCGGCCGGCCTGGTGCTGGCCGCGACGTTCGCGGCGCTCTCGGTGATCCCGATCCTGTTCCTCGTGCAACTCGCGTTCATCGTCGCATTCGGCGTTCTGCTCGACACCTTCGTGGTGCGCTCCCTGCTCGTGCCCGCCCTGACGTACGACATCGGCCGAGCGATCTGGTGGCCCTCGAGACTGTCCCGGGGCGAACGCTGAGCGCTCGCGTCAGACCACGGTCCGCCGACGCGCTCGTGCGCTCCAACGCCCGTCGTCATGGGCGACATCGATGGGATGCCGGAACGCGTCGCTGATCAGTTCCGAGGTGATCGTCTCCGCCACCGGCCCCGCGGCGAGGACCCGACCCTCGGCGATGACCATGGCGTGGGTCGTCGTCTCCGGGAGCTCCTCCAGATGATGCGTCACGAGGATCGAGGCGAGATCGGCCTCGGTGCGGGAGAGGTCGTCGATCGTCTCGAGCAGCTGCTCGCGCGCGGCGACGTCCAGTCCCGTGGTCGGCTCGTCGAGCAGGAGGAGAGACGGATCAGCGGCGAGCGCACGGGCGATGAGCGTCCGGCCCCGCTCGCCCTGCGACATGGTCGGCCAGATGAGCTCGGCGCGATCATGCAGCCCCACCATCGCGAGCAGATCCGTCGCGCGGCTCCGCTCCGCCGTCGACGGGGTCCAGCGGATCGCCTGATCGATGGTTCCGGTGAAGCCGGTGAGCACCACGTCCAGGGCGGTCAGCGGCATGCGGATCGGATGTCGCGGGTTGACATGCCCGATGTGGCGTCGCAGCTCCTGCATGTCCACACGTCCGAGCCGGCGGCCGAGCACGTCGACGGTCCCCGAGGTGGGGTGCGTCTGCGCTCCGCAGAAACCGAGGATCGTGCTCTTGCCTGCGCCGTTCGGTCCGAGCAGGGCCCAGTGCTCGCCTCGGTGGACGACGAGGTCGATCCCGTGCAGGATGTGCGTGCCGTTGCGCCGGAAGGTGACGGCATCGAGCCGCAGGACCTCGTCGCTCATCGCAGACCCTCCTTCAGCTCGTTCAGGTGCGCTCTGCTCTCGGATGCCGCCGCGCCGGCGTCCCTCGCGGCGACCGCATCGGCCAACCGCGCGTGGCGTTCCTGATCGGCGGGCCCGCCGTGGAGCGGCCGGAGGCGCAGCATCTCGACCATGGCCTGACGCAGGCGCGGCGTGAACCCGTCGAACAGCTCGAGCAGGATCGGATTGTGTGCGGCGGCGATGATGCTGCGGTGAAAGGCCGTGTCCGCGTCCACATGCGCCTCGATGCCCTCGGCGTCGTTGTCGCGGCCCGTGAGGGCTCGACGGATCGTGCGCAGGTCGGTCGCCGTTCGACGCTCGGCGGCGAGTGACGCCGCTTCGCTCTCGATGGCGATGCGCGCCTCGATGACGGCGGCGATGTCGGCGCGGCGCAGCACGGCGTCCCAATCCTCGGGGGCGTCCAGCGCGAGGACGTAGACGCCCGACCCCTGCCTCGCGGCGAGAACGCCGCGACCGGCGAGCTGACGGATCGCCTCGCGCACCGTCGAGCGGCCGACTCCCAGCTGCGGGGCGAGTGTCGTCTCCCCCGGCAGCTTCTGCCCGAGCACCCACTCCCCCGAGCGGATGCGGTCGAGCAGGAGATCTGCAGCCTGATCGGCGAGCGGCGTGCGGCGGATCTGAACCATGCGCATCATCCTAACTTGTCAACTTGTCTGAGGAGTTGCTAACGTAGCGCCATGCACATCGGGCTCCTCCTCCTTCGTCGCCACGACGGGTCGTGACCAGACCGGATCCCCGTCGTGGCGTCGTCGCCGACCGGTCGATCCCCTTCGACGTGCCGAGGAATCATGTCCATCGCCTTCCCCACCCTGTCCACACCCGCCGGCGGCGTCCCCGCGTCCGCACCGCACTGGAACCGCCAGCAGCGTTCTCAGATGCCCTCGTACCGATACGCGTCGGTGTTCGATCGCGTCGCCGTGCCGCTGACCGAGCGGACATGGCCGTCGCGACGGCTCACTCACGCACCCCTGTGGGTCCCGGTCGACCTGCGCGACGGCAACCAGGCGCTCGCCGAGCCGATGGACCCGCAGCGCAAGAGACGGTTCTTCGAACTGCTCGTCGCCATGGGCTACAAGGAGATCGAGGTCGGGTACCCCTCGGCATCCCGCACCGACTTCGACTTCGTCCGGCTCATCGCCGAGTCGGACCTCGCCCCCGAGGATGTCACGATCGTCGTCTTCACGGCCGCCCGCCGCGATCTCATCGAGCAGACGGTCGCGTCCATCCGCGGCATCCGCAACCCCGTGGTCATCCACATGTACACGGCGACGGCACCGACCTGGCGAGACGTCGTGCTCGGGCGAGACCGCGAGGAGCTCAAGAGACTGATCCTGGATGCCGGCCGCGACGTGCTCGCGCTCGCGGGCGATCTCCCGCATGTCCGGTTCCAGTTCTCCCCGGAGGTCTTCAACCTCACCGAGCCGGACTACGCCCTCGACGTGTGCGACGCCATGACCACCCTGTGGGATGCCGCTCCCGAGCGCCCGGTGATCCTGAATCTCCCGGCGACCGTGGAGATCGCGACGCCCAATGTGTACGCGGATCAGATCGAGTACATGCACCGCAATCTGGGACGGCGCGACGGCGTCATCCTGTCCGTGCATCCGCACAACGACCGAGGCACCGGCGTCGCCTGTGCCGAGCTGGCGGTGCTGGCCGGAGCCGAGCGCGTCGAGGGGTGCGTGTTCGGCAACGGCGAGCGCACCGGGAACGTGGACATTGCGATCCTCGCGCTGAACCTGCACGCGCAGGGCGTCGACCCCATGATCGATTTCTCGGACATCGACGAGATCCGCCGCACCGTCGAGGAGTGCAACCGCATCGAGGTGCATCCGCGGCATCCCTATGTCGGTGATCTCGTGCACACGGCGTTCAGCGGCACGCACCAGGATGCGATCCGCAAGGGATTCGCCGAGCACCGTGAGCGTGCTGCGGCCGAAGGGACGCCCGAGCGGGAGGCCGCGTGGCGCGTCCCGTACCTGCCGGTCGACCCCGGGGACCTCGGTCGCGACTACGACGCGGTGATCCGGGTGAACTCGCAGTCGGGCAAGGGCGGGATCGCCCACCTGCTCGAGTCCGCGTTCGGGGTGACGCTCCCGCGGCGGATGCAGATCGACTTCGCCCGCCACGTGCAGGCGGACGCGGACGCGCATGGCGAGGAGGTGACGGCCGGACGGCTGTGGGCGCTCTTCGAAGCCGCCTATGTCGTGGACGCGGCCCCTCACACGGAACAAGTCCTCACGCGACACGACGTGCGGCCGATCGGCTCCGCGGCGCTGACGGTGATCGAGTTCCGGTCCGCGGACGGCATCCGATGGTGCGCCGTGCGCACGCCGAAACATCCCGGTAACGCCCCCGACGCCGCCGCGCAAAGCCCGGGCGACAGGATGGCTGTGATTCCGCAGCACTGAGGGTTCGTGTGGGTGACACGGACCGGGAACGACCGGAGACGCAATGCCCACCACCCATCGAGTCGCGCTCCTGCACTTGCGCACCCGCAGGCCGCACGCGGCCGGATATCAGGCCGAGCTCGACGCGCTGAACGCGTCGGCGGCGCAGTCCGTGATCCGTCTGGGGTGGGAGCCGATCCTGGTACCGACCGCGGAGATCGCGACCGCCGAGACCCATGCGGCCGCACGCCGCGCCGACCTCATCGTCCTCATGGGCGGCGAGGACGTCGATCCGCGGCTGTACGGCGACCGAGTCGAGTACCCGGGTTCCGGACACCACGAGCCGCGTACGGACAGCACGCATATCGCGGTCGTCCTCGAGGCGTTGCAGCAGCGAAAGCCCGTGCTCGGGATCTGCCGCGGACTCCAGGTGATCAACGTCGCGCTCGGTGGAACGCTCGTGCAGCATCTGCCCACCGTGGAACGGCACCGCGGTCGAGGCACGGATCCGTTCGTGCGGTCGCACGTGCGGCTCGAGAACGACGTGGATCTCGCCGGCGACGTGGATGCTGACCTCCCGGTGCTCTGCACGCACCATCAAGCCGTCGACGCGCTGGGGGCGGGGCTGCGCGTCGCCGCTCGCGCGGGAGACGGCGTCGTCGAGGCGGTCGTGCACGAGACCGCGCCGATCACCGGGGTGCAATGGCATCCCGAGCATCCGTCGACCGCCGAGCAGCAGCTCACGCCGCTGCTGCGCCGACTCGAGCGACAGGCGCGGAGGGCACCAGTGCGCGGGACGGCGACCATGGCGCGTCGGGCGTGACGGCGTGCGCTAACGTCGAGGAAGCGCAGCGTGTGCGCAGGTCGGAAGGAAGCCGCGTGACAACGAGCCTGTTCGCATCCGGTTCCGGCTCATGAGCGCGGTCGACATCGTCGGCACGATCGGCGACCTGCTGTCCTGGATCGGCGTGCTGGCGGGCATCCCGCTGCTGGCGATCGGTCTCATGATCCGCCTGGCCGAGGGGGCGTACGCCCCGGCCTCCGTGACGATCCTCGACGACATCGACGACCGCAGTTTCGCGCTCTGGAGCGTCCAGGGGCGCACCTGCACGCGTCCGCTGAGCGTGCGGGAGCACGCGACGTACGCCGATCGCACGACCGTGCCCGGCTTCGTCTCCACGCGGGATCCGGAGCGCATGCGATTCGAGAAGCGGTCTCCGGCCGTGCGCGTCTGCCTGGTGCTCGCGGCCGTCATGCTCGGCGCCGCGATCCTGGGTTTCCTGGCGTCCTTGCTGCCGCTCGTGGCCTGACGCCGGCCCTGCGGAGCGACCCCGTTCACGGACGCGATAGTGCTCCGCGACGCGGAAATCAAGCCCCTCATGGCGTCTGGCGCGAGCACCGTACGGTGAGTCCTCCGACGAAAGGAATGGCCATGTCCCAGACGGTGCTCGAATCCCCGCAGGACCTCATCCGCTTCCAGCTCCGCACAGCACTGACGATGGAGAACGACTCCCTGGCCGCGCTGAAGGAGCTCGCCGGCGCCGCGAAGTCGACGGATGTGAAGAAGCTGTTCCGGCACCATCAGGAGGAGACCCGGGAGCAGATCGCCAATCTGCAGCAGGTGTTCCGCGTTCTGGAGCTGCCGGCATCGACGGCTCCGTCGCCGAGCACGAAGGGCATCTCGCGCCAGGCCGAATCGCTGATCAAGCGCGCCGCCCCCGCCTTGCGCGATCAGGTCGCACTCGCCTCCGCGCTGGGGAACGAGCACTACGAGATCGCCGCGTACACGTCCCTGATCCTCGCCGTGAACGCACAGAGCACGGAGGCGGCGAAGCTGCTCCAGCAGAATCTCGATCAGGAGACCCACACCAGCGAGGAGCTCCGCACGCGTCTCCAGGCGATGGCAGGCTGAGGACCGGTTCCAGGACGCGGTGTTCTCCGGATTCTCCGAGGCGCACGTCCGGACGGACGACGCGACCATCTTCTGCCGATTCGGCGGCGAAGGACCTGCAGTGATGCTTCTGCACGGCCATCCGCGCACATCCTCCACCTGGCATCGCGTGGCTCCCCTTCTCGTGGACCTCGGGTTCACCGTGATCTGCCCGGACCTTCGGGGGTACGGAGCATCGACTGCGCCACCACCGGCGGCGGATCATTCACAGGCCTCGAAACGCGTGATGGCGAACGACATGCTGCAGGTCGCTCGCGAGCTGGGCCATGGTCGCTTCGACCTCGTCGGGCACGACCGCGGGAGCTATGTCGCCCTTCGACTGGCGCTCGACCATCCGGAGGCGGTGCGACGGCTGGCGCTCGTGGACTGTCTGCCGATCAGCGAGCATCTTCGTCGAGCCGATGACCGCTTCGCCACCGCGTGGTGGCACTGGTTCTTCTTCGCGCAGCCGCAGATCCCGGAGCGCGTGATCCTCGCCGATGCTCGAGGCCTACCGGGCGGGGCTGACGATCGACAGGGAGCACGAGGACGCCGACCGCGCCGCCGGGCGCAGGATCGCGTCGCCGACCCTCCTCATCTGGTCTCTCCGTGATGACCTCCTGTCGCTGTACGACGATCCGCTCGCCGTCTGGCGCCCTTGGACGATCGCAGAGCCGAAGGAGGCTCGTATCGACAGCGGGCATCACGTGGCCGAGGAGGCCAGCGGGGCGCTCGTCGCAGATCTGAGAGAGTTCCTCTCGCCGGCCGCAGCGCTGCCTCGTTGATCAGGGAGGAAGCGCAGAGGCCCGGCATCGAAGGATGCCGGGCCTGCTGTTGCGGTCAGAACGACTCAGAGTTCGGAGCGCGCCCGGCGCATCCGAAGAAGGGCTGTCCCCAGCGCCACCATGATCGCCGCCGCTGCGACACCGACGACAGGAAGCGTGGCTCCCGTCGTCGCGAGCCGTCCCTCCGACGGCTCCGAGGCATCCGGCTGCGTCGGCGAGTTCGGCTGCGTCGGCGAGTTCGGCTGGGACGGCGTGCTCGGCTGGGACGGCGTGCTCGGCTCCGTCGGGGTGACGGGCGCCTCCTCGACGGTGACGGTCTGAGCCGGATCATCGATGTCCTCGTGGACGGCGACAGGATCGCCCGTCGCCTCCCCCAGGAACAGACGCTCGAAAGCGACCAGGACCTCACCGGCGAATCCCTCGGGAACCACGAACGACACCTCGACGCTGCCGTCGGGCTCGGTCGGCGTGAACGTCGTCGAGCCCGTGATGCCCGTCGTCGAACCGTCCGCCTTCCGAATGAGCTCACCCGTCAGCGTGTACTCCGTGCCCGGCGTGAGATTCTGGAACGCGACCGTGTCCGTCACCGATCCTCCGCTCCACGGCAGCACCCGATCACCATCAGCCGCGTCCACCAATGACGTCCTGATCGCTGGAACCGGCAATGCCGCCCATTCGACGGTGCCCTGGGCCGTCGTCGTGGTCTCACTCGGCGTGACCAGGATGAGGCTCTGCGCGTGGTCCTCTTCCGTCGGGGTCGTGCCGGCGACGGTGGGGACGGAGATGATGTTCCCCGTGCTGCTCGACCCCCGGGCGCTGACGGTGATGGTGGCAGAGCCCGCTGCGCTCGTGCCTCGCAGGTCGAGGTAGAGCTGCTGCCCGTCGACCACGGCATCCGTGTCGATGGGGTTCCCCACGGCGTCGGTGATCACCGCATCTCCGTCGCTGCTGACCGATACGGTCGACTGGTTGGTCGTGACGGTGAACGGCCCGACCAGGGAATCGGCTGTCTGCGGCGTGGGGGGCGACTCGACGGACGCGGTCACTTCGAAGTCATCGGGACTCAGACCCGAAGAGGCGTTCGCACCGTTGATCAAGTACCAGTACGCATCCGCGGAATCCTGCGTCTCGAAGTCCCAGTTCGCATCGAACGTCAGGTCGGTGTATCGCCAGATGGCATACTGCGTCGCCTCGATCGCGTCGTTGCGGGAGATCTCCGGAACGCCCGCGGCGGTACCGAACTCGTCGAGCGAGAGCGCAGGGTAGCTGTTCGCGAGCACCCACAGGACCTTGCCCTGTACCGTCGGGTCCGTGAAGTAGTTGGTGCCGACGTAGTCCCCTACGTCACCGACCACCCCTGTCGCGCTGGTCCTCGCGTCGACCTGGTTCTCCAGGCAATACGCCCAGAAGAGAGGGTCGCCGTCCTGAGCATCGCCCGGCCACAGCGGGAACACGCCCGTGCCGCCATAGCCCTGCTTGCCGCCGATATAGACCGTGTCCCCCGTCTCGAGATCCACGGCTGGCGCGGCTGTCGCAGCCATCGGGGCAGCAAGTGCACTCAGTGCCACCGCTGCCGCGGCGATCCAGGCCCCGGTTCGGCCCACTCCCCATCGTTTGTTGTTGTCTGTCACCATCACGGCCCTTGTGCTCGGTACTGCTCGACTATGAGATCCGGTGTCGCACGGGATCGTCGCTCCCCCACGCACTCGAAGAGACTCGACGACGGTCAGTTCATTACGCCGATTCCGTCGCCATTCTCGTGTGCGGGGAGCCGGCCGGAGCGACAGGGTGAAGAACCCGCGACCTCTTCGAGAGAGAACAGACGGTGCCCCTGGAGGGACTCGAATGCAAATTGGGCAATTCGCATACCGACATGAAACGACAACTTCCGCGTAATTACGCGGATTTTGGAGGTCGTGACGACATCGAAAGACGTCCGAAAACCGCCGGTTGGAAATAGGATGCGGCCAAAAAGCGGCCACGCCGCGGCCCCAAATGCCAGTACTGGAGCGGCTCTCCGACATATGCCGAAATGGGATACTTCCGGCGTCGAGCCTGACGAATTCGCCACGTGCTGATCTTGAGCACTTTGCTACCTCTTGTCGGCATCCGTTGAGCAAAGCGCCGGAACGGTGTTGCGCGGGTCAGATTGCTGTCAGATGTCGATCGATGGGCCGGAAGACGCGGTGAAGGTCCTCGTCGAGTCGCCGACGGTCACGGTGCGCTGACCTTGCTCACGGGGTGAGGACGGAGACCTCCGAGTCGGGCCCAGGGATCTGGTTGCACTCGGCCGTCTCGATGTGGTCGAGCAGGTCAGTAAGGTAGTCCCGGACACTCGGGAAGTCACCGAGCACGAGTTCGGCGTCGTACTCCTCGCCGACGGGATGCTCCCACAGCCACGCGCTTGCGGCGTTCGCGGGCGCATCCCATCCCAGCGCTGCTCGTCCGGTCTTCAGCGCTTCACCGTCGTCGCCCGTGAGGTGCAGCGCGAGGGCGATGTTCGCCGCTGTCAGGAGCGAGGGCGTTCGGCTCAGCGCCTCCGCGCGCCGGAGCATGATGATGGCTTCCTTCGGATCGGCCGCCAGGCGGCAGAACCCGAGGTTGTTCCAGGCTTCGGCATCTCCCGGGGAGAGCCCCACCAGGCCTTGAAAGATCTGACTCGCTTCCTCCCACCGTCCATCGACCAGCAGCCTGGATGCACGCTCGGCGTACTCGGAGGACACGAACCCGTGTTCGTAGACGGGTCGCGCGTAGCTATGCAGACTGCGAGTCATTGCCAGCCGGCTGGTGGTCTCGGCGTCCACGACCCGTTCCGCCATCGCGCGGGCGTCGCAGTGCACGTCGTTCCCGTTGGATGCCCAGTCCCATTCGAGTGCCAGTGACCCGGCGCTCCACTCGTCGACGCGGGTGACCGTGAACCTTTCCCAGAGCCACAGCCCCACCGCGTCTCTCGTCGGCATGGGTTCATGGGCTGCGAACAACGGCGCATGTGGGGGACGGCCGCTGAGGGCCACCTCGAGGTCGATGGACAGCATGTTCATCAGCCACCGCACCACACGGCGTCGGAAGGTGGGGGTCAGTGTGTGGGCGATGACCGGATGGGCGACCAGGTCGTCGATCTCGGCCTCGTTGTCGAAGAGATGAGGGAGTGCGTTGCGCAGAAACTGCCGATCTGCGGTCTCCGCGAATCCGCGTCGCGTCGTGGTCGTCGCTGTCTCCTCCGCGGAGCGACTCGCAGCCTCCCACCAGTCCGCAGTCTTGTCGAAGACAGGGGCGCCGATGACGTCCTCGATGTCGACCCGACCCTCCCGGTTGAGGTGCTCGAGTGCGACTCGGACGACGACGGCTGAGGCCATCTGCTGCGCGAGTCCACTGTGGAAGACGGATTCAATGGCGCCGATACGCTTCTCCGCTTCGCCCCAGAGATTCAGTGCATGCTCTAGGCGCGTAGCCTCCCCGTTCAGGACGTTCGTGACCAACGCATTGCCCAACGACAACAACAGCGACGCCGTGCTCTGGTCGCGCGGCTCTTTGTCGCGGTCAGTGATGTACTCCCGCGTCGCGTCGTAGTCACGCATCCCGCCAGCCGCGCGGATGGGGATCGCCCGGCCGCGCATGACGAGCCCGCCGATCTGCGTCCGGTGCTCACCGCGGGAGTTCACTCCGAGCTTCTCGGACAACGCCCGGCATTCCTCTGAACACGTCGGCGACCCGTTCTCAATCCGGTAGTAAGGGCAACCGGGAGTGAGTGTCGGCAGCGTGCACGCGTCGGCGTACGTCACCACCGCTTCGGCTATGAGCCGCGACTCCGCGTCCATCCCTCACCCTCCCTAGTTGGGGTGGGCAGCAACGCTCACAATCGTGATCTCCCCGTCCCCGGGACCATAATGCCAGAACACCCGCCAGGCACTGGGCGTCTTGTTCTCGACGTACGACTCCCAAACGTCTTCACCGTTCGCGCCCGAGATGGAACTGTACTTATGAGAGTTCAGTCCGTTGTACCTCGGGTCCCGCTGCAGAAGACCGAACGTCTTCCGCACCTTCTTGAAGCGCACCTGGCTGGACGGCTGGTCAAGAGCTTCGAACTGCTGCTTGGCCTTCTTCGTGAATGAGAGGGTGAATGACAAGGCCTAGACCTCGTCGTCTTCCTCGTCGATCTCGTCGTCGGCGAACTCTTCGAAGTTGCCGAGGCTGACGACCTCGCCGGCTGCGCTCTGGCGCAGGCCCTCTGCGAGGTCCTGGCGGACGAGCTGGTTCTCCCAGACGATGAGCTCGCGCTTGGGGATGGAGACGAGGGGCGTAAGGAGGATTTCCCCGTCGTCGTTCACGGCCACCGCGTAGCGGTCGTCCCGGCGCACTCCTGCCTTGCCGAAAGCGATGCGCGCGCGCTCGTCTGCCACGACTTCTCCGGCGGCGACGAAACCCTCCATGTGCTTCATGGTCATCTCCTTGATCCATGCCGACAATACCACGCTGGGGACACGTGGAAGATGGGTAAAGCCCATCGGAAGCATACCCTGCGGCACAACATTGATACAACTATCGTTCGTTTGGATGTCCCTATGCGCGACTGGCGCGCTCTCGGATATACCAGTCGCGACACAATCCATGTTGGGCGCAGCCACTGAACCTGCTGCTGCAGCACACGGGATCTTCTCTGGATGCCGTCCGCCCGCGACCTGTCCACCGTCGTCTAAGCACCCAGACCCGCAGCAGAAGGGAGATGTCGGATGGGTCCGACATACTGCTCCCATGTCGCGACCGTCGTGACGAAAGGGGATGGCCATGGCAATCGAGATCACGCACGTGAGATTCGGCAGCACACGACACACCGAGGACGAGATCGTCCGATACAAGTGGCGCGAGATCGGCGGCACGGGAACCGGAGACACCGACAAGCCGACATTAGTCGACTGGGTGGACAAGCCCGCCAACTCGGCGTACGTCGGCAGCGGTAGTAGCCGCGTCAACGTCGCGGTCGTGCGTCCGGATCAGGGGAAGCCGTACCTGCGCACACACGCCGACGGGAAGTGGACGAACAACCTCGTCAACCTGCCGACGTTCTGAACGCTGACGCCCGCCCCGCCGCACGGGGCGGGCGTCAGCGCGTGTCGGTCAGATCCCGGTAGATTGTCGGCCGTGACACTCCGATCACGTCGGCGATCTCCTGGAGGGTCTACGCCCTCTCGTCGTACATTGCCCGTGCCCGACGGACCTTCGCGCGCGACATCTTCGTCTTCGCTCCGCCCTTGCGGCCTCGGGCGCGCGCGCTGGAAGCCCGCCCTTCGTCCGCTCGACGATGAGGTCGCGCTCGAACTCGGCGATGGCGGCCAGCATGTGGAAGAACAGCCTCCCGCCCGGCGTCGTGTCGATACCCTGCGACAGCGCACGCAGTCCGACATCGCGGCGTTCAAGCTCCTCGGCGATCTCCTTCAGGTTCTTCACGGATCTGCCGAGACGGTCGAGCTTCGTCACGACGAGGGTGTCTCCCTCGCGCAGGTACGCTAGCGTGTCCGCCAGCGCGCGCCGACGCGCGAGGGTGCCCGAAGCCTGATCCACGAACACTCGTGCGCAGCCCCGGGGCCTCCAGAACGTCGGTCTGACTGTCTGCGCTCTGCTCACGCAGTCGAGACCCGCGCGAGGCGGAAATGGGATGCCTTCGGCGTCGAGCCTGACGAAATTCTCAGTCCGCTGTTTCTGACAAGTTTGCTACCTCATGTCGGGATTTGTTGAGCAAAGCGCCTGAACGGTGCTACACGGGTCAGATTGCTGTCACATGCCGATCGATGGGCCGGAAGAGGATCCCGGAACCTGGTGCGGGCGCGCCCGATCCTCTTCCTCGGCTCGCATTCTGTTATGCGTCTCTCGGGTGATCAGGTCGACGGCGAGGCCGGCTTCACGGGCGCGGGCCATCATGCGAGTGGCCGTGCTGACGCTCACGCCGAGTTGCTCCGAGACAAGCTTGAGAGGCGCCAAGTTCACCGTTGCCGCGATCCGGTACAGCGTCACCGCTTGCCGCACGGTCTCCTCGTAGGTTCGATCGGTGCGCGAGTTGAGCTCCTCGAAGTACTCGTGGAGAGATTTGCTTTCACCAGTCTGGCGGGCCACGTCGACCACGCGCATCGATGAGAGCGCGACGAGGTACTGCACGCGTACGTCGCGGAGTGCGGCAGCGGTCACTTCCGCCCCCTCCCCTGGTCGATCGACACCGACCGACGCCGCGACGGTGCGGCGGAGCGTCTCGTCGAACACCACGTGCAGTCGGATCGTTCCTGCGACGTTGGCCTCACCGGTGGCGACAACGTCCCACGCTTTGGGGATGCTCACGCTGTCACCGACGTCGATTCGCTCGCTGTCGGTCACCTCAACTGCCACGTCACTCATGACGCGAGCTTTTCACAGATCTCGAGCGGTGAGCAATACATGTCGCGGATTGCTCACGGTCGGAGTATGGTGTGGGCAAGTGATGACACACATTGCTCACCGGAGGAGAAGGACATGAACAAGACAGACACTTCACTCGCCCTGACGATGAAGGATGCCGCCAAGCTCGTCGGCGTCGACTACCGCACGATCAAGCTCGGCATCGAGAGCGGAACCATCCCCACGGTGCAGCTCGGACCGCGCCGGATGATCCCGCGGGTGCCGTTATTGCGCGCGTTCGGCGTCGACGCGAGGTAGTCGCGGGCAAGGTGTTGCCTGGCGCCTAGGTACCGGAGGCACAGCGCGATCCCTTTGACTTCGGTGCGCGGTAGCGGTCGGCGCCGTGCGAGTGATACTGGTAGGTCCGATTGTTGAAGAGTGCACTTTTCGCGCCTTTTTCGTCGATGATGCGGAGGTTCACGCGCGAAGGGTGTTGGCGGCCATGCCTGAGCACGGTAGGTGAACATCCGGTGACAAAGCCATCGCGAACTCGCGGATTGATTCGATAGATGTCAATATAGAAGCATGTCGAATCAAGAAGTCGAACTGGTCATCGTCGGGTCCGGTCCCGCCGGATACACGGCGGCGGTCTACGCGGCGCGTGCGGGTCTCGCGCCGGTCGTGATCGCGGGCTCGGTGACCGCGGGCGGTGCACTGATGACGACGACCGAGGTGGAGAACTTCCCGGGCTTCGTCGACGGCGTGCAGGGCCCGGAGCTGATGGAGTCGATGCGGGCGCAGGCCGAGCGGTTCGGCGCTCGAATCGTCTACGACGACGCGATCCGCCTCGACCTCGCCGACGACAAGAAGGTTATCGAGACCGGAAATGGCGTCATGTATCGAGCCCGCGCGGTGGTCCTGACGATGGGCTCCGCCTACCGCAAGCTCGGCCTCCCCGAGGAGGAGCGCCTGTCCGGGCACGGAGTGTCATGGTGCGCGACCTGCGACGGGTTCTTCTTCCGCGAGCAGCACATCGTCGTGGTCGGCGGCGGGGACTCCGCGATGGAGGAGGCGCTGTTCCTCACCCGGTTCGCGTCGAAGGTGACCGTCGTGCACCGGCGGGACGAGTTCCGGGCGTCGAAGATCATGGCGCAGCGCGTGCTGAACGACCCGAAGATCGAGGTCGCGTGGAACAGCGAGGTCGCCGCGATCCTCGGCGACGAGCAGGTCACCGGGCTCATACTGCGCGACACGGCCACCGGGGTCGAGCGCACGCTCGACGCGACCGGGGTGTTCGTCGCGATCGGGCACGACCCGCGCTCCGAGCTCGTGACCGGTCAGGTCGACACCGACGCGGATGGTTACGTGCGGGTCGCGCACCCGTCGACGCGGACGAACCTGGTCGGGGTGTTCGCAGCCGGGGACCTGGTCGATCACACGTACCGGCAGGCGATCACCGCCGCGGGAACGGGCTGCGCGGCGGCGCAGGACGCCCAGCACTACCTGTCGAACCTCGCACCCGCCAACGTTTCCGAGTCCGTTCTGGAGGTCTTCGCATGAGCGCCGTCACCCCCGTCACCGACGCCACTTTCCAGGCGGAGGTGCTCGAGTCCGAGTTGCCCGTCGTGGTCGACATCTGGGCGACCTGGTGCGGCCCGTGCAGGGCGATCGCTCCGATCCTGGACCAGCTCGCCGGCGAGTACGCGGGGCGGGTGAAGATCGTCAAGCTGGACGCCGACCAGAACCCCGAGACGGTTGCCGCGGCGGGAGTCACCTCGATCCCGACTCTCGGCTTCTACCGGGACGGGGAACGGGTGGGCGTGCTGATCGGCGCGCATCCGAAGCCGGTCTACATCGCGAAGATCGAGGAGCTGCTCGTATGACCGACACTTTGATCCGCACCGCCCCGAAGCGGCTCTCCACCCTCGACAAGTGGCTGCCGCTGTGGATCGGTCTCGCCATGGTCGCAGGTCTCCTGCTCGGCCGTTTCGTGCCCGCCCTCTCGGACGCGCTGGCCGCGATGGAGGTCGGCGGGATCTCGGTCCCCATCGGACTGGGACTGCTGGTGATGATGTACCCGGTGCTCGCGAAGGTCCGCTACGACAAGGTCGCCGCGGTCACCGGGGACAAGAAGCTCCTCGTCTCCTCGCTCGTCCTGAACTGGCTCGTGGGGCCTGCGGTGATGTTCGCCCTCGCATGGATCTTCTTGCCGGACCTGCCCGAGTACCGGACCGGGCTGATCATCGTGGGTCTCGCGCGCTGCATCGCGATGGTCGTGATCTGGAACGACCTCGCCTGCGGCGACCGCGAGGCCACGGCGGTGCTCGTCGCGATCAACTCGGTCTTCCAGGTCGTGATGTTCTCGGTGCTGGGGTGGTTCTACCTCACGGTGCTGCCCGGCTGGCTGGGCCTGGAAGCGCAGGGCCTGGAGGTCTCCGTCTGGCAGATCGCGCTGAACGTTCTCGTCTTCCTCGGCGTGCCACTGGTGGCGGGCTTCGCGTCGCGATGGATCGGCGAGAAGCGCCATGGCCGCGCCTGGTACGAGGAGAAGTTCCTCCCCGCCGTCGGCCCGTGGGCGCTGTACGGGCTGCTGTTCACGATCGTGCTGCTGTTTGCGCTGCAGGGCGACGCGGTGCTGGCGAAGCCTCTCGACGTGGCGCGGATCGCGCTGCCGTTGCTGGTCTACTTCGGCCTGATGTGGTTCGCGGGGCTGCTGCTCGGCAAGGGCCTCGGTCTCGGCTATGCACGGTCGACGACGCTCGCGTTCACCGCTGCGGGCAACAACTTCGAGCTCGCCATCGCGGTCGCTATCGGCACCTTCGGCGCGGCCTCCGGGCAGGCCCTCGCGGGCGTTGTCGGCCCGCTGATCGAGGTGCCCGTGCTGGTCGGTCTCGTCTACGTCTCGCTCTGGGCCGCGAAGGCCTGGTTTCGCACCGACCCCTACGCTGTCGAATCGAGGATGTCATGACCGATACCGCCGTCATCTCCGACACGGAGGCGTGCGCGCCGTCCGCGACGCATGCCATCGGCACCGAGGCCGCGACAACCGTTGCCGGCGCACTGAAGGCGCTCGCTGATCCGCTGCGGCTGCGGATGCTGTCCGCGATCGCGACTGATCCGCGCGGCGAGTCCTGCGTGTGCGATCTCGCCGAGCTCGCCGAGGTGTCGCAGCCGACGGTCTCGCACCATTTGAGAGTGCTGAAGGAGACCGGGATGCTGTTCTCGGAGCGCCGTGGCACCTGGGTGTACTACCGCATCGCGCCGGGCAAGCAGCGCGCCGTCGCGGCCCTCCTCGACGCGTTCGCTCCCGCCGCAGCCGTCATGGACGAGCCCGAAGACGCGCAGGCGCGGACCAAGGCCTTGCAGCAGATGGACGCCCGCGTGACCCGGCTCGCCGAGGAGCTCGCGGACGAGCTGACCGGGCTGAACCGTGATCTCGTGGTCGCGATCGTGCGCGAGTCCTACGCCGGCCTGGTGCGCTCGGCGAAGCTGACGGCGCACATGATCCCGCTCACCGAGCGGTTCGCCCGGCAGCGCCTGGCCGACCTGACCCGGGACCGGACGGCCGGGGTGCCTCAGGTGCTGTTCGTGTGCGTGCAGAACGCCGGCCGCTCCCAGCTCGCCGCCGCGATCGTCAACCAGCTTGCGGACGGCCGCGTGGTCGCCCGTTCCGCAGGTTCCACCCCGGCGTCGGACGTGCACCCGCACGTGCGTTCTCTGCTCACCGACATCGAGGGCGCGCAGGAGGCCGGGGATGCGTTCCCGAAGCCGCTAACCGACGACGCGGTGCGCGCCGCGGACGTGGTCGTGACGATGGGCTGCGGCGACATCTGCCCGATCATCCCCGGTGTCCGCTACGAGGACTGGGCCGTCGGAGACCCAGCGCTGGCCTCGCCCGAGGGCGTCGCCGCGATCCGCGATGACATCGAGGGCCGCGTCCGCGAGCTCCTCGCTACTCTCACCGACTGACTGAAGGAAACTGCCATGACTGACCAGAAGCCCTCCGTCCTTTTCGTCTGCGTCCACAACGCCGGACGCTCCCAGATGGCCGCCGGCTGGCTCCGCGAGCTCGCCGGTGACCGCGTCGAGGTCCGCTCCGCCGGATCCATGCCCGCTGACCAGATCAACCCCGTCGCCGTCGAGGCGATGCGTGAGGTGGGCATCGACATCACTGCGGAGCAGCCAAAAGTGCTCACCACCGAAGCGGTGCAAGACTCCGATGTCGTGATCACGATGGGCTGCGGCGACGCCTGCCCGTTCTTCCCGGGCAAGCGGTATGAGGACTGGAAGCTCGACGACCCCGCCGGGCAGGGCATCGAGGCGGTTCGTCCCATCCGCGACGAGATCAAGGGCCGCGTCGAGCCCCTTCTCGCCGACCTCCTGGGCTGAGCAGTACCGCACGTGCGAAGGGGCAGGAACCGTCTGGTTCCTGCCCCTTCCTGTTGTCCGCGATTCAGCGGCCAGCTGGTGCCGTGCCGAGCTGGATGAGCTGGGGGCTCGACGCGCAGCACGACCCGGCGGAAGACTCCTGGTCGGGAGCGTCGAACAGGCCGGAGCCTCCGCACACGCCCGTGTCCGGGAGGACGAGGTCCACGCGCTCGGCGGCCTCGCGGTCCCCGGCGATCGCGGCGACGACGCTGCGCACCTGCTCGAACCCGGTCAGGGCGAGGAACGTCGGCGCACGGCCGTAGGACTTCGCGCCCACGATGTAGAAGCCCGGCTCGGGCTGCTCGAGGTCGGCTGCGCCGGTGGCCCGCACGGAGCCGCACGAGTGCACGTTCGGATCGACCTCCGCAGCGATCTTCGACGGTGCCTGCAGGCGCATGTCGAGGTCGAGACGGATCTCGGAGAGGAAGGACAGGTCGGGGCGGAACCCGGTGGCGACGAACACCCGAGCGGCAGGTGCGAGCCGGCGGCCATCTTCTGCCACGAGCGCCGCCTGGCCGCCGTCGATGACGACCCGCTCGGAGCGGAACCCGGTCACGAGATCGACGAGCCCGTCTTCGACGGCCTTCTTCGCCCGCTGGCCCAGCGCGCCGCGCTCGGGCAGCTCGTCGGCGCTGCCGCCGCCGAAGGTGTTGCCGACCGCGCCGCGGCGCAGCACCCAGGTGATCCGCGTCCCCGGCTCACGCTTGGCCACCCTGGACAGGACCCCGATCGTCGTCGCCGCGGAGTGCCCGTTGCCGACCACCACGACGTGCTGGCCCGCCAGGGGGCTGGCGTCCTCGATCGCGGGCATGCGGTGCTCCAGGAGCCCAGCTTCGACCGCTGCCCTCTCACCGAGGGCGGGAAGACCGTCAGCGCCGGCGGGGCTGGGTGTCCGCCAGGTGCCGGAAGCGTCGATCACGGCACTCGCTTCGATCCGCTCCTCGGTGCCGTCGGCGCGCGCGACGTGGACGACGAAGGGCTGCTCGGCGCGGCCCGCGTCGACGGAGAGGTCCCGGCCCTTGCGGCCGACGCCGACCACGCGAGCTCCGTAGCGTACGCGGTCACCGAGGGCGTCGGCGAGGGGCGCGAGGTACTGATCGATCCACTGCGCGCCGGTCGGGTAGCCCTGAGTCGGGGCCGACCACCCGGTGGGCTCCAGCAGGCGTCGCGACGCGGCGTCGGTGAGCTCGGTCCACGGAGAGAACAGGCGGACGTGGCCCCACTCGGCCACCGCGGAGGCAGCCGTGTCGCCGGATTCCAGGACGATCGGGTCGAGCCCGCGCTCGAGCAGGTGAGCGGCGGCGGCCAGTCCCTGCGGACCGGCCCCGATGACGACGACAGGATTCACTGCGACCTCCATGCATTGACGTTCTTCGATGCGTTGACAGGAACGATCCTGTCCTTCATATCGACAGATGTCAATACGTCGGGCAGAATGGAGCCATGAACGCACTGCCCGCCACCATCGCCTCTTCCGCTGGGGCGTGCTGCGCCCCCGGCCAGGCGATGGACGACGGCACGGCCCACGACCTCGCGAAGGTCTTCAAGGCCCTCGGCGACCCGACGCGGGTGAAGCTGCTCTCGATGATCGTCGGCAGCAGCGCCGGCGAGATGTGCGTCTGCGACCTCACGGACCCCGTGGGCCTGTCGCAGCCGACCGTCTCGCACCACATGAAGCTGCTCGTCGAGGCGGAACTGGTCACCAGGGAGCAGCGCGGGAAGTGGGCCTACTACCGGCCTACCACCGGCACGCTCGCCGATGCGGCGAAGGCGCTGCTGGGCTGATGGGAGCGGTCGGGCTCCGGCCGATGGTCGAGACGGACTGGCCCGCGGTCGAGAAGATCTACCGCGCCGGGATCGCGACCGGCCACGCGACGTTCGAATCCGAGCCGCCGCCCTCCTGGGACGTGTTCGCAGCGGGCAAGCAGCCCGGTCTCATGCTCGTCGCGGCGGATGGACCGACGGTCGTCGGCTGGGCGGCCGCAGGCCCCGTCTCCGCCCGCGCCGTGTACCGCGGCGTGGTCGAGCACTCCGTCTACGTCGCGCCGCAGTCGTCGGGCAGAGGCGTCGGGCGTCTCCTGCTGGAGGGGCTGATCAGCGCCGCCGAGCACACGGGCATCTGGACCATCCAGTCCTCGGTATTCCCCGAGAACACGGCCAGCCTCCGCCTCCACGAGCGAGCGGGGTTCCGCCAGGTCGGCCGGCGCGAGCGGATAGCGCTCATGGAGCACGGCCCGCTCGCAGGCCAGTGGCGCGACACCATCCTGCTCGAACGACGCGCGGACGTGACGAGTGTAGGTGCACCTGTTCATAAGCCGGGGGCCGAGCGGAGCCCTGGATAGTCCGTCCAATCGCCGCTGGCGAGACGCGACCATGCGGCTGCGGAGGCGGGGGTGATGCCGAGCAGGTCGGAGACGATCCGCGGGTGCATCCGACGGGTGAGATCGATCAAGGCCGTGGTCCGGGCGCTTCCTGAGCGAAGCCCCTGTTCGCGGAGACGTCGACTGAGCGGGCCGGGTGTGAGATGGAGCCCGGGGTTCCGTGGATCACCACGGACCTCGGATACTCGCAGGCCCCCGTCGTCGTTGTCGACGAGCAGGATCACTGGTCCGGGTTCCAACCCGACGAGATCATACTGGTAGCGCCGACTGTTGTTGAGTTGCGTATTCAGCGGCTTCCGACTCTTCTCCCAATGAATGGTGGGGAACTGATCACCAATGATTGATCAGCGCTTGCTGTATAGTTCAGTACATGCTGACTATTGCTTCGCGCCTCGACGTCATGAACCGGCTCGGCCGGGCCATGGCGGACCCGACGCGCTCCCGGATCTTGATGACTCTGCTGAACGCCCCGAGCTATCCAGCCGTGCTCTCGCGCGAGCTGGAGCTGACCCGCTCGAACGTCTCGAACCACCTGACGTGCCTGCGTGACTGCGGGATCGTGGTCGCCGAGCCTGAGGGTCGCCAGACGCGCTACGAGATCGCTGACCCGCATCTTGCGGCTGCGCTCGTCGCGCTCGTGGATGTGACGCTGGCGGTCGATGAGTACGCGCCGTGTGTGGACTCGTCGTGCACGGTGCCGGGCTGCTGCGGTACAGGGGCGGACGCGTGAGCGCGGCGTGTAGCTGCGAGCACGAGCCTGCCACTGCGGCGGAGGATGAGACCGAAGAGGTGGAGCGGCCCTGGTGGAGGGACCGTGGGATCATGGTGCCGGTCTTCTCCGGTGTCGCGTTCCTGGCTGGTCTGATCCTTGAATGGTCCGGGCTCGAGATCCCGGCGCTCGTACTGTTCTGGATCGGCCTGCTGCTGGGCGCGTCGACGTTCACTCCTGGCGCGATTCGGAAGCTGTTCAAGGGCAAGCTCGGGATCGGGCTGCTGATGACGATCAGCGCGATCGGCGCGGTCATCCTCGGCTATGTGGAGGAGGCCGCTGCTCTGGCGTTCTTGTACTCGATTGCTGAGGCGCTTGAGGACAAGGCGATGGACCGTGCCCGTGGCGGCCTGCGGGCGCTGCTGAAGCTCGTGCCGGAGACGGCGACCGTGCTGCAGAGCGGCGTCTCTGCGCAGGTGCCGGCGAGGGAGTTGACGGTCGGCCAGGTCATGGTGGTCCGCCCGGGCGAACGGATCGCAACCGACGGGATCGTCCGCTCTGGCCGCTCAAGCCTGGACACCTCGGCGATCACCGGGGAGTCGATCCCCGTCGAGGTCGAGCCCGGGGACGCGGTGTCGGCCGGCGCGATTAACAGCTCCGGCGTGCTGGAGGTCGAGGCGACCGCGGCCGGTACCGATAACTCGCTTACGACGATCGTGGAGTTGGTCGAGAAAGCGCAGACGGAGAAGGGCGAGCGTGCGCGTCTCGCGGACCGGATCGCCCGCCCGCTCGTACCCGGTGTGCTGATTCTCGCAGCGCTCGTCGCGATCATTGGGTCACTGCTGGGCGACCCGGAGGTATGGATCACTCGTGCGCTCGTCGTGCTGGTAGCGGCCTCTCCGTGCGCGCTGGCGATCTCGGTGCCGTTGACGGTCGTTGCCGCGATCGGCGCGGCGAGCAAGTTCGGCGTGATCATCAAGTCCGGCGCGGTCTTCGAGCGCTTCGGCACGGTCCGGCACGTCGCGGTCGACAAGACCGGCACCCTGACCCGTAACGAGCCCGCGGTCACCGCGGTCCTCACTGCGAACGGCATTGCCGAGGAGCAGGCGCTGGCTTGGGCGGCGGCTCTGGAGCAGCACAGCACGCATCCCCTTGCGGCGGCGATCACCGCTGCAGCCCCGGGTGTTCCCGTGGCCGCGGATGTGACCGAGCAGGCCGGGCACGGCATCGACGGCACCGTCGATGGCGCTCGTATCACGGTCGGCAGTCCCCGCTGGCTCGACGCCGGCGAGCTCGGCGACCGGGTTGCAGGGCTTGAGGAGCAGGGCATGACTGTCGTGATCGTGCACCGCGACGAGGCACCGGTCGCGGCGATCGGCGTCCGCGACGAGCTGCGTCCGGAAGTCCCCGAGGTGGTCCGCACGCTTGCGGATCAGGGCGTCGGCATGACGATGCTCACCGGGGACAACGCCCGCACCGCTCGTGCGCTGGCTGCGCAGGCCGGGATCGCTGATGTGCGCGCGGAGCTGCGCCCTGAGGACAAGGCGACCGCGATCGGCGAGTTGTCGAAGGCGGGATCGGTCGCGATGATCGGTGACGGCATCAACGACGCCCCGGCCCTGGCGTCCGCGGACATCGGCATCGCGATGGGAGCGACCGGCTCCGATGCGGCGATCGAGTCTGCGGACGTGGCCTTCACGGGTCATGATCTGCGGCTCATCCCGCGGGCGTTCGATCACGCGCGGCGGGGCCGGCGGATCATCAACCAGAACATCATCCTGTCCCTGCTGATCATCACCGCACTGCTCCCGCTCGCGCTCTTCGGGGTCCTGGGGCTCGCGGCTGTCGTCCTGGTCCACGAGGTCGCGGAGGTCATCGTGATCCTCAACGGCCTGCGCGCCGCACGCACCCGCACACCACGAATGGAAAGCTGATGCTCGCAACCATCGGGTCGGCGATCGGCCTGTTCGCGGCGACCAACATCGACGACATCGTCGTGCTCACCGTGCTGTTCCTCGCCTCCAGCCGGGGAAAGCCGCGACCGTGGCAGATCGTCGCAGGCCAGTACCTCGGGTTCATCACACTCGTCGTGATCAGCGTGATCGCCGCGCTCGGTCTCACGATCGTCCCGGACGAATGGGTCGGCTTCCTGGGTCTGATCCCGCTCGGCATCGGCATCTGGACGCTCATTCGCGGCCTGCGCCGTAACGGCGACGACGATGATGACGACTCCAAGATCACCGCGGTCGGACTATGGGGGGTCGCCGGGATCACGATCGCCAACGGGGCCGACAACATCTCCCTCTACACGCCGATCTTCCGCACCAGCTCGCCCGGCGACGTCGCGGTCATGATCGTCGTGTTCCTGATCCTCGTCGCCGTCTGGTGCGCTGCCGGGCGACTGATCGGCACCCACAAGGCCGTCACCGAAACGCTCGAACGTGTCGAGCACTGGCTCGTCCCCGTCGTGTTCATCGGCCTGGGCCTGTTCATCCTCATTGAATCCGGCGTTATCGTCCGTCTCTTCGAGGCCCTCGCATGACCCCGGACACGAATACCGACGTTGAGTCGGCATCGGCGTCGGGAGAGCGTCCGCAGAGAGGACGCTGGCGGCTCACTGCCTGGGCGCTTCTGATCGCCGTGGTCGTCGTCGTGATCGATCAGGGAACGAAAGTGTGGGCCGAGGCCACCCTGTCGGAGCACGAGCGCATCCCGCTGATCGGCGACCTGTTGGGCCTGCAGCTCGCGTACAACCCCGGCGCGGCGTTCTCCTTCGGGGAGAGCTTCACCTGGGTGTTCGCTCTCATCGCCGTCGCGGCCACGGCCACCGCGATCGTGTTCGCGTTCCGGGTCCGACGCCCCGGGTGGGCGATCGTGATCGGTGCGCTCGGCGGGGCCGCTGCTTCGCACGCCGGCGACCGGCTTTTCCGCCAACCAGGATTCGCCCGGGGGCACGTCGTCGACTTCCTCGCCTACGGCAACTGGTTCATCGGGAACCTCGCCGACATCGTGATCGTCACCGCTACGATTGCCGGAGCGCTCCTGATGCTCCGCGGCACCGAGAACTGAGAGGGCCAACCATGGAGATCACCCTGCAGTACTTCGACGGCTGCCCGAACTGGGAAGTACTCGACCGCCGGCTTGCTGAGCTGCTCGACGGTCGATCAGATATCCGCGTCACACGACAGTTGGTCGAGACCGCCGAGGACGCCGAGCGCCTCGGATTCCACGGGTCACCGACCGTCCTCGTCGACGGCGTCGATCCCTTCGCCGACGAGCACACGCCGGTCGGGCTCGCCTGCCGGGTGTTCCGTACCCCTGCCGGGCTGGGAGGCTCTCCGACCGTCGAGCAACTGCGCGAAGCGATTTCCGGCCCGGCTCTGACGGGTGATGCTTGATCAGGGGTGGGTGGAGCGGAGAGCCGGGTAATCGGACCACTCGCCACCGGCGAGACGCGACCATGAGGCAGCGGATGCCGTCGTGATGCCGAGGAGATCCGAGACGATCCGGGGATGCAGTTGCCGGGTGAGCTCGATGAGCGCTGTCGTGCGGGCGCTCCCGGCAAGCAGGCCTTCGGCGCGAAGGCGACGGCTGAGCGGCCCCGGGGTGAGGTGACGGCCCGGGTTCCGGCCGGGGAACAACCACCCTTCAGGATGGCCCTTTGTGGCATCGACGAGCTCGACGATGGCGTCGCCGAGGATCGCGGGGACCTCGATCGGCTCGGCCCCGACGGTGAGCGTCACGGGCCGCGAGCTCGTGTCGACCTGTGCCCGGGTGATCGTGACGATGCGGGTCAGCTGGATCCCGTAGAGCAGCACGAGGAGACCCGCGGCCCGGGTCTTCGGGTCCATGTCGGCATCGGACAGGAACCTGCGGGCCATCTGCCATCGGTGATCAGAGGCGTAGTCTCGCCCCTCGAGGCGATGGGCTCGAAACTCGACCCGAAGGGTGCTCAGCCGGTGTTTTCGCAGCCAGCGAGTGAACGGTGCCAGCGCGTCGCGTTGGCTAGGCGAATCGGTCAGATACGCGTCGAGTAGGCGCTGCGGGAACGTCGCCAGCGTCTCCTGCTGCGCCCGGATCTCCCCGAGGAACGCGGCGCAGTACTTCAGTGCAGCCCTCTGCCTCTGGAAGCCGGAAGCAGGGCTGGACGCGCTGCGCAGTGTCCGAGTGGATCGGAGGAGCTCCCAGGTGCAGTAGCGGCGCAGGATCAGCCGGTCCTCGGGATGGTCGATGCCACCGAGCCAGTCGTTGAGCCAGTGGTCGAAGCGCGTGCCCTCGACGTCGAGCTCCGGCAGCACGCCGGAACGGACCAGCAGTGAGAGGAGGAACGCGACCGACTGTCCCGACCGGGCTCGGGTGATGATCGCCTCGGCGGTGAGCGGCAGGGTCCCGTCCGCGAGCTCGCGGAGCACCATCGCGCACTTGCTCTTGTGCAGCCAGCGTTCGAGCGACGCCGCTTTGCCATGGTGCGTGAGCAGATAGTCAGCAAGCGGGTGGAGATCCTCACGGATCTCTCCCGCATCGTCGGCGAGCAGCTGTTGGATCGCGACGGGCCGGCGGCACTCGACGCAGAGGTGATGTTTGCGGATTTCCTCGATCGAGCCGCATCCAGGGCAGGCCATCGTGATCGGAGTGCCCGCGCAGTCGGCGCAGACCTTCTGGCCATTCATGAACCCGGTGAGGAACACTCTGCGCGCGCACTCGGGACAAGGTTGGGGTCTGCGCATCGCGTAGTAGCAGCGCGCGCATACTCGTCGTCCGTCGAGGTGCGAGGCGACGCGGCCAGGTTCTCCGCAAAGACCACAGGTCTTGATCGGTGCGGTGTAGCAGGCCAGGCAGACGAGTTCCGGGCGACGGACGACGATGGTCGCGTGCTGACCGCACCGCGAGCAGTCGCCGAACGATCGAGGGTCGGCTCGCCAACAGTCACGGCAGAAACGCTGTCCGTCGATGGTGCGCTGCACGGGCCGGACCCGGCCACAGGACGCGCAGGAGACGGACCGGGCCTTCCGCTCGCATCGGGAGCAGTGCCGACCACCGCCCGGCGTCTTGTGGGGCATTCTCACCGCGCGTCCGCAGGACTCACACGTCGGCAACACCACCCGGCTCGCCCCTTCTTTGACCAGCGCATGGGCCAGATTCTGAACGGTCGCTGGCACGTTCGCATGCTGCCCCTCCAGGACTCCGGGCTGCTTGATCAGCGCGAGCTCAAGAAGCCGCTGCGTGAGGGGTACTGGCGCGACCGTATGCACGATCTCAGTGAGTCGCTCGGGAGAGTTCTCGGGAACGAGAGGGCGGACGAGAGCGACGACTTCAGCGACTCGCGGCAGCTGCGGAGGCTTGGCCACCGCGGCTACTTCGTACGCGGCCGACGGATCGCCGCGCGAACAGGACGGAGATCACCGATCGCCCCCCGTGTCGCCTCCTCACCCACCGCCACCGGGGTCGAGGCCTCCCGGCGAGTGATCGTCACGAGATCGTCGAGCGAGCACTCCAGCGCATCGCACAACGCCGCCAACACGTCGAGACGCACCCGCTGGGGCGGCTGAGTCACCAGCCGATACACCTGCTCCCGGGACAGGTCGATGCCGCGCTCTTCGAGTAGGGGTTTCAGTTTGGAGGTCTGGAAGATCCCGCGCGACGCCATCACGCTGCGCAGATTCCAGCCGGTGTCGAGCTCAACGGTCATCAGCTTCTCCTTCGATGAGGGCCTTCAGCGCTTCGGCGCGCACACGGTTCTTGTAGTCCGAGCTGACGGAGGCGTAGATCGAGGTCGTCGAGGCATGCATATGCCCGACCTGCTCTTGGACGAATCGATCGGCGTACCCGAACTCCAGAAGGTGTGTGACATAGGAGTGCCGGAGGCTGTGCAACGTCAGGTCCTTCGACAGGCCGGCTTCATCACGCAACTCTGCGAACCTCCGATCGAGATACCCAGCAGACAGACGCGTGCGGCGCTCGGTCACCCAGAGCGCGTCGAGGTCGTCTCCGGGCGCGAAACGGGCCCGGGCCTGCTCGAGCCATTGCTGCATGCCGGGGACCCACCAGTCGAATTCCGGCACCAGCAGCACCGTGCGACGTCGTGGCGCGCCACCGCCCGCCGCCTTCGCCCATCGCACGTGGACCGCGCCGTAGCGGCCCCACTGGCGCATCTTCGCGTTGTGGTGCAAATCGACGGTATCGAGCATCACCGCCTCAGTGCGGCGCAGACCGAACGCGTAGACCGTCTTCAGCAACTGGGCATCCCGCAACGCGCCGAGCGCACCCTTTCGCCCGGAACTCACGAGCAGCTCGACGCGGGCGTCGGCCGTATCGAACAGGCGCTCGATCTCGTCGTACGTGAACGGGCGACGCTTCCCATGGCCTTCGAACTCGAACCGGTGCGCCACGGTGTTCCACGGCAGGCACACCTGCGAAGGGACCTCCCCAAACTCGCGATCGCAGATCTCCATCCAGTCGTACAACGGGTTCGTGAGGTAGTCACAGAACCCACGGATAGACCCATGGTTGGCGCGCATCGTCGACAACGTCCGAGTGCGACCGCCAGACTGAGCAGTGAACTCATCCACATCCGCGACAGTCCACCTCCAAGGCGGTTTGTCCACGAAATCACGGAACCGTGTCACCGTCGCCGTCCGGTTCCGGATCGTCTGCTCACGGAGCCCGCGCGACAGCTGCTGGTTCCGCCAACCATCGATCATCGCACTGAAAACCTGCGCTTCCGGGTTCGCCAGTGCGACGTTCGATGCTGACGTGATCAGCCGAAGCGCCGCTGGAGAAGCCTCAAAATCTTGCATTAGATGCAACAAAGTATGGGACAGTGCATCACTGTGTCAACCCAGATCTCCGCATCCGCGAGATCACGCTGTTATGGTCGGAACACTTCGACACCGAAGGAGCCGAATAGGTATCGATTGCAAGCACGGACAGTTGCATTCACTGCAACATGCGAGGGTTTCCTATGCGGGTTCCGTGGTACGGATAACGCCGCAAGTCAGGCACGACCAAGCGACGAGGAACTTCTCGTAGTCGAGGATCTCGAAGGCCAACTCGTCGCCGCAGGTCGGGCAGGCCTTCGGGTCGGCTTGCGAGTCACGCATGCTGCCAGCCTAGGGCGGTGGGGCGTCGTCGATCCCTATCCGTGCGCCGGCTCGATGTGGATCCCCATACGGGCACCGCTCAATGAGTGCACCATGACGGGCACTCCCATGAGTGCGTGATCCACCGCGGCTGGCGTGCGATCCAACGGAGGGCTTGCCGCCCGGACAACCATCCTCGGGACAAGCTCGGGAGACACTTGCGACGCTTGGCTGCGGATACTTCTGAGTTCGTCGCCCCGTCCAACCACACCACGATCTCGATTTCCGAGGGCATGTCGGCCTGAGGTCGAAATCGTTCAGCACCTTTCTAGCGGGCCAAGGCCGCGGAGAGCAGGTGTGCTCCGGACCGCAGTGGGATTCGGTTGCGCACGTCAACGGCCGGATTCAAGCTTCCCCAAGACCGTCGACGTCCGGCAAGCTGAGTGTCAGTCAGGGCGAGGAGGCCAAATGGTGAACAAGCTTGAAATGGGGACGCGTCGGGTCGGGGACTTCATCGACTTCGACCCGGACACACCCCAGGTGAAGGTGATCCTCGAGCGCTCGGAGCGAGGGATCAGCATCACACTGCCGTGGTCGGAGCCGGGTAGTCCCTACGCGGCCTGGTTTGTCGGCGATGGATTCATGCAGCCCTCTGTGCTCGAGGGGGAGAAGCCTGCCGAACGGAAGCCCGTCCCGAAGCGGGTCCTCTTCCATGATTCGCATGGCCCGATTCTTCTCACCGGCTGCCGCGCAAAGGGATTCCATGCGAACGTCTGGGGGCCTGGCAGCGGGACGCTCTGGTCACGGGCCGCGATCCTGGGAGTGGACCAGGATGTCGAGTACGACAAGCCCCACGGTCTGAAGACCGAGATCTCCGGTCTCCGGGAGTGGCTTGGCGTCACGTCTTGGAAAGAGACATATACCTGGCCAGACGGCCCAGTCGTCGCTTCATTCATCTCGGTTGACGCCGACAATTTCGAGATCGGTGACGTCGACGGGATCGCGCTGTCATTCGTGCCGGGATGGGCCGTCGTCCCCGAAAGTGGGCGCGATGCTCGCACCCTGAAAGACCTGATGAGGTGCACCACGCGGAGCACCGACCCCAGGCGCTGGCGCGACCACTACGCCAAGCATCGGGCGATTTGCGACCTCCTCGTGCTGTCCCGCTGGTGGAACGAGTCTTGTGTAGAGGTGCTTGCCTACCGCGAGGATGACCCTCGCACGACGCTGGATGGCAAGGAACACGGCGAACAGTGGCGCAACGTCGTGGTGCCTGATGACACGCCGACGGCGCCGCCCAGCGGATACCGCCCCCACATCATCCGGTTCGCCGACCTGCAGGTCGTGGGGATCAAAACTTGGCTTGCCCTGCATGACGAGTTCTCCCGAGCTCTCGATCCCGTGATCACTTGCATCAACCTGAAAGAAGCCGGTGGTCACACTCGGCTCGCGCACACCGGCCCCGGCCTGGAAGCCCTGGGCTACCTGTTGATGATCCGAGATAGCGTCGCGGAGAAGGACGCGGCCCATGCCTCACTGCGCGCGCGCCTGGAACGAATACTCGCCGATCTCGGGGACAGCTTGCCGTTCGATGGAGCGGACTGGGTCGACTCATTCGTCGAGGTATACAACGGGATCAAGCACGCTAACCGCGCGGAGCCCGACATGGTAGACGTGCTCAACGCTTGGCAGCGGGGCGTGCTCGTCGTCCGAGCGTGGGTTGCCGCGGAGCTGGGAGTGCCTTTGGACGAGCTGAAGACCCGCCTCAAAGACGACTCGCAACAGCACGGCTTTGTGAAGGCCACGTAACGTCCGCCGGATCACCAGGGCAGGTCCGAGCCGGCCAGACCCTGGCCGGTCAGGCAGCTAAACCTGTGCCTCCTCCGTCCGTCCCGGGCCATCCAGGGAGAGGGAGTCCAGGACGAACTCCCGGAGGACGGATGGATCGACATCGGGGCTTGGGAGATCATCCAGCTGATACGAAAGCCCGGTCCTCGCTGCCTTCACCTGTTCAAGAAACTGTGACCTCGTAACAGTCGAGACAACCGCCGCAAACTCCGGTTGGGCGAATCGCATCTCGTACGTGATGTCGCTTCCCACCCACCGAGAGAAGCGAACGAAGGCGCTGGCAACGCGCACGTAGCTGTCAAAACTATCGATTGCGTTGTCAAGAAGGCCCTCGACCATCTCGACTCCGTAAGACCAGGCGATCAGTTCGATTGAACTGGTCAATCGAACGTGGTCGTCGAGCAACTCATCCTTTCGGGTGCGAACGGCATTGAGCCAGTAGTCGGCGAAGCCTCGAGCAATCGACTTGGCGCGATCACGGTCCCGGAGAACGTTCGTGAATTGCATGATCACCGTGAACGAGTCCACTTCGCCAACCGCTTCGATAACGTCGGCCGCTACGGCCTGTCCTGCCTCCACGCTCAGCGCGACTTCTCGCGCCAGCCAGGGAGTTAGAGTCGTGCGCGGCGAACCGGGGATGCGAGGGTCCGTGAGGCGACGTCGGGCACGCTCGAGCAGAAATTCGACCAATGCGCGGCTGGTCGAACTTGCATTGCTCCGATGCTCAAACGCGCGCTTGTATCCGAGATTCGCGGTCGCGTCTGCACCGTCGAGCAATGCGATGAGCTCGTCCAGCCGTTGTGACTCTCCTCGGTCGACGAGGTCGTCGACCACAGCCGCGATCAACTCATCACTCACATCATCCTCGGGAAGCGCCAGCAGCAGGTATCGCCCGAAGTAGACCTCATCTGCCACTGACCGTGGATGTGCGTAATGGCTGCTCACTTCGTCCAGACTGATGCCGGGGAACAGTAAGTCGAGCACCCTCGCTATGTCCCGTGGGTCGCCCGCTGGGTAAACGCCGCGGATTCGCGCTAGCCAGTCGTCGAGCGGGATCTTCTCACTAGTAAGCAAGCCGGTGCTTCGGGTCCCAGACTTCAGTTCCGAGTGCCAGCGAGACAGCTGGCTCCAAACGCCATGAGCCTCGAGGCGCAACCATGTAACTCCGGCGTAGTCGAGCACGTCGAGCTCAGCGTCTCGAACGTGAGTTGCGAAGGCCAGCAACTGCGACCGAAAGCGCCCCAGGGTTCGGGGCGTTCTGATCATGGGAGCAAGCACATGTGCGAGTTCGGCCTCACGCTGTAGCCCAAGATCATCCAGGCGGGCGCCGCTTGCCTCCATCAACTGACTCAGCGTCTGGTGGGTTAGTCGTAGTGTGGCGGCCCGCGAGATGGGCGGTACTTCGAATGGGTATTGGACGATCTTCTCCATGAAGGAAGTGGCACGCCCCACGGACCCACTAACCTCAAGGAGTTCCTCAATCGTCGCCTGGTCGTACGCCATCAAGTAGTGGATTCCCCGGAACCTGCCGAGCAGTCGCACCACGCGCAGCAAGTTCATGAGCTCGGACCCAGCCAGCCGGTCCACATCGTCGATCACGACCAGCACCCGCGTGCCCACCTCGGCAACGGTTGAAGACAGCTCTTCAAACTGCTTGTGCCAGGGCGGCCGCGATGCGAGGGTGGCGAGCACTTCGTTCGCTACACCGCCGGCCGCCGCGCCCGCGAGGGGCACCGCATTTAGTAAGGGCGCGACAAATCCGGCGTACCGGGCGAACTTCGCGCGCGTCTCCCCAGACGCGGCGACACCAAGTGCATCAGCGAGAGTCGACACGAATTCGAAGGACATTGCACTCGTGTCTCCGCTTGACCACGGCGTGAAATCCGCAACGATCCAGTCATCAGACAGCTTCGATCTGACCTGCTGGATGATGGAGGTCTTCCCAGACCCCCATTCCCCGACCAGCCCGAAAACTGTGCTTGGATCACTCGCGGTGCTTTCGCTGATTTGAGAGACGACGGTGGCGACAAAGGGTCCGCGACCAAGCTCATCCCCAGTCGCGTCCGTTAGCGGCTGATCGGCCCACGGTGCCGGGTCGTGCGGGTGCCGTTCGTATGCCATGGTCACAGATTGGCACGATCAAGCGTGCGGACCTCTTCACACACGCCCAGCCGGGCGTTGCACACCGCTGGAGGGCGCGTTGGGACTGGCACTCGCGACCGGGTCGCTCACGTACTCGTGTCGAGTCGAGGCCGGTTGGTCGTCAACCTGCTACAGCGGGATCTGCCCACCATCTGTCCATTCCACAACCGCGCTCCCCGAGCAGCGTGCGAGAAGATGGGAGCGACCGGCGGATTCGCCACCATTCACCACGGGATGAGGGGTTCTACAGTGACCGACATGGCGGGCTCGGTTTACCGAGGGGTAATCGCGACGACGAAGCCGACCGTTCTTACCTCTGGCGAGCACGTGGTCTTCGCGAGGCAGGCGCTCGAGGGCATGATCACACAGATCGACGGTGGCTTCATTCCGCTCTCTGAAGAGCATCTCACCATCTACCCGCCTTTGGGACGAATCGTTAGTGGGGCGCTCGAGCCGACTGAAGACGGCTACGAGGCGTTGGTTATCGAAGGCGTTACGTTGCCAATCCACGACCGCGATGACGACAACGATCCGTTCGCGTCGTTGAGCGACACGCCGGAGGAACCGCCGGAGTCCGTCGAAGTCAACGTGCAGGTTGAGACCCGGAACTTCGAGCCCGAAGTGTGGAGTGAACTCGCGGTTGCCAGCCCGCTTCCCATCCATGAGGTTCAGAAGTGGTCATCGCTGCCGCCCATCGAGTGGCTGCTCGCCATTCCGGTTACGTGGGGCGCGGCGAAGTTCGCAGGCAGCTTCCTCGAGCGTCTCGGAGGGTTGACCGCAGATCGCCTAACCCAGTGGATCGGGCGCGCCTCGGATGCAGCGAAAGAATCCGGACGCGATCGGTTCGTGACCCTCTCGTTCGATCTCTCGGACGGGCGCCGACTCTTGGGCTTCGTCCCCTTCTCTGCGGGCACCGACCTTACCGAGCTTGGGACCGCCGTCGACAGCGCTGGCAAGCTGGCCGAGATCGCTGGGAGCTGGCGGGATGCAACCAGGGTGGACGCTCAGATCGTCGCATATCTGTACTCCGCTGGGCAGTGGCGCCTGGCGTGGTTTGTCACGGACTCGATGGTTCTCAGAACGCCCTACTTCGTCAAGCATCTCCCAGATCCGTCGCGCTTCCTCCAGGAATAGGTTGGCCTTAGGCCACGCTCAACGCGTCAGGACTCAATCGGCCAGTTGCTCCACGGCGTCTTGCTCTGAAAGCTCCCCTTCGTCGTGACTCGCGGGGTTCGAATGCCGACGTAGCAGTCCTCCGCAAACGCCGTGATTCCTCATCGCAAGCTCAGCGAGGTCATACCGCCGTCGTGATTCGCGGCCGAAGTCGAGCCTTCCCGACCGTCTGTCGGCGGCGCTTTGATTCTGAACGGTTTCGGCGTGGCGGGTTCAAGCGATCGTCGCAACAGCGCCCGCCAAGCGGGCGCCTCTGCATCCCCGCCCCGCACCCGGGATGCTCATCCCGAAGCCGCAGCGTGGGCGCCGGTAGGCGGAAGTGAGGAACCGGTGCGCTATGTTGAACTCCACTGCGGCCTCCGAACACCTCTCGAGGACCCCATCACGTCACGGACTCAACCCGATGCGCGCTCAGCAACTACGGCGTGGCGTGCGATGAGGACAGGAGCGCAGCATCGGCTACGCGTCAGCGTCCCGACATCCGACGAATCACCGACGCATACTCATCGAGCGCCTCGAAGATGCCCCGGTGCTGCCACACGCGACCGCGGCTCTTCCCTGTGGTCTCCGTGAGCACGGCCCGTTCGGTGAGCGAATCGAGCGCGCGGAGCGCGGTCATCTCACCGAGGCCGAGCGTGTTCTTGAGGTATCTGACGTTCACCGCCGGCTGCCCCACCAGGTGCGGCAGGATCTTCCACGCCGCAGCATCCGCGCGGATGCCCGCCATCTTCGCGCGGGAATCCTCGAGTTGTTCGACGAGGTCGTCGACGAGCCGCGTGCCCGTAGCGGCTGCGATCCTGCTCGCGCCGGCGAAGGTGCGGATGGTCGGACCGGCATCACCGACGCGGAAGGAGCCGAGGGCCTCGAAGTAGCGGGGCACGTCAACGAGGAGGCCGGCAGAGATCGGCACAGCCGTCGATCCGACGAGGCCTTTGTTTCGCAGAATCGACTGCGCGAGGGCGCGGCCAGTGCGGCCGTTGCCATCGGGGAACGGGTGGATCGTCTCAAACTGTGCGTGTGCCACGGCGACTTGCACGAGCACGGGCACGTCCTGGCGTCTCACGAACTGGACAAGGTCCTCGATCGCACCGGGAACGCGATCCTGATGCGGTGCGACGAAGTCGGCGAGGCGAGGACCGGCTTCTCCCTTCCCGACCCAGACCTGCTCGGTGCGGAATCGTCCAACTTCCTCGGATGGGAAGCCCGCCTGGTGGAGCATCAGCGCTCTGTGCATCGCCAGAATGGACCGCTCGCTGACATCATCGGCCAACTGGAGGGCAGCCTCCATGGCACGGACATTCCCGACGACCGCGAGCGCGTTCGCTTTGGCGCCCTCGTCGATCTCCGCGAGGGCCAGCTGCTTGGCCGACGTCGTGAGCTGCTCGATCTGCGAGCTCGACGCCGACTCCGTACGCAGCAGGATCGCCGTCATCGGCCCCAGCGCGGGGTTGCCCGTGCCGAGCTTCCGCTGCGCGTGATGGTCGAACTCGACCAACCGGCGAGTCGCGTCCTCGACATCTGCCGAGTCTTCGCTCGAGATGACAGGAGTCCAAGCGGCTATGGCCGGCGTCACCGCTGCCTCGTATGCTCCAGTCTGGCGCTCCACTTCGGCTCGCGAGTGCATCTGGGGTGCGCGCGGCGTCCAGTCGAAGGTCTCGTACGTCACCGCGTCGATAGGGACAGGACTGCTGGCAGGTGTAGCCATGGATGCATGTTACCAACACTTAAGCCAATAAATGTTGGTAAAGCCTGTCGCCACTAACACTACGTTGCGATTCCGCGCCCTGCCCACGGCGGCTCCATGACCGTCGGCCCGGTAGAGATCGTGGCCTCTTGCCTCCGTGCCGCACGTCTCATCTCCGCCGCCGCTGCGCGCGTGGCATCCTGGATCGTCAGTTCTGGCGTTCCTCGCTGCATCGACTCGGCGAGGCGCTCGCGGGCCGCGGCATCCGTTCGTGCGACCACGATCGCGAGATTGCGCACCCGCCCGCGTGTGAGGCCTACGTAGAGCCCCGCGGCATCCACATCCGGTCCGACGACCGAGGCATCCGCGGTGTCGCCTTGCACGCCGTGCACGGTGGACGCGTAGGCGAGTTGCAGATACTCGCGCGCGTACTCGGCAGAGACGCGCGCCATCTCGCCGCTGTCGGTCACGGAGACAAGCGACACGAACCCGTCGCGAATGCCGCGCACGATCCACTGCGCGCGATTCTCGACGCCGGTGTGCCGGTCGTTGCGGCGGGTTTGGACGGTGTCGCCGACGAGGATGCGCTGCTCCCCCATGCCCCAGGTGACGATGCTGACGTCGAGTTCGCCCTGGTCGACTCTCCGTTGCTGGACGGCGTCGTTGATCGCATCCGCCTCCGCATTCGAACCAGACACCAGCGTGACCCGCTTGCCGCGCGCGTGCCACTCAAAGTACGCCTCGATCATCCGCTCGCGCGCTGCGTCCTGGTGATCCACCCGGGCGACGTGACCGCGCTCCAAGAGCTCGGCTGCGACCATCAGCGCATGCTCGCGGTCGCCCGCGTCGCGGAGCCGGAGCGTGAGCGCCGCGTAGTCAGGATCACGGAACCGATGCACGGTATCGAGCTCGACCGCAGCGTTCGCGTGCCGAATCGCGGATCCCATCGCACCCGCGTGTCCGACCGGCAACGCCTGATGCGTGTCGTCCACGAAGGCCAGCCCGACCCCGTGCTCGATCGCGAGTTCGGTAAGGATGTTCGCCGTCTGCAGGTCGACCATGCCAGCCTCGTCGACGACGATCCGATCGCGTGGGTGCAGCGGGAATCGTGCCGTGCCGGCGTAGACGACTCCGGTCGTCGGATCTGTCTCCCCAACATGGAGCCGCGTCCAGACCATCGCGCCCGCTTCATCGGCGCCCCACCGGTACCCGTAGTCTGAGAGCAGCGCGTGCAGGCTGGATGCTTCGGCTCCGACCTCGCGCGACGCCACCGACGCCGCCTTCCGGGTCGGTGCGACGACGAGCATCCGCCGTCGTTGCGTCGAGAGTGCCGTGAATGCGACACGGAGCATCGTCGTCTTGCCCGCGCCGGCCGGCCCAGTCACTGTCACGAGCCCGCCCGTGCCGGCGATGGCGCAAGCGGCCGCCCGTTGCGAGGCATCCAAGATCGCGTGGTCTTCTTTCGGTGCGAGCCTTGTCAGTTCGGTGGGCACCAGCGAGCGTCCTGGCTGCGCTATGGCATCGAGGCGGCCGACGAGACGCACCTTGGCGCGCAGGGTCTCGGTTGCCATGAAGGCTTTGACGTGCGACGGCGGGGCGTCCGCGACGAGTCGGTGCACCGCACTCATCGCTTGTGTCGTGATGTCGGCGATCACACCGTCGAGGCGGTCACGCTCCGTGACGATGCCAGTGCGGGATAGTGCGCGGATCGCACCGGCGCGAATGTCGAAGCGGCTGAATCGCCCTCCGCAGGAGGTGGATCGCTCGTCCGCGTCGACGACCGCTTGCGCGGCGAGCAGGTCGAGATCGAGCGCATCCAGGTCTGCCGCGGCAACGGGCCTCGGCGCGCGCGGGGCAGTGAGTTTCGGGGTGATGGCCGTGATCTCGTCACGGATACGCGCCTCCCACGCCGCCTCGTCAAGGTCGTCCGGCTTGTTCGGTCGTGCGATGGCCCATGCGCGCCGGTCGATCTGTTGGAGTGCGTCGACGCTGGGCAATGATCCTCCGTGCGACGCGGACCACTCGGCGATCAGGCGTGCACGGTTCGTCTCGATCTGTGCGGACCGCCGCGAGAGGGGTCGCACAGCGTCGGCAAGTTCGGAGATCTCGCCCGATTCGTCGAGCGTGTACCCGTGGTGCGCGAGCGCGGTGATCCATGCGGGGTCTGTGCGGGCGGCGAGCTCGCCCTCGGCGTTGACGACGGTGTGCAGCTTCATGGCGACGCGCGAGTCGAGGTTCGACCACTTGCCGTCGGCGCCGAGCACTTTGATGTTGAGCCAGAGGTGCCGGTGGATGTGCGGGTCGAGTGCGCGTGAGCGCCGGTGCTGCAGCTCAACGACCTCGAGGCGAGTGATGTCCTCTCGGACGAGCCCGCCGTGTCCGCGGCGAGCGTTGAGCTCGGTCTGCCAGGTGAGCAGGATGCGGTCGCGCAGCCGGTCCTGGAGTGCCTCGAACTCGGCGGCCAGTTCTGGATGCAGGAGTGCGGCGATGCTGTAGGACTTCGGGTGATTGATCGTCCCATCGAGCAGCAAGTCGGCATCCGGACTCAACCGTTGCTGGCCGCGCTCCTCCCCCGCGATCGGATCATGCCCGGTGAGCCAGACCCGAAGACCGCCGGCCGTGAGCTCGTCGGATGTGATGACGCCGTTGTTGACGATGAACCGGGCGACGGCGGAATCGGATGCTGCGCTGTACGCCTCGAGCGCTTCCGCGCCTGTCGCGTGGTGGATGTGGGCGTCGCAGGTGCCCTCCAGCGCATACGAGATCGCCCGCCGAACCCCACGAGATTCGACACCTCGTTTCCAGCGCTCGAGACCTCCGCGCATGCCGTCAGGGTAGGCTCGTTTTTAGCTATTGGCCAGGTATTTTTGCGGGTTGTAGGTAACTGTAGCGAAGAGGTGTCGCAGGTTGTCGCCCACCGTGGGTGCCTGCGTGCATCGTCAGCTGGCTGCATCGATCGTTAGTGACAGCATCGACATTGACGACAAGATCGGTAGCGATGGGCCACACTACTGGACGTGAACGACGTGATCCACGTAGGGTGCGCTACGCGCGGCTCGGCGGATCACTCAGCCTTCGACTCCATCGTCCGACGGATCGGAGATTTGATCCTGTGCGGAGACCGTCGTCGCGACAGCCTGCGCCGCAGCTGCCTCCTTCTTTGCCTTCTTCTCGTCGTACATCAGTCGATCTGCAGTATTGATCACCGTTGACGTGTCCGAATCCACATCCGGCCATATTGCGATGCCCGCACTGAACGAACGACCAGTCTGCTGCACCCTCCGTTGCGCGGCCTGAACCGCTGTTGTCAGTGGTTCGTGGCTGTCTGCGAACGCCACGACGATGCCGAACTCGTCGCCGCCGTATCGGAATGCTTCCCCTCCGATGTCCCCAGCGGCGCGGCGCAACTCCTCGCCGATTTCGCGAAGGAACGTATCACCGGCTGCATGTCCGCCGGCGGGGTCATCGTTGATTTGTTTGAGCCCGTCCGCATCAACGGAGGCGTAGGCAAAACGGCTCTCAGCCTCTGCCAACGACGCAACGAGCGCCTCCATCTTCCGCCGATTGCCTAGGCGCGTCAGCCCATCAATCTCGGCCTCCCCACGCCAGGTGCTGACCAGAAGGCTCACTGCGGCCTGCCCCACAAGCCCCAGCACATCGAGCGCGGACCTTAGATCCGCGGCTGGGTCCTTTGCTGCTTCCCGGACGAGCGCAGCCAACTGGAGATACTTGGCCTCTCCCGTCGCCGCGTACTCCGTGCTGGCGAACCCGATTGCAGCGCCAACGATGATCGTGTCAGGCGGCTGCGTTCCACCACGTACACGCGAAAGGATATGGGCGGCAAGACCCGACGAGTCTTCTGGTTCAGGGTATCGGCGCATCAATTCGTCGCTCCGACACGCACGCTTCCAGTTCTCGATCAGCTCGTCGACGCTCACGAGGCGCCCCCACGGCTCTCCGCAGCAAGCGGCCAAATACCGAGTGCTCGTTGAGACATGTAATCCTGCCTCTTCATCACGTCTTCGAGCGACGGCGTCGACCACGGCGCAATTAGACCTCCAGCACGTTCAGCAGCCTCAACGAGATAGTTGAATCGATCCATCGGACGATTCGGAACTGACTTGGCGTCGTCGTGCCGCACGAGAACGAAGTTGCCGAGTCTCCCCGGCAGGTCGGCCATATCTTCGACCGGGAGTACCTCCTCCCACGACCCAGCCGAATCAGTCCGCGGAATGATTGCCACCGGGACGAGAGCGTTTGCCCAAGTTGGCAGCGATTCTCCCTGAGCCAGAGCTCGAAGGAGATAGCGCGCGGTTCGGACGCGGTGGATCTTTCGAGATGCGAACGCGGTCGCAAATTCCGCATCGCGCGGCACCAATTGCCGGACGTCCTGCCAGACGCTTGCAACCGAATCCGACCGATGATTCGTAACGCGAACTGCTGCCTCAGCGAAGAGTCGCTCCGCCGTGCCACCTCCAGAGACGCCGCTCATCAACGATCGGACGGACCAGCTCACCGTGGCCTGAAGGACTTCTGCTGCTTCTTCAGCCTGCAAAACGCTCAGGGATGCGAGAGCAAGGGGCCTGTATTGCTCGAGCCCCAATTCGAGCAATACCCCGGCCGCCTCACGCGCTCGATCGGTTTGCGTCTCCCAATAAACGTTGGCTGTGTCAGTGATTGCCGCATAGACAGGCGCCCGCCGCGCTAGATCCTCCAAGGCCTCCATTGACTGCTGCTCTGAACGGACAGCTGCGCGGATGAACGTGTAGAGATCTCGCTCCCTCGTGGCACCCCGACGTGAACTCCACCACTGGCGGATATAGCTGGTGAGACTAGCCCCTGCTCCCGCTTCTTCGATCGTCTGGGCCGCCAGCAGCCACAGCCCTGACGCCTCCTCCAGTCGACCTCTAGCCAAGCTAAGGAAGTAATTCTTGATCACGTCGGCGACGGCCAGCGGCAATCCGCGGTCATTCAGCGTCTCGAAGACCATGAATGCGTCCGCCTCGTCAGCGGTCTCCATGAAGATGACTTGCGCGTTGCGATCCACGAATTCCACCCACTGGATTAGGCGATCGGCCCACCGGGGTCCGGCCGAGTCCGCCTCATCCCTTACGTGATCTCGTAGCCGTTCGAAGGCACGCTCGAGCAGGGGACGATCGGCTCCCGGATCCGCCGTCGGCTGTCTCAGAACTGCGGACTTGAAGAATCCACGATCGGCGTCGTTGAGATCGAGTCGAGGCTCCTCGGCGTTCCTCGCCAAGGACCAACTCGTCAGATATCGGTTCTGAATGGCCAAAGCTCGATCATGCTCGCCGCCGGCGGCAAACGCGTCACGGATTGCTGCGATCAAGAGCGACGTCGTGGCGAGCCTTTGCTGCCCATCAATCACAACAGCAGTAGAGCTTGACGTGCGGCTGACCACAACCGTTCCCATGAAATAGTACGGCTGTGCAGATGTGAGTGCCGCGCGAAGATCGAACCAAAACTCGTCCACTTGATCGATCTTCCAGGAGTAGTTGCGCTGGAAGGGCGGAACGCTCAGGCTCACGTCGCGCAGGACGTGTCCTATCCCACGAAGATTCGCGTCTAGTTCCAACTTATGCACGCTTACACCCCTCTGGCCTGTTTCGGTGCTAATTGCGACAACCACTGCTGAGCTCGACGTGGTCGAGCTTATCGACTTCTAACGCTTACAGTTACACCTACGGCGTTGTCAGCACTGAGTGCCGTCAGCTCCGGCATTTGGCCGCTTCAGCGATCGCGGGCCGCGCATTAGTTGTCGTCTAACGAGTCCGAAGCGGATCGCGCCGGCGCGGCGTCTGCAATGGAGTGACTATTGGGGACAGAGACCCGCCCACTGGCGGCCCACGCCGGACCTCGCCACAGTTTCATCTTCAGCCTTGAAGGCGAGCGTGCGGGCTTCCGAGCGCTTGAGGTAGCCGACGATCACCCCGTAGTGCTCGACTGCGAGTCTCACTCGGCGCACCCGCCATCCCATGTCGCGGTGAGTTGGACGCCCGGCGTACGCAGCAGATCGAAGACCTTCCGCATGTAGGTCGTCGGCCTGCCGGATTCGATGTCGCTCACCGACCGCTGCGAGCTCCCCAACTGGTCCGCGAGCGCCGTCTGCGACAGCCCTTGAGCGAGGCGAGCCTGTTGAATCACCAGGCCGGTGTCGCCTCGAGAGCGAAGCCGTACCGCATGGTCGCCCATCTTCACACCCCATTACGTTCTCCAGATTTCCGCATAGCGAGGCGCGAGACTTTCCCGACAGGATCTCCACCTCGGGCGATCAAATCCAACGCACATCGCGGCCCGCTCCGACATTCGGCCGCCCCAGCGATCGGGCGCGGCGCAGTGCTCGACGTCGAACGGCTGCTAAGCGGAGCGCGCCAGCGCGGAGTCTGCAAGGAGTGAGCGGCGAGAACGGAGCCGCGCCCGATCGCTACACTCTCGGCGTCGGAGGGAGGCGCGCCTCCCGCTCCAACGCCAGTTAGCGACATCCTGCTTCATCTATCCACAACCGTCACAGATCGCGTTGATGGGGCCCTGCAAGAGTCCGACACTAGGCGCATACTTGACGACTAAGCCGGTCAATCGGAGGTCGACATGGGCACCATCACGCCGTATGAAACGGTACATGGCCGCCGGTACCGCGTGCGCTATCAGAAGCCGGATCGCACGGAGACGCAGAAGCGCGGCTTCACGACGATGCGGGAGGCAGAGCTCTACCTGTCGATGGTGACGGTGTCGAAGTCGAAGGGCGAGTACGTCGATCCGTCCTCGTCCCGCGTTCCGGTGCAGATGTTCGCGGACAGTTGGTTGCGTTCCAAGCAGCCGCCGATGTCGAAGCCGTCGTACTACATGACGCTCGAGCGGGCGTGGAAGAACCATGTGGCGCCGGTGTGGGCGGATCGGGAGATCTGGTCGATCCGGCGCTCGGAGGTCCAGGACTGGGTGTCCGACCTCGCAACCCAGCGGTCGCGCACCGTCGTCCTCCGCGCCCTCGGCGTCCTCGCCGGCATCCTCGATGTCGCGATCGACGATCGGCGGCTCGCGAGCAATCCGGCCCGCCACATCCGCAGCCTTCCTCGGAAGGGTCCGGGCAAGCGTCGCGTGTACCTCACGCATGATCAGGTGGCGACGCTGGCGGCGTGCTCGACGCATCCGACGCTGGTGCTGACGCTGGCGTACACGGGCCTGCGCTGGGGCGAGGCCACGGGACTGCGGGTGCGCAGTGTGAACCGACTGCGGCGGCGCTTCGTGATCGAGGAGAACGCGGTGATGATCGCGTACGAGATCCATGTCGGCACACCCAAGACGCACGAGAAGCGGTCGGTGCCCTACCCCGAGCGGCTGGCCGCGATGATCGAGGAGGCCTGCGCGGGCAAGGGGCCCGAGGGGTTGCTGTTCGGCGATGGGGTCAATCACATGCGCAATTCGGGTGCGCAGGGCTGGTTTGCGAACGGGGTGCGCCGGGCGCAGGCAATCGATCCATCGATCCCGCGGCTCACCCCGCACGATCTGCGGCACACCGCCGCGTCGCTGGCGATCAGCTCGGGTGCGAACGTGAAGGCCGTGCAGCGGATGCTCGGGCACGCTTCGGCGGCGATGACGTTGGATACCTACGCCGATCTCTTCGATGACGACCTGGATGCCGTCGCATCCCGGCTCAACGCCGCCATGCCGCTGATCGCGCTGCCGACGGGCCCACAGACCCGGCACACCCGACCACGATCGGCGCAATGAGCAGATTGCTCAGTTCTCCGATACCTCGCGTCACGGCCGAGATGCTCGATTTTGACGTCCTGCGACGCCCGATGAAGCCCCCTGCAGGACCTCGTCGCAGACCCACTTTCGACCTCATAGGAGATTCAAATCCGGCCAAAAACCGGCCAAAAACGAGATCTCTGTGGTCTGACCTCGGAAGAAACTCGTGGTCAGAGCGAAAAACAGACGGTGCCCCTGGAGGGACTCGAACCCCCAACCGTTTGCTTAGGACGCAACTGCTCTTCCATTGAGCTACAGAGGCTGGCTCGACCAGTCTACCCAGGCCGGACGAGGTGCTCCGTCTCCCCGCGCCCGCAGACGGCGGCGGTCACGCCGCAAGCGCGAGATACGGCTCCCACCGCGGATCGCTGCGCTCCGTGCCGCGCACGGTCCAGCTCGTGCCTCGCGGAGGGCGCGGCGTGATCCGCAGTTCCCACCCCATCTCCTGCGGAGTCCGGTCGCTCTTGATGTTGTTGCAGCGCAGGCAGCAGGCGACCAGGTTCTCCCAGGAGTCCGCCCCTCCTCGCGAGCGCGGCAGGACGTGGTCGATCGTGGAGGCCGCCTTGCCGCAGTACCCGCAGCGCTGGTTGTCGCGACGGAGCACGCCGCGCCTGGTCACCGGGACGCGCCGGGTGGAAGGAACCCGTACATAGCGGCTGAGGATGATGACGACCGGGCGGTCGAACGAGCCGTGGCTCGCCCAGACCGGATCGCCTTCCACATGCTCGATCACGGTCGCCTTGTCGTTCATGACGAGCACGAGCGCTCTCTTGAAGGACACCACGGCGAGGGGTTCGTATCCGGCGTTCAGGACCAGTGTGCGCATCTTCATCCTCTCGATACGCCGGGACGGCTTCCCGGCACTCTCGACTCACACGAGGCCGCGCGGGCGGAGGAACGCAGGGACGAGAAAAGGCGCCGTCTCTAGAGACAGCGCCTTTCACGCACGGTTGCACCGTGGCATCCCTGCGGGCAATGCCGAAGCACCAGAAGGCCGAGCGCATCCATGGTTCGGATGCCCGGTATTCGGTCCATCAGCCACTCCCGCCTGTGCGACAACGGGATCAGGCTAACCCATCAGCCCGAGTATCGGCGAAACGCCCGGTGAACGCCGAGGGGCGTGTCGATGGCGATCAGGCAGGAGCGCCGTTGGCGTTGAGCCAGCCGATCGGCTCGACGAGCCCTCCGCCGATGCGCACCTCGAAGTGGAGGTGGTTGGCGGTCGAGCGCCCGGTGCTGCCCATGAATCCGATCAGCTGCCCGGCCTGGACGGTCTGCCCCGCCTGGACCTGACGCGAGCCGTAGATCATGTGGCCGTAGAGCGTCGAGACCTGCTGGCCGCCGAGCACGTGGTCGATGACGACACCGACGCCGTAGCCGTAGTAACTGTCCGTCGAGATGCGGACCGTGCCGGCGGCGGCCGCGTAGAGCGGAGTGCCGGCGTCGCCCACCATGTCGGCGCCGTTGTGGCTGCCGCTGAGCGTGCGGCTGACGTAGTACGAGCCGCCGACCGGGTTGCGCACCTGGCCGGATCCCGGAGCGACGAGCGCGACTCCGGCGGTGCTGTACGACGAGGGCGAGGATGAGGCCGCCGCCTTGGCCGCGGCCGCGGCACGCGCCTTGGCGGCCTCCTCGGCCTTCTTCTGCGCGATCTCTTCAGGGGTGGTGGCCGAGTAGTTGCCGCGATCCATGGGTGCGGACGTCGCCTCGGACGCGACGACGAGGGACTGCGCGTCATCCATCGCGACCTGCTGCAGCGTGGTCGCCGCCTCGGTCGTCGGAGTCGTGGACGCATACGCGGGCAGGGCGACCGCGGCGACCAGGGCACCGACCGCGCCGAAGATGGCGATCGATCGCAGTGGCTTCTTCACGGACACCTTGCGCCCGCTTCGACCCGCGCCACGACGGGCGAGGGTGCGCTTTTCGGTTGACTTCTCGGGCGATTCGATGTCTGTGGCCAAGATCAGTGATCCTCCTGCGCCTCGGCGCTCGGGTTGCGCTGGCTCGTCGGCACTCTGCTGTCGGGGCACGTGTGTAGCTCGGGCACTGTGCGTTCTGTTCCCGTGAAGACGACGAGCCGGTGAGGCGATCTTCACGGTCATCGCCTGCGGGCTTCTTCGCGGACGACCTGACCGAGGTTACCGGAAGATAACGATTCTGTCACCCTGCGAACCTGGCAATCATCCGAACCCGGATGCCGCGCATCCGCGACCGGCGGAATCAGGCCTCGTCGCGCACGAGGAAGATGTGCGAAGCGAGCTCGACCGGGAGCTCGAGTCCCTCGTCGCTGCCGTCCATCTGGATCAGCACGTAGCCCTCGTTGTACCGGTACGACCCGCGCGCCCCGGGCACCACGCCCGCACCGCGCAGCTGCTCGAGCAGCTCCGGATCGACCTGCGCGGGCTCGGCGAGGCGGCGCACCGTCCCCTCCGTCGACTCCTCCGCGGCGTTGAGCTTCTGCACGAGACCGATCACGCCCTCATCGAACGTCCGCGCAGGAAGATCGCCGAGCTGGTCGAGCCCGGGGATGGGGTTGCCGTACGGCGATTCGGTCGGGTGGCCGAGCAGCTCGACGAGACGACGCTCGACCTGTTCGCTCATGACGTGCTCCCACCGGCAGGCCTCTTCGTGCACGTACGCCCAGTCGAGCCCGATCACGTCGGACAGCAGGCGCTCGGCCAGCCGGTGCTTGCGCATCACGTCGACGGCCTTGCGGCGCCCGGCGTCCGTCAATTCGAGGGTGCGGTCCTCGGACACGACGACAAGGCCGTCGCGCTCCATGCGGCCCACCGTCTGCGACACCGTCGGACCGGAGTGACCCAGCCGCTCGGAGATCCGCGCGCGCAGCGGCACGATGTTCTCCTCCTCGAGTTCGAGGATGGTGCGGAGATACATCTCCGTGGTGTCGATCAGGTCGGTCATCTGGCCCTCCGAAGGTTCTTAGGCAAGCCTACATTCCTGTTCCGACATCAGCGGCGTCACCGGGGGAAACAGCATGGAGCGCGGGTCCTAGAATCGACCCATGGCGATCGAGATTCCCCGAGACCTCCTGCCCGTCGACGGCCGCTTCGGATGCGGACCGTCCAAGGTGCGCCCCGCGCAGCTCGAGGCACTGGTGTCGTCCGGCGGATCGATCCTCGGCACGTCCCACCGCCAGGCCCCGGTGAAGAACCTCGTCGGCAGCGTCCGAGAGCAGCTCGCCTCGCTCCTGCGCCTTCCGGAGGGCTACGAGATCATCCTCGGCAACGGCGGGTCGACCGCGTTCTGGGATGCCGCGGCGTTCGGCCTGATCCAGAACCGAGCGCAGAACCTCGTGTTCGGCGAGTTCGGCGGCAAGTTCGCCAAGGCCGCGGCAGCGCCGTGGCTGCAGGCGCCGGATGTGCGCAACGCGGAACCCGGATCGCGCACCGCTGCCGAGATCGTGGACGGCGTGGACGTGTACGCCTGGCCTCACAACGAGACCTCCACCGGCGTCGCCGCTCCGGTCGAGCGCGTGGCGGCCGAGGGCGCACTGACGGTCATCGACGCGACGAGCGCTGCCGGCGGCATCGACTTCGACGTCACCCAGGCCGACGTCTACTACTTCGCCCCGCAGAAGAACCTCGGCTCCGACGGCGGGCTCTGGTTCGCCGCGGTGTCACCGGCGGCCATCGAGCGGATCGAGCGGATCGCGGCATCCGGTCGCTACATCCCCGAGTTCCTCAGCCTCAAGAACGCGGTCGAGAACTCGCGCCTGAACCAGACGCTGAACACGCCTGCGCTGACCACCCTGCACCTGCTGGACAGCCAGCTGCAGTGGATCAACGGCAACGGCGGACTCGCGTGGGCGGGCGGGCGCACATCCGAATCCTCCCAGGCACTGTACGACTGGGCCGAGGCGTCCGACGTCGCGACGCCGTACGTCGCCGAGGCGGCGCACCGCTCCCCCGTCGTCGCGACGATCGACTTCGACGACAGCATCGACGCGGCAGCGATCGCCAAGACCCTCCGCGCCAACGGCATCGTGGACACCGAGCCCTACCGCAAGCTCGGGCGCAACCAGCTGCGCATCGCGACCTTCGTCTCCATCGAGCCGGATGATGTCCGCCAGCTCATCCGCTCGATCGACTACGTCCTGGAGCACACGCAGGCGTGAGCCTGCGGCGTCCGGATCTCACGCTGCTGATCCCGGGATCGCACTGATCCCGGTTTCGCGCTTCCGATCCGAGCGTCGCGGAATGAGCGGCGTCTGCAGGTAATGGCAGCGCGACGCAGGGCACGAGCCGCACGACACCGGTCACAGCAGCGTGACGCGAGAGCAGCGGATGCCGCAGCGCGCGGCATCCGGGGTCATTCCTCCTCGTCGGAGACTTCCTCGTCGGAGACTTCGTCCTCGTCGGAGAGCTCGGTCTCGTCCTCGTCCGAGAGCTCGTCCTCATCCTCGTCGGGCGCGGAATCGTCGAGCTCGTCGATGTCGACGCCGTCGAGATCGCCGGCGTGCAGGCGCGGCGAGACGGCGTCCTCGTCGAGGTCCAGGTCGTCCTCGACGTCCTCATCGGCCTCGGCGTCCAGATCCAGGTCGTCGTCGAAGTCGTCCTCCGACTCGGCGTCCTCGTCGTCGACGTCCTCTTCGGCGTCGTCGTCCGCGACCGCGGCGGATGCCTCGGCGGCCGCCTGCTCGGCGAGCTCCGCCTGGTGCGCACGGTACTCCGCGAGGCGTTCGGCCCACGGCACCCAGTCCGGCGCGAGCAGCGCGCCGTCACCGGGCAGCAGCTCGACCTCGAGCACGGTCGGCTCCTCGTCATCGACGCGCGCCACGGTCACCGTCCAATACCAGCCGGGATATCCGGCCAGCCGGTTCTCGAAGCGCAGGGACAGTGAGCCGTCCTCCTCGACCAGGTGGCCCGCGGCGGGACCGACGGTCGACGGAGCCGTGATCTCATGCAGCGCGGAGAGCGCGAGATCACGGGCGTCGATCAGACGCGCATCGGGCTCAGGCGTCGAGGTCATCGGCCACCTTGCGCAGCACGGCCGCGATCTTCCGACCGTGGCTGGAGGACGGATAGCGGCCGCGGCGCAGGTCGCCGCCGATGCCGTCGAGCAGCTTCACGAGGTCCTCGACGATGATCGCCATGTCATCGGCCGGCTTGCGCTTGGCCTTGGACAGGCTCACCGGTGCCTCGAGCACGCGCACGGACAGCGCCTGCAGTCCGCGCTTGCCGTCGGCGACGCCGAACTCGACGCGACTGCCGGCCTTCACCGTCGCTCCTGCGGGGAGAGCGGAGGCGTGCAGGAAGACGTCCTGGCCGTCATCGCTGGCGATGAAGCCGAACCCCTTCTCGTCGTCGTAGAACCTGACCTTGCCGGTGGGCATGGAGAACCTCACTGTGTTGCGATCGGAAATCGGGTGCGCCCCCGCGCACCTCCCTCCAGCCTACCGGGGAACGAGGGACTAGGCTGAGACGGATGAGCACGCAGAACTCCGGACCGGACGTGCCGGTCCGCGCGGTGGATCGCATCCTCGCCTTCACCGCGCTCACCCTGGCCGCCCTGTCGGTCATCTGCTTCTTCGCGATCATCATCGCCACGGCGGTGGGAATGCAGCACGAGGACTTCGGCACCGGCGTCTGGCCGGTCGTCGCGGCCGTCCCCCAATGGGGCCTTCCGATCGCGTTCGTGCTGATCATCACGCTGCTGATCATGAGCTTCGTGCGGAAGGGACGCGCGACCAAGCGCTCCTGACATGAGCACGCACGCCCGCCCGCTCGCCGTGTGGCTGGCCGCTGCAGACGATGAGGACCTGGAGCGGCTGTTCACCGCGCGCGGGGTGCGTGCGGATGCGGCGTGGCAGGACTTCTTCGACGCCGCGGAGGCGCTGCTCGATCCCGGATCGGTCGACCGCGCCGTCACCGCGCTCCCCCGTGAGGACGCCGCGGCGCTCGCTCGAGCCGCCTCCGGAGCGAATGCCGGGGAGAGCCGCGAACGCCTGATCGCCCTGGCACTGATCGCCGCCGATGGCCGCCCGTACGCGCCCGTCGCGGACTCCGTGTCGGGGCGCCCCGTCGTCCCCGCATCGGCCGACATCGAACCGGAAGCCGCGTCCGACGGCGCATCGGCGCGCGCCGCCGAGCACGCGTTCGCCACGTCGGGTCGCGTCGCCGACATCCTCCTCGCCGCACGCGAGTCTCCGCTCGCCCTGCTCGCGACGGGTGCTCTCGCATCCGGCGAGAAGAAGCGGCTGGCGGAGTCCGGCATCGATCCGGACGACGCCGACGAGCTGCGCGCTCTGGCCGAGGATGCCGGACTGCTGCGGACGCAGGAACGCCGCGTGGTGCCGACGGCCGACGCACGGGAATGGCTGGATCTCGGTTTCGCCGAGCGCTGGAAGCGTCTCGCGACAGCGTTCCGCACCTCGTTGCCCGCCGGGCTGCGAGACCGGGCCGGCTGGATCCCGCCCGCGTCGTGGTCCTCGGCCTACCCGTGGGATCCGGCCTGGCCGGAACGACAGGAACGGCTCCAGCGCCGCGCGCGGCTGCTCGGCCTCCTCGCCGACGACGACACCGAGCCGGAGTGGTCCGCCCGCCTGCGACGAGGAGGGGATGCCGACGCCGACGCTCTGCGCGGACTCGTCCCCGCGGAGGTGGATCGGGTCTTCCTCCAGAACGATCTGACCGCGATCGCCCCCGGCCCGCTGCAGCCCGCGCTCGAGGTGCGACTGCGCGGCATGGTGGAGCGGGACTCGGCGCAGTCGTCCTCGTACCGCTTCACAGCGGATTCCCTCACGCGCGCGCTCGTGGAGGGAGAGACCGAGTCCTCGATCGTCGAGTTCCTCACCGGCCTGTCGCTGACCGGTCTGCCGCAGCCGCTGGCTTACCTCGTCACCCAGACGGCCGCGCGGCACGGGCTCGTGCGCGTCTGGTCCTCGGACGAGGGGACCGTCGTGACGAGCAGCGACCCCCACCTGATCGAGGCGATCGGCATCGACCGCGGGCTGCGTCCGCTCGCCCTCGCTCGGGAGGACGGGATGCTCACCTCCCGCGTGCGCGCGGACACCGTGTACTGGTCGCTCGTCGACGCCCGCTATCCCGCGACGCTCGTGGACGCCGACGGACAGGCGGTCTCGATGCGCCGCACCCCGCCCGCGGATGCCTCATCGACCACGGTGGATGCAGCGTCCTATGCGCCGCTCATCGCCCGTCTGCGCGAGCGGCAGGGGCCGGACGCCGACGCCGCGTGGCTGGACCGCGAGCTCGAAGCGGCAGTCCGCCAGCGCGCCGTGGTCGTCGTGGAGGTGGGGATGCCGGACGGTTCGTCGCGCGAGCTGACCCTCGAGGCGAGCGGGCTCGGCGGCGGTCGGCTGCGCGGTCGTGATCGCGCGGCCGATGTCGAACGGACCCTGCCCGTCTCCAGCATCCGATCCGCGCGGATCCTGGACGCGGCTCCGGAGGCCTGAGCGCCCGACGCCCGTCGCGGTCACTCCCGGTAGACTGGTCTGCTATGTCTGATGGCCCCCTGATCGTCCAGAGCGATCGCACCGTCCTGCTCGAGGTCGCGCACGCGGATGCCGAGAGCGCCCGCCACGAGCTGGCCATCTTCGCCGAGCTGGAGCGGGCCCCCGAGCACATCCACACGTATCGCATCACGCGTCTCGGACTGTGGAACGCACGGGCGGCCGGGCACACGGCCGAGGACATGCTCGAGACCCTCGATCGCTGGTCGCGCTTCCCCGTGCCGCCGTCGGTGGCCGTGGACCTCGCCGAGACCGTCAACCGCTACGGCCGCCTGGTCATCGAACGCGACGACGAGGGCACGTTGATCCTGCGCTCCACAGACCCCGCCGTCCTCGCGCAGGTCGCGAACAACAAGCGCATCCAGCCGCTGCTGATCGGGCACCCGTCGCCCGACTCGTACGTCGTCGACGCCTGGGCGCGCGGCCAGATCAAGCAGGAACTGCTGAAGATCGGCTGGCCCGCTGAGGACCTCGCCGGGTACACGCCCGGCACGCCGCACGAGATCGAGCTCGCCGAGGACGGCTGGACGATCCGGCCGTACCAGCAGGAGGCCGTGGATGCCTTCGCGAAGGACGGCTCCGGCGTCGTGGTGCTCCCCTGCGGTGCGGGCAAGACGATCGTCGGGGCCGGCGCGATGGCCGCGACCAAGACGACGACGCTGATCCTCGTGACGAACACCGTCTCGGCGCGGCAGTGGCGGGATGAGCTGCTCAAGAGGACCTCGCTCACTCCCGAGGAGATCGGCGAGTACTCCGGGCAGGCCAAGGAGGTCAAGCCCGTCACGATCGCGACGTACCAGATCCTCACGGCGAAGCGGAAGGGGCAGTACGCCCACCTGGCGCTGCTCGATGCCCTGGACTGGGGTCTCATCGTGTACGACGAGGTGCATCTGCTCCCCGCTCCGGTCTTCAAGCTCACGGCCGACCTGCAGGCGCGTCGCCGCATCGGTCTGACCGCCACGCTCGTGCGCGAGGACGGCCGCGAAGGCGACGTCTTCAGCCTGATCGGCCCCAAGCGCTTCGACGCGCCGTGGAAGCAGATCGAGGCGCAGGGCTTCATCTCCCCCGCCGCCTGCTACGAGGTGCGCGTCGACCTGCCACCCGGCGACCGGCTGGAGTACGCCGCGGCCACGGATGACGACCGCTACCGCCTCGCCGCCTCGGCGCCCGCCAAGATCGATGCCGTGCGCGAACTGATCGCCAAGCACCCGGGCGAGCGGGTCCTCGTGATCGGCCAGTACCTCGACCAGCTCGACACGCTGTCCGAGGCGCTGAACGCCCCGCAGATCACCGGCGCGACGCCCGTGGACGAGCGGGAGGAGCTGTACCGGCAGTTCCGCGAGGGCGAGATCTCGCTGCTGGTGGTCTCGAAGGTCGCGAACTTCTCGATCGACCTCCCCGAGGCATCCGTCGCCATCCAGGTGTCCGGATCCTTCGGCTCCCGACAGGAGGAGGCGCAGCGCCTGGGGCGCCTGCTGCGGCCGAAGCAGTCCGGCCACACCGCCAGCTTCTACACGCTCATCGCACGGGACACCGTGGACCAGGACTACGCGCAGAACCGCCAGCGTTTCCTCGCCGAACAGGGGTACAGCTACACGATCCTCGACGCCGACGAGCTCACCGCCGCGTGAGGGCGTGATGCGCCATTCCGGCGAATGATCAGCCACGGCATGGCCGGAGTCACCATAATGGGGGCATGACTGATGCGCGCATCCTGGTCGTCGACGACGAGCCGAACATCCGCGACCTGCTCTCCACGGGTCTGAGCTTCGCCGGATTCCAGGTGAAGACCGTCGGGAACGGAGCGGCCACCATCTCGGCGGTCCTCGAGGAGGAGCCCGACCTCATCATCCTCGACGTCATGCTGCCGGACATGAACGGCTTCAGCGTCACCAAGCGCCTCCGCGGTGCCGGGTTCACGGCGCCGATCCTCTTCCTCACCGCCAAGGACGACACGCAGGACAAGATCGAGGGTCTCAACGCAGGCGGCGACGACTACGTCACCAAGCCCTTCGCCCTCGACGAGATCGTGGCGCGCGCCCAGGCGATCCTGCGCCGCACGATGCAGGCCGACGAGGAGTCGATCATCCGCGCCGGCGAGCTGTCGATGGACCAGGACACGCACGACGTCTACGTCGGCAAGGTCCCGATCGAGCTGAGCCCGACCGAGTTCAAGCTGCTGCGCTACCTCATGCTCAACCCGAACCGCGTGCTGTCCAAGGCGCAGATCCTGGATCACGTCTGGGAGTACGACTTCAACGGGGACGCCGGGATCGTGGAGAGCTACATCTCGTACCTCCGCCGCAAGATCGACCCGCACACCGAGGAGTCGCTCATCCAGACCAAGCGCGGATTCGGCTACATGCTGAAGGTCGGCGGCAAGTCCGCCTGACCGGCAGCCGCCGCACGCCGTTCACGGGAGGGACCGCATGGCGCACAAGCCCGACGCGGTCACCAGCGGGTGGCGGCGGATCAGCCTGCGGGCGAAGGTCACCGGCGTCACCGTCGCCGTGCTCGCGCTCGGCCTCGTGGTCGCGGGCATCGGCACCGTGCCGATCATGCGCCAGGCGCTGATCGGCAACATCAACTCGCAGCTGCCGTCACTGGCCAGCACCGACATGGCCGATCGCTTCTTCGACGTCGGCTCGGACGGGGACGGCGGACTGGTCCTGACCGAACGGGAGGACGCGGTCCGCAGCGAGGCGTTCGTCGCCTTCTACGACTCTGCAGGCACCTTCGTCGCGCAGGCCGGCGGGGCCCAGGATGCCGTGTCCCCCGACTTCCCTGACACGTACACGCTCGCTCAGGCGAAGGCCGATGAGGACAGGACGCCGCTGGAGCTGACCAGCGCCGACGGCACCGCCCACTTCAACGGAGCGGTCAGCACGAAACAGGGGCCGGAGGGCATCGTCTATGTACAGTACGTGGCGATGCCTCTGGAGGAGGTCGATCGGATCGTCGGCGTCTACTTCGGCGTCTACACGACGGTCGCGCTGTTCACCATCCTCATCGCGGCGCTGCTGACGCGGGGCCTGGTGACCCTGACGTTCCGTCGCCTCGGGCATGTCGAGACGACGGCCATGTCGATCGCGTCCGGCGATTTCAGTCAGCGCATGACCGACCTCGAACCGACCACCGAGGTCGGGCGACTGAACTTCGCGATCAACACCATGCTCGACCGTCTGGACCGATCGATCGCCGAGCGGGACCGGACCGTGCAGCACATGCGGCGCTTCATCGGCGACGCCAGCCATGAGCTGCGCACGCCGCTGGTGAGCGTGCGCGGCTACGCCGAGCTGTACCGGATGGGAGCCATCCGCGGTGAGGAGGACACCGCTCGCGCCATGGAGCGCATCGAGAAGGAGGCGACCAGGATGGGCGTGCTCGTCGAGGACCTCCTCGCCCTCGCGCGGCTGGACGAGAAGCGCGAGCTGGAGATCGTCCCCCTGGACCTGCGTCCGATCGCTCGGGATGCCGCGCTCGACGTCCGGGCGGCGGCCCCCGGTCGCACCGTGACGGTCATCGACACCACCGCACGCCGGCCTCCGCCGCGGGAGCCCTCGACGTCGACCGTCCCGGTGGAGCAGCAGCGTCCGGCGCCGACTCCGCGCGGTCGAGCCGGGGCGACGCTGGCGCGCCTGCGCCGCCGACCCCGCACGCCGTCGGCCGAGCCGGTCCCGGAGATCGACTTCAGCGAGGTGGTCGACACCCCGGTGAGCACGCCCCCCATCGTGCTGGGCGAGGAGAACAAGGTGCGCCAGGTCGTGGCGAACCTGCTCGGGAACGCGCGGCGCTTCTCGAACGAGGACTCGCCGATCGAGATCATCGTCGGCGCCGATCGCGTGGCGGGTGTCGGCACGATCGCGATCGCCGACCATGGGGAGGGCGTGCCGGAGCAGATCCGGGAGCAGATCTTCCAGCGCTTCTGGCGTGCCGACACGTCCCGCGCGCGCGAGACGGGCGGATCCGGTCTGGGCCTGGCGATCGTCGCCTCCATCGTGGAGGCGCTGCAGGGCTCGGTCGCGGTCTCGGAGACTCCGGGAGGCGGGGCGACGTTCACCGTGACCCTGCCGCTCGCCCCGGCACGCGCCATCCCCGAGCATCTGCTCCAGGACACGCAGCCGATCGAGCGGCTCGACATCTGACGTACTCGCCCTGCACAGCGGGGCCGGCAGCGCAGGCTGTCCACGGATGCCGCAGAAGCCGGGCTCCGGACCGAGCGCCCGTGGCCGCCGACGACCTACTGTGGAGCTCCCCCGGCAGCAACGCAGGGGCGACGAGAGGAGTCTCCATGTCCGTCTTCAGCGTCGACACCGACGCCGTCAACACCGCGACCACGGCCGCCAGGGGAACGGTCGAGCGGCTGCAGGCCGAATCCACCGCGCTGGCCGCCCAGCTGACGCAGTTGCAGTCCTCCTGGACCGGCAACGCGTCCGCGGCGTTCCAGGCATGCGGGGAGCAATGGCGGGCGGCTCAGCTGCACGTCGAGCAGGTGCTGTCGTCCATCAGCACCGCGCTCGGCACCGCGGCCGCGCAGTACGCGGATGCCGACCAGTACTCGGCCAGCCTGTTCCGCTGACCCCCGCGCGGAACGCAGAAACGCCCTGGCCGGAGCCAGGGCGTTTCTGTGCGTGGATGGGGTCAGAAGTCCATGCCACCCGTCGGGTCGGCGGCCGGAGCCGCGGCCTTCTCGGGCTTGTCGGCGACGACGGCCTCGGTCGTGAGGAACAGACCGGCGATCGACGCGGCGTTCTGCAGAGCCGATCGGGTCACCTTGGCCGGGTCGATGATGCCAGCGCCGAACATCTCGACGTACTCGCCGCTGGCGGCGTTCAGGCCCTGCCCGGTCGGGAGCTCGGCGACCTTGGCCGCCACGACGCCCGGCTCGAGGCCGGCGTTGAGGGCGATCTGCTTCAGCGGAGCCGAGATCGCGACGCGGACGATGTTCGCGCCGGTCGCCTCGTCGCCCTCGAGCGTGAGAGCGTCGAGCGCCTTGGTGCCCGCCTGGATGAGCGCGACGCCACCGCCGGGGACGATGCCCTCCTCGACGGCCGCCTTCGCGTTGCGGACGGCGTCCTCGATGCGGTGCTTGCGCTCCTTGAGCTCGACCTCGGTGGCCGCGCCCGCCTTGATGACGGCGACGCCGCCGGCGAGCTTGGCGAGGCGCTCCTGCAGCTTCTCGCGGTCGTAGTCGCTGTCGGTGTTCTCGATCTCGCGACGGATCTGGGTCACGCGGCCCTCGATCTGGTCGTGGTCACCGGCACCCTCGACGATCGTGGTCTCGTCCTTGGTGATGATGACCTTGCGCGCACGGCCGAGCAGGTCGAGGGTGGTGTTCTCGAGCTTGAGACCGACCTCCTCGGTGATGACCTGTCCGCCCGTGAGGATCGCGATGTCCTGCAGCTGAGCCTTGCGGCGGTCGCCGAAGCCGGGAGCCTTGACGGCCGCCGACTTGAAGATGCCGCGGATCTTGTTCAGCACGAGAGTCGCGAGAGCCTCGCCCTCGACGTCCTCGGCGATGATGACGAGCTCCTTGCCGTCCTGGATCACCTTGTCGACGACGGGGAGAAGATCCTTGATGTTCGAGATCTTCGAGTTCGCGATGAGGATGTAGGGCTCCTCGAACACGGCCTCCTGGCGGTCGGCGTCCGTGACGAAGTAGGGGTTGATGTAGCCCTTGTCGAAGCGCATGCCCTCGGTGAGCTCGAGCTCGGTGCCGAAGGTCTGCGACTCCTCGACGGTGACGACGCCCTCCTTGCCGACCTTGTCGATCGCCTCGGCGATCAGCTCGCCGATCGAGGCGTCGGCGGCGGAGATGGACGCGGTCGCGGCGATCTCCTCCTTGGACTCGATCTCCTTGGCGCTGGAGAGCAGCTCCTCGGTGATGGCGGCGACGGCCTTCTCGATGCCCTTCTTGAGCGAGATCGGGTCGGCGCCGGCCGCGACGTTGCGCAGGCCCTCGCGGACCAGTGCCTGGGCGAGGACGGTCGCGGTGGTGGTTCCGTCACCGGCGACGTCATCGGTCTTCTTGGCGACCTCCTTGACGAGCTCCGCGCCGATCTTCTCGTACGGGTCGTCCAGCTCGATCTCCTTGGCGATCGACACACCGTCGTTCGTGATCGTGGGGGCGCCCCACTTCTTCTCGAGCACGACGTTGCGACCGCGCGGGCCGAGGGTCACCTTGACAGCGTCGGCGAGGATGTTCAGGCCGCGCTCGAGACCACGACGGGCCTCCTCATCGAAAGCGATGATCTTTGCCATGAGTTTTGTCGTCCCTCCTGGACGTATACGTTCGGTTTAGCACTCAGAGTGATCGAGTGCTAACGCCCATTCTGGCACTCGACCCCATCGAGTGCAAGCCGCGCCCGCGCAGGAGGAAACAGCCGGGGACGCTACTCCTCGGGCGTCTGTTCGGCGGACCCCGCTGCCGTGCGGTCGAGCCCGATCGCGACCGCCAGCTGCTTCTGCCCGGTGTCGTTCATGCCGGCGTAGGCGTCGCTCTGCTCGACGGCCGCTCCTCCGATGAGTCCGGCCAGTCCGATCGCCGCCTGCTCGTCGGCGTCCTCGACGTAGTACACGGTGGTCTCGGGGAAGTCGTCCGAGCTGCCGTCGACGGCGAAGACCAGATCCGCGGCGAAACCGGCGTTGACGAGATCATCCCGCATCTGCTCGTCCAGCCCGTCCTCGGGCGTGGCGTTCAGGATCATCACGGAGTACGACGTGTCCACGATCCCGGTCTCCTCCGGCATCGGCGTCACGGACTCCTGCGGAGCGGGGAAAAGGGTGATGCGCCCCATGATCATCAGCGACGCGAAGATGCCGACCACGAGAAGGACGAGCGCGGCCACGACGGCCCACAGCAGGACCATCCAGCCGTTGCTGCCGGGGTTCTCGGCGCGGTGCGCGCCGACGCGTCCGGACGTGCGGGGAACATCGTCGAAACGATCACGAACGGGCTTTGACACCCCTCGATGCTAGGGCATGCGTCTCGGCATCCCTGTCTCGGACGTTCAGGTTGCGGCGTGTGCGCCTTGTCAGCCGACGAAACCCTGCATCCGGGCGGTGCGCTGCGCGCCGCGCGCATCGCGGATCCGTCGCAGCCGCCGGATGAGGAGCGGGTCGTGCTGCAGCGCCTGTTCGGTGTCGATGAGCCGCCACAGCAGCTGGTAATAGCGCGCCGGGCTCATCCCCAGCTGGGTGCGGATCGCCTCTTCCTTCGACCCGCTGTGGCGCGGCCAGGAGACCTCCAGGGCGAGGATCGCGCGATCGCGGTCCGTCAGGTCTCCGAGCATGCTCGAAGCCTACGCCGCACGTCGCGGCATCCCCGGAAGCCACTCCCGGCGCGCTCCAGCTCGTGATCCCGCAAGCCGCCGGGGACGCGAGAGAACTCCCAGGCAGCGATCGCCCGAGCTGCCCGGAACGCGAGAGAATGGAGAGCGACTCAGGAGGTCTCATGTCCTACAGCGTGAACAAGTCCGATGCCGAGTGGCGTGCCGAGCTCGGCGACGACCAGTACGCCGTGCTCCGCCAGGCCGCGACCGAGCGGGCCTGGACCGGCGAGCTGCTCGACGAGAAGCGCGCCGGGCTCTACACCTGCGGCGCCTGCGGGGCGGAGCTGTTCCAGAGCGGAACGAAGTTCGACTCCGGGTGCGGCTGGCCCAGCTTCTACGAATCGATCCGCCCCGAGGCGGTCGAGCTCATCGAGGACACCAGCCTCGGAATGGTCCGCACCGAGGTGCGCTGCGCGAACTGCGGCTCGCACCTCGGGCACGTGTTCCCCGACGGATTCGGCACGCCGACGGGCGACCGTTACTGCATGAACTCGCTGGCGCTCACCTTCACCCCCGAGGAACCATCGGCGTGAGCGCCCTCGACGCCGTCCGTGCGCGTCAGTCCTGGTCGAAGGTCACCGAGGACGCGCCCAGCCGCGAGGAGCTCCTGCCGCTCGTGGCCGCGGCGGGCCGCGTCGCCGATCACTCCTCTCTGCGTCCGTGGCGGCTGATCGAGCTGCGCGGCGCCGACCGCGAGGTGCTCGGGAAGGCGATCGCGAAGGCGCAGGGCGACAAGCATCCCTCCTCGAAGCCGCTGCGCGCCTCGCTGCTGATCGCCGTCGTCGTCAGCCACCGCAAGAGCGACAAGGTGCCGGGCTGGGAACAGGAGGCCGTGGCCTCGGGCGTCGCGCACACGCTCAGCCTTCTGCTCGACGAGGCAGGATGGGGTGTCATCTGGCGCACCGGCCATTACACGCGGTCGAAGGCGGTCGCGAAGGCCCATGGTCTGAAGAAGAACGAGGAGCTGCTGGGCTGGCTGTACGTCGGCGGAAAGCCCGCGAAGAAGCCGGGGCGCCGCAAGCCCGTCGACGCCCGGGCGCTGCTCACCCGGATGCCGCACAAGAACTAGCGACTCCGCGACCCCAGGACGGGGTCAGCGTCGGCGCGGACGGATGAGCGCGACCAGCACGCCGGTCACCGCCACCGTCACCATCGCGATGATCTGCCAGATCGCGGGCGCCGAGTCCGCCGGCCAGATCGCATCGATGAGCACGGCCGTCACGAGCTGCCCGAGCACGGAGCCGAGGCCGAGCAGCAGCACCCCCGTCTGAGCCACGAGGAAGGCGCCGAGGAAGATGTAGACCACCCCGAGCGCGCCACCCAGATAGAGCCAGGGCTCCGCGGGCAGAGGCTCCGGAGGGCCCTGCACGAGGACGCTGATCCCGGCGGCGACGGCGAGGACGATCGTCCCCGCGATGAAGCTCGTCATGGTCGCGATCATGGGTGAGCCGACGCGCTGTGCGAGCCGCCCGTTCGTCGCCTGCTGCCACGCGATGCCGACTCCGGCGGCGAACGGCAGGATCAGCATCCACAGCGGCGCGTCCTCGAGCACGTCGCCGCCGAGGGAGATGCCGACGGCGACGAGCGCGAGCGCTCCCCCGGCGACGCGTCCCATCGTGACGGCCACGACTCCCGCCGGCCCGAAGCCGATCCGGTCGAGGATCAGCCCGTGCACCGTCTGCCCTGCGACGACGCCGACCGTGAACAGCGAGACCCCCAGCACGGCCGCCGTGAGACCCTGCGTGGTCACGGTGAGAGCGCCGCAGGCGCCGCCGAGCAGCATCCAGGGCGGGATGTCGCGGCTGCGGACATTGCGCCAGAGCCGCCGCATTCCGGAGCGACCGGACGGTAGCACCAGGACGATCACGGCGAGCAGGACCGTCCCGGAGAGGAACGAGACGAGGCCCGCGAGGATGCCGTCGTCGAGCCGGACGCCGAGCACGCCGTTGATCCGGGCCTGGACGGCCGTCATCGCCCCGATCGAGACGGCGCCGCCGACGGCCGCGAAGGCGGGCAGTCGACGGGTATCCGGCACTCCTGCCACGCTACCCGAACCCGACCGCGGCGGATGTCGGTGATCGGGGCTACCCTGGCGGCATGTGCGCGAGCTATGGACTCGATCCCCGATTCACCGACGCCGAGCTGCTGGCGGAGGCGGACGCCGACATCCTCGACGGCCTCCGCGAGTGGGCGGAGCGCAACGCCGGGGAGACGCTGCGTCCGACGGGGAAGAACCTGCGCAATCTCAACCCGGTCGTCGTTCCCCAGGACGGCGAAGCGGTGCTGGAACCCGCGTGGTGGGGCTTCCTCGTGAACGGCGAACCCGCGAAGTTCCCCTCGATCAACACCCGGTCCGAACGGCTGCAGGATCAGCCGGGCAAGGCTCGCTCCCGCGCGATCGTGCCGGCCACCGGCTGGTTCGAACTGCAGAAGCCCGACCGCGTGTGGCACGAGTTCGGCCTCGACGAGGGGGCGCTGTTCGGCATGGCCGCCGTGACGCAGCGCGGCCGCACAGCCGACGGCGCCTGGTTCACCTGCTACTCGATCGTGATGCGCCCCGCGCCCGATCATCTGGCCGGGATCCATGACCGGATGCCGGTGCTCATCCCGACCGACTACGCCCGCGAGTGGCTTCTGGGAGAGGGCGGGCGCGAGGTGATCGACGACGCGCTGGCGGCCGCGGCGTCCCTCGACGAGCGGGTCACAGCCACTCCACGGGAGAACGACAAGGGCTCGGCGGAGAAGCTGTTCTGATGGACGACGAAGCCCTGCTGCGCATCGCGACGGCGCGCGCCGATGAGCTCCCCGGCGCAGGCCTCGAGCATCCGTTCGGGCCGGAGTGGGACGTCTTCAAGGTGCGCGGCAAGGTGTTCATGCTGCAGACGCACTACGCGGGGCGTGCGATGGTGACGCTGAAGTCGCACCCCGAGGATGCCGCGGCGCTGTGCGAGACCTTCGCGGACATCACGCCCGGCTATCACATGAACAAGAAGCATTGGATCTCCGTGAGCCCGGGCCCCTCACTGGAACCCGGGCTGGTCACGGAACTGGTCACCGAGTCGTACCGGCTGGTTGTCGAGAAGCTGCCGCGGGCGCAGCGGCCGGTCGACCCGCACGTGTTCGGTGTGGGTTCACCTCACCAGGCGTAGGCCTCGGGTGCCTGGCCGCCGGGTCCGGGGAAGATCTCGTCCAGCTCGCGGAGGTCCTCCGCGGTGAGTTCGATGTCCAGCGCCTCGACGGCGGATTCCAGCTGGGCGACGGTGCGCGGCCCGATGATCGGCCCGGTGACGCCGGGCTGGTGCAGGAGCCAGGCGAGGCCGAGCGCGGCCGGCTTCCAGCCGTGCTCGCGGGCGAAGCGCTCGTAGGACTCAACGGCCTCCTTATGCTTGGCCCGGGTCTCCGCCGCGCGACCGGTGTTGGACCGGGCGTTCGCGTCGGAGGAGCCTCCGCTGAGCAGTCCTCCGCTGAGCGGCGACCAGGGCAGGATGCCGAGGCCGTAGTTCAGCGCCGCGGGGATGACCTCGAGTTCGATCGTTCGGTGCGCGAGGTTGTAGAGCGACTGCTCGCTCACCAGGCCCAGGAAGTGACGCTGCTTCGCGATCTCGTTCGCCTGGGCGATGTTCCACGCCGCGAAGTTGGAGCTGCCGGTGTAGACGACCTCTCCGCGGGAGACGAGGATCTCCATCGCCTGCCACATCTCCTCCCACGGGATGTGCCGGTCGATGTGGTGGAACTGGTAGAGGTCGATCCGGTCGGTCTGCAGGCGACGCAGCGAGCCGATCGCCTCGCGCCGCACCTGCCAGGCCGACGCGCCCCGCGCGTTGACGACGTCGCCGTCCTCGGTCGGAGCCACCATCGGGGAGTGCACCTTCGTCGCGAGCACGATGTCGTCGCGGACCCCGGGGCGGGCCGCGAACCAGCGTCCGACGATCTCCTCGGTGGCGCCGCGACCCGCCGCGCCGCCGTAGGCGTTCGCCGTGTCGAAGAAGTTCACCCCCAGCTCGAGGGCGCGGTCCATGATCGCGAAGGACTCCTCCTCCGAGGTGCGATCGCCGAAGTTCATGGTCCCGAGAACGATGCGCGAGACCTGCGTGCCGGTGCGTCCGAGATGCGTGTAGTCCATGGGGTTCATCCTGGCACGCGCATCAGCCGGCGTCGTCGGATCAGGAAGGCGTCGTCGGATCAGGAGAGCACGGAGCCGACTGCGGGACTCGAACCCGCGACCGCCTGTTTACAAGACAGGTGCTCTACCAGCTGAGCTAAGTCGGCGAGCGGCGCCACGGCACCGCATGACAGAGTCTATGGCACGGCGCTCCGCGCCCTGCCCGACGGGATGTCAGCCTCTCAGGCCGCCCGTCACTCGGCGGGGGTCTGCGTCGGAGTCGGGGTCTCGGCCGCCTCGTAGTAGGCGTCGCTCGCGACCGTGAGGACGAACTGCGAGAACTCGGCCGGATCCTCGAGGGAACCCACGTAGGCCTGGCCGTTGACGACCACCATGGGCGCCGCGCTCAGTGCGAGATCGTCTGAACCGGGCAACGGCCCCTCGAGGGCGCGAGCCGTGGCATCCTTCGCCCAGGAGACGAAGTCCTGGCCCTCGATGCAGGAGCGCACCGTCTTCGCGTCGTCGACGCCGACGGCGCCGGCGAGATCGGCGAGCTCCACGTCGGAGCGGCCGTCGCTGTCGACCTCGGGCTGCTCGACGAGCAGCTCGTGGTTGAACGCGTAGAACTGCGTCGGCGAGTACTCCGCCACGCAGGCCGCTGCGGCAGCAGCACGCAGCGAGTACTTGGTGCCGTTCGAGTTCGCCGTCAGGAGCGACACCGGGTGGTACGTGACCGTCGCCGCGCCCTCCGTGATCCAGCCCGTCAGCTGCAGCGCGTTGGCGCGCTCGAAGTCACCGGCGCCCGGCGACAGGTAGTCGACGTAGATGTGGATGTCGACCGTCCCAGGGGTCTCGGTCGGCTCCGGGGTCGGCGTCGCCGCTTCCCCGGCCTCGGTCGGCTCGGCCGTCGGCGTCGCGGGGATCTCGGATCCGGCGACGGTCGCGCCGGTGATCTCCTGCACGACGATGCCGTCATCGGCGAGCCCGGCGGGGTTGAGCGTCGGCTCGGAGACCGACGAGTTCACGGCCATCGTCACCGCGGTGCCGACGGCGCCGATCGCGACGACCGCGACCAGGCCGATGATGATCCGCCGCACGATGCGCGCGCGGGACTGCTTGGCGTTGACCTGCTGAGCCTTCTCCCGGACCGCCTCGCGGGAATTGCGGGTGGCGGGGACGTTCGGCGTTTCGTCGCTCGACATCGTTCCTCTTGAAAATCTGCGCGGGGACGGGTTCCCCGGATGGCCGCTGAAGAAGCAGCACTGACATCGATGTTAACGAGGCAGGCTGGGAAATACCCAGATGTGGGAACTCATGCCATACTGAACTCGGCCCAACGGTGGGCCACGGTGGGTGCTACCCGCCGCTTCCATCACTACGGATCGTCCGGCACGTACCTGCCGGTGAAGGAGAAATGCCATGGCATCTGTCACGTTCGATGACGCCACCCGCCTGTACCCCGGCGGAACCCGTCCCGCTGTCGACAAGCTCAACCTCGAAGTGGGAGACGGCGAGTTCCTCGTCCTGGTCGGCCCCTCCGGTTGCGGTAAGTCCACCTCGCTGCGCATGCTCGCCGGCCTCGAAGAGGTCAACGCCGGCCGCATCCTCATCGGCGACCGCGACGTCACCGACGTCCCGCCGAAGGACCGTGACATCGCGATGGTCTTCCAGAACTACGCCCTGTACCCGCACATGACCGTCGCCGAGAACATGGGCTTCGCGCTCAAGATCGCGGGCGTCGGCAAGGAGGAGCGCGCTGCTCGCGTTCTCGAGGCCGCCAAGCTCCTCGACCTCGAGCAGTACCTGACCCGCAAGCCGAAGGCCCTCTCGGGTGGTCAGCGTCAGCGTGTCGCCATGGGTCGCGCCATCGTCCGCCAGCCGCAGGTGTTCCTCATGGACGAGCCGCTGTCGAACCTCGACGCCAAGCTCCGCGTGCAGACCCGTACGCAGATCGCGTCGCTGCAGCGCCGCCTGGGCGTCACCACCGTCTACGTCACGCACGACCAGACCGAGGCCCTCACCATGGGTGACCGCATCGCGGTCCTCAAGGACGGCATCCTCCAGCAGGTCGGTTCGCCGCGCGACCTGTACGAGAAGCCGAACAACGTGTTCGTCGCCGGCTTCATCGGCTCCCCCGCCATGAACCTGTTCGCGGCGGACCTCGCCGAGGGCGGCGTCCAGTTCGGCTCCGAGGTCGTCCCGCTCGACCGTGACACGGTCGGCCGTGCCACGGGCAGCCAGGTCACGGTCGGCGTGCGCCCCGAGGACATCACCGTCGGCCCTGCCGACGGCAAGGGCCTCGCGGTGACGGTCGACCTCGTCGAGGAGCTCGGTGCTGACGGCTACCTGTACGGCCACACGGACATCAACGGCAAGCGCACCGACATCGTCGCGCGCGTCGACGGCCGCAGCCACCCGAACGCGGGCGAGACCGTCACGCTGGCCGCCAACCCCGGCCACGTGCACGCCTTCGACCTCGAGTCGGGCGATCGCCTGAACGACAAGCCGGTCGTCTCGGCGGCGTAAGTCCGCCTCACACGCGGCGCGGGCCGACCTTCGGGTCGCCCGCGCCGCGTCGTTTCCGGATCGATCTCGAGGAGCACCATGCAGGACGCCTTGCGCATCACCGCGAGCACCGTGGACCCGGGCCTGCTCGGCCTGCCGTGGTCCGTGCCGCTGGCGAAATGGCCGTCCGAGCACATCGTCTCCCTCCCCAAGGGGCTGTCGCGTCACCTGGTGCGCTTCGCGGATCTCTCCGGACGCGTCGTCGCCGTGAAGGAGACGACGGGTGAGATGGCCAGGCGCGAGTACGAGATGCTCGGCAGCCTCGCGCGGCTCGACGTCCCGTGCGTCTCGCGCGTCGCCGTCATCGACGGGCGGACCGACGCCGCGGGCGCGCCGCTTCCCGCCGTGCTCGTGACCTCGCACCTGCGCTTCTCGATGCCCTACCGAGCCCTGTTCACCCGCGTGCTCCGCCCCGACACGGCGACCCGTCTCGTCGACGCTCTGGCCCTGCTGCTCGTGCGGCTGCACAACGTCGGCTTCTACTGGGGCGACGTGTCGCTGTCGAACACGCTGTTCCGCCGGGATGCCGGGGCGTTCGCCGCCTACCTCGTGGACGCCGAGACGGGAGAGCTGCACGAGGAGGGCCTCACGGACGGACAGCGCGCCTACGACCTCGACCTCGCCCGGACGAACATCGCCGGGGAGATCATGGACCTCGCCGCGGGCGGGCGACTCGAGCACGGGGTGGATGCCGTGGCCATCGCCGACGGCATCGTGTCGTCCTATCGGTCCCTGTGGGCTGCGCTGACCGCCGAGGAGTCGTTCTCGGCCAACGAGACGTGGCGCATCACCGAGCGCGTCGAGCGGCTGAACGCGCTCGGATTCGACATCGACGAGATGTCGATGACGACCACGGCCGACGGCACGCTCGTCGAGATCCAGCCGAAGGTCGTGGACGCCGGTCACCACCAGCGCCGCCTCATCCGCCTCACCGGCCTCGACGTCGAGGAGAACCAGGCGCGCCGCCTGCTGAACGACCTGGACGAGTTCCGCGCCCGCTCGAAGAAGCAGTGGGCCGACGAGGAGATGTACGCGCACGAGTGGCTGACCCGCGTGTTCGAGCCGGTCGTGCGCGCGATCCCCTACGACCTGCGCGCAAAGCTCGAGCCCGCCGAGGTGTTCCACCAGGTCCTCGAGCATCGCTGGTACCTGTCGCAGGCGCAGGGGCGCTCGGTGCCACTGGCCGAGGTCCTGACGAGCTACATCAACGAGGTGCTGCGCCACCGCCGCGATGAGGCCACCATCATGGGTCCCCCGACCGAGACGATGTCGCTGCCGGTGGTGACGGGCGCAGTCCCGGTCTCCGACGACACCGCGGACATCGACTGGCGCGACCTCGTGTAGTCACCACGTCTGCGAACTGGGCGTGGGGATCAGTACCCGACCGTGAACCGTTCGCGGTGGTGGTTGCCCTGCTCGATCTCGTCCACGACGGCGATCGCGAAGTCGGCGCCCGAGATGTAGGACTTGCCGTCCTCGTCCCGCACGAGCACGTCGCCGCCGTCCCGGTAGTGGCCGGTGCGCTCCCCCTCCGCCCACGGCCCGAACACCTCGGCGGGGTGGATGAAGAACCAGTCGAGCCCGGCATCCGAGGACTCCAGCAGTGCGAGCGAGTCGATGCCGACCTGCGCCTCGTGCTTGTACTCCTCGGGGAACCCGGAATCGAACAGCCGGGGACCGCCGGGCGCCACGAGGCTGCCGCCGGCACCGCCGACGACGCCCAGTCGCGTGGGTGTGCCGGCGAGCTTCGCGATGAGGCCCCGCAGAGCGTCCAGGACGCCGTCGGTCATGTCGCCCCGCGGGGAGAGCGCGGAGACCACGGCATCCGCTCCGTCGAAGACGTCGCCCAGGGCGTCGATGTCCAGCACGGAGCCCTGCACGGCGAGCGCGCCGTCCACCGGGTTCTCCGGCTTCGAGCGCGAGACCGAGATCACCTCGTGGCCGCGGCTCACCGCCTCCTGCACGATGTGGCGACCGGCGTAGCCGGTTCCTCCGATGACGACGATGCGCGCCATGCGATCACTTCCCCTGATTGGTGGCGTTCCGGACGGTCGAGACCTGATAGAGCGCGACGGATGCCGCGATCCCGGCGTTCAACGATTCGGTCGCCGCCGAGATCGGGATCGAGACGATCTGGTCGCAGGTCTCGGTGACGAGTCGCGACAGCCCCTTGCCCTCGGAGCCGATCACGAGGACGACAGGGCGGTCGGCGAGTTCCAGGGACGGCAACGAGACGTCGCCGTCGCCGTCAAGGCCCAGCACGAACACGCCTTGCTTCTTGAACTCCTTGAGCTGCGTGGTGAGGTTCGTCGCCAGCGCCACGGGGACGCGTGCGGCAGCCCCGGCGCTCGTCTTCCAGGCCGCCGAGTTCACCCCGGCGGAACGGCGCTGCGGCAGGATGACGCCGTGTCCGCCGAACGCCGCCGTCGACCGGATGATCGCACCGAGGTTACGCGGGTCGGTCACGCCGTCCAGAGCGACGAACAGCGGGACCTCGTCCCGGTCGATCACCTGCTCGAGCAGGTCCTGCGGGTGCGCGTACTCGTACGGCGGGACCTTGAGCGCGACGCCCTGGTGCACGCCGTCGAAGCCAGCCATGCGGTCGAGCTCCTGGCGAGTGACCTCGAGGATCGCGATGTCGCGGTTCTTGGCGAGCGCGAGCATCTCCTTGACGCGGTCGTCCATCTCCACGCGCTGCGCGATGTAGAGCGCGGTCGCGGGGATCCGCGTGCGCAGCGCCTCGAGGACGGAGTTGCGTCCGGTCACCGTCTCGGTGTCAGCGGTGTTGTCCTTCGAACGCGCGCTGCGGTTCGGGTTCCCGCCGGTGGTCTGGCGCTTGCCCGCGACCCCCGGACGCCCCTTTCCGCCGGCGGCGGCGTAGCGCTCGGCAGCGGCCTTGCGCTTCCCGGCCACATGCCAGGAGCGGTCTTCGGCCTTGGGCGTAGGTCCGCGCCCTTCCAGAGCCTTCCGTCCGAGCCCGCCGGTGCCCTTGGTGGGGCCCTTCTTCTTGCCCTTGCCCGCTGAGGGGTTGCCTGGCTTAGCCATCGATGCTCCAATGCGTTCCGTCCGGAGTGTCCTCCAGAGTGATACCCGCCGCCGCGATCGCATCGCGGATGCGATCGGCTGCGGCCCAATCCTTGTCGGCGCGTGCTTGCGCGCGCTGGTCGATCATCGTGCGCACGAGCGCGTCGAGCGCATCGCCTTCCGTTCCGCCGTCGCCCCGCCAGCGCGGCGACAGGGGGTTGATCCCCAGCACCTCGGTCATCGCGGTGACCCCTGAGAACGCGGAGCGCACGGCGTCGTCCTCTCCCCGATCGAGAGCCCCGTTGCCGGCGCGCACGGTCTCGTGCAGCACGGCGAGCGCCTGCGGCACCCCGAGGTCGTCGTCCATCGCGGCGAGGAACGCGGGCGGCAGTTGATCCGCAGCCGATGCCGCGGACTGCTCACCTATCGTGCGGACGGCGCGCTCGAGGAAGGTCCGGATGCGCCCCAGCGCCGATTCTGCCTCGGCCCAGGACGACTCGGTCAGATCCAGACTCGACCGGTAGTGCGCTGCGGCGAGCGCATAGCGGACGACGAGCGGATCGTGCGCGCCGAGCACATCGGCGGCGAGCGTGAAGTTGCCGAGCGACTTCGACATCTTCTGGCCGTCCACGGTCACGAGGCCGTTGTGCACCCAGTAACGGGCGAACCCGTCGCCGGCGGCGGTCGACTGGGCGAGCTCGTTCTCGTGGTGCGGGAAGCGCAGGTCGAGGCCGCCGCCGTGGATGTCGAACTCCGCCCCCAGATAGCGCTTGGCCATCGCGGAGCACTCGATGTGCCATCCGGGCCGGCCGCGGCCCCAGGGGGAGCTCCAGCTCGCGTCGACCGGCTCGTCGGGCTTGGCGCCCTTCCAGAGCGCGAAGTCCTGCGGATTGCGCTTGCCTCGGGGGTCGGCGTCCTCCGCGGGCTCCATCGCGTCGACGGACTGGTGCGTGAGCGCGCCGTACTCCGCCCAGGATCGCACGTCGAAGTACACGTCGCCGGATCCGTCCGGGGCCGGATAGGCGTGCCCTCGTTCGATCAGCACCTCGATGAGTTCCTGCATCTGCGGGATCGACCCGGTCGCACGCGGCTCGTAGGTGGGCGGAAGGATGCCGACTCCGGCGTACGCGGCGGCGAACTCCTGCTCCATCCGATAGGCCAGGGCCCACCAGGTCTCGGCATCCGTCGCGTTCGCCAGCACCTTGTCGTCGATGTCGGTGACGTTGCGGACGACCGTCACGCGTCCGTACCGGAACTGCAGCCAGCGCCGCAGCAGGTCGAAGCCCAGCGCCGCCCGGACGTGACCGATGTGCGGTCCGGACTGCACCGTGGGTCCGCACACGTACATCGTGATGTTCTCGGGGTCGAGAGGCACGAAGTCGCGCAACTGCTGTGCGCGGGTGTCGTAGAGGCGGATCGTCACCGCACCAGCCTACCGGCGCCGTGCTGGACGCCCGCCTGTGTCACGCTCGCCCGGGCATCCTGCCGACCGTACGGGTCAGGACGCCGGGATGAGCAGGGCGACGGCCGTGACAGCGATGCCCTCACCGCGCCCAGGGAACCCCAGACCGTCGGTCGTCGTCGCCGCCACGGTCACGCGTGCTCCGCCGAGCGCGGCCGAAAGAACCCGCTCGGCCTCGGCCCGGCGCGCGCTGAAGCGGGGACGGTTCCCCTGGAACTGCACCGACACGTTGCCGATTCGGAAACCGGCCGCCGTGACGAGCTCGAGCGTCCTGGCGAGGAACACGTCGGCGTGCGCACCCGCGTACTCCGGATGCGCCGTGCCGAAGTGCTGCCCGATGTCTCCAAGGCCCGCGGCGCTCAGCAGGGCGTCCACGATGGCGTGCGCCACGGCGTCGCCGTCCGAGTGCCCCGACAGCGCGGGCTCGTCCGGCCACTCCAGGCCCGCGAGCCACAGGCTCCCTTCGCCGCCGAAGGCGTGCACGTCGGTGCCGATCCCGATGGACGGCACGAGCGGGATCGATGCCGCGCCCGGCCCGCCACCGGCGAGCAGGTGACGCGCCCGCTCGAGGTCCGCGGGTGTGGTGATCTTGAAGGCGCGCTCGGAACCTGCGACGTGGCGGACCGGATGACCGGCCGCGGCGTACAGCGCCGCGTCGTCGGTGTACTCGACGGCGGCGGCGAGCGCCGTCGCATAGGCCGCCTCCAGGGGAAGCCGCGGGAACCCCTGCGGTGTCTGGGCGGCCGCGAGCTCGGCGCGGTCGACGGCGGAGAGCACCTGGGCGGCGTCGACGCGCTTGAGCGTGTCGACGACCGGGAGCACGGGGATGACCCCGGCGTCATCGGTCACGGCATCCGCGACGGCATCGATCTGCGCGGCCGGGGTCAGCGCCCGCGCGGCGTCGTGCACGAGAACCCGCGTGACGTCGCCCCACAGCGCCGCCAGCCCCGCGGCGACCGATAGCTGACGCGTCTCGCCTCCGGTGACGACGCGCCCCAGATCGGCGCGTTCGCCGGCCGCGGCGCGCAGCTCGCTCTCGGCGTCTCCCTCGAATCCGGCCGGAGCCACCACGACGACCTGCATCGGCCGCGCGGCGAACACGCCGTCGAGGGCGTGGCGCAGGATCGAACGTCCGTCGATGCCGACCAGGGCCTTCGGCCCGCCGGCGCGCAACCGCGTCCCCGATCCTGCGGCGACGACGATGACGGCGGTGTCGGGAACCGGGAGCAGAGTCATGCCCTCACGCTACCCGCGGTCGGTCCCGGACACGGAAAAGGCGGATGCCGAAGCATCCGCCTTTCCGGAATCCTGAATCAGGAGGCCAGCACCTCGTCGAGGAGCGACCCGGCCTTCTCCTCGTCGATCTTCTCGGCGAGCGCGAGCTCGGAGATGAGGATCTGACGGGCCTTGGCCAGCATGCGCTTCTCACCCGCGGAGAGTCCGCGGTCCTGGTCGCGGCGCCACAGGTCGCGGACGACCTCGCTGACCTTGATGACGTCACCGGAGGCGAGCTTCTCCAGGTTCGCCTTGTAGCGACGGGACCAGTTCGTGGGCTCCTCGGTGAAGGGGGCGCGCAGCACCTCGAACACGTGGTCGAGGCCCTCTTTGCCGATGACATCCCTGACCCCGACCAGGTCGACGTTCTCGGCCGGGACCTCGATGATCAGATCCCCCTGCGTGACGTTGAGCTTCAGATACTTCTTCGTCTCGCCCTTGATGATGCGGTCCTTGACCTCGATGATCGTCGCGGCCCCGTGGTGCGGATAGACGACCGTCTCGCCAACCTCAAAAAGCATAAAAGCGTGTCCTTTCGGCAAACTCCAGGATACCACAGGCGACATGCACTAAAGTTTGCCCCGCACTGTCCCGACGGGCCCTCCGGCGTACGCATAGAATGGACGTGCACTTCCCGCCGCATCTCAGGAGGACCCGTGAAATCGCGCCTTGCTGCGTCTGTCGTTCTCAGCGCTCTCGTGCTGACGGGTGCGACGGGGTGCACCTTCATCACCCCGCAGGCGAGCACCATCGCCTACTCCGCCTCGGACGGGGTGAACGTCTCCGACACCGCCGGCCCCGTCGTCGTGCGCAACGCCATGATCATCGCCGACGAGAACGGCGAGCTCGGCAACCTCGTCGCCGCGTTCGTGAACGGGTCGCAGGACGACGCCGTCGTCACCGTCGAGCTGCAGGGTCTGGAGCCCTTCGAGGTCGAGGTCGCCGCCGGCGAGACCGTCAGCCTCGGTGCGAACGAGGAGCCGCTGCTGCTGGACGCCGCGGCCTCCGGCGGGGAGCTGACCCTCGCCCCCGGTTCCACCGTCGAGGTGTACTTCCAGTCCGGTGACGGCACCGGGGCCGCCGCGAACGTCCCCGTCCTCGACGGCACGCTCCCCTACTACTCCGACCTCGTGCCGGAACCGGTCGAGGAGGTCATCATCATCGACGACGAGGTGGCCGTCCCGACGCAGACGCCGGTTCCCACCGACGCCCCCGACGCCGAGGAGTCCGAGGAGCACTGACCCTCGGACTCCTGACACGGAGAAGGCCGGTCGCCCCGCGGGGCGACCGGCCTTCTCCGTGCGGGCCTCAGCCTTCGAAGCGATAGCCCAGTCCCCGCACCGTGACGAGCATCGCGGGCTCGGACGGGTTCTCCTCGATGCGGGACCGGATGCGCTTGATGTGCACGTCGAGCGTCTTGGTGTCGCCGAAGTAGTCGCTGCCCCACACGCGATCGATCAGCTGGCCCCGGGTGAGCACGCGTCCGGCGTTGCGCATGAGGACCTCGAGCAGCTCGAACTCCTTCAGCGGCATGTTGATCTGCGACCCCGCCACCGTGACGGTGTGCCGGTCGATGTCCAGACTCACCCGTCCGCCGTCGAGCACCCGCTCGTCGAGCTCGCTCTCGGCCTGCACGACCCGACGCAGGACGGCCCGCATGCGGGCGAGCAGCTCGCGCGAGGAATAGGGCTTGGTGATGTAGTCGTCGGCGCCGAGCTCGAGCCCGACGACGATGTCCACCTCCGAGTCCTTCGCCGTCAGCATGATGATCGGCACGGCGGACGTGGAGCGGATCTGCCGGCACACCTCGGTTCCCGGCATGCCGGGCAGCATCAGGTCGAGCAGGACGATGTCGGCCCCCTGCTCGCGGAACGCGTTCAGCGCGCCGGGTCCGTCCTCGGCGATCTCGACCTCGTAGCCCTCCCGGCGCAGCAGGTAGGCCAGAGGGTCTGCGAGGTCCGGTTCGTCCTCGACGAGAAGGATGCGGGTCATACGCTCTCTCCGGTACGGGCGCGTGCCGCCTTGGCGGCCTTCTTCGCGCGCTTCTTCTTGGTCTTCTTCCCGGCGTCCTCGGGCGCAGGCGCCTCGATGCGCGGAAGGCGGATCGTGAACGTCGAGCCGCGTCCGGGACGCGACCAGACGCGCACTTCGCCGCCGTGGCGGTGCACGGCGTGCTTGACGATCGACAGGCCGAGCCCGGTCCCTCCGGTGCGCCGCGAGCGCGCCTCGTCGGCACGGTAGAAGCGCTCGAAGATGCGGTCCCGGTCGGCCTCGGAGATCCCGATGCCCTGATCGGAGACGGCGATCTCGACGACGTCGCCGTCCGCCTTCACTCCGACGCCCACGCGCGATCCGCGCGGCGAGTACACGATGGCGTTCGCGATGAGATTGCCGACCGCCTCGATGAGGATCTGCGCGTCTCCGCGCACCCAGATCTCGCGGTCGCCGCCGCGCGCGAGTTCGACTCCGGCGGAGTCGGCCTGGACGGAGTGCGCTTCGACCGAGGCCGCGATCACCTCGTCGATCGCGACGTTCGCGACATCCGACAGACCATCCGCGGCCTGCAGTCGGGACAGGCTCATGATGCGCCCCGTGAGCTGGCCGAGGCGCGCGGCCTCCGCCGAGATGCGGCTCGCGAACACGCGGACCTGCGCGGGGTCGTCCGCGGCGGACTCGATCGCCTCCGCGAGCAGGCTGACCGCGCCGACCGGGGTCTTCAGCTCGTGGCTGGTGTTCGCGACGAAGTCGCGCCGCACCTGGTCCAGACGCTCCTGCTCCGTGACGTCGCGGATCACCAGGAGCGTGAGCCGGGCTCCGACCGCGCTGGCGCGGGCGGAGACGAGCCGGGGATCCAGCGTCGTCCCCCCGCGGCTGATGCGCATGGTCTGGGTCTCGGACGCCCCCGTGGAGCGCACGGTGCGCACCAGCTGGCGCAGCTCCTGATTGTCGAGGATCGACCCGACGGTGATGCCGAACCGCTCGGCGGCGTGCGAAGTGGCGAGGACGAGACCGGACGCGTCGACGACGCACGCGGCATCCTCCATGCTCTCCAGGACGTCCGTCGTCCCGGCGGGGATCGCGGTGGAGGTCTCCGCCTCGGCCTGCGCCCTGGCGCGATAGGCGAGGTAGATGAGCCCGCAGATCCCGGCTCCGATCAGCACGCCGACAGCGAGGGCGAGCAGCGCGATCTGCGGCGTGGTCATACGACAAGCGTAGAGTGCGTTCACCGGCGCCTCGGCGGGTTTCCGCGCCAGAACGGGTGCCGGCGAACTACTATTCACGTTCTGGGCACCATTCGTTAACCTTCGACGAACACAATCGCCTCGGGCCCGCGCGCTGCGCTGCGCCCGCTGATCGGCCATCCGCGCCGCTGAGACCCGAAAGGTTGCGCCGCACATGCGCGAAGTCTTCCACCAGTCCCTTGAGGACCTGCAGTCCCGTCTCGTGGAGATCGCCGATCTCGTCACGGTCTCGATCGACAAGGCCACGCGCGCGTTCGCGACCAGCGACGTGGGCCTGGCCGAGGAGGTCATCAGCGACGACGCCAAGATCGACGAGCTCGCCGTCGCACTGGACGAGCAGGCGATCGAGATCCTCGCCCGCCAGCAGCCCGTCGCCCGCGACCTCCGGATCGTCGTGACCGCGCTGCGGGTGAGCGCGTCTCTCGAGCGCATGGGCGACATGAGCGAGCACATCGCGCAGCTCGCGCGGCTGCGCTTCCCCGAGCGCGCCATCCCGAAGGGCCTCAAGGGCACCTTCATCCGGATGGGCGAGCTGGACGTCGAGATCGCGCGGACCCTGGCCGAGCTGCTGCGCACACAGGACCTGCGCTTCGCGGATGCGATCCGCAATGCGGACGACGACGTCGACGAGCTGCACGCGAGCGTGTTCGAGAAGGTGCTCAGCGACAACTGGAAGGGCGAGGCCCACGCGACCGTCGACGCCACGCTCGCGAGTCGCTACCACGAGCGCTTCGCCGACCACGCCGTCGCCGTCGCGAAGAAGGTCGTCTACCTCTCCACCGGCGACTGGGCCGTGCAGGAGGAGGACATCGTGCTCGCCCTGGAGGCGCAGGAGGCTGAGCAGCAGGAGCTCGGACACGCCTGATCTCCGGCGCCACCCACGCGAGAGACCTCTCCCTGCCCGCCGGAGACCTCTCACCAGCAACGAGACCCCGTCGTATCCGCGTGGATACGACGGGGTCTCGTCACGGAGAAGAGGTCTCTCCGCTACTTCTTGCCCTGAGCAGCGACCGCGGCGGCACCGGCGGCGGCGGCCTCGGGGTCGAGGTAGCGGCCAGGACCGGTGGGCACGTTGTCCTCATCGAGCTCGTAGACCAGCGGGATGCCGGTCGGGATGTTGAGCTCGGCGATGTCCTCGTCGCTGATGCCGTCGAGGTGCTTGACCAGGCCGCGCAGCGAATTGCCGTGCGCCGTCACGAGGACCGTCTTGCCCGCCTCGAGGTCCGGGATGATCGCGCTCTCCCAGTAGGGCAGCAGTCGGTCGATCACGAGCTTGAGGGATTCGGTGCGCGGCACCTCGCCGTCGATGCCCGCGTAGCGCGGGTCATTCACCTGGCTGAACTCGCTGTCATCGTCCAGGGGCGGCGGCGGCACGTCGAACGACCGACGCCAGAGCTGGAACTGCTCGGGGCCGAACTTCTCGAGGGTCTCGGCCTTGTCCTTGCCCTGGAGCGCACCGTAGTGGCGCTCGTTCAGACGCCACGAGCGGGACACGGGGATCCACAGCCGGTCGGCGGCGTCGAGGGCGATGTCGGCGGTCTGGATGGCCCGGCTGAGCAGCGACGTGTGCAGCACGTCCGGCAGGATGCCCGCCTCGGCGAGCAGCTCGCCGCCACGACGGGCCTCGGCCTCGCCCTGCGCGTTCAGGCGGACGTCCACCCAGCCGGTGAAGAGGTTCAGTTCGTTCCACTCGCTCCGGCCATGGCGGAGCAGGATCAGGGTGCGCGTCATGGTTCCAGCTTATCGAGCGCCCTGCGAGGATTGACCCATGGCGTCATCTCCGCTCGGCAGGCCGACGCGCGGCACCACGGGCACGAATCGCCTCCGCCGCAACGACCGCTGGATCGCCGCGTCGGCGGCCTTCCGCCGGGCCGCTGACCCGCTCGTCGTCGACCTCGGCTACGGGGCGAGCGGGGTCACCGCCTTCGAGCTGGCGTCGCGGCTGACGCGCATACGCCCGGATGCCGAGGTCCTCGGCCTCGAGCTCGATCCGCAGCGCGTCGCCCAGGCACGTGCCCAGCTCGAGGAGCTCCGCGCCGGTCGGACGTCGTTCGATCCGGATCTGCGGGTCGCCTTCGACCGCGGCGGCTTCGAGGTCCCCGTCGCGAGCGGCCGCAGGCCCGCGGTCATCCGCGCCATGAACGTGCTGCGGCAGTACGACGAGGCGGATGTCGCCGAGGCGTGGCGCACGGTCGCGTCCCGGCTGGCTCCCGGCGGCCTGTTCGTCGAGGGGACGTGCGACGAGATCGGACGGATTGCGACCTGGGTGGACGTCACCGCGGATGCCGAGCCGGTGCGGTTCACGCTGTCGCTGCGGCTGACCGATCTCGCTCGGCCCGGCATCATCGCCGAACGGCTGCCGAAGGCGCTCATCCACCGCAACGTCCCCGGCGAGCGCGTGCACGACCTGCTCCGAGACCTCGACCGGGAGTGGGAACGCGCGGCACCGCTGTCGACCTTCGGCGCCACGCAGCGCTTCGTCGCCGCGGCATCCGCGCTCAAGGCCGCAGGATGGCCGGTGCTCGGGGGACGCAGCCGCTGGCGCCTCGGCGAGCTGACCGTCCCATGGGCGGCCGTCGCGCCCGCGCCGCCCTCGTCGGCTCGTTGAGCTGGCCTCCCACTTCCGCTCGTCGAGCGAGGAGCCTCCCCTCTCCCGCTCGTTGAGCGAGGAGCGCAGCGACGAGTCGAAACGCGGCGCCCACCCGCGCCGCTCGGTGAGGAAAGACGTCAGCGACGACGGGACAGCCGCGTCAGCCGGGGCACATCGACCGTCGCCCCGGCATCCGCCGGCACGATCACCTGCTGGGCCGCAGCGACGTCGATGCCGTCGGCGCGCACGACGAGGTCTCCGTCCGGAGCGCGGCGAGACAGGATCGCCAGCGCGATAGGCCCCTCCTCGTGGTGACGGGCGACCGACGTCACGTGCCCGACCTCGTTCTCGCCGGCGAACACGGGCGCTCCCGGTCCGGGCAGCACGTCCTCGCTGCCGTCCAGGTGCAGTGCCGCGAGGCGGCGCGGCGGATGCCCGAGGTTGTGCACCTTCGCGACCGTCTCCTGGCCGCGGTAGCACCCCTTGTTCAGGTGCACCGCACTGCGGATCCAGTCGGTCTCGTGCGGGAGGGAGCGCTCGTCGACCTCGGCGGCCCAGCGGGGACGCCACGCGGCGATCCGCAAGGCTTCGGCGGCCAGGAGCCCCGCGGCCTCGACGTGCCCGGCGAGGGCTGCTGCGGCATCCGCCTCGACGATCGCGACGCGCCACGCGTACCCGGCGGACGGATGCTCGGCCACGGTCGCGTACTGATGCCCGCCGCTCTGCACGTGCTCCCACGGATCCGCCCAGATCACGACTCGGGCGGGCAGCGCCTCCTCAGCGATCCCTCCGGCGAAGAACCCGAGCAGGGCGAGGTCGGGACGCAGCTCGACCGTCACCTGAGCGCGGAAGATCATGCGCTTCAGCCACGACACCAGCGCCTCGGCATCCTCCGCATCCGCGAGGAGCCAGGCCGAGGTCCCGTCGTCGACGATGCCCGCGGCGTGCTCGACGTGGCCCTGCGGGTCGAGGATCAGCAGTTCGCTGCTCTCCCCCGGTGCCATGCGGGTCGTGGCCTGCGAGGTGAACGAGTCCAGCCAGCTCAGCCGTTCCGGACCGGACACCTCGACGACGGCGCGATCCCCCAGCAGCGCGATCGCGTCGCCGGAGGCGAGCCGCCGCTGCTCCCGCATCGGCTCGCCGTAGTGGGCGATGACGCCGTCCTCCTGGACGGCACCGGGCAGATCCGCGAAACCGGTCATACCTTCGCCAGACGAGCGGATGCGTGCGACTTCAGCTCGGAGCCGAGCGCGGCGATGTCCCACGCCCACAGCAGATGCCCCTCGACGAGACCGTACATGCGGGTCGCGGCCGCATAGTCCTTGCCGCCGGCGCCGCGGACGATGGCGTCGGTGGCGATGTCGATCCGGGGGCCGGCGATCTCGCCCAGATACAACTCCAGCGCACCGTCCGAGTGCGCGATCGACACCTCCAGCGGGAACCCGCCGGAGGGCGCACGCAGCAGCTCGACGTCGTCGACCGTGCACGCGGGCGCATCCTCGAGAGGCGGAAGCAGTGCGGGTCCGGCATCTGCGGGACCCGCGGGGCGCGCGATGCGCCAGAACCCAGACTCCGCGACGAGTGGGACAGACGCTTCACCCTCGCCGCGCGGGACCCACCCGGTCGCGGCGTAGTTCAGGAACGGCCCGCCGTCGTGACTGAAGCTCACGCGGTGCGTGAACTCGCCCTCGAAGTGGTGGTCACCGGCGTGGTAGTCGATGACACCGGTCCCCTCCCAGACGCCCAGCAGCCAGGACAGCGGCGCGAGGTCGGCGGGGAGGTCGGTCGGCAGTTCGAGCACGGCTGTCAGCGCTGGCCGCGGAACAGGTTCCGCAGGACGACTCCGGAGACGAACACGATCGCGAGGCTCGCGAGTCCGAGCAGACCGATGAAGAAGAGCTCGAGCGCGAAAAGATCCATGCGGCCACTCTACCCCGCGGTCGCGATGGCGGCGAGGCCGAAGCCGACCGAGACGACTCCCATCAGCAGCAGCGCGCCCATGATGCTCGCCGACACCCGCACGACGAAGCCGTGCGTCCGGCCGTAGCCGAGCTGCACCGCGAACCCGAGCAGCACGACGCCGCCGAAGGAGACCAGCAGCGCCGGCATCCGCCAGGGCTCCGCGACGAAGATGCCGATCGCGACGGCCGCGAGCAGGGCGACCGACCACACGAGGATCATCCCGGTGAGGGCGTTGCGCGGAGCCAGGGCCGGTTCGGACATGGCTCCATTGTCCCCCAACGCCTCCGTCCTGCGAACCCCGCGGCACCGGCATCGGTATCATGGGCGCACGGCGTCGCACTCGATCGTCGTCAAGGGCGACGATCTCGACGCCCGAAAGGACGTTGCGTGGCCCTCCTTCTGATCCTGACATCCGCTCCCACCGCGGAGCCGGTCCTGCCCGCGCTGGATCTGCTCAGCCACCGGGTCCGCCAGATCCCCGCCGAGCCCGCGCAGCTCGTGTCGGCGCCGGAGAGCGACGTCGTGATCGTCGACGGACGTCACGATCTCGCCGGTGCGAAGTCCCTGTGCAAGCTGCTGCGCACCACGGGTCAGGATGCGCCACTGCTGCTGGTCGTCACGGAAGGCGGCATGAGCGCGGTGTCCGGGGACTGGGGCATCGACGATGTGCTGCTGGTCACCGCCGGGCCTGCCGAGGCCGACGCCCGCATCCGGCTCGCGATCGCCCGCAGCGAGGAATCGGCCGAGCCGTCACGGGTCCAGGCGTCCGGCGTCACGATCGACGAGCAGTCCTACTCCGCCAAACTGCACGGGCGTCCCCTGGACCTCACCTACAAGGAGTTCCAGCTCCTGCACTTCCTCGCGACGCACCCCTCCCGGGTGTTCACGCGCGAACAGCTGCTCAGCGAGGTGTGGGGATACGACTACTTCGGCGGCACCCGCACCGTCGACGTGCACGTCCGGCGTCTGCGCGCGAAGCTCGGCGACGCCGAGCAGATCATCGGCACGGTCCGCAACGTCGGCTATCGGTTCAACGTCTACGAGGACGACCAGCTCGCCGGAGCGCGCTGATCCCGTCGCAGTTCACACGCGCGTCACCTCCCGGTGCTTAGATGAATCCCATGATGGATCCCTCCCTCGCAGACGCCGGCCTCGGAGACGCCGAGGACGACGACTTCGACGCGCTCGCCTTCGAGGACGCGCAGCTGCCCGATCATCGCTATCTCGATCGCGAGCTGAGCTGGCTCGCGTTCAACCAGCGGGTGCTGGAGCTCGCCGAGGATCCGAGCCTGCCCGAGCTCGAACGGGCGAACTTCCTGGCCATCTTCGCCAGCAACCTCGACGAGTTCTTCATGGTCCGCGTCGCCGGACTCAAGCGCCGCATCCTCACCGGCCTCGCCGTCCCCACGAACGTGGGGCGCGCGCCCTCCGACGTCCTCTCCGACATCTCCCGGGAGGCGTACGCCCTGCAGCTGCGCCATTCCGAGGTCTGGACGAACGACGTCCGGCCGGCACTGGCCGACGCCGGCATCGAGATCTCCGAGTGGACCGACCTGACCGCGGCCGAGCGCGATGCGCTCGGCGAGTACTTCCAGGCGCAGGTGTTCCCCGTTCTCATGCCGCTGGCGGTCGATCCCGCGCACCCCTTCCCGTACATCTCGGGCCTCTCCCTGAACCTCGCGATCCGCATCCGCAACGCCCGGACGGGACGCCAGGAGTTCGCCCGCCTCAAGGTGCCGCCCATGCTGCCCCGATTCGTCGAGGTGCCCGGATCGAGCGAGATCAAGCGCTTCCTGCGGCTCGAGGAGCTCATCGCGAACCATCTGGGCGATCTCTTCCCCGGTATGGAGGTCCTGGACCACCATGCGTTCCGCCTCACCCGGAACGAGGACGTGGAGATCGAGGAGGACGAGAGCGAGAACCTCATCCAGGCGCTCGAGGCCGAGCTGCTGCGCCGGCGGTTCGGGCCGCCGATCCGGCTGGAGATCACGGACGACATGGACGAGCTCACGCTCGACCTGCTCGTGAAGGAGCTCGACATCACCGATCAGGAGGTCTACCGCCTGCCCGGTCCCCTCGACCTGCGCGGCCTGTTCGACCTCGGCCGCATCGAGCGCCCCGACCTGCGCTACCCGCCGCATCTGCCCACGACGGCGCTCGCGTTCCAGCCCGGGGACAACAACGAGCGCAGCGACGTCTTCTCCAGCATCCGCAAGCGCGACGTCCTCGTGCACCACCCGTACGAGTCCTTCGCGACGAGCGTCCAGGCGTTCCTCGAACAGGCCGCGCGCGACCCGCACGTGCTCGCCATCAAGCAGACGCTGTACCGCACCTCGGGCGACAGCCCCGTGGTCCAGGCCCTCATCGACGCCGCCGAGGCCGGCAAGCAGGTGCTGGCGCTGGTCGAGGTGAAGGCGCGCTTCGACGAGGCCAACAACATCGTCTGGGCCCGCAAGCTCGAGAAGGCCGGCGTGCACGTCGTCTACGGGCTGGTGGGCCTGAAGACGCACTGCAAGCTCGCGCTCGTCATCCGCGAGGAGGACGGGATGCTGCGGCACTACTCCCACATCGGCACGGGCAACTACAACCCGAAGACCAGCCGGATCTACGAGGACTTCGGCCTGTTCACCGCCGACCCGCAGGTCGGCAAGGACCTCACGCGGCTGTTCAACGAGCTCAGCGGCTACGCGATCGAGAAGAAGTTCAAGCGCCTCCTCGTCGCACCGCTGCACCTGCGCAAGGGGCTGCTGCGCCTGATCGAGCGCGAGCGGCAGAACGCGCTCGAGGGCAAGCCGGCGCACATCCGCATCAAGGTCAACTCGATGGTCGACGAGCAGATCATCGACGGCCTGTACCGTGCCAGCGCCGACGGCGTGAAGGTCGACGTGTGGGTGCGCGGCATCTGCAGCCTGCGCACCGATCTTCCCGGCATCAGCGACAACATCACCGTGCGCAGCATCCTGGGCCGGTATCTGGAGCACTCCCGGATCTTCGCGTTCCACAACGACGGGGACCCGCAGGTCCATATCGGCAGCGCCGACATGATGCACCGGAACCTCGACCGTCGCGTCGAAGCACTCGTGCGCGTGGTGGACCCCGCGCACATCGAGGAGCTCATCGCGCTGTTCGACCGTGCCATGGACGACGGCACGAACTCCTGGCACCTGGGTGCCGAGGGCGTCTGGGTGCGCCACACGGTGGATGCCGAGGGCAAGCCGCTCATCGACCTGCAGGACAGGACGATGAGCCAGATCCGCAGGCGGCGTCGCAGCCGCTCGGTGCGATGACGGTCCGGCAGGTTCAGGACGCTCCCGTGGAGGTGGTGCGCGACGACAAGGCGGTCTACGCCGCCGGGGCCGTCGTGTGGCGCCTGATCGACGGCAAGCTCCGCGTCCTGCTGATCCACCGCACGAAGTACCGGGACGTGACCCTCCCCAAGGGCAAGGTGGATCCCGGCGAGATGCTCGCCGAGACCGCCGTGCGCGAGGTTCATGAGGAGACCGGCATCCGCGTGTCGCTCGGCGTGCCGGTCGGCGTCAGCCGCTATTTCATGCGCCCGAAGCGCCAGAAGGTCGTGCACTACTGGGCGGCGGAGGCGACCGAGGAGGCCATCCGACGGTCCACCTTCGTGCCCAACAGCGAGATCGCCGCGATCGAATGGGTGAGCCTGAAGAAGGCCAGGGCGCAGCTGAGCTATCCGGTCGATGTCGAGATCCTGGACGCGTTCGCCACGCTCGTCGACGACGGCGTGCTGCACACGTTCCCCGTGATCGCTCTGCGCCACGCCAAAGCCGTGTCGCGCTCTGAGTGGGACGGCCCGGACGCCTCGCGCCCGCTCACCGAGCGGGGCCGGCGCCAGGCCAGGGCGATCGTCGAGCCGCTGCGCGCCTTCGGCGTCCGCCGGATCGTGACGAGCGACGCCGCACGGTGCGTGCAGACCGTCGCGCCTCTCGCGAAGGCGCTGGACCGCAAGCCGGTCGAGACGCCGCGGCTGAGCCAGGATGCCTGGGAGGACGGCTTCTCCGACGTCCGCGCCGTCATCGGCAAACGCGTGCGCGCCCGCAAGCCCGCCGTGGTCTGCAGCCACGGCCCCGTGCTGCCGGACGTCCTCACCGAGATCGCGCTCGCGACCGGTACGCTGCGCGGCTCATACGTGTCCAGCGCCTCAGCCCTTGAGGTCGGCGCGTTCTCGGTCGTGCACCTCTCGGCGACCAATCCCGGCTCCGGGATCATCTCGATCGAGACCCACGTCCCGAAGGTCTGAGGCTCTCGGGCGCCCACCAAGGGGACGCATCCCGTTCACCTCTCGTTTACCTGAGGGGGAGAGTCTCGTTAACCGTCCCGCTTAGCGTCACTGTGTGCCCTGCACCGGGCCTCACCCATCCACGATCGAAGGATCCACAGTGAAGATCTCCCGAATCGCACGTATCGGCGCCATCGGCGCCGTCGCCGCTCTCGCTCTCGCAGGCTGCGCCGCGAACGAGGCTCCGGCCGGCGGCTCGTCCGACGAGCCGTCCGAGTCGACGCTCTCCGGCACGCTGGACGCGACCGGCGCGTCCTCGCAGACCGCCGCGCAGGAGGCCTGGGTGGCCGCCTTCCAGACCGCGAACCCCGACGTCACGGTCAACTACGAGCCCACCGGCTCCGGCACCGGCCGCGAGAACTTCCTCGCCGGCGCCAGCAACTTCATCGGTTCGGACCGCGCGTTCAACGCCGAGGAGATCGCCGCGGGCGGCTTCGGCACCTGCGCCACCGACGACATCATCGAGATCCCCGTCTACATCTCGCCGGTCGCCGTCGCCTTCAACCTCGAGGGCATCGACACCCTGAACCTGGATGCCGCGACCATCGCGAGCATCTTCGCCGGCACGATCACCAACTGGAACGACTCGGCGATCGCGACGCTGAACCCGGACGTCACGCTCCCCGACCTCGCCATCTCCCCCGTGCACCGCTCCGACCCGTCGGGCACGCAGGAGACGTTCACCAACTACCTCGCCGCGACCGCGCCCGAGATCTGGACCTACGAGGTCTCCGACGAGTGGCCGATCCAGGGCGGCGAGGCCGCTCAGGGCACCTCGGGCGTCGTTCAGGCGATCACGTCCGGCAACGGCGCGATCGGCTTCGCCGACGCCTCGCAGGTCGGCGACCTCGGACAGGTGCACGTCGGCGTGGGCGGCGAGTTCGTCGCCTACTCGGCCGAGGCCGCCTCGCAGCTCGTCGAGGGCGCCGCTCTCGAAGAGGGCCGCGGCGAGGGCGACCTCGCGTTCGACGTCGACCCGGCCGCTGCCGCCGACGGCGCGTACCCGATCGCCCTGGTCAGCTACCTGATCGGCTGCGAGCAGTACGAGGACGCGAATGTCGCCGAGCTCGTCAAGGAGTACTTCACCTACGTCGCCAGCGCCGAGGGCCAGGACGCCGCCGCCGAGAACGCCGGCAACGCCCCCATCTCGGACGGCCTTCGCGAGAAGGTCAACGCCGCGATCGACCTCATCCAGGTCGGCTGACAGCAGCCTGATGGCTGAACGCTGACGCCGATGCCCTCGCGTCCCGATCGGACGCGAGGGCATCGGCGGGTCCAGCACCCGCTCTTCACCCACCCGCCCGAAACAGGGAGACCATGAGCACGACCGAGCAGGCCCCCGTCATCACCGCGACGGAGACGGAACCACCCGCCCCGATCAAGGCCAAACAGCGTCTCGGCGACCGGGTCTTCTCCGGCACCGCCCTCGGCGCGGGGATCATCATCCTCGTCGTCCTCGCCGCGGTCGCGACGTTCCTCATCATCCAGAGCCTGCCAGCCTTCGAGGCGGACACATCGGGCAACCACATCCTGCGCGGCGAGTCGTTCTGGGTGTACGTCTGGCCGCTCATCTTCGGCACGCTGTGGGCGTCGTTCATCGCGCTCCTCGTCGCCGCTCCCATCGCGATCGGCATCGCGCTGTTCATCTCGCACTACGCCCCGCGAGGCCTCGCGGCCGTGCTGGGCTACATCATCGACCTGCTCGCCGCGGTCCCCTCGGTCGTGTTCGGCCTCTGGGGCGGCCTCGTGCTCGCGCCGCTGCTGCAGCCGCTGTACGCCTGGCTCAACGCGAACGCGGGCTGGATCCCGTTCTTCGGCGGTCAGGTCTCCTCGACGGGCCGCACGATCCTCACCGCGGCGCTCGTGCTCGCCGTGATGATCATCCCGATCATGACCGCCATCTGCCGCGAGGTCTTCCTGCAGACCCCGAAGCTGCACGAGGAGGCCGCCCTCGCCCTCGGATCGACGCGCTGGGAGATGGTGCGGATGGCCGTCCTGCCGTTCGCCCGCGGCGGCATGGTCTCGGCGGCGATGCTCGCCCTCGGCCGAGCCCTGGGCGAGACCATGGCCGTGACGATGGTGCTGTCCCCGTCGGCCGTCGTGAGCTTCCTGCTGCTCACCGCCACGAACCCGACGCCCATCCCCGCCAACATCGCCCTGGCCTTCCCCGAGGCGCACGACACCGGTGTCAACACCCTCATCGCCACGGGTCTGATCCTGTTCATCGTGACCTTCGCGGTCAACGCCCTGGCGCGCTGGATCGTCGCGCGCCGCGCCGAGTTCTCGGGAGCGAACTGACATGACCGTCCTCACCGCCCCCGCCCCCAGCGCGGCTCTGACCTCCGGGAAGCTCCCTAAGTGGGCGCCCTGGGCACTGCTGGCCGGATGCTTCGTGATCTCGTTCGCGATATTCGGCGTCGCCTCGATCGGCGCCGACCTGGCGGATTTCAACATCGCCGGAGCCGTGATCGTCGGCATCCTGCTCTACATGGTGCTGATCACCGTCATCTCGGCCATCGCCGAGAGTCGGCGCAAGGCCGTCGACCGCCTCATGACGGCTCTCGTCGCCACCGCGTTCCTCATCGCGCTGCTCCCCCTGGTATCGCTGCTCTGGACGGTCGTCGCCAACGGCATCCAGCGCTTCGACGCCGAGTTCTTCTCGTACTCCATGCGCAACGTCGTCGGCGAGGGCGGAGGCATCGTCCACGCGATCTGGGGCACCGTGCTCATCACGCTCATGGCGGCGATCATCTCCGTGCCGATCGGACTCATGACCTCGATCTACCTGGTCGAGTACGGCCGGGGCAAGATCGCGAAGGGCATCACCTTCTTCGTCGACGTCATGACCGGCATCCCCTCGATCGTCGCCGGTCTGTTCATCTACGCCGTGTTCGCGCTGGTCCTGGGCCCCGGCGTCTCGATGGGCTTCATGGGCTCGCTCGCCCTGGCCGTGCTCATGACCCCGGTCGTCGTCCGAGGCAGCGAGGAGCTGCTGCGGATCGTGCCGAACGAGTTGCGCGAGGCGTCCTACGCGCTCGGCGTGCCGAAGTGGCTGACGATCCTCAAGGTCGTGCTGCCCACGTCGATCGCCGGCATCACGACGTCGATCATGCTCGCCATCTCCCGCGTGATCGGCGAGACCGCGCCGCTGCTGCTGACCGCCGGATTCACGCTGAGCATGAACACGAACCTGTTCAGCGGTCAGATGATGACCCTGCCGGTGTTCGCCTACAACCAGTACATGAACCAGGGCACGAACCCCGAAGCAGCGCTGGACCGCGCCTGGGCGTCCGCGCTCACCCTGATCCTGATCGTCATGGTCCTGAACCTGCTCGCGCGCCTGATCGCGAAGATGTTCGCCCCGAAGACCTCCGGCCGCTGAGCCGCAACCCGAAGGAACCCGAAGTGTCCAAGAGCATCGAAGTCAACGACCTCAACGTCTACTACAGCGACTTCCTCGCCGTCGAGGGCGTCTCCCTCGACATCCAGCCGCGCAGCGTCACCGCGTTCATCGGCCCCTCCGGCTGCGGCAAGTCCACGTTCCTGCGCACCCTCAACCGCATGCACGAGGTCATCCCCGGCGCGCGTGTGCAGGGCGAGGTGCTGCTCGACGGCAAGGACCTCTACGGCCCCGGCGTCGACCCCGTGCTCGTGCGCCGCCAGGTCGGCATGGTGTTCCAGCGTCCGAACCCGTTCCCCACGATGTCCATCAAGGAGAACGTGCTCGCCGGCGTCAAGCTGAACAACAAGCGCATCTCGAAGAGCGACGCGGACGACCTCGTGGAGAAGTCCCTGACCGGCGCGAACCTGTGGAACGAGGTCAAGGACCGTCTCGACCGTCCCGGTTCCGGCCTGTCCGGCGGTCAGCAGCAGCGTCTGTGCATCGCGCGCGCCATCGCGGTCTCCCCCGAGGTGCTGCTGATGGACGAGCCCTGCTCCGCGCTCGACCCGATCTCGACGTACGCGATCGAGGAGCTGATCGGCGAGCTGAAGAACGAGTTCACGATCGTCATCGTGACCCACAACATGCAGCAGGCCAGCCGCGTCTCGGACAAGACGGCGTTCTTCAACATCGCCGGCACGGGCAAGCCCGGCAAGCTCATCGAGTACGACGACACCACCACCATCTTCACCACGCCCAGCGTGCAGGCGACCGAGGACTACGTCTCCGGCCGCTTCGGGTGATCCGCACCCTGCCGGCTCGTCAGTCGCGCGGGGACAGCAGGTAGGCGTTCAGGGCGTCCGTGAACGCACGATCGGTCGCGACCGCATGACCGTCGATCGCCGTGATGGGGGCCGCCAGGCGCACGCTCGACACGAGCCATGCCGCATCGGCTTCCGTCAGGTCGGATGCCGGCACCTGCGCGTACTCGGTCGTGAAACCCCGACTCGCGAGGTGGTCGTACACGCTCAGCTGGGTCGTCCCGTGCAGGATGCCGCCATTCGGCGCGGGAGTGACGAACCGGTCGCCGAACCGGAGGATGAGCGAAGCGGTCGGCGCCTCCAGCACGAACCCGTCGCTCGAGACGAAGACGGCGTCGTCGGCGCCACGGCGTGCGGCCTCGCGGAGCGCGGCCATGTTCACGGCGTACGACAGCGTCTTGGCCCCCAGCAGCAGCCACGGCGCCCGCTCGGCCGCGCCCAGGTCGTAGCCCCGGTCGAGCGTGACGACGCGGATGCCCTCGGTGCGCACCCAGGAGAAGTCGGATGCCGGGGCCGCCGTCACCCACGCGGTCGGCGTCGGCCCGTGCTCCACTCCCCGGCTGAGGATCAGCTTGATCACGGCCTCCCCCGGCGGGCACTGCGTCGCGGCGACTCGCACGGCCTGCCGCCACTGCTCCACGTTCGGCACCGGAAGATCGCACAGCTGCGCCGAGTGCGCGAGCCGGTGCAGATGCGGCACCAGCTCCTGAGGATGCGAATCGATCACGCCGATCGACTCGAACACGCCGTCTCCGCGTTGCGTGCTCAGCTCCCCCACACTCAGGGCGGGAGCCGCGGCATCCACCTCGGTGAAAGTGTCCGAGTAGTCGGCGCGCTCCTCGGAGGCGGGCACGGGGTCGATGATCAGAGCGAAGCGCCGGGTCATGGCTCGACTCTACGGCCGTTCCCGTGCCGGGAATACCTGCCGCGCCTACGCGTTACACTGGAGTGGCCGGGCCGCATAACCCCGGGCTCCAACTTCTGCCGCTGCGAGCGGCCTTCCGCCGAGAGGCGTTCTTGCGGCCCGGCTCTTCTCTGCCCTCCGCTTTCGACCCCGATCCGCCGCCGTCAGGTCAGGATGCCGGCACGCCAGGCGTTCGCGCACGAGGCGAGGTCACGGGCGTAGGTGCTCAGCCGCAACGCCCGCGTGGTCAGCTCGCTCGCGCGCGCCGGCTCGGTGGCCTCGTAGTCATCCGCGACGTGCGTCGCTCCGGAGGCCTGCACCCGGCAGAACGCCGCCGCGCGCTCGAGGGCGACCGCGAAGTCGCCGCGGAAGGCGCCGCGGAGGATGGCATCGATCAGGACCACGAGTTCCTCGGGGCTCGCCGGAGCCGGGGCACCGGCCACCGCGGCATCCACGGTCGGCAGCTCGACGCGACCGCGCTCGTAGAGGAGCGCCGCGGTCTGCGCGTCGCGGTGGATCGCCAGCTGCAGCAGATACAGGCGCCAGAGGGCTCCCGGCAGGGAGACGGCGGGCGCGCCCGACCAGAGTTCGGCGATCTCGTCGATCCCGTGCTCGTCCGTGAACGCGATCAGCCGCTCTGTGCTCGTCCCGCTCTCATCCGCCCGGGCACGCGAGACCAGCGCTGCCGCCGTCGCGTGCGCGACCCGCGACCTCTCGGCCGCGCTCACAGAACCGGCGAGGTTGTCGAAAGAAGCCGAGGGTCGGCGAACCGGTCGATGGAACTCGGACATCTCTCCAGGCTAGTCGCGGTCACGCGGTGGGGATCACGATGATCGGATCGGTCGTGGGAGCACCCGTCGGCGACCCGCCGGCCTGCTCCACCGTGACCGCGATCGCGTCCCCGGGCTGCATCTCTCCTTCGAGCACGGCGGTGCCGGCGGAATCCTCGACGTCGAACACGCCGGCTGAGACCGGCGCGTCACCGCGCACGTACCAGAGCTCGTAGGTCCGGTCCTCCGCCAGCGGCTCCAGGCCGTCCGTCACGAGGACGGCGCTTCCGACGGACTCCGACCAGTGCGCCGTCGCGGTGCCGCCCGTCTCGAGCTCGACCGAGGCCTCCTGCGCATCGGGGGCGTTCTCGATGCGCTCCAGCGCCACGACAGCCGCCGGTCGTTGGAGCTGACCGATGAGGACAGCGGCCCCGGCGCCGATGCCCACGACCAGGACGAGACATGCGGCGAGCGCGAACAGCAGCCGGCTCCGCCGCCGCGGCGACGACCGCGGCACGACCGCGTCGCCCTGCGGAACGGGACCGTCGATGCCCGCGCCGGGTGTCTCGGCATCCTGCGAGGTGCTCGCGATCCGGCGGAGCAGGTCGTCCCGGATAGCGGGTGGAGGCGTGCGCGACGGCGGCGTCTCGGCGAGCACGGCGACGGTCTCCGCATCCGCCGCTGCGATGCTCTGCCATTCCGGGTGCTCTCGCAGGACGTCGGCATAGCGGCGTTCCTCTTCGGGAGACAGGGCGTTCAGCGCATGCCCGGCGGACAGCTCTGCGAAGTCCTTCTCGTTCATGCGATCACCCCCATCTCGCTCCTCAGGCGCGTTAGTCCGTCCCTCATCCGTGTCTTGATCGTCCCCAGCGGAGCTCCGGTGAGCACCGCGATCTCGCTCTGACTGTATCCGCCGTAGTAGGACAGGACGAGCGCCTCGCGCTGCGGTTCCGAGAGCGCGTCCAGCGCAGCGACGACCCGCTCCCCCTCGAGGCTCAACTCGACCTGCTCGGCCACGCTGTCGTGCGCGACGCCGAGATCACGGATTCCCGCCTTGACGTCGCGGTCGGCGCTGGACTGCGACGCACGGACGCGGTCGACCGCGCGACGATGAGCGATGGTGAGGATCCAGGTTCTCCCCTGTCCCTTGTTCGGAGCGAAGCGGGAAGCGGATTGCCACACTTCCAGAAAGACCTCCTGGAGCACCTCCTCGCTCTGCGCGCGATTCACGAGGACGCGGAGGATGAGTCCGAACACGCGGGACGAGAGCAGGTCGTAGAGCTCCGCGAACGCGCGCTGGTCTCCCCCGGCGACGCGAACGAGGAGATCGGCGGCGAGGTCCCCCGCCGAGCCGTCCTCCGGCACGTCCACGCCATCGATGACCATCTCCACAAGCATGCCGCATCCACCTCCTGTCTCCCGCATCCGGCGCACCGCCTCACCCGAAGGTGAAGGAGTACACCTCGACTCCTTCCGGCACGTCGACCGTGAGGATGCCGTGTCCGTCGTCACCCTTCACCACCTCGTAGGAGCGAGGAGTGCCCTCGACGGTGACGACCCGCCGGTTCCCCTGACCGTCCCGCACCACGACCTCCCCCGCGCCCGCGAGCACCATCCGGACCTCCGATGCGCGGTAGTCGAGTCTGATCGTCCCGCCCCGCCCGCTCGGCGTGGCGTACTGGGTGGCGATGTCCCAGGTGCCACGTAGCGCGAAACTGTCCTTCGGCTGCTCATCGGGGAGGTCGAACGTCGTGGTCCCCGCTCCGTACGGTCCCTCGCCGCCGTAGTTGACGTCCTTGGAGGACCCCAGGAACGTCTCGCGCGTGGTGGAGCCGAGCTCGGGGGTCGTGTCGTCGACGTCCGTCGGCGGGGGCAGCACGACTCCGGGATCGGCCGCGTCGAGCAGCTCCCGGATGAGCTTCTCCGTCGCCGCGTAGTGGCCCTCGCCGAACGAGATATGACGCACGACGCCCTCCGCGTCGATCAGATAGTGCGCCGGCCAGTACCGGTTGCGATAGTTCGTCCACGTCGAGAGATCGTTGTCGAGCGCGACGGGGTAGTCGATTCCGAAGTCGGCGATGCCGGCGGCGACGTTGGCCGGGTCCTTCTCGAAGGCGTATTCGGGAGAATGGATGCCGATCACCTGCAGGCCGGCGTCCGCGTACGCCTGATCCCACGCGACCACATGCGGGATGGAGCGCTGGCAGTTGATGCAGGAGTACGCCCAGAAGTCGATCAGGACGACCTGGCCGCGAAGGTCCTCGAGATCGACGGCGGCGCCGCCGGGCGTGTTCATCCACTCCTGGATGCCGCGGATGGACGGCGCCGCACCGCACGACTCCAGCTCCTGCGCGCCGTTCGTGCAGTTGTCGAGTTCCCGGTTCTCGTCCGTGACGAGACCGCCGAGACCGAGCGCGTCCTCCTGCTCCTCGGCGAGCCCCTGCTGCAGCTCCGCGGTGTAATCGGGCACCAGTCGCTGCAGCAGTTGGGGCACCTCGAACACGAGGCCGACAGCGAGGGCGATCATCGCGACGCCGGCTGCGATCCGCAAACCGCGTTCGCGCATGCGGAAGGCCCGGATCCGCTCGACGAGCCCTCGACCGGCAAGCGCGAAGACGAGCAGCGGAACGGCGACGCCCACGGCGAACGAGACGGTCAGCAGCACGGTGCCGATGCCGATCTGCCCTGTGGCTCCGGCGACGATGATGGCCGCGAGCACCGGTCCGGCGCAAGGCACGAAGACCGCGCCGAGCGCCAGTCCGACGCCGAATCCGCTGCCGCGGTTCTGGACCTGCTTGCGCGGCAGCCACTGGAACGGCTTCTCCAGCAGCTGCTCGAACCGCGGGACGAGCAGGCCGACGCCGATGACGAGCAGGACGACGATCCCGGCCCACCGGATGACGTCCTGCGGCAGGCCGAGCGCACCGAGCACGAGCGATCCCGTGAGCGTCACGAGGGTGAAGCTCAGCACGAGTCCCGCGATGACCAGGTACGGACGGCTGCGCCGCGCGGGGATGATGCCGTCGGCGCTCTCGTATCGCGCGGACTGCGCCCCGCCGGTGAGGAAGATGACCGGAAGCACCGGCAGGATGCACGGCGATATCCCCGTGATGAGGCCGCCGAGCAGCCCGATGATGATGAGATCCATGTCCCCGCCTTCCGTCATGAGTGCTTCGGCTCGGACGCCCGGATCGGATTGCCGCGACTGCGAGGAGGTCGGATTCCCATCCGATCGCGCGAAGGCTCCGAAGAGAGGATGACGCCGCGGGAAGGCCGTGGCTCGGATCTACGGAGGTAGAGATGTTCAGCACCAAGAAGAAGATGGCCGCGGCACTGGCGCTCGGGTTCGCCGGCGTTCTCGTGCTGGCGGGCTGTTCGATGGGGACGGACACGGCCGAGGAGCCCACCGAGCCCAGCGCTCCGGAGACATCGGAGGAGGCGCCCGAGACGATGGATCCGGCCGCGAACCTCGTCGGTCCCGGGTGCGAGGCCTACGCCGAGGCCGTTCCGGACGGCGACGGCTCCATCCAGGGCATGTCCCAGGACCCGGTGGCGGTCGCGGCATCCAACAACCCGCTGCTGACGACCCTCGTGTCGGCGGTGAGCGGCGAGCTCAACCCGGACGTGAACCTGGTGGACACGCTGAACGGTGACGAGTTCACCGTCTTCGCGCCGGTGGACGATGCCTTCGCCGCCATCGACCCCGCGACCATCGAGGGCCTCAAGAGCGATTCCGAGACCCTCTCGTCGATCCTGACCTACCACGTGGTCCCCGGTCAGATCGAACCCGCCGACATCGCCGGGACGCACACCACCGTGCAGGGCGGCGACCTCGAGGTCACGGGAAGCGGAGACATGTGGATGGTCAACGACGCCAACATCGTCTGCGGCGGAGTGCAGACCGCGAACGCGACCGTGTACCTGATCGACGCGGTCCTCATGCCCCCGGCCGCGTGAGCCGGGAAGCGCCGTCTCGGGGAGGAACGGCGCAGCCTCAGGCTCATGGGGATGAGCTGAGATGATCGGGCCGTCGGCGGGCTGTGTCGCCGACGGCCCTTTCCGCGCGCCCTAGACTGGAAGGACGGGCCTCTAGCTCAGTTGGCAGAGCATCGGACTTTTAATCCGCGGGTCGTGGGTTCGAGCCCCACGGGGCCCACCGTTATCACTCTCGACCATCCAGCGCGACCCCCTGCACGCGCGCGCCGATCGGAGAGATCGTGGAGTCGTCCGCACCGGACCTCCCTCCTCCCCGAAAGGATGCAGCCATGACCCATCTCACCGACGCCTCGGTGGCGTTCCTCGCGACGAACGGTTTCGAGGACAGCGAACTGACGAGTCCCTGGCAGGCGGTGACCGGTGCCGGGGCCGCGGCGACGATGGTGTCTCCTGAGCAGGACGACATCACCGGGAAGAACGGGCATGTGCAGGCCGTGGACCTGGCCGCGGCGGATGCCGCAGCCGACGACTTCGACGCACTGGTCCTGCCCGGCGGCGTCATGAACGCGGATCACCTCCGTCTGGATCAGGACTCGATCGCGTTCGCCCGTGCGTTCTTCGAACAGCAGAAGCCGGTGGGCGTCATCTGCCATGGCGCCTGGATCCTGATCGAGGCCGGAGTCGTGGACGGACGGACCCTGACGAGCTACCCCAGCCTGGCCACCGACCTGCGCAACGCCGGAGCCGCCTGGGTCGACCGGGAGGTCGTGGTCGACCAGGGCCTCGTCTCCAGCCGGACCCCGGACGACCTGCCGGCTTTCAACGCCAAGGTGATCGAGGAGATCGGCGAGGGCGTCCACCGGCGCCAGCACGCGTGATCCCTATCCCTCGGTGCGCGCCCTGTGCCGGCGCACGGCGGCCCGGTTCGCGCAGCGCACGGAGCAGAACCGCTGGCGTCCGTTGCGCGTGACATCGACAACGACGTTCGTGCACGGGGCCGCCTCGCAGCGCCCGAGGCGATGCATGCCGCGGGTGACCAGGTGCAGCGCGGTGCCCAGGTTGATGATGGCGCGCAGCACGAACGGCAGCGACGGCACGTCATCGCGATAGTGCAGGTGCCATCCCTCCCCGTCGTGGTTGGTGAGTCGCGGATAGGCGGCCGCCTCGGCCAACCGCGTGTTGAGCAGCGCCGCGCGCCGATCGGGGTCCCCCTCGTCCACGATCTCCAGCCACTCGTCGATGACCGCACGGACGGCGGCGTGATCGTCGGGCGCCGGCGGGAAGACCATCGTCATGCCGCCGTCGAGCGTGCGCTCCTCGATCGCGGCGCGATCCGCCGGCCAGTCGTTCGCCAGGGATGCCGCGAGGAGCACCGCATATTCGCCGTAAGGGTTGAGATGCACAAGACCATTACAGCACGATGAACGCATGGCTTCGCTGCACACTCGGCCCGTCCCCACCCCGATCCGCCCCGCGCACGAACACGGCTGGATCACGGAATCACGCCACGCGACGAGCGAGGGACGGATCGTGTACGTCCGCTGCACCGGATGCGGTGCGCGACGGGTCGACCTCGAATCCGCGGGAACGGTCCCGCCGCAGGCCCTGAGCGGCATCGTGCCGCAGAGCACGGCGATGCCCTAGCGTGGAGCGATGATCCCCGATCCGTGCTCGCGCTCCTCGGTCGCCCGCTTCGTCGACGGCGTGGGAGGCGGCGTCGTCGCCACGGTCACATCGGACGGGTCGCCCGAGGCGGCGTTCGTCGGGCTTGCGGCGCTCGACGACGGCACCCTGATCTTCAACGCCTCGGCGTCCGCGCGGAAGGTCGGCAACGTCCGCGTGCGCCCGCGCGTCGCGATCGTGGTGACGGATGAGCAAGAGGTCAGCGTGCAGCTCGAGGGCGAGGCGCGGATCTCGGAAGGAGACGACCGCGAACAGCACGGTCGTGCGTATCAGCGTCGATTCCCCGGGTCCCGCGCGCTCGACGACGGATTCCTGGTGATCGCGGTGCGCCTCGACTGGGTGCGCGTCTACGACGCCTCCCGGCGGCCGGCGGCCGTCCGCGAAGCACGGTGGTGACGCGTCTCACCGCGCCACGTCGGCCACGCGGGACAGACCCGTGCTCGTGACGCGCAGCGCGCCCGAGGACCATGCCGACAGCTCCTCCTCGAGAGCGGTCATCGCCGGCTCAGGCATCCACACCTCGAACTCCGCCTGCGCCCCGTAGCGCGTCTCGCCGAGCGCTGCCGCGCCGCGTGCGACCCACTCGCGCAGCAGATTGTCGATGCGGCCGGCGTCTGCGTGCGGAACGGGGATCCGGGCCTGAACGAGCAGCGTCCGCTCCAGGATCGTGGCCAGATCCAGCGCTTCGGACACCGCGGACGAGTACGCGCGCACGAGCCCGCCGGCTCCGAGCTTCACGCCGCCGAAGTAGCGCGTCACGACCGCGACGACATCCGTCAGCTCCCGTCGGCGCAGCACTTCGAGCATCGGCACTCCCGCTGTCCCGGAGGGCTCCCCGTCGTCGGATGACCGGGCTCGGTCGCCGCGCAGCCCGGAGATCTGCGCCGAGCAGTTGTGCCGGGCGTCCCAGTGCTTCTTCCGGATGCCCGCGATGACGGCATCCGCCTCTTCCGTCGACCCGACCGGCGCGACGTGCGCGAGGAAGCGGGACTTCTTGATCACCAGCTCGTGCTCGACGGGGGCGCCGATCGTCGACGGATACGACGTCATGCGGTCAGGTCGGCGAGTCTGCGCACCGTGCGGAGGTTTCGTCCGGTGCCGGCGACCCCGAGCGCCCGGTCGAACACGGACGTCGTGAGTCTGGTGTTCTGCACCCCCGAGGCGTAGTCGATCCACAGGTCTCGTCCGATCAGGGCGATCCGCTCCCCCGGCACGAGCCTTCCCTCGAGCGCCTCGACCGTACCGTCGGCGGGCTCGGCGGCCAGGAACATCGCGTGCACGTACTTCTCGTCCCCGTCGCCGAACGGCAGTGCATCCAGTGCGGTCGTCAGTTCCTCGTGGGTTCGGGCGATGACCGGCGTGTCGACATCGAACGCGTCCGCGATCACCTTCCGGACCCGCTCGCAGGCCGCTGCGGCATCCGCCGGCGCATCGCAGATGATGTTGCCGCTGGCGATGTACGTGCTCACGTCCTGCAGGTCGGTCTTGGCAGCCAGTGCCTCGCGCAGCTCGGCCATCGGCACGCGGTTGCGCCCGGACACGTTCACGGCGCGCAGCAGGAGGACGCTGCGCATCACGGGACCAGTTCGGCGCCGGCGTGAGCCAGCTCGGCGAGAGCGGCCGCGCTGGAGTCCTCCCCGACGCCCGCCACGAGCCCGGTGAGGATCCGGATGTGCACGCCGTGCGCGATCGCATCCAGCGCCGAGGCCCTCACGCAGTGGTCGGTCGCGATGCCGACGACGTCGGCGGTGAGCACGCCGTGGGCGCTCAGGACGTCGGCGACGGTCTCGCCGTCTTCCGTGACCCCCTCGAACATCGAGTACGCGGGCCTGCCCTGCCCCTTGCGGACATGATGGGTCACGGCATCCGTCGCGAACAGCGGGTCGTACTCCGCCCCCTCCGTGCCGGCCACGCAGTGCACCGGCCAGGTGTCGACGAAGTCCGGCTCGTCCGCGAAATGGCCGCCGTTGTCGCCTTCGGCGTCGTGCCAGTCGCGCGAGGCGATGACGACGTCGTACTCGGCCGCATGCTCGGCGAGGTGCTCCGAGACCGCCGCGGCCACGGCGTCCCCGCCGTCGACGGCGAGAGCCCCGCGCTCGGTGAAGTCGTTCTGCACGTCCACGATGAGAAGAGCCCTGGTCATACTCCGAGCGTACGCCGACGGCCCCGGTCCCGCACAGGGCGCCGGGGCCGTCGAGGAGATCACTCGTACGAGTAGAAGCCCTCGCCCGACGCGATGCCGAGCTTGCCCTTGTCGATGTAGTTCTCCTTCAGCCACGCGGCGATCTGCTGCTGGTGCTCGTCCCCGTGGACCGCGATGTTGTACGGGGTGGTGAGGCCGATGATGTCCAGGATCTGGAACGGGCCCTTGGGCGCTCCCGTCGCGATGCGCCAGACCTTGTCGATGTCGGCGGGCTCTGCGTAGCCGCCGAAGGCGAGGTCCTGCGCGGCGCTCAAGAAGGGCACGAGGAGCGAGTTCAGGAGCCAGCCCGGCTTCTCCTTGCGGATCGGGATCGGGACCATGCCGATCTCGGCTGCGAATTCGAGCAGGGTGTCGAAGACGGCCGGATCCGTGTCGGCCGTGGCCATGACCTCTCCGGTGTTGAACTTCCAGACCTGGTTCGCGAAGTGCAGGCCGACGAACCGGGCGGGGCGTCCGGTGTGCTCCTTGAGCGCGCTCAGGGGCAGCGTCGACGAGTTCGACGCGAAGATCGTCTTCTCCGGCGCGACGGCTGCGAGCTTCTCATAGGTCTGCTGCTTGATCTCGAGCACCTCGGGGACCGCCTCGATGACGAGGTCAGCATCCTTCACGGCGTCCGCGAGGTCGGCGGAGCGGCGGATGCGCCCGAGCGCCTCGTCTGCCTTGCCCTCGGCTGCGCCCTCGACGCCGTCGGCGCGATACGTGTCGGCGAGGCCGCGGAATCGCTCCTCGGCCTGTGCGAGGGCTTCCTCGCTGATGTCGTATGCGGTCACCTCGAATCCGCTGAAGGCGGTCTGGTACGCGATCTGCGATCCCAGGACGCCGGTTCCGAGCACGGTGACATTCGTGATGTCGGTCATCGCCCTTCCTTCCCTTATTGTTCCGCGCGGGGTTCGGCGCGGAAACCTGTGATGATCTGGCCGATCTGACGCCGCAGCAGCGCGGCGTCCTCGGCGGTGCGCGGACGGTGCGCCAGCCGCGCGATCGCGAGATGCACGACGGCGAAGACCGCGCCGGCAGCCGCGGCTGCGGCCGGATCGCGGCCCGCAGAGCCGGCGAGAAGCTCTGCGATCCTGTCCTCGAAATCCGCGACCAGCGACAGTCCTTCGGCGCGGAACCGCTCGGTGGGCGCGCCGAACATCAGCTCCCGCTGGTACGCCGTGCTGTTCTCCGGATGCCCGGCCGCCCACTCGATCACCGGCCCCACGAAGGAGAGCACGGCCTGCTCGGGATCCGATGCGGATGCCGCGTGCAGCGCGCCCTCGTCGATGACGGCGCGGTACCGCTCGTTGTAGACCATGAGCAGCAGCTCCCCCTTGGAGGACGCATAGCGGAACAGCGTGCCCGCGGCGACATCCGCTCGGTCGGAGATCTGCTGAGTGGTGACCGCAGCGAACCCGCGCTCTTCGAAGAGCGCCGCCGCCGCTTCGAGGATCCGCGTCCGCTTCTCCCGCATGTTGCGGTCGCGCCGGCCGGTCATCTCGCCTCCTCACTACTGAGCTTGCTCATTAATGAGCTTACTCCTTTTTTTCGATCGGGGCGCGAACGCAAAAGAAGAGGGACCCGGTTGAACCGGGTCCCTCTTCGATCTGGAGCCGCCTGTCAGAATCGAACTGACGACCTTTTCATTACGAGTGAAATGCTCTGCCGACTGAGCTAAGGCGGCGTGCGCTGCGAACAGCGGCACGATCAACGATCTTACCCTGTCGGAGCGCCTACTGCGAAATCACTCGCATCGCAGGCCGTCCTCGGGGACGGTGTCGTCGAGGAGGAACGCCTCGACCGCTTCGTCCACGCAGCGGTTGCCCTTGTTGTAGCCGGTGTGCCCCTCGCCCACGCGGGTGACGAGCACGCCCTCGTCGAGCTGCTCAGCGAGCGCCTCGGACCACGCGTACGGCGTCGCGGGATCGTTCGTGGTCCCCACCACGACGATGGGTCCGGCCCCCTCCGCGTGGACCTCCTCCCGCGTGCCGGTCGGCGGGTACGGCCAGACGGAGCAGGAGTCCGGGCCCGACCAGTACGGCGCGACGGTCGGGGCCTTCTCGGCCAGGAGCTTCTCGGCGGCGGCCTCGGCATCCGGATCGTCCTCGACCGGGTAGTCCATGCAGTTGTAGGCCCGGAACGCCTCGGTCGAGTTGTCGAGATAGACGCCGTCCTCACGGCCGTTGTAGAAGTCCGCGAGCACGAACATCGTGTACGGGTCCCCCTGCAGCGCTTCGGTGAGGCCCTGGGTGAGGTAGGTCCAGCTGTCCTGCGAGTACAGCGCCGCGATGATCCCGGTCATCATCGAGTCGGCGCCCATCCGACGGCCGTCGCCGTTGTCGAGCGGGCTGCGGTCGACGGAGGCGAGGAGGGCGCCGAGATCGGCCATCGCTTCGTCCACGGAACCGTTGAACGGGCACTCCCCGGAGTCGAGGCACGACTGCATATAGGCGCGCAGCGCCGACTCGAACCCGACGCCCTGCGTCGTGCTGACCTCGAGTCCGGGCGTCGAGGGGTCGATCGCGCCGTCCAGGACGAGCCGGCCGGCCTTCTCGGGATACAGCTCCGCGTAGGTGGCACCGAGGAACGTGCCGTACGAGAAGCCGAGGTAGTTGAGCTGCTGGTCTCCGAGCACCGCGCGCAGGAGGTCCAGGTCGCGCGCCGAGTTCACCGTCGTGATGTGGGGCAGGATGCCGCCGCTGTTCGCCTCGCACGCGTCGGCGAAGGCCTGGTGCGCACCCAGCAGTTCGTTCTCCCACTCCTCGGTTCCCCGCGGAGCCGCCGGGATGTCGTAGAGGTACTTGTCCATGTTCGCGGCGTCGAAGCACGACACGGCGGTGGAATCCCCCACTCCGCGCGGATCGAAGCCGATCACGTCGTAGCTCTCGATCAGATCCTCGCCCACCGCGTAGGTCAGGTTGTCGCGGATGAAGTCGACACCGCTAGCACCCGGTCCGCCGGGGTTGGTCAGCAGCGACCCGAGCGGGGTGCCGGTGGCCTGGTGGCGGAGGACCGACAGCTCGATCGTCTCGCCGGAGGACGGGTTCTCCCAGTCCAGCGGCGCCGTTACATACGTGCAGTCGAACCCGTCGCCGCACTGCTCCCATGTCAGGGGCTGGCTGTAGAACGGCATCAGCTCCTCGGAGACGCCCTCGGTGTCCGGAGCGTTCGTCGTGGACGGGCGCGGGGCCTGCCCCTCGGGGATCGCGGCGTACAGGCATCCGGACAGGACGAGGGATGCCGCCACGAGGGCTGCGGCCGCTGCGGCGACACGACGCAGGCGAGAAGTCTTTCGGGTGTTCACGGTTTCCTCCCGCTCGCGACGGTCACGAGCAAGCTCTCCAAGGCCAGCAGCGCGGCGACGTTGCGCTCCAGCGATTCCCTGGTCTCGGTCAGGTGGTCCAGCACGACCAGCGTACGTGCCACCGGCCAATCCGCGGCGAGCGCGCCCAGCTCGGACGCCAGTTCGCGGTTGATCAGATCGTCCCCGCGTCCGTACTGCAGCATCACGACGTCGCGGTACAGCGACTGCAGGTCGGTGAGCATCCGGTCGATGCCGTCGCGCAGACTGCGGGTCGCACGCTTGCGCTGCTCGTCCTCGAGCGCGGAGATCTGTGCCCGCAGCGCCGGAGGCACGGCCTGCCCCTCCGCCACGCCGACGGTGCGCAGGAGGGAGGCGCGCTCGGCCTCGTCGCGTTCGGCCGTGAGCGCCTTGGCGTCATCCGTGGCCGCCTGGATGATCGTCCCGGCGACCTCCACCGCGTCGCGGACGCCGCGCACGCCCAGGACGGAGCGCAGGGTGTCCTCCCGGCGACGACGGGTCGCGTCGTCCGTGGCGAGGCGCTGCGCCATGCCGATGTGGCGCTGAGCATGCCTGGCCGCCTGCTCGGCGGTGGCGGCATCGACCCCCGTGCGCTGGGTGATGAGCCGTGCCACATCGTCGACGTCCGGCTCACGCAGGCGCAGGGCGCGCACGCGGGATCGGATGGTCGGCAGCAGGTCGGCCTCACTCGGCGCGCAGAGGACCCAGACCGTGCGCTCCGGCGGCTCCTCCAGCGCCTTGAGCAGAACGTTCGAGGTGCGCTCGACCATGCGGTCGGCATCCTCGACGACGATCACCCGGTATCGGCCGGTGGAGGGCGCGAAGTACGAGCGCTCGACGAGAGCCCTGGCTTCGGCGATCGTGATGATGACCTTGTCGGTGCGCAGGGCCGTAACGTCCGGATGGGTGCCCGCCAGGACCTGACGCATGGTGTGCTCGTCGTCGGCGCCGTTCGCGATGAGGGCCGCGGCGAACGCGTAGGCGAGGGTCGACCGTCCGGAACCCGGCGGACCGGTGATGAGCCAGGCGTGCGAGAGCGAAGCCGGGTCGGATGCCGCGGCACGCAGCGTCTCGACGGCGTCCTCCTGCCCCCACACCTCCGCCCACGGGAACGGGGCGACGGGGGCGGCGGTCATGGCTCCAGCCTAACCGGCGCCACCGACGTGACCCCGTCCGGCGGGTCCGCGCTGTCCCGCCGGTTCTGCGCCACCTTTCGGCATCCGCCACAGGAACTTACTGGCGCATACGTCGAGAAGTGGCGCAGAACGCGAGGAGGACGCGTCGCGGGAGGGATGCGTCGCGGGAGGGATGCGTCAGAGGAAGAACGCGTCAGAGGAGGGACGAGACCCGAGCGCGGACCGCGTCCGCGATCTCGGACGGGGATGCCGCGGCATCCAGCACGAGGAAGCGCTCGGGTTCGGCATCCGCCAGCGCGAGATACGACTCGCGGACGCGGATGTGGAAATCGGCCTTCTCGGCCTCCAGCCTGTCGAACGGCTTGTCGTCCGCGTCGAGGCGTGCCCGGGCAGCGGTCGGATCGAGATCGAGCAGCACCGTGAGATCGGGGAGCGCTCCTTCGGTCGCCCACAGCGACAGTTCGCGGATCTCGGCGGCATCCAGCACCCGCCCCGCCCCCTGATACGCGACCGAGGAATCCAGGTAGCGGTCCTGGATCACGACGTCTCCGCGCTCCAGCGCGGGGCGGACGACCGTGGCGACATGGTGCGCGCGGTCCGCGGCGTACAGCAGCGCCTCCGCTCGTGGTGCGATGTCACCGCGATGGTGCAGCACGATGGCCCGGATGAGCTGACCGACGTCGCTGCCGCCGGGTTCGCGCGTGCGCAGCACCCGACGTCCGGCGTCCGCGAGCCAGGCCTCGAGGAGGTTCGCCTGCGTCGTCTTGCCGGAGCCGTCCCCGCCCTCGAGGGTGATCCAGACGCCGGTGCTCCCGGTCACGCCTTGGCCTTCGCGGCGGCGTTGGCCGCGCGGGTCGCGGCGGCCTTCTTCGCCGCTGCCGACCGTGCGGCCGCCTTCTCGGCATCCGTCTTCGCCGGCGCCTTCTTGGCCGGAGCCTTCTTCGTCGCGGACTTCGCCGCCGCCGTCTTCTTCGCCGCCGGGGCCTTCTTCGCGGCGGTCTTCTTCGCCGTGCCGCGCTTGGGGGCCGGCCCCTTGGCACGTTTGTCGGCGAGCATCTGCACCGCGATCTCGAACGTGATGTCCTGCACCTGCTGGCCGCGCGGGATCGTGACGTTCGTCTCGCCGTCGGTGACGTACGCGCCGAAGCGTCCGTCGCGGATGCGGATCGGCTTGCCGCTGACCGGGTCCGCGTCGAACTCAGCCAGGGCGCTCGACGCGCGACGGGATCCCGCGCCGTACTTCGGCCGGGCGTAGATCTCGAGCGCCTGCTCGAGGGTGACGTCGAAGATCTGCGACTCGCTCTCCAGCGAGCGCGAGTCCGTGCCCTTCTTCAGGTAGGGGCCGAACCGGCCATTCTGCGCGGTGATCTCCTCCCCGGATTCGGGGTCCGCCCCGACGATGCGGGGCAGGCTCAGCAGCTTCAGCGCGGTGTCGAGGTCGATCGTGTCGACGGACATGGAGCGGAACAGCGAAGCGGTACGCGGCTTGGGAGCAGCCTCCTTCTTCGCGCCTCTCTTCTTCTTCGGCTGCTCGACGACCTCGCCGGTGGCCTCGTCGACCGCGGCGTCCTCGGAGACCGGATCGTTCTCCTGCACGTACGGACCGAACCGGCCGTCCTTGACGACGACCACCTTGCCGTTCTCCGGGTTCTCGCCGAGGACGCGGTCTCCCGCGACGGGAGCGTCGATGAGCTCCTGCGCCTTCTCGGCCGTCAGCTCGTCGGGGGCGAGATCCTCCGGGACGTTGACGATGCGCGGCTTCTCGTCCGGATGCGCGGGATCGGCGACCTCGAGATACGGTCCGTACTTGCCGAAGCGCAGGGTCGCGGTGTCGGTGATGCGCGTCGAGTTCAGTGCACGCGCATCGATCTCGCCGAGGTTGTCGACGACCTGGCGCAGCCCGACCTGGGCCTCGGAGCCGAAGTAGAACTCCTTGAGCCACTCGACCCGGTTCTGCTCTCCCCGGGCGATCGCGTCGAGGTCGTCCTCGAGGGCCGCCGTGAAGTCGTAGTCGATGAGGTCGGCGAAGTGCTCCTCGAGCAGACGGACCACGCTGAACGCGAGCCAGGTGGGGACGAGCGCCTGACCGCGCTTGGTCGCGTAACCGCGATCGATCACCGTTCCGATGATGCTGGCGAAGGTCGAGGGACGGCCGATGCCGTGCTCCTCGAGCGCCTTGACGAGCGAGGCCTCGGTGTAACGGGGCTTCGGAGTCGTCCGGTGCCCCTTCGCCTCGGCATCCGACATCCCGAGTTCGTCGCCGACGGCGACGGCGGGGAGGGACTGGTTCTCGGCGGCGTCCTGCGAGTTGCGCTTCTCGTCGCGCCCCTCTTCGTACGCCTCCAGGAAGCCCTTGAAGGTGTAGACCGTGCCGGAGGCGGTGAACTCAGCGATCTGGCCGGCCGCCTGGACGGACAGCGTCACGGTCGTGGTCTCGTACTTGGCGTCGGCCATCTGGCTGGCGACGGTGCGCTTCCAGATCAGGTCGTAGAGGCGCAGCTCTTCGCGGTCGAGCTGCGAGGACACGGATGCCGGAGTGCGGAACGTCTCCCCGGAGGGGCGGATCGCCTCGTGCGCCTCCTGTGCGTTCTTGCTCTTGGACTTGTACACGCGCGGCTTGAGGGGCACGGCGCTGTCGCCGTAGAGGGACACGGCCTGACTCCGCGCCGCCTGCACCGCCTGGGTGCTCAGCGCCGTGGAGTCGGTGCGCATATAGGTGATGTACCCCTTCTCATAGAGGCGCTGGGCGACGCTCATCGCCTGCTTCGCGCTCATCGAGAGCTTGCGCCCCGCTTCCTGCTGCAGGGTCGACGTCGTGAAGGGAGCGTACGGGCTGCGCGTGCCGGGCTTCGCCTCGACCTTGGTGACGGTGCCGGTGCCGGCGGCGTCGACGGCACGGGCGAGCGCCTGCGCCTTCTCCTCGCTGAGGACGACGACGGCCTTCTTCAGCTTTCCGGTGTCGTCGAAGTCCGTGCCGCGGGCGAGCTGGCCGCCGTCGACGCGGACCAGGCGCACGCGGAACGCACTGCCTGCGGACGCTGCGGCCTCGACATCCCAGTAGTCGGCCGAGACGAACGCCATGCGCTCGCGCTCGCGGTCGACGATCATGCGGGTCGCCGCGGACTGCACGCGACCGGCCGACAGCCCCGACTTCACCTTGTACCAGAGCACGGGCGAGACGTCCCAGCCGTAGAGCCGGTCGAGGATGCGCCGGGTCTCCTGCGCGTCGACGAGCGCCAGGTCGAGCTCGCGCGTGTTGCCGACGGCGGCCTGGATCGCGTCCTTGGTGATCTCGTGGAAGACCATCCGCTTGACGGGGACCTTGGGCTTGAGGGTCTCCAGCAGGTGCCAGGCGATCGCCTCGCCCTCGCGGTCCTCATCCGTGGCGAGCAGCAGTTCGTCGGCGGACTTCAGGGCGCGCTTGAGCTCGGCGACGGTCTTGGACTTGCGGTCCGAGACGACGTAGTACGGGTCGAAGCCGTTGTCGATGTCGATGGAGTACTTCCCGTACGCCTTCTTGTCGGCGGCCGGGATGTCCTTCTTGTCGGCGAGGTCGCGGATGTGCCCGACGGAGCTGAGCACCTCGTACCCATCGCCGAGATAGCCCTGGATCGACCGCATCTTCGTCGGCGACTCGACGATGACGAGCTTCTTGCCTTCAGCCAAGGGTGCGTCCTTTCTTCGAAGCACACCATACACACCGCTGTTCGGATGTCTTCTCAGCGGCTGTGTGGAATCGACCGTCAGAATCCCTCGGGTGGCCCGGCGCGGGCTCGGGAGACGGCGTCGAGTCCAGCGTACTTCGCCTGGACGGTGACGGTCGCCACGAGACCGGCGAGATCGCACTGCGCGAGCTGCGCCCCGGATGCCGCGGCGACCCGCGCGGCGAGCGCGCACGGACCGTCCGCGGCCGGAACGGCTCCGGATGCCGCGTCGGCGGCGGCGAGAGCCGCGGCGTCGGCCGCACCGGCCACCCGCTGCGCGGTCACGGCCGCTCCCCCGACCGCGGCGAGCCCCAGGGAGAGGGTCGCCGCGATCGCGAGCACGCCGGCGGAGATGCTGGTGCCCGCCATCACAGGCCTCCGGCCAGGGCGCAGCTGGACGCCTGCAGCGGAACGGAGACGATGCGGCCGATCCTGACCTCGGCGCGCGCGGTCACGCAGGCGAGGTCGTCCTGGATCTGCGTGCTGACACGCGCACCGTCCACGGCGCGCGCCACGGCGGCTGCGGCAGCGGACGCCGGCTCGCCTCGACCGAGCAGTCGCGCGGCGTCGGCGGCGGCGTCCTGCAGAGTCACCTGCTGCGCCGCCGCTCCCAGCGCCGAGACACCGAGGAGGAGGACGACGAGGACCGCGGGAACGGCGACGGCCAGTTCGGCGGCCACCGTTCCCTCCTCGTCCCGGCGACGCACGCGCATCACGACACCGTGAGAGCCCGGCGCACCAGGTCGGTCAGGATGCCGCGCACCTCATCGGACCGCATGATCACCACCAGCAGTCCGGCGAACGCGACAGCCGCCATCGTCGTGATCGCATACTCGGCCGTCGCGGCACCGGACTCGTCGGCGAAGAGCCGGGCGGCCCTGCCCCTGGTCAGGGCGGGGAGCTTCTCGTTCCTGTTCATCATGTACCTCTTTCTTTCCTTCTTCTCTGGGTGGATCGCAGACGATCCGGGGCTCACAGGGGCGGCAAGGGCGTCGAGGCCAGCACGCTCAGCAGCAGCGGCGCGACGCCGAGCAGCAGGAACGACGGCAGCGTGCACACGCCGAGCGGGATGAGCAGCCGGCTGGACAGCCGCGCGGCCCGCAGCCGGCCGGCGATGCGGGCGTCCTGGCGCTCCTGCGCCGACGACGCTCGCAGCAGCTCGATGGCCGGCACACCGGCGGCACGGGACAGTTCCAGCACCCCGCCGGTCCGCGTCGAGGCCGCACTCCCGCCCGACGGGCTGTCCGCGACGAGGCGCAGCGCGCGTTCGATCGAGACGCCGCCGGCGAGCGCGACGGCGACGAGCTCGGTGTGCATGCCCGGAGTGCGTGCGTCCGGCTGCGCGGAGCGCACCAGCTTCGCCGTCCACAGTCGCGCCGCCAGGACGAGCAGCAGGCCCCCGACGACGCACGCGATCCCGATCGGATGCGTCGTGATCACCGTGAGGGTGTCGAATCCCAGCGCGAACCCGAGCAGCAGACCGAACGGCGGCATCCACAGCAGCAGTCGCGCGGTGCCGGCGGGTTCGGCCAGGGCGATGCGCACGTCGTCGGCGGCGGCCGCGGCATCCTGCAGCGTTTCGGCGAGCGAACGGAGGACGTCGGCCAGAGGCGCGCCGACGTGTGCCGCGATCTCCCACGCCGACGCGACGTCGCGCCATGCACCGCCTTCGGACTCGATGGCGACGGCGAGCGGTTGCCCGGCCTCGCAGCGAGCGACGACCCGTGCGGCACGGGCGTCGCCGGTGGCGGCGAGATGCCGCCAGGCGGCCAGCGGTGCCGCGCCCGCCTGCAACAGCACGGCGAGCATGCGCACCGTGACCGCTGCGTCGACGGCGGTGTCGGCATCCGGTGCCGTGCGGCGGGTCAGCGTCACCATGGTGCCGCCTCCTCGATGCCGAGCCGGTCTCCGCGCAGGACGAATCGGCCGGCGCTCTCGATCCGCCGTATACCGTCGGCATCCCGCGCCAGGTGCAGCACGATCGTGAAGGCGCTGACGACCTGTCGCGCGAGCGCCGTCGCGTCCATGCCGGCGAGGGCTCCCAGCGCCTCCAACCGCGCAGGGACGTCGGCGAGCCCGGAGGCGTGCAGAGTGCCCGCGCCGCCGTCGTGCCCGGTGTTCAGCGCGGTCAGCAGCTCGCGCACCTCTTCTCCTCGGCATTCGCCCACGACGAGCCGGTCGGGGCGCATTCGCAGCGATTCGCGCACGAGACGGGCGAGCGTGATCCCGCCGGCGCCCTCGAGATTCGCCTGCCGCGCCTCGAGCGCCACATGGTGCGGGTGACGCGGCCGGAGCTCGGCCACGTCCTCGATCGTGACGATGCGATCCCGAGCGGGGGCAGCGGACAGCAGCGCGCTCAGCAGCGTGGTCTTCCCCGTTCCCGTGCCCCCGGTGATGAGGATGTTCGCCCTCCGAGCGACGAGGTCCTCCAGCCAGAGGCGGCGGCGTTCGTCGAAGCATCCGAGATCGCGGAGCCCGGACAGATCGCCGGCGTGCACGCGCGGGATGCGCACCGACAGCGCCGTGCCGGTGGCGGATACCGGGGCGAGCACGGCGTGCACCCGGATGCCGTGCGCCAGGCGGACATCGACGCAGGGCGAGCGGTCGTCGAGGTGACGACCCCCGAGACCCACGAGCGCGACGGCCAGGTCGCGCACCTCGCGCTCGGAGGCGCACCATCCCGCCACCGGCTCGGCACCACGGCCCCTGTCCACGAAGAGCCCGTCGGAGCCGTTGACGAACACGTCGGTGACCGCCTCGTCCGCGCAGTGCACGGCCAGCGGACCGAAGGCGGGATCGATCGCGACGGCCTCGGATCCTCCTCCGGGGCCGAGCGGGGCGATGACGAACGGCGTGGGCATGCGTCGACGCTAGAAGGCGGCGCGGCGCTGCGGAGGGGCGGAATCCGCGATCTGTGCAGAAGAGATCGGGAGCAGGATCTCGTGCAGAACGAGTGACTTCCCGTGCCGCAGGGAAGCGGCCGAGAACGGAATGGGCGGCACCTCACGGGGGGAATGAGATGCCGCCCACGACGCGCCCCGATCGGGGGAAAGGGGACACGCCAAGGCCGGAATGAGAATTCGGCTGTCGTCGAGTGTACGTGTCGACACCGTCCTGACAAAACCCGCGCCGTTACCGACTTTCGGCAGTACTCGACGTCGGGGGTGCACACTAGATTCACCGTGTCACGGTCGTGTGCCCTGCACGACCTCGTCCGCTGCAAAGGAGCGCGTGCATGAGCAGCCAGATCGATCATCTCCTCGACGAGACCCGCCGGTTCCCGCCGTCGCCGGAGTTCGCCGCGGGTGCCGTCGCGAAGCCGGAGCTCTACGAGCGCGCCGCCGCCGACCGCGAGGGCTTTTGGGCCGATCAGGCACGCGAGCTGCTGCACTGGCACACCCCCTTCACCCGCGTGCTGGACTGGTCGAACCCGCCGTTCGCGAAGTGGTTCGACGACGGCGCGCTGAACGTCGCCTACAACTGCCTTGACCGGCACGTCGAAGCAGGAAACGGCGACCGCGTGGCGCTGCTGTGGGAGGGCGAGCCCGGTGATTCGCGCCGGATCACCTACGCCGAGCTGACCGAGGAGGTCAAGCGCACGGCGAACGTGCTCGCGGACCTCGGCATCGGACACGGCGACCGCGTCGCCATCTACCTGCCGATGATCCCCGAGGCCGTGGTGTCGATGCTCGCGATCGCCCGGCTCGGCGCGATCCACTCCGTCGTGTTCGGCGGCTTCAGCGCCGACAGTCTGCGTTCGCGCATCGACGACGCGGGCGCCAAGCTCGTCATCACCGCGGACGGCGGCTACCGGAAGGGTCGCGTCTCGGCACTCAAGCCCGCCGTCGACCAGGCCCTCTCCGATCGCGGGGACGGCGAGCAGAAGACCGTCGAGCACGTGCTCGTGGTGCGCCGCGGCGAGAACGAGGTCGACTGGGTCGACGATCGCGACATCTGGTGGCACGACGTGGTGCCCGCGGCATCCGCGGATCACGAGGCCGAGGCCTTTCCGGCCGAGAATCCGCTGTTCATCCTGTACACCTCGGGCACGACGGGCAAGCCGAAGGGCATCCTGCACACGTCGGGTGGCTATCTCGCCCAGGCCGCCTACACGCACCGCAACGTGTTCGACCTGCACCCTGAGACCGACGTGTACTGGTGCACCGCCGACATCGGATGGATCACCGGTCACAGCTACGTCGCCTACGGGCCGCTGGCCAACGGCGCGACCCAGGTGCTCTACGAGGGCACGCCGGACACCCCGCACCCTGGGCGCTGGTGGGAGATCATCGAGAAGTACGGCGTGACGATCTTCTACACCGCGCCGACCGCGATCCGCTCCTTCATGAAGACCGGCCGCAGCATCCCGAAGAAGTTCGACCTGTCCAGCCTGCGCCTGCTCGGATCCGTGGGCGAGCCGATCAACCCGGAGGCGTGGATCTGGTACCGCGACGTGATCGGCGCCGGGAAGACGCCGATCGTCGACACCTGGTGGCAGACCGAGACCGGCGCCATCATGGTCTCTCCCCTGCCCGGCATCACGGCCACCAAACCCGGATCGGCGCAGGTGCCGCTGCCGGGCATATCGATCGACGTCGTGGACGAGGCGGGCGCGGAAGTCGGCAACGGCAACGGCGGGCTCCTCGTCATCACCGAGCCGTGGCCCAGCATGCTCCGCGGCATCTGGGGGGACCCGGAGCGCTACGTCGAGACGTATTGGGAGAAGTTCGCCGATCAGGGCTATTACTTCGCCGGAGACGGGGCCCGCCTCGACGAGGACGGCGACCTGTGGCTGCTGGGCCGGGTGGACGACGTGATGAACGTGTCCGGACACCGCCTGTCGACCGCCGAGATCGAGTCCTCGCTCGTCGCACACGAAGCGACCGCCGAAGCCGCCGTCGTCGGCGCCGCCGACGAGACGACCGGTCAGGCGGTGGTGGCGTTCGTGATCCTCAAGGAGAGCTTCCTCGCGGAGCACACCCCCGAGGGACTGGCGCAGCAGTTGCGGCTCTGGGTCGGCGAGCAGATCGGCGCGATCGCCCGTCCCCGCGACGTCTACATCGTGGGCGAATTGCCCAAGACCCGCTCCGGCAAGATCATGCGGCGGCTGCTGCGGGACGTCGCCGAGGGACGCGAGGTCGGCGACACCACCACGCTCGCCGACACCGCGGTGATGAGCATCATCTCGGCGCAGGTCCGGTAGGGCAGACCTCTCCTGATTGACGAGACCCCGCCCTGTCCACGCGAACAGGGCGGGGTCTCGTCATATAGACGGGGTCTGTCGCTGAGTGCGCCGGGTATCGGTCGACACGGATGCCGGACGACACCCGGCCCGAGCGGGCTCACGCCAGGAGGAACACGACCTCGACCTCGACGGGGCTGTCCAGCGGCAGCACCGGCACGCCGACCGCCGCGCGGGCGTGCCGTCCGGCATCCCCGAAGATCTCACCGAGCACCTCGCTCGCGCCGTTGATGACACCCGGCTGACCGGTGAACGCCGGATCCGACGCCACGAAGCCGCCGACCCGCAGGACTCCCCCGATCTTCTCGAGGCCGCCCGCGGCATCCGCGGCCGCCGCCAGCGCGTTCAGCGCGCACGTGCGGGCGTACCCCTTGGCGTCCTCGGGGTCGACACCGGCGCCGACCTTGCCGGTCGCGGGGAGCGCGCCGTCAACGAAGGGCAGCTGACCGGAGGTGTGGACGAGACCGGAGTGCACCACGGCGGGCACATAGGCTGCGACCGGGGCGGCGACCGCGGGCAGTTCGATGCCGAGCTCGGACAGGCGGTCGGCGAGGCTCATGCCGCGCCGCCCTCGAACTGGCGCGCGGCCTGCTCCGCGGCGGCGAGGCCGGCGTCGTTCGCGCCGTCACCGGCGGCGGGCCGCTTGAAGTAGGCGACGAGGCCGCCTTCCGGCCCCTGGACGATCTGCACGAGCTCCCAGCCCTGCTTGCCCCAGTTGTTGAGGATGGCTGCGGTGTTGTGGATCAGCAGCGGCGTGGTGAGGTATTCCCACGTGGTCATGGCACTCCTGCGGGTCGGTGACGCTGCGGGCGCAGGCCCGGCATCGAGGTGGTTTTTCAGGGAACTCCCCTACGATCTAGCGTATGCCTCAGAACAATCGCACGCTGAAGGGCGTGCTCGGCGGTCTCGTCGGGCTCGTCGGCCTCAGCGCCGTCGCCGGTGTCCTCGTCACGGCGACCGTGACCCCCGCGATCGCGATGACGGGCCTCGCGGGTTCCGCAGCAATCAACCTCTTCGAAGAGCTGCCGAACGACCTCAAGCCGGACGCCCCGATGGAGCCGACGACGATCTGGGCCACGCGCGGCGACGGCTCCAACGTCAAGCTCGCGTCGTTCTACGACCAGAACCGCATCCCCGTGACCTACGAGCAGGTCGCGCCGGTGCTGTACGACGCGATCCTGTCCAGTGAGGACAAGACGTTCTACGAGCACGGCGGCATCAACATCGGCGCCACGGCGAAGGCCCTCATCGACTACGCCAAGGGGACGTCCAGCCGAGGCGCGTCGACCATCAGCCAGCAGTACGTGAAGAACGTGCTCGTGCAGCGGTGCGAGAAGCAGGCGTCCCCCTCCGAGGAGGGCTACGCCGAGGAGCTGGCGAAGTGCTGGACCGACGCCACCAACGCGTCCGGCGCCGAGGGCATGGAGCGCAAGCTCCAGGAGATGCGCTACGCGCTCCAGATCGAGAAGGAGTACTCGAAGAACGACATCCTCCTCGGGTACCTGAACCTCGCGAACTTCGGCGGCACCACCTACGGCATCGAGGCCGCGGCCCAGTACTACTACGGAGTGTCGGCAGCAAAGCTGAATCTGAACCAGGCCGCGACGCTGGCCGGCATGGTGCAGAACCCGAACTCGTTCCGCATCGACATCAAGGCCGGGTCGATGACGGATGCGGACGGCAACCCCATCAACAGCGAAGCGGACGGGTACGCCAAGACCCTCGACCGACGCGACTACGTGTTGGGGCGTCTGCTCGCCGACGGCAAGATCACGCAGGAGCAGTACGACACCGTCATCGCGGAGCCGATCACGCCGAGCATCCACCCGGCGACGCAGGGGTGCGCCGCGGCCGGCAAGAACGCCTACTTCTGCCAGTACGTGAAGTCGGTCATCCAGTCCGATGAAGCGTTCGGCGAGACCGACCAGGACCGGCGCGACACGCTGCAGCGCGGCGGCCTCGACATCTACACGACGCTGAACCTGGACCTCCAGCAGACCGCGATCGAGACCATGGCGGAAAACGTGCCGGCCCGCATGGACGGCATCAACGTCGGAGCGGTGGGCGTGCAGCTCGAAGCGAGCACCGGCCGGATCCTCTCGATGTCGCAGAACACGGACTTCAGTGAGTCCGCGAGCGCCACCCCGGGATCGGGGCTGTCCGCGCAGGTGTACGCCGCGGACAGCGCGCACGGCAGCGCCAACGGCTTCAACGTCGGATCGACGTACAAGCTGTTCACGCTGCTGGACTGGCTCGAGCAGGGACACTCGGTCAACGAGGTGCTGGACGGCCGCGTGCGGACCATCACCCCGTTCACGATCTGCGGCGAGTCCGTGCCGAACAGCACCAAGATCGAGAACTCCGGCAACGTCGGAGGGTACACGGGCACCCCGATGCGCTTCACGTCCGCGTCGCTCAACACGGGCTATCTGGCCATGGCACAGCAGCTCGACCTCTGCGACATCAACAAGATGGCGGAGCGCCTGGGCGTCAAGCTCGGCAACGGCGGATCCGTGACCGAGCAGAACTTCCCCAACAACGTGATCGGCGACAAGGCGATCGCGCCTCTCGACATGGCGGGGGCCTACGCGACGGTCGCGAACAAGGGCATCTACTGCACCCCTCGCGCGATCGACAAGATCGTGAAGCAGGACGGCACCGAGATGGAGTTGCCGGCTTCGTCATGCGAGCAGGTGATCTCGCCCGAGGTCGCCGCCACTGCGGCCTTCGCCCTCCGCGGCGTGATGAACGGCGGCACGGGGTCGTCGGCGAACCCGTACGACGGCACGCCGCTGATCGGCAAGACGGGTACGCACGAGAAGACCCAGACCATGATGATCGAGTCGAGCACGAAGGTCACCACGGCCGTCTGGGTCGGCAACGCCAGCGGCAACGCGTCCCTGCGCGCACACGGCCTGAACAACAAGCGCTTCGCCATCGCGGAGGACATGCAGCGCACCGCCAACCGCGCCTTCGGGGGCGAGTCGTTCCCCGAGCCGGACAAGAACCTGACCCGTCAGGTCCTCAAGGACCTGCCGAACGTGGTCGGCATGAAGGTCGACGAGGCGACCTCGACCCTCGAGAAGGCCGGCTTCACGGTCACGGTCGGCGCTCCCGTCGACAGCGACCAGCCGACCGACGTCATCGCCGCGCAGTCGCCCGGCGCCGGAAAGGTCGCCGGAGGCGCGACGGTCACCATCTCGCCGAGCAACGGACAGGGCACGACGGTGCCCGACGTGACGGGGCAGAAGGCGAACCAGGCGCAGGCGTCGCTCGCGGGCGCGGGACTCAGCAACCTGAGCTGGGATGCGTCCTGCGCGGTGCCGGGGGCCGAGGTCTCCGGGACGAACCCGGCCGCGAACACCGCGGTGAACAAGAGCGCCAGCATCGCGATCACCTGCGCCAACGGCAACGGCAACGGCAACGGCAACGGCGACGACGACTGATGACGAGGTCATCCTCGACGCACCCGGCCCTCATCGCGCTCGGCGCGGTGGGGGCCGCCGGCGTCGCCGCCGCGGTGTGGGGCATCGGCATCGAGCGATACCTGTTCACACTCCGTGAGGTCTCCGCTCCCGCCCTCCCGCCGGGCTCCCCGCCGATCCGCGTGCTGCACCTCTCGGACGCCCACATGGCGCCCTGGCAGCATCGCAAGCAGGGCTGGCTGGCGTCGCTCGCGGCGCTCGAGCCCGACCTGATCGTCAATACCGGAGACAACCTCGGCCACCGCGACGGTCTCGCCGGCATCCGCCGCGCGTTCGCCCCGTTCGTCGGCATCCCCGGGGTCTTCGTGCACGGATCCAACGACGTGCACGCCCCCTCGCCTCGCAACCCCGTGAAGTACTTCACCGGCCCGTCCCAGCGGCACAGCACCCCCGAACTGCTCGACACCGAGGCCATGGACGCGTACTTCACGGACGAACTGGGCTGGACGGATCTGAACAACACAGCCGCTCGCCTTCGTGTCGCTGGCGCCGACCTCGACCTCGTCGGGGTGAGCGACGCGCACCGGGACTGGGATCGACTGGACCTGCTGCCGGACGCCCTGGCGGCGATCGGCGCCGGAGACGGCACTCCCCTGCTCGGTGTCACGCATGCCCCCTACCAGCGCGTGCTGAACGCGTACGTCGATCTCGGCGCGGACGCGATCTTCGGCGGGCACACCCACGGCGGCCAGGTGTGCCTGCCCGGATTCGGAGCGATCGTGGCGAACTGCGACATCCCGCTGAAGCAGGCCAAGGGGCTGAGCACCTGGACGCACGGCGGACGCGCGGTGCCCCTGAACGTCAGCGCCGGGTGCGGCCATTCCATCTACGCGCCCGTCCGATTCGCCTGCCGCCCCGAGGCGACGCTGCTGACCCTCACGGCACGCGGATGAGGCGGCGCCGATTCGGTCTCAGCGGAGATTCGTTGTAGACTCGAACGGTTGTCGACGGGGTGTGGCGCAGCTTGGTAGCGCGCTTCGTTCGGGACGAAGAGGCCGCAGGTTCAAATCCTGTCACCCCGACAAACGAGAGGGCCCGCCGCAAGGTGGGCCCTCTCGCGTATCAGGACACGCTGGAGATCCGATGACCCCTACTCGCCTCGTCGCCTTCGACCTCGACGACACGCTCGCGCCCTCCAAGGGAGCCATCGACCCCCGGATCGCGCGGCTGCTGCGCGCCCTGCTGCAGACTGTCGAGGTCGCCATCATCTCGGGGGGCAACGAGGACCAGTTCCGCCGCCAGGTCATCGCGCAGCTGGGCGACGCGGACGCCGCCGAGCTCGGACGCCTCCATCTGCTTCCCACGTGCGGCACCCGGTACCTCCGGCACGACGGCACGGACTTCGCCGCGGTCTACGCGCATGACCTCTCCCCTGAGGAGAAGGATGCCGCGTTGACCGCGCTGCGCGAGGAGGCCGAGCGCCTGGGCCTGTGGGAGCCGGAGCCGTGGGGTCCGATCCTGGAGGACCGCGGTTCGCAGATCACCTTCTCCGCCCTCGGACAGCAGGCGCCGCGGGAGGCCAAGCACGCGTGGGATCCCGACGGCACCAAGCGGGGCGCACTGCGGGATGCCGTGGCGGCACGCCTCCCCGGGCTCGAGGTGCGCTCCGGCGGCTCCACGTCGATCGACATCACCCGCGCGGGTATCGACAAGGCCTACGGCATGTCCGCTCTCACGGAGCACACCGGCATCCCCCTGGCGGACATGCTCTTCTACGGCGACCGCCTCGACGTGGGCGGGAACGACTACCCGGTCCTGGCTCTCGGTGTGCGCTCGATCGCCGTGGAGGGCTGGGAGGACACGGCCGACAAGCTGGACGAGCTTCTCACGACGCTGTAACCGGCGATGGGGCGGCGGACGCCCTAGCATGGCGGCATGGAACCGCTCACCCTCGTCATCATCGTGGCCGCCGTCGCCAGCGCCGCCTGCTGGGTGCTGTCCCTCCTCACGCGCGACACCTCGTGGGTGGATCGCGCGTGGTCGATCGTGCCGGTGATCTATGTCTGGATCTTCGCCGTCGACGCGCTGGCGTCAGGGGCCGACGCGACCCGGCTCGTGGTCATGGCCGTGCTCGTGACCGCGTGGGGCGTGCGGCTCACCTTCAACTTCGCCCGGAAGGGCGGCTACACCGGCACCGAGGACTACCGCTGGGCGATCCTGCGTGCGCGCCTGTCCTCGTGGCAGTTCCAGGTCTTCAACCTGCTCTTCATCGTCGGGTTCCAGATGACGCTCCTGGTGCTCATCACGCTCCCGGCGGACGTCGCTCTGCATCACCCCGCGCCGTTCACCGGGTGGGATGCCGCGTTCACCGTGCTGTTCGTCGCGCTGCTGGTCGGCGAGACGATCGCCGACCAGCAGCAGTGGGAGTTCCATCAGCGCAAGGCCGCCGCGGGCGGCGTCCTCGCCGACGGCTTCCTCACCACGGGCCTCTTCCGATACAGCCGGCACCCGAACTTCTTCTTCGAGCAGGCCCAGTGGTGGGTGTTCTACGCCCTCGGGGCCACCGCGGCCGCGGCATCCGGTGCCGGCTTCGTCGGCGGTGTCCTGAACGCATCGCTCATCGGCCCCGTCCTGCTGACCGCGCTGTTCGTCGGATCGACCATCTTCACCGAGTCGATCTCGGCCTCCCGGTACCCCGCGTACGCCGATTACCGTCGGCGCACGTCGATGATCGTGCCGTGGCCGCCGCGGGAGCGAGTGCCCGCTCGCTGAGCGAGGACGGCGGAGCCGACCGCACCGGAACGCGGTGACGGCCGCCGAGCCGTCGCGGCGTTTCGACTCGCTTCGCTCGCTCAACGAGCGAGATGGGGTGACGCTCGCTCAACGAGCGAGGTGGGGGCGCTCGCTCCACGAGCGAGGTGAGAGTGGCGCTCGCTCAACGGGACGAGGGGCCCGCCCCAGCTCAGCGAGCGGAAGAGTACGCCTCTGCGCCCACCCCGCCCACCGGGGCCAGCCGTTGCAGCTGCGTGACGTGGCGGGGCTCGAGCTCGGCCAGCGAGGAGACCCCGAGCAGGCGCATCGTGCGCTCGATCTCGGTGCGCAGGATGGCGATCGCCCGGTCGACGCCCTGCCGCCCGCCGGCCATCAGTCCGTACAGGTAGGCGCGACCGATCAGCGTGAAGTCCGCACCGAGCGCGACGGAGGCGACGATGTCCGCACCGTTCATGATGCCGGTGTCGATCATCACGGTGAACTCCTCGCCCACGGCCTCGCGCACCTTCGGCAGCAGGTGGAACGGGATCGGCGCGCGATCCAGCTGGCGCCCCCCGTGGTTGGAGAGCACGATGCCGTCGACTCCGGCATCCTTCAGCCTGACCGAGTCCTCGACGTTCTGCACGCCCTTGATGACGATCTTCCCGGGCCACAGGTCGCGGATCACGGCGAGGTCGTCGTAGCTGATCGTCGGGTCCATGGCGGCGTCGAGGAGCTCGCCTACGGTGCCACCCGTGGAGCTGAGCGACGCGAACTCGAGCTTCGGAGTGGTGAGGAAGTCGTACCACCACCACGGCCGCGGGATCGCGTTGATGATGGTGCCGAGCGTCAGCTGCGGCGGGATCGAGAATCCGTTGCGCTTGTCGCGCAGGCGGGCGCCGGCGACCGGAGTGTCGACCGTGAAGTGGAGGGTGTCGAAGCCGGCCGCGGCTGCGCGGCGCGTGAGCTCGTAGGAGATCTCCCGGTCGCGCATGACGTACAGCTGGAACCAGTTGCGCCCGTGCGGGTTGGCCGCCTTCACGCCCTCGATCGACGTGGTGCCGAGCGTGGACAGCGTGAACGGGATGCCGGCCGCTGCGGCGGCCCCCGCACCGGCCTCCTCGCCCTCGGTCTGCATCAGCCGGGTGAAGCCGGTCGGTGCGATGCCGAACGGCAGGGACGACGGTCCGGCGAGGATGTCCACGGTGGTGTCCACCTGCGGGGCGGGCTTCAGGATGCCGGGGTGGAACTCGACGTCCTCGAACGCCTGACGCGCGCGGGAGAGCGACAGCTCGCCCTCGGCAGCGCCGTCGGTGTAGTCGAACGCGGCCTTCGGCGTGCGCCGCTTCGCGATCTTCCGCAGGTCGTAGATCGTCAGAGCCGCATCGAGGCGACGCTTGCGACCGTCGAACTCCGGCTTCTTGAAGGACATCAGCTCGAGGATCTCGGCCGGGTTCGGGAGCTGGCGCTTGACCATGGTCTTCCTTTCGATGGCGGGGTTCAGGGTCGGTCGGACGGCGCGCGGGTGAGACCCGCCGCGGTGTAGTAGCCGGTGATGTGGGTCCTCACGAGCTCGCGGGCGCTCTCGACGTCTCCGGCGTCGATCGCCGCGACGAGGGCGCGGTGCTCGGCGCGCAGGCGCGCGGCCATGACACTCCAATCGGCGATGGCTTCGGCGCCTGCCTGCACGTAGGACTCGATGGCGGTCCTCAGCCCAGCCATCATCGCCGCGATCACGGCGTTGCCGGATGCTTCGGCCAGCGCGAGGTGCAGCTGGGCGTCGAGGGCGAGGAACTCACCCGAGGTCAGCGCCTCGGAGTCCATGGCGGCGAGGATCCGATGCGCCTCGCCGGTGTCGCGATCGGGATCGGCGGCGAGCGCGGCGGCAACGGCATCCTCGAGGACCAGGCGCGTCTTGACGACATCCGCCAGCGGGAAGCCCTGTGCGGCGACCTGGAGGCGCAGCAGCGCCGACAGGCCCCCGGTGGGAGTCGCGATGACGATCGCGCCCGCCTGCGGCCCTGAGCCGGTCGCCGTGCGGATCAGCCCCATGACCTCCAGCACGCGCAGCGCCTCGCGGACGCTGGAGCGGCCGACCCCGAGGTCGGCGGACAGGTCGCGCTCCGAGGGGAGGCGGTCGCCGGGCCCCAGACGCCCCTCGAGGAGATCGGTCTCGATGTGCTCGAGCACGGTGCGCCAGGCGCGCGTCGTGGACTCCGGCATCCGATCCTCCTGTGGTCTGACCACAGATTAGCCGACTGTGGTCAGACCACGCAAGCGAGCCGGATGCGATCCCGTCGCAGTTCGCGCCGGTAAGCCTCTCGCTCCCCTGGTTCCGGTCGCAGTCGACGTCGGTCACCGCGCGTCGGAGCGGCACGAACTGCGACCGGGACGACCCGGAGACGGCGCGAAGCGACGCGGACGGCGACAGACCCAGGAGTCGGCGACCCGGACTCAGCCCAGCCGCCCGCCCGACTCCTCGAGATAGCAGTGGCCGCACAGCGACTCGTACGTGACGACGTCGACGGGTGCCCCGCCGGCCGCGCCCTCGTCGATCGCCACCTGGTCGCCGTCGAACACGAAGCGTCCGCCGATCACACGGCCGTTGAACACCGCCTTCCGGCCGCATCGGCAGATCGTCTTCAACTCCTCCAGCGAGTGCGCGATCGCCAGCAGCCGCGCCGATCCGGGGAACGCGTGGGTGAGGAAGTCGTTGCGGATGCCGTAGGCCATCACCGGGATGCCGTCGACCACGGCGATGCGGAACAGGTCGTCGACCTGCTCGGGTGTGAGGAACTGCGCCTCGTCCACGAGAAGGCAGGCGACCTCGGTCGGCCGCTCGGACGGGATGAGTCCTTCGGCGTCGAGCTGCCGCATCCGCTCGCGTTCCTGCAGGAACAGCTCACGAGCATCGTCCTGCGGGCCGATGAGGAAGTCGACCTCGCGCGTGACACCCAGGCGGCTCTCGATCTGCGACGCGCCCTTGGTGTCGATCTCGGGCTTCGCCAGCAGCACTCGCTGCCCGCGCTCCTCGTAGTTGTACGCGGCCTGGAGCAGGGCCGTGGACTTGCCCGAGTTCATCGCGCCGTAGCGGAAGTAGAGCTTCGCCACGGTCGCCTGCTACCGGGAGATGCCGAGCGTGGCCGCTGTGGATGCCATCGACGCCTCTGCGATCGCGGCGTCCGCGTTGAGCTTCTCGCCGTAGGTGGGGATCAGCTCGCGCAGCGTCGGCTCCCACCCCGGGAAATCGTCGGGGAAGCACGTCTTCAGCAGCTGCAGCATGATCGGCACCGCCGTGGAGGCACCCGGCGACGCTCCGAGGAGGCCGGCGATGGAGCCGTCGGCGGAGGAGACGACCTCCGTGCCGAACTGCAGGATGCCGCCCTTCTCGGGGTCCTTCTTCATGACCTGGGCGCGCTGACCGGCCTGGATGAGAGTCCAGTCCTCGTCCTTCGCCGTCGGCATGAAGACGCGCAGGCTGTCGACCTTCTTGCGGTGGTTCTTGGCCAGCTCGCCGATCAGGTACGTGATGAGGTCCGGGTTGGCGAACGCGACTCGGAGCATGGGCCAGAGGTTGTGCGTCCGCACCTGACCGACGATGTCGAACCAGGATCCGTTCTTCAGGAACTTCGGGCTGAACGTCGCGAACGGGCCGAACAGCAGCGACTCCTCGCCGTCGACGACACGGGTGTCGAGGTGCGGCACGGACATCGGCGGTGCACCGACGGACGCCTGCGAGTACACCTTCGCCTTGTGCTGTGCGACGACCTTCGGATTCGTGGTCTTGAGGAACTGACCACCGATCGGGAAGACGCCGTAGCCCTTGATCTCGGGGATCCCGGAGCGCTGCAGGAGCTTCAGGGCCCAGCCTCCGGCCCCGACGAACACGAATCGCGCCTTGATCTCGCCCGGCGTGCGGCCGAGGGTCGTGCGGTACTTGACCAGCCAGGTGCCGTCCTTCTGGCGCTTGAGGCTGTGCACCTCCTGGTTGGTGCGCAAGGCGACGCCTTTGGCGGTGAGGTGGTCGAACAACTGGTGCGTCAGCGCTCCGAAATCGACATCAGTGCCCGCCGGGACCCGCGTCGCAGCGAACGGCTCGCCCTTGCGACGGCGCTGCATGAGCAGCGGCGCCCACTGGTTGATGACCCGGGAGTCCTCGCTGTACTCGATGCCCTCGAACAGCGGCTGCTGCTTGAGGACCTCGTAGCGCTCCTTGAGGTAGGCGACGTCCTTCTCGCCGCGGACGAACGTCATGTGCGGCGTGGCGTTGATGAAGGTCGACGGCGCGTCCAGCACACCCTTGTCCACGAGCGACGACCAGAACTGGCGGCTCTGCTGGAACTGCTCGTTGATCGACACCGCCTTCGCCGGGTCGAGCGGGCCGTTCGGGTTCTTCGGCATGTAGTTGAGCTCGCAGAGCGCGGCGTGCCCGGTGCCCGCGTTGTTCCACGGGTTGGAGCTCTCCTGCGCCACGTCGCTCAACCGCTCGAAGGCGACGATCTTCCAGTCGGGCTGCAGTTCGTGAAGCAGCGTTCCGAGGGTGGCGCTCATGATGCCGCCACCGATGAGGACGACGTCGACGGATTCAGTCACTCGACCAGTCTAGTTCGCCCCGGCGCGTGCCCCGACCGGCCGGCGATCCGCCCGGCCAGACGCGATCAGGGTACGGATGTCGGGAGATCCCCCGGATGCCGGGCCGGACGATGCCGGATCGCCCGACATCCGAGCACGGCCCTGACATCCGTACCGCGGGGCGTGCGGCGGATCAGGCCGGGACGCGGAGGCGCTCGGCGACGATCTCGGCGATCTGGACGGCGTTCAGCGCGGCCCCCTTGCGCAGGTTGTCGTTGCTGATGAACAGCACGAGCCCCTTGCCTTCGGGCGCGGACTGGTCGGCCCGGATGCGCCCGACGAAGCTGGGGTCCTTGCCCGCCGCGTGCAGCGGCGTCGGCACCTCTTCGAGGGCGACCCCGGGCGCCGCCTCCAGGACCTGGCGCGCTCGCTCGGGCGAGATGTCCCGCGCGAACTCGGCATGGATCGACAGCGAGTGGCCGGTGAAGACCGGGACGCGCACGCACGTGCCGCCGACGCGGAGGTCGGGCAGTTCGAGGATCTTGCGGCTCTCGTTGCGGAGCTTCTTCTCCTCGTCGGTCTCGTTCAGGCCGTCATCGACCAGGTTTCCGGCGAGCGGGATGACGTCGAACGCGATCGGGGCGACGTACTTCTCCGGCTGCGGGAAGTCGAGCGCGGAGCCGTCGTGCACGAGGCGCAGCGTGTCTCCCTGCGCCAGCACGCCCTCGACCTGCCCGAGCAGCTCCTGCGCGCCGGCGAGCCCCGAGCCGGAGACCGCCTGGTAGGTCGACACGATGAGGCGTTCGAGGCCTGCCTCGGCATCCAGAGCCTTGAGCGCCGGCATGGCCGCCATCGTCGTGCAGTTCGGGTTCGCGATGATCCCCTTGGGTCGATCGTCGATGGCGTGCGGGTTGACCTCGCTGACGACCAGCGGGACCTCCGGGTCGTTCCGCCACGCGCTGGAATTGTCGATCACGATGGCGCCGGCCTCGGCGAAGCGCGGAGCGTAGGCGCGGCTGGCCGTCGCCCCGGCGGAGAACAGTGCGATCTCGATGCCCGCGGGGTCGGCGGTCTCGACGTCCTCGGCGATCACCGTCACTCCCCCGAACTCGATCGCGATGCCTGCCGACCGTGCCGAGGAGAACAACCGCAGCTCCCGGATCGGGAACGACCGCTCGCTGAGAATCTCGCGCATGACGGTGCCCACCTGTCCGGTGGCGCCGACGATGGCGACGGAGAATCCTGAGTCGGAGATGCGGGTCATGGGCTTTCCTCGAGCGTGGTGCAGAACTGCAGGCGAGGCGCCCGGCGCGGCGTCGGAGTGCGGATGCCGCGCCTGGCGCCGATGTCAGGGTTTCGGCGAGTCTACCGTGCTCCCGGAGCGTCGGCGTCCACGGCAACCGCACGGGAGTCCCCCGGTCGAAGTGCGGGGTCGTGACGGCGCGATGCACCGGCGCCCTCGGCATCCCGGAACTCCGACACTGCAGACGGGCGTCGCGGGGATCCGGAGCAAGGCACGAGATCCGGAGGAACAGAGCGCGGTTCTCCGTCTCTCGTGCGTCCTTCCGGCTCCCGGCACGACGCCGAGCAGGATCCGCGCGCGGCAGTGATCCGCTGGAGTCGCTGCGCAGTCCCCTAGCGCCCGGTGCCGGCGTGGACCGTGGCCTCGATCTCGTTGTCCAGGCCGTAGGCCGTGTGGACGGCGCGCGCGGCGTCCGCGAGCTCGTCGCCGCGCAGTACCACCGAGATGCGGATCTCCGAGGTCGAGATCATCTCGATGTTCACGCCGGCGATCGACAGCGCCTCGAACAGCTTCGCGGAGACGCCGGAGTGCGTCCTCATGCCGGCGCCGACGACGGAGAGCTTGCCGATCTGGTCGTCGTGGACGAGACTCTCGAACCCGATGTCCTCCTGCTCGCCGGCGAGCGCCTTGAGCGCGGTCGCGGCGTCCGCCTTCGGAAGCGTGAAGGAGATGTCGGTGCGCCCGGTCGCGGCCGCCGACACGTTCTGCACGATCATGTCGACGTTCGCACCCGACTTCGCGACGAGCTGGAAGATCTCTGCGGCCTTGCCAGGCACGTCGGGAACGCCGATGATCGTGATCTTGGCCTGGCTGAGGTCGGTGGCGACACCGGCGACGATCGGTTCTTCCATGACTTCTCCCTCGGATTCGCGGGGGTTGAGCATCCCCCGACCAAGAACGTAGGTGCCCTCCGCCGCGGAGAACGACGAGCGGGCGTGGATGAGGACGCCGTGGCGGCGCGCGTACTCGACGGCGCGGATGTAGAGGACCTTCGCGCCGTTCGCGGCGAGTTCCAGCATCTCCTCGCTGGAGACGTGGTCGAGCTTGCGGGCCCTCGGGATGACCCGCGGGTCGGCGGTGAAGATCCCGTCGACATCGCTGTAGATCTCGCACACATCCGCATCCAGCGCCGCGGCGAGCGCGACCGCCGTCGTGTCGGACCCGCCGCGCCCCAGGGTCGTGATGTCCTGGGTGTCGTCGTTGAGGCCCTGGAAGCCTGCGACGATGACGATCGCGCCCTCGTCCAGCGCCTCGCGCACGCGCGTCGGATTCACCTCGACGATGCGCGCGGAGCCGTACTTGTCGTCGGTGCGCATACCCGCCTGCGGGCCGGTGAAGGAGCGCGCCTCGAAGCCCATCGAATGGATGGCCATCGCCAGAAGCGCCATCGAGATGCGCTCACCGCTGGACAGGAGCATGTCCATCTCGCGCGGCGCGGGGATGGGCGCGACCTCGGCGGCGAGGTCCAGCAGCTCATCGGTCGTGTCGCCCATGGCGCTGACCGCGACGACGACGTCGTGTCCGGCGCGGCGGGTGTCGACGATGCGCTTGGCGACGCGCTTGATGCTCTCTGCGTCGGCGACAGACGAGCCGCCGTACTTCTGCACGATGAGGGCCACGAATCACTCCCAGGGATGACGGGCGGATCCGCCCACCGCACATTCTACTTTCGTGCCATATGCCCCGTTGCGCATGTGACGGCGCCGGGATCGGGCGCCTCAGAGCGTCTGCGGCGGTGCGGGCGTGACGGGTGCTGCGGGGCGCAGGCGTCCGCCGGTCGCGGCGAACCAGCATCCGACGATCACGAGCGGGAAGCCGATCAGCAGACCGGGCGTGATCGGCTCGGAGAGCACGATCGCCCCCAGGATGATCGCCACCACCGGGTTGACGTAGGTGAACAGCGGTGCGCGTACCGGACCGACCTCGCGGATGAGGGCGAAGAAGGCGAGGAAGGCGACCGCGGTGCACACGACGGCCAGCACGAGCAGCGCGCCGGTGGCTTCGAGCGTGGGCACCTCGTGCTGCGTCGCGAAGGCCATCGGCAGGTAGATGATGCCGATCGCGAGAAGGGCGAGGGTGATGGTCCCGAGGGAGGGCACGTCGGCCAGCTTGCGCGCGACGATGAACGGCGCGATCGCGTACAGGACGGCGACGAGCAGGACCTCCCCCGCCGCGAGCAGGTCCCCGGAGGCGAGTCCTGGACCGGCGACCACGATCGCCACGCCGGCGAACCCGACTAGCAGGCCCGCCAGGCGCAGCGGCCTGAGCACGGTCCGGTCTCCTCCGCCGAGCGCGATGAGCGCGGCGAACAGCGGCACCGTGGCGACCAGCAGTCCCGTCGGCCCGGAGTGCAGCGTCTGCTCGGCGTGGCCGAGCAGCACGAAGGGTCCGCCCATCTCGACGAGTCCGAAGGCGAGGACCCACGGCCACTTCTTCAGGGCCGGCCGCAGCGCCCCGCTGCGGAGCGCGAACGGCAGCAGCAGCAGTGCCGCGATGAGCGTGCGCCCCGCGACGATCGCCGGCGGGGAGTAGGACTCCACCGCGATGCGGATGAACAGGTACGGCACTCCCCACAGCAGCGCCATGGCGCCGAACAGCAGCCAGCCGCGCCGGGTGACCGCGGAATGCGCGTTCACGCGGGCACGCCGATCGCGTCGCGGACCGTCACAGCGTGCGCCGGCCTTCGAAGGCCCGGCCGAGCGTCACCTCGTCGGCGTACTCGAGGTCGCCGCCCACGGGAAGGCCCGAGGCGAGACGCGACACCGTGATCTGCATGGTCGTGAGCAGGCGGCTGAGATAACTCGCGGTGGCCTCGCCCTCCAGGTTCGGGTTGGTGGCGAGGATGACCTCCTGCACCGTCCCGTCGGCGAGGCGCGTCATGAGCTGAGCGATGCGCAGGTCATCCGGACCGACGCCGGCGATCGGACTGATCGCGCCGCCGAGCACGTGGTAGAGACCGCGGAACTCGCGGGTGCGCTCGATGGCGGCGACGTCCTTCGCGTCCTCGACGACGCAGATCAGCGCGGCGTTGCGGCGGGGGTCGCGGCAGATCGCGCAGCGGTCCTGCTCGGACACATTGCCGCAGATCTCGCAGAACCGCACGCGCGCACGCACCTCGGTGAGCAGCTCCGCGAGACGCGCGACGTCGAAGGACGGCGTCTGGAGGATGTGGAACGCGATGCGCTGAGCCGACTTCGGACCGATCCCCGGGAGACGGCCGAACTCGTCGATGAGCTCTTGGACGATGCCGTCGTACATCAGCTGAACCTCGTCGCCGTCGGGGGCTCGAACGGCTCCTCGCGCACGAACGTCGCGCCGAGCACCTGGCGCACGACGGCCTCGCCGTAGCGCTGGATGCCGTCGGGGGCCGCGGAGCGCGCGGTGACGACGGGCGCCTGCGGCGCGGGACCTGCCGGCGCGTTCACGACCGCGGCGGATGAGGCCGCCGCGGGCATCGCAGCCGGCCGGGAGGCAACGGCGGGAGCGGCCGGAGCCGGTCCACCGGCGGGAACGCTCGGCCCCGCGTCATAGGGAGGCTCGTACGGCGGCTCGTCCTCGTCGGGAGCCTCGTCGTCGCCGGGCAGCGGCGGCTCCTCGTCCGAGATGCCTCCATCGACGGGGGGCTGCGGCGCGGAGGACGCCGACTCGGCATCCGCCGGCTCTTCGTCCACCGGCAGGGGGGTCTGGGCGGGCTCGTTGCCCTTCGGGATCGGCGCGACGGCCCACTCGGTCACGGGCGCCGAGGACAACGCACTCGGCCGCGGGGCAGGATCGGATGCCGGCGCGGACGGCGGAGACGAGGCGGAGGCGGCCGTCGAGCCGCCAGCGGGCAGCGGAGCGGGCTTGTACTTCACCTTCACCCCGAGCTCCTGCTCGATCGCGGTGCGGAGGTGATCGGGCGTGCCGGTGCCGGGCGTCGTCCCCTTGAACCGCGCGACGTCCTGCGGGCTCGTGAAGCCGAGCGTCAGCACCTCGGAGTCGGTGTCGTAGGCCAGCGGCTGGATCGCCGTCACCATCAGCCAGGCCGAGCGGCTGATCGTCTCGAGCCGGGTCAGGACGGCCGGCCAGGCGGCACGGATGCGGTCGAAGTCGACCGGTCCCTCCGCGCGGGCGGGCGACGATGCGGGAGCAGCCCCGGACGGAGCCGCCTGTTCCGCCGGGGCGGGAGCCGCGCCGGTCCCCGGCGCCTCTGCCCGATCGGCAGGCGCGGACGGACCGGAGGCGGCCCCTCCTGTGTCGACGGAGACAGTCGTCGCCGCCGGTTCCGGCGCGTCGAGACCGTGGTTCGGCGCGGCCTCCGGGGCCTGCGTCCCGGCTGGGGCCGCGGACACGGCACGCTCCGGTGCGGGCGCGGTGGGAACCGCCGGGGCGGGTGTCGGAGCGGCGGGCCGCGTGGCAGCCGGCCCGGAGGCCGCCGTTCCCGGTGCGGTCGTCGCCGGTGCGGCCGCCGCCGCAGCAGCGGTCGTGGGAGCCGGTGCAGCCATGCCCGCGGACGGGGCGAGCACCCGCGCGATCATGAGCTCGAGGTGCAGGCGCGGCGACGTCGCCCCGGACATGTCGTCCAGCGCGGCGCTCACGATGTCGGCGGTGTGCGACAGTCGGGACGGACCGAAGGAGGCGGCCTGATCCTGCATCCGCTGCATCTCGTCGGCCGGGATGCCGCGCAGCACGGCCGACGCCCCGTCTCCGACCGCGGCGATCACGATGAGATCGCGCAGCCGCTCCAGGAGGTCGTCGACGAAGCGTCGCGGGTCCTGACCGGTCTGCACGACGCGGTCGACGGCGGGGAACGCCGCCGCGGCGTCCCCGGCGGCCAGGGCGTCCACGATCTCGTCCAGCAGGGCGGCGTGCGTGTAGCCCAGCAGCGCGACCGCGCGCTCGTACGCCACGCTGTCGCCGTCGGAACCGGCGATCAGCTGGTCGAGCAGCGAGAGCGTGTCCCGGGGCGATCCGCCGCCGGCCCGCACGACCAGCGGCAGCACGCCCTGCTCGACCCGGACCCCCTCCTCCGCGCAGAGCTTCTCGACGTACTCGAGCATCGCGGCCGGCGGCACCAGCCGGAACGGGTAGTGATGCGTGCGCGAGCGGATCGTGCCGAGCACCTTCTCGGGCTCGGTCGTCGCGAAGATGAACTTCACGTGCGCCGGAGGCTCTTCGACGAGCTTGAGCAGGGCGTTGAAGCCCTGCGGCGTCACCATGTGCGCCTCGTCGAGGATGAAGATCTTGAAGCGATCGCGGCTGGGCGCGAAAGTGGCGCGTTCGCGCAGGTCGCGGGCGTCGTCGACGCCGTTGTGGCTGGCCGCGTCGATCTCGACGACATCGAGGGAGCCGCCACCGCTGCGGGACAGCTCGACGCAGCTCGGGCACACACCGCACGGGGTGTCGGTCGGCCCTTCGGCGCAGTTGAGGCAGCGCGCGAGGATGCGCGCCGATGTGGTCTTGCCGCAGCCGCGCGGGCCGGAGAAGAGATAGGCGTGCCCGACCCGGTCACCGCGCAACGCCGTCATGAGCGGCTCGGTCACCTGCGACTGCCCGATCATCTCCGCGAAGGTCTCAGGCCGATAGCGGCGGTACAGGGCTGTGGTCACCCATCCAGCCTACGGCGTGCCGCCGACATTCGGATCGCCCGGCCGGCTCCTGCGCGCGGAGCCGGCCGCGTCAGTCCGGGTAACCCGTGATCACCGGGATCGCGCTCGTGACGACCGGGACCGAGGCCGACATGAGGGTGCCGTCGTCGCGACGCGCATCCGCGAACTTCCGCAGCGTCGGCCGCCCGGGGATCACCGGCCCCTGGTCGGCCAGCGGCACGACGACGTCCGCCCCCTCGGCGGCCGTGTACGACGCACCGCGCACCGTGAACGGCACCGGGTCACCGACCCGCACGCTCACCCTCAGCTCGTCGCGCGTCACGTGCACGTCCAGCGCGGTCCCCTGCCACTGCAGCGGATACGACAGCGACGGCCAGTCCACCGGCAGACGGGGGTCGAAGCTCAGCTCGCCGGCGTGATCGCGCATGCCGCCGAACCCGCTCACGAGAGCGGTCCACACGCCGCCCGCCGACGCCACGTGCACGCCGTCCGCGGCGTTGTGGTGCAGGTCGCCCAGGTCCACGAACAGCGACTGCTCGAAGTACTCCCTGGCCAGGTCCTGGTAGCCGACTTCGGCCGCGAGGATGGCCTGCACGACCGCGGACAGCGTCGAGTCGCCTGTGGTGAGCGGGTCGTAGTACTCGAAGTCGGCCAGCTTCTCGGCATCCGTGAAGTGGTTGCCCTGCAGGAACAGCGCGAGCACGACGTCCGCCTGCTTCAGCACCTGGAACCGGTAGATCACCAGGGGGTGGAAGTGCAGCAGCAGCGGACGCTGATCGTCGGGCGTGTGCGCGAGGTCCCAGACCTCGCGCTCGAGGAACAGCGAGTCCTGGGGGTGGATGCCGAGGCTCTCGCTGAAGGGGATGTACATCGCCGCGGCTGCCTGCTCCCAGGCATCCGGCTCGCCGGCGTCGAGGCCGGTGCGCTCCACGAGCGCATCGAACGCGCGCGGATCGCTCGCCGCCATCTCGCGGACGACCCGGGAGGCGTAGCGCAGGTTATAGCGGGCCATGACGTTCGTGAAGAGATTGTCGTTGACGACCGTGGTGTACTCGTCGGGTCCGGTGACGCCGTGGATGTGGAACGTGGCGTCCCCGTTCGTCCCGCGCCAGAATCCGAGCGTCGCCCAGAGCCGGGCGGTCTCCACCGCGATGTCGACGCCCTCGCGGCGCAGGAAGTCGATGTCCCCGGTGGCGCGCACGTACTTGCCGAGCGCGAAGCTGACGTCCGCGTTGATGTGGTACTGCGCGGTACCCGCCGCGTAGTACGCCGAGGCCTCCTCGCCGTTGATGGTGCGCCAGGGGAACAGCGCCCCCGCCTCGTTCAGCTGGGCGGCGCGGCGCCTCGCCGCGGGCAGCATCAGCACGCGGGCGCGCAGCGCGTTGCGCGCCCACTGCGGCGACGTGTACGTGAGGAACGGCAGGACGTAGATCTCGGTGTCCCAGAAGTAGTGGCCGCTGTAGCCGGACCCCGAGACGCCCTTGGCGGGGACGCCGGCCCCGTCGGCGCGCGCGGAGGCCTGCGCGAGCTGGAACAGGCACCAGCGCGTGGCCTGCTGCAGGGCGTCCTGACCTTCGATGCGCACGTCGCTGCGCTCCCAGAACGCGTCGAGCCAGTCGGTCTGGGCGCGGAACTGCGCGTCGACGCCCTCGACGGCGACGCGATCGAGCGAGCGGCGGCAGCGGTCGACGAGCTCGCGCGCCGGCACGCCGCGGGACGTGTGATAGCTGACGAGCTTGGTGATCCGGATCGGGATGCCGGCCTTCGCCTGCACCCGGAAGACGTTCTTCGCGATGTCCTGCTCGATGAGCTGACGCGCACTGTAGTCGTTGTCGGTCTCGATGATGTGATCGGCGACCACAGCCGCCGTCATCCCCGATTCGGTCACGCGATACGACAGCGCGGAGCGCAGCCCGTCCTGCCAGTACTCCACGGGCTGGAGCACCCGCTGCGTGATCTTCTCGGCGCGCCGCGGGTCGAAGCCCGCCTTCTGCGCGGCCGCGGGCGTACCGCCGTACACGTTCCCGCCGTCCTGCCGGTTGAGGATCTGGCAGCTGATCGTGACCGGCGCGTCGGCGTTCTCCACCGTGACGTCCAGCCGGAGCACGGCCAGGTGGCGCTCCTCGAAGCTCACCAGGCGCTCGTCGCGCATCCGGACGCGCTTTCCGGAGGGGGTCTCCCACACCAGGTCGCGGGTCAGGATGCCGGTGCGCATGTCGAGGACGCGGGAGTACTCGCGGACGTCCGCCTCGTCGAACGAGATCGGCTCGTCGTCCACGTACACCCGCATGACCTTGGCGTCCGGCGCGTTGACGATCGTCTGCCCGACCTCCGCGAAGCCGTACGCCTGCTCGGCGTGACGGATCGGCCAGGTCTCGTGCAGCCCGTTGATGAAGGTGCCGTGCTCGTGGGCGCCGCGTCCCTCGATGTGATTGCCGCGCAGACCCAGGTAGCCGTTGCCGACGGCGAACAGCGTCTCGGAGACGCCGTCCTCCGTGTAGCGCGTCTCGACCAGACGCCAGGGGTCGACGGGGAAGCGGTCGCGATCGATCACTTCGATTCCTTCCAGTCGCTCAGTTCGTCGCCAGCGGTCTCCGGGGAGGGCGGGAGGAGCCGGGCGAGGTCATCGACGATACTCGTGGCGCCGGCCTCGCGCAGCGCGTCGGGCCCGGCGCCGCGGTCGACGCCGACGACGGACGCGAATCCGGCGGCTGCGGCCGAGGCGACGCCGGCCACGGCGTCCTCGACGGCGGCCGCCGAGGCGGGGTCGACGCCGAGTGCTGCGGCGCCCGCCGCGAACATGTCCGGGGCGGGCTTGGAGACGAGTGCGTCGCGCTCCGCGACGACGCCGTCGACCACGATCTCGAAGAAGTCGCGGATGCCGGCCGAGGCGAGCACCTCCTCGGCGTTCTTGGAGCTCGACACCACGCCCATCCGGATCCCGGCCGCGCGCAGGTGCTCGAGCAGCGCGAGCGAGCCGGGATACGGGGCGATCCCCTCGGCGCGCAGGGATGCCGAGAACGCGGCGTTCTTCCGGTTGCCGATCCCGCAGATCGTCTCCGCCGTCGGCGGATCCTCGACCGACCCCCACGGGATCTCAACGTTGCGGCTGCGCAACAGGCTCGCCACGCCGTCGTAGCGCTTCTTGCCGTCGACGTAGGCGAAGTAGTCCTCGTCCGTGTAGGCCGGTGCGATGCCCCACTGGGCGAACACGTCGTCGAAGACGGCCTTCCAGGCGCGCATGTGCACCTCGGCGGTGGGCGTCAGGACGCCGTCCAGGTCGAACAGGACGCCGGACGTCGTGCGCAGGTCGGGAAGGGTGTCGGACACGCGTGCCTCCAAGGGGGATCCGAGGGAGTTCGGGCCGGCACCTCCGTGTGCCTCTGTCAGCGTAGTGCGCGTCCGAGCCGGACGCCACGCCGGGCACGCGCGTCTTCCGTCCGCAGGCCGCCCCTCGCCGCATGGCAGACTGACGTGCAGATCGAAAGGGGTCCAGGTGCTCGCTGCCGAACGCCGTTCACGCATCGTGTCCGAGGTGCGCCGCGCGGGTGCCGCGCAGGTGTCGGCGCTCGCGACCGCGCTGAAGGTCAGCGAGATGACGGTCCGGCGCGACATCGACGTGCTCGCGGAACAGGGCGTGATCGACCGGGTGCGCGGTGGCGCCACCACACCGCGGATCACCGACCGCGTGGATGCCGACTTCACGTCCCAGGCGCGCCTGCACGTGGCCGAGAAGCGCGCGATCGCGCGCCGCGCGGCCGGACTCGTCGAGCCGGGCATGGCCGTGGGTCTCTCCGGCGGGAGCACCGCCTGGACGCTGGCCCAGGCGCTGCGCGGCATCCCCGATCTGACCATCGTGACGAACTCCCTTCCGGTCGCGGACGTGTTCGCCCGGCCGGATCGCGCCGACGAGCCCTACACGCAGACCGTGGTCCTCACCGGAGGCGTTCGGACGCCGGCCGACGCGCTGGTCGGGCCGATCGCGGTCCGAGCGCTGGAGGTCCTGCACTGCGACCTCGTCTTCCTCGGGGTGCGCGGGGTCGACCTGCAGGCGGGACTCACGACCTCGAACCTTCTGGAGGCGGAGACCGATCGTGCGCTCATCGCCACCGGGAGCACGTCGGTCGTGCTCGCGGATCACGCCAAGTGGGGCGCCGTCGGACTCACGACGATCGCCGACGTCGACGATGTCGACCGCCTGATCATGGACGACGGACTCGACTCCGAGGCCGCCGGGCAGCTCTCCGAGCACGTGGCGCTGACGCTGGCGCCGCTCGAGGAGCCTGCCGCGCAATGAGTCAGCGCGCCGTCGATGCCCTGGACTCGATGCGGGCGCCCACGACGACGTTGCGCACCGGCATGTCCATGCCGGGCGGGGTGCTCATCTGACGCTCCAGCTCGTCCAGAGCGGCCTCCACCAGAGCGCTGTCGTCGGGCGCCACCGATGACAGCGCCGGCGTCGAGAACCGCGCCGCGTGCACGTCGTCGAAGCCGATCACCGCGACGTCCCGGGGCACGACGAGGCCGGCGTCCTGCAGAGCGGAGAGCACTCCGAAGGCGAGCGAGTCGTTGGAGCACACCACACCGTCGCAGCGCACCCCCTGGCCGAGCATCTCGGACATCGCCCGACGCCCCTCCTCAGGGGTGAAGGCGTCGACCGTCGCGATCAGCTCGACGTCCTCGCTCAGGCCCAGCCGCGCCACGGCCTGACGGTATCCCGCGAAGCGCTGGTCGGCCGCGTCCGACGGGCGCGCGTCGCGCCGCCCCACGAAGGCGACTCTCCGGCAGCCCGCCGCGGCGAGGTGAGCGGTCGCGGCATCCGTGCCCGCCTTGTTGTCCACCGTGACATGCGTGAACGGGCTGACCTGGATGTGCTCGCCGAGCAGCACGATGGGACCCGGCGCGGTGCGCCGGGTCAGGTCGCCCACGGTGAGCGAACGAGGGATGTGGATGAGCCCGTCGATGGGCGGCAGCCCCACGCCGTTGGCGATGTCGACCTCGCGCTCGTGTCCGCCGGCGGTCTGCTGGATGAGGATCGACAGCCCGCGTTCGTGCGCCCGCGTGACGAACAGGGACGTGAGCTCGGCGAAGTACGGTTCGTTCAGGTCGGGGACGGCGAGCGCGACGATGCCGGTGCGCTCGCGCCGGCTGACCGGTGCGCTGCGTCGCGCCCGCATTTCGTTCACGGTCCCGCTCCTCGCCGAGATGCTCCTGGATCTCACGCTACCGTCCACCGGCCGTTCACCTCTGCACCCGGAAGGCGATCACCCGCGCCTCCCGGGCGCCGTTGGTCGCGGAGATCACGAGCCGGGCGGCGGAGAACGCGCCGAGGTCGTCGGGGAGCGCGTGGACGCGCTGGCGGCGGCGGTTGCCGGCCACCTCGGCCACCACGACCCATCCGGCCTCCGACTGCACCTCGACCCGGTAGTCCCTGACGAGCTGCGGGATCACGCGGTCGGGACTGCGATGGTGATGCAGGGTGTTGAGCTCGAGGTCGACGTCGTCGTCGAAGACGAGACGGACCTCCCGCGCGGTGACCGGTTCGTCCCAGTCCAGGCGCAGCCACTCGTCGCGCCCCTCGGACATCGGCTCCGACGCCCACATGTTCGGACCGTCGTACGGACGGTTGTATCCGCTCGTGGCGCGCTCCGGCGCCAGCACAGCCGATTCCGGGTAGGCGCGGAACAGGACCGTGCGCCCGCGCAGCGGCTTGGTCGGCCACTGCACGATGAGCTCGTCCCGGCTGATCTCGACGTTCTGGTCGTCGTTGTCGACGCGGTGGACGAGGGTGAGAACGCCGGGCGGGAGCTGCGTCGTCGTGAAGACGGTCACGGCGGGGTCCGCCCGCACGACGACGATCACGTTGCGCGGACGATCCGCAGCGTACGGCAGCTCGACGTCGATCCACCGTGCACCGCCCGCCATTACCGGCACGGATGCCGCCGCCACGCGGTGCACCGGGATCACGTTCTGCGGCAGATCCGTGAGGTACGCCTCGACGACGAGGGTCGTGTCCGCTGTGCTCTCCAGGCGCAGCGAGAGACCTCCGAGCTCCTCGCTCACCGGCACGACGATGCCGAGGTCGTCGGCCATCGGGTGGGGCAGCCCTTCCTCCCCCGTGGCGATGCTCCGCGTGTGACTGGACGCCGTGACGGTCGCCCGGCGGGCGAGATCGTCGGGGTCATCGTTCGCCACGCCGATGAGCGTCGCGTCCTGACGGAGCAGCGTCTGCCGCAGCCGCGCCAGATGGCTATCGTGGACGCCGCGCGGCGTCGTGCTCTCCGCGACGGCGATCGCCGCGGCGGTGCCGGCCGCCTCTCCCATCGCCGCACAGGTGGCCATGACGCGGGCGGCGCCGAACGCGATGTGCGTGGCCGAGACGAGTCGGCCGGCCATGAGCAGGTTGCCGACGTTCTGCGAGTAGAGCGAGCGGTAGGGGATCTCGAACACCCCGTTCGAGAAGCGCTGCACGGCGCCCGACCCTGTCGCGTACATCCCGCCCGCCGGGTGCAGATCGATCGACCAGCCGCCGAAGGCGACGCCGTCCTCGAACGAGGTCTGGCCGACGATGTCGCCCTGGTGCAGCGTGTAGTCGCCGATGAATCTCCGATACTCCCGCTTGCCGGGGATATTGCCGATCCACTCCAGGTCGAGGGTCTCGGCGTCGAAGCGTCCGGAGTTCTTGATGTAGTCCCAGATCCCGAGGATGACGCCGCGCAGCTCGTCGCGGATGCGCTCGTTGTCGTCCACGATGTCGAGTTCGCCGCCCCACTCGACCCACCAGTAGGCAGCGCCGCTGTCGCCGGAGCGGATGATGCGCGACTCGGGGATCGGCGTCTGCGTGATGTCGATGGTGGAATCCGGCGCGACGAAGTCCACGGGGCGCCCCAGGTCCTTCGAATAGAACAGCAGCGTCGAGCCGAGGAACTCGCGCTTGGGCTCCTCCGGAGCCCAGTCCTCGCCGAACTCGCTCCTGCCCTCCTTGCCGAGCCGGTAGCGCGCGCCGGCGAGGTGTCCGACCAGCCCGTCGCCGGTGCAGTCCAGGAACACCGGGGCCGTGAAGGTCGTCGTGATCTCGGAGCCCATGGTCCACCCCGTCACCGCGTCGATCCCGCGCGCATCCTCAGGCCCGTGCGCCGCGACCTCCCGCACGTCGGTGTTGAGGAAGAGCTCGATGTTGTCTTCGGCCCGCACGGCGTCCAGAACCACGTCATCCCAGTGGATCGGGTTGCCCTCGGGATTGCGGTACTGGTTCTCGACGTACAGCTCCCCGATGATCCCGGTCTCGCGCGCCCAGCGCTGGTTGCCGTGCGCGGTCGCCCCGCACACCCACACCCGGACCTCGGAGGAGGAGTTCCCTCCGAGGACCGGCCGGTTCCCGATCAGTGCGACGCGCCGTCCGAGCCGGGCGGCTGAGACGGCCGCCGCGACGCCGGCGAGACCTCCTCCGACGACGACGACGTCGGTCTCGACGGACTGCGTGCGCATGACGATGGGTTCCTTCCTGTGGGGTGTGTGCGGGGCGGATGCCGGGTCAGCCGATGAGCTTCTGGGCGGCCTCGCCGGCCGCCTTCATCGCGTCCGCGGGAGAGGCGGAGCCGACCAGGACCGCCTGCACCTGCTCGGCGATCTCGGTCTCGATCTGCGAGTAGCTGGTGAACGCCCAGAACGGGTTCGACGTCGCCGTCGCGGTGATGCGCTCGCTGAACAGCGTGCCGAACACGTCGTCCTTCACGACCGCGGACTCCTGCGCCTCGGTGGTCACGGGCGGCAGGCCGCGAACGGCGTAGTCCGCGAGCACCGTGTCCAGGTCACTGGTCGCGAACTGGGCGAAGTCGCCGGCCGTGGGCGCCCCGTCGCCGTCCACGACGGCGATCGCGCCGCCCCAGACCAGGGCGCGGGGAGTGTCGCCGTCCTTCAGGACCGGACGCGACACCGGGGCGAGCTTGTCGGCGAGATCGGGGTCCGGAGACTCGCCGACGACGGCGTTGCGACCCACCGGGGCGTCGTCGTAGATGGCGGCCCGGCCCTGCGCGAACAGCGAGCGGGCATCGAAGCGGTCGACGTCGGCGGCGATGAGCCCCTGGTCGTACAGGCCCTTGTACCAGGTGACGGCCTCGATCGAGGCGTCGTCGCCGATCTTCACGGTGTCCCCGTCGACGAGGGGGCTCCCGAAGGTCTGCATCCAGATGAGGATGTCCTTGAGCTGGGCCGCCTTCGTGGACGCCGCGTACGGGATGAGGCCTCCGCCGAGGCCCTTGAGGTCCTTGAGGGTCTTCTCGTAGGCGTCGATCGTGGTCGGGAACTCCTCAGGGGCGACGCCGACCTTCGCCAGGATCTCCGCGTTCGTGACCAGCCCGATGGCCCCGATCGTCCAGGGCAGCGCGTACTGCGTGCCGTCGAACTGGGCGGCCTTCAGCGCGGCATCCGTGTATCCCCTGCCCTCCGCGAGGGACGAGAGGTCCTGGAGCTTGCCGAGCGCGGCGAGCGATCCGAGCCACGCGACGTCCACGTGCGCGGCGCCGGTGAACTGCCCGCCGCGCACCTGCAGCATGAGCTGGTTGAAGTACTCGTTGTAGGGGAAGGACACGTCGTCCACCGTCACGGACTGCTTGTCCTGGTACGACGCGACGATCGCCTCCAGCGCGGGCGCCGCGGCCTCCTCGGTGAAGGACCAGGACGCGAAGGAGAAGTCGGTGGGGTCCGCGCCGTTCAGGCCGGCGGCGGAGCCGCTCGCCGGGCCTGTGCCGGTGCCCGACCCCGTGCCGGTCGGCGCGCAGGCGGCCAGGGTCACCGCCGCGGCGCCGATGCCGAACAGCTGCAGGGCGCGGCGCCTGCTGAACTCGATGCTCATGAGGGATGAATCGGACATATCGTCCTCCTTGTCGATGTGTCGTGCGGAGAGGTGGGCGGATCAGCCCTTGACCGCGCCGGCGGTCATGCCGCTGACGAGGAAGCGCTGGAGCAGGATGAAGGCGACGGCGACCGGAAGCGACACCACGAGGGACGCGGCCATGAGCTCGGGCCACGCCGTGGAGGCTTCGCCGACGTACGTGTTGACGAGACCGGGCGGCAGAGTCTGCTTCTCGGGACCGGCGAGGGTGAGGGCGAAGATGAAGTCGTTCCAGCCGCGGACGAAGGCGAACAGCCCCGCGGCCACCAGTCCCGGCGCCGAGAGCGGCAGCACGATCGAGTGGATGATCCGAAGCCGCGATGCGCCGTCGACACGGGCCGCCTCGATGAGCTCGTCCGGAATGGTGTCGAAGAACCCCTTCAGCATCCACACGCACAGCGGCAGCGTGAAGGTCGTGAAGGACAGCACCAGTGCCGTGTAGGTGTTGAGGAGGTTGTACGCCGAGAACACCGTGTAGAGCGTCACCAGCAGCAGCGCCTGCGGGAACATCTGCGACGCCAGGACGAAGTACATCAGGGACCGGCGGCCGGTGTAGCGGAACTTGGAGAACGAGTACCCCATGTACGCCGAGACGAGCACCGACAGGATCGCGGTGATCACCGACACGATGACGCTGTTCTGCAGGTACACGAACAGCTGCGGGTTGGTGAACAGCGACGCGTACGCCTCGAAGGAGATCTCGGTCGGGAAGATCTTGGGCGGGTACGAGAAGACCTCGGTCTTCGGGGTGAGCGACGTCGCGAGCAGCCAGTACACCGGCAGCAGCGCGAATCCGCCGCAGACGATGACGGCGATCCACGCCGCGATCCGCACGCCCGGCCGCTCGCGGCGTTCGGCGGAGGCGGGGCGCGGCCTGCGGGTGCGCCGCGCCGGGAGCACCTGGGCGGCGGTGGCGTCGGGGGACGCCGGGGTCTCCGGCAGCAGAGTGGCGGTCATTTCCTCTCCCCCTTCTCCGAGAAGCGCACGTACACCACGACGAGGATCATCAGCAGCAGCAGCCAGAGCAGTCCGAGCGCGCCGGCGTGCCCGAGGTCGAAGCCCTGGAAGGCGGTCTCGTACACAGCCGTGGCGAAGGTCTGGGTGCTGCCGGCCGGGCCGCCGCCGGTGAGGACGTAGATGATGTCGAAGTGCTGGAAGTTCCAGATGAACTCCAGCAGCAGGACGAGGCCGATGATGCCGCGCATCTGCGGAACGGTGATCGCGAAGAAGCGGCGGACGGTGCCTGCGCCGTCGATCTCGGCGGCCTCGTGCAGTTCGCGGGGCACCGTCTGCAGGCCGGCCAGGAGCATCACCATCATCCACGGGAACGACTGCCACGTCTTGGCGATGATGACGGCCAGCATGGCCGTTCCGGGCTGCGCCAGCCAGGCCTGTGGCTCGTCGATCAGGCCGAGCGCCTGCAGCAGCGCGTTCATGACGCCGTAGTTGGCGTTGAAGATCCACATCCACAGGAAGGACACCACGACGCCGGGGACCAGCCACGGGATCAGCATCAGACCGCGCATGACCTTGGAACCGGCGATGCGGGTGTTCAGCGCGAGCGCCAGGGCGAACCCGATGACGAAGGGCAGGAGCGTGGTCCCCAGGGTGAAGACCATCGTCTGTCCGAACAGCGTCAGGAACTCGCCCTGCAGCACGTCGATGATGTTCTGCAGTCCCACGAACTCGCGTCCGGGGTACAACAGGCTCTGCTCGAAGAAGGCCGTGATGAGGCTCGTGATCAACGGGTACACGACCACCGCGGCGAGCAGTGCGAGTCCCGGGACGACGAGGAGGAAGGCGAACAGCTTGTCCGAGATGCGTCTCGGCTTGTTCACTTCTGTGATTGTTTGTGAAGTCATGTTTCCCACGTCTCTGTGCGGACTCGATCGCTGTTGCGGGGCAGATCCCGGAAGGGGTGCCGCTCAAGCATCGCGGAGCGGGCGGATCAGGTCAATTCGAGGCGGTAACGCTTGGGTAACAGAGTGTTCGAATCTGTTTTTATCTGTTTACTGCGAGCGTTTTGCGCGGGCACGCCGGACCGACGCCCCGCACCGTGGGGCGGGCGAGCCGTGCCGCTCAGACCAGGCTCAGGGCCTGACGGGCGATCTCGAGCTCCTCGTTCGTCGGGACGACGAGGACCTCGATGCTCGAGCCGGCGGTCGAGATGCGACGGATGCCGGGACTGGGCCGCTCGTTGAGCTCGGGATCGATCTCCAGACCGAGGAAGCCGAAGGTCGCCAGCGTCTCGCCGCGCACCCGCGCAGCGTTCTCCCCCACGCCCGCTGTGAACGAGATGACGTCCACTCCTCCGAGCTGGGCGACGTAGGCCCCGACATAGGCGCGCAGCCGATGGATGTAGACCTCGAACGCCAGCGTCGCGGCATCCTCCCCGTCCTCCACGCCCGCGAGGATGTCACGCATGTCGCTGCGCCCCGCGAGGCCCAGCAGGCCGCTGCGCTTGTTCAGCAGCGCGTCCAGGTCGTCGATGCTCATTCCCGCACGGCGGGACAGGTGCAGCAGCACGGCCGGGTCGATGTCCCCGGAGCGGGTGCCCATCACGAGCCCTTCGAGCGGCGTCATTCCCATCGACGTCTCGACCGAGCGCCCGCCGTCGATCGCCGTCATCGAGACGCCGTTGCCGAGATGCAGGACGATCTGCCGCAGTTCGGCGAGCGGGCGGCCGAGGAAGGCCGCCGCCTGCTCGGACACGAACTTGTGGCTCGTGCCGTGGAAGCCGTAGCGCCGCACACGATGCCGTTCCGCGACCGCCTTGTCGATCGCGTACGTGTAGGCGGCGGGTGGCAGCGTCTGGTGGAAGGCGGTGTCGAACACCGCGACGTGCGGCACGTCCGGGAACGCGCGCCGTCCCGCCCGGATGCCGGCGACGGCTCCCGGGTTGTGCAGCGGGGCGAGCTCGGACAGGTCCTCGATGTTGATCTCGACCAGGGCGTCGATCGGGGTCGGGGCGAAGAAGCGCGCACCCCCGTGCACGACGCGGTGTCCGACCGCGACGGGGTGATGCTCCTCGAGCACCGGGCCGTGCTCGGCGAACTGCTCGAGCATGACGGCGAACGCCTCGTCATGATCGGCGATCCGGCGCGCGCTGCGGTGCTTCCGGTCCAGCACGGCAGGCGCCGCCTCCCCCTCGGACACGCGGCGCACCGTGTGGGTGATGTCCCCGGACTCCTGTCCGATGCGCTCGATCAGCCCCTCGCCGAGCGGCAGTTCCCGCCGCATGTCCATCAGGCTGTACTTCAGCGACGACGAGCCGCTGTTGATCACGAGGACGACGCTCATGCCGCACCGCCCTGCGCCTGGATCGCGGTGATGGCGACGGTGTTCACGATGTCCTCCACCAGGGCTCCGCGGCTCAGGTCGTTGATCGGCTTGTTGAGCCCCTGGAGCACCGGGCCGATCGCGACGGCCCCCGCGGAGCGCTGCACCGCCTTGTAGGTGTTGTTGCCCGTGTTCAGGTCGGGGAACACGAAGACCGTGGCTCGCCCCGCGACCGCCGACTCCGGCAGCTTCGCCTTCGCGACCGCGGCGTCAGCCGCCGCGTCGTACTGGATCGGCCCTTCCACGAGCAGCTCCGGGGCGCGCTCCCGCACGAGGGCGGTCGCCTCGCGCACCTTGTCGACGTCCGCTCCGGACCCGGACTCCCCCGTCGAATAGGACAGCATGGCGACGCGCGGATCGATGCCGAACTGCCGCGCGGTCTGCGCCGACGAGATCGCGATGTCGGCGAGCTGCACGCTCGTCGGATCCGGGATCACGGCGCAGTCCCCGTACACGAGCACGCGATCCGCGAGGGCCATGAGGAACACGCTCGAGACGACGTCCACCCCCGGACGCGTCTTGATGATCTCGAACGAGGGGCGGATCGTGTGCGCCGTGGTGTGCGCGGCGCCGGAGACCATGCCGTCGGCGAGCCCGAGATGGACCATCATGGTCCCGAAGTACGACACGTCCGTGACTGTGTCGGCGGCCTGCGCGACGGTCACTCCCTTGTGGGCGCGCAGTCGCGCGTACTCGGCCGCGAAGCGCTCGACATGCTCCGGGTCCGTCGGACTGATGATCTGCGCCTCGGCGATGTCGACGCCGAGCTCCACCGCGCGTGCGCGGATCGCGCTCTCGTCGCCGAGGATCGTGAGGTCGGCGACATCCCGTGCGAGCAGCGTGGCCGCGGCGCGCAGGATGCGGTCGTCGTCGCCCTCGGGCAGGACGATGCGCTTGCGATCCGACCGCGCGCGTTCGATCAGCGCGTACTCGAACATGAGCGGCGTGACGACCGTCGCCTCGGCGAGGCCGAGCTGACGAGTGAGCTCGGAGATGTCGACATGCGTCTGGAACAGCCCGAGCGCCGTGTCATAGCGACGGCGCGAATCCGCCGCGAGCCGGCCCCGTGCGCCCATCACCCGCACGGCGGTCTCGTAGGTGCCGAGATCCGTCGCGATGATCGGCACGCGGGACGCCAGCCCGTCCAGGAGCTGCTCGATCGACTCGGGCAACGGGAAAGGGCCGTTGAGGACGATGCCGGCGATCGAGGGGAACGTCCCCGAGGAATCCGCCAGCAGGGTCGCCAGCAGCACCTCGGTGCGATCGGCGGGGATGATCACGACCGAGTCCGGCGTGAGCCGGGGAAGCACGTTCACCATCGACATGCCCGCGACGACGACGCTCAGCGCCTCCCGCGTGAGCAGGGCGTCGTCGCCCTTGACGAGCCGCCCTTCGACGGCGGACAGGATGCCGCGGATGGACGGCGCGACCAGCGAGCGGTCCTCGGGGATCGCCCAGACGGGCGTGGCGTCGGACTGGACGGCGTGCACGGCGTCGATCGTGTCCTGCGCGGCATCCGGATCCGCCCGGTTCACGATCACGGCGAACAGCTCGGCGCGCTCCGTGGCGAGCTCGGCCAGCGCGAGCGCCGCGAGCTGGCTGACGGCGGCAGGCGTCCGCGCCGAGGTCGTGCCCAGCTGCTCGGCCCGGTGCTGCTGGTCGCGGCCGGACAGCACGAGGAGCACGGGGGCGGCGAGATTCGCGGCGATCCGCGCGTTGAACCCGAGCTCGGCGGGGCTTCCGACGTCGGTGTAGTCGCTGCCGATGATGACGACGGCGTCGCACTGCGCCTCGACCGCCTTGAAGCGCGCGACGATCGTCGACAGCGCGCCGTCGGGGTCCGCGCGGACGTCGTCGTACGTGACGCCGATGCAGTCCTCGTAGTCGAGCTGGACGCCGTCGTGGGCGAGCAGCAGTTCGAGGACGTAGTCGCGTTCGGCCGACGATCGCGCGATCGGGCGGAACACCCCGACGCGCGGCGTCACCCTCATGAGCGCATCGAGCACGCCCAGGGCGATCGTGGATTTCCCGGTGTGCCCCTCGGCCGAGGTGATGTAGATGCTCCGCGCCACGCTCCCAGCCTATGCGCGTTCGTCCCCGTGGCGGAGGGCCGCCGGCCGGAGAAGTTCAGTCGGTCGGCGTGCAAGCGCCCGACAGGGCGTCGACGACCGCCTCGGCATCCTCCTGGAACCGGGCGTAGTGCTCGGGATCGGTGTTGACCTGCACGCGATGGATGGCGTGGGAGGGCTCCATGTCCTCCCAGCCCGGCAGCCGCGCGAGCCGGTCGAAGAACAGGGCGGCCGAGGATGCCGGGTCCAGGCGCTCCTCGGCGCTGCCCCACCACTCCTGCTGCTGGAACAGGCCGATGCTCGTCGTGCGCGATCCGTCGGGATTGGTGACCCCGGCCGTCTCCCAGTCGCCGTACTCGATCGCGCGCAGCGAGCTCTCCCCCATGGCCGCCATCACGCCCAGCACCTGCCCCTCCCGCCCGAAGCCGAGCCCCCGGGCGGTGAGCACGATGGTCGCGGCGTTCTCGAGCTGCTCGCCCTCCCAGCCCTCGACACCCGCCGCGGGGAAGGTCGCCGGCTCCGATGCGCACACCGGCGCCTGTGCTGTCGACAGCGGCACGAGCACCGCGAGGGCCACCACCGCCGAGGCCGCGCCCGCTCCGATGAGGATGCGGCGCAGCAGCCGGGTGCGCCGCACGCGCCGCGACGCGCGCTCGCGCGCACTGAGGCGTCGGCGGCCGCTCGGGCGCCTCTTCGCCGTCCCCCGGCGTGATCCGCGGCGCTTCGCCGTGCTCCGCCCCTTCAAGGCTGCCCGGCGCGACCGCGTCCTCCTCGGGTTCACGCCCCCGCACTCCTCGGGCGTCCCGCGAAGACGGCGAGCGCACCGCCGACGGCGCCGAACAGGTGCGCCTGCCAGGACACGCCGTCGGCCGCGCCGAAGACGCCGGCGACCATGGCGGTGCCGTACAGGGCGATCACGACGATCGCGATGACGGCGTAACCGATGCGATGCGACACCCGCCCCGGCGCGAACACCCGCACGACGACGTAGCCGAAGTATCCGAACACGAGCACCGACGCTCCGACCGTGAGCGTGCCGGGGGCGTTCACGAGCCAGGTGCCGGCCCCGCCCACGAGCGCCACGATCGCGGTCACGAGCCAGAAGCGCGCGGCCCCCTCGATCGCGACGAGGCAGCCGAGCACCAGGAAGGGCAGCGAGTTCGCGATCAGGTGCGTCCAGCTCGCGTGCAGCAGCGGACTGACGACGATGCCGCCGAGCCCTGAGAGGTCCCACGACCGCAGTCCGAAGCCCGTGAAGGATCCGGGAAGAACGGCGTCGGCCGTCTGGACGACCCACATCAGCCCCAGCAGGATCACCGGGGACGCGAAGCGCGCGACGAGTCCGCGTCGCGCGGGGGCCGAGGGAGTGGTCACGTCGTGATCCTGTCAGTGCCTGCCAGGAGGATGCTGAAAGCGACGGCGCCCGGGGACGGAAAGACCCTCCGCGCACCCGGCAGAGCCCGGTTACCCTTGCTACGTTTCCGTCCTGGGGGAATTGGCCTGGATGCCGTCACGCGGAGGGCTGGAACCAGTCTACCCGGCTTCGACCGGTGCTTTCGCCCGCGCCCAGCGCGCAGGGGTGTCCGGGCCGTCCCACACCTGGATCACGCCCCAGATCGCTGCCGCGATCGGCACCGCGAGGACCGCGCCGACGATGCCGCCGAGGACCGTGCCGACCGTCAGGGCGACGAGGATGACGAACGCGTGCAGCTTCATGGACCGGCCCATCAGGAACGGTTGGAGGAAGTTCCCCTCCAGCTGGTTCACGAGCACCACGACCCCGACGACGAACAGGGCGTTCACCCATCCGTTCGCGACCAGCGCGACGAGGGCCGCGAGGATGCCCGCCACGGTCGCCCCGACGATCGGGATGAACGCGAGCAGGAAGACCAGCACGGCCAGCGGGATCGCCAGCGGCACCTGGAGGATGAGCAGGCCGATCAGGATTCCGATCGCGTCCACCGCGGCGACCGTGGCGGTGCCGCGGACGTAGGAGCCGAGGGTGCTGACCGTCTTGTCGCCGATGCGGCGAGCGCGCCGGTAGTTCTCGCCGCGGAACGGACGCAGGAGGAACTCCCACATCTGCGGTCCGTCCTTGAGGAAGAAGAACAGGATCGTGACCATGAGCACGAAGCCGGTCACGAAGTTGGCGACGGCGCTCACACCCGCGATCGCGCCGGAGCCGAACTGCGCGCTCGTGACGAAGTCCGTGAGCTGACCGATCCATTCATCGATCTGCTCCGGCTGGAGGAAGTCGAAGGGCAGCGTCTGCACCCACGCCAGCAGATGCTGGAATCCGTCCTCCGCCTGCGTGTAGAGATCGTCCCACTGGTCGCGCACGGCCCACACGATCAGCCAGCCGAGGAGCCCCAGGATGATGACGATCGCGAGCAGGGTGATGATGGTCGCGAGCACCGAGGGCACACCGCGCCGGCGCATCCAGGACATCACCGGCGTGAACGCGCACGCGAGGATGAGCGCGATGACGAGCGGGATCGTCACGAGGGTGAGCTGCTGGATCGCGAAGATGATCCCGGCCGCCACGGCCACCACCACGATGATCTGGATCGCGCGGATGCCGAGCTTGCCGAACCCGTCCGCCCACAGGCTCCACGGGGCTCGTGTGGCAGTCAGCTCCACGTCCCGCGTCTCGATTCGCACGCGCTGGGGGTCGTTCCGGAACAGTCCCATGAGTCGAGGCTAACCGCAGGGTGCGGGAGATCGCCAGGAATGCGCGGCATCCGCGGGTCCGCCGGTGCCCTCCGCGGGTTACGATCGGTTCACACCCGACGAGGGGTGGAGGGGCAGGGCGAAAGGGGACGCATGCACGACGCATCCGTCATGACGGCAGAGCGATTCGCGGAGCAGACCTCCGCCATCCTGGCCTCCGTCGGTGAGGTGATCGACGGCAAGGCGGATGCCGTGCGCAGCGCCCTGGTGTGCCTGCTGGCCGAGGGGCACCTGCTCATCGAGGACGTCCCCGGTGTCGGCAAGACGATGCTCGCCAGGGCCCTCGCCGCGAGCGTCGACGCGACGGTCAGGCGCATCCAGTTCACCCCGGACCTGCTTCCGGGAGACGTCACCGGCGTGAGCGTCTACAACCCGGTGGAACGCGAGTTCGAGTTCAAGCAGGGCGCCGTGTTCGCGCACATCGTGATCGCGGACGAGATCAACCGATCCTCCCCCAAGACGCAGTCCGCGCTGCTGGAGGCCATGGAGGAGAAGCAGGTCACGGTGGATGGCCGGACGCACCCGCTGCCGGATCCGTTCCTCGTCGTCGCGACGCAGAACCCGCTGGAGATGGAGGGGACCTACGCGCTCCCCGAGGCACAGCGCGACCGTTTCATGATGCGCATCTCGATGGGATACCCGGATGCCGCCGCCGAAGCGCTGATGCTCCGGCAGCGCGACACGGTCAACCCGCTCCAGGCGATCCGGCCCGTGGTCGGCGCGCAGGACGTCAGCGCACTGATCGAGAGCGCCAGAGCCGTGCACGTGGCGCCGAGCATCGAGGAGTACGCCGTCGCGCTCGCCCAGGCCACGCGCTCGGACCCGAGCCTGCACCTGGGCGCGAGCCCGCGGGCCACGCTGCAGCTCGTCCGCGCCGCGAAGGTGTGGGCGGCGCTGGACGCCCGCGAGTTCGTCATCCCCGACGACCTCACGGATCTGCTGGTGCCGGTCTTCGCCCACCGCCTGCTCCCGGCGCGCGGAGTCCACCGCGCGGGCGCCCAGCCGGTCGAGGCCGCCCTCGCGCAGATCATCGAGCGGGTGCGCGTGCCCGTGGCCACACGGGCCTGAACGGAGCCCTCGTGTCCGCCCGTCGCCGGCATGTCCTCACCCTCCGGGGCGCCGGTGCCCTGCTCATCGGCCTGCTCCTCGTGATCGCCGCGAACATCGTCTCGGCACCGATCCTGCTGTACGTCGCGGTGCTGCTGTTCGCGCTCACGGCGCTGGCTGTGCTCGTGGTGCACGTGCCGCGCCGCAGCGGCACCGTGAGCCGCCAGATCTCCACGGACCTGCTGACCGTCGGCGAGGAGTCGCGCGTCACGGTGCGCTTCGCCCTGCGCTCGCTGCGGATCCCGCACGGCCTGTGGCGCGACGTGCTGCCGGATGCCGTGACCGGCCACGCCGCGGGAGAGTACCCGCCGGAGACGGGGGTCCTGCGCTACCCCATCACGGGCGTGCGGCGGGGTGTGTGGCCGGTCGGCCCGCTCGTGCTCCGCACGACCGATCCGTTCGGCCTCGCTCAGCGCGAACAGGAGTTCGGCTCCACCCGGACGGTCACGGTCGTACCGGAGGTCATCCCCCTCGCGCCGCTCGCAGCGCACTGGGGCGCCGCCGGCGGGACCGCGCACACGGCGTCGAGTCGGCTCGGACAGGGAAGCGACAACCTGTCGCCGCGGCACTACGTTTCGGGCGACTCGATGCGGCGGATCCACTGGCGCGCGACCGCGCATCGCGGAGAGCTCATGGTGCGCCAGGAGGAGGAGGAATCCAGCCCCGACGCGATCGTCGTGATCGATCGCGCGGCCGCGCGGTGGGCTCGTGCGGATCGCGGCATCGACCCCGCTTTCGAGACCGCAGTGTCGGCGTGCGCCTCGATCGCGCTGCATCTGGCGGGCGAGGGGTACAGCGTGGACGTCGTCGACAGCGCGGGCACCCTCATCGGCGCTCTGCGCGGGCACGAGGACGACCGGGACGAGCTGCTGGTCGCGCTCGCGATCCTCACTCCCCGCGGAGACGCGCGCGACCTGGCTGCCGTGGTCGGCGGCACGCCGCCGGGCCCCCTCGTCGTGCTCACCGGGCGCCTGTCCGTCGAGGAGCGGGATCTGCTGCACCACGGCGGCGCCGCCGTCCCGATCCTGCTCGCGACCGACCCCGCCGAAGGCGCCCTGGATGCGGCCTCCTCGATGGGGTGGACCGGCGCCGTGCTCACGGACGACGTGTCGGCCTCCTGGGAGCTCGCGCTGCCGGAGCGGATGCTGACCGGAGGCGGACGTGTCCCGCGCTGAGTCTCCGACGGGCGCGTGGGCCCTGGACGTGTCGCCGCCCCGGGAGGGCGTCGTGACCCGGGCGCTGCTGGCGGCGTTCGCGGGGGTCGTGGCGTTGTGGCCGTACATCCCCGTCGTGCAGGCCGGGCCCTGGAGCTTCGTGATCAGCACCCTGATCTTCGTCGTCGCCCTCGCCGGGATCGTGGTGCGCACGATGCTCGCCCGCCGCTCGGCGGTGGCGCGGGAGCTCTCGGCCCTTCTCGTGCAGGTCGCGGCGTCGGTCGCCCTGCTGACGGCCATGCTGCTGCCGCAGACCGCGCTGCTCGGGGTCGTCCCGACCCCGGCCACGCTCATCGCGTTCGGCGAGCTCGCGACCCAGGCGGCCGCCGAGGTGTACAACGGCAGCGCACCGCTGGAGGACACCCTGGCGCTGCGCAGCATGCTCGGCGCCGCGTTCGCGGTCGTCATCATCCTCATCGACCACCTCGTCGCGCAGCGTCTCGCGCTGCTGGCGATCATCACCGTCACGGTCGTCGGGGCGCTCCCGATGATCATCACGCTCGGCGATCCGAACGTCGTGTGGTTCGTCGTGCTCGCGGTGCTGGTGCTCCTGCTGCTGCGCAGCAGTGCCCGCCGTGATCGTCGTTCCGCGCGTCGCACCTCCGCGGCCGTCACCGCCGGTGTCGGAGCCGCGGCGGTGGCGGCGACGCTGATCGTGGTGCCCGGTCTGCCCGTGTCGGCGAATTGGATGGTGCCGGGAGCAGGAGTCACCGTGGACGCCTCTCTGCGCCTGGGCGACGACCTGCGCCGCCCGAACCCGACTCAGGTGATGTCGCTCGCGACGACGTCGGAGACGGCACCGTACCTCCGCATCGCGACCCTGTCGCGCTTCACCGGCGAGGTCTGGCGCCCCGACACCTCCGACACGCAGCCCGTGTCGGAGGGATTCGGCGATCCCGAGTGGAACGACGAGCTCACCGGAACGGACCGGCTGACGTCGATCCGGGTGCTGGGGCTGTCCAGCTCGCGCCTTCCTGTGCCGTTCCCCGCCGAGCGCATCGTGGGGGTCTCCACGGGGTGGGAGGTGATGACCTCCAACCGCACGGTGCTGTCCGAGGTCGCGGACGCATCCGGTCGGGACTACACCGTCACGTCGGCGCAGCTTCAGCCGACGTTCGAGCAGATCACGGCCTCCCGCGCGGCCGGTGGCGACGACGACGGCACCGACCTCGCCGAGCTGCCTCCGGTCATCGCGCAGACCGCCCTGCAGATCACCGCGGAGGCCGCGAGCGACTACGAGAAGCTCATCGCGCTGCAGAACTGGTTCCGCAGCGAGTTCGAGTACTCGGTCGACACTCCCGTGGAGGAGGACTTCGACGGGACCGGCGCCGACGCCGTGGCGACGTTCCTCGACGTCCGGTCCGGGTACTGCGTCCATTTCGCCGGAGCGTTCTCGCTGATGGCGAAGACGCTGGGGATGCCGGTTCGTGTCGTGGTCGGATACCTCCCGGGGCAGTTGACCGACGAGAAGCGCGGAGACGAGTACGTCTACGCCGTCATGAGCGACCAGCTGCACGCCTGGCCGGAGGTCCATTTCGAGGGCATCGGCTGGGTGCCGTTCGAGCCGACCGCGACGCTCGGCGTGCCGACCGCGTTCGCGCGCGCGGAGACCGCCGGCGATACGGGCCACGGACCGGGGCAGACGCCGACGCCGACGACCGCCCCCTCGGCCGCGCCGACGACGGGCCCCACGATCGCCCCGGATGACGCCGGCGCCGCGGGGACAGGCGGGGGCGCACTGCAACGCCTGGACCCGACTCCGGTGCTGCTGGTGACGGGCGGCGTGATCGTCGTGCTCCTGCTGCCTCTGATGGTGCGCGCTCTCCGCCGCGCCGTGCGGATCGGCCGGGCGCGCAGCGGTGACGCGGCGAGCGCGTGGGCGGAGCTGCGCGACAGCCTCGTCGACCTCGGGCTGAACCCGTCCGAGGCGGAGAGTCCACGTGTGCGCGCCTCGGGACTCTCGGCGGACAACGACGTCGATCCTGCGCTCCTCGCTCCGCTGGTGCGGGCGATCGAGCGGGCGAGCTACGCGCCGACCGCTTCGGATGCCGGGGACCTGGCCGAGCCTGTGACCGAGGTGCTGCATCAGGTGCGCGAGTCGGTCGACACCCGGTCGCGTCTGAAGGCGCTGTTCGCGCCGCGGTCGCTGTTCGCGCAGCGTCCGTCAGCGGTCATCGCGGCGTGAGGAGCCCTTCAGCCGGTGTGCTGTCCGTCGCGCACGTGAGCGGGGCACGGGAGGGAGACGCATTCCTCGCAGACCACCTGCTGCACGCGGCACGACGCGTCGGGGCAGTTCGCGGTGCGCTTCGTGGGCCGGCGGCATCCGGCGCATTCCCCGATGACGGCGGCGTGGTCGGAGAAGTCGACCGAACCGCGCCCGTCGAACACGTACAGCGATCCGTCCCAGAGGCCGTCGTCGCCGAAGGCCTCTCCGTAGCGGACGATGCCGCCCTCCAGCTGGTACACCTCGCCGAAGCCGCGCGCGGTCATGAGGCTGGACAGCACCTCGCAGCGGATGCCGCCGGTGCAGTAGGTGACGACGGGCTTGCCCTTGAGGTCGTCGTAGGCCCCCGAGTCCAGCAACCGGACGAAATCACGGGTGGTCTCGGCATCCGGGACGATCGCGTCGCGGAAGCGGCCGATCTGCGCCTCGAGGGCGTTGCGCCCGTCGAAGAAGACGACGTCGTCGCGGTCGGCGACGAGTTCGTGCAACTGTTCCGGAGTCAGCCGTCTTCCGCCTCCGACGACCCCGTTCTCGTCGACGCGGAGCTCGCCGGGCGCACCGAACGACACGATCTCGTCGCGGACCTTGACGCTGAGCTTGGGGAAGTCGGTGCTGTGTCCGGTCTCGTCGATGCCGGTCCCCTCGCTCCACTTGATGTCGGCCTTCGCGAACGGCGCATAGGAGCGGAAGGATCGCGCCCACTTCTTCAGGGCGGGAAGATCGCCGCCGAGGGTTCCGTTGATGCCGTCTTTCGAGATGATCAGGCGTCCGCGCAGGCGCAGTGCCTCGCCGAGGTCGCGCTGCCACAGCCGGATCGCCTCGGGGTCGGCGAGCGGGGTGAACACGTAGAACAGCACGATCTTGGGAGTTGCCACCCCGAGATTCTAGGCGCCCGGCCGAGGTTCGAGGATCCGGCGTGGTCACGAGCCCGCGGGCGATCGGATAAGATGGACAGGTTGTTCCCTGGTGACGTGTCCGAGCGGCCGAAGGAGCACGCTTGGAAAGCGTGTGTTGTGCAAGCAACCGCGGGTTCGAATCCCGCCGTCACCGCCAGACGAATGAAGGGTCTCCGCGTCAGCGGGGGCCCTTCCTTCGTTTATCCCGTGCTGTGGGATTCGGGGAGGCACGAGTGCAGCGAGTACCCGAGTCCCGCCGTCACCGCCGCGCTTCGGCGCATCACCGCCCGTTCCGCGCCCTCACCCGTCGAACCGCACCCCGTACACCCAGGACCCCTCGGGGCTCGGCAGACGGTGCATCCCGACGCGGTCGTAGAAGGCCGCAGCCCCCGTGTTGGCCGGGTTCATGCCGAGGTGGAGGCCGGGCACGCCGCGACGGCGCAGCTCGGCGAACAGCGTCTCCAGCAGCCGGCGTCCGAGCCCCTTCCCCTGGGTCTCCGGCAGCAGATCGATGTGCAGGTGGGCCGGATATTCGGCGGCGTTCGGCTCGCGGCCGGGGCCTCGACCGTACGCATAGGCGAGCATCCGCTCCTCGGCCGTCTGCGGGTCGACGGGCTTCGGGAACCGGTCGGTGTAGCGCGGCCACCATTCGTCGCGGAACCACTGCTCGAAGGCGTCGGTGTCGTCGGTCGAGACGATGTAGCCGATCACGCGGCCGTCCTCGGCCTCGACGACCCAGCACAGCCCGGGATCCCGCTCGGCATAGGGCACGGCGAAGAGCAGACCCCACAGCTCGTCGTCCGTGAACATGCCGGTCGCGTCGGCTCCGGCATCCGCCGTCTTGACGCAGACGTCGAACAGGCCGTCACGGTCTTCGGGGCGGTACGGGCGGATCTGCGGCACGGCGGACTCCTCTGCGAGTTCTCGGCCGGCGGTCGTTACGGCCGGATCCACCCTATCCGTCCCGCCGGCGATCGCTGCCGTGACGGCGACGGGCGCGTCGCTGCGCACCCACGGCAGCAGCAGTGCCGCGACCAGCAGCGCGGCGGACGCCCCGACGAGCGCTCCGCCGACGGTGTCCGTCAGCCAGTGCACCGAGAGCACCGTCCGCGACAGCGCCATCGCCAGCACCCAGGCCGCCCCCAGCACGGCCATCCACACCCGGGGGAAGAGCACCCAGAGCACGATCGCGATCGTCGCGGCGTTGGCGGTGTGCCCCGACGGGTAGGAGCCGTAGTCACTGATCACGAGCATGTCCTCCGGACGCGCACGCCCGAACAGCTGCTTGAGCAGCTGCACGAGCGCCGCGCTCGTGATGAACGCGGCGAGCGCGAAGATCGCCGACCTCCACCGTCGCGCGATCAGCAACGCGACCGCGACGATCCCGGGCACGGCGAACACCGCGATCCAGCCGCCGCCGATACGGTTCATGACGTGCGAGAAGGCCACGAGGGCATCGGGCCGCGCATCGACCATCGCGTCGTGCCACCAGGCGTCGAGCGTGGACGGATCGTCCGCGCCGCCGTCGATCGTCAGATACGCCCCGAGCGCGATGGCCGCGAGCAGGGTGCCGATGCCCCACCACAGAAGGTGCCGTCTCATCCGGCCATTCTGCCGTGCGGCGTGCGCGGACGCGGCATCCGGCTCAGGGGTTGAGCATTCCCACCGTGCGCGGGCGCACGATCAGCCAGAGCGCCAGGATCGCGACGACCGCGCAGCCGACCATGACCGACGCCATGGTCGTGGCCGTGATGCCCGCTCCTCCGGCGAGGAGGGTGACCACCGGCGAGATGATGGCCGCGACGCCGTTATTGCAGGCGCCGAGCACGGATGCCGCGGTGCCTGCGGCCTTGCCGTGCCGGTCCAGGGCGAGCACCTGCACGCAGGGGAACGTGAAACCGCACGAGGTCATGAACAGGAACAGCGGGATCACCGTGCCCCACAGTCCCAGGCCGAGCTGGTCCGTCACGATGATCGCGACTCCGGAGAGCAGCAGTCCCGCGGTCGAGATCGCCATCACCCACTGCGGGCCGAACCGCGCCGCGAGCCGCGACGCGGTCTGGACCCCGACGACGACGCCGATCGAGTTCGCCGCGAACAGCCAGCCGTACTGCTGCGGGTCGAGCCCGTGCGTCTGCTGGAACAGGAAGGGGGATGCCGAGAGGTACGAGAACAGCCCCGAGAACGTCATGCCGCCGATGACGAGCACGCCGAGGAACACCCGGTCCGAGAACACGCTCTTGTAGCGCTGGAGCACGGTGGACGAGCCGCGATCGTGGCGGCGTTCGCGCGGCAGGGTCTCCGGGATGAGGAACAGCCCGGAGACGAGCATGACGCCGCCGTAGCAGGCGAGCACGACGAAGATGCCACGCCAGTCCATGACCGCCAGCAGAGCAGATCCGGCCAGGGGTGCGACCACGGGCGCGACGCCCGAGACGAGAGCCAGTCGCGACAGCATCACCACGAGCCGGCGTCCGCCGAACAGGTCGCGGACGATCGCCATCGCGACCACGCCGCCGGCCGCGGCGCCGATGCCCATGAACACCCGCGCGGCGCCGAGCAGGAGCAGATCCGGCGCGAGCGCCGCCGCGACGCTGGCGAGCACGTGCAGAGCCGTGACGGAGATGAGCGGGACGCGCCGGCCGACCTTGTCGCTGAGCGGGCCGACCACGAGCTGTCCGATCGCGAAGCCGATCATCGTCCCGGTCAGCGTGAGCTGGATCGCCGTCGCCGTCGTCTGGAAGTCGCTCTCCAGCAGCGGGAACGCCGGCAGGTAGAGGTCGATGGTGAACGGTCCGAGCGCCGTGAGCGCGCCGAGCAGGATGATGTAGACGGTGCGGCGCCCGGTCGAGATCGCATCGCCCGGGTGCAGCATGATCGGCGCGGTCGCCGGGTTCGGGCCGAGGGTGCGGATGGCGCCGGTCGCGGTCGACGTGCGGATGCTGCCGGTGATGGTCCGGATCGTCCCGCTGGGTGTGCGGTCGGATGCCGGAGGCTGTGGCGTGTCGGAGTTCGTGTCAGTCGTAGGGATGTCGTGGCGGGATGAGTCGGTCAAGAGAGCTTTCCGGGGCGCGGGGTTCGAATCGATTCGAGAACGTCGATCCGACCATGCTACTCCCCTGCCCTCCGGACCTCGGGATCGGGTTCAGCCGGCGACGCGCTCCAGGCCCTGCTCCAGATCGGCGATGAGGTCGCGCACGTCCTCGATGCCGACGGACAGCCGGACCACGTTCTCGGGGACGGCGAGCGCCGTGCCCCGCACGGACGCATGCGTCATCTCCGGCGGGTAACCGATCAGCGACTCCACGCCGCCGAGCGACTCCGCGAGCTGGAACAGCCGGGTGCTCTCGGCGAACGCCCGCGCGGCCTCGGGTCCTGCGCTCAGCGCGAGCGACAGCATGCCTCCGAATCCGCTCATCTGTCGTGCGGCGACGTCGTGACCGGGGTGGGTCGCGAGTCCGGGGTAGAAGACGGTCTCGAACTCCGGCCGCTCCGCCGCCCATTCGGCGATGGCCTGCGCGTTCTCGCTGTGCTGGCGCACGCGCACGGCGAGCGTCTTGATGCCGCGCGTCGTGAGCCACGCGTCCAGGGGAGCCGAGACGGCTCCGACGGCGAACTGCTGGAAGGCGATCGGCTCGTAATGGCGGTCGTCACCGAACACGATCGCCCCGCCGAGCACGTCCGAGTGACCGCCGAGGTACTTCGTCGTCGAGTGAACCACGAGGTCGGCACCGAGCGCCAGGGGCTGCTGCAGCGCCGGCGAGGCGAAGGTGTTGTCCACGACGACGACGGCGCCGGCGGCGTGCGCGATCTCGGCGATGACGGCGATGTCCACGATCTTCAGCAGCGGGTTGCTCGGCGTCTCGAGCCACACGATCCGCGTCTCGGGGCGGATCGCCGCGCGGATCGCGTCGGCGTCCTCGAGCGCCACGGTGGACGTCTCGATGCCCCACGGTGCGAGCACCCTGGTGAGCAGGCGGTACGTGCCGCCGTACACGTCGTTGCCGAGCACGACGTGGTCGCCGGGCTTCAGGATGCCGCGCAGCAGGGCGTCCTCGGCGGCGAGACCGGATGCGAAGGACAGCGCTGCCGAGCCGCCCTCGAGTGCCGCCAGCTGGGTCTCCAGGGAGCTGCGGGTCGGGTTCCCCGCGCGGTTGTACTCATAACCGCCCCGGAATCCGCCGATGCCGTCCTGGACGTGCGTGGAGGCCTGGTAGATCGGCGGGATGATCGCGCCGGTCTGCGGATCGGGCGCTTGCCCTGCGTGGATGGCGCGGGTGGCGAAGGAGTGCTCGGACATGGCCTCAGCCTACGTCCGATGCTCCCTCGTCACCCGCGCCTGTTACGTCCCGCGACAGGCGATCAGCCCTTCGTCGAGCCGGCCAGCAGGCCGCGCACGAAGTAGCGCTGCAGGGCGAAGAAGACGATCAGCGGGATGATGATCGACACGAACGCCCCGGCCGTGAGCAGGTACCACCCCTCGCCGCGTCCGGTGATCTCGGCGAGCACCTTGGTGATCGGCGCTGCCGGTCCGTCGGCGAACACCAGCGCCACGAGCAGGTCGTTCCACACCCACAGGAACTGGAAGATCGCCACCGAGGCGATCGCCGGCATCGTCAGCGGGAGCACGACGCGGAAGAAGATCTGTCCGCGGGACGCCCCGTCCACCCTGGCGGCCTCGATGATCTCCGAGGGGATCTCGGACATGAAGTTGTGCAGCAGGTAGATCGCCAGTGGCAGCGCGAACATGGTGTGCGCGATCCAGACCTGCGCGTATCCCTGCGATGCGTCGATCGACTCGGTCACCTGCACCCCGAAGAGGTTGATGCCGCGCGAGAACGAGGTGAGCAGCGGGACCAGCGCCATCTGGATCGGAACGATCTGCAGCGCGAACACGAACACGAACAGCGCGTTGCGTCCCTTGAAGTCGATCCACGCGAACGCGTAGGCCGCCATGGCCGCGATCATGAGGGGGATCAGCGTCGCGGGGATCGTGATCGCGATGGAGTTGACGAAGGACTGCAGGATCGTCAGCTGGGTCGTACCCGACTGCAGCACCTCGACGTAGTTCTCCAGCGTGAACTGGGGGTCGGCGAAGATCGTCCACCACCCGGTCGTGTTGATGTCGTCCCGCGGGCGGAACGAGGAGATGAACAGCCCGAGCGTCGGGATGGTCCACAGGACCGCGATGACGATCGAGGCGACGGTGGCCCAGGGCCTGCTCAGCCGCTTGCGCGTGCGCGCGGCGGATGCTTCGAACTTCCCGCCCGTCGTGATCGCGCGGGTGCTCGAGGGGTCGAGCTTGACGGTGTCGCTCATCGGATCTCCCGCTGCTTCTTGATCTGGCGCGCGTTGTAGATGACGATCGGCAGCACCAGGATGAACAGGATCACGGACAGGGCCGCGCTGCGCCCCGCCTCGAACTTCGAGAACTGCGTGTACATCTCGTTCGCGAGCACGCTGGTGCCGTAGTTTCCGGCGGTCATAGTGCGGACGATGTCGAAGACCTTCAGCGAGGCGATCGAGATCGTCGTGAGCACCACGATGAGCGCCGGACGGATCGACGGGACCGTGACCGACCAGAACCGCTGCCACGCATTGGCACCGTCGAGCTCGGCGGCCTCGAGCAGTTCGGCCGGGACTCCCTTGATCGACGCGGACAGCACGACCATCGCGAATCCGGTCTGCACCCAGATGAGCACGACGATGAGGAACAGGTTGTTCCACGGCTCGTTCAGCAGCCACTGCTGCGGTTGTCCTCCGAGCCAGACGACGATCTGGTTGAGCAGACCGATCTGGTCGTACTGGGGACCGCGGTACTCGTACATGAACCGCCAGATGATGCTGGCACCGACGAACGAGATCGCCATCGGCATGAACACGAGAACCTTGTAGATCTTCTCGCCGCGGGTCCGGTCGATGAACACGGCGTAGGCGAGACCGACCAGCGTCGAGACGACCGGCACGATCAGCACCCACACGATCGTGTTCACCACGGCCGTGATCCCGTCGGACTGCGTGAAGATCCAGATGTAGTTCGCGAAGCCGATGAAGTCGTTGCCCGTCGAGTTCCAGAACGACGCGTACACGGTCTGGATGGACGGGAGGATGAGCCCCACGAGCAGGAGCAGCATGGCGGGCGCCATGAAGGCGACCAGCTGGATCAGGTACCCCGCTCCGTCACGGGATCGGTAGTCGAGGAAGAAGAACAGCGCTCCCACGGCGACGGCGACGCCCATCGCCCAGTACCAGGAGTTGAAGAACCACATCACCGCCAGCGGGATGAGAAGGCACATCGCCAGGCGGATCCAGGTGTAGATCGCGCCCCGTCGCGGCGCGATGTCGACCAGCAGCAGGATGAGCGCCACCACGACGGCGAAGGCGATCACCACCACCACGGCCTGCAGGACCGGCGGCATCGCGCTGATCCAGTCGAAGAACATTGTCGCGTTCACGCAGTCCCCTTTTCATGACGCGGAGTGGAGCGATGCGCGCCACGATGCGCGCATCGGAGTGCGGGACGGGCCGCCTCCGCCGGAGCGGGGGCGGCCCGTCGCTGCCGACTATTCGCTCGGCCAGCCGGTCTCGATCTGCGTGAGCACGTCGTCGGTCGCGGTGCCGTTGACCCAGTCGACCATGCCCTTCCAGAACGTTCCGGCGCCCACCGCACCGGGCATCAGGTCGCTCGCGTCGAAGCGGAACGTCGTCTCCGGGTCCTGCAGGATCTTGACGGTCTCCTGGAGGATCGGATCCTGGGCGTTCGCCGGGTCGAGGCCGCTGTTGGCCGACACGACACCGCCCAGGCTCACCCGCGAGTTCGCCCACTCGGGGCTCGACAGGTACTCGAGCACCTGCTGCGTCGCCTCGGAGTCGCTGAACGCGCCGACGATCTCGCCGCCGCCGGTCACGGTCGTCTCGCCCTCGGCCTCGCCGGGGAGGATGAACGCCCACACGTCGCCGTCCTCGGCGACGTTCGTCCCCTCGGGGTAGAAGCCGGAGAGGAACGAGGCCTGGTGCGTCAGCGCGCATTCGCCGCTCGCGAGCGCCGGTGCCACGTCACCGAACGCCGTCGAGTTGATCGAGCGGACGTCGCCGAACCCGGCGTTGACGTAGTCGGGGTTGAGCAGGATCTCGCCGACCGCGTCGAACGCGGACTTGATCTGCGGATCGGTGAAGGGCACCTCACCCGCCGCCCACTGGTCGTAGACCTCGGTGCCGGACTGACGGAGCACGTAGTCCTCGATCCAGTCCGTTCCAGGCCATCCGGTCGCCGTGCCGGACTCGAAACCCGCGCACCACGGCGGCGTGCCCGTCGTCGACTGGATCGTCGCGGTCAGCTCGTTGAGCTCGGCGAGCGTGGTCGGAACCTCGACGCCCCACTCGGCGAACTTCGTGGGCGAATACCAGATCCAGCCCTTGACGCTGGCCATGAGCGGCGCACCGTAGAACGTGCCGTCCACCGTGCCGTAGTTCACCCAGTCCTCGGACCAGTACTCGTTGGCGTTCTCGGCGACAGCCTCGGGAGCAGGAACGAGGAAGTCGCGCGACGCGAAGTCGGCGAACAGACCCGGCTGCGGGAAGATCGCGATGTCGGGCGGGTTGCCGCCCTGCGCACGCGTTCCGAGCTGCGTCTCGAAGTCCTGGCTGCCTTCGTACTTGATGTCGATGCCGGTCTCCTCCTCGAAGTCCGCCCAGGACTCCTGAAGCAGTTCGGCCTCGGCATCCACGATCGTGCCGTAGATGGTGACGGTCTCGCCTTCGACGTCCCCGCCTCCGCCGCCGCCGTTCGGGGCGCCGGGAGCACCGCACCCCGCCAGGGCGATCCCCGTCGCACCGATCAGGGCGAGCGGCAGGATCAGCCTTCTGCGCTGCGAAAGAGCCATGTGATTTCTCCTCCTCGAGTTCACGTCCCCAGCGGAATCGATCGCGGCGAACGCGACCGAATCGGGAACCGATTCCAGGCCAACCTACTTGGCCCACCGTGCCGGGCACAATGGGGAATCATCACAACCGCACAACCTTTTGCCGCGCCGCGATCCGTCCCATGGGAGCGCTCCCTTGGAATTCGTGTGGAACCGGTTCCGTTTCATCTCGCGCAGGGCTATCCTCGACACCGTGCGCGCCGACGCGCGCGGTGTCGAGGAGGACGCATGAGCACCATCGCGGATGTCGCGGCGCGCGCCGGGGTGTCCAAGGCGACGGCCAGCCGTGCACTCAGCGGACGCGGTTACGTCTCCGCATCGACGAGGCAGCGCGTGGTCGACGCCGCCGCCGAGCTGTCCTACGTCGCGCACTCCTCCGCGACGAGCCTCGCGACCGGGCGCACGGGGACCGTCGCCGTGATCGTGCCGACGCTCGACCGCTGGTTCTTCACCGAACTGGTCGCCGGCATCCAGGACGAACTGCTCGCGGCCGATCTCGATCTCGCGCTGTACGACCTCCGCGAGGGGAGCCGCACCAGGGAGCGCGTGTTCGCCGAGGTCCTCCCCCGACGACGCTTCGACGGTCTCATCGCGGCCGGCATCCAGCCCAGCGCTCAGGAGCTCGACCGCCTGCTCCGCCTCGACCGCCCCGTGGTCGGCGTCGGCCCCTACAGCGAGGGCGCGAGCGCGGTCTCGATCGATGACACGAGCGCCGCGCGCATCGCGACCGAGCACCTGCTGGATCTCGGCCACACCGACATCGCCTTCGTCGGAACCGGCGAGCACGGCGACGGCGGTGTCGGCGACGAGAGGCGCCTGGCCGGGTATCGCGAGGCGATGTCGGCCGCCGGAGCCCGCATCCGGGTCGCCTTCGCCGAGTCCACGATGTCGAGCGGCTACGCGGCCGCCGCAGACCTGCTGAGCGACCGGCGCACGCGCCCCACCGCCGTCGTCGGGGTCTGCGACGAGGCCGCGATCGGGGCGATCATCGCCGCCCGCCGGCTCGGCATCGCCGTCCCGGCCCAGCTGAGCGTGATCGGCATCGACGACCATCGCGACGCCGAGATGTTCGCGCTCACGACCATCCGGCAGCGACCGCGCGATCAGGGCGCCCAAGCTGTCCGGCTGCTGCTCGCTCGACTGGAGGATCCGGATGCCGCGATCGAGCACGTCGCCGCGCCGTCCGCCCTGGTGATGCGCAGCTCGACCGTGTCCCCGGCATCCTGATCGGGCCTCAAGGACGCAGAAAGGCCCCGGGCGGACCCGGGGCCTTTCGAGCGTCAGACGCGGTGATTACTTGAGGGTGACCGTCGCGCCGGCCTCTTCCAGAGCGGCCTTCGCCTTGTCGGCGGTCTCCTTGTTGGCGCCCTCGAGGACGGCCTTCGGAGCACCGTCGACGACGGCCTTGGCCTCGCCGAGGCCCAGCGAGGTGAGCTCGCGGACCGTCTTGATGACCTGGATCTTCTTGTCGCCGGCAGCCTCGAGGATGACGTCGAACGAGTCCTTCTCCTCCTCGGCAGCGGCCTCGCCGGCACCGCCGGCAGCGCCTGCGACGGCGACGGGGGCAGCGGCGGTGACCTCGAACTTCTCCTCGAACGCCTTGACGAACTCGTTGAGCTCGATGAGGGTCAGGCCGGCGAACTGCTCGAGCAGCTCCTCAGTGGTGAGCTTAGCCATGATGTATCTCCTAGATTGATGGGGTTGTGTGGGAAAAAGATCGCCGGTCGCTCACGCGGCCTCGGCGGTCTCCAGCTTTTCGCGAAGCGCGTCGATGGTGGCGGCGGCCTTGCCCATCGTCGCCTTCATCATGCCCGCAGCCTTCGCCAGCAGAACCTCACGGCTCTCGAGCGAGGCGTACTTGTTGACCTCGTCGGCGGTGAGGACGTTGCCCTCGAAGACGCCCGACTTGATCACGAGAAGCGGGTTGGCCTTGGCGAAGTCGCGCAGAGCCTTCGCGGTGGCGACGAAGTCACCGTGCACGAAAGCGACGGCCGACGGACCCTTGAGGTCGTCGTCCAGGTCCGAGATCCCCGCGTTGTTCGCGGCGATCTTGGTCAGCGTGTTCTTCACCACGGCGTACTCGGCGTTCTGACGGATGCTGTTGCGCAGCTCCTTGAGCTGGGCGACCGTCAGACCGCGGTACTCGGTCAGCAGGACGGCGCTCGAGTTCTCGAAAGACTTCGTGAGCTCGGCGACCGTTGCATCCTTCTGTGCCATGGTCACTCCTTGATGTGTACGAGGCACCTCACGGTGGTGGGGCGCCGACCTCGACCTTCACGGCAACAGAAAAGCTCCGGCGCAAGCGCACGGAGCTGAAGAGTTCGTGTCACCTGCGCGGGCCCCTGCGATGCAGTGCTTCGATCGTCGCGCTCGCGCACGGCGATGACCAGCGGTCTTCGGTTGGGTCCATGCTACCCGACCCGCGCCACCCCCGGCAAATCGGGCTCAGTGCCGATCGGCCGCCCGTCCCGGGTGCCCCGCGAGGGCGTCCGCGGCGCGGACGAGCGCGAGGTGCGAGAGCGCCTGCGGGGTGTTCCCGGCCTGGCGGTGCGCGTCGACGTCGAACTCCTCGGACAGCAGGCCCACGTCGCTGGCGAGGGCGCACAGTCTGTCCATGAGCGCCTCGGCATCCGCGGCCCGCCCGCTGGCGGCGTACTGCTCGACCAGCCAGAAGCCGCAGGCCAGGAACGGATGCTCGTCCCCGGGAAGCCCGTCGACACCGGTCGATGCCCGGTAGCGCAGCAGCAGCCCGTCGCGCAGGAGCGTCTGCTCCATCCGCGCCACGGTGCGCAGCATCCGTTCGTCGTCCGCGGCGCAGAAGCCGACCTGCGGCAGCACGAGCAGCGATGCGTCGACCTCGTCCGTGTCGTAGTGCTGCACGAAGTACCCGTCGGGGTGCACTCCGCGCTCCTCGATCTCCGCGCGGAGGCCGTCTCGCATGTCCGCCCACCGATCGGCGTCTCCGGCGAGGCCGTGTTCGCGCACGGCCCGGACTCCGCGGTCGAGCGCCGCCCACATCATCGCCCGGGAATGCGTGAACCAGCGCGGCACCCCCCGGATCTCCCAGATGCCGTTGTCCGGCTGCCCGGCCCCGGCGATCACCCGCTCGATGAGCGCCCTCTGCAGCGGCCAGGAGAACTCGGTCTCCTCCAGGCCCGCGAGCCGCGCGGCCTCGAGCGCGACGAGGACCTCGCCGATCACGTCGGCCTGATACTGGGACACCGCCCCGTTGCCGATGCGCACGGGAGCGGCGCCGCCGTACCCCGGGAAGGAGGCGAGTTCCCGCTCCGGCAGGTCCCGCTCGCCGGCGATCCCGTACATGATCTGCACCTCCTGCGGCTCGCCCGCGACCGCGCGCAGCAGCCAGCGCCGCCAGTGCTCCGCCTCCAGGAGGAATCCGTGCGTGATGAGCACCTCGAGCGTCAGCGCGGCGTCCCGCAGCCAGACGTAGCGGTAGTCCCAGTTGCGCGATCCGCCGAAGTCCTCGGGCAGGGACGTCGTCGCCGCCGCGACGATGCCGCCGGTGTCGCGGTGCGTCAGAGCGCGGAGCGCGAGCAGCGAACGCGTGACGGCGTCGCGGTGCTCCCCCTCGTGACGGATCCCGCTCGCCCACCCCTGCCACCACGACCTGGTCCCGGCGATCGCCCGCTCGACGTCCAGCGGCTCCGGCACGGGCTCCGAGGAGGGGAACCAGCTGAGGACCAGGTCGCGGATCTCCCCCTGAGCGATCGTGAACGCGCCGACGTGGGCATGGTCGCTCGCCTGGAACCTCTCACCGCGCACGACCACGGCATCGGGACCGGCGGTGGCCCAGAGCGCCGGCTCCGTCTCCGTCCCGATCTGACGCACCCACGGAAGCGCCCGCGCATAGTCGAAGTGCAGCCGCAGCTCGGTGTCCATGTCGACGGCGCCGGACACGCCCACCACGCGTCGCACGAGGTGCGTCTGCTCCTCGTCGATCGAGAGGAACTCGTGCACCTCGGCCACGCCGTCCGGCGTCTCCCAGCGGCTGACGAGGATGAAGGTGTCCGGCAGATACCGCCGTGTCACGCGCGCCTCGCCCGCCGACGGTCGAAGGCTCCAGCATCCGTGCGTCGGTTCACCGAGCAGTGCGCCGAACACCGAAGCGGAGTCGAACCGCGGGAGGCACAACCAGTCGACGCTGCCGTCCTTCGAGACGAGCGCGGCCGTCCGGCAGTCGCTGAGCAGGGCATAGTCTTCGATCGGAGCCGGCATGGGGCACGATTGTGGCACGCGGGTACCAGCCCGGCAACGGGGTGGCGGAGCCGGGACCGGACGTCTACGGTGACAGCATGCAGCACGAGGCCGCTCAGGGGGATGCGACGACACTGGTCGTCTTCGGCGTCTGCGGAGACCTGAGCGCCCGCCTGCTGCTTCCCGCGCTGGGTCAGCTGCTCCAGCGCGAGTCGTCCCGGCGCGTGTCCTTGATCGGCGCGGATCGCGAGGACTGGTCGGACGAACGGCTCCGCGACGTCGTCTCCTCGTCGTTCTCGACCACGGATGCCGCGCCCGCCGTGGACCGCACGGCGATCGCCTACCGGCAGTGCGACCTGATGAACCCCGACCAGGTCCGCGAGCTCCTCGCAGCGATCCCGGCGAATTCGGCCCTCTACTTCGCGGTGCCGCCGTCGGTGGCCGCGGCCGCGTGCGCGGCGCTGGATCCCGACGACCTCCCGGCCGGCACGTTGCTGGTGCTCGAGAAGCCCTTCGGCACGGATCAGCGCAGCGCTGCCGAGCTCAACGCGACGCTGGCGAGGCTGGTGCCCGAACGGCAGATCTTCCGCGTCGACCACTTCCTCGGCCGGTCGACCACGCTGAACCTCCTGGGCGCCCGCTTCGCGAACCGTCTCCTCGCCCCCGTGTGGTCCGCCGAGGACATCGAGTCCGTGGAGATCGTGTACGACGAGCGACTCGGCCTCGAGGGCCGCGCCGGCTACTACGACCACGCCGGCGCGATGGACGACATGATCCAGAGTCATCTGCTTCAGGTGCTCGCCGTCCTCGCCATGGAGGAGCCGGCCGCCCTGAACGAGATCGACTTCCGCGAGTCCACGACCGCGGTCCTGCGCGCCACGCACGTGTGGGGCGATGATCCTCTCTCCTCGTCCCGTCGTGCGCGGTACACGGCCGGTCGGGTGGGCGACGTCACGATGCCGGACTACGTGGACGAACTGGGCGTCGACCGCGAACGCCGCACCGAGACGCTGGCCGAGGCGACCTTCGAGGTGCGCAACTCCCGCTGGGCGGGGGTGCCGTTCACGCTGCGCTCGGGCAAGGCGATCGGCGAACCGCGCCAGGTCGTCGAGGTCCGTTTCCGACCCGTGCGGCACCTGCCCTCCGGTTTCACAGGCTCCGCCGACGGTGCCGTGCTGCGGTTCTGGCTCGGGCCCGATCGGATGGACCTCGAGATCAACGTGAACGGGGCCGATGATCCTCTCGAGCTCGAACGGACGACGCTGTCGGCCGAGCTCGGCGAAGGGGCGCTGCGCGCCTATGCGGAGGTCCTCTCCAGCATCCTGGACGGCGACCCCATGCTCGCCGTCCGGGGAGACGCTGCGGAGCAGTGCTGGCGGATCCTCGAGCCGATCGCTGCAGTCTGGGAGCGCGGTGACGTGCCGCTGGAGGACTACCAGGCCGGGTCCGCGGGACCCGCCGACTGGGCGTCGTCCCGCTGACCGGACGGTGCGTCGGGCGGACGGCGTCCGCCATCGGGGTTATGGTCGAAGGGTGACTCCGGAACTCCAAGCGCGCATCATCGCGGACTCCCGCGACCGCGTCGCCTGGCTTCGCGCCAGGGCCCGGGGCATCACCGCGACCGACGTCGCAGGTCTGTCCGGCGAGAAGTCGATCACCCGCGCCGCGGATGCGAAGCTCGGCGGCGGGGCGCGCTTCGGCGGCAACGCCTTCACCGACCACGGGCGCAGGCGCGAGCCGGAGATCGCCGCCTGGGTCGCGGCCACGCACGGCATCCAGCCGTCCTCCGCTCTGTTCCGTGCCGAGCTGGAGCACCGCCATCTCGCGACCCCGGACGGGATCACCCAGGACGCGGCGGGGCGCGTGACGCTGGCCGAGATCAAAACCACCAACAAGGACTGGCGATCCATCCCGCGCACATATCTTCGTCAGGTCTGGTGGCAGCAGCATGTGCTCGGCGCCGAGCGCACGCTGTTCGTCTGGGAGGAGCACGATCAGTTCCGCCCCGTCCACGACGAGCCGCGATGCGTGTGGATCGACCGCGATGACAAGGAGATCGGCCGACTCGTCCACATGGCGACCCGGCTGATCGACGAGCTCTACCATCGCACGACAGGCCAGCGCCCGCCGTCCCGCATCGCCCCCGCCGACACCCGCCGTGACGCGCTGCGCGAGCGTGACATGTTCCGCGCGCTCGCTCTGTCGGACTGATCCCTCAGCGCTCGAGCACCTGCCGCGCCTCGACCGCGATCTCCGCGGCGATCGCGTCGAGCAGTTCCGAGCGCAGATTCCATTGCTGCCAGTACAGCGGCACGCGCACGGTCCGGCCGCCGAGGTGCTCGAGGCCCGGCGTCCCGGGTTCCTCGGCCTGCAGTGACGGCACCATCCCCCACCCCAGGCCGAGCCGCACCGCCTGCGCATAGTCGTGCGATGCGGGGACGTAATGCCGGGGAACCCCGTGCTCGTCGACACCCTGAGACGCCAGCCAAGCGTGCTGCAGCGAGTCACGCCGGTCGAAGTCCACGAAGGGCGCACGGCGGAGCGTCGTCCGGTTCACCCCGTCAGGGAACCAGCGGGAGATGAACGCCGGCGTGGCCATCGCGCGATAGCTCAGCACGCCCAGAGCGGTCACGGTGCAGCCGGCCACCGGGTTGTCCTCCGAGGTGACGGCCGCCATCACGGTGCCTGCCTCCAGGAGCCGTGCGGTGAAGTTCTGGTCGTCACGATGCAGGTCGAAGTCGATGCCGTGGCGCTCGGCCAGACGCGCGAGAGGCGACAGGAACCACGTCGCCATCGAGTCGGCGTTCACCGCCAGAGGAACGGACACCCGGGCGTCCTCGGCATCGTCGAGACCGAAGCCCGACAGCGCATCGTGCTCGAGGAGGGCGAGCTGCCGTGCGAGCCGGACGATGGCCTCGCCCGCCGAGGTGGGCCGAGCGGGACGTCCGCGGACGATGAGCACGCGTCCCAGCTGCTCTTCGAGAGCCTTCAGCCGCTGACTCACCGCCGAGGGCGTGATGTTCAGCGCCCGAGCAGCCTGGTCGAGGCTCCCGCCGTCGACGATGGCCGCGACCGTGACCGCGGCGTCCAGAGGGATCCTCGCCTGCACATAAACCAGCCTAATGCGCGGTTAGATCTCTTCGCTGTACCTAATGAAGGCCCGTACGTAGCGTGGGTGCATGATCTCGTTCCTCGCGGGCCTCGGGCTCGGACTCTCGCTCATCGTCGCCATCGGGGCGCAGAATGTCTTCGTCCTTCGGCAGGGCATCCGTCGTGAGCACGTTCTGCCGGTCGTCCTCGTGTGCGCGATCTCCGACGCCGCGCTGATCGTCGCCGGCGTCGCGGGGCTCGGATATGTGCTCGAGTCCGTGCCCTGGCTGGTCGACGCCGCACGCTGGCTCGGCGCGGTGTTCCTGCTCGGCTACGGCCTGCTCGCCGCCGGGCGCGCGTGGCGCGGCACGGGTCAGGGTCTGGAAACCGCGGAAGCCACCGGCGCGGGATCCGCCGCCGAGCAGGAGACGCCCGAAACGATCTCGACCGGCGGAACCGTTCGCATGACGCAGCGCACCGCTCTCGCGCCGGTCGTGCTCACCGTCCTCGCCCTCACCTGGCTCAACCCGCACGTCTATCTGGACACCGTCCTGATGCTCGGCTCGATCGCCGCGACCCACGGCGACGCACGCTGGCTCTTCGCCTGCGGCGCGATCGTGGCGAGCGCCGTCTGGTTCACCGCGCTGGGATTCGGTGCCCGTTACCTGGGCCGCTGGCTCAGCACACCCCGCGCCTGGCGCGTCCTGGATGCGCTCATCGCCGTCGTCATGATCGGCATCGCGGTGAGCCTCGTGATGCCCACGGTCGTGGGCTGAACGGCCGTTAACGCGAAAGAGGCCACCCAGCTCTGGGTGGCCTC